>CANNCW010000002.1 GCA_947503345.1 uncultured Kangiella sp. | reverse complement strand
TCACCACATCCATGTGGCTTATCGCCAAGCGCTTATAATGAAAAAGCCCTAGCAGAAATGCTAGGGCTTTTTTTTATCTGAAGTACATATGTATAATGTAATGAAATCATAACAATAGATTGTCTAAAAATTTGATGCCTCATTACAAAATAATAGCCACAAACCCAAACGCTCACTTATTTGAAGTTTCGATAACAGTTTCTAATTCAGCTCCTAATGGCCAAATCTGCTATTTACCTAATTGGATCCCTGGAAGCTATATGATCCGTGATTTTGCAAAACATATCCAATGGATTAAAGCGGAGTCTAATGGCAATGAGGTTGCTGTCACCCAATTAGATAAGTCCAGTTGGCAGTTCGCGCCATGTGATGGGGAGTTGAAGATAACTTATCAAGTTTATGCTTGGGATTTATCGGTGCGTGGGGCGCATTTGGATCAAACTCATGGGTTCTTTAATGGTACTAGTGTTTTCTTGGCGGTTAAGGGGCAGGAAGAGTCTGTCCATCATGTTGAAATTGTTAAGCCAAAGGGTGATCAATTTGATAATTGGCGTGTGGCCACTGGCTTAAAAGCGGTTAATGGCACTAAGGAGTTTGAATTTGGTTCTTATCATGCCAGTAGCTATAATGAGTTGATTGATTGCCCAGTTGAAATGGCGGACTTTGATGTTATCAGTTTCGATGCTTGTGGCGTGCCGCATCATATGGTGTTAACAGGGCGTTTCGATAAGCTTGATTCAAAGCGCTTAAAAAATGATCTGGTTAAAATTTGTGAACACCAGATCCGTTTCTTTGGTGCCCCAGCTCCTATGAAACGCTACCTGTTTATGACTTATGTTCTGGGTAATGGTTTCGGTGGTTTGGAGCATCGCAATTCGACGGCTTTGCATTGTAGCCGTGAGGATTTGCCATTAATTACCGACAGCCCAAATAAAGTTAAGAAGAACTATCAAACTTTTTTAGATTTATGTTCGCATGAATATTTCCACACTTGGAATGTTAAGCGCATTAAGCCTGCGGTATTTGTACCCTACGATACGGAAAACGAGTCCTATACAGAGTTGCTATGGGCTTTCGAGGGGGTTACGTCTTACTACGATAGTTTGTCGTGTGTTCAGTCAGGGGTTATTACGCCGGAAAATTACTTAACGGCATTTGCAAAAACGATAACTTCAGTTCGTCGAGCGAAAGGTCGCTTAGTACAGTCAGTAACTGACTCAAGTTTTAATGCTTGGACAAAGTATTACAAGCAAGATGAAAATGCGCCAAATGCGGTGATTAGTTATTACACTAAAGGTGCTTTGATTGCTTTTTGTTTGGATTTTTTGATTCGCGATAAGACTAATCACCAAAAGTCCTTAAAAGATGTGATGCGTTATTTATGGCAAGAGTTTGGTTCTAAAGGTGTAGGAATTGAAAATCAAACCATTCAAGATTATGTGTTTGAGTTATGTGGCTCAGATAATCATGATGAAATTCAAACTTTTTTCAATAAGGCTTTATATTCAACGAAAGAATTGGATTTAGAGAGTCCATTAAAGCAACTAGGCTTACAACTTGATTATCAAGCGCGGAATTCAAAATCGGATCGTGGTGCTTTTAAAGAACAGTACAAAGCTCGTCAGCAAAAGCTTGGCTTGGGAATTGAATATTTAAGTGCTCCTATGGGGATTAAAGTTAAGAATGTTTATCTTGACAGTCCAGCGTCTTTGGCGGGGATATCCGCTGGCGATAACTTGATTAGTATGAGTGGTTTAAAAATCGAAAGTTCTAATTTTGAGCAACGATTAGAGGGAATGGAATTAGGCGATACACTTGAAATTTTAGGCTTTCGACGCGATGAATTAATGACCTTTGAGTTAGTTTTACAAGAAGCTGAAGCGGACACCGCTTATTTAAGTTATAGTAGCGACAGTCGAAATGAATTGTTTAAGAATTGGTTAAATATAGAAGAATGAAAATAGTAACTTTCAACATTAATAGCGTGAGAACGCGTGTTCATCAGATGGAAGCTTTGGTGGAAAAACATGATCCGGATGTGATCTGTTTGCAGGAAACTAAAGTGCATGACGATATGTTTCCATTTGATGATTATAAACATTTGGGCTATCACATAGAAATTCATGGTGGTAAGGCCCATTATGGCGTGGCGACTTTTAGTAAAAAGAAACCAATTGCTGTAGAAAAAGGTTTTCCAAACGATCCTGAAGATGCGCAACGTAGAATGATTATTACTACTTTTGAGTATGGCGATGAGAAAATTAAAGTGCTTAATGGCTATTTTCCGCAAGGTGAAAATCGTAGTCATCCAACAAAATTTCCTTATAAAGAAAAGTTTTATGCGGATCTGATTGAATACTTAAATAATGATGATTCTGATTGTCGAACCATTGTATTAGGGGATATTAATATTTCACCAACGGATATGGATATTGGTATTGGCGAGCCGAATCGTAAGCGTTGGTTAAGGGAGGGTAAGTCGAGCTTCTTGCCTGAAGAAAGAGAATGGTTAGCGCAAATGATGGCAACGGGTTTAACCGATACTTACCGAACTATTAATCCTGATGTTGATGATAAATATAGTTGGTTTGATTATCGTTCGAAAGGTTTCGATCGTGAGCCAAAACGCGGTTTAAGAATTGACTCAGTATTTGCTTGTGATTGGTTGAATGAGCGTGCCGTTGCATCTGATGTGGATTACGAGATTCGCGGTATGGAAAGACCATCGGATCACGCGCCAGTTTGGACTGAATTTAAACTTTAATCTAGTCTCTATAATGATTAGGCGCTCGCCATAGCGCCTTTATCAACACCTTCAAAAGCTTTAATAGTAATTTCCGAATCTGGATTTTCAGCTTTAATATTTTTAGCAATATGATTAGCAATCAATTCAACTGTAGAGTCGTTTTGCATGAGATGACAATTTTCTTTGGCAATGGTTAATGCGAAATACCCTTGCTCACTTTCATAATCAAAATGGTAATAATCTTTGCCATCAATTTCTAAGTGATTGGATAAATCTTCTTCGGTAGCAATATAAATATCGCGCCACTTTTCGGCCCACATAAATTCTAATTCAGAATTACGCTTTCCATCTTTTAAAATATGAATTTGCGAGCGATGGCCATGAGCAATGCGTTGGCAATCACCAAGGTGTTTCTTTAAACCGTGGGCATAGTGATAATAAGCGCCTTGGATGTTTTCTATTGATAGCTCTAATTGAATCTTGGTGACGTTTTCAGGAACTACTTTGCGACATTCTTGAATTAGTAATGCTTTAACTTTTTCCATCGAAACCGTTTCAGAGTCGAGTAATACTACTGCCTCAGATGGTGATTGGTGGCGATACCAGCGTCCTGCTTGATCTTGAATTTCTAACAACAATGAATCTTCTTCAATTGAACTATTAAGATTGGCATATTGAGCAGGAACTACAAATTTGTGATCCACTGAGCCATCAATGGCAATTTTGATCTGTTTTTTGACGTCGCCAAAATCAAACACCATGCCTTGTTCATCTAAGTTGCCTTCGAGAACAATATCAACAACCCAGCTTTCGCCAACGATCCCTCGTTCAGGATGGAAATAAGCAAAATCGATAACGGTTAATTGGTCAACAAATAAGGCAGCCATAGGAAATGTGTAGCTAATGATTCAATCTTGGGCGCAATTATAGCATAATCGCTTTATAGCAAACGACGATTATCTTAATCAAAATATGAACAAACAATACGATGTTTTTTCACTAGGCAATGCTTTGGTGGATGTTGAAATAGAAGTGAGCCCAGAACGACTTGGCGCATTAGGGATTGAAAAAGGCGTTATGACCTTAGTAGAGCTTGATCGTCACGACTATTTATTAGATGAATTAAATGGCATAGCGCATCATCGCGCCTCTGGCGGTTCAGCAGCAAATAGTATTTTTGCTTTAGCTCAGTTGGGTGGCAAGGGCTATCACTCTTGTCGGGTGGCGAATGATGAGGCTGGTAAGTTTTATGCTTCGGATCTTTCTTTAGCGGGAGTTGATAACAATATTTCTCAGCTTACCGATAATGATGGAACTACGGGTAAATGTTTGGTGATGATTACTCCTGATGCAGATCGTACCATGAATACTTACCTTGGCATTAGCAGCAATATGCAAGTTGAGGATTTGGATCTTAATGCACTGGAGCAAAGCGAATACTTGTATATCGAAGGCTATTTGGTGACTAGTGAGTCGAATCATGCGACGGCACTGGCAGCCAAAAAACACGCCAATGACAAAGGGGTTCAAATCGCTTATACGCTTTCTGATCCGAATATGGTTAAGTTCTTTAAACCACAAATTGAAGAAGTTTTAGATGGCGGTGTTGATTTGTTATTTGCTAATGAAGATGAAGCACTTGAGTTCACTCAAGAGAAATCTGTTGAGGAAGCTTTAGAAGCATTAAAAGATAGTGCATCTAAAGTGATTATTACTTTGGGGGCAAAAGGAGCCATTTACTTTGATGGGCAAGAATCTCATCAAATCTCACCTTATATTGTTGATGCAGTAGATACCAATGGCGCTGGTGATATGTTTGCAGGAAGTTTTCTATATGCTCTAACCCAAGGTTATTCTGCAGAGAAATCGGGTATTTTAGCGAGCTTTTGCTCTTCATATTTAGTAACTCAATTTGGTCCTCGTTTAAAAGCGGAGAGCGCAAAGGTTATCCAAGATTTTAACCATGAGTTAAAGCAAGGCTAATGTTAGTAAGAATTATGCGTCACGGCGACGCACCATTTATAAATGGAGAGCGTCAACTTTCGGAACTAGGTCGGGCTGAAGCTCGACTTATGGGACGCTGGTTAAAAGAGCAAGCAAAATTTGATGGGGTTTGGGTTAGTCCCTTGTTAAGGGCACAGCAAACTGCGGATGAAGTATTAAGTTGCTTTAAGAGCGGAATACCAAGGTTCGACGAGGCTTTCTTGAAACCAGAATCTGATGCAAAGTTAAGTTGTGAGCTTTTTGAGTCGTTAGGCTATGAAAGTATTTTGCTGATTAGTCATATGCCGCTAGTCGTAAATCTAATGGATAGTTGGCTACCTTCGAAAGGTCGTTACTTCCCTACAGCTGGAGTCGCAGAATTGGGAGTTACCAAGCTTGGAAGTAATAATTTAATCCAATTTATAACTCCAAATGATCTTTAATTAATCACTGGTCAGTGTGGATATTTCTTAATATTAAAGCTAGCATAAACGCCATAAATAATACTCTCGGAACTTATTGTGCAACAAACGATTATTAACTCTTCAGCATCAAAACTTAGAATTGTTTTAATTCTAAGTTGCTCGTTCGTTGTCACTCTTTATTATTCTATTAAAACCGTATTAGTTGGAGTATTTTTAAGTAGAAAAGATAAAACAAAATCGCGCCAAAATATAGATAATATTATTGAAGGTTGGGCTAAGAACATTGTTCATCTTGCTCGAATTGATTGGCAACGGATTGGCCAAGTGGATCAACAAATACCTGAAAATAGGCCTGTAATATTAATGTGTAATCATGCTAGTGCATATGATGTTCCTTTAGCATTTGTTGCCGTTCCAGGCTCAATTCGTATGATCGCAAAGAAGGAGCTTTATAAAATCCCTTTTTTATCGCGGGCTTTAAAAACTGCAGAATTCCCTTCAATAGATCGTCACAATAGATCGCAAGCGATTAAAGACTTAGCTTATGCCAAGGAAAAAATGGAGTCAGGTATTCGACTTTGGATGTTTCCAGAGGGTACAAGGTCCGAAGATGGTAAATTGCAAAAATTAAAAAAAGGTGGCATTCGCTTAGCCATTGATACTGATGCAATTATTCTTCCTATGGTGATGCAAGATATTGAACATATATTACCAAATAAAAAATGGTTAAAGATGCGCTTGAATCAGCCAGTACAAGTTAGAGTTGGTAATATTGTAGATTGCAAAAATTTCAGTGTGGAAGAGCGCCATGAAGTTTCGGAAATGGTGTATAATCAAATGAAATCATTACTTGAAAAGCGCGATTAGCCAAGAGAACTCAATGGACTCCTATCAAGAAGCTCAAGAACAATTAGTTACCATCACTGACTTTGTTCGTTTTGCCGCTACAGAATTTGAAAAAGCTGAGCTTTATTTTGGTCACGGTACCGATAACGCTTGGGATGAAGCGGTGGCTATAGTTCTTCAAATGTTGGAGCTTCCAAGCGATTATCCGGTGGTTATGTTTGATGCGAAATTAATTAAACAAGAAAAACAACATATCATTAGCGCGATAAAAACTCGCGTTCAGGACAGGAAGCCGTCAGCTTACATCACTAATAAAGGCTATTTTGCTGGGATAGAATTCTATGTTGATGAGCGAGTGTTAGTCCCACGCTCACCCATAGCTGAATTAGTTGAATCTCAATTCAATCCTTGGTTAATATCGGATGAACCAAGGATTTTAGATTTGTGCTGTGGCAGTGGTTGTATCGGGATAGCTTGTGCAGCTTATTTACCTGATTCAGAAGTCATAGTCTCCGATATTTCTGCAGATGCTTTAGAAGTTGCTCAGTACAATATTGATCAAGCCAATTTATACCCTCGTGTTCAGGCAGTAGAGTCAGATCTTTTCTCTGCAATGCGCGATTTAAAATTTGATTTAATCGTTTCTAATCCGCCATACGTAGATGCAGAAGATTTATCGGATATGCCTGCAGAGTTTTTTCATGAACCTGAAATTGGTTTAGGTTCAGGTTCCGATGGACTGGATCTTACTAGAAAAATTTTAAAACAAGCTGCAGAATTCCTAACGGAACATGGAGTATTGATTGTAGAGGTAGGCAATAGCTGGCCTGCTTTACAAGATGCTTATCCGCAAGTTCCATTTACTTGGTTGGAGTTTGAACGAGGCGGTGATGGCGTATTTTTGTTAACTAAGCAACAGCTTGAAGAGCACTTTAGTTAAGGAATCTTAATGCTTGAGCCTTGCGTTTATGAGTTGGCTTCCAATATTAATCAGTTATTATCCAAGTATAATACTGTGTTATCACCTGGGGCAGATGAGCCTTTTTATCGAGCGGCAAATGATAACAACTACGCGACCATTTTTTCTAATCAAGATTTTTTCTCAAGCGCCTTGCATGAATTAGCCCACTGGTCTTTGGCTGGACAGGATCGAAGAGAGCTCGATGATTTTGGATATTGGTATTATCCGGATGGTCGAACTCAAGAACAGCAATCTGAGTTCTTCAAAGTAGAAGTAAAACCGCAAGCTTTAGAATGGGCTTATCATTTAGCGGCAAATATTCCTTTTCAATATAGTCTAGATAATTTGCATAACCAAGTTTCGATACAGCAAATCATGGATTTCAAAAAAGGTGTATATGGGCAATTAAAATGCTACTTTGAAAGCGGGTTTCCCGATAGGCCTCGTGAAATCATCCAATTTCTAAGTGTTTTATATAATTGTTCACAGCCAATCAAACTTCCACCGGAGACTTGTGTTTATGAATAAGCCAGCTAAAGCTGTTTTAAAAATTGGGCTTATTATTAATCCATTTGCAGGGATTGGTGGAAAAGTTGGATTGAAAGGCAGTGATGGTCAAGAAATAAGACAAGAAGCCTTCGCAAGAGGTGCAATTCAGCAGTCCGAAAATAGAGCGAAATTAGCGCTTGAAGCTATAAACAGTTCTTCGTTGGTTCAGTGGGTGACAGCGTCAGGGGCCATGGGTGCAGCTCTTTTAGCAGAGCTAGGTTTTAAGCATCAAGTAATTTATCAATCAAATGAGCCATCGCAGTCAGCAGATACCTTATCTGTGGCTAATTTAATGCTTGAACATGACATTGATCTGCTGGTTTTTACAGGTGGCGATGGCACAGCAAGGAATATTTGCCAAGTTATTCAAGATAAAATTCCGGTGATAGGAATTCCTGCTGGTGTAAAAATACATTCGGGGGTTTATGCCATTACGCCACAAGCGGCGGGGGAGCTGCTTAACAGTCTTATAAGTAACGAGTTAGTCTCTTTAATTGAAGCTTCAGTTATGGATATCGATGAAGATGAATTTAGAGAAGGGCGAGTTAAAGCTAAAAAGTATGGTGAGATGCTGATTCCCGCAGAGCATCAGTATATGCAATCGACAAAAGTATCTTCTTCCCAATTAAATCGCGAGCAAGAATCCGTCGTTCTACAAGATATTGCTGAATTCATAATTGATAACATGGATGATGATACACATTATTTAATTGGTTCAGGAACTAGTTGTGCGGCATTAATGGATGAACTTCAATTGGATAATACTTTGTTGGGAGTGGATTGGGTTTATCAAAATAAGCTTTATGGCAGTGATTTAAACGAATCCGACATTTTGAAAGTTATTGAGAAGAACCCAAATAAAGTACAAGTAATAATTACCGTAATTGGTGGCCAGGGTCATATTTTTGGTCGTGGTAATCAGCAATTTAGCGCTGCCGTTCTTGAGCAATTAAGTAAAGACTCAATTACTATCATTGCCACTAAAACCAAAATCAATCAGCTTCATGCAAGACCCTTAATAGTTGATACCGACGATCCTTCTGTCAATCAACTATTTTCAGGAACCATGCCAATTCTAACTGGCTATGATGATCGCATTCTTTATCAGGTAGGTTTTCAGTCAAATCCCTAGAAATCATTTCACTGTAAAATTCGGGCATGTAAGATTTCAGCTATTTCGCTTGTAAGAAATATCTCACAAGCGATTGAGAGATATCGTAATAATCAATAAGGGAATCACCAGCATGAACAAGACCGCTTCTGTAACTCATTGATATTTAAAGGGTTTGCTAGCTTTAATGAATTTTCATATTTTCATGATGCAAAAAGACCACTTGTTCAAGTAATGGAAATTGCTAAAGTGTTTCTCGCAGACGGATACTGCACTATCTACTACAAAACTTAGGAATAATAATAAGGAAGAGCTAGGATTGCCAAATTTAATGGAATAGGCTTAGGAAATAGTTGAACGGATACAGGAAAGCGGCTTTAGCCGCTTTTATTTTGCCTAGACTTTTTGTTTTATCATCTAAACTATTCATATTCTCAATGCTGTAATCCAACTTTAGCTGGTGTAAACTTTAATTACTTTCACTAACTCTTTGAATGTATGCCCAATCGCATATTAGTAAATTTTGCTCATCCTAGGTTTGAATCCTCAGTTGCAAATAAATTGATGGTTGCCGCTGTAAAAGACCTAGAGGGCATTACTTTTAATGATTTATACGAAAGTTACCCTGATTATTTAATCGATATTAAAAAAGAACAAAAGCTATTACTAGAGCACGATATTATCGTCTTTCAACATCCTCTTTATTGGTATAGCGCTCCTTCATTATTAAAAGAATGGCAAGACTTAGTGCTGGAAGCTGGCTTTGCATATGGCGATCAAGGCTTTCAACTAAAGGGAAAATACTGGATAAATTCAGTCACTATGGGAGGGACTTTTGAAAGTTATAGCTCGGAAGGATACAACCAGTTTCCGTTGGACGAATCACTGAAGCCCTTCGAACAAACCGCAAAATTTTGTGGTATGAAGTTTTTACAACCCTTTACCATTTATGACGTATTGAGAGCTAGTAAAGAAGAGTTAGTTGATGAAGCAGAAGCTTTTAGAAAACACCTGATCTCCTTACAAAATCACTTCGATCTAGAAACAGGGGAGTTTAAATAGTGGAAACTGAAAGTTTATTATTTAAAGCATTTATATTTTTAGCTGCTGCGGTTGTTGGTGTACCAATTGCTAAAAGATTAGGTTTAGGCTCAGTTTTAGGGTATTTAATTGCGGGTATTATAATCGGTCCATTTGTTTTGGGGTGGGCAGGTAAAAATGTCGAAGACATTATGCATTTTGCTGAATTTGGTGTTGTGATGATGCTATTTTTAGTGGGTTTAGAGCTTGAACCTAAAAAGCTTTGGCGAATGAGAATGCCAATTCTTGGTCTCGGGGGATTGCAAGTCTTATTTACAGGGTTAATTTTTTCCATCATTGCCTATCTGTTCAATCAGCCCTGGCAGGTATCTTTAGCAATAGGTATGGTTTTATCTTTATCTTCTACCGCAATTGTTTTGCAGACTTTAACTGAGAAAGGATTGATGAAGACGGATGCAGGGCGCTCTTCATTTGCTGTTCTGTTATTTCAAGATATCGCTGTAATCCCTATGCTGGCATTAATGCCCTTACTTGCTATAACCCCTTTGGTTGCAACGGAAGATCCTCATGGGGTTTCAAACTTACAAGGCTGGCAACAAACGTTAGCAGTGATTGGGGCTATCGGCTTTATTATCATTGCAGGTCGTTTCTTAATTCAGCCGATTTTCAATTTAATCGCTAAAACCGGTTTAAGAGAAATATTTATCGCTACCTCTTTATTGTTAGTCATCGGGATTACCTTGGTTATGCAGTGGGTTGGCCTCTCTCCAGCATTGGGAGCGTTTTTAGCTGGAGTGGTTTTAGCAGAAAGTGAATATCGTCATGAGCTTGAAGTAGGCTTAGATCCTTTTAAAAGCTTATTATTGGGTTTGTTTTTTATAACGGTTGGTGCAAGCATTAATTTAGAGCTGTTAATGCAAGAAACATCAAGTATCTTAGGTATGGTACTTGCCTTGATCATAATTAAAGTTGCGGTGCTTTTTGCTTTAGCTAAGTTTTTTAAAATGCCGTTACTTGAAAACTTAATTTTTAGTTTTGCGCTTGCTCAGGGTGGTGAATTTGCTTTTGTATTATTTAATTTTGCAAGTAAAAACGGAGTTTTAAGTTATGACATGATAGCTACTCTAACGGTGGTGGTTGCATTAAGTATGGCGTTGACTCCACTTTTGATGATCTTTAGTGAAAAAGTGTTGCAACCCCTTTTTGATAAGCAAGTTATTGATGAGCAATTTGACGATATTGATGACGGCGATACACCAGTAATAGTTGCTGGTTATGGGCGCTTTGGACAGATAGTTTCAAGACTGATTCGTTCTCAAGGCTTTCAGACGACGTTGTTAGAGTACGATGCTGTGCAAATTGATTTGGTTCGTAAATTTGGCACTAAAGCTTTTTATGGAGATGTCACTAATATAGAACTCCTTAAAGCCGCTGGAGCCGAAAGTGCCAAAATGATTGTTTTGTCCGTCGACAATATGGACAAAGCGATTTTAGTGACAGAATTATGCCGTAAACATTTCCCAAATCTTAAAATTTATGCTCGTGCAAAAGGGCGCCGTGAGGCCTATGAAATTAAAAAGGCTGGTGCAGACTTTGTTATGCGAGAAACTTTAGGTTCCGCTTTACTATTAGGACGTGAAGCATTGGTCGAATTAGGCTATCGTAAGTACCAAGCACAAAGAGCGGCGCAAACATTTTTACACTATGACACCAAGCATATGGATGAGTTAACCGAGCTTTGGGGTGATGAAAAGCAATATATTTTAGCAGCTACCGAAAAAGCCGAGCTTCTGGAAGCTGTATTAAAGTCGGATATTAAAGAAAGAGTTTCACTACAGGAGCAAGCTTGGGATTCAGAGCTTAGAAACGAAAGCCAAGAAGAGAGCTAATTAAATAGTAATGGAAGACAAGACACTACCAACCATTGAATATTTGGAATTGAGTATTTTACTTATTCCAATAACTATCATTGGAATTATCATGTGGTCGTGGAAAATCAATACTCGGGATTACTGGATTGCCAATATAAGAATGTTTGTTCAGTTAAGTCTTGTGGGATTTGTTTTAATTTACCTTTTTAAAGATAATAATTTATTGCTCGGTTCTTTTGTCATGTTTGGAATGTTAATGATTTCGGCTTGGATATCTTTGCGTCCTTTGGCGGAAAGAAGCTTCAATCATTATATGGCAATTTTCACAGGTATTTTCATAGGTACCGGTGTCAGCATACTTTTAATAGTTTTGTTGATTTTAAAGCCAGAGCCTTATTATCAAGCGCAACTGATTATTCCACTAGTTGGCTTATTACTAGGTAATACAATGAATTCTATTAGCCTCTCTGGCGACCGCTTTAATCATGAGTTATCAATCCATAAAGATACTTATAAAGCCCGAAATATAGCCTTTAATACAGCCATGATCCCTAGAGTCAATAGTCTTTTAGCTATGGGACTGGTGGCGCTGCCTGGCACTATGACTGGACAAATAATTTCTGGGGTTGAGCCATCAATAGCCGCTAGATACCAAATAATGATTATGGCAGCTATTCTGATTTCCAGCGCTATATCTATAATGTTATATCTTTTTTTTAGAATAAAATTTACTACAAATACTTTACAAGGAACCTAGTTATGAAAACTCGAGCCGCCGTTGCTTTTGAAGCCGGAAAGCCTTTAGAAATAGTCGAAGTGGATTTACAAGAGCCACAATATGGTGAAGTGTTAATTGAAATGAAAGCAACAGGGGTGTGTCATACCGACGCTTTTACTCTGTCAGGAGATGACCCTGAAGGAGCCTTTCCGGCAATATTAGGACATGAGGGCGCCGGAGTTGTCATCGGATTAGGAGAAGGAGTTAAAAACTTAAAAATAGGTGATCATGTAATTCCACTCTATACCCCAGAATGCCGTGAATGCGATTTCTGCTTAAACCCCAAAACAAATTTGTGCCAGTCTATTAGAGAAACTCAAGGCAAGGGTTTAATGCCTGATGGAACCAGTCGATTTTCTTATCAGGGTAAGCCGATTTTGCACTACATGGGCTGTTCGACTTTTGCCAACCACACGGTGATGCCTGAAATTGCTTTAGCAAAAATCCGCCCAGATGCTCCATTTGATAAGGTTTGCTATATCGGTTGTGGTGTCACAACAGGTATTGGTGCTGTAATTTATACGATGAAAGTTGAACAGGGCTCGACAGTGGCTGTGTTTGGTTTAGGCGGTATTGGTTTAAATGTTATTCAAGGTGCCAAAATGGCTGGGGCTGACAAGATTATCGGCGTCGATTTAAATGCGGATAAAGTAGAGTTAGCTAAGCAATTTGGTATGACTGACTTTATTAACCCCAAAGATGTTGATGATGTCACTAATGCCATTATTGAAATGACTAATGGAGGCGTTGATTACAGTTTTGAATGTATTGGTAATGTTAATACTATGCGTCAAGCTCTTGAGTGTTGTCATAAAGGCTGGGGTGAGTCTTGTATTGTTGGGGTCGCGGGTGCTGGCCAAGAAATCTCAACAAGGCCGTTTCAATTAGTGACTGGAAGAGTATGGAAGGGTACTGCATTTGGTGGTGCGCGAGGACGGACGGATGTTCCTAAAATCGTAGATTGGTATATGGATGGTAAAATTAATATTGATGATCTAATAACCCATAAAATGCCTCTTGAGGATATTAACAAAGCATTTGATTTGATGCATG
Source organism: uncultured Kangiella sp. (assembly GCA_947503345.1). Lineage (GTDB taxonomy): Bacteria > Pseudomonadota > Gammaproteobacteria > Enterobacterales > Kangiellaceae > Kangiella. The sequence continues at coordinate 390,379 of CANNCW010000002.1, read as the reverse complement.
AGGGTAAATCAATCCGTTCAGTTATTGAGTTTTAATTGGAGCAGTTATGAGTCTTGAAAATATTTCATCTGCAAGATGCTTTGATGGACAGCAAATGCAATATAAACACCATTCAAATACTTTGAATTGTGGTATGCAGTTTTCAATTTTTTTACCTGAAGAATCTTCTAGTCGAAATGTTCCACTTTTGATATGGCTGTCAGGTTTGACTTGTACCGATGAAAATTTTGTTACTAAAGCGGGAGCTCAACAATTTGCAGCTAAGCATGGAATTGCAATTTTAGCCCCTGATACTAGTCCAAGAGGTGAAGGCGTTGCAGATGATCCAGAGGCAGCTTGGGACTTTGGTCTAGGCGCAGGTTTTTATTTGAATGCTACTGAAGAGCCTTACAATCAACATTATCAAATGTACGATTATGTAGTAAATGAACTGTATAATTTAGCATTGAAAGAGTTTCCGATAATCAAAGATAAAGTTGCTATTTCGGGGCACTCAATGGGTGGGCATGGTGCTTTAACAATAGGTTTGAAAAATCCTGATAAATTTAGAGCTATTTCTGCTTTTTCACCCATTATAGCGCCCAGTCAAGTACCTTGGGGTATTAAAGCTTTTACTAACTATTTAGGTGATAACCAAAATAGTTGGCAGCAATATGATGCTTTGGAATTATTAAAGCAAACTAACTCAATGCAGCCCATTTTAGTGGAACAGGGTACTGCTGATAGTTTTATTGATGAGCAGCTACGTCCTCAGCTTTTAGCTGATTATATGGGAAACAATGATCACAATATTCAACTTAACTTACGTGATGAATACGATCATAGTTATTATTTTATTAGTAGTTTTATGGAATCTCACATTGCATTCCACGCAAAGCATCTTAATGATTAATTTGTGCGTAAAGGATTTAGTCTTTGGAGTAAAGTTTTACTAATGGGAAGGGTTTTATTGAGCATACTGGAGCAGATGACTTCTGCTCCTAGTAATGACAAACATAATCCTCTGGTTCCATAGCCATAGTTTAACCAAATAGATTGTTTTTTTGCTTGTGTGAACAATCCGCAGAAGGGAAAGCGGTCAAAGCTGGATGCCCTGACGCCAGCATACGATTTCGTTTTGTGTTTTAAAGAGAGTGTTAAGTTAAATTGTTTATTCGCGTGGTTAATATTTTTCTCATCATCTTCATTAAATAGTTCATCACTAGCAAGACTTTCGAAAGTAGCGCCTAAATACCACTCCTGTTGTTCTTGAAATAAATGCTGATCATAATTGATAGGGCTTTGTAGCAACTTGGGCGCTTTAATACCAGTAAGCTGGCCACGTAAAGGCATAGTAGCTGGTAATCTTGATGGTAAACCTAAATCTAATTGATGATGACCTGCCGATATGACAATTTGATCAAATTCGGCTAGTTGCTCTAATGATTGAATATCCCTGTCAAAATGTATCTGACTCTCAGGAATATCTTTTACAAAAGCTTGGCATAACTCTGGACCATTCACTTGCACAGCAAAAAGTTGTAACGCAAAATCAGCCCAGCTTGAATCATCAACTAATTTTATATCTGTACGATTTTTATAGATATCGAAGTATTGCTCAAGTTGATATCTTGAATATTTATCGCTAATTAATTGTAACGCTTGTTTAGCTTTTAATAGCGTCGGTCTTTCAACTAAAAACTCAGAGATGAATTTGAGTCCGGTAAAAGTTAGCTGACTAAAACTATTGTGATCAATAGATAAATTTGGCATGGCTAATAAAGCAGGCATTTTAGACGCGCCAGTAGCGATTGAGCTTGCTTTCTCAAACAAATGAACTTCGATATTGTTTTTATTTAATTGATAAGCTAACGCAGTTCCGGCAAGTCCAGTACCAATAATAGCAACTTTCTTAGGAGGTAATTTAGTTTCGCAATAAATACTGGCTAAATTAGGTTTAGGAGTAGAAAGTTTTTTCTTATTAAACTCGGCAGTTAACATTTCACGCTTAAAACCAAAGCCTTTTCTTTTGCTAACTTCAAACCCGTAATTTTGTAACATTCTCCTAACTTCAGAAGCTGCGGTGAAAGTTGCTACTGTAGTTTTCGTGTTTTCTAAGTTTACAGCTTTTAACGCCATAAAGTGCCATAAGCCTTTATGCCACATTGTTGGGTTTTTACTTGGCGCGAATCCATCTAAAAACCAAGCGTCGAAGTAAGCTTTATCATTTAACGCAATTTCTTTTAAGGCCTTATCTAATGGATAGAAAATCAAGTGCAAAGTGATTTGCGAACTAATCTCTATTGGAAATACGCCCGGTAAAATTGGAGGATACTTTTTCAGTAAAGGTTCTATGAAATGATTATCCAGATCTAATTCTTGATAAATACGAACTAAATCTTTAGGCAACACTGGAAACTGCTCTACGGAATAGTAATGCAAATGACCACTTGGGTTTATCGATTGCCAAAGCTTAGCAGTTAGTAAAAAATTTAAGCCTGAACCAAACCCAGTTTCAAAAATAGAAAAGTTACTAGGGTGTTTAGAGAACCTTTCGCTTAATCGGTTTCCTTGAATAAATACATATTCTGATTCGGCAATACCATCCTGGGTATTGAAATAGATGTCATCAAAATTTGGAGAGTAGGGCGCGGAATAGGTTTTTCCATTCCGCTCTATTTCGCGCCACTGGATTCGTGCAGGCTCTACACCTAAGAAAGCCTTGTGCATATTATTTGCTGATTAAACTAATAAATTCGTTACGAGTTTTATTTGATGTCCTGAACAATCCCAACATCGTTGAGCTAGTCATTACTGAGTTTTGTTTTTCAACACCACGCATCATCATGCACATATGCTTGGCTTCAATAATAACACCAACGCCAGAGGCATCGGTAACTTCCTGGACCGCTTCGGCGATCTGTTTAGTTAAATTTTCTTGAATTTGCAAACGACGAGCGAACATATCCGTAATTCGAGCCAACTTTGATAAGCCTAAAACTTTTCCAGTTGGAAGATAGCCAATATGTACTTTTCCTACAAAAGGCAACATATGATGTTCGCACATTGAATAAAGCTCGATATCCTTAACTATCACCATAGAGTCGTTATCAGAGTCAAAAATGGCGTTATTAACCACGTCATCAAGGCTTTGCTCATAACCTTTGGTTAAGAACTTCATGGCCTTAGAGGCTCGTTTTGGGGTGTCTAAAATGCCATCTCTTTGTGTATCTTCGCCAATTTCTTCAAGAATTTCGTGATACAGGTCTGCTAATTTGTCGCTCATGCGAATCCTTATTAATAATTACTGGCTTAATTTTAATAGAAGACGTTAAAATACCCAAATGGAATTAAGCTTTTTCATTCAAGTTTTTGCAATTATTGAGGTTACAGGAGGTAACTCATGAATATGCTAACCCTTTTAGCTGATGAAAACATGCCATTAATCGATGAGTTGTTTGGCGATTTTTGTTGGATAGAACGTAAAGCCGGTCGAGATATCACCAAAAAGGATTTGGAGGATGTGGATATTTTATTGGTTCGTTCAGTTACTCAAGTCAATCAAGAGTTATTAGAAGGCACACCCGTAAAGTTCATTGGTACAGCTACGATTGGTACCGATCATATTGATATTGATTATTTAGAAAAGAACGACATCGCTTTTGCAGATGCGGCGGGTTGTAATGCTCAAGCGGTAGCTGAATATGTCTTGGCAGCGATAGCTTATTGGGCATATACGAATAAAATTGATGTTAAGTCGTCAACAGTGGGTATTATCGGTGCAGGTAATGTGGGGACTTGCCTCACCAAAATGTTGGATATTTTGGGGATTAATTATCTTTTAAATGACCCATTGTTAGAAGCTGCTGGTGATCCCCGTAAATTTGTTTCATTGGATCGAGTTAATCATTGTCATATTGTTACTTGTCATGTTCCATTAACCATGGAAGGCGAACATTCCACTTATCATTTGATTGATGAAAAGTTTTTTCAATTCCTGCCCAAGGCTTCGTTATTAATCAATAGTTCTCGTGGCGCAGTAGTAGATAATCAGGCGGCCTTAAGAGCTTTAAGAAAACGTTTAGACTTAGATTTGGTATTAGATGTTTGGGAAGGGGAGCCAGAGTTATCCTCGGAGTTGCTAAAAAAATGTTTATTAGGAACACCCCATATCGCAGGCTATAGTTTAGAAGGCAAAATTCGTGGTAGTCATTTCTTATATCAGAAATTGCGTCAATGGCTTGGCAAAGAAGCCTTAATTACCTTGTCTTCTAAATTACCACATATCGATAGTTGGCATAGACCTAAACGTATGATCGATTTGCATAATTCCATTAAGTCACACTACGACATCGAGGAGGATAGTGATTCGCTAAAAGCGCTGGCAGATATGGAATTGTCACAAATCGTAAAAGAATTTGATTTATTACGAAAAAATTATAAGAATCGATTAGAATATTATCGAGAAAATACTCATTAGAAACTTACATAAAGAACCAACATAAAGATAAAACTGGGGGCAACAGATGGGCGCAGGCGGAACTAGAGGCGGTGAATGGCAATTTTTTGTAGGCTTAACCATGATGGTAATAGGCTTTTACATGCTACTTAATTCAATCCACATTCACTCACAGTTTGGTTTTGGCACTCGCTTAATCAATATTTCAGCTTTTGGTGGCTTTGGTATAACTTCAGGCATGATTATGGTGCCATTCGTCGCGGGTATAGTGATTCTTTTCTATAACCACCATAACTATTTTGGCTGGTTTTTGGCAGTAGGCTCAATTTTGGCTTTAATCTTTGGGGTAATTGCGTCTTCTCAATTTAGCTTTAGACCCATGAGCGCTTTTGATTTAATTATTATCTTGATACTGTGTTTTGGTGGCGCAGGATTGTTTTTGAAGTCTTTGTTTCCCATGAAGAAATAATGGACAATAAAATGAAAATCATTATTTATTCTTTATTTTTAATATTAGCGTCTTGTATTTCAGCTGAAGTCAATACGGAAAAACAGAGAAATATAGAAAAGCTAGAAGAAGAATTTAAAAGCTTTCATCAAAGCTGCTTAAATGGAGAAATATTAATTGTTTCAATAATAAAGCTTACAATTATCCCTAATGACTATAATGGTAGGTGTGTTTCAGTAACGGGCTTTATAAGAATAGAGCATGAATCTGACAGAATTTATTCTTCATTAATTAGTTATCAGCGTTTTAGCTATCTGGAAAGTATTAGTATTGATATTCCTTGGGAGAAGCGAGAACTTTACAAAGAGCTTAATGGGGTTGAAACTACTTTTGTTGGAGTTGTAAGAGTTGAAAATTTGGGAAAAAATAGTGTTTATCATGAAGCTAGACTGGATAACGCACTTTACCACCCTTATTATTAAAGCTATATGAATTGTCTAAGTAGGATGGATTAGCTTCAGCGTAACCCATCAAGTTTTGCTCAATTCCGATGGGTTACGGCTAAGGCCTAACCCATCCTACGAATCTAAAAGCTTAAAACCCGCCTCCAGTCTTAAATCCGCCGCCACCACCAGAAGAACCTCCGCCGCCCCAGCCTGATGGGAAGCGTATTCCTCTTGGGATTTTAATTCTTGGGCCACGACTGCTGGTAGGGAATTGAATTCCACCAGGTAGACCAATTCCACCATGCCTTTCTGTGTAACGACGCTTTTGGAAACGTTGACTGCGTTTGAAAATTCGCCACAATTCCTTTGCACTTAATTGGTCTGTGACAAATTGGCCTAAAATACTGGCTAGAATGGCGCCATCCTTAAACTTAGAGTTGTAAGCATCGTAATCGGAACGCTTAAACTTTCTGCGCACTTCTTTTAACTCTTCTAACTTTCGATTGACACTTCTATGCGTACCTTGCAGAGAAGAAACATCATTTTCCAAGCGAGATTTAGATTCTCTTAATACCGCTAATTGATTGACGAGATGATCATCTCGGGGAGTATCCGTTTGTTCGGCTTCATATTGTAATTGTGGAATTGGATCCGCTTTAAAGCTTTCCACCAATAGGTCAATGGCCCGAGCAATGTATTTATCGGTTCCTAGGTTAAAAGCTTCGCGCTCTTTAACCAAAGCCTCGAATCCTTCTTCTTCTTTTGTAATGTGCTTATCTATTTGGGCTAGAGCATCTCTTTCTTTGTCTACGCGGGCTTCTAACGCTTCAGCGCCAGCATCGACTTCATATTGTCTTTGTATGGTTTCGAGTCTAGCGAGTTCATCTTCAGCTTGTTGTTGCAAGTTTTCAGTATGCTCAGCTAGTTTTTTCGGAATATTATTTAATGTAAAGTAATTAACTCGAGCTTTGTCATAGCCAATGTGACGAGCTAATTTCTTATCAAAAAAACGCGTAATAAATCCTGCATCATATTGGCTAGTACCATAATGGCGTTGCCATAGATACATGAAGATTTTATCAGCGCGATAGGGCGTGCCTTTTTCTTCAAGCTCTTCTTCAGCTTGTTCGGTTTTATTGCGAGCGTTTGAAGCCATATCAACTAAGTCTTGTGCCCGTATTTGTTGTTTTAGATAAACTTGATCCGATTCAAGTTTTAAATCAACATTAGCCAATAAGTCTTCAAGTTGCTCAATGGCGTTATCAAGCTCAATGGCTTGCTGAATACGTTTTTCATCGAGCTTATCTTGAGCTGTTTGTGAGTTAGCTATTTTGCTCGCTACAATTTCAATTTGGTCATTTCTTTGCAGTAACAACTGACTTGCTTGACGTTCTGCATAATCCAGTTGTTCCGTTAACTGGCTTGCTTGTATTTCATCTAAGCGCATTTTTGCTAACTGGCGGTAAGTATCTGACTCTTGTTGTCTAAGTCCCAATAATTGCTGACCGGCGCGTTCTAAGTCGTAATCGGTTTGTGATAAGTGTGAACGTATTTTCTGTAAACTTTGATCAATATCTGTGAGTGCTTGGCGGCCTGAATACATAACTTATTAATTTCCTCTAACTAGCAGTGGTTTTTTACCAGCGAGTGATGGCTTTGCCAGTGGTTGGAAAACGGTAATCAATGGCTATTTTACCGATTTCTTTATTTCCAAAAATATTATTTTGTACAATGCCATCATCTTGTTTATCACGACCAACTTGCTCATAGACCGATTTTTCAACACGTAAGCCCCATTTAGAAACATGCTCAACTCTGCCAGTTTCTTCATTAGTAATAGGAACTTTTATGGCACTATTATTCTTATCAATCGCTTCAACAATAATGTAGTAGTTTCGTGCTGAACGATTCACTTCAGGCTGACGCCATACGCCAGTTCTTTCACCATGACGATAAACGATTTTAATTTGATAGCTTAGTTGCAAATCATCAATTAAATCTTTTAAATCGGTAGTAGCATTATTAGCGCTTTTTACATCTAAGCCTTTCATAGCCGCAACACCATTGTTATAAAAATCTTGCGCAGTGGATTTGGCATAAGTAGTCTTGGCAATATCTAAAGCTTGATTGCGCAAGTTCAAAAGCTCATTGGGTAGTACATGAAGTTGATGTAGCTGCTTAATGGTTTCTTCAGCATCATCAAGCTGCGACTTAGCTTGTGATAATTGATATTTTTGTCTATCCACTTGGTCGATTGCCAAGGTCCCGCCTTCTTTAAAATCATTCCTATCAAAGTCATCTTCAAGGCGAAGAGGGCGTGCTAAATCGATATGGGTTGCTGCCGTTTTTAAATGTTGAAAACTAATTTGTTTCTGGCGTGTAAACAACTGATTTAACTCAGAGTCTTCGGGCTCAGTTGCTCTATTAAGCTCCTCAACTAAACTATCTAATCGACCTTGTAGTGACTCGGCATCGGTATTGGCTGCAATGATCGATTGATTTAGTGCATTGGCTTGTTTATCTAACTTCCATTGCTCAGGTAGCGTAAATAAGGCCCAAGTCGCAGCCCATGCCAAACCAGCAATGCCCAGAACAAAAGCAAAACCTTTGCCCCATTTTTTACGGTTAATGTAAAAGTGAGCAAATTTGGTGAAAAGACTATCTTTTGGCGCCTTGTATGCAAAACGCTCATCTTCTATCGCTTCAATTGCTTCACGAATAGTCGCATCGCTTACTTCAATACCTTGACTTGCGTAAGTCTTTTTAACTTTTTCAAACAGTGCTTTTTCTCGCTCTTCCGCGGAAAGCTCCTGTTCAACAATACGCTCGCGATGACGAATGGTATCGGCTATATCCATAGCCAACATGACATCCGATAAAGGGATGTCATGTTCTGGTTCGGTTTTTTCAGTCATTAATGAATAAAGATATTAAGCATTGATTACAAGTGCATTACCACGACTAGCAAGTTCAGCTAAACGTCGCTTACCATCTTCAGCAGCTAAGCGAACCTCTTCTGCGTTACGAGTAGCTTGGTCACGCATTTCAGCAATTAAGTTCACTGAACGTTCTTGGAAGTTGACAATAGAATCTACTAATTTCTTAACTGAATCAGCTTTAATGGTTGCGCCATAACCTTGGCGTAAGGCTTCTTCTTGAACCTTATCGCCAACTTCCCCTAAAACTTCTAAGCTCTCGTTAATACCATCTTTCATGCTTTGCAAAGTCTTAGTTGCTTCATGTAGGCCATGCATACCGGTAAAAGAAGCTGAAAGCGCTGTGAACACTGTTTCATTGGTTCCGAAGAAAGTAACGGACTGAGAATAAACTCTTTCTTTAGCGTTGGTGGTTTGTAATAAACGCGCCATAACCGCTTCTGAAGTGTTATAAGAGATGGTCAAGTTATCCGATAAATCTTTAGCAATTTGATAACGGTCGTCTGAGTTTTGTAAGTCACGTAAACGCTCATCACGAGCTAACTCTAAACGTGCTATGTGTTCACGATCTTCATTAGTATTGGTTTCGATGTCTTTAGCCGCATTGTTTAAGTTAGTTTTGGCATCTTCTAACTCGGCGTCTGCTTTTTTTAAAACGTTCAATGCAAGAACTTCTGATTCCTTTAAAGCACCACGGAAATCACGATAAGCATCAAGAATAATCTGCTCGCGTTCTATTTGATCTTTAGTGTCAGCTGCGACTTCTAAATAGGTTTCTTTAATTTTTTCAAAGCGAGAAGGGATATCGCCACGGGTTACTTTCATCCAAACGTTACCAACGCGCTCTAAAACATCAATCTTGCCATCTTCCAGCTGATCAACCATGTCTTTTGCATCATCACGGATCGAGTTGAATTTCTCAGTGATCCCCTCATATCGCTCACCAATACGCATGGCTTGGATTTGCTCACGCACCACTTCATTAAATAATGAAGCTTGGTTTAAAGTGCGCGCAATGGCGATAGTTTTCTCTTCGTCTAAATCTGAAATCTTGTTGATAAGACTGATTACAGGAGCCTCATCGGTTTTCTCCGGCATCAAGCCTAAGTCGCGTAACTTATTCATAGCTTGATCTAAATATTTTAAAGGCATAGCGGTAATTGAGGTGCTAGACATGAGTTTCTCCTATGGGTACAAATTCCAATAAGCGGTTAAGCTTTTATTTATAAATACTATATTAGGATAAATGGCTTCAAATTCAAGCGTTTAAGTGTGAATTTTAGTAAAACCAGTTTGACGGAAGGTTAGCTAATCCTTCTAGGAGTCAAGAAGCCTAATACAATTGCAACAATAAACAGTGCGGGTACATCGCCAATTAAATGGCCCATGTTGTGTTCACCATCAAATGATTGTATTGCCATAATTCCGGCATGAACCACACTTGACCAAACAACAAACCAAATTAAGCTTAAGTGTTTATGGGGATCTTTGGCTGCTAAAATCATGAATACGCCTAAAGTGGCGTAGACACCCATGATCATTTCTAAGTAATAAGAACGCCCTGAACCATGCCATGACCAACCCGAGGGCCAAACTTTGTTTAGAATATAAATGCCAGCAATAAAAATAATGCCAAAGACAACCAGTGCAATTTTAAGATATTTCAATTTCGTAGAATCAGTCATACTCGCCTCCTTATGTTAATGACTAATAGAATATTGACAGAAAGACTGCAATCTTTCGAGAGACTAGTTCAAATATTAGACTATAAACTCATTGATAGGTATCGATCTAAATGATTGGCAAATTTCTGTCTATCAGCTTGGGATAAAGCAGGCGGACCACCACGATTTTGACCTGAAGCCTCCAGAGTTTCCCGCATAGAGTCCATAAAGTCTCGCATATTCAAGCGTTGACGAATATTGGATTTATCAAAAAGCTCACCACGAGAGCTCAAAGCAACTGCACCTTTATCAATAACCTCGGCAGCCAATGGAATATCCGAAGTTATGACTAAATCGCCAGTATTCACGCGCAAAACAATCTCATTATCCGCAACGTCAAAGCCCTTAGGCACTTGAATCGACTTGATATTCTCAACTTTTGGAACGGGAATATGATGATTGGCAATAAAGGTCAAAGCAACCTTAGTACGGATCGCAGCTTTAACTAAAATCTCACGAACCACTACAGGGCAAGCATCGGCGTCTACCCAAACAGTCATTATTTTTTCCTTAAAGGCTGTACGGGAGCTTCTGAAATCCCGCCAAACTTTTTCTTGGGTTTGCTACTGCTGATGACATCTTCAGGCTCTAGTTTTTGTTGAATTGTTTTTTTCTTTTTAGATTGTTTCTTATCTAAGCGTTTCTTTTCTCGGGCGCTGAGTTTTTTTCCTGAGTGACGCTTTCCTTTAGTAGCAGCTTTACCGTTAGATTTAAGGTTTTTTGGACCTGTATATTTGCCAATTAAGGCTTTCACTATTCGCTTTTCGAATTTGGTTTTGAGGAAGTTTTCAATGGTTGCCATTAGGTTCCATTCGCGCGAACTTATCAAGGAAATAGCTAAACCAGACTCACCAGCGCGACCAGTACGGCCAATGCGATGTATGTAGTCATCGCCGTTGTGTGCCATATCGAAGTTAATAACTAAGTCGACTTCCTTAACGTCTATCCCGCGAGCGGCAACGTCTGATGCTATGAGTACATTAAATTTATTGTCACGGAATTGCATCATGACTTGGTTACGAATTTCTTGAGTGTTATCACCGTGCAAAGTGCCTGCCGCGTGTTGATAATATTTTAATAAGCCACCTAAGCGATCAACTTGCGTTTTGGTGTTACAGAAAATAATGGCTTTGCGGTATTTCTCATTCTTTAATAACCAATTCACCAGCTTTTCTTTGTGTTTTAAATCGTCGGCAGGAATGATTTGTTGAGTAATTTGTTTTTGTTGTTCCTCAAAGCTATTAAGAACCAAGATTTTTGGTTCCTGCATAAGCTTTTGGATCATGGGCTTAATTCCTCGAGCATTTAAAGTCGCTGAGAACAATAAAGTTTTGCGTTCTTTGTTACAGAAGTTAGTAATGGCGGTGACATCATCACTAAAACCCAAATCCAGCATTTTATCGGCTTCATCCAATACTAGATATTCCAATTTATCCAATTCAGTTTCGCCATTATTAGAATGATCTAAAATTCGACCAGGGGTTGCTATCAGAAGTTCAGGATCTTTACGTAACATAGCGCGTTGAAATTGCATTGAAGCGCCACCAGTTAAAACCCCAGCCGATAAGCTGGTAAATTGGGCTAGTTGCTCGAATTGCTTTTCTACTTGTTTTGCCAGTTCGCGCGTAGGTACTAAGACTAAGCAACGAGTACCGCTATGACTCACCGTGTTTTGCAACAAATGATGCAGAATAGGTAATAGGTAGGCGGCGGTTTTACCAGAACCCGTTTCGGCACTAGCGGCTACATCGTTACCTTCTAAAATCAAAGGAATGGCCTTAGCCTGAACTTCGGTTTCTTGAGTGAAACCTAGTGTTTGTAAGGTCTTTTGAAGTTTATCGTGAACTAAATTAAACAAAGGATTGGTCTGGTAAATTCTAATAACTTAATTTTACCAATAATTGTTGTCCGTGTCCTATTTATTAAAAGTTTAAAGCTGTATGTTAAGAGCGAAGCATGGGCTTAAATAAAGACTCGAGCCCATTCAGCTTGATTTCGTAAATTAGCGCCAACTGCTTTCCTAATTTATTATCGGGGAAGCCTTCTTTGTGGAACCATACCAGATAGGGCTCTGGTAGTTGCAAAAGTTTACGGCCTTGGTATTTACCAAACGGCATGACTTGGTTTACTGCATCGACTATTTCTTGTTGTTCGGCGTTTAGCATCTGGTAATTTTTAGCTTATACTTTTATGATGAATTTACTTTAAAGATCTTAATCGGAATGGTTTGCTATGAAAACTCTTTTTAAAACAAAATTATTAGTTGCCTCATTGGCACTAGCGTTAACAGCTTGTCAGCAGGAAAAGCCGAGTAAGGTTGAAAACCCTGAAGCTCCTAAAAAGGTCATCGATAATCTTGAAGAAAAGGTTATGGAAATGGTTGATGGTGAAAAAGAACTTTCTTTAGCAGAGCAGGCGGAAGTTTTAAGCAAGAAATATATCATTGCCGACTTACATGTGGACGTGCCTTATCGCTTAGAAAATAAATATGATGATGTCTCAAAAGCTACGGAAGCTGGTGATTTTGATTATCCTCGTGCTAAGGCTGGGGGCTTGTCTGCGCCTTTTATGTCGATTTATGTACCTGCCAGCTTAGAGTTTGAGGATGGTGATAGCACAGCCTTAGCGAACAAGCTTATTGATAGCGTCGAGGCTATTGTTAATAACGCGCCTGATAAATTTGCTTTGGCGTACAGCGTAAAGCAAATGCAGGAAAATTTTGAAAAAGGTCTGATTTCGTTACCAATGGGTATGGAGAATGGTTCTCCAATCGCAGGTGATTTGAAGAATCTTGAGCATTTCTATAATCGTGGTATTCGCTATATCACTTTATCTCACTCCTTAAGTAATCATATCTCAGATTCTTCTTATGATGAGAAACGCCCCAATGGTGGTTTGAGTGAGTTTGGTAAAGAATTAGTTGGAGCAATGAATAATACCGGTGTAATGATCGATATTTCACACGTTTCAGATGAGGCTTTTTATGATGTGATGGAGGTTTCAAAGGTTCCTGCAATCGCTTCGCACTCTTCTGCGCGTCATTTCACGCCAGGATTTGAACGTAATATGTCTGACGACATGATTAAGGCACTAGCTGAAAATGGTGGTGTGATTTTTATTAACTTCGGCTCGACTTTTGTACATGAGCCTTCGCGAGCTAGTTATGGAGCTATATCAAAAGCGGTAGAAGGATTTATGAAGGAATCAGGGATAGATGATTCAAGCGATCCAAGAGTAGTGGAATGGCGTAAAAACTTTATTAAAGAAAACCCATTTATATTTGCCGATATCGAAGTGGTGCTCGATCATTTTGATCATGTGATTAAGTTGGTTGGCGTGGATCATGTGGGTATCGGCTCTGATTACGATGGAGTAGGGGATAGCTTACCAACAGGCCTGAAAGATGCAGCAAGTTTTCCTAATCTAATTGAAGGCTTCCTGCGTCGTGGTTATTCAGAAGAAGATATTGAAAAGATTATGTCTGGCAATTTAATTCGTGTTTGGCAACAAGTTGAGGCTTTTGCTGAGCAAAATTAAAAATGTTCGAACTCTTTGATACTAAAGTAAGTGGCAAATTAGATGTCGTTAGGAACACTGAGCATAGCTTGATATTGCAGCGTTCGAAAACAGGAGCTTTTTTTGGAGCTATTTTTTCAACAGCTATTTTTATAGCATTTAGTGTGTTTGCCATTAGATCCAATGATGAAGATAAGAACGTATTTTTGTTTTTCCTGGGCGCTTTCGCGATTTTAGCCCTGCCTTCAATTTATTTGAGTTTAAAAGCCTCTTTTGTAGGCGAAACCTATAAATTTCAAAAGAAGCGAAAAAGGATTTATAAAAATAATAAAAAATGGTTTAACTTTAAGGAAATTGTTGGAATTGAAATAGCCCATTACTATGACTCTGAACATGATTGGTACGACTATAAGCTGTCGTTAATTTCTGTTGGTCGTCACAAGTATGGAGTTTTTGAAACAAGCGATCTAAATGAAGTAACTTTTATTGCCGATGAAATTGCTTTAGTTTTAGGTTTAAAGTTAGATAATATCTACCATTAAAAAAGCCCGCGTTCTGCGGGCTTTTGATTTATCAGACTAGTTTAGCCTTTGTTCATCATTTTCTTGATGAAACCAATGATTGCCATAAGGACACCACCACCAGCAGCACCACCACCGATGCTAGTTAGAATGCCTGTTAAGTCCATTCCAGCAGCAGGATCAATACCAACCGCGCCTAATAAGAACTGGCCAAACAAACCGCCACCAAAGATACCCGCTAAAGAGTTACCTAAGGTACCTAAGCTTAGATTTTTAGCTAGTTTACCTACGACATTACCGCCCACAGCACCACTGATTAGATTTACAATTAAAGGAATTAAACTTTCCATAATAGAGCCCCCATTGAGAGTTGTTTGATTATGTTTGCTTGACTAATAAATCGTCAATGGCAATCAATATGCCAATAAAATCCTTTAAAATCCAATAAATAGGTCTGATTTTACAATTTTATACGATGTTTCTTTTTAAAGGCTTTCATCAACTTCGACAGTCGCTCGTCAGGCTTTAAGCTAGGAATTAGCTCAAATTGCGCTTTTGCAGAAGATTTGTCATTAAGTTGCCAAAGGATTTGGCCTAATCGAAAACGAATCCAAGCTTCTTCAACTTGAGTTTGTTCTGAGTCCATAAAGGCATACATATGGTTTTTACCTTGCTCTAACGAAACACCATGCTCGGCTGAAACTTTAGCCGCCTGATAGATAGACATTTGATGCCATGACTTCTCTTGATTGCTAGCATCTTTGTTTAATTTGATTTTTTGAATTCCGCTAAAAATATCAAAAGCTTCTTGCTGTCCGCCAGTGTTGCCAAGTTGTATTGCTTTAACAAATAGTAATTCGATTGAATTAGGCGCTTGCTCAAGCCCCAACTCAATTACCTCAAGTCCTTTATCGATATCATCTTCGGCAAAGTGCTGTTGAGCTTGCATCAAAGTATAACGAATAGGGTTTACCGTTTTAAGTCGCGCCATTAAAGCTGGAATTTCATCTTCATCACCACCAGCAATTCCTGGGGCGGCTATATGGAATTGTATTAATCCAATTAAGCCGTTTTCATTTTTCGGGTTTAGCTTTAAAAGTGATTCAAGCGATTTTTTTGCTTTTTTTGCATAGCCTAGCTGACTAAAAATACTCGACGCTTGTGCTTGATTGCCATAGATGGCGGATGCCATTAACCAGTGACCTTCGTCTAAATTCGTATGTGCCAATACTTTTTCGATATACTCTTCAGCATCATCATAGCGTTGTGTGCTGTTATATATCTGTGCTAAGGCGAATTGATATTGCTGGTTATTTGGAAACTCTTTTATTAGCTTTTGTGCCTCTAATTCAGCTTCGATATAGTTGCTTTGTTTTAGTAATTTTTCTAATAAAGTGGATTTTTCGGTTTCTGCAATTAGGGAATAGCTACCTAATAAGACTAAGATGGCTAAAATTTTTTTACTTATTTTAGTGTTCATAATTTAGTTTTTAAAAAGTTATTGATTGTTTAGTTTACTAGTTAAGGCTGAACTTTAACTGACTATCAATGCTTTAATAAAGCCTTTTCCAAGCCTTTCATTTGAATAGCTTGCACTGAGTCGACTATGTCGGCCAAGCCTTCAAGACCGCCCTGCATATAGCCAGTGACTTGGTAACGGTGGGTGACTTTGGTGTTGCCGTTTTCTTGCTCTTCAAATTTCCAGCTCATGCCACCGTGTAAGCCTAGTCCTTGCAACGGGCCTAAACCACCAATCATGCGCATCTCTTTGTAAGGATCGACGTAAGAAACGGTCATGTGTAGAGCTTGTTTTTCACCATCAATTTCGCAGAAGCAACCATTGACGCTTGGCTCGATATACATTTTGCTGGCATCGCCAAACCAAGTGTGTTCATTGTTCCACCAGTCGCCAACATTTAAAAACTGGTTGTATGCAGTTTTGATATCCGCTTTAGTTTCAAAGCTGATTTCTAGCGTAAAACCGTCTTTGGCTTTGTCTAAAATTTTTGCATTTGCGCTTAATCCAAATAGGGTAATTAGTATTATAAATAACTGTTTCATGAGGTCTCCTAGTGTTTACTACTAAGTAATAAACGATTATAACGGGAAAAAATCGACAAGCATCAATTGCTTTGTAACATTTTTATTAATGCTCTTGCTGCATTGGATAGACTTTTATTTTGTCGATGAATAATACCCATCTGCCGTTTAGTGGTAGATTTACTATTTAAAGCTATTAATGGCGATTGAATAACTTCAGTCGGTAATATTGTCCAGCCCATTTTACTGGTTACTAGTTTTGCTATGACCTCTAAATAGTTAGCAGTTTTTACTCGTCCAACTTTTACTCCCAGCTCTTTAAGATTGTGTTCAAACAATTCTCTTGGAAAAGTTCGTGCTGGAGGTAATATCGCATCATAATTTACCAGCGCTTTTAATGGATTGGCCTCACTCGCAATCGGATGATCTTGATGACAAGCGATTTGCATTTGTTCTTGCCAAATTGGGATGTGATTTATTCTTTTATCAAGCTCATGGGGAAAAGTGACCAATGCCAATTCTATATCACCCGATAAAACCTGCTGATAAGCTTGCCCAGAATCAATAAAGTCGAGGTGTAAATCAACCTCAGAAAATTGATCGATAAATTGCTCAAGGTATGCTGGGAAATAGTGCAAACCTAAGTAATGACTGGTGGCAATAGACAACTGACCAGTGATTGCCCCAGAAAGGTCGCGTATTTCTTGTATCGAGCTGTTGATGTCCCCGATAATTTGTGGGGCTTTTAGTTTTAATAATTCTCCCGCTTGGGTTAACGCTAAATGGCTCCCGTCTCGGTCGATCAAATTTGCGCCAATAATTAGTTCTAGTCGTTTGAGCCGTTTAGATAAAGCGGGTTGGGTTATGTCTAACTCCTTCGCAGCTAGGGTGAAAGAATTTAAGCGTACTAGTGTTAGAAAGCTTTTGAGTAGTTCGGTGTCCATGGGCGTTTATCGATTTTCGTGATTACATTGTCATAACCAATGAGACTGTTGTTATTCCTAATGGTTATAATCAGCATGAAAATAATGAATTTGAGTAATTGTAAACTTGAGAGTAGCATAAAGCCATAATTTTGTTATCGGCTTTGTACTTGTTAGAGAATAAAGTCTATAACCCTATGATTTTAAATAAAAAAAGAGATAAGAAATGGCTAAAACCCTTTATGACAAATTATGGGATGATCATTTAGTTGCCGAAAATCCAGATGGTTCGGCGCTAATTTATATCGATCGTCAATTGTTGCACGAAGTTACTTCTCCACAGGCTTTTGAAGGTTTAAAGATCGCAGGGCGTAAACCGCGCCGTTTGGAAGCAAATTTGGCGACGCCTGATCACAATGTTCCTACTACTAACAAAGAACGACAAGCCGGCATTTCAGGTATTGAAGATCCGATTTCCTTGATTCAGGTTAAAACCCTTGATGAAAACTGCGATGAGTTTGGTGTGACGCAATTTGATATTGACGATATTCGTCAGGGTATCGTGCACGTTATTGGGCCTGAGCAAGGTTATACACTGCCGGGTTTAACCATGGTTTGCGGGGATTCGCATACGGCAACTCATGGCGCTTTCGGCGCTATGGCCTTTGGCGTAGGTACATCTGAAGTTGAACACGTTTTAGCGACTCAATGTCTTCGTCAAAAGAAGATGAAGAATATGTTGGTGAAAGTCGATGGCAAGCTTGGTTATGGCGTAACGGCGAAAGATGTAGTTCTTGCTGTGATCGGCGAAATTGGTACTGCTGGCGGTAATGGCCATGCGATTGAGTTTGCTGGCACTGCGATTGAAGGCTTGTCGATGGAAGGTCGAATGACTATCTGTAATATGGCGATTGAAGCGGGCGCTCGCGTTGGTTTAGTAGCAGTTGATGATAAGACCATTGAATACGTCAAAGGTCGTCCATTTGCGCCACAGAATGATCATTGGGATATGGCTGTTAAGGCTTGGAATGATTTGCACTCTGATGAAGGTGCTCATTTCGATACAGTGGTTGAGTTAAAAGCCGAAGATATTGCGCCACAAGTAACTTGGGGCACTTCTCCAGAAATGGTTAAGCCGGTAACTGGCACTATTCCAAATCCTGCGAATGAAGATAATCCTGTGAAAAAAGAAGGTATCGAGCGGGCTTTGGAATATATGAATTTAAAAGCAGATTCGGCGATTTCTTCAATCCCAGTAGATAAAGTCTTTATCGGTTCTTGCACCAACTCGCGTATTGAAGATATGCGTGAAGCTGCGGAAGTGGCGAAAGGTCGTAAAGTAGCGGCTAGCGTTAAGCAAGCGATGGTGGTGCCAGGTTCTGGTTTAGTTAAAGAACAGGCTGAAGCTGAAGGTTTAGATAAAATTTTTGTGGAAGCGGGTTTTGAATGGCGTGAGCCGGGTTGTTCTATGTGTTTAGCAATGAACGCTGATCGCTTAGAGCCGGGCGAGCATTGTGCTTCTACTTCAAACCGTAACTTCGAAGGTCGTCAAGGTCAGGGCGGTAGAACGCACCTTGTGAGCCCTGCGATGGCGGCAGCCGCAGCGGTTTATGGTCATTTCATGGATGTTAGAGACATCGAGATTTCAAGGCTTTCTACCACAGAGAATGGAGGTGCTGAATAATGGACGCTTTTACTCAACATAAAGGTTTAGTAGTACCTCTTGATCGTGCCAATGTGGATACAGATGCGATTATTCCAAAGCAATTTTTAAAATCGATTAAGCGTAGTGGCTTTGGCCCTAACTTATTCGATGAATGGCGCTATATGGATCATGGCGAACCGGGCATGGATAATTCAAAGCGTCCAATTAACGAAGAGTTTGTTTTGAATTTCCCAAGATACCAAGGCGCTTCAGTATTGTTAGCACGTGAAAACTTTGGCTGTGGCTCAAGCCGTGAACACGCGCCTTGGGCGTTAGAAGATTACGGTTTTAAAGCGGTAATTGCACCTAGTTACGCGGATATCTTTTTCAATAACTGCTTTAAGAATGGCATCTTGCCGATTGTTTTAGATAATAACATCATGGATGTGCTATTCGAAGAAGCTGAAAGCACTGAAGGTTATCAATTAGATATCGATTTGGATTCGCAAACTATTACACGTCCAAATGGCGAGACTATTAAGTTTGATGTAGAACCTGATCGTAAGCACTGCTTGTATAATGGCCTTGATGATATTGGCATTACATTGCAACAAGAACAATCGATTACTGATTACGAAGAAGCGCGAAAGCAAAGAGCGCCTTGGTTGTTTAGTTAATGTGGGCTGATTTTGATCGATATATAGAAGAATTAAAGTCTAAGCGGAGCTTAATTCCTGAACATATATATGACCTTGCTACAAGTGTAGAGCGGCATGAGTTGTCTAATCCATTATCTCTTCATGACTCTTGGTTAGATGCTTATACGGTAAGAGAGAAGAGAAACCCAGAACGACCGTTTGAATGCTCAGCGGCAATTGAACTGAGATTGTTAGGTCAAATGCACGATAGGTATATGGTTATTAACTATATCGATGTTGCTTCTCACAAGTTTATTGGCTCACAGAATGACTTTAATGCCACTGATACTTTTCATGGAGATATTTTAAAGCACGCTATTGATGTTCTAGGTGATGGTACGTTCAGACATGAAATGGAATTTAGATCAGGCTCAACATTAAGTATTGATTTTAAAGATTTAGAAATTAAAGAAGAAATGATATGACAAAGAAAATTTTAGTATTACCGGGTGACGGTATTGGTCCAGAAATCGTAGGTCAAGCAACCAAAGTTTTGGATTTATTAATCGAACAAGGTTTGGACGTATCTTATGACAGCGCTTTAGTGGGCGGTTCATCATTTGATGCGCATCAAGTACCTTTAACAGATGAAGTTTTACAACAAGCCCGTGATGCCGATGCACTTTTATTAGGTGCCGTTGGTGGTCCTAAGTGGGAAGGTTTTGATATTGCAGTTCGCCCAGAGAAAGCATTATTGAAATTGCGCTCTGAGTTAGAGCTATTCGGTAATTTGCGTCCTGCGATTTTATATCCGCAATTAGCTGATGCTTCGAGTTTAAAGCCTGAATTGGTGGAAAACTTAGATTTAATGATTATCCGTGAATTAACGGGCGGTATTTATTTCGGTCAACCGCGCGGTGTTCGCACTTTAGATAATGGCGAAAAAGAAGGCTACAACACTTACGTTTATTCTGAAAGTGAAGTGGAGCGTATTGCACACGTCGCTTTCCGTACTGCTATGTTACGCGACAAGCGTTTATGCTCAGTGGATAAAGCAAATGTTTTAGAAGCCACTGAATTATGGCGTGAAGTGATGGATCGCGTTGCTAAGGAATATCCTGAAGTTGAGTTGACTCATATGTACGTGGATAACGCAGCTATGCAGTTAGTTCGTGCGCCAAAGCAGTTCGACGTTATGGTTACTGGTAATATGTTCGGTGATATTTTATCGGATTGTGCGGCAATGCTTACAGGCTCAATCGGTATGTTGCCTTCAGCGAGCTTGGATATTAACGGCAAAGGTATGTACGAGCCGATTCATGGTAGTGCGCCTGATATTGCGGGTGAAAACAAAGCCAACCCAATCGCGACCATTTTGTCAGTATCAATGATGTTACGTCATAGCTTTGGTGAAGCGGAAGTGGCTGATAAGATTGATGCAGCAGTGAGCCATGTGCTTGATCAAGGCTTACGTACGGCTGATATTTACACTGATGGTGATACTTTGCTATCAACATCTGAGATGGGTGATGCTATAATTGCCGCATTAAAATAGAGTATTTAAGACAAGCCAATTTGTATATGCTCTTGTCGTCATTCCCGCGTAGGCGGGAATCTATTGTTGGGTGTAAAACCTTGAGTAGATCTCCGCTTTTGCGGAGATGACGGTATCATTATTAGGCACTATTCAATTTGAAAAAGGTTAGCACTTTGGGTTCAAACAATTCAAATCTAGAAGTTAAAGGGCTAACCATTTCCCGCAATGAGCAGATCCTGCTCGAAGACATCGACCTAGCTTTCAAGGCTGGAACCATTAGCCATTTGATTGGAGAAAATGGTGCCGGCAAAACTAGCCTTATGCGCGCTTTGGCGGGCTTATTGAGCCTAGATTCTGGTGAAGTGTTTTGGAACAGTTTGAAATCCAATCACCCTGAAGCGAATTTTTCAAAGGTTTTACTGTTTTTAGCCCATAATTTAGCTATGAAACATGAGCTTTCTATCGCTGAGAATTTACAGTTTTATTCAGCTTTGCGAGGAAAGCGTGCGAGTACTTCTGATATTCAACAAGTCGCTACTGAACTGCATATTGAGTCTTTATTGGATCGTAATTTTGCCGAGCTTTCGGCAGGGCAACAACATAAAGTGTCTTTATGTCGCTTAAAGTTAGAGCAGACCAAACTTTGGATTTTGGACGAGCCCTTCGTCAACTTGGATGCACAAACCCGTGATTGGTTATCGCAACAGCTAATGAGCTTTGCTAATAATGGTGGGGTGGTGATATTTACTTCGCACCAAGCCATTGAAGGACTAAAAATTCACCAAAGAGTTTCGCTTTCTCATCAGCAAGAGGTTTCAGCTTAATGTTTGCTACCTTGCTTAAAAGAGAGTTAATGCTAGCCCGTCGTAATTGGGTTGGGATTCTTATTCCTTTGTTTTTCTTTGTGATGGTGGTGTCGCTATTTCCGTTTGCCGTTAGCCCTGAAGCGGAGTTTTTACAACAAATCGCCGCAGGCGTAGTTTGGGTTGCCGCTTTGTTATCGGTGTTGTTGTCATTGGATATGTTTTATCGCAGCGATTATCAAGATGGCTCTCTTGAACAATTATTGATTATGGCTAGTCCAACGCAGGTAGCATTATCAAAAGTGACAGCCCATTGGTTAGTGACAGGTTTGCCATTGGTGTTAATGTCACCTGTTTTGGCTGGCTTAATGCACCTAAATTACAGCCCTGATGCCAATGTCGCAACAAGCCATACAGCAGTGATGATGTTGTCATTATTGCTGGGTACTCCGACTATGTGTTTGTTGGGCGCGATTGGCATGAGCCTATCCTTGGCGGCGAGCCGAAATGGTATGTTAGTGGCGGTGATGATTTTGCCACTTTATGTGCCGATTTTAATTTTCGGCAGTGCAGTAATTACAGCATCTTTGACAAATAGTGGGTATAATGCGCAGCTAGCGATTCTGGGCGCGATTTTACTTTTTGCATTGGTACTGACACCCTTTGCAGCAGGGCGGGCTTTAAAGGTCGCAGTGAGTTAATTTTAAGAAACGATAAGAGATTCAAGTTTAATGGCAAACGCTTCCAAGAGCTTCGGGCGCTGGTTTCATCAATTAGGTTCTCCGAAGTGGTTTTATCAAAAATCTGCTAAATGGCTTCCGTGGCTGTGGATTGCAACCGCTGTTTTATTGGCATTCGGCCTTTATTATTCTTTATTCGCATCTCCCGTAGATTATCAGCAAGGTAACAGTGTTCGTATCATGTACATTCATGTGCCAGCGGCGGCCTTGTCAATGGTAGGTTATTTAGCCATGGCAATTTGTGCAGTGATTGGCATGGTTTGGAAAATGAAAATGTCATTCATGGCGATGAGAGCTATTGCACCGGTTGGTGCTTTGTTTACCTTCATCTGTTTATTCACGGGGTCTTTGTGGGGTATTCCAACCTGGGGAACTTGGTGGGAATGGGATGCGCGTATGACTTCCGAGTTGGTTTTATTATTTTTGTATTTAGGCTTTATCGCACTACACAGTTCCTTTAACGACCGAAGCAAAGCGGATAATGCGGCGGCGATTTTAGCGCTAGTGGGCGCGATTAATATTCCGATTATTTATGGTTCGGTAAAATGGTGGAATACACTACATCAAGCCTACTCAGTGACTAAGAAGGGTGCTATTGCTCCTGAAATGCAAACACCTTTATTTATTATGATTGCTGGCTTTTATCTTCTGTTCGCCATCATGGTGATCATTCGTTTACGCTTGGAAATTATGAATCGAGAAGCTAAATCAAAATGGTTGCAAGAGGTAATCTCGTAATGAACTGGCAAGAATTTTTCAATATGGGTAATCATGGACTTTACGTTTGGTGGAGTTATGGGGTGACTTTTGTTGCGATAATTCTGTTATTGCTAGCTTTTAGCTGGTACAAGAAAAAGTTGCTTGCCAAAGTTAAAAGCCATGCCAAGGATAAAACCCCAAAAGCTCGCAAAGTTGTTACAGAGCAAATTACAGAATAACTAACAGGTTCACCATGAAAGCGCATCGTAAAAAGAAACTCATCACTATTTTGACAGCTTTGGTACTACTAAGTAGTGCAGTGGGACTATTGTTATTTGCAATTGGCGATTACGCCGATGCTTTTTATGAACCGACAAAAGTGGTGAATGGTGAAGCGCCATTAAATAAAACCGTTAGAGTTGGCGGTTTAGTGGTTGATGGTTCAGTAAATCGCTCAAGTGACAGCTTGTATGTTGAGTTTGATATTACTGATAACCAAGAATCGATAACCATTACCTTTGATAAAAGTTTGCCAGACTTATTTCGCGAAGGCCAAGGCATTATGGCGGAAGGTAAGCTAATTGATAATAAAACCTTAAAAGCAACAAAGGTTTTGGCTAAACATGACGAACAGTATATGCCGCCTGAAATTGCGGATACTTTAAAGAAAAGTCATCAAGACGGCGTCAATAAAATGAAAGACCAACAATCAAAAGAGAAGGGCGACTATTAATGATCCCAGAGCTTGGTCACTTTTTCTTAATTCTTGCTTTAATTAATGCCATTGTTTTAGGCTCTTTGCCGTTTTACGGCGCTCATACGCAACATAGTGGCTTAATGCGTTTAGCCAGCAAAGCATCTATCGGGCAATTTGTTTTATTATTAGCAAGCTACATTTGCTTAACCTTAGCATTTGTTCAAGATGATTTTTCGGTGGCATACGTAGCCAACCATTCCAATACTTTATTGCCATTACGTTACAAAATAACTGCAGTTTGGGGCTCGCACGAAGGTTCCTTGCTGTTATGGATTTTGATCCTATCTGGCTGGATGGCGGCAGTGGCTATCTTCAGTAAAGCTCTAACCGCTGTAATGCGAGCAAGAGTTTTGGCTACTTTGGGGTTTCTGTCCATTGGGTTTGTCAGCTTTGCTTTGTTTACCTCTAACCCTTTTGAAAGGGTGCTACCTTTTATACCCATTGATGGGGCCGATCTAAATCCGTTGTTACAAGACTTTGGCATGATTGTCCACCCGCCTATGCTGTATATGGGCTTTGTTGGTTTTGCGGTTGTTTTTGCATTCGCTATCGCAGGATTGTTGCAAGGAGATTTAGATCAAAAGTGGGCAAAGTGGGCGCGTCCTTGGACAACCGTTGCTTGGATATTTCTAACCATTGGTATTGCTCTTGGTAGCTGGTGGGCCTATTACGAATTAGGTTGGGGTGGCTGGTGGTTCTGGGACCCAGTAGAAAACGCTTCTTTTATGCCTTGGATAGCCGGAACTGCTTTATTGCATTCGTTAGCAGCTACTGAGAAACGAGGTGCTTATAAATCTTGGACTGTGTTATTAGCTATTCTTACGTTCTCTCTAAGTTTGCTGGGTACCTTTTTGGTACGTTCTGGTGTTTTAACATCGGTTCACGCTTTTGCCACCGATCCGGAGCGTGGTTTATTTATCCTGACTTTCCTTGGTTTTGCAGTAGGGGGCGCTCTAACCTTATATGCATGGCAATTTGATAAATTAAAATCTAATAACAATTACACCTTATTTTCAAAAGAAATCGCTATCGTACTAAATAATATTTTATTATTTAGTAGCTTGTTGGTGGTCTTCCTAGGAACATTGTATCCATTGCTTGCGGATTATTTGTGGGAAAAGAAAGTATCCATTGGCCCACCATTTTTTGATCCTTACTTCTCTTTCTTCTTTGCATTAATTTTGTTCTTAATTCCATTTGGCCAGCAAATGAACTGGAAACAAGACAAATTAAAACCGCTTTTACTTAAACAGTTTATTCTATTGGCTGTAGCAGTAATCTTAACTTTGGCTTTGATTGCGCTGTTTGCCGATAAAATTTTACTATGGCCAGTGGTGGCTATCAGCTTAGCGCTTTGGTTGATTTTATCTTGCATTAATTATTTAGTGAATCAATCGAGTAACGCTCAATCACTATTTGCAGGTTTAAAAAAAATTAGTCGTAGTTATTGGGGCATGATAGTTGCCCATATTGGTGTGGCCATAACTGTAATTGGTGTCATCATCACCAGCTTTTATTCGATTGAAAAAGATATTCGTATTGAACCTCAGCAAATCGTAAAAGTCGAAAATCTTAGTATTAAATTTGAGAAGTTCGATAATTTCACTTTTGAAAATTACATCAGTTCGCAAGCTACTTTAAAAGTGAGTAAGAATGGTCGTCACTTAACGACATTGAAACCTGAAAAGCGCCGTTATCGTGTGTCGGGTCAACTTATGACAGAAGCTGCTATTGAGCCAGGTTTCTTTGGTGATTTATATATTTCGTTAGCACAACCTTTGGACAAAGGTGCTTGGGCAATTAAAGTTTATTATAAACCTTTTGTCCGTTGGATTTGGTTAGGTGCTTTAATAATGGCGTTAGGTGGCTTGCTAGCGGTTTCAGATAAACGCTATCGTGCCAGAAGATTTAAGAAAGTTTCGCCTAAGAAAGAGTCAATTATTAATGAAAGCTAAGAAGATTTTAATTGCAATCTTACCCTTAGTGGTATTTGCCATCTTAGTAATGGTGTTTAAATCATCGTTAAATAAAGATCCTCGTGAATTAGAAACGAAACTAGTTGGAAGTCCTGTTCCAAGTTTTAAATTGGCTTCGGTCACTAATCCTGAAGTGATTTTAACCAATGATGATTTGCCCAAAGAGATTTTTCTATTGAACGTTTGGGGGACATGGTGTGTCTCCTGTTATGCAGAACATCCTTACTTAATGAAGTTCGCTAAGGAAGTACCAATTAAATGGGTTGGTATGAATTATAAAGATGCGCCAAAAGACGCCATTAATTATTTGAATAAGTATGGCGATCCTTTTGTGTATTCAATTTCTGACGTCAGCGGTCAAATGGGCATTGATTTAGGTGTCTATGGCGCACCTGAAACCTTTATCGTCGATGCTAATGGCATGATTCGCGATCGTCATGTGGGTGTGATTGATGAGCGTGTTTGGAACTCAGTGATTATTCCAAAATTAAAAGCTATTGGCTGGGAGCAAAATTAATGAGACTAATCTATTTTCTAGCATTATGGTTAGCATCCGTTACTGTTTTAGCCAGTGAAAACTATCAATTCGACTCTCCAGAGCAAGAACAGGCGTATCGTGAAATCTCTAGTCAATTACGCTGTCCTAAATGTCAAAACCAATCAATAGCAGATTCAGATGCAGAGCTTTCTGAAGATTTACGCTTTATCGTATATCAAAAACTAAAAGCCGGAGATTCTAAGCAAGAAATTTTAGATTATATGCAAAAGCGCTACGGCGACTTTGTATTGTATGATCCACCTGTATCGCCTAAGAATTATGTTTTGTGGTTTATGCCGATAATCGTGTTTATTATTATTATTGCTTCGCTGGTTAAGAAAGTTGGTCGTCGTGAGCTTCAGCCTGAAGATGAGGTTAAATAGCAATTACTATGGTAACTGGCATTCTAATTTTAGTGGCTTTGAGTTGGGCATTGTGGCTTTTCAGTAATACATTTCGCTCAAATAATGGTCGTTGGTTATTTATAAGCTTTGCACTAATTTCCCTTACATCTGGCTATGGACTCTATCAATATTTGGGAGCGTCTAAGGTTATCAACCAACTAGCAAAACAGCATCAATCGCTAAAAGATTACGATTTAACTAAGTTAGCTGCCATGGTCGGAGAGAAAAAGCTTACTGTTAATCAATTAATCAGTGAGTTACGCTTAAGACAGGAAGCAAACCCAAGTGATAAAGAAGGCTGGATGAAGCTGGGTCGCTTGATGTTGGTAAGCTCTAACAGTAATGGAAATAATGGATTATCCGATGAAGAAACTAAGTCACTTATAAAAATGACTTCGCAAGCTTTTGATCGAGCTTCACAAATTGGAACTCAACAGGAGCAAATTAATAATCGCATTGAAGTTGCTAAAACCTATATTGAATTTAACGACTTCGAGTCGGCGCTATCCCAGTTGAACTTAGTTTTGTTAAAAAATACAAATCATGAAGGTGCTTTGATGATGAAGGGCTTGACCGATTCTAGGTTGGGTAATCATCAAGCGGCTATTGATACTTGGTCGTATCTATTAGCCAAAAGAGAGTCGGGAAGCGATTCTGCTAATTTAATTGATAGCCTTATTGCCAAAGAGCAAGCAAATTTAGATTTTTTATCTTCTCAATATGTCTCTATTCATATTGATAATTTTAGTAACTTAGATTTACACAGCTTTACAAAAGCTTTTGCGTTGATTCGACCAGCTCAAGGTGGAGCACCTATAGCAGTTAAGTCCTATGAAGTTCATAAGCTACCAAATACATTCAAATTAACGCCTAAAGATCTAATGTTACAAAGTAATGATTTTTGGCAAGTTACTGATTTATATATAGAAATTCGGCTTTCGCAGTCTGGATTTGCAAAATCTGAAATTGGTGATAAATACGGTCGCACAAAGATCATTAAAGGATTAAAACCTGAACAAAATTTCCACATTAATATTGATAAGGTTGTGAACTAGCCAACGCTTAGTTCGTGACTATTTCTTTGACTTCTATCGTTTGTACAATTAAATTCAGAATATCAGGAATTAGATGTAACAAAGCGCAAGGCTCTATGTCTAACTACTTGATTAGATTGTAAACATACACTTAGGAGTAATCTCATGTTAAACAAAGATAAAAGTAAATTAGCCGTTTTAGTTTCTGCATCATTAGCAGCATCAGTAGCAATGACTACAGCTTCAGCTAACCCATTTGCAGTAAACGATTTATCACAAGGCTATAACCTTGCGCAATTCGATGGCGAAGGCAAGTGTGGCGAAGGTAAGTGCGGCGAAGCTAAGAAAGATGGTAAAGAAGGTAAGTGCGGCGAAGGCAAATGCGGCGAAGCTAAAAAAGACGGTAAAGAAGGCAAGTGCGGCGAAGGTAAATGCGGCGAGTCTAAAAAGGACGGTAAAGAAGGCAAATGCGGCGAAGGCAAGTGCGGCGAGAAAAAAGGCGCTGACAAAGGCAAGAAAGGTAAAGAAGGCAAGTGCGGCGAAGGTAAATGCGGCGAGTCTAAGAAAGACGGTAAAGAAGGCAAGTGCGGCGAAGGTAAATGCGGCGAGTCTAAGAAAGACGGTAAAGAAGGTAAGTGCGGCGAAGGTAAATGCGGCGGCTAATCTTTATTTATCAGTAAATCAAAGTGGTAGCTTAGCTACCACTTTTTCCTTCTAAGCAAATTATTTAACAAAGGTTCTGTTATGACTCAATTAGTCACTGGAGCAGGTTTAGGATTAAGACGTGATTTTTCCGATCAATTTGATGCCGTGAGTGGCTCTTGCGTCGACTTTATGGAAGTTGCACCTGAAAACTGGATCCCTTTTGGCGGTAGATTTGTTAAGCAATTTGAACGTTACGCTGAGCGCTTTCCTTTTGTAATCCATGGTCTTTCGCTATCCATTGGCGGACCAACACCATTAGATACAGATTTTGTTAAAGAAGTAGCTAAGTTTATTCAGAAATACAATATTCGATCTTATAGCGAGCATTTAAGCTACTGCAGTGACGATGGTCATCTATACGATTTGATGCCGATCCCTTTTACCGAAGAAGCGGTTCATTATGTGGCAGATCGAATTAAACAAGTACAAGATATAATTGGCATGAAACTGGCCATGGAGAATGTCTCATACTATGCAACTCCTGGTCAGGAAATGACTGAGTTAGAGTTTCTATTGGCGGTACTAGAGGAAGCGGATTGTGACTTATTGTTGGATGTCAACAATATCTATGTAAACAGTATTAACCATAATTATGATGCTAGCGCTTTTTTAAAAGCACTACCTAAAGAACGTATTGCTTATGCCCATATTGCAGGTCATTATGATGAAGCCGACGACTTAAAGGTGGATACCCATGGTGCCGATGTTAAACCAGATGTGTGGGCTTTATTAGAAACCGCGTATCAAGAATTTGGCGTTTTTCCTACTTTATTAGAGCGAGACTTTAATATTCCTCCTTTGGAGGAATTATTTGCTGAAGTCGCTAAAATTAAAGCTATTCAACATAAATTTTTAGGTCAAGATTTAGAGGGTAAAGCCATTGCCTGATAACGCTAAAAATTTACCAAAATTTCAGCGAGTTCAATACGACTTTGCTGAGCATTTAAGAAATCCCGAGCAAAAAGCAAAGCCAGATAACATTGAAGATAGACGCATGAAGGTTTACCGAGATTTGTTTTATAACAACCTTGAGAACTTTTGCTCTAATAGTTTTCCAATTTTAAGAGAGTTAACAGGCGATACCAAATGGCACCAATTGGTGCGTCAGTTCTTTGTAGAACACAAGGCTCATAGTCCTTACTTTAGGGATATATCAAAAGCCTTTTTAGAATATCTTACCAGTGAGCGTCCATCTAATAAGGATGACTTTTCATTTATGCAGGAATTGGCACATTGGGAGTGGATGGAGCTAAATGCACTATCGGATACAGGTGATATCCGCAAATTTCCACATGATAGAAATGGCGATTTGTTTATTCAGAAAGTGGTGGTTTCACCGTTAGCATGGCCTTTGGTTTATCAATTCCCAGTACATCGTATCGGAGATGCTTATGTGCCCCAAGAAGCACCTGAAAAGCCCACTTTCTTAATAATATCTCGTAATCGTAATGATGAAGTGGATTTTATGGAAACAAATGCCATTACTTATCGTTTATTGGAGATATTTCAGCAGTCAGAGCAAGAAAACGGCCTTCAATTGACTGGTCAAGAAGCAATACAGATATTACAAGATGAAACACAATATCCAGACCCACAACAGCTGATAGATGGTGGGCAACAAATCTTGCAAGACTTTCTGTTGCGAGATGTAATTCTTGGCACTAATCTATAACTTTGCGACAGTTATTGCTACAATGCAGGCGATAACGAATAACAAGGTTGTAGGATGAAAGCAAAACTTTTAAGCATAATATTTTTCTCTTTAATTGCTACAGGTTGTAGTACCACTGGCACTAACCCTCAAGATCCCTATGAAGGTTTTAATCGTAAAGTATGGGAGTTTAACAAAGGTGTTGATAAGGCTTTATTAAAACCTGTTGCGAAGGGTTATAAGGCTGTTACTCCAGATCTATTAGAAAAAGGTGTTTCTAACTTCTTTTCCAATCTTGGAGAGATCCCAACAATTATTAATGACATTTTGCAATTCAAAATTGGTAAGGCTTTTAAAGATACCGGTCGTTTCTTAATTAATACTACCTTAGGATTTGGCGGTTTGGCTGATCAAGCAACGGACATGGGTATTGAGCACCAGCCTGAGGATTTTGGCCAAACTCTTGCAACCTGGGGCGTTGGTGATGGATCATATTTAATGCTTCCATTTTTAGGCCCATCAACAACTCGTGATCTTGTCGGGCAGGGCGTAGATAGCTTTGTAATATATAATCTGTATGAAGAATTAGAAAATGATCGACAAACAGAGATTGGATTACGAGGATTAGATCTAATACAAACTCGAGCGGGATTATTGGCGTTAGAAGATCAGTTAAATTCAGCACCAGATGACTATACTTTGATTCGAGAAGTTTATTTACAGCGTCGTCAATTTTTAATTCATGATGGTAATCCGCCAATTGAAGATGAAGAGTGTGAGTTTGAAGAAGATTGCGATGACTTTTAAGGTTTTCTATGCCTATTGAGTTTAACGATACTTTGGTAATCGCTATTTCATCAACAGCTTTGTTTGATCTCGCTGACAGTCATCGGATTTACCTCGAAAAAGGTGTTGATAGTTATGCTCAATACCAAATAGATCATGAAGATGAACTACTTAAGCCGGGAGCCGCTTTTGGTCTAGTTAAAAAACTTTTAGCATTAAATGAAAGTTCCAGTGAAATGCCCAGAGTTGAAGTTATTTTACTATCGAGAAATAGTGCTGACACTGGGCTTAGAGTATTCAACTCAATAGAAAACCATGAATTACAAATCACAAGGGCTGCTTTCACTTCTGGAAATAGCCCTTATTTATATGCTTCTGCTTTCGGTGCCCATTTATTTTTATCTACCAATCCCTATGATGTGAAGCAAGCAGTTGATAATGGTATTGCAGCAGCAACCATTGTTGCTCCAAATAAAGCCAACAGCGACTCTAATTTAATAAAGTTTGCATTTGATGGTGATGCGGTTTTATTTTCAGATGAAGCCGAGAAGGTCTATCAAGAAAGCGGTTTGGAAGAGTTCACCAAGCATGAAAAGGCTTCGGCCCAAAGACCCCTTGAAGGTGGACCCTTTAAAGACTTCTTAGCTGCACTACATAAAATACAAAAAGAATTTACCACCGATACTTGTCCCATTCGTACTGCATTGGTAACGGCAAGATCAGCACCTGCCCATGAGCGAGTAATTAGGACTTTACGCTACTGGGATATCCGTATTGATGAGGCATTGTTTTTGGGTGGTATGGACAAAACTCATTTCTTAAAAGCATTCGGAGCGGATGTGTTTTTTGATGATCAAGAAGGCCATATTGATCGTGCTAAAGGCCATATTGCTAGTGGTCATGTACCATCAGGTGTAGTGAACAACTAATAGTAACATTTCGTCACATCTTTTCTTTGCAGTCATACTTGTTATACGGCATGGTCATAGATTAATCATTAATTGGAGGTTCCTATGAAAGTTTATACATCTATGATTACTATTCTAACTTTATCTTTTGCTAGCTCAGTTTTTTCGGCAGACTATTTCGGTTTAGCACCAGCCAAAGATGCTGCTAAAAGTGTTATTCAAATGCAGCCTTTAATTGGAGATTGGCACTGTAAACGTAAGTTGAGACAGCAAGATGGAAGTTGGGTTGTTTCTCCGCAGGTTTCACGCTGGGAGTGGCGTTACACTTTAAATGGTTATGCAATACAGGATTTTTGGTATCCACAAGCAAAAGACTTAAACGCGGCAGGGATGGGCACTAACCTGCGAGTTTATAATCCAAGTCAAGATCAGTGGTTAATGACTTGGACCTTTGATAAGTTATCGGATTTTCAAAGTTTTACAGCAAAGTTTGATGGCAAAAGTTTAATTATGAATGGTGATTATCCTAAAAGAGGCCAAGCTCCCGCTCATAAGGCCAGAATAACATTCCATAATATCAGTGATAGTCATTTTGATTGGAAATACGAATCCTCTCCGCCGAATGATGGTAAGAAGTGGCTAGAGAGTTTTCGATTGAACTGCGATAAAATTTAAATTAGCAAAGAATCTTACGAGCTTGATTGTGATAAAGTTGAGAACAAGTAATTTTGGAGTAATAAGGAGTAGCAGTGAAAAAGATTATTATTAGTTTCTTTTGTATTTTGATTTCGCAGAATATGTTGGCCTCAACTATAGATGCACCCATTAAGTCTGAAGGTGAAGGTCCCTTTAATCGATTAATTCTTCGTGGAGGCATTTTAATCAATGGTGAAGGAGCTCCGCCGACAGGTCCTGTAGATATTATTATACAAGGCAATAAAATTATCTCAGTTCGCTCAGTTGGCGCTCCTGGCGTTTCAATTAAAGACTCTGCCCGCCCTAAAGCTGGGCCGAATGATAAAGAGCTTGATATCAGTGGACACTACGTTTTACCAGGTTTTGTTGATATGCACGCTCATATCGCAGGAAGTGTTCAAGGATTACCTGCAGAGTATCCCTTTAAATTATGGTTATCACATGGCATTACTACTGTCCGGGAGCCAGGTAGTTTTAACGGTTTGGATTGGACTTTAAAGCATCAAAAGTTAAGCGCTAATAACAAGATCACAGCTCCAAGAATAATCCCTTATATCGGTTTTGGTATGGGGTGGGATAAAGAAATTACTACAGCCGAAGAAACCCGTAAGTGGGTACGCCATGTAGCTAAAAAAGGCGCCAAGGGTATTAAATTTTTTGGTCTCCCAAAAAACATGATGGCGGCGGCACTTGATGAAGCAAAAAAACAAGGCCTAGGGACTGCAATGCATCATGCTCAATTAAATGTTGTCGGTACCAATGCATTAGATTCCGCTCGTATGGGATTAACCACTATGGAGCACTGGTATGGTCTTCCTGAGGCAATGTTCGAAGATAAAGTGATACAAGATTATCCGCTGGAATATAACTACAACAATGAGTCACATCGTTTTACCGAAGCTGGTCGTTTATGGTTACAAGCTGCAGAAGAAGGTAGTGATACTTGGAATGCCGTGCGAGATGAGTTAATTGATTTAGATTTCACTATTAATCCAACTATGACTATTTACGAAGCAAGTCGTGATGTAATGCGTGAGCGCAATGCTGACTGGCATAAAGATTATACTCACCCCAAATTGGTAGAGTTTTTTGAGCCTAATCGCGAATCCCATGGCTCGTATTTCTTTGATTGGACCACGCAAAATGAAATTGATTGGAAAGCCAACTTCAAAAAGTGGATGGCTTTCTTAAATGATTATAAAAATAACGGCGGTCGTGTCACTATTGGTTCTGATGCTGGTTACATTTATAAAATTTTCGGCTTTGGGTATATTCGTGAGTTGGAGCTTTTACAAGAAGCTGGTTTTCATCCATTAGAAGTAATTCAATCAGCTACTTTAAATGGCGCTGAAGCGCTGGGTATGGAAAATCAAATAGGTTCTGTAATTCCAGGCAAGCTTGCAGATTTAGTAGTCGTTGAAGAAAATCCTATTGCAAACTTTAAAGTTTTATATGGAACAGGACATTATCGATTAGGACTAGATAATGTTGCTAAGCGAGTCGGTGGTGTAAAATTTACTATTAAAGATGGGATTGTATATGACGCCGCTCAATTAAGAGAAGATGTTAAGGAATTAATTAAAGAAGCAAAAAATAACTAAGTCTCTATCAAATCTTCTAGTGCAAGATCTATCGTTGGATATTTAAATTGAAAACCTGAGGCCTCTAAGGCTTCAGGGAGTACCTTCTGCCCCGTCAGCAATAACTCTGCAAATCCCCCTAGTCTAAGTTTTAAAGCAATGGCAGGTACTTTTAAACTAGCTTTTTTATTCAATTTGTTAGCTATAGATTGTGTTAGTCGCAAATTGGTTACTGGGTTTGGTGCTGTTAGGTTATATACTCCAAATAAATTTTTGTTTTTAATTAAATGCATTATGGCATTAATCTGGTCATCGATATGAATCCATGAAAACCATTGTTTGCCTGTGCCTAATTGTCCTCCAATACCTAATTTAAAAGGTGATAACATTTTGGGCAGAGCTCCCGCTTCGCCTAGAACTACGCCTGTTCTAATGATGGAGGTTCTAATGCCAAGAGAAGCAGCTCTCTTGGCCGACAACTCCCAATTATTACATAGCTTAACTTGGAATTCTTTGTTACTGCCGTGTTCCGATTTCTCAGTAATCACCTCATCTTTGCGATCACCATAATAACCGATAGCAGAACTGGAAATAAAAGTAGCAGGTTTGCTTTCATGGATTGCCATCCAATCGACGAGCTTAATAGTCTCTTCAATTCTACTGGTGTAAATTTTGCGCTTTTGTTTTAGTGACCATCGTTTATTTGCTAGGTTCTCTCCGCAAAGATTTATTACTAAGTTTACATTAGGGATTTGCTCAAGGTCTTGGTGAAAGTCTACATTGCGAAAATAAAAATCTTGCTTAAATTTTTCAGGGGTACGTGACTTAATAATGACTTTATAGCCATCTGCTTCAAGAAGGGGAATTAGGTGACGACCAATAAAACCTGTGCCACCTGTTATCAATGCTTTTTGCATAGTTAAATCCTTTTAACGAGTTGTTATCAGTTTAATCTAAGGTGAAGATTAAAAACAATACTTAATTAACATTCAATGATATGAACCGCGAGCCCGCCTCGAGCTGTTTCCTTATATTTTTCTCGCATATCCATACCTGTATCCCACATGGTCTTGATAACTTTATCCAGAGAAACTTTGTGTTCACCATCCCCGCGTAAAGCTAAACGACATGCATTGATGGCCTTTACTGATGCCATAGCGTTTCGCTCGATACACGGAACTTGAACCAAGCCACCAACTGGATCACAAGTTAAACCAAGGTTATGTTCCATACCTATTTCTGCAGCATTTTCTACTTGTTCGGGTGTTCCGCCTAACACTTCGGTTAAAGCGCCGGCTGCCATTGAACAAGCAACTCCAACTTCACCCTGGCAACCAACTTCAGCGCCTGAGATAGAAGCGTTTAGTTTATATAAGATACCAATTGCTGCAGCCGTTAATAGAAAATCAATGACGCCTTCTTCATCGGCACCATGCTTAAATTTCATGTAATAAAACAAGACCGCTGGAATAATACCTGCGGCGCCATTGGTTGGTGCAGTTACGACTTGTCCGCCCGCAGCGTTTTCTTCGTTCACAGCCAAAGCATACAAATCAACCCAGTCCATAGCGGATAATGTATCCGTAGTACTATGAGGATCGGACTTTAATTTCATGTATATTCCATGAGCTCGACGTTTTACTTTTAAACCGCCTGGTAAAATGCCTTCCCGATCACAACCGCGCTTAATGCAGTTTTTCATGACGCGCCAAATGTGTAAAAGTTTCTCACGAGTTTCTTTTTCGCTACGCCAAGCTTTTTCGTTTTCCATCATCAAAGTGGAAATTTTGATACCGTTTTCTTTGCAGTGACCAATTAATTCTTCAGCGCTAGTAAAAGGATATTTAACTTGAGTCTTATCTTCCATGATCGGAGTGTCAGCGTCTAAGTCATCATTAACTACAAAACCGCCGCCAACAGAGTAATAAGTTTTGCTAGCTAGTAAATTGCCTTCAGAATCGTAAGCATTGAAAATCATACCATTAGCGTGTTTTGGCAGGCTTTTCTTTTTATAAAGAATTAAATCTTCCGCTTCATTGAAAGAAATCTCATGGGTTTTATTCAACGATATTTTATGGTTAGCTCGGATGCTTTCTAAACGCTCAGGAATAATATCTGGATCAACTTTATCAGGACGTTCTCCTTCAAGTCCTAATAGCACGGCTTTATCTGAACCGTGCCCTTTGCCCGTAGCACCTAGGGAGCCATAAAGCTCGCTAACCACTCTAACGGTATCATCCAACAAATGATCGCGTGATAAGCCTTCTACAAAGCGACGCGCCGCTCGCATAGGACCAACGGTATGGGAGCTGGAAGGGCCAATCCCGATACTGAACATATCAAAAACACTAATTGCCAATGGTTTATTCTCTTTATTGTTTCGTTAAGGAAATTGTACTGAGAAATGATCAGTCTGACTAGCAATAGCTAATCTGACCAGCACGAAATTATTTAAGCAATTTTGAAAAATTGACAATAATTTGAGCGGTTGCTCCCCAAATGTTCCAATCTTGATAGGGCATAGAATAGACAGGAAATTTAAAACCGTTATATTCACGGTAACTTTTCTTTTGATTCTTCTTATTGAATAAAAAATCTAGAGGCACTTCAAAAGCTTCGTCAACTTCATCATAACTAATAGTTAAATCATAATCTGAGTCGACAATCCCTACAATGGGCTGAATCATAAATTGAGTAATAGTGGGTTGTAGCTCTAGCTTTCCAATAATTTCAACTTTGTTATTGGGAATCCCAACTTCCTCATGGGTTTCGCGTAAGGCTGTTTCAATTAAAGAGCTATCTGTGTCATCCATACGGCCACCAGGAAAACTTATTTGCCCCGGATGGTGTTTTAAATGTTCTGCGCGTTTAGTTAAAAGCAGTTGTAAGCCTGTGGGACGTTCAATAATGGGAACTAAAACAGCACTCGGCTGTAATTTCGCAACTTTTGGTTCACGATGATTTGTTTCGTCCAATGCAGTTATTATTTTTTGAATATCAATCATCAGGTGTTAGCACTGGCAAAATTCGACTCAACTTATGATATGTTTCTTGGTATTCACTATCGGCTTCTGAGTCCGCAACTAGACCACCGCCACCCCAAGCGTAGATATTTTGATTTTCTGCGACTAAGGTTCGAATGGTAATGCTGGAGTCTAAAAAACCCCTGAAATCATAGTATAAAACTGAGCCGCAATAGATACTGCGACGATGAGGTTCTAACTCTTCAATAATTTCCATGGCACGAATTTTTGGGGCGCCAGTAATAGAGCCGCCAGGAAAACAGTTTTCTAATAAATCAAAACCGTCTTTGCCTTCGGCTAAATCAGCCTCAATGGTGCTAACTAAATGATGTACCGAAATAAAACTTTGTAGCTCAAATAATTTGGAAACTTTTACAGAACCAAATTCTGCGGTTCGCCCAATATCATTACGTAGCAAATCCACAATCATTAAGTTTTCGGCTCGATCCTTTTCGCTAGATAAAAGTTCGTCAGATAACTCTTTATCCTCAACCGGATCTTGTGAGCGCGGACGAGTACCTTTTATCGGCTGGGTAATTACATGGCTTTTTGGACCGCTTTGTTCAACTTGAATAAACCGCTCAGGTGATAAAGATAAAATCTGTTGCTCACCTAGATTCATGTAGGCAGAAAAGGGCGCTTGATTATGTTCGGTTAAATTTAAATAAGCGTTCCAAGGGTGGCCTGTAAAACTTGCCGCAAATCTTTGCGCTAGATTAACTTGATAACAATCCCCAGCATGAATGTAATTATGTACTTTCTCAAAACGATCTTTATAGCCTTGCTCATCCATATTGGACAACCAGTTAGAGCTTAACTCAAAGCTTGGATATTTCGGCGCGCCAGCTCTTTTTTCATAATCTTTAAATTCATTAATAAGTTCTTCCCATTGGTTGAAGTTCATATCACAGAACTTTAATAAATAGGACTTCTTGGCTATGTGGTCACTAATAAATGCCCATTGATACAAACCAAAAGCCATCTCAGGTAATTTAATATCCGATTCAGCCAAAGTGGGCAAATTCTCAATCGAGCGGCCAAGATCATAACTGCAATAGCCGGCGATACCGCCATGAAAAGGTAAGTGAGCAAATTGTTCGGGCAAAGGCTGATAGTTTTTCAGACCTGCTTGATAGAACTGGCGTAAATCCTTGAAGGGTTTATGACTAAGCGCAAAGTCAAAACCCGATAATTGGCACTTATCATTTTGAAAATTGATATGAGCTTTAGGACGGGCGAAAATCAGGTCGAATTTAGCGGCTTGATGAATGGTTTTACCACTATCGAGTAACAGCGCCCACTCTTCATCGGCAAAATAGCCAAATAACTGACGAACTTTGGCTGGGTCGCGATAAGGAAACTCTATGAATTGTGGTGGTAAATTAGTCATTCCTGCCTGAATTGTTCAAAAAAGCGTCAAAAGTACCCGATCTTGTAATTAATGCCCTGTAAAATTTGGGAAACGCCTGATCGAGCAGTTATACTTATGGGCTGATTTTAGAGACTTTCATTGTTGTTGTATAGAAATACTCCCCAAAGGCAGCAACATAGAAAAATTAGCGGGCGCAATTTAGACAAGGCAAAAGTTTATTAATAAGCGCAGCAATTTTGGAGAATATCGTATGGCGACCATCAAAGCCGAAGACTTTATCGAAAGCGTAGCAGACGCTTTCCAATATATTTCATATTACCACCCAAAAGATTTTGTCCAAGCCATGACTGCAGCTTTTGATAAGGAAGAAAGCCCAGCGGCAAAAGATGCTATGAAGCAAATCTTAGTCAATTCGCGTATGTCAGCGATGGGTCATAGACCGGTTTGCCAAGATACCGGTATTGCGATGGCGATTGTTGAAATTGGTATGGATGCCCGATTTGATACTGGCGATAGTGAGATGACGGTACAAGAGATGGTGGATGAGGGCGTTCGTCGAGCTTATCTAAATCCAGAGAATCCACTTCGAGCTTCTGTATTGTTAGATCCTGCGGGAAAACGCACCAATTCAAAAGACAATACGCCATCAGTGGTTCATATCAAGATGGTTAAGGGCGATAAAGTTGATGTAACCGTTGCAGCAAAAGGTGGCGGTTCGGAGAATAAATCAAAATTTGTCATGCTAAATCCTTCGGATTCAATAGTAGATTGGGTAGTCGAGACAGTACCAAAGATGGGGGCTGGCTGGTGTCCACCTGGCATTTTGGGTATCGGTGTTGGTGGTACTGCAGAAAAAGCCATGCTACTAGCTAAAGAATCCTTGATGGATCCGATTGATATGCAAGAGTTGCTAAAACGTGGCCCGCAAAATCGCGTAGAAAAATTGCGTATTGAAATTTACGAAGCGGTCAATAAGTTAGGTATTGGCGCCCAAGGTCTTGGCGGTGTGACTACGGTTATGGACGTTAAGATTAACGACTGGCCAACGCACGCAGCTTCTAAACCTGTAGCCATGATCCCAAATTGTGCAGCTACGCGTCATATCCATTTCACACTAGACGGTAATGGCCCTGCGAAATTAACGCCACCTTCAATTGAAGATTGGCCTGCGATGGACTACGAAGCTTCTGAAGATGCTAAGCGTGTTGATATCAACAATATCACTAAAGAAGAAGTAGCCAGCTGGAAGCCGGGCGACGTGTTACTGCTTAACGGTAAAATTTTAACGGGTCGTGATGCTGCCCATAAGCGCATTAAAGATTTATTAGATTCAGGTGAAGGTTTGCCGGAAGGATTAGATTTCAAAAATCGTTTTATCTATTACGTAGGTCCAGTTGATGCGGTAGGCGATGAAGCTGTTGGCCCTGCAGGACCTACAACGGCTACTCGTATGGATAAGTTTACTGACATGATGTTAGAGCAAACAGGTTTACTTGGCATGATTGGTAAAGCTGAACGTGGCGATGTTGCGATTGAATCGATTAAGAAGCATCAATCCACTTATTTAATGGCTGTGGGCGGTGCTGCTTATTTAGTATCAAAAGCGATTAAAGATTCAAAAGTTGTCGCTTTCCCAGAATTAGGAATGGAAGCGGTTTACGAATTTGATGTAGAAGATATGCCAGTAACGGTGGCCGTGGATTCACAAGGCGAGTCAGTGCATAAAACTGGCCCAGCAATTTGGAAAGTTAAGTTAGATAAATAAATGACAGTTGATATATGCCCTGTATGTGGTTTTGATGATGAATATGGATTCGAGGATTATCAAGAGTTACGAGAATCGTTTTTAATTTGTGCCTGTTGCGGATGTGAGTACGGTTATGACGACAATATTGATCATTATGAAAAGTGGGTTGCAAAAGGATGCAACTGGTTTGTTAAAAAGCGCAGACCGCAAAACTGGTCTTTAGAAGATCAAATTAAAAATCAAATTAGGCCATGGCCGATTACAAATGAAGGTTAATTTATGAGTGCAGGTTTAAAATTTCGTCAAGCGGTTGCTGAAAATCATCCGTTACAATTAATGGGTACTATTACTGCTTACGCAGCGCGTATGGCAGAAGCGGTAGGGCATAAAGCAGTGTATCTTTCTGGTGGTGGCGTTGCTGCTAACTCTTTGGGTATGCCTGATTTAGGTATTTCTACTGCGGAAGATTTATTGGTAGATATTCGTCGTATTACTGACGTTTGTTCTTTGCCATTAATCGTTGATATTGATACTGGTTTTGGTGGAACTTTCAACATTGCTCGCACTACCCGTGCTTTGATTAAGTCAGGTGCCGCAGGTTTCCATATGGAAGATCAAGTAGCGACTAAACGTTGTGGTCATAGACCGGGTAAAGAAATTGTTTCGCAGCAAGAAATGGTTGATCGCATTAAGTCTGCAGTAGATGCGCGCACCGATGAAAACTTTGTCATTATGGCGCGCACTGATGCGCTTGCCGTTGAAGGTATGCAGTCAGCAGTCGATCGCGCTAACGCTTGTTTAGAAGCGGGTGCTGATATGATTTTCCCAGAAGCAATGCGTACCCTTGAAGATTACAAAACTTTCAAATCACAAGTTGATGCCCCAATTTTAGCGAACATTACTGAGTTCGGTGCGACGCCATTATTCTCTTGCGAAGAGTTAGGCGATGTAGGTGTTGATATCGTTTTATATTGTTGTGGTGCTTACCGCGCAATGAATCGCGCAGCTGAAACTTTTTATAAGTCAGTATTAGCCAATGGTCATCAACGCGATGTTGTGGATATTATGCAAACTCGCGAAGAGTTATATGCGCACTTGGGTTATCACGAGTACGAGCAAAAATTAGATAGCTTATTCTCTGAAGGTAAAGAGAAATAAGCGACGAAAAACAATCCGTCATTGCGAGGAAGCATGACGAAGCAATCTCTTACAGCTTAGCAGATTGCCGCGCTCGTTCCTCGCTCGCAATGACAGAAAAAATTGAAAGAATTTTATTTAGGAGTTAATGATGTCTGAACAGAAACTACCAAAGCCAAAAAAATCAGTAGCACTTTCAGGTGTTGCTGCAGGTAACACAGAATTATGTACCGTAGGCCGTACGGGTAACGATTTAAGTTATCGCGGTTACGATATTTTAGATTTAGCAGCAAACGCTGAGTTTGAAGAAGTTGCACATCTTTTAATTCACGGCAAGTTACCAAACGCTGCGGAATTAAAAAATTATAAGCGCAAACTGAAAGCACTTCGTGGTTTACCAGCATTAGTTCAAGACGCTTTAGAATTAATTCCAGCAAATGCACACCCAATGGATGTATTGCGTACGGGTTGTTCAATGTTGGGCACTGTTCTCCCTGAAAGAGAGAGCCAGCCAATGAACGAAGCGAAAGATATTTCTGATCGCTTAATGGCTTCTTTCCCTTCAATGTTATTGTACTGGTATCACTTCTCGCACAATGGCGTTTGCATTGATTTAGAGACTGACGAAGACTCAATCGCGGGTCACTTCTTACATTTATTGCATGGCGAATCTTGCCCAGATTCTTGGGTTCGTGCGATGCAAATTTCATTAAACTTATACGCTGAGCATGAGTTCAACGCTTCTACTTTCACAAGCCGCGTTATCACAGGTACAGGCTCAGATATGTATTCTGCAATTTGTGGTGGTATCGGTGCATTGCGTGGTCCTAAGCACGGTGGTGCAAACGAAGTCGCTTTAGATATCCAAATGCGTTATGACTCAGCAGATCACGCTGAAACAGATATTAAAGAGCGTTTAGCGCGTAAAGAAATCGTGATTGGTTTCGGTCACCCAGTTTATACCGTTTCTGATCCTCGTAACGAAGTGATTAAACAAGTGGCAAAAGAGCTTTCTGAAGAGCAGGGCGACATGAAGTTATATGACGTTGCGGAGCGTTTAGAAACCATCATGTGGGACGAAAAGAAAATGTTCCCGAACTTAGATTGGTTCTCAGCGGTTTCTTACAACAAAATGGGCATCCCAACTTCAATGTTTACGCCTATCTTTGTTTGCTCACGTATTACTGGTTGGGCAGCGCACGTAATGGAGCAAAGAGTGGACGGTAAGATTATTCGTCCTTCAGCTAACTATCATGGTCCTGATGATCAAAAGTTTGTTCCTTTAGCAGATAGATAAAAAATGTTTTTTAGCATTAATAGCTGCGTTATGAAGCGAATTTATATTGGTCATTTACTAAAAGTAAACTCCCTCTACAAATTCGCTTCAAGCCTTGCTCTTAAAGCTAAAAATTCATTTTTAAGTCATTTATGTCATTCCCGCGCAGGCGGGAATCCATTCTACAAGCAATTCAGAAAGGTTCTCGCCTAAGCGGGAATGACGGAAAGAAAATATGAACACCAATTACCGTAAAGCATTACCAAACAGCAATTTAGATTATTTCGATACCCGCGAAGCGATTGAAGCAATTGAGCCTGGCTCCTATGACAAGCTTCCATACACTTCAAAAGTATTGGCCGAAAACTTAGTGCGTCGTTGCAGTCCTGAGACATTAACTGACTCACTAAAGCAAATTATTTACCGTAAAACTGATTTGGATTTTCCATGGTTTCCAGCGCGGGTAGTTTGTCACGATATTTTAGGGCAAACCGCTTTTGTTGATTTAGCAGGTTTGCGTGATGCGATTGCAGAGAAAGGCGGTGATCCTGCGCAGATTAATCCTGTAGTGCCTACGCAATTAATTGTTGACCATTCGTTAGCAGTAGAGCACGCGGGTTACGAAGAAAATGCTTTCGAGAAAAATCGTGCGATTGAAGATCGTCGTAACGAAGACCGTTTTCACTTTATCAACTGGTGTAAAACAGCATTTAAAAATGTAAACGTAGTACCACCTGGTAATGGCATCATGCACCAAATTAACTTGGAGCGTATGTCACCGGTAGTTCAGATTAAGGAGGACAAAGACGGAAAGTCTGTTGCTTTCCCTGATACTTTAGTTGGTACTGATAGCCACACGCCAATGGTTGATGCGCTTGGCGTTATCTCAGTCGGTGTTGGTGGTCTTGAAGCGGAAAGCGTAA
The DNA here is from genome assembly GCA_947503345.1 of uncultured Kangiella sp. Lineage (GTDB taxonomy): Bacteria > Pseudomonadota > Gammaproteobacteria > Enterobacterales > Kangiellaceae > Kangiella. The sequence continues at coordinate 346,812 of CANNCW010000002.1, read as the reverse complement.
TGCTTGGTCGTGCTTCTTATATGCGCCTTCCTGACATTATCGGCGTCGAGATGAAGGGCAAGCCGCAACCAGGAATTACTTCGACCGACATCGTTTTAGCCTTAACTGAATTCTTACGTAATGAAAAAGTGGTATCAAGCTATTTAGAATTCTTTGGCGAAGGTGCAAATGCATTAACGCTAGGTGATCGTGCAACTATTTCAAACATGACTCCAGAATTTGGTGCAACCGCGGCCATGTTCTACATCGATCAACAAACCATTGATTACTTAACGCTGACTGGTCGTGATGCGGATCAAGTCAAGTTAGTTGAAAATTACGCTAAGCAAACAGGCCTTTGGGCTGATGATATGGTTAAAGCTGAATACGAGCGTGTCTTAACCTTTGATTTAGGCGCTGTGGGTATGAACATCGCAGGTCCGTCAAATCCTCACGCTCGTGTAGCGGTAAAAGATCTAGCGGATAAAGGTATTACAGGGGATTATTCTTCAGAAGACGGTTTAATGCCTGACGGCGCTTGTATTATCGCGGCAATTACTAGCTGTACCAATACTTCAAACCCACGCAACATGATTGCAGCGGGTTTAATTGCGCGTAATGCTAACAAGCTTGGTTTAACCCGTAAGCCATGGGTGAAAACTTCATTAGCACCTGGTTCTAAAGCAGTAACTTTATATTTAGAAGAATCAAATTTATTACCAGAACTTGAGCAATTAGGTTTTGGTGTCGTGGCGTATGCTTGTACTTCATGTAACGGTATGAGTGGCGCGCTTGATCCAAAAATCAAACAAGAAATTTTGGACCGCGATTTATATTCGACCGCGGTACTTTCTGGTAATCGTAATTTTGATGGCCGTATTCATCCTCACGCAGATCAAGCTTTCTTAGCATCACCACCATTAGTCGTAGCTTACGCAATTGCTGGTTCGATTCGTTTTGATATCGAAAAAGATCCGCTAGGTCATGATGCAAACGGTAATCCAATTACTTTGAAAGATATTTGGCCTACTGATGAAGAAATTAATGCTGTGATTAAGCAAAGTGTTAAGCCAGAACATTTCGCTAAAGTTTATGAACCAATGTTCAACGTGCAAGTGGACATGGGTGAAAAATCGAATCCACTTTACGACTGGCGCGAAATGAGTACCTATATTCGTCGTCCTCCTTATTGGGAAGGCGCACTAGCAGGCGAGCGAACTATGAAAGGTATGCGTCCGTTAGCAGTATTAGGCGATAACATTACCACTGATCATTTATCACCATCGAACGCCATCCAAAAATCGAGTGCTGCAGGTGCTTACTTGGATAAGATGGGCTTGCCAGAAGAAGACTATAACTCTTACGCAACCCACCGTGGTGATCACTTAACGGCGCAACGTGCTACTTTCGCGAACCCAAAACTATTAAATGAAATGGTTTTAGACGAGAATGGCGATATCAAGCAGGGTTCATTAGCGCGTCTTGAGCCAGACGGTACCGAAATGCGCATGTGGGAAACTATCGAGACCTATATGGAACGTAAACAGCCGCTAATCATTGTCGCTGGCGCAGACTATGGTCAAGGCTCTTCTCGCGACTGGGCGGCCAAAGGCGTCCGCTTAGCAGGCGTAGAAGTGATTGTTGCCGAAGGCTTTGAACGTATTCACCGCACTAACTTAATCGGTATGGGCGTTCTGCCATTAGAATTTACCAATGGCGAAACTCGTAAAGATTATGGCATTGATGGCACCGAGACATTTGATGTTGAAGGTGAAATCAGTCCAAGTTCAGAAATGACGGTAGTTGTAACTCGAAAGAATGGCGAGCAAGTAAAAATTCCCGTGAAGTCACGCTTAGATACAGCAGAAGAAGTATCGATTTACGACGCTGGCGGTGTTCTTCAGAGATTCGCTAATGACTTCTTAGCTAATAACTAGTTGTAGTTGAGAGGATTCCCGTTTACACGGGAATGACTTCAAGGTTAAAGTGTCTTTTATAAATCCGTCATTACCGCGCAGGCGGGAATCATGCTGAGTTTCGGCTATCTAGTTGTACTTAATAAGATTCCCATTTACATGGGAATGACGTATTAAATAACTTGGAGAACAAAGGATATGAAATCTCCATTCATCTATATTCTAGCAAACAAACAAGACGGAGCTTTATACATAGGTGTAACCAGTGACTTAATTAAAAGAATCTGGCAACACAGGAACCATCTGGTTGATGGTCATAGTAAAAAGTACAACATTACTCAGCTTGTTTATTTTGAACGGCACGAATCTATGGAAAGTGCCATAGTTCGAGAAAAACAAATGAAGAAATGGAATCGACAATGGAAAATTGATTTGATTGAAGAGAGTAACCCTGAATGGAATGATCTTTGGTCTGAAATTGTTTAGTTTTATGTGCTGAGCCTGAGAAGTAAAGAAGTGTTGTGCTTAATAGGATTCCCGCCTGCGCGGGAATGACGGCTGAAAATGTATTTGATAAATAAGGTTGGTACTGAGTTCTAGTTGCTTCACCTCAGGTACTTCCTTTGGTCACTCACCTGCTTAGGAATGACAAATTAGGAACGGCGCAATAGTAAAAATTAACTTCATTCCCGTGTAAACGGGAATCAACTAACAGGTAACACAACAATATGAGTTTTGCTCCTCAAATAAAAGTCCCTGCCACTTACATGCGTGGTGGTACTTCTAAAGGTGTTTTCTTTAAGTTAACTGACTTGCCAGAAACGGCGCAAGTTGCAGGTGAAGCGCGCGATAGATTATTGCTTCGTGTGATTGGTAGTCCTGATCCTTATGGTAAGCAAACCGATGGTATGGGCGGGGCGACTTCCAGTACCAGTAAAACGGTGATTGTTTCGGAAGCCAGTGTCCCCGATCACGATGTGGATTATTTATTCGGTCAGGTGTCGATTGATAAGCCTTTTGTGGATTGGAGCGGTAACTGCGGTAACTTAACCGCGGCAGTTGGTTCTTTCGCTATTAATAGCGGTTTAGTCGATGCTGAGCGTATTCCTGAGAATGGCATCTGCGTGGTGCGTATTTGGCAAGCCAATATCAAGAAAACCATTATTGCTCATGTGCCGATTACGAACGGTGAAGTCCAAGAGACAGGTGACTTTGAACTCGACGGCGTAACTTTCCCCGCAGCGGAAGTAAAAATCGAATTCGTAGAGCCAGTATCGGGCGATACACCCATGTTCCCAACGGGCAATCTAGTGGATGATTTAGAAGTTCCTGGCGTTGGTACTTTTAAAGCCACTATGATCACCGCAGGTATTCCAACAATTTTCTTAAATGCTGATGAAATCCCCAATATGCAGGGCAATGGTACTGACGGTGCTTTTAATGGCACTGAACTACAAACCAATATTAATGGCGATGAAAAAGCATTAGCAATGTTCGAGACCATTCGCGCTTATGGCGCTATCAAGATGGGCTTGATTACCGATATTGAAGAAGCCAAAACCCGTCAACACACACCAAAAGTTGCCTTTGTTGCACCAGCAAAATCTTATACTTCATCAAGTGGCAAAGACATAGCTGAAAACGATATCGACTTAAATGTTCGCGCACTTTCTATGGGCTTACTACATCACGCTATGATGGGCACAGCCGCAGTCGCTATCGCAACCGCGTCAGCTATTCCTGGAACGCTAGTTAACTTAGCAGCAGGAGGAGGCAATAGCACTTCACCAAGATCGGGAGTTCGTTTTGGTCATCCTTCAGGCACGCTTAAAGTTGGCGCGGAAGTTGCCGAAGAAAACGGACAATGGAAAGCAAAGAAAGTGATTATGAGCCGAAGTGCGCGGGTATTGATGGAAGGTAATATTCGAGTACCCTCTGAATAAGTTAATTGCAAAACTTTGATTTTAATGCAAGTTTGCATTAAAAAAGCCGCTTGTTATGCGGCTTTTTTTGTGTAAATCTAAATTTTTCGCTTAGGAGGGAATCTATGACAGCAATAGTTATGATGAAGGTGCATACTGTACCTGTGATTATCGGTGATGTTCTGCTTTCAACTGATGTGGATACAAAGGAGTCAATAGTTCTTCCAGGTACAGGTGAGCTATCAAACAACATTAAAAATACTACATTTTACCCAGTTGGAATGGTTCAAAAAGCAAACGTTATTAATGATAATTTAGCTTTTGCATGGGCTGGCAATTATGTACTAGCTCAATGTTTCCAAGATTTTATAGAAGAAAAATTAGAGTTTTGTGACAAAGTTACATACGAGGTAATTAATGAAATCCTTCAGGATTTCGCTACAGAAGCCAGTGACTCTAGTAATCTCAAAGATTTTTCATATGTACTAATGTATAGAGATAAAGAAAAGTTCTTTACTAGTGCTAAGAACTGCGCTGTTTATGATATTGAAGGATATGGAGAGGTTTTTATTGGCGGTACAGGTATTGATGCTGTAAAGCACCACCTTTCGAATATAGATTTTGACGACTCTTATAAAAAAATGCCTGAAGGAACAGCTGCTATTCATAAAGTTTTGAATATTTTATCGAGATTGTGGACTCATGATGTCATTGACTATAAATCAATTGTTAATGGTTTCGGTGCTGGGTATGAAGTGATAGCTTTAAAAAATGAGAGGTTTCAGAAAATTGGAGATATATTATTAACGCAAGCTGTTGCTATTGATGGAGGCCCAGCTTATCCGGGGCCTGTATTTTTAAAGATTGATTATATAGATGAAATGTTAGTCCTGAGGGTTCAGCATTACAAAATAAAGAATACAACTGAGCATAAAACCGTAAACAACATTGACTTAATTGATGACATTCACTTAGATAATAGAGGGTATTTAGTACAACCTTTATCCAGTAAAAAAGCTGTGAATTTAGAGAAATTAAACTTTGAAGCGCTGGGTGATTTCAATGCAAGCCACACAGCAATTAATATTTTAGCTACTAAAGGTGATAATAGTTTAACTTCAGTTCTAACTTATTTTCAGCATTCAAAAGATTGCCCAATTGAATTTAAAGATGATGGATTTTTCATACCTCCTAAACTGATAAACAGGATTAAAGAACAAGTTGACTGGTTTTATAATGAATACTGTGAATAAGCTAGAATAAGTAAGGTACAGTTAATTTTTAAGTAAAAAGAGCAGTTTTAACTGCTCTATCTATTACTAGCTAACTGTTTCTTATAAGTATTGGTCTATATTTACTTTTCGACTTTTATTATTAGCTTCTTTAACCGCTTCTAGCATCGCATCTAATTGTTGACGGTCAAGCGTACGTCCATTAAGGATTACGGTATCAATGGATTGGGTATTCTTAATATCCATTAGTGGGTTCTTATTAAGAATCACTAAGTCTGCGCGTTTACCTACTTCGATTATTCCTGCGTCACTTTTCATTAACTCTGCTGGGTTTCTAGTGGCTGTGGCTAGGGCTTGTGCTGGAGTCATGCCACCATTGTTCAGTGATTGAATTTCTTTGTGTAGGGCAAAGCCTGGGACTACTAGGAATCCGCCTGTGTCTGAGCCTGCGACTATTTTTACGTTACGTTCTACCATGGCTTTTAATAGGATGTGGTGCGCTTTTTCACGAGCTGTCCAATAGACATCATATTCTTTATAGTCTTGCTCGTGTGAATGACTAGTAGCTTCGAATTGATTGAAACCTGGTAACCAGCCAACTTTAAAGCCTGGGATTAGTTTTGTGCCTTCTACTAGCGCTGGGTTTACATATTCCAATGGAACGGTTTTTAGTTTGCCTTCTAAATCGCTGAATTGGTCATGGATATTTTCCATATAAAGCAATACTGAGTTCACAACGATATCTTTAGCCAAAAGGTCATCGATAATTTCATCGCTACGGTCTTGTACGTGCTTATAAAAGTTATCGCTGCCGTTTTTGTTGATGGAGCCAAATTCACGGATCAATACACTGACGATTTCCTCAAGGTGGGCTAATTCGCGCTGTTGGGTTACTTTTAGCTCATCTAAAGTAAAGTCTAGTGGGAAGTGGCCAACGGTATGGGCTCCAAGTTCGGCTGATAGCTTGTTTACCGCGCGGTAGCTTGGCATGTCTAAATGATAAGTCTTAATGGCGTCATAGCCAGCTTCAACGTATTCACGGATCTTATCTTCAGCTTGTTCTACGGTTTGAACCGCTTCATGGTGAGAAAAGAATTCGAACCCCTTACCTTCGGCATACTCTTTGGTATTAATCGGAGGAGAAGCAACATAAAGTTTAGGCCCAATACGACCTTGCTCAATTTCCTCGCGATATTCTAGGCTTTCTGGAAAACCACCCATCTCACGAATATGGGTTACGCCATTGGCAACGTATAACAATAGATCGTTAGGGCTTTTATGCAGATGTACATGGGAATCTACTAAGCCTGGGATCACGTATTTGCCTTGGGCGTTAATCACTTTGGCATTGGTTGGGATTGTCGCCTCAGTAGATACCGAGACAATCTTGCCATTATCAAGGATTAGCGTGCGGTTAGGTAGCATCGATTGGCCATCAGGAGAAAGCACATTGGCATTGGTAATGGCGGTTAGTTGTTGTGGGGTGGCAAAAGCCGTGTGATCGGCTAATTCGGTTTTGGAACCATAGGTGGCATTAATCGCGCCTTTGTACCAAATTAGAAAGCCTATGGTTAGAACCGTTAAGCCGGCGAGGATGTATAGGAACCATTTAGTGATTGTTTTTAGCATTGTGAAACTCCGTCAGTTGTTTTGATGGAGTCATTTCAACAGTTGGGAAGGGTGGAAGCGTCCAGAACGGTAAAATTGGACGTCCAAGATTATAAAATTGGAGTGCAGAATTTTTAAGTTGTTGATTTTATTGATTTTTCGTCATTCCCGTGCAAACGGTAATCTTCTTGAGTATTGTGCAGGACTTGGCAGGATTCCCGCCTACGCGGGAATGACGGTAGTATTTTTAGGTTAATTCTTGGCGATAAACACTCGGCGTCTTACCTGTAAGCTTTTTAAAGGTGGCGTTAAAGCTGCTTTTTGAGGAAAAGCCAGTATCTAAAGCGATATCAATCAGCTTACGATCGCTTTTTTGTTTGAGTTGTTCGCACACTTCAGCCACTCGGTATTCGTTAATAAACTGGTTAAAGTTTTTACCGCCTTGTTGATTTAAGGTTTCGGATAGGTGGTGGACGCTGATGCCGATATGCTCTGCGAGTGTTGCTAAAGTTAGCTCACTGTTGCGGTACAAAGCTTGTTCTTTGACCTGTTTTTTGACTTCTTGCAAGATGCTAGACCGCATTTCTTGATCGAGCAATCCTTCAGATGTGTTTGGTTTATCTTGGACTTCAGGTTGTTTATCCAGTTTTTGGATATGAAAAATACCAGGATTTCGCCATTGGACAAAACCAATAAAATACACCATTAAGACCATCGTAGCGTAGGCTAAAAGGTTGATACTAGGCATTGGGCTGATGTAGTTAAAGACGATGGAGAGTCCCCAAAAGAGTACGGCAAATGCGGTAAGACTCCATAACCATTTGAAAATATCGGGATTGTAGGATGATAAAGTCTGCTTAGCTTTCCTTTGGTAATAGACCAGCATGCTGATAATCAAAATGATATAGAGCACAATTTGAGCAAAAATAATCGCCGCCGTAATAGCTTTGGTTATGGTTGCGTCATTGTGCATTGCTAAAAATTCAATCGCTTTTTCAGGCGAAAACAAAATTTCATAATTCAGCAGATAGCAAATAACCAAAGGAATTAAATGAAGTAAGTCTAAAAGCTTTAAAGGTGATCCCGTAATAGCTGAGCGACAATACAAATAGGTCACACCGCCATAGCACGCCGGTAAAAACACAATCGGTGCAATCAACCAAGCTAAGGGACCATTGCCTAGACCAAATATCAAAGGTAGTGCAAACGAACTGGCAATCATTAGGCAAAGTAAGCCTAACAGTTTACTGGCGTAGTTTACTCGTTTATCGCTGATAAGAAGAGCGAATAAAACTAAGCCTTGAAAGGCTCCGATAGCATAAATAAAAGTTAGAATTTGTGACATGCTGTTTTGTATTATGTATTTTTGGTTATGTCCTAGTTTGTTGGTACGCAGAGTAACAAGGACTCATTCTAAAGTCGATTTATTACTTTGAATAAATTTTATTATAAATAATAACTTTAACAAGAACTAAAAAAGTTCAATTTTTCTTTTTTTATAAAAACTGAACCAAACAAAAATAACATGCTCAAAAACTCAACTTAATATGGTTAAACAAGGAAAAACTTTTGAAAAAATTAATGAGCATTTCAATTTTAGCACTCTCATCAACTGTGGTTGCTGATGAGGTTAGTTATGATTACCTTGAGCTTGGCTATTCGTATAGTCGAGTTAGCGAGTTTGAGACGGGCAGTGATGCGTTAAGGTTCGTATTTGATGACAAGACTAGACAAGGGTTGGCGTTTGAAGGATCATTTTCATTTGCTGATAATTATTTTACCTATATAGATTTTGATTTTTCCAGTTTGGACTTAGGAGAAAACATTGGGGATTTCCTCAATTCCGATCCAAAAGTAAACATTGATACTCAAGTTTTTGGTTTAGGCTTTCATACTAGAGGTCAAACACAGTTCGTGTCCAAATTTGGAGTATTAAGACAAAACATTGACTCTGCATTTTTAAAAGAAGCAACCTTTGGGTATGAAGCAGAGCTCGGTGGTCGAGGATTTCTTACCGATAACCTTGAGTGGGAATCCAACTTGAATTTTTCTGACCCTGATTTAAATGCCGGTTCAAGTGGTAAGCTAGGAGTTAATGCGAGCCTTCGCTATCATGTTACTAATAGTTTTGCGACAGATTTTACCGCATCATTTAAAGAGGGTGAAAAAACTTATAGCTTGAACTTTAGATATAACTTTGATTAGTAAAGCGTGTAATCATGGATGCAATATATTCTGACGCATAAAGAGCATATTTATAATGGATTATGAGCAAAGCTATTGGGGAAAAAATGGGATTATTATATTTGGTCCGCATAAGTTTCTAAGTGCGATTACTGGTTGATTATGTCATAATCTGCGCGAAATTTTGGCAGAATAGGTAATCGCCTCATTCTGCTACCTCTTATATTTATAACCAATAGCCTACAAATCGGATAATCACAGTGCTTTCTACTTCTAATATCACCATGCAGTTTGGCGAGAAGCCTTTATTTGAAAACGTTTCCGTTAAATTTGGTAATGGCAACCGTTATGGCCTGATTGGCGCTAATGGTTGTGGTAAATCCACCTTTATGAAAATTTTGGGTGGTGAGCTTGAGCCTTCTTCGGGTAATGTCTCGTTAGATCCAAATGAGCGTATTGGGCGTTTGAAACAAGATCAATTTGCTTACGAAAAATACAGTGTTTTAGATACGGTTATCATGGGGCACGAAGAATTGTGGGCAGTTAAGTCTGAGCGTGATGCGATTTATGCTAAAGCTGAGATGACGGAAGAAGATGGTATGCGAGCCGGTGATTTGGAAGCTCAGTTTGCGGAAATGGATGGTTATACTGCCGAAGCACGTGCTGGCGAGCTGTTGTTGGGAGTTGGTATTCCTTTAGAGCAACATTGGGGGCCAATGAGCGAAGTTGCGCCTGGTTGGAAGTTGCGGGTCTTGTTAACTCAAGTTTTATTCTCTGAGCCGGATATCATGTTGTTGGACGAGCCGACCAATAACTTGGATATTAATACTATTCGCTGGTTGGAAGGGGTTTTAAATGCTCGTAACTGTACTATGGTTATTATTTCGCACGATAGACACTTCTTAAATAGTGTTTGTAGTCATATGGCTGATTTGGATTATGGGGAGATAAAGATCTTCCCTGGTAATTATGACGAGTACATGACGGCAGCGACTCAGATCCAAGAAAGAATGCAGGCGGATAATGCCAAGAAAAAAGCGCAAATTGCAGAATTAAAATCTTTTGTTAGTCGTTTCTCGGCTAATGCATCTAAATCTAAGCAGGCAACTTCGCGCGCCAAGCAGATTGATAAGATTGTTTTAGAAGATATTAAACCATCGACTCGTCAGAATCCTTTTATTCGTTTTGAGCAATCGAAAAAACTTTATCGTTTAGCATTAGAAGTAGAAAACTTAAGTAAGAGTTTTGATACGGAGTTATTCAATAATTTCAATATTAATTTAGAAGTCGGCGAACGTTTAGCCATTATTGGGCAAAGTGGTATCGGTAAAACCAGTATGTTGCGTTGCCTAATGAATGAGTACCAGCCTGAAACGGGAACCGTAAAATGGTCTGAGAATTCTAACATTGGTTATTACGCTCAAGATCATGCTTCCGAATTTGAACAAGAATTAGATTTGTTTCAATGGATGGAACAATGGGGCAAAGAAACTGACGATGATTTAGCCATTCGTGGAATGTTAGGCCGTTTACTATTTTCACAGCATGATATTAAGAAAAAAGTTCAGGTGTTATCGGGTGGTGAAAAAGGTCGTATGCTGTTTGGTAAATTAATGCTTCAACAGCCGAATATTATCATTATGGATGAGCCGACCAATCACATGGATATGGAGTCAATTGAATCGCTAAACTTGGCATTAGTAAATTATCCAGGCACTATTATTTTTGTAAGTCATGATCGTGAGTTTGTATCTTCATTGGCTACACGTATTATAGACATGACAGCGGATGGTATTGTTGATTTCCGTGGGACTTACGATGAGTACTTGGTTACTCAAGAAAAGGTCTAAATTTATAAAGGATTAAATAGCTAATTTGAAAATCATTATTAACAACAGCCTATATATTAACTCTGATGAGCTAGAATTTACTGCTATCCGCGCGCAAGGAGCGGGCGGACAAAATGTTAATAAAGTATCCAGTGCGATCCATTTGCGCTGGGATATCCAAAATTCATCTATCCCAGAACATTATAAGCAAAAACTATTAGCCGTTAACGATAGTCGTTTAACAGCTAATGGTGAGTTTATTCTTAAAGCGCAAACTCATCGCACTCAAGCTAGAAATCGTGATGATGCTGTTAGTCGATTAAAAGCCTTTGTATTAAGTGCAATAAAAGTTGAGAAAAAGCGTATTAAAACCCGCCCGACACTAGGATCTAAGAAGCGCCGTTTAGAAGGGAAGAAGCAAAACAAGCAGAAGAAAGCAATGCGTGGTAAGGTGCCTTATTAGAAAAGAGCGCCACATGTATAATAAAAACACAGGACGTAATTATGAATAAGAAGTTAGTCATACCTTTAATAGTCGCAGCTGGACTGTTATTAGCACTTATCTACTGGTTTGTATCTAACCAAAACACCCAATCTGCAGTAGAGGAACCTCAAGCCAAATCAGTTGTAGATGATATTATTTCAGATAAAGAAATTTTGAATGAGTTAAGCATTCCTGAAACAAAGAAAAGAGTTAATCCTAAAGATGTTTCTGAGATAGCTAGCTGTGAAGATTTAAAAGAAAATTATCCTGAGGCTATGTTCTATATAGAAAGGGCAGTACAAGATATTTTTATCCCTAAAACTGAGTTAAATAATACTGGTGGTTACTCGACCATGACTTCTGAGGATCTTGATGCCTTGGCCGAGTCTGGCGATACTACTGCGATAATTAAAAAGGGTACTAGGAATTTTGAACAAGGCTATGCTGGTATGTCAATGGAAGAGGTAATGCATCTCTATCGTAACGACAAGGAAGAATATCAAGACTGGTATGACAATTATCAAATGGACTTTGAAAAAATCTCAAAAGGTGAGGAGTATTTCTATCAAGCCAGTTTAAGAGGAAAGCTAGGCGGTCTCTGGGAAAATCTTATGCTTAAGAATATTCTAATTAGGCATATGATGATGAGGAAGTTACCGAGCGAAGATGTTTATGGACAAATTGTTGAGAAAAAAGCACTACTTGAAATTTGGAGAAAGGTTAATGTAAATAATCCTGAAGTTTTAAAAGTGCTAGATACTGATGTTATGGAAACGGCTGTTGATGAGCTTCAAGCTAAGTATAGCAAACAATATGATCTAACGATTAATGAGAAGGATATAACAGAGAAAACTAATGACGCTGTAAATAAATTTATAGGTCGCTGGGAGAAAGAACGAGCTTATCTTGGTGAAGATGCATATCTTAGGTTTATTCCCGAGGCCTTTTCAACGCAGGCGGAAAAAGCATTAGAGCTATCTTGTTGGCGTCAAAATTCTTAACCATTTTATTAAATAGCCATAAGTAAAAAATTTAACTTTATTGGCAATCCTATGTTTAAGACTGTAAGCTAACCTTTCATTGCGTAGCGAATAACATTTCGACTTGTTGCGTTTAAATAAAGCAACGGTTGTTAATCTGTTATGAGCAAATACCGCGTTCGTTATCAAACTTTCGAGATCGATGATCTTGATATTCATGTGCGCAGTTTGCGCGACAATCAACAATTTTCAGATGATGGTAATATCGCTAAGAATTTGGGTATTTCATCGGCACAATGGCCTATTTTCGGTATTATCTGGGCATCTGGTGAGGTTTTAGCTCGTCTTATGGCTCGTCAGGATATTGTTGGGAAACGCATCTTAGAAGTCGGCTGTGGTCTTGGGTTAGCTAGTTTGGTGCTTAATGAACGTTCTGCTGATATTAGTGCTACAGATTACCATCCTGAAGTTGAGTCTTTTCTTAAAATAAATGCTTCTCTAAATTCGGGCGATGAAATTCCTTATGAGCAATCCGATTGGAATGATTTAGATACTTCATTGGGAGAGTTCGATTTAATCATTGGGAGTGATCTGCTGTATGAAGTCGAACACATAGAGCTTTTATCGCAATTTATAGAAGTGCATGCAAAACCTGAATGTGAGGTTATTGTGGTGGATCCAGGCCGAGGAAATCACGCAAAGTTTAGTAAGGCGATGGTAAAGCTAGGTTTTTCACATAGTCAGAGGAAGCTTGATGATGAGGAGCAATCTCACACAAGTTTTAAAGGGCGAGTTTTAAACTATAGTCGAGTATAAAATTATTTAAATATTTTTTTATTTGAGCGTAAGTTTTAAATTGCTTTTAAATACGCGAAGAACTTTAGTAATGGGGTCTATAAACTTTAATTCTTTAGCTAGTAGCTGTAATGGCTGTTCAAACTTGTCTTCTGTTTTTGGTTGTAGCTTGGGATAAAATTTATCATTAAGAATTGGGTAGCCAATGAATTGCATGTGTAATCTTAATTGATGAGTTTTACCGGTAATGGGTTTGAGCTCGAACAAAGCCCGTTGTTTTGTCTGCTTAACGCATCTAATTTTAGAATGAGCGTTAAAGTTTTCTTTTTCAGCTTTACTGTCGATTTTCATTAAAAAACTGGGGTCGGCTTTTACCATTCTATTTTCAAGGTCCCATTCTTTCCCTTTAATTTGAATACCATCGGTTATTCGTGCAATAGCATTGTAGGTTTTGCTAATGGTCTTATCTGAAAATAGGGCGTGATAATCTGAACGAGTTTCAGGATTTTTTGAAAAGATTACTAGTCCTGCGGTTTCGCGATCAAGCCGGTGTAGTGCTTGTAGCTCGTTAATACCGGTTTCTTTTCGCAAACGATGCTGCAAGCATTCGTTCACATAAATGCCTCCCGGCGTTACTGGTAAGAAGTGAGGTTTTTCAGCAACTAAAATGTGCTCGTTTTGATAAAGTATCTGATGTTTAAAGGGAATGACTAGTTCTTCGGGTACTTCTCGATAATAGAAAACCGTCGCTTGGGCTTTATATGGTGTGGAGAGCTCTATTAAAGTGCCGTCTTGCCAGTGCACTTTTCCATTGATAATTCGTTCTTGCCAAATGGCTTTATCAATTCCAGAAAACTTATAAGTTAAAAAATCAAATACAGTTGCCCAGCCAAAATTTTCTTGGGGTAAATTTACTTTTGATGGGTATTTTGAAATTGACATGCTTGTGTGTATGTAAGAGTCTAATTGATAGTATTAAACCGATCCGTCCAGTTTCGATATTCTAGGTGTTAGAATCAATTAATTCAATTATAAGGGGATTTCATGAAACGCCGACAATTTATAAAAACAGCAACTGTAGCTGGTGTAGGTACTTCGTTATTAGGTTGCTCAACACTAGTGCCTAAGCCTTCGAATCAAATCAGTGTTAATTCCGTGATGGGGCTTCGTGTCCCGAGAATGGAGCGGGTTAGAGTTGGTTTTATAGGAGTAGGGCAACGTGGTTTTTGGCATGTGAAAACTTTAGCAAGTCTTGATGGTGTTGATATCAAAGCTATTTGCGATCCGCATGAAGAAGTTTTAAATCGATCGCTCAAGCATCTTACAGATTCTGGTCTTGAAAGGCCGGATGCTTATGGGGCTGGAGATTTAGATTATAAAAAGATGTTAGAGCGCGATGATATAGATATTGTCATTATTGCCACTCCTTGGCGTTGGCATGCGCAAATGTCAGTAGATACCATGAACTCTGGTAAACACGCTTTTATTGAAGTCCCTGCTACTATGACAGAAGAAGAATCTTGGCAACTTGTAGAAACTTCGGAGAAAACACAATTAAACTGCATGATGCTTGAAAATGTTTGCTATGGCCGTGATGAATTAATGGTTCTAAATATGGTCAGCCAAGGCTTGTTTGGAGAGATAACTCATGGAGAAGCTGCTTATATTCATGAATTACGTTGGCAGATGAAAGAAGTTGAGCATAAGACGGGTTCTTGGCGAACAGACTGGCATGCAAAGCGTCGTGGTAACTTATATCCTACTCATGGTTTAGGCCCAATAGCACAGTATATGGATATCAATCGCGGCGACCGGTTTGATTTTATGAGCTCAATGGATTCACCAGCCTTGGGCCGAGCAATTTATGGGAAAGAAAATTTTGCTAATGATCATAAAAGAAATAAAGCCAAGTACATTGCTGGCGACATGAATACCACCATTATCAAAACGACTAAAGGTAAGACGATCATGTTACAGCATGATACTACTACACCACGGCCTTACAGTAGACATAACCTAATTCAAGGAACCGAAGGTGCTTTTGCAGGTTTTCCAAATCGGATCGCACTGGATGCTTCTGGCGATTATCATAAATGGGATTATGATATGGATAAGTGGTATGCAAAATATGATCATCCCTTGTGGACTAAGTTACAAAAAGAAGCTGAAGAAAATGGCGGTCACGGCGGAATGGATTTTATTATGATGTGGCGAATTATTTATTGCTTGAGAAATGGTTTGCCATTGGATCAAAATGTTTATGATGCGGTTGCTTGGTCTTCAATTAATTATTTAAGCCATCAATCTGTAACTAACAGAAGTAAAGTTGTTGATATTCCTGATTTTACACGTGGCGTTTGGGAAAAAACTAAAACACTATCATTAGCGTTTTAAGACAATCCATTTCAATGCATATTTGCATTGAAATGGTGCTCACTTTTATTATTATAATTTTGATATATTAAAAGTGCACAATTTCAAAGGAGTGAACAATGTATTTTATTACAAACCGTCAAATGGTTCCCAATAAGCGTGGATTTAATAAGTTTTCAAAACATCCCAATGAAAAGGGGCCGAATGAACTTACTGCGGTAGAAGTAACTGGGGTGCGTAAGCCAACTGTAACTATTCTAAAAGATGAAGTCCCTGATAGTAAGGTTAAAGAGCTTAGCGATAAATACTCGCTGAATCTTGATACCGATGTAAAGCATTATGCGCCATTAGCTATTGCTTGCGAGACCTTCAGAAAAGCTCGTCGTACCAAGAAAAATATTTTAATTTTTGTGCACGGATACAACAACGACGTCGAAGATGTTTATGCTACGGCACGTGAATTAGAAAAGCTATATAACCTGATAGTCATTCCTTTTACCTGGCCGGCAAATGGTGGTGGAGCTTTATCTGGCTCGCTTTCTTATTTAGCTGACAAGCGCGATGCTAGAGCATCAGAAGATGCTTTAAATCGTTTTATTGATAGTGTTGGCCATTATTATGGTTTGCTAACAACTGCAGCTAGATGTCAGCTAGCAGATACTGCCGAAAAAAGGCACCCAGAAAATCCAACAAAACAACGTGAATTATTGTCTAAATTATTAGAGAAAGAGTGCGATTTAAATGTATCATTGTTATGTCATAGCATGGGCAATTATGTTTTTAAACATGCATTGACTAGTAGCTTAGCAGAATCAAGAAAATTGGTATTTGATAATGTGATTTTGGCTGCTGCTGATACTAATAACCTTGAGCATAAGTTATGGGTAGAATCAATAAGAGCGCGAAAAGGTGTTTATGTCTTAATCAATGAAAATGATTATGCACTTTCGTGGTCACGCAGAAAACCTGGAGAAGAACAGAAAGCAAGATTAGGCCATTACTTACGTAAACTTGATGCTGCTAACGCTTACTATATTAATTTTACTGGAGTCAAAGGTGTGGGATCTAGTCATTCATATTTTAATGCTGACTCGGCTAATGAAAATAGTTCAATTCGTCGTTTTTTTAGAAAAGTTTTTGCCGCTGAGCATATTATTACTAGACTAAAGTACTCAAGTGATAACAATACTTATAGACCTTAATTCAAAGGATTTTATTAAAACTAGTAATTAAAAAAGCGCCTTACGGCGCTTGGGGTCGGCTATAAAAATCCCTTCTATAGCCATAAACCATTATCGAAACTAACGGTTCCAACCATCCCTACGTCCAGAAGGCGTTTTTAAGAGCTGGATAATCTCCTCTTGATTTATCAAGATCTGCCCTTGATTGGCAATTACTTGATTAAGCATGTTTTTGATATCCATATCGTGTAGAGATAATGCTTGTTTGATATCGTTATCATGTTCATTGATTCGATTAATAATATCGATACCTTGTTGAGTTAAGCTTGCTTTGATATCGGCATCATGTTGAGAAATGTCAGCTTTGATATCAGCATCGTGATCCGAAATTAAAGATTGCATACTCATATCGTGATTCGCTAATTCATCGGATATTTCATGCCCTAAATTAAATAAGTCTTCAGTGCGTAAGAAAGTCGCTTCAAGCTGCGCCTCATCGACTTCGGCATCACAGAAGCTGATAATGTTGTGTGCTTCTTTTGCCGCAATATAAACCGCATCGGTTACTATACAAGCTGCCGAGGTATTACCACCGAATCCTGCGGCTACAGCTACTTGTTCACAGCCGCGGGCAGCAAGTTCTCGAACTGCTTCGGCTACAAATAATGCTTGCTCAGAAATGAAAACTGCTAGATCACTATGGCGCTCGCCGGGTGCAGTAGCGCACAGTGGGAAGTCAGGATAGTCAGCAGCTGTTAAGGTGGTTGTGGCTTTTGTTGAAAAGCTACCCAATATTTTATTGGTAGCAGAGGTGAGAGTTTGGCGTTCTAGCTTCATGGTCGCTTGTTCTAACTCAATCAGATGCGCTTCACTTGGTAATGAAGCTAATTGCTCACTATTAAATTGCAAAGTTAGGTTTTTACTGTTTTGCAAGTTTTCAACTTGCCTATGATTACCTAAGTTAGTTTGGATAGCTATTTGTTGATCGATAACTTTTAGCAATGCGGCTCTTTTCGACTCATTCGCGATTGATGTATTGCTAAGAAATAAACCGCTAGTGAAAATGATAGCGGATAATAATTTGATATTCATTTAGAGTCCCTCCAATAAATTTGTTCATAATGAACAAATTTATAATAGGCTTGTTTAAACTCTAAACTGAGATTAAATTCTCAGATTTCAAATTTGCATTGTAATGAATTTTGACGTTATTGAGCTTTGTGTAAATTTTTCTCACACTATTCACTGACGAGCTTTAATAACCCGCCGCTTGGCCATCTTTTCGCGATTCAGAGGCTCCGTAATAAACTTTATTTTTTTCATCCCACATAATGGCTTGGTAGCCTCCAAAACCTCCGTTGCCAGCTCTAATATCATGTCCTCTTTGCTTCAATGCTCGCACCGTAGATTGAGGGATGGTAGATTCTAACTCCACGTAACCTCCATCCGTTAAGTATTTGGCTTGCGGTTCTGTTGGCTCAGTTGAGCCAAGGTGTTGCCAGCGAGCAACATCACCAGCTTCTTGTAAATTCATTCCAAAATCGAGCATATTCACTAATATTTGTACGTGTCCTTGCGGTTGCATTGCGCCACCCATTACTCCAAAGCTCATAAAAGGTTTATCATCTTTAGTAACAAAAGCAGGGATGATG
This sequence comes from uncultured Kangiella sp., assembly GCA_947503345.1. Classification (GTDB taxonomy): domain Bacteria; phylum Pseudomonadota; class Gammaproteobacteria; order Enterobacterales; family Kangiellaceae; genus Kangiella. Next base: position 328,677 of record CANNCW010000002.1, on the reverse strand, counting down.
GTTTGGAAAGGTCTCTTACCTGGTTCATAGCTATTGGCATGAGTTTTATCCATCGAAAAGAGCTGTCCTCTATCCTGGAAGCCAAAACCTAAACCTGGCACAACAACTCCTGATCCCATTCCGCGGTAATTACTCTGAATTAAAGAAACCATGTTGCCTTCTGAATCAGCAGTAGTTAAATAGATAGTGTCACCTTCGAGTAAATGTTTATTGCCAGCTTCAACTCTTCTAGCTGCTCTTTTGCCAATTAATTTAGCGCGCTCTTTGCCATAGGATTTGGATATTAATCGTTCTATTGGTAAGTCTGCGAAGTCCATATCGGCATAAAACTTAGCCCTATCTTCAAAAGCTAATTTTTTTGCTTCTATCATTGTATGTAAAGTATCTTCAGAGTTCATTCCCATAGCTTCTAAATCAAAATTTTTAAGTATTTGGAGAATTTGTAATGCGGCTATACCTTGTCCATTCGGTGGTAACTCCCAAAGCGTGTGCCCCTTGTACTCAACGCCTAATGGCTCAACCCAGCTAGATTGATGAGTCGCCATATCTTCATAGCGCAAGTAGCCACCATTGGCTTGCATAAAACTATCAATTTGTTTTGCAATTAACCCTTTATAGAAAATATCCCGCCCTTTGTTAGCTAATAATTTATAGGTGTTAGCTAAATCTGGGTTTTTAAATATTTCTCCCTTTCGTGGCGCTTTGCCATTTAAGGTGAAGGTGTCTTTAAAAGCTCCAACTTGAGGACTTAAGCGCGGTACACTGAGCCCCCAGTAATAGGCAATTAGTTCTGATACTGGGAATCCATTTTCTGCGTAACTTATAGATGGTTGCAATATTTGTTTCATTGGTAGTTGGCCAAACTTTTTATGCAATTCGAACCAACCATCTACAGCGCCGGGAACCGATATTGGTAAAACACCGTAAGGAGGAATATCTTGGCGTTCTAATGTTGTTAACTCTTTTGCAAGTTGAGTATGAGTCAGCCCTTGAGGCGACCTTCCAGAAGCATTTAACCCGTATAGCTTCTGGCTTTTTGCATCCCAAACGATAGCGTACAAATCGCCACCAATGCCACATCCTGTAGGCTCCATTAATCCTAATGCTGCGTTCGCACCAATGGCGGCGTCAATAGCGTTACCACCTTGTTTCATAATGTCTAAAGCTATTTGAGTTGCTAAAGGTTGGCTGGTTGCAGCCATAGCATTTTTTGCAATTACTTCTGAACGAGTTGCTTCTGGATGACCGGTGATGCGATCTGCTGAGATACCAGGGAAACTGAATATTAAAATAATTAAGCTAACGAATGACTTAGACATAAGAAAATTTAAATTTAAGGTTGATGTAATTAATCTAGCAAACTTTTATCAGAGCTGTACAATAAATTTAATCAATCTAATGGGTGGTTTAGTGAAAAAAATACTTTTTTTAATGCTAGTTTTAGCAGCTGTTTTTGTGGTTTTTATGCGAGTGGTCTATGTAGAGCCATCTGGGTTCCCAGATCGAAGTGGTGAACCTATTTATGATGATTCGGCTTTGGAATTAGTCGCAAACTTAAAGTATCCGCCGGCTAACATAGCGGTTAATAAACAAGGAAGAATATTTGTCACACTTCATCCTGAAGCAAAACCACCATCGAATTTTGGTGAAATTGTTAATGGCAATTTTGTAGATTGGACTGAGATTATATCGAAAATGGGCGTAGAGCCATTTAGTGATGCTTACGGAGTACGTTTTGATCAAAAAGGGCACTTATGGGTTTTAGATAATTACCCTGCTAGGTTAATAGCAATTGATATTGAGTCAAAAAATTTAATTCAGGAGTATCATTTTAATTCTGAAGCTTTTCCGTTTTTATCCCATGCTAATGATTTCCAAGTGAGTTCCGATGGAAAGTTTATTTATATAACCGATGATGGTTTATTTAACCGAATGCCTGCTTTGGTCGTTTATGATGCGCAAAGTAAAAAAGCATGGCGCCATTTAGAATCTGATGTCAGCGTCAAAGCTGGCAATTTTGCACCAGTTGTACAGGGTGTGGAAATGACTAAACTTGGATTATTCTCGATTAATCCAGGAGTGGATGGTTTGGCTCTTAGTAGAGACGATAAGTGGCTCTACTTTGCATCATTTAGCAGCGATAAAATGTACAGGGTTGATACTCAGTATTTACAAAATTCTGAATTGGACGTTTCTGAGTATGTAGAAATTGCAGGTGATAAAACTTTCACTGATGGTATGACAACCGATCTAGAAGGACGAGTTTATTTGTCTGATATTGAGCATTCAGCAATAGTTCGATGGGATCTTAATCAAGGTTTAGAAACCCTGGTTAAGAGCGATAAACTGCGTTGGCCTGATGGTTTCAGCTTTGACAGTCATGGCAATTTATATGTCACTTGTTCGGCTTTACATCAAGTAATTTTAAAAACATCTGGCGATATTCAAAGGCAATCACCGTTTCAAGTTTATAAAATGAAAATAACTGAACAATCAGTGGCGGGGCATTAGATATCTACAAAAGTTCGTAAATTCTTGAAATCATGGTATATTTTGCACCTAAATAAAGCAGGAGCAAATTAAAGGACTTATGAACTCTGACTTCACTATTCACATCCCAACTTTGGTTGTGTTGAGTGCGCTGATTGCAGTTTTAGCTGCAATTATGCTCACAGCCAACTGGCGAATTAACCGTAATGTTCATGGAACTCACTATTTTGCGATAACTCATTGGTTATGGGCTTTTGGCTTATTACTCTATATTCCACGCGAAACATGGTCGCCTGCTATTAGCGTGGTTTTAGCTAATATGCTGATTATACTTGGAACTCTGACGTTTTTACGCGGTGTTTGTAGGTATCAAAAAGTTCGCTCTGCACCCTTGTGGCTTGAGTTGATTATTGTCTTTTTATTATTCTTTGGTTACTACTATTGGACCTTTGTTGAGAATTTAATTGGTACTAGGGTAGTTATGCTTAGTATCTACAGTAGTATCGTGATGATTGCAGCTTTTCTTGTGCTGTCACCAACATTAAAAAAAGCAGGCGGGGTTGGCTTTTTTGTCAGTTTCGGAATCATAACTCATGCTTTATTCTTTGTAATTCAAGCCTTCGTCAGCTTTTTCACTCCAGAAAGCAGTAAAGGTTTATTTCAAGGTGGCGGAGCTGCAATAGTGATGTTATTGGAAGGGACCTTTTACATATTTTGGTCTACCTTATCCTTTGCTTTGCTCACCAGTCTAGAGCTTCAAAGAGTTTTAAAGAACAAAGCCAACCGGGACTCTTTAACCAAATTGCTAAATCGCCGAGCGGTATTTGAGATTAGTAGCTCTAAAATAGAAAAACACGAGCTTCAAACGGGATGTGTTTTAGTTCTTGATTTAGACCACTTTAAAAATATTAATGATGAATACGGTCACTTAGTCGGTGACAAGGTTCTTGTCCACTTTTCAAATTTAGTTTCTAGCCTACTACCAAACGACTCTATTTTTGGTCGTACCGGTGGCGAAGAATTCATTGTGCTTTTGGGAAACACTTCGTTAGAAGACGGTAAGCATACAGCAAATAAAATCTGCGAAAGCATCCGCCACTCAATGATTGTGGTTGATGACCAGGATATTAAATTTACCGTTAGCATCGGTGTTGCGAACGGCATTTTAGAGTCAGCTAGCGATTTAAGGGATATAATTAATAAGGCTGACAAAGCAATGTATAGCGCTAAAGAAAATGGCCGTGATCGCTATGAGGTTTTGCAAATGATTCGTGGAGCTTCTACTGTGACACCGCTATTTTCTTCCAAAAAGGTATAGTTGGTTAGATTTTTTAAATTGCATATAAAATAATGTTTTCAATTATAGTGTAAAAGGTGTTGGTTTGTTCGAAATTAAGATTGAAAAGAAGGTTCAAGCAGATATTTCAGAGGTTTTTGAAATGTTAATTCAGCATGAAAAATATAATCAATTTCGGGTGATAAGCCATTCTTCATTAATCAAGAAGGGAGAGTTTGAAGATAATGGACTGGGTGCTAAAAGAGAGATTGTAAGCAACTCTTTTAAAGTGGTTGAAGATATTGTTGCCTTTGATAGACCAAACCATTTAGGTTATAAAATTGTCCAGTCTAAACCCTTCAATATAGAGCACTTATTAGGAGATATTCGACTAGAATCAATCGATAATGGCCAAACTCTTGTTAAATGGTTATCGAAAGGCAGAGTCACAACCCCTTTGCTAGGTTGGTACTTCGATAAAAAAATGAATCAAAATGGCCCTAAAGTTTTATCTTCTATTTTAAAAGATATAGAGACCAAACTTAACACTTGATAGTTAAGTCGCAGGTTACAATTCTTTACAAAAAACTACTGAACCTTAATGGCTTAATACAAGTCTAATAGTTGTAAACATGTCAATAATATAATCTATTTATATTTGGTTCAGGGGGAAAAGTGGAAAATCCAAACCAAGATCCATCAATAGAAACTGAGAAGCCCATTGAGAAAGAGCCTGAATCAAGGTGGTTTAAACTAATTTCATTTTTATCATTAACCGATACTGATGTTCTTAAAGAATCAGGCCGATATGATCGTATGCTGGCTTATGCCATGGTCTTTAGGCAACTAGTAACTTTTGCATTTACTTTCCTACTCTTCACCTATGGCGTATCTCTATTTTTAAGTACTCCAGCTGCTGTGGTAGCAGGTTTTGTCTTTGCTTTAACACTGTTTTTCTTAGACCAAGCCATTATAGGATCAGACTGGGCGTTGAAAAATCCTTTTAAAGGTGGCTTACCTTTAAGAAGCTTATTTGGCTTAATTCCGAGGATAATCTACTCATTAATCATCGCTATCGGCTTGGCAACTTTGGCAGAAATAAGTTTACAGTCCAATGCGATTGATGAGCAGATACAAAAGGAGACGATTGAAAACAACAGGGAGTATTTTTCAAGACTTAAAGCTTATGAATCTGAGCTCGATACAGCAATTGAAGTTGATAAAAAACGTGTCACTGATTTGCAAACGCAAATTGATCAGTTACGACGTAATATAAATACTTATAAGGCGGCTGAGCAAGCTTCAGATCCTGATGTATTGCAAAATAACTTAACGATCAAGCAAACTAATCTTGATGAATTACAAAAGTCACAACAGGTCTTAATTGCTGAAATTGCAAACCTTAATCAAAGAGTTGCTGACTCTCGAAAGGAATATGATTATTGGTTCAATGAAGCTCTTCTTGAACGAACAGGTAAGGATGGAAGGGCACCTACAGAAGGCCCCAAGTATCAAAGAGCTGTTAAGACATATACTGATTTAGAAAAACAAATTGCTATTTTAGAAGCCAGATTAGTAGACTCTAAATCCAAGTTGGATGCTTTGTTGCCTGAGGTGGTTCAAGCAACGGATGGGTTAAATGAAGTACAAAAGGAATCAAACTTAGTGGCGCAAAGCCAAGCAAATTTTGAGTCTGATGAAGGGACGCTGATTAATCTTGAAGCAAGTATCGTTCAAGCAAAGGATGTTCTTGATACACAAATTGAGAAGAAGCAACAAAAACTTGAAGCTTATAGAGAGACTTTAGTCAGTGATGGCTTGTTCTATGAAGTTAAAACCGGATTTTTGCGCCGATATTTAGGGTTACAAAGCATTCATAATGATCCTGAAGTTGGGCAAGCAGCTATTTTATTTAGCTGGTTATTAAAAATATTTTTCATTGCTATCGAGTTAATGCCAGTTATTATCAAATTGTTCTTTAGCCCATTTAGCTTTTATTCTTTAAAAATGTATCGAAGAATGAAAATCGCGCTTATGGAAGAAGAAACTTTGCTTGAAGTCGCTGAAGAAGAGCATAAGCAAAAGAGAAAAGAACGGCTGGATAAAGCTAGAGAATTTGAAACTGTGTCATTTTAATATGAACCGAAGAAACTTTATTCAATCTGCGCTGGTTATTGCCAGCGCTGCTAGTTTTACTAGCTCAAAAGCACTTTCTGGTGAATCAATTACTAGTGCAATGCTTACTAATAAGATCCCATCAAGCGCGGAGTCTATTCCTGTGATAGGAATGGGAACCAACAGAAATTTAACTGTTCGTAGTGGTTCATCACTGGCTGATAAAGTGACACTCATAAAAACATTTTTTGAACTTGGTGGGGAAATGCTTGATTCCTCACCTATGTATGGTCAATCTGAAGAGGTGATTGGGCAATGCTTGCAGCAATTAAATTATCCTCCACAATTATTCTCCACCACAAAGGTATGGACTAAAGGTAAAGCCGAAGGCATTGCACAAATGCGCCACTCAATGAAGCTTTGGGGGCTAGATCGTTTTGATTTGATGCAAATACACAACCTAGTGGATTGGAAAACCCATCTTAAAACATTAAGACAATGGAAAGATAAAGGTTTAATAAAACATATCGGTATAACAACTTCGCATGGTAGAGACCATCAAGAACTTGAATCTATAATGAAGAATGAACAGTTGGACTTTATACAAGTTACATACAATATTCGTGATAGAGAAGTTGAAAACCGTTTACTACCATTGGCCCTTGAGAAGGGGATTGCGGTTATTGTAAATCGTCCTTTTAATGGGTTGTTCGGTTATACTCAAGGCAAGGAGTTACCTGATTTTGCAAAATCATTAGGCTGTTCTTCTTGGGCACAATTTTATTTAAAGTTTGCTGTTTCACATCCCGCAGTAACTTGCGCAATTCCTGCTACTAGCAAAATAAAGCACTTAAAAGATAATATGGATGCAGGGCGCGGTTTATTGCCGGATAACCAAGAACGAAAAAAAATGGTAACATTATTCGCACAATACCTATAATCCAAATTGCTATCTTTGCGTGACTAATCTTAAGCCAACTGCTTTTGCCAGAGTATTCTTCGATAACAACCACTCTGGTACAAGTGCCGTTATTTATCATAATGTAGCTAATTTAACGGATGATCAAATGCTCTCTATCTCAACTAGTGATAATTATAATGCTAGTATCTTTATTTCATTTGAGCATAAACTGCCTAAAGCCCGCATTTTTAATTCGAGCAATGAAATCTTATGGTGTGGACATGGACTATTAGCTGTAGCACATTTTCTAGGCAGCGATCCTTTTTTAAAGCGTATAAATACTAAGTTGGCAACTATTGAAGTTGCTTCAAATAAAGATGACGTTTGGATTGGGTTTGAGCAGTTTGAAATAACTGAAGGTCTTCCATGCGATCTAAAGCCAAGCAAGTTATTTGGTGCCTTTGATATACAGCCATGTATCGTATCTTATGTAGGAAATAGTAATGGTTATGTGGTCCTAGAGTTGCCCAAGGGTATAGATTTATCCAAGCTAAAAGTGAACTTTGAATTACTGAAAGCAGCGACTAGAAGAGCTGTTATAGCAACTCAAAAGGCTGACGATGGTTTTGATTTTAAATTGCGCTACTTTGCCCCTAATCATGGGGTCGATGAAGATGTTGCAACCGGATCTGCTAACGTAATATTGGCATCCTATTGGTCACCTAAACTTAATCAAACCTATTTTGAGGCGGAACAAGTCTCAACACAAGGTGCTGTTATAAAGAGCAAAATCGAAAAGAATAAAGTATGGATTAGTGGTAAGGTAGAACTATACAAAGAATAAGCAACACATTTTAAGTCATACGAAAAATTACCTATGCAAGACATTCCAACTTTAATTGAAAAATTTTTACTGGTTAGGCAATCAAGCGAAGATTTTTGCAAGCCATTGGAAATTGAAGACTATGGTCTACAAGCCATAGCTGAAACTAGCCCGGCGAAATGGCATTTGGCACATACCAGTTGGTTTTTTGAAACCTTTATACTAAAGTCCTATGAAAAAGGATTTAAACATTTCAACAATAAATTCGAATACTTGTTTAACTCTTATTATAATGGGATTGGGGAGCAGTTTCTCCGCTCAAAGCGTGGCCTACTTTCTAGGCCAACAGTAAAAGAAGTTTTTCAGTATCGTAACAATGTGACCCAAAGAATAATAGATGTACTAAATAATGGTGATGTTGCTCAAACTGAATTATGCGATTTGATAATTCTTGGGATAAATCACGAGCAGCAACATCAAGAATTGTTTTTTACTGACTTGTTATTCAATTGGTTTCAAAACCCTCTATTACCAACCTATCAGAATCGTACATTGCAAAAAACATTAATTGATACCAAAAAATCAAGCTGGATAGAGCAGTCAGAAGGATTAGTTGAAATTGGTAATGATTTTGATGGTTCAATGTTTATTTTTGATAATGAGTCACCTAGGCACCAATGCTTTCTAAAACCCTTTGCAATACAAAACAGACTTGTTACTAATCGCGAATATTTAGAGTTTATCCATGAAAAGGGCTATAACCGCCCCGAATTTTGGTTAAGTGATGGCTGGTCGACTATTAAGCAGCAAAGTTGGAAGGCTCCATTATATTGGAAACATGAGGGTGAAACTTGGTATCAATATGGGTTAAATGGTTTACGACAGCTAGATCTCGAAGCTCCAGTCTCACACATTAGTGCTTATGAAGCCGATGCATTTGCTCGCTGGGCTGGGGCTCGTCTTCCAACTGAAGCCGAGTGGGAAATTGTGGCTAACAAGCGAACCGCTGAACATGGAAATTTCGTGGAAACCAATAATCTTGTACCCGTAGCTGCTGAAAATGAGCAATTTTATGGTGATGTCTGGGAATGGACATCTAGCGCTTATTCGCCTTATCCCGGTTTTAAGCCCCCTAAAGGAGCTGTAGGAGAATACAACGGAAAGTTTATGTGTAATCAATTAGTATTACGTGGCGGTTCATGTGTAACAAGTAAGCATCATATTCGGTCTAGTTATCGAAATTTCTTCTATCCGGAAGCTCGATGGCAATTTTCGGGCTTGAGATTAGTTAGAGATTTATAATTTCCAAAAAATAACGAAAAGAGTAATGGCAATTTATGATGTTATCTGAACAAACATGCACAATGGAACAACAAGAGCTAGTAAATGGCTTATTGGCGGAACAAAAATATATTAACCCCAAGTTTTTCTACGACAAGAGGGGATCGGAGTTATTCGAGGAAATCACCAAACTTAAAGAGTATTATCCTACGATAACAGAACGAAATTTACTAACTCAATATTCTTCAGAAATTGCATCTTTTATTACTAGTTCTGCTGTGATAGTTGAACCGGGTGCGGGTTCATGCGAGAAAGTTCAGCTTATTCTGGATGCAATTCGTCCAAAAGCTTATTTACCTCAAGATGTTTCTAGAAGATTTTTAGAGGCAGCGGTTGTTAATCTAAAACAAAAGTTTCCTTGGTTATCCATAGAGCCCATAGTAAGTGACTTTTCGAAACCTTTGCAGATCCCTGAAGATCATCGCGATGATCAGCTATTCGTCTTTTACCCGGGATCTACAATAGGGAATTTTGAACCTAACGATGCGGTTAAATTTTTAAAAAATATGCGTCAGTTAGTCAATGAAAAAGGCGGGGTATTAATCGGCGTAGATCTGCAAAAAGATGTGTCGGTTCTAGAAGCAGCTTATAACGATTCGAAGGATGTTACTGCGCAGTTTAACTTGAATATACTCAATAATGTTAATCGTCATTTAAACTCTAATTTTGATATAAAGACGTTTACACACAAAGCACTATACAATACAGAATTGAATAGAATTGAAATGCATCTAATATCTACAGTCGCGCAAAGCTATAATATTTTAGGCCATGAAATATCCTTTAATCAGGGTGAGACAATTCATACGGAAAATTCTTATAAATATAGCTTAGCTTGTATTGATAAATTAGCAGAAGAAACTGGATTTAAAAGAGTTAAAACTTGGACTGATGCGAAAAATTATTTTAGTCTGAACTTTTTTCAATCAGTATGATTAGATAATTCTATTAGTGTTATTGCTTACTGCTATTTATACTGTCAGCATAATTATAACGTACAATAAATTATGACTACTAAAAAAGCTAGGTTAACTCTTTTTAGCGTAATGCTGATATCGGTTCTTGGAACTGCCGGTATTGCGTTACCGTATCCTGTCTTAGCGCCTTATTTCATAGATTATCCAGCAAATGACTTAACCCACTTTATGGGTTTCCACCCTAAAATATTGTTAGGTTTTTCACTAGCTATATATCCACTTGGTTTATTGATTGGTAGTATTTTTATAGGTGCCTTGTCAGATCATTATGGCCGTCGAAGAGTCTTATTACTTAGTTTGTTTGGTAGTTTAATCGGTTATATCTTAACTGCGGTGTCAGTGGTCCATGAATCTTTTATAGGCTTTACTTTAGCACGCCTTATTACCGGTATTTGTGAGGGAAATATTTCTATTGCAAGAGCAATTGGAGCTGAATTACATCCTCATATCGAAAGAACGAAAGCTATTTCCCTTGTATATGCAGCAACCTATGCGGGTTGGTTGATTGGTCCATTGATTGGGGGCTTCTTAATGATTTATGGTGTTGCCAATGTGTTCTATATAGCCGCAGTCGGAATTGCTATTGCGTATGTGATGGTATTCTTTACTATCGAACAAAGAGAAAATAAGAAAACACAGGATGAAACCTTTTGGCAGTTAATCCGCGAAAATAATTCGCTAACTGTATTAAAGCATAAAGAAGTATTACCACTTTTTTGGTTTTATTTCTTATACTCAATGGGACTAAATGCATTCTATGACTTTTATCCGGTCTGGTTTGTAGATAACTTGGACTTTGATAGTCGCAAAATTGCATGGGCAACTGTGGCATTAACAGTTTGTATGATTGCTGTTAGTAGTTTTTTAGTGGATAAAGCCAACCATAAATTTGGTGAAGTAAAACTGATGATTTATGGTAGTTTTGCATTGGCAATTTTACTGGTTATTCAACCCTTTAGTGATGCCAGCTGGGTATTTCTTATCTTTTTCGTTATTGGTGGTTGGATTGCAATTGCTAATGGCATGGTGCCAACTTATTTATCCAAGTATTTCGGACACTTAGGGCAGGGTAAGGTTATGGGATTGCAATCTGCAACCTTCTGCATTACCAACGTTATTATTGCTGTGGTTGGCGGAGTTTTAAGTGTTTTAAGCGCCACTTTAGTAATACTTATTGGAGCAGGGTTAATTTTTGCTTCAATGCTTGTAATGATCCTAACAAAAAAGCAACAAACTAGAATGATACAAGCTGTATTAGCTCAAGAAAAATAGTGCTGATAGCTTTTTCTTAATAATTAGTTACATTTTTGTTGCGCTAACTTTTAACAAGTTACTTGGTTTTTTTAACAAATTACTGCTTTTTGCCCCTGTTTATGTTATTTAATGCTTTACGAAAAATTTTATGCAATTAAATAGGTATTAGATATGCAAAAACTAGCCATCAGTTTGGCCATAAGTGCAACTTTATTAACCGCTTGTGACAATAAAGAAGCGGAAGTGGCCCCTGCCGAAGATGCTAAAGCTAATGTAGAAGCTCCAGTAGAATCAAATGATGTTGTTGCTGATGAAAAAATAGATAGCAATAATCCATTCTTCAAGGCTTGGGACACGCCATTTGGTATGCCACCATTTGATAGTATTAAAAATGAACATTTCCGTCCTGCCTTCGAACAAGCAATTAAACATTCTAAAGCTGAAATTCAAGCTCTAGCGGAGAGCTCTGAAGCACCAACTTTCGCAAACACTATTGAAGCTATGGAGTATGGTGGAAAAGATTTAACGAAAGTTGCTAATGTGTTTTTTAATTTAACATCTGCCCATACAAATCCTGAGTTGCAAGCAATTTCACGCGATATAGGCCCTCAGCTATCAGCTCTTGGTGATGATATAAATTTAAACCCAAAATTGTTTGCTCGTGTAAAAGCTATTTATGATAAAAAAGATGAGCTAGGTCTGCGCCCCGATCAAGTTAAATTACTAGAAGATCGCTATAAGGGTTTTGTTCGAGGTGGCGCCGAGTTAAGCGAAGAACAAAAAGCATTGTTAAGAGAGCTTAATAAAGAAATCAGCAAATTAACTATTCAATTTGGCGAAAACGTTTTAGCAGAAAATAATAATTGGGAAATGGTTCTCGAAAACAAAGAGGACCTAGTTGGACTACCTCAAGGAGTTATTGATGCTGCAGCAGTAACTGCTAAAAAACGTGGACATGAAGGCAAATGGGTATTTACTACTCATAGACCATCTAAAAATCCATTCTTAATTTATTCGACAAACCGCGAACTTAGAGATCGTATTTACAATGGTTATACTCATCGCGGTGATAATGACAATGCAAATGACAACAAAGAAATTGCGGCAAAAATTGCTGCACTTCGTTCGCAAAAAGCAACTTTGATGGGCTACAAAACTCATGCTGATTTTATTTTAGAGTCACGCGTAGCGAAAAATGCTGATAACGTCTATAACCTATTAAATAAGATCTGGCCTGCAGCTATCGAACAAGCTAAAAATGAAGTTGCAGCTATGCAGGAAATGATCGATGAAGAGGGTGGAGACTTTAAATTCCGCGCTTCGGATTGGAGGCATTATTCCGAGAAAATTCGCAAGGCTAAATATGATTTAGATGAATCAATAACTAAGCCATATTTTTCATTAGAGAATACTCTGCAGGGTGTTTTCTATATTGCTAATAAGCTGTATGGCATGAATTTTAAAGAACGCTTTGACTTACCAAAATACCATGAAGATGTTCGTACTTTTGAAATCACTGATCCAAAAGGCGAATTAATTGGTATATATTTAGCCGATTTCTATGTGCGAGACTCTAAGCGTGGCGGTGCTTGGATGAACTCTTACCGCAAGCAGTATGTTGATCAGGCTGGTAATTTCCATAAGCCAATTATCGTTAATGTTTTAAATTATCCACGTCCCGTTGGAGATGAGCCGACTTTGTTAACCTTTGATCAAGCTTCGACTTTATTCCACGAGTTTGGTCATGCTGCGCATGGTTTCTTGTCGGATGGTGTTTACCCTTCGCAAACCGGTACATCGGTTCCACGTGACTTTGTAGAGTTCCCGTCACAAGTTCACGAAAACTGGATGACTGAGCCTGAAGTTTTAGCGCAATTTGCTAAGCACTACAAAACTGGTGAAGTAATTCCACAAGAATTAGTGGAGAAAATTCAAGCTGCTAGTAAATTTAATCAAGGTTTCGCCACTACAGAATATATGGCTGCGACTTTATTAGATTTAGCTTGGCATACTATTCAAGATGGCGAAATACGTGATGCTGACGAATTTGAAAAAGAAGTTTTGTCTCGATATGGCTTGATTGACGAAATTGCGCCACGTTACCGCACCACTTATTTCTCACACATCTTCTCGGGTGGCTATTCGGCAGGCTATTACAGCTATATCTGGTCAGATATATTTGGTGCAGATGCTTATCAAGCTTTCCGTGAGAATGGTATTTTCGATGAGAAGACCGCTAAAGCCTTCGTTGATAATGTTTTGTCAAAAGGCGGTACTGACGATCCTTTAAAGCTTTATCAACAATTCCGTGGTAAAGAAGCAGATCCTAAGTATTTGCTTAAAAGTCGTGGTTTAATCGACTAAGATTTGCCTCAGTCGAAAGATTGTGTCAATAATGGAGCCAGCGTTTCGCTGGCTTTTTTATGCCCATCATAAGAACCATACGGAGATATTATGGCAATAGAACAATCGATATTTGAAGAACTTAAAGTTTTAGCACTTTTCCCAAGAGATTCCCTGCAGGAAGGAATTAAAGTTCATTCCACCGCTTCAAAAGATGCCATTGAGGCGACAGTAAGACTCCATGCTAAAGGTCTTATTACCCAACCCGATGGTGGTTATCTTACCGACCTGGGCATCGAAATGGCTAATCATACCCATCATTTATTATCAGGGTTGTCCGAAACATCTTGACACACTTTTGGATTAGAATAACTAATGATTGTCATTAAAAAGTATCTTGTGAATTTGTCTTAACCTTAACAAAGAACAGGCGTACAATTCGCTCCGTGTTGAGGCAATGGCGTTAAGCCGAAGGAGACTGAAATGAGCGAATATTTTGAAAATGCATTAGAGGTAGTTATCGTATCTTTAGTATTTGCAACAGTTGCACTAACTCTTATTTAATTGATTTTATTAGTCATTCATACCCCTTGATTACTTTAGAGTAATTACTTTTAGCCAAGCTTCGTGCTTGGCTTTTTTTATCCTGTGATTTTATTGTAGTTTCATGGCTAGGGATTTAAGCTAATAACTTTCGATAAAACCCTGTTTTAATTAAATGCATTTTATCCCTCAAACCAGCATTAGTAATATTAGTCCTGATGAATGGCCAAATAATGCCAATCCATTAGTTAGCTATGATTTATTGGCTTTGTTTGAGTCCTCAGGGGTAATAATCGCAGAAAACGGTTGGCAGCCATTACATTTGTGCCTATATGATGACGAAGATGCTAATTCTGACAAGCTCATCGCGGTCATTCCTTCTTATGTTAAAAGCCATTCTTATGGTGAATATGTGTTCGATTGGGCTTGGGCTGATTTTTATAATCGGCAGGGACTAGATTATTATCCAAAATTGATCAGCGCCACACCATTAACCCCATGTTTGGCACCAAAGCTTTTAGGGGATTTAACTGAAACTGAACAACAAAATTGGTATCAAGCTTTGTATAAATGGCAAGAGGATAATGGCTTAAGCAGTTGGCATATCAATTTTGATAATGGCAGCCTGAATCCTAAATTGAACGTGCAACTGTTTGAGCGGCATGATATTCAATTTCATTGGACTAATAGGAATTACCAAAATTTTGATGACTTCCTCTCTCGATTAAAACCTAAAAAGCGTAGAAACATTCAACAAGAGCGTCGCAAAGTTCAAGAAGCTGGCTGGAGTTTTGAAAAAGTTTATGCCAAAGATGTATCTCAAGAACAATGGAGCTTGTTTTATAATTTATACAGTCATACTTTTGCCAAAAAATCTGGCTGGGCACAACTTAACTTCAAATTCTTTCAGGGTTTGTCACAAGCTTTGCCCGATAATTGCTTATTGGTGTTAGCTTCAAAAGAGGGCGAGTGTAAAGCCGCCTCACTGTTCTTTGTTTCTAATAGCCATTTATATGGTCGCTATTGGGGGGCTTTTGAAGATTTTAAAGGATTACATTTTGAGACATGCTATTACCAAGGTATTGAGCTCGCGATTGAATTAGGCTTAGCGGTTTTCGAGCCCGGTGCTCAAGGCGAACATAAACTGGCACGAGGTTTTGAGCCTGTGATAACCAAGTCTTTTCATCATATTGCTAATGATAGGACAAGAGAGCCGATTCAAGCTTCAGTTGAGCAAGAAAAAATGCACATCCAACAACGACAGGCTTATTATCGTCTGCGCTCTCCTTATAAAGATAAACATAGGGCTTAGTTTTTAGGATTGCTATGTGAAATTTGTGAATAGCTGTTTAAAAGCGTAGAATGCGCGCCATCTTGAGCAATAGCACCTCAAACTGAGAACTCCATGATTGATTTAATTCGAAATACCACCGCCAGCGCCAAAAACGATATTTTATCGGGTTTAACTGTTGCTTTGGCATTAGTGCCTGAAGCGGTTGCTTTTGCATTCGTAGCGGGTGTAGAGCCATTGGTTGGTCTTTACGCAGCCTTTATGGTTGGTTTAATCACTTCAATCTTTGGTGGTCGTCCCGGTATGATTTCTGGTGCTACGGGCGCCATGGCGGTTGTGATGGTGGCTTTAGTCGCCCAGCATGGCGTGCAATATCTTTTTGCTGCGGTGGTTCTGACTGGCTTAATACAGATGTTAGCTGGCTGGTTACGACTAGGCAAATTCATTCGAATGGTGCCTCATCCCGTGATGCTAGGGTTTGTTAACGGCCTAGCCATTGTGATTTTCTTAGCGCAATTAGGTCAGTTTAAAGAAGTTGATGCCAATGGTGTATTAACTTGGATGCAGGGTGCTGAGCTTTATTGGATGTTAGGTTTAGTGGCGCTAACCATGGCGATAATTCACTTTTTGCCAAAACTAACCAAAGCAGTTCCTTCATCATTGGTGGCGATTGTTGTGGTGACTTTATTGGTTATTGGTTTGGATATTGAAACTCGTAACGTTGTGGACTTTGTTAAGGATATGACCGGTAAAGAAGATGCTTCAATTGCCGGTGGCTTTCCAGTCTTCAGTATTCCAGAAGTTCCGTTTAGTTTAGAAACGCTAAGAATTATTTTTCCTTATGCCATTGTTCTAGCAGCGATTGGTTTAATCGAGTCGTTATTAACTCTGCGTTTAATTGATGAAATTACAGAAACTCGTGGTCAAGGTAATCGTGAGTGTTTTGCTCAGGGTTTAGCAAATACTACCAACGGTTTCTTCGGTGCTATGGGTGGCTGTGCCATGATTGGTCAATCGATGATTAATGTTAATTCAGGAGGCCGTGGTCGTCTATCAGGTATCACAGCTGCTTTGGCTTTATTGGCCTTTATCTTGTTTGCATCACCGTTGATCGAAGTTATTCCGTTAGCGGCGTTAGTGGGCGTTATGTTTATCGTGGTTATCGGAACTTTCGAATGGTCAAGTTTCCGTATCATGCGAAAAATTCCATTATGGGATGCGCTAGTTCTAATTACCGTTTCCGTAGTAACGGTATTAACTGATTTAGCAATGGCGGTATTTGTTGGTGTTATTTTATCGGCATTAGTGTTTGCATGGCAAAGTGCTAAGCGTGTTCGAGTGCGTCGCCAAGAGAAAAATGGTAAAGCTTATTATACCGTTAGTGGTCCTTTATTTTTTGGTTCAACCACTCACTTTGCTGAGCAGTTTTCTGCACGAACGGATTTAGACGAAGTTTATGTGGATTTCGCAGACTCGCGTGTATGGGATCATTCAGGCTTAGAAGTGATTGATGCACTAGCTGTGCGTTATGAAAACGCTGGAAAGAAATTACATTTGTTACACCTAAGTTCTGATTGCCAAAAATTGCTGACTAAAGCGGGCGCTGCAGTTGAAGTGGATACTAAGCGCGATCCAAAATACTTTGTAGCAGATGACGAATTGGCATAACCCAAATTCTGTAGTTGAAGAGCTTGAATCATCAAGCTCTTCCCATGCTTTTGAAAAGCTCACTCCTGACTTTATTTTAGATGCAGTTGACAGTTTAGGCTTTCTAACTGACGGTCGAATTCTTACCCTAAATAGTTATGAAAATAGGGTTTATCAAATTGGTATTGAAGACAGTGTTCCAGTAATTGCCAAGTTTTATCGTCCAGAGCGCTGGACGCGTGAACAAATTCTGGAAGAGCATCACTTCTGCTTTGAGTTACAAGACGCTGAATTGCCAGTGGTTCCTCCAAAACTGATTGATGGAGAGTCACTGTTTCAGATTGATGAATTTTTTGTGGCTTTATTTGAGCGAAAGGGTGGGCACGCTCCTGAGCTTGATAACCTTGATAATCTTTTTACTTTAGGGCGCTTTTTAGGTCGTATTCATTTAATTGGCCAAGCTAAGCCTTTTGAGCATCGCCCACAATTAAATCCACAAACTTTTGGTTTTGAGAAAGCTCAATACGTTATTGAAAAGGCCATTCCATTTGAGCTGAAAACCGCTTATAGCAGTTTGGTTAATGATGTTTTAAAGTTAGTAGAACATCAGTGGCAACTTGTTGAGGATATAAAATTTATTCGAACTCAAGGCGATTGCCATCCCGGTAATATTCTATGGCGTGATGAAAATCCGCATTTTATTGATTTTGATGATGCCCGAATGGCGCCAGCGATTCAGGACTTATGGATGCTGTTATCAGGCGATAGGACAAGCAGAATCAAACAGCTTTCAGAAGTGTTAGAAGGCTACCAAGAGTTTTGTGATTTTGATTATCGTGAAATTGCGTTGATTGAACCATTACGTGCACTACGTATGATCCAACATACCGCATGGATCGCTGAAAGATGGTCAGATCCAGCTTTTCCGCAAGCTTTCCCTCAATTTGATTCAGTAAATTATTGGGAGCAACATATTCTCGATTTAAGAGCTCAGTTTGCTGAGTTGCAAGAAATTCAAGAGCAACCACTAAAGTTATTCTAATCAGCTAACAAACCAGACTTTTGTTTAGTGTAAATTCAGCTATCTCATGCTAATCTTTTGCTATGAATAAAGAAGTCGATTTTAAAACGTTTTTTATTGTATTAGTTTCAGCTGTTGTGGTTTCTTGCGCTAGTGCCCCAAAAAGTGGGAAGAGGGCGGATTTTAACGAATCAAAAGCTAATACTATTGTCAGCCTTGCCAAAAGAATGGTGGGTATGCCATATCGATATGGTGGCTCAAATCCCCTCGAAGGATTTGATTGTAGTGGACTGGTGCTATTTACTCATAGCCAAGTGAGCAAAAATATCCCTAGAGTTTCAAAAGCACAATTTCAAAAGGCTAAAACCGTTCCTTTGAATCAATTAAAGCCAGGAGATTTATTATTTTATAAAACCGCCTCAACTCCGACTCATGTCACTATTTATATTGGTAATAAGCAATTTATTCACGCTCCTTCTAGTGGGAAACAAGTGAAAATAGCTTCAATGGATAATCCTTACTTTAAGTCGCGCTTGGTAAAGGCAGGTAGGTTGTATTAATGAGTAGTGATGCCAAAGAGTGGCACCTGTATATTTTGCGCTGTCGCGAGGGGCAACTCTATACTGGAATTACACTTGATCTTGAAAGGCGTTATGAAGAGCACCAATCTAATGGACCAAAGTGCGCCAAATACTTGCGCGGAAAACAGCCTCTTACAATGATCTATCACCATCAGTTTGCAGACAAGTCTGCTGCATTAAAAGCGGAAATAAAAGTAAAAAAATTAACCGCTGAGCAAAAGAAATTATTGGCTTGTGGTCAGTTAGTTATTAATGAGATCACTGACTAGATTTATTATTATGAGCCAAACTTTGAACTCTGAAATTAATTTTGATATCAAGCGAATGCGCCGAAAAACAGTGGCCATTCATGTGCAAAATAATTCAGTGGAAGTAAGGGCGCCATATAGCACCTCCAAAAGCTTTATTGATGAATTTGTTGCAGAAAAACGCCAATGGATTATTAATAAATTACTTGAGCAGGAACAAAAAGAGTCAGAGGTTTTTTGTATTGAAGATGGCGCAGCTCTTCCTTTCATGGGCTTTCCCATAACCATTCAAACCCAATTAGCTAGACGCAACTCTGCGAAGCTGGTGGGTGAAGACTTGTACTTGAAACTTTCAGAAAACTCAGCTGAAAATCGTTGCAGGCTTATGGATAAGTGGTTATTACAACAGGCTAAACATGAAATTCCTGATTTAGTGGAGTTATTTGCAAAAGACATGAAGCTTTGGCATAAAGTTTCGCAAATCAAATTTCGAAAAACGAAAAGCAAGTGGGGGCACTGTACGGCGACGGGTATCTTACAATTTAATCCTTTGATTCTCTTAGCTCCTGAATCAATTATGAACTACTTAATCGTCCACGAGCTTTGTCACCTAGTCCATCAAAATCATTCCAAGTCTTATTGGCAGTTAGTAAGTCGATATGATCCTAAATATCAAGAATCTGAAAAGTGGCTCAAACAACATGGGCATAAGCTTTGGTATCGCTAGCAAAGTTTGACTAACGGTTTTATTCAAACTACAATTCGCTCGAATTTTAATCGAATAAGCACTGGTTTTACGTTCCAGTAGGCGAGGAAGTTAATGACTATTTCTAAATCTGTATCGGCAGAGTCTTCTGCTATATCTAAAAATAATTCTGAATCAAATCAAGTGGTTGTGTGTGCTTTATACAAGTTCGTCACCCTTGAAAATTTTGAAGCTATCCGTCAACCATTACTTGAGGTTATGCTTAATAATGACGTCAAAGGCACTTTGTTATTAGCTAACGAAGGTATCAATGGTACTGTGGCAGGCTCACGCCAAGGCATTAACAATTTACTTAAATGGTTGAAGCAGGATGAAAGACTTGCTGACTTGGATCATAAAGAATCTTATGACGAAAGCATGCCGTTTTACCGTACAAAAGTAAAACTGAAAAAAGAAATTGTAACCATGGGAGTGGAAGGAATTGATCCAAAGGAAGTGGTAGGAACTTATGTCAAACCGAAAGATTGGAATGGATTAATTTCTGATCCTGAGGTGGTTTTAGTGGATACCCGAAATGATTACGAAGTAGCAATCGGCACCTTTAAGAACGCTCTTGATCCTAAAACTGAAACTTTCCGTGAGTTTCCTGAGTATGTCGAAAAGAATTTAGATAAAACCAAAAACAAAAAAGTCGCTATGTTCTGTACGGGTGGAATTCGTTGTGAAAAATCCACAGCCTATTTAAAAGAACAAGGTTTTGAAGAGGTTTACCACTTAGAAGGCGGCATTTTAAAATATCTTGAAGAAGTTCCTGCCGAAGAATCTATGTGGGAAGGTGAATGCTTTGTTTTCGATAATCGTGTAGCAGTTAACCACGATCTAGAAAAAGGCCAATACGACCAATGCCATGCTTGCCGTATGCCCATTCTAGAAGAAGACAAACAGCACAAAAAATACGCTAAAGGCGTAAGCTGCCATCACTGCTACGATAAACAAACTCCAGAGCAACGCAAACGTTATGCTGACCGTGAACTACAAATGCAGTTAGCAAAGCAACGTGGTGAAGAGCATTTAGGTTCTGATGTTAAAACGGCGATTGCATCTAGGAAAGAGAAGAAAAAGCAACTTAAAGAACAACAAAGAACTCATAGCTAAGACTGCTTGTTAATTTTAGAAGCTACAGGTTATATCAGTTTATGATTTGTAGTATTCGCTATACTCTAAAAAATAGCTCAAATCTATTTTAAAGTATATGATAACAGGCAGTGTAACTTTGCCCTTTGAAATATGAAAAATACTCAGTCAGCAATTTTTGCGGAAGAACAGCAACAATACTTTTACTATCATTTAGAGTTTAGCTTGAATGGTGAAATTTCTTCTGCAGCTTTAAAAGCGGTTATTCAGAACTTTAACTTCACCATCGATTCGGTTAATACTTTAATCGCTTTTTCGAGCAAAAGCCTTAGTTTGCTGGGCATGGATATTCCTACTCAGTTAAAAGATTTTCCCAATTATCATGGCGTTCAAGATTTATCGATGCCATCGACTCAAGGCGATATTTTGGTTTGGTTGAAATCAGATAATCAATCATTGCTGATGGACCAAATGCTAGCTATTGTTGGCGCTATGAAGAATATTGGAAGCTTGGACATTGAAGTTAGTGGCTTCAACTATCATAACTCACGTGACATGATTGGCTTTGTTGACGGAACAGGTAATCCTAAAACCGATGAATTACGCTATCAAGCTGCTGTTATTCCACACAATGAAATTGGTGCTGATGGAAGTTATGTCATGACTCAAAAGTGGGTAACTGATTTAGCTTCTTTTAATCAGCGTCCAGTAAAAGAGCAGGAGCAGATCATTGGCCGAACTAAAGTTGATGATATTGAGTTAGAAGGGGATGAACAACCTAATAATTCACACGTTAGCCGAACTGATATTAAAGTCGATGGCGTTGCGCAAAAGATTTGGCGTAGTAGTTCGCCATACGCTTCAGCTACTGAGCAGGGTTTATATTTCTTAGCTTTTAGTTGTGAGCTTTCGCGTTTTGAATCGCAAATTCACAGCATGTTGGGATTGACCGATGATGGCGTTCACGACCGCTTGATGGAGTTTTCCAAGCCTGTGTCAGGCTCTTATTGGTTTGCACCATCTCAGGTGCAGTTAGAAGCCCTGTAACGTTTATTTTACAAGGCTTCAATTTCTTACACAGATTAGCTTTTCTTTTTAGCTTTACGTTTATGAGTCCCTGAACGTTTACCTTTTGGCTTGCCTTTGTTAACTTTAGCTTCAGTATCCATATCACCAATTTTGCTCATGCTCATGGCGCGTCCTGCAACTCTGGCGCTTTTAAGAATGTTTAGGATTTCTTCGGGCATGTCGGCTGGTAAATCAACGGTTGAGAAGTCATCATAAAGCTCGATTTGACCGATATATTGGCTTTCAATATCAGCTTCATTAGCAATCGCTCCAACAATATTGCCAACTTTGACATTGTGCTTATGGCCTGCATCTAGGCGATAACGTTCCATTTTGATTTCTGGGAAATCTTTTAATGGCATCGCTTTTGGCGAGAAAACTTTCTCTTTGCGTTTTCTTCGACCACCATCTTCTACGTCATCATAAGAGCCATCCCATTCACGTTCTTTCTTCTTACGCTTCTTATCATTTTCTTTTAATAATAACTCTTGTTCGCCACTCAGCATTTTTGCAAGTGCTGCGGCAACAAGCTGTGGATCATGTTCGTGTTGTTCTTGAAATGATTTTATAAGCTGTAAATAAAATTCTAGGTCTTGACTCGCGATGGTGTCATTAATTTGGTTTTTAAAACGATTAACTCGCTGCTCATTGATATAGGAAATCGTCGGCATTTCCATACGCTCAATCGGCTGGTTAGTGGCTTTCTCAATCGCTTTTAGCATTCGACGTTCACGATGAGCTACAAATAAAATTGCGTGACCAGAGCGACCAGCACGGCCTGTACGACCAATACGGTGAACGTATGACTCAGTATCGTAAGGTATGTCATAGTTAATCACGTGGCTGATACGCTCAACATCTAAACCACGAGCAGCAACGTCAGTTGCTAATAAAATATCTACCTGGCCTTTTTTCAACTTGCTGACGATTCTTTCTCGCGCTGATTGCTGAATATCGCCATTAAGCGCTTCGGCGTTAAAGCCACGAGCATTAAGTTTGTCAGCAATTTCAATGGTCGCCATTTTTGTACGAACAAAAATAATGACGCCATCGTAAGTTTCGCTTTCCAAAATTCGAGTAAGCGCATCCAGTTTATGCAAACCACTCACCGGCCAAAAGCGTTGGTGAATTGTTTTAGCAGTCGAAGTTTTAGACTCGATTTTTATGTGTTCAGGATTGTTTAAATGCTTTTGCGCAACTTTCTTAATTTCTTTTGGCATGGTTGCCGAGAAAAGGGCGATCTGACGATCTTGTGGCGTATGCTCTAATACCCACTCAACGTCATCAATAAAGCCCATGCGTAACATTTCATCGGCTTCGTCTAATACTAAAGTGGTTAGGTTATCTAGCTTTAAAGTTTTACGACGAATATGATCCATCACACGACCAGGGGTTCCCACAACCACTTGTGCGCCACGCTTTAATTGACGCAATTGGATGTCATAGCTTTGTCCGCCGTAAATTGGCAAAACGTTGAAGCCTTTTAAGTGTTTGGCATAACTTTGGCAAGCTTCAGCCACTTGAATGGCAAGCTCACGAGTAGGCGCTAATACTAATAACTGAGTATTTTTAGAATTAACGTCAATTTTCGATAATAGCGGCAGGGCGAAAGCAGCGGTTTTACCAGTACCGGTTTGCGCTTGTCCAATAATATCTTTGCCGGTTAATAAAACCGGAATACTAGCTTGCTGAATAGGGGATGCTTGCTCATAGCCGACGTCTTTAACGGCTTGTAATATAGGCGCAGAAAGGCCTAAGTCATCAAAAGATGCTTGTTCGGGACTAGTCATATTGTAATTCACCTGTGGAGATCGATACTTCTATATGGATCTCATTAAAATCAGCACTGGGTCATTACACGTAGGAGCTAGATACTATCTGCTCGCAAGTCACTCACTCGACAATTTGACCTGATGCTTCGAGGCGGCGATTATACATGGCTTATTAGAAGAAACCTAATGTTTGCGGGATTTAAAAGCAAAAAGGCGACTAGAAGCCGCCTTTTAAGTACAAAAATAGAGTTTTTATAACTTTTAAGATTCTTTTCCTATGAACTTATAAATAAATGCACCGATTGCCGCGCCTACGATCGGCGCTAACCAGAATAACCATAATTGAGAAACAGCCCAATCACCAACATATAGCGCAACACCTGTACTACGTGCTGGGTTTACGGAAGTATTGGTTACAGGAATACTTATCAAGTGAATTAGCGTTAAACATAAGCCAATTGCAATTGGAGCAAAACCAGCTGGTGCTCTCTTGTCAGTTGCGCCTAAAATTACGATTAAGAAAAGTGCTGTCATTACGATTTCGCAGATAAGTGCTGCTGTTAAGCTATATCCGCCTGGTGAATGTTCACCGTAACCATTAGAAGCAAAACCTGCCGCAGTGCTAAAGCCGTCTTGACCGGAGGCGATAAGGTATAAAATACCACCCGCGGCGATACCACCCAATACTTGAGCTACAATGTAAGGTCCAAGTTCTTTTGCTTCGAAGCGCCCACCTAACCATAAACCTACGGATACAGCAGGGTTTAAATGACAACCTGAAATGTGTCCGATGGCATAAGCCATGGTTAAGACTGTCAAACCGAAAGCAATGGATACTCCTAATAATCCAATTCCTACCTCAGGAAAGCCCGCAGCTAGAACGGCGCTACCGCAACCACCTAAAACTAACCAAAAGGTCCCTAAAAACTCCGCAAATAGTTTCTTCTGCATATTTTTCTCCCCAACGATATTTGATAAAGTGTTTATAAGTCTCAATCCAACTTAGCAGTTTTTTTGCTAAGCAAATGTAAAAAATTGTAGGAATATGAAATGGCTGGATTAAAACGTTCAAAGTCTAACAAAGTGATAGCAGGTGTTTGCGGTGGTTTAGCTAAGCGGTTTGATATGGACCCAACGCTTATGCGAATTATTTATGTGGTAGCTTCAGTAATGACAGCTACTGTAGGCGCTTTATTATATGTCATTTTATGGCTTATTATTCCAGAGGAGTGAAGCATGATAGCGAAAACACCACCACCACCGTATTATGCGGTCATATTTACATCTTATATGAGTGGAAATACTGAAGGGTATTCTCAAATGTCAGAGCTAATGACGTCTCTTGCATCAGAGCAAGCAGGCTATTTAGGAAGAGAGTCAGTTCGAGAGCAATTAGGAATTACCGTTTCTTACTGGCAGGATTTGGACTCAATTCATGCATGGAAACAAAATACTAAGCATTTAATTGCCCAAAAATATGGTAAAGAAAAATGGTATTCTGACTTTACCGTACGAATTACTAAAGTAGAAAAAGAGTATTCGTTAATCTAAAGCTCACATTATTTTCACTCGTCCTTTGTTAAATATTGATTTTAACTTTTGGTTATTTGTATATGAAAAAGCTTTTCTATTTTCTTTTAATGATCATATTACCTTCTTGTAGTGTCGCTCCAACAGACTTGCCGGTAGTTAATAGTTTCGATCTTAAACGTTATTTAGGCACTTGGTATGAAATAGCTCGTCTACCAAACAGATTTGAAAAAAACTTGAACAATGTAACCGCTACTTACAGTTTAAGAGATGATGGCGGTGTATCGGTGATTAACAAAGGCTTTAATTTCGTTTCTCAAGAGTGGGAGCAAGCAGAGGGTAAAGCTTATTTCATTGGCAACCAAAACATTGCTGCACTGAAGGTTAGCTTCTTTGGTCCATTTTATGGTGGCTACAATGTTGTTGAATTGGATGATGAAAATTATCAATACGCTTTGGTTGCAGGCCCCAAAAGAGAGTTTCTTTGGATCTTAGCTCGCAAGCCTAATATAGATAAAAAAATAACCGATTCTCTTATTATAAAAGCACAGAATTATGGCTTTGCAGTAGATAAGTTAGAGTGGATTGAGCATAATTAAAAATATTTAACTCTTGGAGAAAAAGATGATTTCAATTGGCGATACCATTCCAAATGTGACAATTAAAGTTATGGGGACAGATGGTCCTCTTGAATTTCAAACACAAGAATTGCTAAGTAATAAAAAAATAGTTCTATTTGCCGTTCCTGGAGCCTTTACTCCGACTTGTTCAGCAGCGCATTTACCTGGTTTTGTTGTTCAAGCTGATGCGATAAAAGCCAAAGGTGTCGATGAAATTATTTGTATGTCAGTAAATGATGTGTTTGTAATGGATGCTTGGGGTAAAGCGTCAAATGCAAACGAAATAATTATGCTAGCAGATGGAAATGCAGACTTTTCTGAAGCGCTTGGTTTGGATTTGGATGCTACTGAATGGGGGATGGGAGTTCGCTCAAAGCGTTTTGTTATGATCGTTAATGATGGAGTCGTTGAAGCTCTTGAAATTGATGAAAAGGGACTAGATAAAAGTTCTGCTGAATCGGTTTTAGTATTACTTTAGCATTTAATAAGAAACAAAAAAGCCAGCAAAACGCTGGCTTTTTTAGTGTTTGAGTTACTGATTAAACTTCATCTGTAATTTTTGTCGCTTCGGCAGCTTTAACATTTTCTTCAGCAAGTTTTTCTAAGGTTGCTTCAAGACCGATTGCTTTGATTTGGTCTCTGTATTGGCTTGCGTAACTTTTCGCCATGCTTACCCCTTCAATAATAACATCAGTGATTAACCATGAACCATCAGCTTGTACTTTTAATCTGTAATCGATCAAAATTGGTGAATCATCCGTTTCGATAGTAGAGCGTACATTGGCTGTTTTGCCTGATTTAGAGTAACTAGTATCGTCATACTTAATCGCTTGTCCGCTGTAACTAGCTAATCCTTTAGCATAACTATTCAATAAAAGATCAATAAACTGATCTCTGAAAGTAGCTCTTTGCGTCTCTGTTGCTGCTGTCCAATGAGTTTTACCTAAAATACGCTTAGTCATGTAATTGGTATCAACTTCTGGTAACAAGTGATCTTGAATTAAGCTTTTAGCGTAAGCTGAATCTGATTTAATTTTGTCTTTGTTAGATAAAATTTCTTCGGTTATTTGGCTAGTTACTTGCTCCATGCGTGTTTTTGGATCTGCTGCTATTGCAGAGAACGCAAAAAGTCCTAGAGTTAATACGGCTAAAACTTGAATAATTGTTTTGTTCATCGTCTGTCCCACTTAAACTAATAATTAAGGTGATTTTACCTTTGATAGTATTTTCTAACAACTAAGCTTAACGAAAACTTAACAGTCTTTTGTTACAAGTCATATTTGCATTAAAATCAATGATTTAGTTGGTGCATTTAACATTTATTTGGCTATAATTATAATTAAATAGTAGGAGTAACATGTTTTATGGATAACTACTTTTCAAAGATTGTATTATCGCTAGTCATATCTTTTGTATGCATTTCTATCAGTTATGCAGCGCCTATTACTCAATCTTACACTAACAATACTCCCGCTGAAGTAGATCCCCGACAAACCAGCCCTGTTAACAGAACCGTTTCTGTGCCAACGATAGATTTCCCCAATAACTCAGAAATTACTGATGTTAATATCGCTATCTCTTTTGATAAGCGAGATCGTAATAATGGCCGCTGCTTTGCTTATAATGGGGGTAGTGTCTTCAATAATGAAATTACTTTCAGACTGATTGGTCCAAGTGGAACAAGTGTTGATTTGGTTAATGCAAATACCGGATACTATTTTGGTAATACTAACCCTGGAAATATAACGGTAGCCTTTGATGATGAAGGGGCTATATTTCCAGGAGGGACTCCACTAGCAGGTAGCTTTCGGCCACAAGGGAATTTATCTGACTTTGATAACACAACTAATATTGCCGGAGTCTGGACTCTTTTTATGTCGGATAGTGCTGGTCAAGATCCTTTGTGTTTCTTCAGCTTTACTCTTACCATTGAAGCAACTGCAGATGCTGATATAAGCGTAACTAAATCAGACTCTTCCGGCACTTATACTCCCGGCGGAACTAGCATATATGAGATAATAGTGGCTAACGCTGGTCCAATTGATGTTGATAATATTGTAATTAATGACTCTTTGCCTGCGGGTGCTGTTTCAGGAAGTTGGACTTGTGTTGCTGCAGGCGGCGCAAATTGTGATACAGCTGCAGGGACAGGAGGTATTAATAATATTACGGTGGATATCCCAGAAAATGGTTCGGTAACATTTACTTTTACAGTTACCTGGTCAACAGATCCTGCTGATTATTAAATACACCTAGCAGGCTTTGGTAGCCCTGCAATCTTTGTAGCTTGTTTGGCTGGACCTTCAGGAAAAAGTAGAGCGAGGTAGATACTGTTTCCTTTTTCACTAGACCATTCATTTTGTAAGTATTTAACTAAAGGTCTTATCGATGGACTAGTGTTAAATTCTTCATAGAAGTTTCTAACATAATGCACTACTTGCCAGTGGTCATCAGTTAGATCTAAATCTTCATCATCGGCAATCGCTTTGGCAACATCTTCATTCCATTGACTACTGTCGGTTAAATAACCTTCTTTATCTCGCAATAAATTTTCTAAGATCGAGCTCACAACCAAGACACCGATTTATCATATGCAAGGGTTAACTCGACGAATTTAGAAAAGTCTATGGCTGTAGATTGATCATGTATGGACTCAAATAACCCTCTAGCTATTAAGTCATCTTTTAGAACAAACATTTTGTACTGAGTAGTGCTCGATTTAGTGGCGATAACCACGGCATTTTCTATTAGTAACAGCGCATCATCAGGCTGCATCACTGTTATGCAGTCATCTAGTAATTCCGGCTGATTGAGGATAAATAAAGTGCTCATACTATAACCCTATAACAAAGTCACTTGAGGCAATTTGATGTTTAACAACATCTTGACTAACTGCTTCCGCGATAGGAAGTAATTGTTCCATTTTCAAATTGTGCTCGAGCAAACTTTCGCTTTCCACTAGAATGTTTTCTACACCATATAAGTCGAGAGCCTTAAAAGTAGCACTATGATTTTTTACACTTATGACGTCTGGCTGCTGATTTTGTAATAATTGATAAACGCCTTGGCTTTTGAAAATTACTGTTATTGGCATATCAAAAGCTGCTGACATTAAACAAATGTCCAACAACTCACGACCTTTATGATCACCATAAGGGGGCTTATTGAATATAAAACAAATAGATTTCATGGTTTAACCAAAAGTAATTAATTTGTCTGACTCAAGCATGGCTTCAGTGAGCTGGCCTAGTCCAGAAATTTCAAATGCCGGGTCAAGGTTTTCACCAGTTAGAGCATTTCTATCGGCCTCGGCTTGGTTAACAATTCCACGCTTTAGTGCTGCTGTCACGCAGACTGTTAATTCTACATCTTTCTCTATGGCCAGTTTCGCCCAAGCTTTAGTTAAGTTTATTTCATCGGAAGGAGGGCAGTTTAATCGACTGGCGATTAACACACCGTCAGCATAAAAGAATATGCGTTTTAGCTGGTGTCCTTTATTAATAACCTCATTGGCAAAGCGTAGGGCTGTATATTGCCCTTGAGCCGTATAAGGATTCGCAGTTACCATTAAAGAAAATATAGCCATATTACAATTTTATACACTAATACAATTAGTTATATGCTATTTTATAGCAATGAAAAGGAATTTGTTAGTTATTAATTATTAACCATATAGCAATGCAATTTGAAATAATACTTAAAATACTTATAACAACTTCTATTCTCTTGATGGCTCAGTCATTAAGAGCGGGAGCTTTTTTTGAAACAGGCTCCGCGGATATCACCGATACCATTGATAATGGGACTTGGGTAACGGTTAATACTCAAAAAACTTATACTTCCCCTGTCGTAATTGCAGGCCCTATCACTCATAGCAACGGTAACTCTTTAAGCGTTAGAGTGAGAGCTGTAACCGGAAATAGCTTTCAATTAGGAATGCAAAGCCCTTGTGAAAATCTTGGCGCTACTGGCGGTGGAGTTACTTGTGCAGCTACTTGGAGCACTGAAACTGTTAACTGGATGGTTGTAGAAAGAGGAACCTGGGTTTTCCCAGATGGCACAAAAATTGAAGCCTATCTTCATAATACCAACGAAATGCGTTCAAGGTTTGGTGGGAATAACAACGGTGGCGACACTATAACTTATTCACATACTTATTCGGCAGCACCTACTGTATTACATACGATTAACTCTTTTAATGATCCAGAGTGGGTTTCGACTACTGTGTATGGTAATAATCGAGGTAATCCGCCTACAAATACTCAATTCACATTAGCGCTAGAAGGTGCCGAAGCGGTCACTTCTCATGGTAATGAATCAATAGGTTGGGTAGCGATTGAAAGAACATCAGGAACTAATAATGGGGTTCCTTATGTGGCAGCTAGGACGGGCGGGCGGATAGTTGATAGACATAATGATGAATGCCAAGCTTTATCTTATGGTACTACTTTTGCAGGTATACCTAATTTATTAAGTCAGCATAACTCGATGAATGGTGGTGATGGAGCCTGGTTGCGCCTTTGTGGAAATGCAATTGAAGCCACCCAATTCAATGTGCATATGGAAGAAGACCAAGTTAATGACTCAGAAAGAACTGGTATTGATGAATATGCTGCTTGGTTTGCTTTTGAAGCTAATTCTGTAGGAGCACTTGAGTTTTTAACAGCAACAAAAAGCTTTACTGATGAAGATAGTGATGGCCAAATTGGCCCAGGGGAATTGGTTACTTTCAATGTAACTTTGACTAATTTACAAGATGATTTTGCGCAAGCTAATAATGCCACCGACGAGTTTGTAGATACCTTAGATGCAAACTTTGAATTTGAATCGATTATTTCTGCATCGA
The DNA here is from genome assembly GCA_947503345.1 of uncultured Kangiella sp. Taxonomy (GTDB): domain Bacteria; phylum Pseudomonadota; class Gammaproteobacteria; order Enterobacterales; family Kangiellaceae; genus Kangiella. Next base: position 298,150 of record CANNCW010000002.1, on the reverse strand, counting down.
GTGGAACTTTAACCAATTCTGGGCAAGATATTTTTTGGAATGGCAGCATTCCAGCTTCTGGTACTGTTGATCTTAGTTATCGAGTTAGAGTTGCCGATAGTGCTACGGTTTGCACTTCAGCTAATATCCCTAATCAAGCACAATTAAACATGGATCCCATTGATAATGCTATAGAGCCTGCAGATGTGGATAATCTTAATAATATCGTTGAATTAAGTGATGATCCGACTACCGATAATGGTGGTGATTTGGATTTAGATGGACTCACTGCAGATGATGATCCTACTTTAGTTACCGTGGGCTGCTTATCAAATGTGAGTGTCAGTAAAGATGATGGTGCTACTACCTATACGCCAGGGCAAAATACCACCTATACCATTATTGTTTCAAATGCAGGACCTCATAACTTAATAGGCGCTATTATTAATGATACTTTGCCACCAAATGTGACCAACAATGGTAATTGGGTATGCGATCCCGCTGTTTCGCCAGGAGACGGAACAGCTTCTTGTATTAGTGGTAGCTTAGCAGGAACTACTGAATCTGGAACAGGTGATGTCAACCTTACGGTGGATATTCCTTCAGGGAAGTCGCTAGTAATTACACTTCCTGTATCCTATTCTGTAACACCATAACATTACAAAAAAGGCGCCTTATGGCGCCTTTTTGTTTTCTCAATAAAATCAAAGCCCTAATACGTCTTTGCCTTGTTTAAAGGTTACATCTACTGGTATTTGCTTTTCTTCCAGCAGCCTTTAATCATTAGCAAGCTGCTGGCTGACAACCCCTTTAGTGTCTAACAAGTTTTTCACACCTGTATAATCGCCATTGCCTTGTAGAGTTAAAATTAAACTAGACAATGAGTTCATAGCTTCAGTCATTTTGTCGAAGTTAACGCTGTAATGACCGGTTTTAACATTATAATTAAAGGCGCCTTTATCTTTAAAATAGTTAAAGCGAACCATATTTGCCTTACCATGTGCACTAGTGGCTCCAAAGCGAACAGAGCGGAAAATACCAGCTAGGAAAGTCACATAATTATCCATTACTTCACCTTCTGCTATTTCACCTTTTTTGAATAACTCACTAATCATATAAAGCCCTAAGATATCAGCTTTACCTTCTTCTAGCGCTGAAGCAGTTTCTTTTAAAGCTGCACGAACAGTGCCACTGCCATCTAAAGTATTTTTAATACCTAAACCATGTGCAACTTCATGGAACATGGTATTGCCAAAGAATGCATCAAAAGTAAGGTGCTTGCGTTGCTCTGGCGCAATTAATTGTTCGGCAATAGGCACTAAAATTTTATCGAATTTAGCTTTCATGGCATTTTTTAGTTGTAAGCGACGCGTCCCCTTTGCCAATTGCACCTCTTCGTCATTCGGTAAGTTGATGGCAATGGTTTTAGAGCCTGCATTACTATCACCAGCGTAGAACACAATGTCATAAGCATTTAAGTCGCTATCTGTGCCAGGCATTTCTTGTTTATACTTTTCATCGACTGGTAAACCTTTTTGTAGCTCGGGTAAAAAGGCTGCGTATTTTGATAGCTTGTCACTCCAGGCTAAGTCTTTTATCAAAACGTATGTAGAGAAAGCTGCACGATAGCCGAACAATTGATCTTCATAGGTTTCGATAGGACCAATTACCACTTCGATAGGATTAGTTTTCATGTCCATCCAGGCCATATCAGATGCTTGATATTCATCTGAAATTAACGCTAGGGCCCGTAATTCTAGATATTTCTTAAATTCAGCGTTGTCAGCAAGAGTTGCGGCTTTCTTTAACAAATTACTCGCTTCGGTTAATTCTTTTTCAAAGGCGACTGAATAAGGCTGTAGATGTAAGTCGCCAGTCTCATTACGACGTACTAATGAGTATAAGCCATCTTTACCTTCTTGCTCCCAAGCTTCAAATTCTGCTTTAGTCATGTCAGAAGGGTAGTAAGATGCTCCTTTGCTTTTCTCGGCAGCACCCTCGATAAATACGCTATTGGCATCTAGACGATCCCAAGGACCATAATTTATTTCAGCGAAGCGACGTGCTTTTGGATCTTTTATTGAATTCAATAAGCTATCTCTATCACCATATGCAACTTTCCAAAATAAACCATCCATGATTTTGCCGGCATCTATTAACAAGCCAATCATTTCTTTTTGATTATTAGATAAATGGCTTAAATCACTGGTTAAAGTAAATGGCGCATAGATATCGAAGCGGCTGTATGTATCTGTAACAGTTTCCTGTTTTACTTCAGAAGCAACTTCTTGGCTTACTGCTACATTTTCATCAACAAGAGTTTCATCATTTGTAGATTCATTATTGTTACAACCGCTAATTGACATGCTGACAGCAAGAGCTACAACACTCATGTTTAATATCTTTTTCATAGTTTGACTCTCTTATTAATTCTAAATGCTATTAAAATTTACTGAATACGTATTTTTCTCTTTTGACTTGTTTAACCCCAAAGTCCATTTCTTTAAGCATGCTAAATACATCATCAACCATATTAGGATTACCACATAAATACACGATATCAGTGCTTGGATCGGGCTTCAAAGCTTCTAATTGGGCTTGAACATAACCATTAAAACACGCTTCATTAGTTTCTCGGCTTAAGCAAGGATAAAAGTTGATATGATCATTAAGACCTGCTTGCTGAAAATCTTTTGTATAAAATAAATCTTGCTTTTTTTGAGCCCCAAATAGAATGTGGAAATCATGTTGTGCCATTGCAGGTATTTGCTTCAACATAGAACGGTAAGGTGCCATTCCTGTGCCAGTACCAATTAAGAAAACTCGTTTAGGAAGCCCTGCACCAAGAATCAACAATCCAACGGGGCCACTTATTTCGAAAGTATCACCTAGTTCGGCATCAAAAAAGATTTTAGTAGCACGCCCATTTTCAACATAAGAAATGACGATTTCGAGATGATCGGTAGTTACTAAACCGTCTTCATCAGGCGTCTCTGAGTTGGCAATGGAATAGCTTCGTTTAAGTGGCTTTTCTTCATGCTCCAACAAAAATGATACAAATTGTCCAGGACGGTACCTAAAACTGCTGGGTTCAAGAAACTTGAACTTAAGTTTCTTAACGTTCGGAGTAATAAATTCATTAGATTCTAACTGAATTTGATAGCTAGGTAGTGGCATTAAATTTCGGCTCAATCACTAAGTTTTAAAGCATTATATAGGCTTCTAAAGAAAATACCATTAAGTTCAGGAGCCGTTCAGATAGCTTTTGTTCTACTAGTATCAAACTAGTTAAGTAGTTACATCAGAGTGCTACTTGGCAGTATCCAATAGTAAGTTAGGAGAACCAGTGATGTTTTCAAAAAAGATATTAGCTTTATGCATTTCGAGTATTTTAACATTAGCTTCAACAGGGGCCGATGCTAATGATAATGAACAAAAAGTACGAATAGGCAAAAAATTAGCAACCACTAATGTGGTAGGCTCCACTCCTGAATTGGTTAAAGGTAATATTGCTTCAGACAAATTGTCTAAATATCAATCCCTTCAGAGTAAGGAAGATTTAGAGACTCAATATTCTTCCTCAATTAAGGTAAATAAATCGCAACTTGACGGCAACAAAAAGCGAAGTGAAAAGCGTTTTGAAAAAAGTGCCAGTCATCTATACATTTATGATGCTGCTGTTTTGTTAAAAACTGACGTTGACGGTGATGGTTTTTATAGCGAAATCCGTGTGGATTTTGACGTGGATGCAAACGTTGCTGCCTATTACGATGTTTTTGCAGAGCTGTACATACGTGAAGAGGGCACTTCAAACTGGACTCATTATTATACAACAGACGTTTTTGAAATTTACTATGATGATAGTGATGATGACTATCGTGTGACTACGGTTTTTAATGAAGGTTTTCCTACTGGCAAGTATGAAATAGCTATTGATTTGTTTGAGTACGGGTATAGCGGTGTCGTTGACTCTTTAGAAGCTTATGATGATCCTGATTTAGGTAACCTTCCAATTGAAGATTCAAGTTACGAGCAAACAGGCCCAAGTACCAATGTATCTATCAGTACAGTTAAAACAGAAATTTTTACGGATAATGATGGTGATGGTTATTATCGTGACTTCAAAATAAGTTTTGATGCGGATGTAACTACTGGAGCTAGAAGCATTGTTGCAAAGCTTTATCAAAAGTCAGGCGCTGGAGATTGGCAGTATGAAACAGAATCTGATGTTTATACTATCAACGGTACAAGTACTGATGACACCATTGCATTTGAAGGGGATTGGCAGTCGGGTTATGCAACTGCTTACTATGACTTCAAAATAGAGTTATATGACTCTGCGACTAACGAATTTTTAGCAACTGCATCGAACGACTTTGGTCCTTTGGTCGATGTGCCATTAGAAGATGCTGGTAAGGATACTCAATCTGGAGGAACAAGTGGTAGCGGCTCAGGAAGCACTGGCTCAGCAACAACCACAAGCTCAGGTTCTGGTGGAGGGAGTTGGAATCTAATAGGATTATTTATATTAGCCACTCTAGGATGGTTACGTAAAAAAGGATCCTAATCACGGAGATTTTGAAAAGGTCAGCCTTAGTGCTGACCTTTTTTATTGACATTTGTCATACTTTGTAACATGTCTAATTGCAAATATGACAGTAGCACTAAACGCTTTTCCTTATAATCGCGTCTAACAATTATTATTTACACTTATAAATGGAATAGGGACTATGCCTAACCTGCTTAAATTCAGTGCTATTTTTTGCGGTCTTTCAATCTTATCTTTCACAGCGTCTTCTTCGGAAAGCGACTTAATTATTCCTAAAGTTAATGAAGAAATAGTACTTGATGGGGAGCTTAACGAGCCTTTCTGGGCAAATGCCACAAAAGTTGAACTGGGTTATGAAACTCGTCCTGCAGAAAATCAAACTGCAAAAGTAAAGACGACCGCTTACATAGTTGAAAATGGTTCTTCTATCTTATTAGCTTTTGTAGCTGAAGATCCGAATCCTGAAGCTATTTTAGCTTCCTTAAAAGATCGTGACACTATCTGGGCTGACGATATGGTCGGCTTTAAAATTGATACTTTTAATGATAAGCGTAAGGCTTATAACTTCTTTGTAAATCCTTTAGGGATACAGATGGACTCGGTTGAAGATGATGTTACTAGCAGAGAGGACATTTCATGGAATGCTATATGGTATAGCGAAGGCAAGCTTACGGACTCAGGTTATCAAGTAGAGATTGAAATCCCATTTAAAGTTTTACGCTTCCCTAACACTCAAGGAAAGAAAGACTGGGGTATTGATTTCATGCGTTTCTATCCTCGAGACTATCAATACCGTTTGGCTTATAATCAAGTTGATAGAGCGCAAAGTTGTAGCGTTTGCCAAATTGGAAGTATTAGTGGTTTTGAAAATATTGAAAGTGGAAATAATCTAGAAGTCACCCCATATGCTTCAGGTCAGCGCTCGGACAGTCGAGATCCGGTAAATGCACCTGAATGGCAAAACGGTGATTTTGAATTTGATGGTGGTGTGGATGTACGCTGGGGTGTTACCGATAACTCTGTTCTAAATGCAACTATCAATCCAGACTTTTCACAAGTAGAGTCAGATGCTATTCAGCTTGATGTTAATCAGACTTTCGCATTGTTTTTCCAAGAAAGAAGACCTTTCTTTTTAGAAGGTGCTGACTACTTTTCTTCTAATGGTTTTAATCTATTACATACCAGAAATATTGCAGATCCAGATTGGGGGGTTAAATATACTGGTAAAACTGATTCACATTCTTATGCTGTATTAGCAGCTAGTGATAATAGCACCAGCTTCTTATTGCCGGGTGCTCAATCGTCAAACCTTGCTTCCTCAGAAAATTTTGAATCAAACGCTTTTGCGGGTCGTTATAGTTATGACATTGGAGAAAAATCACAAATAGGTGGAATGATTACTCATCGAAGCGGTGATGATTATAGCAACACTGTTGCAAGCGTTGATGGTAAATACTATATCACCGATGAAGATGTTATCAGGTATCAGCTAATTCATACTGATACAGATGACAGCGACGAATTAGTTTCTACAAGTGAAGAATATGATACAGGTTTTGGTTATGCGCTTTCGTATCACCATAATGGTCGTAACTGGAGCTGGCGTGCTTCTCGTCAAGAGTTAGACGAAGATTTCCGTGCTGACTTAGGATTTATTAATCAGAGCGGATTAAGTAGAGATGTTTTAGGCGCTGGATACACCTGGCACGGCGAAGAAGGGGACTCATTTGACCGAATTCATCTAGGTGGCGATGTTGATCAAACTTATGATTATACAGGCCAAAAACTTGAACAAGAAAGTGAGTTCTGGGTCAATATGAACGGACCTTATCAATCATGGATTGGTTTTGGAGCTGGCGTCCGTGATGCTTGGTTCTCCAATGAAACTGTAAATATTCCTGATGCTGACTGTGCTAGAGATGATGGTGGTTGTTGGTTTGATCAAAACTATTTTTGGTTAGGTGCTAACTTTAGGCCCATTAACAGCTTACAGTTAGGAATAAACTATAATAATGCTGATGCTGTAGATTTTATAACAGGAATTAACGCTGCTAAAAGAATGGGCTACAACTTCTGGGGTAATTGGCAGGTTACCAGGCATTGGTTCTTCTCGGCAAGCTATAATGTTACTGAATTGGATGGCGATGCTGGAAATTTATTTAAGTCCGATATTGTAAATCTCAATTCTACCTACCAATTTGATAAGTATCAGTATTTAAGGTTAACGGTTCGCTATAGAGATGTAGATTTCAACCAGAACGTTGTTACTGATAGAAGTGACAATAAAGCCATTGGCCGCCAATTACTATATGGTTATAAAGTGAATCCTAGAACAGTATTTTTCTTAGGTTATTCCGATGGTGGGTTTGAAGATAACACTGTAAGCCAATTTGAAAGAACAGGGCGTTCTATATTTAGTAAATTTAGTTATGCGTTTCAAATGTAAACATTGGATTTGAGCTAATAAAAGGCTTTTATTCTTTATTCCTTTTTGCTATAAAAACATTAGCTGAAAGGAGACAAAATGTATAATTATAAAAAATTAGCGTGGATACTCACCGTATCTACGCTTTTTTTCGCATGCTTATCAAATGCAAGTGACAAAATACCAAATCTAAAAGGACCTCTTGAATTAGATGGTGAGCTTAATGATGCGATATGGAATAACGCTACTAAAATAGAGTTAAGTTACGAAACATCACCTTCCGAGAATATACCTGCAAAATTTCAAACAACGGCCTTTATTTTCGAGGATGGTAACTATTTGTATGTTGGATTTGAAGCAAAGGATTTAGAAGCTAAAAGTTTAAGAGCCTCTTTTCGCGATAGAGATAATATTTCAGATGAAGATCTGGTCGGCATTAAGATTGATACTTTTAATGACCAAAGAAGAACCTATAATTTCTTTGTAAATCCGCAAGGGATACAGTTAGACTCTATTTCTGATGATGTCTTAGATAGAGAAGACATCTCATGGAATAGTATTTGGTACTCTGCAGGACAAATTACAGATTCTGGTTATAGTGTTGAAATTAAAATACCATTCAAAGCTTTACGCTTTGCTAACAACCGTAATGTAAAGCAATGGGCTATGGATTTGGTCCGATTTGTTCCAAAAGATTTTAAGTATCGCTTAGCTTCTAATCCTGTAGATAGGAATATTAACTGTACTATTTGCCAATATAAAAAGTATCAAGGCTTTCAATCTATAACAACAGGTAAAAATTTAGAGCTGATCCCTTATTTATCATCAAATAAAACAGAGACTCGCAATCCTGCTGTAAGCAACGAATGGAATAGCGAGTCAGTGAACTCACAAGCTGGGTTAGATTTACGTTGGGCGGTTTCTGATAACTCTATTTTAAATGCGACCATTAATCCTGACTTTTCACAAGTCGAATCTGATGCGGCCCAACTTGATGTAAATACTCGTTTTGCTTTGTTTTTCCCTGAAAAAAGGCCTTTTTTTCTGGAAAGCTCTGACTATTTTAATACTATGTTAACGGTTTTTTATAGTCGGAACATTGCAGACCCTGATGCTGGTATTCAATATACATCAAAAGGAGAGAATGGTACTTTAGGCGCTTTATTTACTCGTGATAATGCGACTAATATTATTCTACCATCAAGTCAGAGCTCACGTTTGATCTCGTTAAATCAAGATAGCAATTCAGCAGCTTTTCGATATGCACATGACTGGTCCGAAGATACTCTGTTTGGCGTTACAATGACACATCGAGATGCTGGTGATTATTCTAATGATTTAATTAGTTTCGATGGAAAGCATCAATTAACTGATACTGATGTATTCAGATATCAACTTATCCATACAGAAACTTCCAATTCAGAATCGATGCAAACTAGCTATGGTTTAAAGGCAAAAGAATCAGGCAACGCTTATCGATTTAATTATAGTCATAATGATCGTGATTGGAGTTGGTTTGCATCTCATAATGATTTTGATGAGGGTTATAGAGCAGATTTAGGATTTCAAACTAGAAGTGGCTATCGCAAAACTATTATTGGTGGAGGACACCGTTGGTATGGTGATGAGAGTGATTTCTTTTCACGAATACAGCTGCGTGGAGATTGGGATACTAGTTACCAAGATGATGGTCAACGTTTAGAAACAGAAAGTGAGTTCACGTTAAGTTTGGCGGGGAAATCTCAATCGCAAATTGATTTTCATTTCGGAGAGCGTGATGTTTTTTTCGATCAACAATGGTTCGATCAAAATTTTTATGACTTAACAGTTTCTTTTAAACCTCTAAATAGTTTACGGGTTGGAGGTCAATTAGCTTTTTACGATGATATTGACTTTCTAAGTAGTCAGGCCCGAGCAGGCGAGGTCTTTCGTTATAGTGTATTTACCGATTGGCAAGCTACTAAGCATTTAAAGTTATTAATGGAGTATGTGCAACAGGACTTTGATTTGATGGACTCTGACTATTTCAATCAACAAATTTTTAATGCTAATTTTATTTACCAATTTAATGATAAAAGCTTTTTAAGACTCTTAGTACGTTATCGAGATACTAACTTTATAAATAATCCAGTTATTTTAAATGATATTGGAGTTGAGTCTATTAATAGAATCATGCAAAGGCAGTTGCTATATACTTATAAGTTTGATGCGAAAAGTGTTCTTTATTTAGGCTATTCTGATAATGGCATTGAAAACGATACAGTGTTAGATCTAACTCAAAACAAAAGAACTATTTTTGCCAAGTTTAGTTATGCCTTCCAGTTGTAGTTATTTTATTTTTATATAAGGCAGAATTTTTCTGCCTTATATTCTTACGATATCTAATTAAAAAAATCTATTTTTGGCTTCTTCAGGATAATCAACACCACTTAATTGTGCTCTTTGTAAAAGTTGCCAAAAGTATCGATAGGTTGCTCTGTCATGCAACTCTCCATGATATTGAATCGGCCCCCATTGATTATCTTGCGCTGCGATTAATATATTGGCTGCATCCTGAACCTCCGAATAGTCAGGTTTCATAGCATCTACTATCGCTTCTATTTGAGTTGGATAAATGCTCCACATTCGTAAGAAGCCAAATTCATTACGTGCTTGACTTGCATCTTCATAAGCTTGCTTTGGATCTTTTAAATCCAAAGTAACATTATGAGAAGCTACTACTCCATGAGCTAATGCGGCGGCTACAATTTCTGTTTTTGCCCGAACTAATAGTGGGTGTTTAAATTGCTCTGGACTTCTTAGATTTGATGCAGAAATGGCCCCATGATGTTCAGAAATAAAGTCCATCATTCCAAAGTCCAAAACTTCAACCCCGTCAATTTTAGCGATATCCCATACTTCTTTGAGTGCTCCATGAGTTTCGATCAAAACATGTATTGGAATTTTTCGTCTAATACCGTTGCTCTTTGCTATATTTTTGATGTACTTAACCATTTTCGTTATTTGCTTGGCTTTAGTACATTTGGGTATTGTAAGGTACGCAATAGATTCGCCTAAAGCTGGAATTAGGATATCGATATCTTTTTTCCAATGTTTATGATTAAACCCATGAATTCTCACTCCCGCCATTTTATACAAATTGGCATTGCTTGTAAGGACTTTAACAACCATCTCGGCATGTTCTGTTTCTTTTCCCGTTTTGGCTCCATCCTCGCAATCGCAGGTGATATCAAAAATGGGGCCTAATTTTTCTTGAAGCTTTAAAGACTTGAGAATGAGTATTTCACTTCCTGCAATATGCTCACAAGATGGAATTATTGGGAATGGCTTACTTTTCCCATATAAGGCATTAACAGGATGGATTTTAGATTTCAAAGATTCCATGCTCATGAGGCACTCATGAATTTTAATTCTATGTAATGACATACTAAACTAATTTAAAAGACGGTTAAATGCTAACGGAGGCATTTAAATGAATAAAAACATAACTAGTGAATTTTTTGCGACTATGATAATTTATCGTTAACTTTTCTTACCTTATCAAGGTAAAGACAGATGGGGCTTGGTGAAATATTTTCTTTGGCATGTGCCATTTGTTGGGCTATTGGAGTAGTGTTATTTAAACATTCAGGCGAATCCTTAACCCCCAAAAGTTTAAATCTTTTTAAAAACTGCTTAGCCACTTCCTTAATTATTCCAACCACTTTGCTTTTTGAAGGTTTCAATATTCCTAATTTAAGTGGTTATGAGTGGTTCATCCTAATCATCAGCGGTTATTTCGGAATTGCCATTGCTGATAATTGGTATTTTGAAGCGCTTAGAAGAGTAGGTGCGGGACGTACTGCAATTGTTGCCAGCTTATATAGTCCTTTTGTTATTATCCTTTCTATATTGTATTTAGGAGAGTCATTAGAGCTGTGGCAATGGTTAGGTTTTGTGTTGGTCCTATCAGGGATTTTATTGGTGGTATATCAACGCAATTATCAGGAAGTGGATAAAGCCGAACTTTATCGTGGAGTAGGCTATGCCGCAGGTTCGGTTTTCCTAACTGCCTTAGGCGTGGTCTTAGTCAAACCTGTATTGGATTCAGGTGAGCATGGATTCTTTTGGATTGTATCGTTGCGATTGCTGATAGGGATAGCAGGGATGGTGCTATTTATATTGATTCGTAGAAAATTTACAGCTACCAAACTGGAGTTTACGCAAGGGAACCATAACTGGCGAAACCTAATTTTAGCAAGTATTTTCGCTACTTACTTAGCCATGATTTTGTGGCTTGCTGGCTTTAAATATACTGATGCTTCGATTGCTTCAGTGTTAAATGAAACTGCTAATATCTTTATTGTACTTTTGGCGTGGTTGTTTTTGAAAGAGTCGCTAAATAAAAGAAAGCTAGCAGGGATACTACTAGCCTTCATTGGCGTCATTGTATTTATCGGTATTTAATTAACTGCGCCAACTTTAACAACTTTCATGGCGTTGGTGCCACCAAGGGCTCCCATAGAATCGCCTTTGGTGATAATCACTAGGTCGCCATCTTTAACGTAGCCGCGCGATCTTAATTCTTCAACTGCTAATCGATTAACATCGTGTCGGGCTAGGGCAGTAGGATCAAAGTTAATGGGCTCAACGCCACGGTAAAGCGCTACTTTCCTTAAAGTTTCAATACTACGGCTTAAGGCATAAATCGGCATGCCAGAGCGAATACGCGACAGCCATAGGGCTGTTGAACCTGACTCGGTTAACGAAATAATCGCCTTCACGCCAGTTAAATGGTTTGCCGTGTACATGGTAGCCATTGCAATCGCTTCGTCGATAAGCTCAAAGTTTATGTCAATCCTATGGTTTGAGGTTTTTGCTAAGGTTTGACCTTCAGCACCAACGCAAACATTGGCCATTGCTTGAACGGTTTTCGCTGGGTTATCGCCAGTAGCCGTTTCAGCGCTTAGCATCACTGCATCTGTTCCATCTAAAATTGCATTGGCAACGTCAAAGATTTCCGCACGAGTAGGGATTGGGTTGTGAATCATAGATTCCATCATTTGCGTAGCAGTAATTACCACTCGATTGAGTTCACGGGTACGATTGATAATATGCTTTTGGACACCGATTAGTTCAGCATCCCCAATTTCAACACCTAAATCACCGCGAGCAACCATTACAGCATCCGAGGCTAAAATAATAGAGTCCAATATGTCATGATCGTTGACTGTTTCTGCACGCTCAATTTTTGCAACTAAAGCAGAGTCACCGCCCGCATCTTTTAGTAATTGTCTAGCTAAATGAATATCCTCAGCAGAGCGGGGGAAGGAAACCGCCAAGTAGTCAATACCAATTTGGGCTGCAGTTTTGATATCCTCTTTATCTTTCTCAGTTAAGGCTGGAGCAGAAAGGCCACCACCTTTAAGGTTTATACCTTTGTTGTTACTGAGTTCGCCACCAACTAAAACTTTAGTAACAACTTGAGTGCCAATGATATCAGTTATTTCAAGCTGAATTCTTCCATCGTCGAGCATTAAATGATCACCGGTACTAACTTCTTGAGGTAAAGTAGTGTAACTAGAACCAACTGAGTTAATGGTCCCACCTTCCTTATCAAGGCTCACATCAATAATAAATTGTGCATCTTTGATAAGTTCTATTTTATCGTCTTTAAATCGAGCTACACGAATTTTTGGGCCTTGCAGATCGCCTAAAATTGCAATATAGGTATTGAGCTCGCGGGCAATATCTCGAATTCTTTTAGCTCTATTAATATGATCTTGAGCATCGCCATGGGAAAAATTTAAGCGGAATACATTTGCGCCAGCTTCAATTAACGATTGAATAGATTCTTTTGAGTCAGTGGCAGGGCCTAAAGTAGCAACAATTTTGGTACGTTTTAGCATGATAATTTAATAGCGATTTAGATAGCTACTAGTCTAAAGTGATTAGTTTAGAAAACAACTACAATTTAATGATAATTATTGTGGTAAGACCAAAGTTTCTGAATATAAAAAAAGAGCCCGAAGGCTCTTTTTTTATTTATTGCTTAAGCGTTTTCTAAAGCAGCTTGTTTGGCTAAGCTTTTGGGATCTCGCTTTAAGAACCAGTCTTTGGCATTACCCATCATGATATATAAACACGGAATCCATACCAGTGTAATCAAAGTAGCGAAAACGATACCAAAGCCTAAAGAAACTGCCATTGGAATTACCAGCTGCGCCTGTAAGCTAGTTTCTAAGGTAATCGGTAATAAACCGAAGAAAGTGGTTAAAGAGGTTAGGATAATTGCTCTAAACCTACGCGTACCAGCGTTAATTGCAGCTTCTTTTCTTGACAATCCTTCAGCACGACCTCTATTAATGAAGTCTACCATTAATAAACTATCGTTAACGACAACTCCAGATAAGGCAATGATTCCAAAGAATGAGAACATGCTTAGTGAAATTCCCATAATTAAATGCCCGATCATTGCTCCAATAATACCAAACGGAATTGCTGACATTACCACTAATGGCTTGATATAGGATTTTAAAGGTATAGCCAATAAAATAAATATTAATGCCATGCCAATAAGAAAGCCACTTACCAATTCATTAACAAGTACTTGTTGATTTTTACTAGGCCCACCAGGAACTAGTTCAACGCTTGGATATTTAGCTAATAGATTAGGTAAAAAATCCTTTTTAATTGCAGCATCAATTTCATTAGATGAAATTGGAGCTTCGGGACTTACGTCTGCCGATAATCTGTTAGCCCTAACGCCATCGATTCTTGAAATGGCAGAGAAGCCTTCTGCGATTTCGAAAGAAGCGATATCACTAAAAGTTACATAATCGCCCGTAGAGGTTCTTACTGGCATATTTTCTAAATTACCTAAAGAACGACGCTCAGAAAGAGGGTAACGGACAAAGACTCTAATTTCTTCATTATCACGCTGAAATCTTTGTGCTTCAGCACCATAAAAGGCATTTCTAACTTGTCGAGATAAGTCTGAAACCGTTAAGCCCAAGTTGGTTGCTTCTGGCTTTAACTTAATAATAATTTCTTCTTTACCACCCGATAAGCTATCAGAAATATCATAAACCCCTTCATAAGTAGCTAATTTATTCTTAATTTCTTCAGATACTACTTTTAGTTCTTCCATGTTCTGGCCAATAAGGCGGTAACCAACACCACCACCACCAGGGCCACCGCCACCACCAAAACTGACTTCTTTTACCCCAGGGACTTGACCAATTTTATCTCTCCATAAATCATTAATTTTGAATTGGTTAATCGGCAAGTTCTCAGACTTATGAAATTCTACCCACATGAAAGCGGCAGTATTATTATTTGTCCAAGAAATCGAGTGAGCCTTTATAGGTTTGCCATACTCCTCAGTAACCTCTTTATCTAATTCTATAAGCTTTGACTCAACGAACTCTACAGCTTCAATAGTCTTTTCAGCAGTAGAGCCCTCAGCCATTTGAATTTCGACAAAAGTGCCGTCATTTGGAATACTTGGGAATAGTTCGGCTTTAACTAAGCCTCCTCCAATAAAACCGGCCGTTGATATTAAGAAAAGGCAGATAAAACTTAATATTACCAAGCCCCTTATTTCAATCAACGAATTTAGTTTCGGTTTATAAACATTCTCGATAAAACGCTTCAAAGAAGAAGCTACTTTTCTTCTAATGCCAGTGAAGAACATTTTGATTTTTCTTAAATTTGGATTTTTTGTATCTTCTGGCTTGTTTAACTTCATATGCGCTAAGTGCGCAGGAAGAATTAACTTTGACTCCACTAGAGAGAATAGTAAGCAAAACATAACAACTAAACCGATAGAGGCCATAGCATTACTAAATGGGCCTGATACATTTAGCATGGGGTAGAAAGCCGCTATAGTTGTAAGAACACCAAAAGTTGCTGGCAGAGCAACTCTTCTAGCGCCTTCAATAACACTGTCTTCGCTGTGTCCCTTTTCCTCGATGCTAGCCCAGGAACTCTCAGCAATAATGATCGCGTCATCCACTACAATCCCTAAAACCAGAATGAAACCAAAAAGAGTGATCATATTAATGGTCATTGAAAAACCAGGATATAAAAGCATTAGGGTAAAGGCACCCGCAAAGCAAATAGGGATACCTATAGCTACCCAGAAAGCTAATTTAAAACGTAGAAACAAAGCTAAAACAATAAATACTAAAGCAAGTCCAGCGAGCATATTATTCTGCATTAATTCCAAACGGCCTTTAAGGTAATAAGTACCATCTCCCCAAGCATCTACCGAAACTGTATCTGGCAAATTAGGTCGTTTCTTATCAAGGTACTTATATACTGCAGCAGATGAAGCTAAGTCATCAGATTCTAAACTAGATTTCACTCTTAAATTAACCGCATTTTTTCCATCAAATCTTGAAATAAATTGATATTCTGCAAATCCATCATCAATAGATGCTACGTCTGACAAAAATAGTCTAGTACCATCCGTTCTAGTTAAAAGAGGGATCTGAGCAAAATCGTAACCGTTATACGCTTGTTCTTTGGTTCGAACTAAAATATCTCCACCGGTTGTTTTGATTGTTCCGCTTGGTAAGTCCAAAGAAGAGCGACGAATAGCTTGAGAAACCTGTTCTAAAGTAAGGCCATATTCTCTAAGTTTATGATCCGTTACTTGAATGCCTATTTCATAAGGGCGCACGCCATTAACTTCTACGGTACTGATATCTTCTTCAGCAACTAATTCATCTTTAATTTCATTGGCAAGTTCTTTTAATGTTCTTTCACCAGCATCGCCGTATACGCTAACCCACATTACATCTCGTTGAAACTTCCTCTCATATATAACAGGTCGCTCTACAGAATCAGGTAATTGGGGAATAACTGTATCTACTTGGACCTTGACTTCGTCCATTACGGCCGTTACTTCGTAACCTTGCTTTACTTCTATTGAAATACTTGCCGAGCCTTCTCTGGCAAATGAAGTGATTTTTTCGATACCGTCAATTTCTTTTATGTTTTCTTCAATCTTGGTAACAATGCCTTCTTCTACCTCTTGAGGCGCGGCTCCAGGGTATGCAACTCTAATTGAAATTGAGTTAGTAATTAAGTCAGGAAATACTTGCTGTCTGAGTTTTGTGACCCCAATAATCCCTGCTATAAAAATCGCCGCCATTAACAAATTAGCAGCGACAGTGTTTCTTGTAAACCAAGCTATTATTCCTGAGTGTGTGTCATATTCTTTAACCATTCTTAAACTCCTATTGGCTTACAGCAATTTGTTCTGCGTCTTGAGAATTGGAAGATTTCGCATCAGAATCGTTCTCATTTTTTTCTACTGTTTCTTCTGCTTGAACATCACCGACTCGCTTTACAAGCATCCCATTTATTGGATTTTCAATCGGAGTGGTTATTATTTCTGTTCCTTCTTCAAGACCACCATCAACATAAACGACGTCTTTATCTCCACGAACAATGTTGATAGTAACTATTTGGATTTTATTTTCCTCTGAGATCGCCAAGACTTGATCTTTGTTTATTAGCGCTTGTCTTGGGATAATGATTAAATTTTCTTGTGTAATCCCCTCAATTTCTGCATTTACAAATGTTCCATATCTTAATGGTGTAGAGCTGTTTTTCGAAGATAAGTTATAAGGGTCTGATATTTCTGCAACTAAGTAAGTTAGTCTATTGTTTTCTTCTACGACGCCTTCGGTTCTTATCACTTTCCCAGACCACGTATGAGGCTTGCCTGCGTAAACACCTGTTAGGATTACATTAGGGTAGGAGGCTTCAATACCTTGCTCAGGCAATTGAAGGAAAGCTAACTCTCTATCTGCTAAAGGTAATCTAACCTCTGCCGTATCAGTTCCATAAAGGTTCGCAACTGTAAATCCAACGTTTACATACTGACCTAAGTCTACTTGTTTGCTTTTAATTAACGCACTGTAAGGGGCTTTAACATTTGTTCGAGCTAGATCTCTTTGTGCTCTTAATAAGTTAGCTTCAGCTGATTGAACATTTGCTTTTGCTTGATTTAACTGAGGGATTTTAAGCACTAGATCATTTGCTTGGCCTCGACCAATTTTTTCCCAGTCTTTTTTGGCTTGATCTGAACGAGCCTTTGCATCTTGGTAACTAGCTTTTGCTTGCGCCAAAGTGGCTTCAGCAGAACGGAGGTTAGCAACATAATTTGCCTTATCAATTATAAATAAAGTTTCGCCTTCCTTTACAAAAGCACCTACACGAAAGTTTTTCGAAACATTGCTAATTCGGCCACTTACTTCAGCAACTATGTTTGAGTTTAACTTAGGTTGTACAGGCCCTTGGCTATGAACCGTAAATTGCTGAATGTCTGAAGAAACATTAATTGTTTCAACTAAAGGAGTTGGTGGTAATTGAACTCTTTGAGGCGGTTTGGGCTTTATGAACATAAGAGTTCCAATAGCCACAAAAGTAAAAACAACTAAAATAATGCCAATTAAGATTCGTTTTGTCATAGTCCTTCTCTCGTATAGTGCAAAAGCAATGCGGAATAATTATGTGGTAATTATATATAGACAAACTCTATTAACCTAATGTTATGTAATGACAAAAGGTTAGTAAATGTTTCAAAGTTCATACATTTTAATATTATCGATTATCAAATCCAGGGACTGAATATAATGTGATAGAAATATAATGACCATATTCTTTTTTAATATTGACAGAGTAGGGCACCATGCTAAAATGCGCGCCACTGAAATGCTCAATAGAGCAATGAGGTATTGGGGCTATAGCTCAGCTGGGAGAGCGCTACACTGGCAGTGTAGAGGTCAGCGGTTCGATCCCGCTTAGCTCCACCATTTTTGAATTTATGCTTGGTTGAATTAATCGTCGTTTAGCGCGCTAAACGTTCTCATAATTTGCCTTGCCTAACTCCAAAAATTACAATTTTAATGTCCCGTTCGTCTAGAGGCCTAGGACACCGCCCTTTCACGGCGGTAACAGGGGTTCGACTCCCCTACGGGATGCCATATTAAAAAGGCTCGCTTTTAAGCGGGCCTTTTTTATTTCCCTTTCGTAGTTATATAGCATATTAGTTACTCTAATTAAAAAATTATTTATTCTGCTGTTTGTCAGTATTTTTTACAGTCTGTTTTATATACAAGAATTCTTTAATAAGTCGAGCTAAGCGTTTGTTTTAAAAGAATAAAATTCCAACCACCTATTGTATCAAAATGTACAAGTCTCATTTATTAGAATTAGTAATGATTTTACTTGCGATAAATAAGTAAATGTGGCAATTTTCTAGTGTCAATTAAGACATTCATTTACAAAATGGGGTAGTAAATAATGAAATTAATCAAAAAGGTAATCTTGCCTATTATAGCTACATTTGCATTTACAGCTAACGCTGCTAAACCACAACTTGATGCTGAACTTTCGATTTCGGAGTCTTATGTTGATGGTGGCAATGTCTATGCAACTTTGAAAATTACAAACAATGGTAAAGGTCCTAAGAAGTTACTTAAATGGTATACAAATTTGGATGAGCAACATATTTTCCATGTATCTCGTGACGGTAAAAAAGTTGCTTATCAAGGTCCGCACTATAAACGCCCAGCGCCAACTGACAAAGATTTTATCAAGTTAACACCCGGTCAAACGCTGGAGAAAACATTTGAATTGTCTTCTTTATACGATATGACAGAGACTGGTTCTTATAGCATTACTTATGATGTGCACTCTTTCCATTTGTTTGGAAATAAGGGGCAAGCAAAAAAAGCTGAACGTAATGGTGTGGAAGTTTTAGAGTCAAACACTGTTAATTTCTTCATGGAAGGCTTAGCTAAACGAGGCGGTAATGGCGGTGGCGGTAAGCCTGATAAAGGTGGCAGCGATGGTTGTGCCGATGGTACTTGCTTTACTGGACGCTGTGATAACACACAAAAGAATCAGATCTTGAGCGCTTTAGGTGCGGCAGATGATATGGCTAACAATTCAGTTGCTTATTTAAATGGTAACATTGGTCAGCGTTACGAATCATGGTTTGGTACACCAACCAATTCGCGAGTGAATACTGCTAGAGCAAATTTTGATGCGATTAATGACGCGATTGATACTAAGGAACTGACTTTCGATTGTAGCTGTAAGCAAAGCTACTTTGCTTATGTTTATTCTAACCAGCCTTACAAAATCTATTTATGCCGAGCATTCTGGAATGCAAGAGAGACAGGAACAGATTCTCGTGCTGGAACGATTATTCACGAACTAAGTCACTTCAATATAATTGCTGGTACCGATGATCACGTATATGGTCAATCTGGAGCTCGTAGTTTAGCAAACTCAAATCCAAGTCAAGCATTAGATAATGCTGATAATCACGAGTATTTTGCTGAAAATACACCTTATGAAAATTAAGATGTAATAAAGCGAAGAGAACAAAGCCTGCATTTGCAGGCTTTTTTATTTAGGATTCTTCCGGTTCTGGAGAGAAAAACCAAATGGCTGCTCCAATAACTACCAGTCCACCACGTATTAACCATCCAACAGTTTCACCCTAGTTATCAATCCACATCAATATTTTAAGTTCATATCCAAAGAAAAATAAGGCGATAGAAATTAACCCTGCAATTGCCATAAAAGAGCCAATGCTTTTCATATATAGATCCTCTTTGTTGTTATAAGTCGAATTTATCCTAACCTTAAACTTCAACTTATACAAATTGCCAAGATTTGTTTTTACTGAATGAAATTCATGATAAAGTTTTATTAGTTCTCAAAAACATATAATTTCAATGCTAAATAAAATTATAAACCGTGTATCTTGCGGTCGCTTAACAGCTCCAGCTCCTAATAAAACCGAAATGAACTTACTATTTCAAGCCGCTTTAAGAGCTCCAGATCACAAAGGGCTTAAACCTTGGCAGTACATTGTATTTGAAGGCGAAGAACAACTTAGTCAATTAGCCTCCGTATATTTACAAGCAAGTTTATTGGAAACTCCCAATTTAATTGATGACAAGAAAGAGCGAATCTTATCTTTGCCACATAGAGCGCCAATGGTAATTGTTGCAGTGGCTAAGGCTAAAGGGCATGAGAAAGTCCCGCATATTGAAGAAGTGCTTTCAGCAGGCGCTGGAGTGCAAAATTTATTATTAGGTGCTTATGATTTAGGTTATGGCGCTTATTGGCGCTCAGGTCCTTTGTGTTTTAATCCTCATTTAAAATCATTATTAGGATTAACCGACAGCGACACTGTCGTTGGTTTTATTTATTTAGGAACGGCTACTAAAGAGTTAAAGGCTAAGCCGATACCAGAAGTGAATAATTTTGTGCAATATGGCTTAAATAAATGACCGAAACAGTTGCCATACCATTATGGTTACTAATTATTATTCTAATTTTTGCAGTGATTATGCTGTTAGATAGAATATTGATTCCTAGTGTTCGTTGGTTTTTTAGACGAAAAGCCAACAAAATCATTGATGACGTTAATAATAAGCTTTCTATCAAAGTTCGTCCGTTTCAGCTGACAAAAAAGAAGACTCTTGTTGATCGACTGGTATTTGATGAGCAGGTTTTCAAAGCCACAAAAGATTACGCAAAACAACAAGATATGCCAATGGAAGTGGCGCAAGCTAAGGCTTATCAATACGCGAAAGAAATTGTCCCAAAATTTAATGCCTACATGTACTTTAAGTTTGGCAGTTGGTTATCTAAGACAGTTACCCGCTTGATTTATCGCATGAAAGTCGGTTTTTATGATGCTGGTGAATTAGCTAAAATAGACCCAAAATCCAGTGTCGTTTTTGTCATGAATCATAGATCCAATATGGATTATGTGGTGGTTTCATTTCTTGCTATGAAACAAACGGCAATATCTTATGCGGTAGGTGAGTGGGCCAGGGTTTGGCCATTGGCACCTCTAATTCGTTCAATGGGTGCTTTTTTTGTGCGCCGTAACTCGAATAACTCTTTATATCGAAAAGTTCTGGAGCGATACGTTCATTACTCCAGTCGAGCCGGTGTTAGCCAAGCGGTTTATCCTGAAGGCGGGTTAAGTAAGGATGGAATGTTAAAAGATCCGAAACTGGGTTTTATTGATTACGTATTACGCGGTTTTGATCCGGAAAAAGATCGCGACATAGTATTCATTCCAGTGGGATTAAATTACGACCGAGTGATAGAAGATAGAAGTTTGGAACGTAGTTTATCCCCTGATTTACCGAAACAAAGTAAGTGGTTTGTTTTTAAAACCAGCATTAAGTTTTTATTTAAAACCATTTTTACGCCGCGTAAAAAGCGCTGGAAACGCTTTGGCTATGCCGGGGTAAACTTTTCTAAACCTGTATCTGCTAAAGAGTATTTTGCCAGTGATGAACATTCATTAATGAGCTTAGGAAAAAATGAGCGAATGCAGCGTGTTAAGGTTTTCACTAAGAAGTTAATGTCAGAAATTGCTACGGTAGTGCCTGTTTTGCCAGTAGCTTTAGTTTCGAAGGTTCTGCAGTCTAAAGATTATCAGCCTATTACTAGAGCTGAATTATTAGAATCTTGTCATTGCACCATAAGAAGCTTACAAAGCCAGGGCGCACCGATTAACGTTAACGAGCAAAGTTTTGATGGGGTTTTAACCAAAACTTTAGATTTATTGTTAATAAGAAAGCTGGTGGTTTTAGACGCTAACCTGTTTCAGGTGGCTGACAATAATAAGTCCATATTGAATTATTACGCCAATTCGCTGGCCCATTGGAAATAGTGGTTTTTTGATTAAGCTTTAATGTCCATATCAAAGTAGGCATGTTGCGGACAAAAAGCCAAGCCCTTTACACAGTTTTGATTACACTGTTTCCAGCGACAAGTCTCAAAAGATAGCCCGCCATGATTATTAACCATCAACTGAACTCGCATTTGGGTCGTATCTAAAGCCTTCCATTCAACCTCGGAATTTACTTTTATGCACAGTCCTACTTGATTGGTTTTAGCAATATCAATATGCCACAACTGACCGCATTCAGTGCAACGATTGAGTGTTGCCCAAGCTTCAGGATCCCACTCTAATTCATCTAAAGAAGTGAAAGGGTGCTTTTCATCATTACCTATGACTATATTTTCAAGCTGTAAGCAGTTACACATTGTCATAGGTTTATTCTGAGTCTCTTTCGTTTTAGCACTGTATACCTACTCCACCACAATAGTCCTGTTGCTCTATATTTAGTGATGGGAGCTCGATCAGGCGAGTTGAAGAGTTAAATGAGCCAGAATAAATTGAAATAATATCTTCATCACCATCTTTTGGAGATAAATAAATTATTTGTTCAGGCAAGTTTTGTTGGTTGTACTCAATAGAGAAACTTTGAGGCGGATTTTTTGCTAAACCACCTACTTTAATTATAAATGAATCTTGCCATAGAAAGTCATGCTCGCTTGAAGAGTCAGCGTAATCCACCTTTACTTGAGTAAGCTGTTGTTGAGTATTGTAGGTAAAGATGGATTCTTTAGTTGCATAATCAAATAATTCAATGCGTTTTATTGGTAAACCTAAACTGTACTCAGTGCTTATAGATATTTTACTGTCAGGAGAAAAGTAATTAACCTCTGAATAAGTTTTTTGCCCATTATTGTCGTACTGATAATGATTAGTAATAATAGGTGTTCCTTCTGCAGAAAGCAGATTTAGTCTAGTAATAAATCCACGCTCATATTGTCTTGCTATTGAAGACTGTAAAATTCCATTTGAATAATATAAAGTCTTGCTCGGCAATCCATTAACAATTTCTGTTATAGACAAATAACCATTTGAATACTCTGTTTTGATAAGATTTGAATAAATATCATAGGTTAGAGATTCCTCTAATCCATTAGTATAGGCAGTTTTAATTTGTTCTAAATAGCCATCTTTATAAGCATACTCTTTAACACTGGAAGTTATGTTACCTCTAAATGTAGTTACTTTGGTTAAATTTGCACCGGCGTATTCGTATGCAATTGTAGTAACAATGTTAGTATTGAAATTAGTATTTGTTGATTTTACTATGCGGTCATTAGAGTCATACTGGTAGTCATTTTGTTCAGTATATGCAGCTATGGTCGTTATAAAATCTTTATGCAAATTGAGCTGTTTATTAAGCTCTAATTGAATTAGGTTTGATTCAATAAACTTATTGTAGACTGTCATTATATCTATAGTGGGGGATGAAATATCATTGGTTGCTAAAATGTAGGCCATAGGCTGCCTTAAAAATTGATAAAATGAATTAGCATTTAGTGAAATTGTTTGAGGCAACTCTATGCCATCATTAAGGTTTGAATTGTTATCTAGGTGATACAACTTTGATAAAAATAAGCTGTAATATAAAAGATCCAACTCTTTTCTAGATTTGATTTTTTCAATATGTTCGGTTTTATCTATAGCGTCTAAGATTTCTGTTTGAGTAATGCTTTTTAAATTAAAAAATTCAAGAAGTGTAAGTTCTGATTTTGTGATGGCTGTACCAATAAACAGACCTTGGTAGGATAAGTTTATTGTGTCCCCCTCAAGATATTCAAATTCGCCGTTATTTAATTGTCCAGTAATTCCACTTGAAGTTAGATAATCTATATTAGTTATAGGTAGGTCTAAAACCCCTTTTTTGTATTCAACAGGGGTGTCTGATTCAGCCCCACCACTACTACAGCTAAATAGAGTGAATAGAAAAAGCAATGTCACTATTTTTTTCATGCTATTGTTCTCCCGTAGGACATTTTCCAACCATCAAAGGTGAAAGCTCGCAAGCGTTTTGTCTTTCAGAGTATAACGAAGGTAGAGAGTGCAATTTTTCAGAAGATTGATATTTTGACTCATATGAACCAAGTTGAAATGTCTGGCCTTCCGAAGGGAATACATAGAGAGTTTCTTCAATTAATCCGTTGTCGTTATAAAAATTTTGAACATCTTGTCTAGGCCAATAACTTACATATTGGTATTGTGATATTTTATCTAACTCCCACACAAAAGGTATTCTATCAAGTGTGCTGTTGTCGTGGTTCAATGTTGAAATCTTTATCAGCTGATTGTTATCGTTATATTTATAAGTTTTTTCTGAATGATAGCTGTTCTCATCCTGAGTAGTCGTAAGGCTAATCTTTGAGAGTAATGAGTTTTCATTGTATACGTAGGTGTTTTCGAAATCTCCAACGATAGGATCTGAATTTTTGGTGCTTTCATATATCAATTGACCATAAGTGTTATAGTCATAGTTATATTCAACATGTGAAGCTCCATCTCTATAAAACATTAGCTTAGTAACAAGCCCATTTCGATAGGCACGTTCTTCTACTAGCTCTCGTACTCCATCTTTTATAAGCCAGGTTCTTCCTCTTTGGCCATTAATGATTTCTGTTACGTAATCCCCATTTTCAATTAAATTACCATATATATCGTAGTAGGAGATTCTACTTACTGAGCTATTGTGATAAATAGTCTCTTGTGAACTACCGTCTTCATGGTAACTATAAATAGTGGTTTTGCCGATAATCCCATCGATCTTTTTGATTAACTGGTTGTCAGAGTATCGATATTCAATAGTTTTTATTTCGTTTGAAATCAAGTTATGGTTAATAACGTTTATTAACCGATCGCTACTATCATAGTCATAGGTAATATGATGCTTATCTTCTTTACTGTAGGTTGAATTTGGAGTTTTTGTTAGTTCAGTTTGGCGGAATCTATTGATCTCTAGAAAGTTATTAGAAATGTAATCATTAATGACTTCTAAATCTTTTTGAATAGGGATTTCTTTATCATTTGAAGCCAGAATGTAATTATTTGGTTGTTTTAAAAAGTAATTAATATTAGGTGCATCTAGTAGCAAGTTTGTTGGAATTTGAATGCCATTGTTAAGATTGTCATCTTCATCTAAATGATAAAGTTTCGAAAGAAAGTTTTTATAAGCTTTGAGGTTATTGAGTTTTAAAGATTTTTCTCTTGGGCGATAATTGTTAAGTTGCATTGCATCCAGCAATTCTATTTGACTAAAGGTCTGCAGTGAAAATAAACTTTCTAATGGGATATTGGTGTTAGCAGTTAGGCTTTTTACTTTTAAATTGTTTAGAAAAAATGTTATCACATCATTATCATTGAACTTAAACTCGCCTGACTGAGTTATACCCTCTACATTGCTTGAAGTAGTGTATCTTAACCCGGTTATTGGAATGGATAATTTACCTTTTTTTAATATTGGTGACGTTTCTTCGTTTGAGCCAGACCCGCCACAACTATTGAGTATGGCTATGAGGAAAATAACACGAATTAACGTTAATAAATTCTTCATGATTCCTTCTCCAATAATTATTTTTAAATTAGGTTAGCACAAATAATTTTTTCGCTCAAAAAAAGAGCCGCTAATGCGACTCTATTTTATTGGGTATGTTCTAATTTGATGATTAGAATTTAACGCTGTTTGGTACTCGTGGGAATGGAATTACATCACGGATGTTTTGTACGCCAGTAACGTAAGATACACAACGGTCAAAACCTAGACCAAAGCCAGCGTGTGGCACTGTGCCATAACGGCGTAAATCGCGATACCACCAGTAATGTTCTGCAGGCAAACCCATTTCAGCAATACGCGCATCAAGCACCTCTAAACGTTCTTCACGCTGTGCACCGCCAATGATTTCGCCAATGCCTGGAGCTAACACGTCCATAGCAGCAACGGTTTTACCATCATCATTCATACGCATGTAGAAAGCTTTGATGTCTTTCGGATAGTCGGTTACAACCGTAGGGCGGCCAACGTATTCTTCGGCGATATAGCGTTCGTGCTCAGATTGTAAATCTATGCCCCATTTAACATCAAATTCGAATTTCTTACTCGATTTTTCAAGGGTTGTGATGACGTCAGTATAAGTCATACGCTCGAAGTTGTTATCAATAACGTTTTCTAAACGGTTGATACAATCTTTGTCAACGCGTTGGGCAAAGAAGGCCATATCATCACCGCACTCGTCTAAAACGGCTTTGAATATATAACGCATCATGGCTTCTGCTAAGTCGGCATTTTGCGAAAGATTCGCAAAAGCAATCTCAGGCTCTACCATCCAAAATTCCGCCAAGTGACGGCTGGTGTTAGAGTTTTCTGCACGGAAAGTAGGGCCGAAGGTATAAACCTTAGACATGGCCATACAATAGGCTTCAACGTTAAGCTGGCCTGATACCGTTAAGAATGACTCTTGACCAAAGAAGTCTTTTGAATAGTCTACTTCGCCTTTATCGGTTATTGGCAAATTGGTTTGATCCAAAGTGCTCACGCGGAACATTTCGCCTGCGCCTTCGGCGTCTGAAGCAGTAATGATCGGCGTATGGATCCAGTTAAAGCCATTTTCGTGCATAAAACGATGAACGGCTTGTGCTAAGCAGTTACGTACTCGAGTTACTGCGCCAATCAGATTGGTTCTTGGACGTAAATGGGCATGTTTACGTAAATGCTCAACCGTATGCGGTTTCATTGGCATTGGATAGGTATCTGGATCGTCCACCCAGCCTAAAACTTCCACTGAAGTCGCTTGGATCTCAAAGGTTTGCCCTTTGCCTTGCGAAGGCACTAAAGTCCCAGTAACTCGCAAAGAACATCCTGCGGTCAATTTCGTCACTTCTGACTCATAATTTCCCACATTATTATCGACCACTGCTTGGATTGGATTAAAGCAGCTACCATCGTGAATATTGACAAATGAAAGACCAGCTTTCGAATCACGACGAGTACGTACCCAGCCTTGCACGGTGACAACTGCACCTTCGCTAGGTTTGCCCGCTAGGGCATCGACAATAGAGACTAATGACATTTTTTTACCTTAATTTAAGTCTTAGTGGGTGAATTAATAAAATAATATAAACTTTAACTATCTTCGTTAAGCTTATGATTTTGTTTGAATTTTAATCTAAAATTGATTTCTTTTTTCTTGTTATCATCATAAGTATGCCAATTCAATACTTCGTCAAAAGTACGGCCACAACCACGACAAACTTCATCACCTAAAACGGTACTACAGGTCCCAATACAAGGAGAGTCTGTGGGCTTGCGCTCACGTGTTTTTGGGGTGATTTTAATTTTTTCAGACAAGCCAAAACCTCAGGCTATTCATTCAAGCAAAACAACGCCGTATGTTACCTTGAGTCTTGACTGATGGCTAGTGTTATCGCTAATAAATATCTACCATATCTAGTGTAAATAAATACTTTCAAACCGTAATAAATCATTGTGATTGGACTCTAGTTTGGATACATTAGCGCAATATTAAAATTTAGAAGTTAGTCCATGTTTGCACTCGACCCAGCACAAATTGAAGAATACCAAAGCGATAAACCTGAATACTATCGACAATTAACCAAGCAGCTTGATGCTTTGTTATCAGAAGATACCAATTGGGTAACCAATTTATCGCAAATGTCAGCCTTTGTTTATCAAATGTTGCCTGATTTGAATTGGGTGGGCTTTTATTTGGTAAATCCAAAAAATTCCAATGCGCTAATTCTTGGACCATATCAAGGCAAAGTCGCCTGTGTGCATATTCCTTTCGGGCAGGGTGTCTGCGGAACTGCAGCTAAAACCAAAGAAACCCAATTAGTTAAAGATGTTCACGCTTTCGATGGACACATTGCTTGTGATGGTGACACCAATAGCGAAATTGTTATCCCGATGATGGTAAATGGTGAGATAAAAGGGGTGTTTGATATTGATAGCCCGAGTCTTAACCGCTTTGATCAAGAGGATGAGGATGGTTTGACAGGTCTGTTGAAAGTTTTAATGGATAAAACATCATTGTAACTTATGGATAATTTAAGACCTTTTCATTTAGCTATTCCTGTTCATGACATAAAACTTGCGCGTGAGTTTTATGGTGAGTTGCTAGGCTTTGAAGAGGGGCGCTCCAGTAAGCATTGGATTGACTATAATTGCTATGGTCATCAGTTAGTAGCACATCTTGATGAAACTATGAAAGTTGATTCCGATAAAGTCACCAATTCGGTGGATGGGCATGAGGTGCCTGTGCCACACTTTGGTGTGATATTGGATATGGAAGATTGGCAACGATTGGCGGATAAATTAACCGCCAAAGGCGTTAAGTTTGTTATCGAGCCTTATATTCGTTTTAAGGGACAAGTAGGCGAGCAAGCCACTATGTTCTTTTACGATCCGTCTGGGAATGCGTTGGAATTTAAGGGGTTTAAGGATTTGAGTGGTTTGTTTGATAAATGAATCATGACATTGCCTCTATAAATAATTTTAGCTTTTGATAGTCTTTTCCAAGATTTTCTTTATAAGGAAGTTTTAGAATCCAAGATAACTTTCTTCTAGTATCTGTTAATAACTGTATAGTGTTTTTATCATATTGAGATACAAATTGATTAGTAATGTCTTTAAAGGCATCGGCATTAGAGATAAAGAATCGAGCCATCGAACTCGTGAAATATAATAGATCTTTTGCTTGTGCTTCCTCAACAGTAGACACGGTTAAAGGGTTATCCTCAAAATCAATAAAACCAACCTTAGAAATATCATTATCTAAGAAGGTGATATTCCTAACAAAAGCCTGACTTAAGTAACCGCCAGATTTATGAAGTTTGCTTATTTCATTAAAAATTGACTGGTATCCTAATTCTATTTCTTTAGGTGTCCGTTGCTTATTTTTGAAGTAGCTTGATGCAAGACTTCCCATGTCACTTAGGATTAACCATTCATCACCTCTAGCAAGAACCTTAGGGACTCTTACATTTATTTTCTCGAGCATTTTTATATGCTTTATTTCATATTGAATCGAATCTCGACGACCATACTTTTTTGCAGGAGTTAGTAAGGGAGCTTCCATCCAGCTAGAAATTCGCCCCATCATATTTAATAATAATTTTCTTTGCTTTCTTTCAGCCTTCTTCAACCAGACTGTTTCACCTTGATGCTCTAAGCGAAAAACTTTTTCTTTCTCTGCAAGTTTTGCTTGAAAATCGGTGCTATTAATCAAATCATCCATAATAAATTTATACTTAACTTGTCATAAACTAAAAATTTAGTGCATCTATCACGTCTTGCGGTAATTCGGGCAAGGCCGATCTCGGAATTAAGAAAGTGGTGATGTTCATTAGGTCTCTGAAGAATTTGTTATTCATGGTGGTTTGGCGTAAATAATCGTGGCCTGAGGAGCCACCGGTGCCAATTTTGTTACCAATCATACGCATCACCATATCTACGTGGCGTGAGCGCCATAGGGTGAAGTTTACGTCTAATTCTACTAATGCTTGAAGTAAACGGAATGGAGCAGTTAACATTGGTTGCTCGCGGTAGAGATTGATGAAGATAGCGCTCAAGGTCGCTTCTTGGCTCATTCTGAAGACGCCTTGTTGTTTTAGCTCTGCATATTTGTCTTTATCCAACAAGGCATCAAAGTTGGCGCGTGTATTGGTTAAGTCATTTAACTGAAAACGTTTCTCGCCTTCAGTCAAGTAATCAGCTTCTTGTAGTGTTTTTTCATCATTATCAAGCATGATTTTTACCGCTGCTTGATACTGTTCCCAGAAGTTAAAGTCGCCAAATTCTAAGAAGGGCATTCTGGCTAGCCAGTTTTCTACTGCGTCGTATAAACTTGGCGCTTCTTCTAAAGCCATTAAATGATTGCGGTCTTTTTCGTTTAGGCGACTATAAAAAGATTCTTTGTCGAAATTAATTCTAAATTCTGATTTTAATCCAAGAATTATTTCTATTTCTTTAAATTGAATGGATTGAAAACCTGATGCTGGAATTAAATAGTCACGAAAATCCAAGAAGTCCAATGGTGTCATAGTTTCCATGATATCGATTTGGTTGACTAAAACTTCTTGAATTTTATGAATGCGCTCTAAGCGCAAGTTAATGGTGCTTAATGCTTTTTCAGGAACTTGTTTTTGTGAAAGCACTGGTAGAATGGCGTTAATCTCATGCAGGATTTGCTTAAACCATAATTCATATGCTTGATGTACTAGGATAAAAAGCATTTCATCATGAGCTTCTTCGCCATAGTTTTTACTTTCAGGATGCTGCGCATCTAGCAATTTATTTAATTGTAGGTAATCACTGTAATAACAAGGTTTAACGTTTTTCTGCATAAAGCTACTGCACTCTAAATTTGGTTGTTGAACTGGAAAAATAAAACGTCATTTATTTTTATAAAATCCTTATTTCTTTTTCCATTTCGCCTACAAATTTATTCACTCGTGACGCTTTAGACTAGAAAAAGAGGTTTTCCCTTTAAAGCAAGCAATAAAAAAGGGAACCGTTTAAGTTCCCTTGATTATAGACATTTGATAAAAATAATGTCAGCAGAAATTTCGCTAATTATTAACGCTTAGATATTTCCACATAGTTTCTTTCGCCTTCGCCTGTGTATAACTGACGTGGACGACCGATTTTACGGTTTGGTTCACCAATCATTTCGTTCCACTGAGAAACCCAGCCAACGGTACGCGCTAGTGCGAAGATAACTGTGAACATATTGGTTGGAATACCAATCGCATCTAAGATCACGCCTGAGTAGAAATCTACGTTTGGATAAAGTTTCTTTTCAACGAAGTATGGATCTTCTAAAGCAATTTTTTCAAGCTCTAGTGCGACTTTGAAAGTAGGGTCGTCATGCTTGCCCAATAACTCAAGAACTTTATATGCTGAATCGCGCATAACTTTGGCTCGCGGGTCAAAGTTTTTATAAACGCGGTGACCAAAGCCCATTAAGCGGAATGGATCTGACTTATCTTTAGCGCGAGCAATATATTCTGGAATGTTTTTAACATCGCCAATTTCACGAAGCATGTTCAAACAAGCTTCGTTTGCACCACCATGCGCAGGACCCCATAAACAAGCGATACCTGAGGCAATTGCTGCGAATGGATTCGCGCCTGATGAACCTGCTAAACGAACTGTCGAAGTTGAAGCGTTTTGCTCATGATCCGCGTGAAGCGTGAAAATCTTATCCATTGCATCAACAAGAATTGGATCTGGCTCCCAATCGTTAGTTGGTTGGCTGAACATCATATTTAAGAAGTTCCAAGCCATACTCTTGTCATTGTTTGGATAAACAAACGGATGGCCGGTTGAATAGCGGTAACACATAGCTGCAATAGTCGGAACTTTTGCGATCAAACGCATAGCACTGATTTCACGGTGTTGTGGATCGTTAATATCCAAAGAATCGTGATAGAAAGACGATAAAGCACCGACAACGCCAATCATAATCGCCATTGGGTGGGCATCACGACGGAAACCGTTGAAGAAGTTGATCATTTGAGTGTGAACCATAGTGTGGTTGTTAATTTTGGCCACAAATGCGTCGTATTCTTCTTGATTTGGAAGTTCGCCATTCAATAACAAGTAAGCCACTTCTTCGAAAGTTGCTTCGTCTGCTAACTGCTCAATTGGGTAGCCTCTATATAATAATTGGCCTTTACCACCATCAATGAAAGTGATTTTAGATTCACAAGCACCCGTAGAAACATAACCTGGGTCATAAGTGAAATAGCCTGCTTTTCCTAAAGCGCGAACATCAATAACGTCTTTACCAAGCGTAGGGCTTAGCACGTTAAGATCCAAAGTTTCCCCATTTGGTAGGCTTAATTTTGCAGTATTATCTGACATGAAGTCTCCTTAGACTTTTGTAAGTACAGAAGTTGAATTCCAAGATAGCTGGTCATTCTACTCAATTTTTAAGATTTTTCTAAGTGATTTTTGTTACAACTGTTTGAATAATTGATATTTGTTTGCTTTTTGAACAATCTTGACGGCATATAACCATAAGTTCTGAAAGACCATTAAATTTGTGGGGCTTTTCGAGCGATTTGTTTGTAATCCACATCAAGCACTTATATAATTCGCAACCTATCAGTTTGTATCACTGGGGACTTCTCTCAAACTGCATTTATCAAGGTCGAAAATGCTGTTGAACGGTGCTAATTAAAGTATTGAATTTAAACAAAGTTTGTTGAGAATATAAATGCAACGCCTACGACCTGGGCAATGATTAAGTAGATATTAATCGTGAATCAAAATAGACCTAAAAACTTGAATCTTATGACCGTAAGATTCCCTGTGACGGCAATTTCTTCGATTTTGCACCGAATCACAGGTGTTGTTCTGTTCATCGCAATCCCGATTATCCTTTGGGCTTTGCAAAAATCTTTTAACCCTGCTGGTTTTGCCGAATTACAAGACAGTCTGAACAATAACTTCATTTGTCAGTTTGTATTATGGGCAGTATTGACCGCTTTAGCTTTCCATATCATTGCGGGTGTTCGTCACTTGTTTATGGATGCGGGCATTGGTGAGTCATTAGAAGGCGGTAAGCGCGGTGCTTGGATTGTGTTAGTCCTTTCAGC
Source organism: uncultured Kangiella sp. (assembly GCA_947503345.1). Lineage (GTDB taxonomy): Bacteria > Pseudomonadota > Gammaproteobacteria > Enterobacterales > Kangiellaceae > Kangiella. The sequence goes on along the minus strand of CANNCW010000002.1, from coordinate 265,873 downwards.
CATCGTGGCAATCGTATTAGGAGTATGGGTATGGTAGCAACAGTGACTAGTTTAGGCCGTTCAGGCTTACACGATTGGATTATCCAGCGTTTGTCAGCGGTTATCATGTTGGCTTATACGCTTTATCTTGCGTATTTCGTTATTTGTACTGGCGATTTGAATTTTGCTGCGTGGCAAGAATTGTTCGCTAGCACCTTTATGAAAGTTTTCTCGCTATTGGCTTTGGGGTCAGTAGTGATGCACGCTTGGATCGGTTTGTGGATTGTTTCCACGGATTATATGCCTAAATTGGCTATTCGTATGATTTTCCAAGCGATTGTAATTGTTATGTGTCTTGCCTTGATGATTTGGGGCATTCAAATTTTGTGGAGCATTTAATCAATGTCTATTCCAACTTATACATTTGATGCCGTAATCGTAGGTGGCGGTGGCGCAGGTATGCGTGCTTCGTTACAACTGGCAAAAAGCGGTCAAAAGGTCGCTTTGATTTCAAAAGTTTTCCCAACTCGTTCTCACACTGTATCCGCGCAGGGTGGTATTACCGTTGCTTTAGGTAATAGCCATGACGATGATTGGCGCTGGCACATGTACGATACGGTTAAAGGTTCTGATTATATTGGTGACCAAGACGCTATCGAGTATATGTGTGAATCGGGTCCTGCCGCGGTTTATGAACTTGAGCATATGGGGTTACCATTTTCACGTTTAGATAACGGCAAGATTTACCAAAGGCCCTTCGGCGGTCAATCTAAAGAATTCGGCGGTGAGCAAGCAGCGCGTACAGCGGCAGCGGCAGACCGTACGGGCCATGCTTTATTGCATACTTTATATCAAGCGAACTTAGCGGCGAACACTCAGTTCTTTAACGAGTGGTACGCAATGGACTTGATTCGTAATGAAGACGGTGACGTTTGTGGCGTAACGGCTATGTCGATTGAAACTGGTGAGATCGCTATGTTCAAGTCGCGTGCAACGGTTTTCGCTACAGGTGGTTCAGGTCGTATTTACGCATCAACCACTAACGCACTCATTAATACTGGTGACGGTGTTGGTATGGCGCTTCGTGCAGGTCTTCCAGTACAAGACATCGAAATGTGGCAGTTCCACCCAACGGGTATTGCTGGCGCTGGTGTATTGGTTACTGAAGGTTGTCGTGGTGAAGGTGGCTATCTAATTAATAAAGATGGCGAGCGCTTCATGGAGCGTTACGCTCCTAATGCGAAAGATTTGGCTTCGCGTGACGTTGTAGCTCGTTCTATGACAAAAGAAATTCTTGCAGGTAACGGCTGTGGTCCTGATGGCGATCACGTAATGTTAAAACTTGATCACTTAGGTGAGGAAGTTCTTAACAAGCGTTTACCAGGTATTTTGGAATTAGCTCGTACTTTCGGTCACGTTGATCCAGTAAAAGAACCAATTCCAGTAGTACCAACTTGTCACTATATGATGGGTGGTATTCCTACTAATAAATTCGGTCAAGTTATTGATCGCAATCCAGACGGCACTGAAAACATTGTTAAAGGTTTCTACGCGGTGGGTGAGGTTGCTTGTGTATCAGTACACGGCGCTAACCGTCTTGGTGGTAACTCATTATTAGATTTAGTGGTGTTTGGCCGTGCGGCGGGTATGCACTTAGAAGAATCTTTACGTGAAGGTTTAACTTTTTCTGAACTGTCAGATTCAGATGCAGAAAAAGCAATGGCACGATATAACCGTTGGGATAACTCTTCTGTGGATGATAAAGATGCTGAAGATCCTGTTGAGTTACGTAAAGAATTACAAAACACCATGCAAAATCACTTCGGCGTATTCCGTACTGGCGAATTGATGAAAGAAGGTTTGGCGAAAGTTAAAGCATTACGTGTACGTCTTAAAAATGCTTACCTTAAAGACAAATCAAAGGCTTTCAATACTGAGCGTATTGAGTGTTTAGAGCTTGAGAATTTAATGGAAGTGGCTTACGCAACAGCGATGGCGGCTGAATACCGTACTGAGTCACGTGGTGCTCATTCACGAGAAGATTTCCCAGAGCGTGATGATGAAAATTGGCTTGTTCACTCAGTTTATTACCCTGAAACAGAAGCAATGGGTAAGCGCGATGTGAATATGCAACCAGAAAAAGTTGATGCTTTCCCACCGAAAGCGCGTACTTATTAATAGGGGATTGATGACATGAAATTTAGTATTTACCGTTACAACCCTGAAACCGATAAAAAGCCCTACATGCAAGAGTTTGATCTGGATATTCCTGAAGGCTCAGACATGATGCTACTTGATGCGTTATTAGCATTAAAAGACCAAGATGCTACTTTAGCTTTTCGTCGTTCCTGTCGAGAAGGTGTTTGTGGTTCTGATGGCTTTAGCATCAATGGCAAGAATGGCTTAGCGTGTATCACGCCTCTTTCAAGCTTGAAATCACCAGTGGTAGTGCGCCCATTACCTGGTTTGCCAGTTATTCGTGACTTAGTCGTTGATATGGCGCAATTCTATAAGCAATACGAGAAAATTAAGCCTTTCTTGATTGCTAATGATGAGCCACCTGCGAAAGAGCGTCTTCAATCTCCAGAAGAGCGTGCAAAGTTAGATGGCTTATACGAGTGTATTTTATGTGCTTGTTGTTCAACCTCTTGCCCGTCATTCTGGTGGAATCCAGACAAGTTTGTAGGTCCATCAGGTTTATTACAGGCGTATCGTTTCTTAATCGATAGCCGTGATACTCAGACGGATGAGCGTTTAGCGGATTTGGATGATGCTTATAGCGTATTCCGTTGTCGTGGCATTATGAACTGTGTGGATGTTTGTCCGAAAGGCTTGAATCCGACCCAAGCAATTGGTCATATTCGTTCGATGTTACTCAAGAATGGCGTATAACTTATATAGAACAATAAGTTATACATCAAACTTAAAGAAGCCCTTTTACAATTAAAAGGGCTTTTACTGTGTTAAGACGAGCAAAAATTGGTTATCATATGCGACTTGGATCATCTGCTGACCAATTAAGCAGAACAATTAATTATTAAAGGTATTACCTTACAATGAAAAATGGGTTAGAGGCGATGTTCGAAAGCGCCTACCTTTCAGGTGGAAGCGCGGCCTATTTAGAAGAATTATACGAGCAGTATTTGCAAGATCCTCAATCAGTTGATGCTGATTGGAGAGCTAAATTTGACGAATACTCTAAAGTAAATGAGAAGCAGGAAGTAGGGCACGGAGCCATTCGTGAACATTTCCGCCAAATCGGTCTAAACCGCCAAAAGATTGCTTTCTCACAGGGTTCTGGTTCATTAGCAGCCGATCCTAAGCAAGTTAAGGTTCTACATATGATTGAATCTTATCGTGCGCGTGGTCATCATCATGCCAAAATTGATCCCTTAGGCATGTGGCAACATCCATATCCAACGGATTTATCTTTAGAAAGTTTCGAACTTTCAGATTCAGATTTAAACACCAATTTTTCCGTAGGCAATTTAGCAGGGCCTGATGAACAACCCTTATCAGAAATTCTAAACCGTCTACAAACCACCTATTCAAGCTCCATTGGCGCAGAATTCTTACACATGAATTCATTAGACGAGCGTCGCTGGATCCAAGAAAAATTAGAAGCGGTTAACTCTTCACACGCTTTTAGAGCTGAAACTCAGGAAAAAATTCTTGAAGGTTTATCAGCAGCAGAAGGCTTAGAAAAATATTTAGGTGCAAAGTTTCCAGGTGCTAAGCGTTTCTCACTAGAAGGTGGCGACAGCTTAGTTCCAATGATGCGTGATATGATCAATCAAGCTGGTGTCGCAGGCGCCAAAGAGATTGTGATCGGTATGGCACACCGTGGTCGCTTAAACGTTTTAGTAAACGTTATGGGCAAAAACCCAAGCATTTTGTTTGATGAATTTGCCGGTAATAGCGATGTTGTCGGTACTACTGGTGATGTTAAATACCATATGGGTTATTCGTCAGATATTGAAACAGATGGCGGAGCCGTACACTTAGCATTAGCCTTTAATCCATCGCATTTAGAAATCGTAAGCCCTGTGGTGATTGGCTCGGTTCGTGCGCGTCAAGAACGTCGTAACGATACTAACCATGATCAAGTGTTACCGGTATTAATTCACGGTGACTCAGCTTTCACTGGTCAAGGCGTAGTAATGGAGACATTTAACATGTCTCAAGCGCGCGGTTTTGAAGTGGGTGGCTCGGTTCATATCGTAATTAATAATCAAGTAGGCTTTACCACCTCTAAGCCAACTGATGTGCGTTCTACGGCTTACTGTACTGACGTTGCAAAAATGGTTGAAGCGCCAATTTTCCACGTTAATGGTGATGATCCTGAAGCTGTGTTATTTGTTACACGTTTGGCATTGGAGTTTAGGAATAAATTTAAGAAAGACGTGGTGATTGATTTAGTTTGTTACCGTCGTCATGGCCACAATGAAGCGGATGAGCCGAATGCGACTCAGCCTTTGATGTACCAAAAAATCAAGAAGCATCCTACGCCGCGTAAACTGTACGAAGACAGTTTGATTGCACGTAATGTATTCGATGCAGCTAAAACTAAAGCGGTATTAGATGATTATCGTAATTCGCTTGATAATGGCGAAAGCACGGTTAAAAGCTTATTGCCAGTGCAAGAACATGAGTTCAATGTTGATTGGTCACCGTATCTAAATCAAACTTGGGAATCGCCTGCCGATACCAACATTTCGAAAGCTGATTTTGAAAAGTTAGCTGAACGTATTTGCCATTACCCTGAAGATCATCCATTGCAATCGCGCGTTAAGAAATTAATGGGCGAGCGTAAGAAAATGGCCAATGGCGAAATTGCTATGGACTGGGGTTTTGCGGAAACCATGGCTTATGCAGGTTTGTTAAACGATGGTTATGAAGTACGTTTATGTGGCCAAGATTCTGGTCGCGGAACCTTCTTCCATCGCCATGCAGTTTTGCACGATCAAAACGATGCTGAAGTGTATGTACCATTGCAAAATATCAAAGAAGATCAACCAAACTTTGAAGTGATTGATTCGGTTCTTTCAGAAGAAGCAGTGTTGGCATTTGAATATGGTTACTCGACCAATGAACCACGCTCAATGGTGATTTGGGAAGCACAGTTTGGTGACTTCGTTAATGGCGCCCAAGTGGTTATTGATCAGTTTATTAGTTCTGGCGAACAAAAGTGGGCGCGTTTATCGGGCCTTTCAATGTTCTTACCGCACGGTTACGAAGGCCAAGGTCCTGAGCATAGTTCAGCGCGATTAGAGCGTTTCTTGCAATTAGCGGCAGAGCATAATATTCAAGTGTTAGTGCCATCGACACCCGCGCAAGCGTTCCATATGATCCGTCGTCAGATGATCCGTCCGTTAAGAAAGCCATTGATTGTAATGACGCCAAAGAGTTTGTTACGTCATAAGTTAGCGGTTTCGGATATTAGCGATTTAACTGATGGTAAATTCCATAATGCGATCCCTGAGATTGATGCATTAAAAGCTGACAAGGTGACTCGCGTTGTGATGTGTTCTGGTAAAGTTTATTATGACTTGCTGGAAAAACGTCGGGCAGAAAAATTGGAAAGGGTTGCAATTATTCGTATTGAGCAACTGTACCCATTCCCACATGACGAAGTAGAAGCGATTTTAGCTCAATACAAAAATGCTAAAGAGTTCATCTGGTGCCAAGAAGAGCCTCAAAATCAAGGCGCTTGGTATTGCACTCGTCATAACTTAGACGATGCAGTTATGAAGATTGATGCAACACATCGCGTAGCTTTTGCAGGACGTACAGCATCTGCAGCTCCTGCGGTTGGTTACGCTGGATTGCATAACGAACAACAAGCACAGCTCGTTAATGACGCGCTAGGCTTATAATTTTAACGAATATTTTTACACGATTTTTCACAAAGAGAGAAGATAGGTTAGGACAATGGGTATTGAAATCAAAGTTCCTGTGTTACCTGAATCGGTTGCTGATGCAACAATCGCTACTTGGCACGTTCAGCCAGGCGAGGCTGTTTCACGCGATCAAAACTTAGTCGATATTGAAACTGATAAAGTGGTTTTAGAAGTTGTTGCGCCAGAAGATGGTGTGATTTCTGAAATTATCAAACAAGAAGGCGATACAGTTCTACAAGAAGAGTTAATCGCTAACTTTGAAGCCGGTGCAGCCCCTGCGGCAGCGCCAGCAGCTAAAGAAGAACCAAAAGCTGAAGCGGCACCAGCAGCTCCTGCGGCTCCAGTTGCAGCTGCGGACTTGGATGTATTATCGCCAGCGGTTCGTCGTTTAGTGGCTGAGCATGGTTTAGACCCTAAGCAAATTCCAGCGAGCGGTAAGCGTTTATCAAAAGAAGACGTTGAAGCTTTCATTAAAGGTGGCGCGAAGCCAGCATCGGCTCCAGTGGCAACTTCTTCTGCACCAGTTTCGGCAGGTTTGCGTGAAGAAAAACGTGTTCCAATGACGCGTTTGCGTAAGCGTATTGCTGAGCGCTTGTTAGAAGCGCAACACAACGCTGCGATTTTAACCACTTTCAATGACATTAACATGAAAGAAGTGGTTGAATTGCGCGCTCGATATAAAGACCAATTTGAAAAAGTACATGGCACTCGTTTGGGTTTCATGTCTTTCTTCGTAAAGGCTACGGTTGAAGCACTAAAACGTTTCCCAGATGTAAACGCGTCGATCGATGGTGATGATATTGTTTATCACGGTTACTATGACGTAGGTGTTGCAGTTTCATCTCCGCGTGGTTTGGTTGTTCCAGTTTTGCGTGATGCTGATACTATGTCATTAGCGGAAATCGAAGCTAAAATCCGCGAGTTTGGCGCTAAAGCGCGTGACAACAAGCTAAGCCTTGACGATATGACTGGCGGTACTTTCACAGTTTCTAACGGCGGTGTATTTGGCTCATTAATGGCTACGCCAATTATTAATCCACCACAATCAGCAATTCTGGGCATGAATCGTATGGAAGATCGCCCAGTGGTTGTGAATGGTGAAATTGTGATTCGTCCAATGATGAATGTGGCGCTTTCTTATGACCACAGAATTATCGATGGTCGTGAGTCAGTTGGTTTCTTGAAAACCATTAAAGAATTTATTGAAGATCCAGCGCGTTTATTATTGGATCTGTAATAAGTAATTGATATTAAGGTGCCGAACTCATGTTCGGCATTTTGTGTTTTTAAAGTTTAAGATTTTTTTATTTTTGATTTAATTAATTTAGATTTATTCAAATAGGATTCTAGTTATGAATTTGCATGAATATCAAGGTAAGCAACTTTTTAAAGAGTATGGTTTACCTGTGTCAGAAGGTTACGCTGTTGACAACCCTCAAGCAGCATTTGAAGCAGCTGGGCAAATCGGCGGTGATATGTGGGTCGTAAAAGCTCAAGTACACGCGGGTGGTCGTGGTAAAGCTGGTGGCGTAAAAGTTACTGGTGATAAAAACGAAATTAAAGAGTTTGCTCAAAAGTGGTTAGGTAAGAATCTAGTAACTTACCAAACGGATGCTAATGGTCAGCCAGTAAGCAAAATCTTAGTTGAAACTTGCACAGACATCGCAGATGAATTGTACTTAGGTGCTGTAGTAGATCGCTCTAGTCGTCGAGTCGTTTTCATGGCGTCAACTGAAGGTGGCGTTGAAATTGAAACGGTTGCCCATGAGACACCAGAAAAGATCTTGAAAGCAACTATCGATCCATTGGTAGGTGCGCAGCCTTACCAAGGCCGTGACTTAGCTTTCCGCTTAGGCTTAAAAGGCGTGCAAGTAAAACAATTTACCCACATCTTTATGCAGCTAGCAAAAATGTTTACTGAGAAAGATTTAGCGCTGTTAGAAATCAATCCACTAGTGATTAAAGAAGATGGTGACTTACATTGTTTAGATGCAAAAATTGGCATCGATTCAAATGCTTTATATCGTCACCCAGCATTACGTGAAATGCACGATCCTTCACAAGAAGACGAACGTGAATCTCATGCAGCTAAATTTGAATTAAACTACGTTGCACTAGATGGAACTATTGGCTGTATGGTGAATGGTGCAGGTCTTGCAATGGGCACTATGGATATCATCAAATTACACGGTGGCGAGCCAGCAAACTTCTTAGATGTTGGTGGCGGTGCGACAAAAGAGCGTGTAACTGAAGCATTTAAAATCATTCTTTCTGATGAAAATGTTAAAGCGGTATTGGTAAATATTTTCGGTGGTATCGTTCGTTGTGACTTAATCGCTGAAGGTATTATTGGTGCGGTTAAAGAAGTTGGTATTGAGGATCCAGTAGTTGTTCGTCTTGAAGGTAACAACGCAGAATTAGGTTCAAAAGTGTTAGCGGACTCAGGTTTGAATATTATCGCTGCTACTAGTTTAAGAGATGCTGCAGAAAAAGTTGTTGCTGCTGCGGAAGGAGCAAAATAATGAGTATTTTAATCAATAAAAGCACTAAAGTTATTTGCCAAGGTATCACAGGTTCACAAGGTACTTTCCACACTGAGCAAGCGATCGAATACGGCACAAATATGGTTGGTGGTGTGACTCCAGGTAAGGGCGGTCAAGAGCACTTAGGTTTACCAGTTTTTAATACCGTTGCTGAAGCAGTTGAAGCAACTGGTGCAGAAGCATCGGTAATTTACGTACCAGCCCCATTTTGTAAAGACTCTATTTTAGAAGCTGCTAACGCAGGCATTAAATTAGTGGTTTGTATTACAGAAGGCATTCCAACAATGGATATGCTTGAAGCGAAAATCGTTTGTGATAATTTAGGCGTACAATTAATTGGCCCTAATTGCCCAGGTGTAATCACTCCAGGCGAATGTAAAATTGGTATTATGCCAGGTCACATCCATTTACCTGGCAAAGTAGGTATCGTATCGCGTTCTGGTACTTTGACTTATGAAGCGGTTAAGCAAACGACTGACGCAGGTTTTGGTCAATCTACTTGTGTTGGTATCGGTGGCGACCCAATCCCAGGCTCAAACTTCATCGACATTTTAAAAATGTTCCAAGAAGATCCAGCAACTGAAGCAATCGTAATGATTGGTGAGATTGGTGGTTCGGCAGAAGAAGAAGCGGCGGCTTTCATTAAAGCTAACGTAACTAAGCCAGTAGTATCTTACATTGCTGGTGTTACAGCACCTCCAGGAAAGCGTATGGGCCACGCAGGCGCCATTATTGCAGGCGGTAAAGGCACAGCAGCGGAGAAATTCGCAGCATTAGAGGATGCAGGCGTTAAAACTGTGCGTTCTTTAGCTGATATTGGTAAAGGCTTAAAAGAAATTACCGGTTGGTAATTTTTCAAGTATGTGAATAAGCCCTTGAATATTCAAGGGCTTTTTTTTGCATTTAAGTTAAGTCTACCTGATTTGAATAGAAGAATTTTGAAAAATATATTAATATGTTATGTAACTTATTTGCCTTTCTAGAGCTCATAAGTAAAAAAAGAGGTTATATTTTGAACTTTTCTAAAAGAGTTGCTGATAGAGTTATATATAAAGCTGCAAAAGGCGATAAGTTTGCTTTGGCGACTCTTTATCACGAGTTTAAAAAACCAGTCTTTAATTTAGCTTATAAGATTACATTAAATGCAGATTCTGCTGAAGATATACTACAGCAAGTATTTGAAAAAGTTATCTATCACGTTGATACTGTAAGGAAGCCTAGTGCATTTAACGGCTGGTTAAAAACGATAACTTATAGACAATCAATTAATTACGTTCAAAAATTAGAAAATTATATTTCTATTGAAGATCTAGAGTCTAGTAGCATTGATTATAGCGATGCTTATTCAAAATTAAATACAGAGTTGCTAGATTTAGAGAAGTATCTATATGTTTTGAATGAAAGAGAAAGGCTTGTAGTATTCTTGTTTTTAATTGAAGGTTATGAGCATAAAAAAATAGGGGATATGTTGGACTTTAGTGAGAATAACTCTAAGCAAATTTATAGGAGGTCACTTAATAAACTAAAGCGGGTTGGGGAAAAAGATTCGTATAGCGGTAATTTAACTAAAGCATATTAACTATGAATATTGAGAAAGAGCATATAAAATTTAAGAGGTTGTTTGAAGATAGTCTTCAAGAACTTTCTGTACCTGAGATATCGTCGAAAACAGATGAAACTATTCTTTTTATGATTGAAAATCAAACTGAGGTTCCTAATAAAAAGAAGAGCAAACAATATAAATATGGCTCTTTAGTCGCTTTATTTTTGATTGGAATATCCACGATAATACTTCCTGGATTAAATAATAATGATGAAACTGAGTTGCAATTGGCAATGAAGCATTCTCGTGATCTTGAAGATATGGTTAAAGCTACTGCTTTTCACTCAAAAGTAGAGCCAAGTATCTATCTAGAAGTCGCAAAAGTAAAAAATGAAATTTTATATATAGATGAGGAGTTATCAAAACTTTACTCACAAGATAAGGCTGAACCTGATACTGTTCAAGAGTTAGAACTTTGGAATCTAAGAACGTCTAAATTACACTCAATATTAAAGGTGTACAATAGTCAGCGCGATTTGTATAGCATCTAGGTTAACTATGAAATTTAAATCTTTTATCTCGATTTGTGTTCTATTTATTTCACTCTCAGCTTATTCTCAAGACTTAAAAAGTCCTGAAGCAAACAAAATAGCTCAAGAACTAAAGAAAACTATTAATCAATCTATATCTAAAATAATCGAATATGAACGAGCAGCAGGAAATCTAAGTGATACGTTCAAATTTTCACTTAAGCAGGGTCTTGAGGAAAATATATCCTTAGGATTGATAGTTAATAAAAAAACTAAAGAAGTAATTTTAATATCTCCTGGAAGTTATGCTGATAATGTCGGTGTAAAGTCAGGTGATATTCTTGAAGCTTTTTTTATCAATAAGAAAGAAGTTACAAAATTGACAGAGTTGTCCATTCAGCAAGGAGATAAAACCACATTTCACATTAATAGAAATGGTGTAAAAGTGGAGTTAAATGATTATTTTTATCCGAATGAACCTATACCAGCTTGGGAGCTAACTCTGGTACAGAACAAACCAATAACCGAAGAGAATAACCATCACCAGAAAACTGCTACACTAAATAATTATCAGTGCGCAACCTTATCTACTTTTTTTACTCCACCTGCTGCAAAAAGCTTATATCCTGTATTTTTAACTAAAGTCAACAACACCAAAGTTAATAGTGACGATAGAATAATAAGAGTTAGACCTGGAAAATACAAGCTCGTTGTCCACCACCTAATTCCTTTTAATGAGCTTATTCACGCTAAGCGTTATAAAAGTAATAGTAATCGTTTTTTAGAGTTGGATTTAGAGGTGGAAGCTGACAAATCCTATTACTTAGCTTCTCTTTTTGATAATAAAAGTCGTTATAAAAAAGCTAATGAAAAATTTTGGGAGCCTGTTGTCTGGAAATCCAAAGATAAGCCTTGTAAGTGGGAGTAGTAGCTACCTAATAAGTTAAATAGCTTTTAGCAGTATTTATTAAAGTATTCTTATTAAATACGAAGTGTCTTTTTTTGCCTCCAACTTGTCGCCATAACACGGCACTTCGGATAGCCGACAGTAATAATGCTCTAATCAAGTGTTGGTTCACACTTTGCTCTAGGTATTTACTATTTCCAGTAACTTGTATTTTTGTGCTTAATGTGGAAATTGTATCTTTGTAGGTGGAAGCTAATTGCTGAATCAGATCAGAGTTAACTTCTTCTGAATCCTGATAATCAAATAAACGGTTTGCTTGATTAATTTTATTCCCCATGAGTGTCATCATTTTTGAATTTGATGAAAATTGTTTTTCTAGCGTTAGTATGTTGATCAAGTAACGCCCAAAATCGGCATCAGTTTTACTGCCAGATAACTGTGTTTGTATTGCTTTAAAACCAGTGCTTAGGTCTTTATGATTACCGTAGATGTCTTCAGCGGAACTAGAATCAAGCTTCAAAGTGGCTTTAAAAAGTGTTTCCATATCATCATTATTTGCTTGACCGTTTCTTGCGATAGATTGTACACAGTCAATTGCTTGGCAAATGCCTGCTAGAGCTAATGTAATTTCAGAAAAATTTTGATTGCTTGAAAACATATTATATTCTTTTAATACTGTTAATTATTCCGCCACCTAGGCAGATATCATTCTGATAAAAAACCACTGATTGTCCTGGGGTTACAGCTCGTTCAGGTTTGTCGAACTCTACTTGCCAAGTGTCTTCATCGGTTTTGGTGACTAAGCAATCAACATCTTGTTGGCGATAACGGTTTTTAGCAGTGCATTTGAATTTATCGGCAGGAGCATTGCCAGCTACCCAATCTAACTTGTTAGCTACTAACGATTGGCTCATTAATAGTGGGTGTTCATGACCTTGAGCAACAACTAAAACATTACGCACTAAATCTTTGTCAACACTAAACCATGGCGCTTCACCAGCATCAGCCATGCCACCAATACCAAGTCCTTTTCTTTGTCCTAGTGTGTGGTACATCAAGCCATTATGCTTACCAATAACTTTTCCTTCGGGGGTTTCAATATCACCGGGTTGGGCAGGTAAATACTGTTGCAAGAAATCAGTAAACTTTCTTTCACCAATAAAACAAATCCCTGTGGAATCTTTTTTCTTGGCAGTAATTAGGCCTTGTTCTTCGGCAATTTTTCTTACTTCTGGCTTGTCTAAATCGCCAACAGGAAATAATGTTTTTGCAATTTTGTCATGGCCCACTGCATATAAAAAGTATGATTGGTCTTTGTTATGATCAAGGCCTCGAAGCAGGGTGGCTTTACCATCTTTTTCACCCCGACGAACGTAATGGCCGGTGGCAATAAAGTCAGCCCCAAGTAGCTGGGCATAATCTAAAAATGCTTTGAATTTAATCTCTTTATTACACATGATGTCTGGATTCGGAGTGCGCCCAGCTTTATATTCTTCAAGGAAATACTCAAAGACATTGTCCCAGTATTCAGAAGCAAAATTAATGGTGCGTAACTTTATTCCAAGCTTGTCACAAACTGCTTGTGCGTCCGCTAAATCTTCTGCTGCAGTGCAATACTCGGTATCATCATCTTCTTCCCAATTCTTCATAAACAAGCCTTCAACTTGATAGCCTTGTTTTTGTAATAAGTAGGCGGAAACTGACGAATCAACTCCGCCTGACATTCCTACGATGACTTTTGTTTCTGAGATTGATTTGCTCATAATTTATAATGCTTTAAAAACTTAATTCCTTCGCTTTGCAAGCCAGTTTCATCGTTACTAAAACTAAGCGAGTCCAAAGAAAAACGTTGCCCAGATAAATAATCTTTTAAACAGTCCACTATTATGCCACTTCTGTGCTGAGGCAATATCGCTAAAATTTGCTCAATCTTCATCCAGTGGGCTTGAATAATGTCATCATCTTGTGGCATTAATTTATCATTGCCACAAATATAGCCAGTAAAACAAAAGCGCAAATAATGGCGATTATTCTTCGCAGGGTTTAAAAGATAAGTACCTACCAAAGCCGTGGGCTTAAAATTAACGCCTGTTTCTTCCTCCACCTCTCGAATAATGGCTTCTTCTAATGATTCACCATCTTCAAGATGGCCCGCTGGCTGATTAAAAACGATATCACCTTGGGAGGATTTTTCTTCAACGATTAAAAACTTTCCTTGATGTTTGCCTTTTCCCTCTATAACCGCGGCAACGGTAACGTGTACTGGTAACATCTGGATGCCTTTTGAAAATTTTCGCTATTTTATCGTATTTATGGTTTTTACCAAAGCTTTAGCCAAGCTTATGTGAATTAGTTTTTTGGCCACGGCGAACTTTGCTTGGCAGACGTCTGCGCTTGCTTCCGCCTTTGTGAGCTGAATTATTGGGTTTAGGCGCCTCAACTTCAATGCTTTGATATAAGCCGACTTCAATATCATCAAGTTTCCATTGTCCAATTTGTGCGCGTATCAAACGTAATGTAGGAAAGCCAATGGCGGCGGTCATGCGCCTGACTTGCCGATTTTTGCCTTCTTTAATTTTAATCTCTAACCAGCTGGTCGGAATGTTTTTACGCTCACGAATAGGGGGATCACGTTGCCATATGTTGGGCTCTTCAATAGTTCGTACTTTTGCAGGTTTGCTAATATAGTCTTGGATTTTTACGCCATGACGTAATTCCTCCAAGTCGCTATTCATCGGTTGGCCTTCAACTTGAACCCAGTAAGTTTTTTCCATCTTATTTTTTGGATTGGCAATTTGATGTTGCAATTGCCCATTATCGGTCAATATTAATAAACCTTCCGAGTCTTTATCTAGTCGCCCTGCGGGATAAATATTGGGGAGGTCAATATAGTCAGCCAGAGTCGAATCGCCAGTTTCACCAGTGAACTGGCATAGGGTATTAAATGGTTTGTTAAATAAAACCAAACGGGCAGATTTCGTTGTTTTAATATTCTTTTTGCTCAAGATTTAATCAAGTGGTTGCTAGCGATGGTTATTGTAACGATATTTTCACAATTTTGCAGGCGAGATAGGCCAGTTTGCGGTGCAGATGGCATCATTTTGCCGTATAATGCGCGCCATCAAATCGCTTGGGATGGGTTTGCTCAATTCCCAATCAGCGGACAATACGGAATCAACAGGAATAACTATGTCTAAAATTATTTATACCATTACTGATGAAGCTCCAGCGCTAGCTACTCAATCGTTCTTACCAATTGTAAAAGCTTTCACTGCCGCGGCTGGCATTGAAGTTGAAACGAGTGACATTTCTTTAGCAGGTCGTGTTTTGGCAGTGTTCCCAGATTATTTGAAGGAAGAGCAGCGGATTGTTGATGCTTTGGCTGAATTAGGCGTATTAGTTAAGAAGCCAGAAGCTAATATTATTAAGCTTCCAAACATCAGTGCTTCAATCCCGCAATTAAAAGCTACAATCCAAGAGTTGCAAAATGATGGTTTTGCCGTACCTAACTATCCTGACTCACCATCTACGGATGAAGAAAAAGACGTTAAAGCTCGTTACGATAAAATTAAAGGTTCTGCGGTAAACCCAGTATTGCGTGAAGGTAATTCGGATCGTCGTGCGCCAAAAGCGGTTAAGAACTACGCTAAGAATAACCCTCATAAAATGGGTGCTTGGTCTGCGGATTCTAAATCACACGTTGCCAGTATGACTTCGGGCGACTTCCGCTCTAATGAGCAGTCGGTAACGGTTGAGGCTGCTACTGATGCAAAAATCGAATTAGTGGGCAAAGATGGTTCAGTAACGGTGCTTAAAGATTCTGTGCCTTTATTAGCAGGCGAAGTTATCGACTCGACCTTTATGTCTAAGAAAGCTTTAGTGAGCTTTTTAGAAGAGCAGGTTGCTGATGCTAGTGCCAATGGTGTTTTATTCTCGTTACACATGAAAGCGACCATGATGAAAGTGTCTGATCCAATTATTTTTGGTCATGGCGTAAAAGCTTTCTTCAAAGATTTGTTTGCTAAACATGGCGACACTTTCGCTGAAATTGGCGTAAACGTTAATAACGGTTTAGGCAACTTAGTTAATCGTATTCAAGACTTACCTGCGGACAAAAAGTCAGAAATCGAGGCTGATATCCAAGCGATTTATGATGCGAATCCAGATTTGGCTATGGTAAATTCTGATAAAGGCATTACTGGCTTACACGTTCCTTCAGACATTATTATTGATGCTTCTATGCCTGCAATGATCCGTAACTCTGGTCAAATGTGGGGCCCAGACGGTAACCCTAAAGATACTAAAGCGGTTATTCCAGATAGCAGTTACTCACCAATTTACACCGCAACTATCGACTTCTGTAAAGAACATGGCGCATTCGATCCGACCACTATGGGCACAGTGCCAAACGTTGGTTTAATGGCGCAAAAAGCCGAAGAGTACGGTTCGCATGACAAGACTTTTGAAATGTCTTCTGATGGTACAGTTCGTGTTGTTGACGCTGAAGGCAATGTTTTAATGTCGCACGATGTTGAAGCTGGTGATATATGGAGAGCCTGCCAAGTTAAAGATGCACCAATCCAGGATTGGGTAAAACTAGCGGTTAATCGTTCACGTTTATCAAATACACCAGTAGTGTTTTGGCTAGATAAAGATCGTGCTCACGATGCTCAAATCATCAAGAAAGTGGAAAAGTATTTACCGGATCACAACACTGACGGTTTAGAAATTCATATCATGTCGCCTCTAGATGCAACGCACTTTACTTTAGCACGCGTTAAAGATGGCAAAGATACCATTTCTGCAACGGGTAATGTATTGCGCGATTACTTAACGGATCTATTCCCAATCTTAGAGTTAGGTACTTCTGCGAAAATGTTATCTATCGTGCCACTAATGAATGGCGGCGGTTTGTTTGAAACGGGAGCTGGCGGTTCTGCTCCTAAGCACGTTCAACAATTCAACGAAGAGAACCACTTACGTTGGGACTCTTTAGGTGAGTTCTTAGCGCTAGCAGTTTCGCTAGAGCATATGTCTCAAACGACTGATAACAAAAAAGCACAAGTATTAGCTGACGCTTTAGATAACGCGACAGAAAGCTTATTGCTAAACGGTAAATCGCCATCACGTAAAGTTAATGAGCTTGATAACCGTGGTAGCCATTTCTATTTGGCTATGTACTGGGCACAAGAACTTGCTAAGCAAACGGATGACACTGAATTAGCTACTCAATTCGCGCCGTTGGCTGAAAGTTTAACTAATAACGAAACTAAAATCGTTGAAGAGTTAAACTCTGTACAAGGCCAAGCAATGGATATCGATGGTTATTATTCGCCGAGTTTGGAGTTAATGGCCAAAGCAATGAGACCGAGTGGAACTCTTAATGATGCTTTAGCTTCATTATAAATTACCTTTCTATAAAAAAGGCGCCAGTTGGCGCCTTTTTTATAGAAATTTTAAGTGGTTTTATTGATGAATTTATTATTTATTCCAGTGAATCTTGTCTAACTGGTTTTCGCCTTCAGCGATAACATGATCAACAATGATGTTGTTTTCATCTACCATAATAAATCGTGGGATTCCGGCATTGGCGAACTTGCTGTAGATTTCTCTGTTAGGATCGGCGGCCATATTAAAGCCATATCCTTTTTCATTCTTGAAATTGGTCACCTTTTCAACATCTTCTTCACGAGCAATCGCTATAATCTCTAAGCCTTGTTCATTTAAAATTTCAGATTGACTTAGTGCAGCTAATGCTCTTTGAGAGTCAGAACACCAAGTTGCGAATAGAATTACTAACTTCCTTTTTGCATTATCAGTTAGATCAACCGTGCGACCTTCTATGTCAATTACCTGATTGATTGGAAACTCGTCGCCAGCATTTTTATAGAAAAGATATTCAATCTTTTTGTTTTTGCCAGCTGAAGCACATGATGATATTAGCAGAGTCGCTAAAACTAGCAGTGCACTTTTGTGAATATTGGTTAATAATTTCATGAGATTTAATTAGTCCGTTATTAGAAAGTGTTTTATATCGCCTACAGCAAGCAAACACAAGCTGGTGAAATGTTTTGAAACAATAAAATGATTTTGATCATTTAACCTTTACAGGTTACATTATTCTCAGTTTATAACAGTACAAAAACAACATGATTGATTTAAGAAGCGATACAGTAACGCAGCCAACTGAAGGTATGCGTAAGGTGATGGCCGCAGCGGCAGTTGGCGATGATGTTTTTCAAGATGATCCGACGGTTAAAAAGTTAGAGGCTAAGCTTGCCGAAAGGTCAGGTAAAGCCGATGCTTTATTTGTACCTACGGGAACCATGTCCAATTTAGTGGCTTTGATGAGCCATTGTCAGCGTGGCGAAGAATATATTGTGGGCCAAGGCTATCATACTTATTGGTATGAAGCGGGCGGGGCGCCTGTACTTGGAAGTATCGTTCCGCAAACTTTACCAGTTGAAAAGGATGGCACTCTTGATTTAGCAAAAGTTGAATCGGTCATTAAAGTCGATGATGCGCATTTTGCTCGCTCAAAACTGTTATGTCTTGAAAATACCCATAATGGTAAAGTCATCCCTTTAGATTATATGCAAAAAGCTTTCGACTTTGCTAAGTCCAAAGGTTTATCAGTGCACTTAGATGGGGCTCGTGCTTTTAACGCTATAACCGAGCTTAATTGCGAGCTAAAAGATTTGGCGCAACATGCTGATTCGGTGTCTATTTGCTTGTCTAAAGGCTTGGGCGCACCTGTGGGCTCTGTCTTATGCGCAGATAAAGAAATCATTAAATGGGCGCGTCGCTGGCGTAAAATGGTTGGTGGCGGAATGCGCCAATCTGGCGTTTTGGCTGCCGCGGGTATTTATGCGCTCGATAAACACGTTCAAAGGCTAGCTATTGACCATGCCAATGCCAAAGTTCTAGCTGAAAGATTACAAGATATTCCTCAGCTGTCAATCAACAAAAACTTAGTACAAACCAATATGTTGTTTGTGAAAACAGATATGCAAACGGCAACTAATCTTGCAAATTACCTAAAACAGCACGATATCATTATTATTCCATCGGAAACTATGCGCTGGGTTATGCATCTAGATGTCACTAGTTCTGATGTGAAGTTTGTATCTGAGAAAGTTAAGGAGTTTTTTGCATGATAGTGTATTTCATTGGCTTGTTTATTGTTGGTTTAGTCTTTTATTATTTGTCCGGTAAAATGGCCAGCCCTGACTTTAAGCCTAATGAACTCAGTGGAGTTAGAACGCCTGAGACCTTAGCTGATGAGGAGATTTGGCATAAGGTTAATACTGCTGCAGCAGTTTATTTTCGGCAGTTTTCTTATGGCATTTTTATTATGGCATTCATGTCCTTAGTGTTTGCCAAAGGTATATTAGCGTTGCTTATTTTCATAGGCGTCGTGATTTTGGTCAGTTTGCTTTTGTGGCGTAATGGCCAGCTTAAAGCCTATGCCAAGCAACTCTATGCCGAAAAGTATCCGAAATCGGATGAAAATGATTAAGTTAAAAAATATTAGAATTACATGGAATAAGACTCTATATCCAACGTTATAGATATAACAAAAGTAAGAAAACAATAGATTTGGAGGATATTATGCGTGAGTCAGTAACTTTAATATTTGTAGGTTTTGCGATATTACTAATATTGCTTTCACTGCCATTGATTTTCAATAAGGTTAAGCCGAATTGGTTCTATGGGTTAAGAACGCCTACAACGGTTAATAATCCAGATGTTTGGTATCTAATTAATCGAAAAACGGCAACTCAAATGCTGTATTTTGCAATAGTGTTGATTCTCGTTGCATTGGGACTCGATTTTTACACTGGACTAGAAAGTAATTTGCTTATAGCCATTAATGCCGGTTTGGCTGCTGTTGGGATTGGCTATATTACAATTTCTGGTATTTTTGAAGCTAGACGCTTAGCCTCTAAATAATGCTGTCCATATAGCCGACTAGTCTTCAAAGTCGGCTATGCTTTGTCTTTCTCTATTCACCACTAACTTCGTAACGTCAGGCCTAGAATAATGACCTGTCACGTCGATTAAAGAACGTTCCTTTCTAACTTCATTATGATCAAGCTCTAGGATAAACAAGTCTTCATTGCCAATTTGTGGCTCTAATAACCATTCGCCATTGGGTTTAGCGACACAGGATGCGCCATTAGCCATAGACTCAGGCATTAAGTCGATAATGTTGTTATAGAAAGGTAAGTCTTTAGGGATGTCATCTTTTGCCATTAAGCCAGATACTGAAATTACATAACTACGTGATTCTTTAGCAATAAAACGAGTAATGTCGTGGGTATTGTGATCACCGCCAGGCCAAACAGCAACATGTAAATCTTCGCCTTGAGCGTATAACGATGTTCGTGCTAGTGGTAGCCAGTTTTCCCAACAGTTTAAGCCACCTACTGTAAATGGTTCTAAATGGTGAGTTCTAAGGCCATTACCATCGCCGTTTGACCAAACCAAGCGTTCTTCATAGGTAGGGACTAATTTTCGATGAGTGGATTGAATCACTCCCTCGCTATCAATATAAATTAAGCTGCAATAAAGACTGTGTCCAGAGCGATCGTGTGCGCGCTCAATAATGCCTAAATAGCAGGCTATTAGATTTTCTTTGCAACATTGAGTGATTAGTTTTAAGTCGCCATTCGCAATATTGATGGCTTGTGAGGAGTAGTAAGCAAATAATGATTTCTGAAACTCATCATTAAACTTAGCTCCATCCGTATTTTCTACCCAAAAAGGATAGCCAGGCAATAATGCTTCTCCAAAGCATACTAGTTGTGCTTTTTGAGAAGCCGCTTGCTCTATAGTATTTACAATTTTTTCAATCGTAGCTTCTTTATTTAGCCAGATTGGTGAGATTTGAGCGAGAGCGACGGTGATACTAGTTTCCATTGTTTTGCCTTTTTCTCATGGTTAATGCGCCAATAACAATAAATTGGAGTTGCTTTATGAGCCTTTGTTTCAGTTGCATTTTCTTATTTCGTGATAAATCTAATGCTTCTGCTCCAGAATTAAACACCAAAGTTACTAATCCCTCAGCAAGTGTATACGCTTGCTCATGTTCATAATTGCTTTCTTCAATTAAATAATGGGTTAACTCATCTTTAAAATGATTAATTTCACGAGCTACTGCGTCTCTAAAAGCACTAGATGTTCCTGAACGTTCGCGCAGTAACAATCTAAAAATATTAGGATTCTGTTGAATAAATTCCATAAAGGTATCTACTGAGATCTTTATTACGCTACCTTTTTTCTCAATGCGACGGCGTGCTTTACGCATTAGTTGACGAAGGGTCACGCCACATTCATCCACTAAAGTTAGACCAAGTTCTTCCATATCGTTGAAATGGCGATAAAAAGAAGTTGGGGCTATCCCGGCTTCTCTTGCTACTTCTCGTAAACTTAGATTTGAGAAGCTTTTATCCGCAGATAACTGGCCTAAAGCAGCTTCTATTATGCTTTGTCTTGTTTGTTCTTTCTGTAAGGCACGATTGGTGCTCATGAAAATCTCCTATATTCTGAGGGCAGTATAGAAAACAATTAGTTAAGAGTACAGTTGTACGCTCAATTGCATTCTTTTAATTGAGGCGATATACTAGCTAAAAATTTCAGCGTACATCTGTACGCTATTTGTTGAAGTGTATACAAGAGGCTTAAATGTCAGCAAAAGCAGCTATCAAATCCGATAAGCAATGGACAAATATTATATTTTTTGGTGTTAGTTTTTTAATAGCGATAATAGTGGTTCCTTGGTATGGAATCCAATATGGCTATCATTTCTCCTCTTGGGCTTGGGGAATAGGTTTATGGTTGTTTTCTAGCACTTCTATCTCAATGGGCTACCACAGAATGTGGTCACATCGAGCTTATGAAGGTCATGCTGTGTTGCGATTTATAATGGCATTTGGGGGTTGTTTAGCACTACAAAATAGTGCTTTACATTGGTCTTCTGATCACCGAATCCACCATAAACATGTTGATCATGACCACAAAGATCCCTATTCAGCGAGTCGTGGTTTTTGGCATTCACATATAGGCTGGTTGCTAAAACGCGAAAATGAACATAAGCGGTACGATGAGCAGTATGATAGATGTCCTGATCTAAAGCGTGATCCGATAGTTATGTTCCAACATAAATATTATTGGTTATTGAGTGTCGGCTTAAACATTGCCATTCCGGCATTGCTTGGCTTGATAACGGGTCACTTTTGGGAAATGATTCTAGTAGCTGGTGTTTGGCGTCTGGTTTGGTCACATCATTTAACTTTTTTCATTAACTCGTTAGCACATATTTGGGGCACAAGGCCTTATACAGAAGAGAATTCAGCCCGAGATAACATCGTCTTGGCGGTATTAACTGGTGGTGAAGGCTATCACAATTATCACCACAAGTTTCAATACGATTACCGCAATGGTGTTCGCTGGTGGCACTTTGATCCTTCTAAGTGGTGGATTAAAGCTTTAAGTTGGATTGGTGTTACAAAAAATCTTAAATCAGTATCTAAAGATAAAATAGAAAAAGCTAAAGCCGAAACTTTATTGTTAAAGGCCAAGGAAAAAACCGCACATATGCCTAACGCTGAAGAGTTAATGGCTAAATTACAGCATGAGTATGAAGTATTTTTAGATAAATTAAATCAAACTTATCAAGCTAGAAAAGAGTGGTTAGAAGCGAAAAAGAATGAGTTGGCTGAGTCCTATGACAAGCTAGACTTAAGACAAGAGTACGAAGAGCTTAAAAAGAGTTTTGAAATACAAAAAGCTAATTGGCTACAAGTTACCAAGCAATATACTTAATAAAAAAACTCCTTCGGGAGTTTTTTTATGCTTCAAAATAATTGTAACTAAGCGTATCAATCGCTTGTTTCTTTGCTTTTAAATTTATAAGCTTGGTATCAAGCAAAATAGGAGAATAGTATGAGTTCACACTTTAAATTCAATAAGTTGGCGTTGGCGCTAGCTGTCTCTTTATCCATGACATTAACCGCTTGTAATAATGATTCCGAATCTAAATCAAGTAAAGCAAATGAAGCGGTTCCAGCCGCCACTAACAGTGAACAATTGCAATCAGAAGTCGTTGAGCAAGAAGCTCCAAAAACTTCAGAAGTTACTTTTAATATTTGGAATAAGGAAGATTCAGCGGGAACTTTAAATGTTAAGCAAGAGGGTAATTTAGTAAATGCTAAGTTACAGATGGGCTGGAATAACCGTCGAATTGAAACGGAAGAATCTATTGAGATCAACGAGCAAGGATTTATCGTTAATCAACAAATAAAAGGTATTTCAGCATTTGGAGCTCCTGTTGATGAACAGTTTTCTTATACTGATGGTAATGCAGTTTGGAAAAGTTTAAATGAATCAGGACAAGCTGAATCTGATGGAAAACAGTTTTATGTGCCGATAGATGGTACTGGCGCATCCAATTCTCTATTAGTTAAGGCTTTATCTAAAGATCCTGATAACAAAATTGAGCTTTTACCCGCTGGTACAGCTAGTTTGGTTAAACTAGATACCGTCACATTGACAAATGGCGATATTCAAAAGGACGTACATTTAATTGGTATCGCCGGTTTTGGATTTACTCCTAATTTTGCTTGGTATGATGATGATTACAATTTCTTTGCTACTGATGGTGGCGGTTGGTTTGGCATTATTCCGGAAGGTTGGGAGCGAGAGCATTTAGAAAAACTTAGCGAAGTTCAAAAGAAAGCTGATAATCAGTATTTAAAAGATTTAGCTCAAAAACTAACTCACCCAATTAATGATCCTATTTTAATTACCCATGCCAACTATGTTGATGTTAATACTGGCGAATTAATTAAAGATCAAAATATTGTGGTGCAAGACGGCAAAATATCAGCCATTGGAAAGTTTTGGCCGAAATTAGAAAATGGCAAGGTTATTAATGCTGAAGGCAAAACTCTAATTCCAGGCCTATGGGATATGCATGGTCACTTATCTAAATCTGACGGCTTATTAAATATTCCAGCTGGTGTTACTAATGTTCGTGATATGGGTAATACCCATGATAATATCACTGCTATTGAGCGCATGAGCGAAGCTAATGAAATTATTGGTGCTGATGTCTATCGTTCTGGTTTTATGGACCGAGAAAGCCCTTATGCGATGAAAATGGGTAAAACCGTAGATTCTTTAGAGTCCGCGAAAGCTGCTGTTGATTGGTATGCAGATAATAACTACCCCCAAATAAAAACCTACAGTTCAATGGAGCCCGAGTGGGTACAACCGTTGGCTGAACATATCCACAGTAAAGGTATGCGTTTAAGTGGCCATATCCCTGCATTCATGACCGCAGAAGAGGCTGTTGATGCAGGTTTTGATGAAATTCAACACATCAATATGCTTTTCTTAAACTTCCTTGGTAAAAATGTCGATACGCGTCAGCGTTTACGTTTTACTCTAGTCGGGGAAAAAGCAGGAGAACTTGACTTAGATTCAAAAGAAGTCACAGACTTTATTGCTAAGTTAAAGGAAAAGGGTACCGTGATTGATCCGACATTGATGGTATTCCGTTGGTTGTTACAAGCTAAAGCAGGAGTAATAAATCCAGAAATGGCAGACATTTATGACCATTTACCCGTAACCGTATCTCGTGGTTTTAAAACCGCAGTGTTGAACATTAAAGACGAAGAACGCGATGCGTATAATAAATCAACCGAAGCTCTTAGTGCTATGGTGAAAAAACTACATGAGGGTGGTGTGCAAATTGTTCCTGGCACCGATAATATTGCGGGTTTTTCCTTACACCGCGAATTGATTTCTTATGCTGAAGCAGGTATTTCGAATGCAGACGTACTGAAGCTCGGCACTATCGATTCAGCAAGAGTGGTTGGCGCTGATAAAACTAATGGTTCTATTGAAGAAGGTAAACAAGCTGATTTAGTCTTTATCGACGGTAATCCGTTGGAAAATATGAGTGATTTACGTAAAGTGTCGTTGGTGATTAAAGGTAAAAACCTTTATAAGCCAGATGAAATATACAACGCCATCGGTGTTAAATCGTTTACTGAATCGATGACAATTCCTGATTAGTGCTAATAATTTAAGCGATTAATAATATACAGGACGAATAAAGTACCTATGGCAATTAAGGCATGTTGCCATAGGTAGATTTGGTCTTTTAAGTTAAGTATAAAAGGCATGGCAATGGCGAGCAGGGCGTAAAGCGCAAGTGAGCCGTATTGTCTTTGCTTACTGACTTTGGGGTTGTATTTTTCAAAGCTATCCATTTCAAATCTACCCCACGGATATTTGCTTGAAACATCTTCAGGGCGCCAGCCTGTCGGCATAAACCAGAGTTTGACTTTGTCTTTCCAGCTTTTGGTACGGGAGGCGTCTTTGCCTAGTCTTAACCACCAATCGATGTGGGCTTTAATAGGATTAAAACTTTGGTAAGGTTTTCTAACGCCATAAACTGCTTCATTTTTGCTGTCTTCTTCTACCCAAGTACCAAACCATTTGTCGAAAACCATGAAAGTGCCACCGTAGTTTTTATCGACGTAAGCTTCATTGACCGCATGGTGAACGCGGTGGGCTGAGGGTGTATTTAATATGCCTTCAATCAATGGCACCTTATCGATGGTTCTAGTATGGATCCAAAATTGATACAGTTTATTGGTAACCGCTAACACCAAAAACATTTCAAGGTTGCAACCCAAGAATGCCATGGGCAGATAAATCGGGAATAATAAAGTATTTTGCAAAGCCCCTTGGCGAAGCGCGGTAGTTAAATTGTATTCTTCACTTTGGTGATGTGGAAGGTGACCACTCCACAATAGATTGATTTCATGGCTGAAACGGTGCGCCCAGTAATACAGAAAATCATAGATTATAAAGAATCCAATCCATGCTAAGGCCGAATCCATAGGGAATTTATAGAAGCTGAGCTTGTTAAAAATCCAGGCATACAAAATAAACCACGGAAGCTTACTGAAAAGTTCAACTAGGATAGTCACCGAACCACAACTTAAACTCGAAATGGCATCATTTACACGGTAATAATCTTTTTTAGTCCAAAGCGAATAGGCTATTTCTACTAAAATAAATAGCATAAAAAAAGGAATAGCGACGCCTAAGATCTTTTCGGTCATGAAACGGATAAATTTACGAGGTACGACCAGATTAAAAGAAAGTGGATATATCTGCAAGTGTAAAGGGTCAATCAAGTCACAGGGAAAGTGCCGTGACTTGATTGAGTAAAAGGTTTATAGGAATAAGCCTACAATAAAACCTGCAATAACGCTGATGACAACGGTTAGTAATGGATTTTTAATAATAAAAGGAAACGGATTTGGTTCTTTAATTACAATTACTGGATCTAACTCAGTATCGGTATCAGAAGTTTTAATGTTATAGCTAATCACTCTATTTTCCGCTGAGGTGGCGCCATTAACCGTTGTTTCAGCTTTTCCAGCTCCTTTAAGGTGTGTTTGACTTGGATCGTCAGTAAAAGGAGCGTCGGGCAAAATGCTTAATTCAGAATTGTTTTGATATTTCCACCTTATGGTATCGCCGTTATAAACCTCTACAACTTTTTGGGACTTCTTTTCTAGTTCGGGAATTGAATCCCCTTTTTTCAGCTTTTTAGCTTTAATTTTGATTTCAACAATACTCATATCGAACTCCTTTATTGATAACTAAGATTTAATGAACTTATGATGGGCGAAACTTTTACAATTTTTTCTGGAAAGCCTGAAGAAATAGCTTGTTTGAGATAGAGGTTTCCTTGGGCCATATCTCCAGTTTTAGCCATTATTTTGGCAGCTAAAAATAACAGATTAGGATCATTGTTTTTTATGCGAATAGCTTCATTTAATTGAGCAAGAGCCTGCATAGTTTGATTAAGCTGTGCATGGCTCCAAGCCGCCGCAATTCTGGCATCAGCATCGTTCTTGTTAATTGAAATTGTTTCTAATGCCAAATCTAAAGCGTGTTGATAATGCACCAAAGCTTGTGAGGTACCTTGCTCTCCCTGAGCTTCAGCATCAGCAAGGTTTAACCAATAAATGTAATGCTTGGGTGCTAGCTGAATGGCTTGGAGATAATAGTTAGAGGCTTTTGCATAATCACCATGGTAGAACCACATGGTGGCTATATTGGATAATGCTACATCATCTCTTTGATAATTTAATGACTGCTCGTAGACCTTGGCGGCTTTATCGAATTCTCCTTGAAAGAAATAGGCTGTTCCTAGGTTGGTATAACCGTGAGAGTCATTGGGAATAAGTTGAATTACTTTCTCAAATTGTTCTGATGCAAGTTGCCATTTTCCGGTGTATAAATAAATACTCCCAAGCATTTGGAAAAGTCGCCAATAGCCAGGTTCTAACTGGATAGCTTGTTCTAAATACTGGATAGCTTGCGCATAGTCACCTTGTACTTTTTTGAATTCCGCTTGATTAAATAATAAGTCAATATTACTAGGATTAATTTGTTGCGCGATTTCGATAAATTTTTCAGCGTCGTCTAAATTTCCTTTTTCTAGGTTTAATTGAATCAAGGTGGTCAATATATCTATATTTGTGTCTTGTCCTTTATGTGCGCTGAGACATTGTTGTTCTGCCTTATTAAATTGATGTGTTTCCTTTTGTAGTGCGTACATTAATAAATAGGTTCGGCACAATCCAGCTATAGCCGGTGTAAAGTCATGCTGCTCGGAGAGGATATTATTGTAGATAGATTCAATCTCTCCTAAGCGAGTCATCGTAGGGGGCTTTTTTAATAATCCTTTTGCACGCAAATATTCAGGATAAGAATTATTATTTGGGTTGATGGGAGCTTGCGCCAGTTTGATTTCTTGCGTTGGGTTGCCCAGAAATTTAGAAAGGGATTGAGTTATTTTTTTATTTCCAATAAATAGCTCGGAAGAGTTTAAATAGAAAACTTGATTCCATTGCTCCAAGCTTGTTTTGGTATCGGTAATCCATAGGGATACTTTTATCGAGTCAGCATTTTTATTGATATTGCCTTCTAACACTAAATCGGCGTTTAAAAATTCTCCTATCTCCTGAATTGATAGTGTGTTGTTTTGAAACGACTGTGATGAGCGCCTAGATACAATATTGATACTGGGAATTTGAGAAATATTATGAAAAATATCGTCACTAAGTCCTGATACAAAATCATCTTCCTCACTATTAGAGCTGATATTTTTAAAAGGTAAGATTGAAATAGTGGATTCGTTAGTTACTTCAAGCGTCGGTATAAAGCGCCAAAGACCAGCTGCGATTACGGTTAAAAATAGAAGTGAAGCGAGTTTTAAGCTTGTAGGAGCTGTTGGGTATAAAATATTGTTTGAGTAATCTTTTAATGCTTGATTTACAGCTTTTATAGAGTTTGGTTTTATCGAATATTTCTGTTGTTCGATTTTACTGTTAGAGTTTTTAGATAATTGCAATGCTTTTTCAACTTCTTTTAGCCCTCTATCTTTAATTGCTTCTCTAACACGGTTTGTTATAACGATGGAGCCAACTTTTGAGTCGACAGCTAATGCTCTTGCTCTAGCAATTTCATTTTTTTCATCTTGTTGTGATTTATCTTCTCGTGCTTCTATGACGGATATCTTTAAAGGTAAATCTAATTGCTGAGAGTGGTTCTGTATGCGAATAGCATAACGCAAAGCATCGACACTATTGTCAAAGAGAACCATATAATCACTTTGATAAATGTTATAAGTATCGACATTAAAATCTTTTGCCCATACAACATAGTCTCTAAAACGTGCGTGACGTTGTTCGTTATCTAAAGTGTTATCAATACTGGCATGAAATATAATTGGAATTGCACTGACGTCAAGCAAGGTGGGATGAGGCAACTCTTTGGTGCGGACAATTCCTCCGTGTTTAATATCAAATATCCAAGCAAGAATGGCTATAATGGGAAGTCCCACTAATAAAATTATAAAGGTAGCTTTAAGAACCCAGCTGGGAATTGTAAAAGTATCCGCAATTACTGTAGCAACTTGGATTGAAAGCCAAGCAAATGCTATGTAGGCGAGAATTACCTGAAAAACTTTACGTCGTTTAACTTCTTGGATAAAAGTTTGCCAACGATTTGGTTCTAGATCCATAAAATGCTCACAACAAATGGCCTATAGAGTTAAACCCTATAAGCATTGCGCGCATAACCAAATTTAGGTGCTTTTATTATACCAATTTGCACCACATTATTTTTATAACAATCATATTAGCATGAAGATTTGTATAAAAATGGGTAACAAGTCATATT
This sequence comes from uncultured Kangiella sp., assembly GCA_947503345.1. Taxonomy (GTDB): domain Bacteria; phylum Pseudomonadota; class Gammaproteobacteria; order Enterobacterales; family Kangiellaceae; genus Kangiella. The sequence continues at coordinate 237,194 of CANNCW010000002.1, read as the reverse complement.
TGCAATGTAAAATAAAAATAAGAAAACACTTATATTTCAGTTGCTTGCGTGCAAATTAAAGTCACTTTTAGCTTGGCGATATAGTATCTTTAAGCCTTGAATAACTTCCCTTTACCCCCACTTTAGATTCATAATAGTAGTAACAATGTATTGAATAAGTTAAACATGAGTCAGAACGACAATTTTGATAATGAACGCGATCACGGCTTAGCAGTTGCAGACGCTAAACCTGAAGTGAAACAACCGCCGATGTATAAGGTCTTATTATTGAATGATGACTATACGCCGATGGATTTTGTAGTAGAGGTTTTACGGAAGTTCTTTAGCTTACACGAAGAAGATGCAACTCGAGTGATGTTGCAGGTTCATAATGACGGAAAAGGCGTTTGTGGGATTTTTACTCCTGACATCGCTGAGACCAAGGTAGTGCAGGTGAACGAGTTCTCGCGTGCCAATGAGCATCCCTTGATGTGCGTCATGGAACCAAATGATTAAAAGTTTTGGTGAAAACCAACTAAGAGGTAATAAATGTTAGATAAGGCATTAGAAAAGTCGTTAAATAAAGCATTTCATCAAGCACGTGAAAAACGTCATGAGTTCATTACGATTGAGCATTTGATGTTGGCTTTATTGGATAACGATGATGCAGTGAATGTATTAAAAGCTTGTGAAGCGGACTTACCAGTTTTACGTAGTGATTTAGAAGCTTTTGTTGATAAGACTACGCCATTATTTGATGAAGAAAATACCGAAATAGAAATTCAACCAACCATTGGCTTCCAGCGAGTTTTGCAAAGAGCAGTTTTCCATGTGCAATCGTCGGGGCGAGATGAAGTTTCAGGTGCTAATGTTTTAGTTGCGATGTTTAGTGAGCCGGAAAGCCAGGCTGTTTATTTGTTGTCGAAGCAGGATATTAGCCGTTTAGACGTAGTGAATTTTATTTCTCATGGCATTGGTAAAGATGAAGATGATTTGTCGATTGGTTTTGATACTGATGATGAGGAAACTTCGGAAGCCGAAGAAGCCCGCCCATTAGATCAATATGCAATTAATCTTAATCAGTTAGCTGAAGATGGGAAAATAGACCCACTAATTGGTCGAGCTTATGAGATTGAGCGGGTAGTACAAATTTTAAGTCGTCGTCGCAAAAACAATCCTCTATTAGTAGGGGAGGCCGGCGTTGGTAAAACTGCGATTGCTGAAGGTTTAGCTAAACGTATTGTTGATAAAGATGTACCCGAAGTTATTTCTGATGCAGTAGTTTACAGCCTAGACTTAGGCGTATTACTCGCAGGCACTAAATACAGAGGGGATTTTGAAAAACGCTTAAAAGCTGTATTAGCGCAGTTGAAAAAAGAACCGAAAGTGATTTTGTTTATTGATGAAATTCATACCATTATTGGCGCAGGCTCAACTTCAGGCGGCTCTATGGATGCATCGAATTTAATTAAGCCTGTTTTAGCTAATGGTGATTTACGTTGCATGGGCTCAACGACGTATCAAGAATACCGAGGCATCTTTGAAAAAGATCATGCGTTAGCTCGTCGTTTCCAAAAAATTGATATTAAAGAACCTAGCATTGATGAAACCATTAAAATTTTAGAAGGCATACAAGACCGTTATGAAAAACATCACGGTATCAAATATCAAGCAGGTGCTTTGAAAGCAGCTGCGGAATTAAGTGCTAAGTACATTAATGATCGTCAACTTCCTGATAAAGCGATTGATTTAATTGATGAAGCGGGAGCTCGACAAAGAGTTATTCCTGAAGCAGAACGAAAATCTGTGATCACAGCTTATGAAATTGAACAAGTGGTAGCAAAAGTTGCTCGTATCCCTGAGAAAACCGTTTCAACTTCAGACAAAGAGTTGTTGAAAAATCTTGAGCGCAACTTGAAAATGGTGGTGTTTGGTCAAGACACTGCTATTAGTACCTTGTCAGAAGCGATTAAGTTATCACGTGCAGGGTTGGGGCAAGAAAATAAACCTGTGGGTTCATTTTTGTTCGCAGGCCCAACTGGTGTGGGTAAAACCGAAGTGACCAAACAACTTTCTCGCTTAATGGGCGTAGAGTTGATTCGTTTTGATATGTCGGAATATATGGAAAGACATACGGTTTCAAGACTGATCGGCGCACCTCCAGGTTACGTTGGTTACGATCAAGGTGGTTTGCTAACAGAAGCCATTAATAAAAATCCTCATGCGGTTTTATTATTAGATGAAATTGAAAAAGCTCATCCAGATGTATTCAATTTACTGCTACAAGTTATGGATAATGGTACCTTGACTGATAATAATGGTCGTAAGGCAGACTTTAGAAATGTTGTGATTGTTATGACTTCTAATGCAGGTGCGCAAGAGTTATCGAAAGGCTCGATTGGCTTTAAAGGCCAAGATGATTTCTCTCGTGAGAACATGGAAGCTATTAATAAAACCTTCTCTCCTGAGTTTAGAAATCGCTTGGATTCGATAGTTTGGTTTAAAGCACTACCGCCAAAAGTGATTCTATCTATAGTTGATAAATTCTTAACGGAATTGCAAAGACAACTGGATGAGAAGCAAGTGAATCTGCATGTTAATGATGCTGCCCGTCAGCATCTGGCTGACATTGGATATGACGTTCGAATGGGAGCCAGACCCATGGAGAGGATTATCAGCGACAATATTCGTAAGCCATTAGCAAATGAACTATTGTTCGGCGACCTAACTCAAGGCGGCGATGTATATATTAGTTTAGTCAATGATAAGCTAGATATTCGAATTGAACCACATAGAGAGAAGTTACCTGCTCAATAGTTAATTCTAAGCGGTTTTGAAATATTTCACATTATTTATATTAATCCTATGCTAGTTTATCTCTTCCCTAATTAGGGAAGGGAGTTAGCAACTTGAAAGGAATTTGAGTTGCTTAAAGGATATTCAAGGGCTAACTATATTTTACATATAGCAAAAGGATTTTTATTATGCCTATTAATTTAGATTTCGTACCATTAGAGCTTCCGCTAAGAGAAGAACTAATTATTCCTGAGTGGAAACTGTTTTTACCTAAACCACAAATTATCAATATTCTCTTTATTACCGAGGGTATATCATTTAGCCGATCAGATGGCTTTGCATTTAGAGAGCTTATCGACCGTTTGCGCGATAATACGGCAATTTCTTATGCCAACTTTAAAATTACATTAGCTAGCTGGGGTAATGATGATAGTGCGACCTTAGTGAAGAATGCAGTTCCAGGTGATTATCAAGCAACTTATTCCAATTATCGTTTTACCCATGCCGATCCAGACTCGGGTAATTTGATTCTAGATGAACATGATGAAGTTTGGTTATTTGGTTTTGCCCCTGGTAATAACTTTCCTCAAACGACGGCTAGTATCTTGAGTTCTAGTTTATGTCCTAGTGAAAGTGAAAAGATAACTATAAGTCGCTGGATGGAAAATGGTGGTGGAGTTTTAGCCATGGGCGATCATGCTTCTTTAGGGGCTAATCTGTGTGCGCAAATCCCACGAGTGTGGTCAATGCGTCGTTGGACCTCTGAAGATTTGGCGCCACCGAGAATTGGCTCTAGTCGTGTTGATACCAATAGACCTATGTGGGATTCACAGCAGCATGATGTGGTTACTAACCCTAACCCGGAAACCATTCCCTTTGAAGCTCAAAGCGACGATGTCGCGCAGCGGATCGATCCCAAGCGGTATAAAGCTAAAGGTCGGATTTTTCCAGGTTGGCGACCTCATCCTATTCTGTGCGGTGGGAAATTGGGCGTGATCAATGTTCTACCCGATCACCCGCATGAGGGGTGGATTAAGGAACAAGATGATATTAATTTAGATGCAGACATTCTGATTGATAACATTCCAGATGATCTAGAAGCCAAGGAATACCCTACCAAGTCAGGCAAAAGACCATTACCTGAAGTGATTGCTCATGGTAACACCTTGCCAGACCCTCCTTATGATCATGAAAAGTCGGTTAGTCCGCATAAAAAGTTTGGCGTGATCGGAGCCTATAATGGTCATGAAATTGATTTTGGACGAGTGGTGGTTGACTCCACTTGGCACCATTGGATGTCGACCAATCTCTCGGGTGCTTATGAGCCAGGCTTTGACGGTGACCCAAATGTTGCTGGGAATCAAGACTTAGTAGGTTTAAAAGAGGCCAATAATTTAAGTCATAAAAAGATTGCCCGGTACCATAGAAATGTTGCTATTTGGTTGGCACCTAAAGAAAAGCAACGCAAAATGTTAGCTTTTGTTGCTTTTTGGAGTGCCTTTACTTCAAGAACTCGTGAAGATTGGCGTTTGGACACTCCTGTGAATATTTTAGGAGGTGAAGGCAAAACAGTTCTAGGTAAAGTAACTTCTCATTGCTTTGTTTCAAGGTGGATCCGTGAGTTGCTTATTCCTGAATTAGTGGCAAAGTTTGACTTAGATGATTTAAAGAAGCCTAAGATTGATCCTCGAGACCCGTTAGGCCCAGTGTGTTTATCTTGCCCGCCTGATGAAATTCTAGAGGATGTAGTTTTTGGCACCCTGATGAAAAACATGATGAAGTTCAGGAAGAAATTAACTTCTTCAAAAATTAATCCAAAGGAATTTTCCAAGGATAAGTTTGAAAAGACTTTGATAAAGGTTTTAGATAGTTCTCAAGAAGAAGCTAATAAGCTGATTGTTGAAAAGCTGCGAAGTGAACAAAAGCAACTGAAGTCTCGAATTAAAGATATGTGTTAAGTATCTCTTAGAAACAAAAAAAGCGCATCCAATGATGCGCTTTTTTTATAGCAAAGAAGTATTAACGAGCTCTGAAGGTAATTCTACCTTTCGATAAGTCGTAAGGACTGATTTCAACAGTCACTGTATCGCCAGTTAAAATGCGGATGTAGTTTTTGCGCATTTTTCCAGAAATGTGCGCTGTAACTACGTGACCATTTTCAAGTTCAACTCGAAACATGGTATTTGGTAGAGTTTCAAGCACTTTGCCTTCTAACTCAATAACATCTTCTTTTGCCATATAAATTCTATACCTTTATTACTAAACAAGTTTGCTCAGGGTTTGCCCATAAGCAGTGACTAAGTGTTCAAAAAACGCGCGTATAATGCACTATTTGACCCATAATCGCAAAGCATTTTAACCAAAATAGCTGAATATGACCTGAATTAGCTTAGATTCTGGGTAAAAGTATCTCATAAGGCTTAAATTTGTTGATAATTATCGAAAAAGGTTTTGACTTGGTTAAGACCTTTTTCGAGTTGATCACAGTTAGGTAAAAAGACCAATCGGAAATGATCGGGCTCAGGCCAGTTAAATGCGCGTCCATGGACTAGTAATATTTGTTGCTCTAATAACAAGTCCAATATCATCTGTTCATCATTTTGAATATTGAAGCGTTTTGTATCGATTTTGGGGAACATATAAAAAGCACCTAGAGGCTTTTTACAACTGATACCTTCGATTTGATTAAGCATTTCGTAAGCCATTTGACGCTGTTGATATAGTCTGCCATTAGGCTGGATTAAATCGTTTATCGACTGATAACCCCCTAAAGCGGTTTGTATGGCAAACTGACTTGGTACATTAGCGCAAAGTCGCATAGAGGATAGAATATTTAACCCTTCTATATAGCCTTTGGCTTTTTCCGTTGGGCCAGATAAAACCATCCATCCAGTACGGTAGCCTGCGACCCGATAAGTTTTGGAAAGGCCACTGAAGGTTATAATTAACAGGTCATTGCATAGAGTTGCTAATGAATGCAATTCCGTGTCATCGTATAAAATTTTGTCGTATATTTCGTCACTATAAACAATGAGCTTGTGTTTTCTGGCTAACTCTAACAACTCTAATAAAAAATCTTTAGGGTAGACCGCACCTGTAGGATTGTTTGGATTAATTAAAACCAAGGCGCGTGTATTTCTTGTGATTTTACGCTCTATATCTTGTAAGTCTGGTAACCAGCCCGATGCTTCATCGCATAAATAGTGAACCGGATTGCCGCCTGCTAGTTTTACGGAAGCTGTCCACAGTGGATAATCGGGTGCAGGGATTAAGACTTCATCATTGCTATTGAGCAAGGCTTGCATGGACATTAATATTAATTCGCTTACGCCATTACCAATAAAAATATTGTCCAAGTTTAAATTGGAAATACCTTTGTTTTGGTAATGCTGATAAATTGCCACGCGTGCTGAATAGATCCCTTTAGAGTCAGTATAGCCCTCTGCATTAGGTAAATTTTGAATAACATCTTTGACAATATCTTCCGGCGCATCAAAGCCGAAAGGTGCTGGATTGCCCACATTTAGCTTTAATACTTTTCGTCCCTCTGACTCTAGTTTGTTAGCAGCATCAAGAACAGGGCCGCGAATATCGTAACAAACGCCATCTAAGTTTTTGGATTTATCGATAGTACTCATGATGAAAATTTATAATTTGATTAATACGATTATTATGGTTTTTTTAAAGATTGCCAACGGTTATTTCTAAAAACTTCGGCAGGTTGGTAATGCTTTTTATAGTTCATTTTCGAACAGTCTTGAATGTAATACCCCAGATAACAAAAGGGCAGCTCTTGCTCTTTGCATAACAATAGGGTCTGTAATACCACAAATACCCCAAGACCTTGATAGGGACTATTAGGAGCAAAGTAAGAATAAACCGCGGATAAGCCATCGTCGAAAAGATCTAAAACCATAACGGCAATTAAATTTCCCGTGGAATCTTTTACTTTTAATAGACTTGTGGCGCACCAATCAGAAAAGAGAAATTCTTCGTATTGCTGAAAGGAAGGAGGGTACATATCTCCATCCTTATGTCTCGAACAAATATATTGCTCATACAATTCATAATCTTCGGCACTGGCCTTCGCTGGTGCTAATTCAATAGTTAATCCCTGATTGGATTTAAGGTTACGTCTTTGAGATTTATTTGGAATAAATTCATTAACCTTCACTCTATAAGCCCAACAGGCGCTACATGAAGGGCACTGAGGGCGATAAACGTGATTTCCGCTACGACGGAAGCCCAAACGACTGAGTTCAGAATAAATGTTATTATCAAGATCCATGCTCGGATCGGCGAAAACGGATATTGAATTTTGCTCTTCCAAATAACCGCAAGAGTGCTCAGGTCCAGCATAAAGCTTTATGTGTTGCGTGTTCTTTTGTTTATTACTCATGGGCTTTAACAGGGTTTCGCCAACTGGGCAGAACTTTTCCTACTCTAAACAATTCTGGTTCTTGTTGCCAGTCTCGATGTTTATCTAAGAGTTGCATAAAATTATCTCGACTTATATTTACTGCGCCAAGTGAGAAAAGATGCTCATTAGGCACTTGGCAATCAATCAAAATAAAACCTGCATTTTTTAAGTAATGCACCAGATGGCTAATAGCAATTTTTGAACCATTATTAGCTTTACTAAACATGGACTCACCGAAGAAAAAGCGGCCGAAACTGATTCCATACAAACCACCAATCAAAATGTTGTCCAAATCATAAACTTCCACTGAATGGGCTACACCAAGTTGGTGCAGTTGAATATATGCCTTTTGCATTTCAGGCAAAATCCAAGTTTCTTCTTGCTTAGCTCTTGGCATAGAACAGTTTTCAATGACAGCTTGAAAATCGTTATTGATGATTACTCGATAATTAGACTTTTTTAAATTCCGGGTGAGTGATTTAGAAATATGAATTGGCTGATCGTCAGTCAGGTTAAAAACACATCGAGGATCGGGTGACCACCACATAATGGGCTCATCTTCGCAATACCATGGAAAAATACCATTACGGTAGGCTTCAATTAAGCGCTCGCTAGACAAGTCACCGCCAATGGCCAATAAACCATTGGGCTCTTCTTGTGCTAAAGAAGTAGATGGAAAATGAATTGAGTCATCTAAAATAAACAGCGATTGGCTCATTAATTCGTTTCAACGGTTAGCTTAAAGTTGATAATAACAGAAGTTATCTGGCTTTGCTTGAGTGGCTAAGGTAAGCTTGCGACTTTAAGCGTTAAGCTTTTTTATTATCGAGATATCATGACTTTTAAAGAGATTGGTTTGATTCCCGAGTTGCTTACCAATATTGAGCAACAAGGATATAAAACACCATCACCGATTCAACAACAAGCAATCCCGCATATTTTGCAAGGCAAAGATTTAATGGGGGCGGCACAAACAGGAACCGGTAAAACGGCAGGTTTTACACTACCAATCTTGCAACGGCTAGTTAAAGGTGACAGAGCAAAACCTAATTCAACACGTGCATTGATTTTAGCCCCGACTCGCGAATTAGCTGCCCAAGTAGGTAAGAGCGTTGAAGTTTATGGTAAGAGTCTGCATTTGAGCTCAATGGTGGTTTTTGGTGGCGTTAAAATTAATCCACAAATGATGCGTTTAAGAAAAGGCATTGATATTTTAATTGCAACTCCAGGGCGGTTGCTGGATTTGCATGAAAAGAACGCGGTTAAATTTGATCAACTAGAGATTCTTGTTTTAGACGAAGCGGACCGAATGCTAGATATGGGCTTTATCCATGATATTCGTCGGGTATTAAAAGTGTTACCAGAAAATCGCCAAAATTTAATGTTCTCGGCAACATTTTCTGAGTCGATTCGTGAGTTAGCTAAAACGATAGTGAATAGCCCTGTTGAGGTTTCAGTAAATCCAGCCAATAGTACGGCGAAAAAAATTAATCAGTGGTTACATCCTGTAGACAAAAAGCAAAAATCAGTTTTATTGATTCATCTTATCGAAGAACACAAATGGCATCAGGTATTGGTGTTTGTTCGAACTAAACATGGAGCTAATAAGCTAGTTAAACAATTAAATGCTGCAAAAATTAAAAGCTTGGCGATCCATGGTAACAAAAGCCAAGGTGCAAGAACTAAAGCGTTAGCGGATTTTAAAGCTAATAAGATTCAAGTGTTGGTAGCAACGGACATTGCAGCACGCGGAATTGATATTAGCCAGTTACCGCAAGTGGTTAACTTTGACTTGCCCAATGTTGCTGAAGATTACGTTCATCGGATTGGTAGAACTGGGCGTGCTAATACTGCTGGGCAAGCAGTATCTTTAGTCAGTGCTGATGAAATTAAACAGTTGCAAGATATTGAGCAACTGATCCAAAAGCACATTAAGCGTGAATATGTTGGCGGTTTTGAGCCTAGCCATGAAGTACCGCAATCAAAACCAATAAAGGCTTTAAAAGCCAAGAAACCTAAAAAGCCCAAAAAAACTAAAGTGCAACAGGCAAATGAGGCGGTTAATAAAAGCAACAAAGTGAAGGTGAAACGCCAAAAGCCAAAAGGTAAAAATGTAAAGAACAAAACGAAAGCGGGAAGTCGTAACTCGCAATCAGTATGGTCTAAAAGTAACAAAACCAAGAAAGGTTAATGATGCAAAAAATTGGGTTGTTAGTTGATGTGCAAAATATTTATTATACCTGCCGAGATGCTTTTGGCCGCTCTTTCAATTATCGAAAATTTTGGCAGAAACTTAGTCAGCAACATGAAATTATTGTAGCGAATGCTTATGCCATAAAGTCCAATCAGGATAACCAGATTAAGTTTCAAGATGCATTAAAACACATTGGCTTTGAGGTCAAACTTAAACCTTTTATTCAGCGTTCCGATGGTTCAGCTAAAGGCGATTGGGATGTTGGGATTACTATCGATATGATGCGCTTAGCGGCGCGTCAAGATATTGAAAGAGTGATTTTATTGTCTGGTGATGGTGATTTTGAATTATTGTTAAAAGCTATCCGTGAGGATCACAAAGTACCAAGCGAAGTTTACGGGGTGAAAGAATTAACGGCTCAAGCTTTAATTGATACCAGCGATGAGTTCCACCCAATAGATCCTACTTATCTAATCAGCTAATTCTTTTAATCTTGTATTTACGCCCTTTAATTTTTTCTTGGCTTAAATGGCGTAGAGCGCTATCAACATGATTTCGACGAACGGCAACGTAAGACCAGTTTGCAGCCACTTTAATCTTACCAATATCGTCACCATTAATGTCCGGATGATTAGTTAAAGTGCCAACAATATCGCCTGGACGAACTTTATTCTTTTTGCCACCGCTAATTTGTAAGGTTGCCATTGGTGCTTTAAAGCTAGGTTGTTTTAACAGAGCTAAGTCAGGCAATTTGTGCGCTTCGATCTTAAAGCCTAAATGTTCGCCTAACCGTTTTATTTTAAAGACCTCCTTATCGGAATAAAGCGAACAAGCTAAACCTTGATTGCCTGCGCGACCTGTTCGGCCAATTCGATGGACGTGAGTTTCGGGATCGCTAGCAGTATGGTAATTAATCACTAGATCTAAAGCTTCAATATCCAGTCCGCGACCTGCAACATCGGTCGCCACTAAAATAGATATACTTTTATTGGCAAATTGGATAAGTGCCTGATCACGATCAATTTGGTCCAGATCGCCATGCAATGGCAAAACGCTGAAACCAAATTTTCGTAATTCGCCTGCAATTTCCTTTACTTCTTTTTTGGTGTTGCAGAAAATAACCGTTGAATCAGGACGGTTTTCGAGTAGTAGCAATCGGGTGGCGCTGAGCCTTTGGCTATCATCCTGAATTTTATAAAAGTTTTGACTGATGTCTGAATCAAGATGATCTGACTCTATTTTAACGTGCTTAGGTTTGAGCATTAAACGACTTGCAATGGACTCAATCGACTCAGGAAACGTTGCGCTAAAGAGTAAATTTTGACGCTGTTTAGGTAGGTAGTCAGCAATTGCATCAATTGATGGCTGGAAGCCCATATCCAACATACGATCTGCTTCGTCTAAAACTAAAGTTTCTAGTTGAGCAAGTTCTAAAGTTCCTTGTTCCAAATGTTCTTCAACGCGCCCAGGAGTTCCAATAACTATATGCACACCATTGGCTAAGGATGCGGTTTGAATTTTCTTTGGAATACCGCCGCAAACCACTGCCACCTTAATGTTTGCTAAAGTTCTTGCAAGAGTTCGTATATCTTCCGCAACTTGTTCCGCTAATTCGCGAGTAGGGCAAAGCACCAAGGATTGAACATTAAAATTTTTGGCGTCTAATTTTTGCAATATCCCCAAACCAAAAGCAGCAGTTTTCCCTGAGCCCGTTTTTGCTTGGCCGATGACATCGATACCATCAAGGATCGCAGGTAAAGATTCTGCCTGAATAGGCGTCATGGATTTATAACCTAAGCTTTCGATATTGGATAGTAATTGCTGGTTTAAGGCTATATTTTGGAAGCTAGTATCAGACATAGAGTACTCAAATAGATGGGCTCAAAGTTATCAATGCCTATTATGGCTTGTTTAGCTTGTAAAAGCGATTTGGAATTAGAGTAAGTTGAGATAATACTCGTGACAGTCTAGCCAGTTCCCTTTCACTAGTGCTGAATTAGGATGCAGGCTGCTCTTGGTAAAACCTAGTTTAGTTAAGACTTTTTCAGAGGCTGTATTTTCGATTGACACAAAAGCTGAAATTTTGGGTAAATGAAATTCTTGTTTTGCAATGTTTATCATTTGCTTAGCGGCAAAAGTGGCTACGCCTTTACCTGAGGCATTTTCTGAAACTCGATAACCGAAGGTGTTAAAGCCATCGTTATTAAGTCGTAGATTGGTTCTTGCTAATATTATTCCTTGATGATCTTTTACAAGGGCTGGATACATTTGCTTGCTTTTATAAAGCTCCAGAAATTGCCTTATATGCTTTTCAATAAAAGACAAATTATAAAACTCATCATTTCGTTTCTCGATAGTTGCTTCAAACCACTCGCGGTTTGCAAGCTCGAAAGCAAGAAGTTGCTCAGCATCATCTAAGGATAACAGGCAGAATTTCAAATGGTTGCTCATGATGTAGTGCTCGAAATAAAAAAGGGCGGTTAAACCGCCCTAATGATAACTTCTAGTTTTACTGGTCTAAATACTTTTCGGTATCCAATGCCGCCATACAGCCTGTGCCAGCTGAGGTGATTGCCTGACGGTAGATATGGTCTGAAACGTCACCAGCGGCGAAAACACCTTCTACACTTGTAGCGGTTGCGTTACCTGCAGTTCCTGATTTAACCACGATGTAACCGTCTTTCATTTCAAGCTGGTCTTTAAAAATATCTGTATTTGGCTTATGGCCAATAGCGATGAAGACACCTTGTAATTCTAGTTCTTCAACCGAATCATCTTGAGTCGACTTGATACGAATACCAGTCACGCCCATGTCATCACCTACCACTTCTTCAAGGGTACGATGCAGGTGTAATGTGATATTGCCATTTTCGGCTTTGGCACGAAGCTTATCTTCTAAGATTTTTTCAGAGCGGAATTCATCACGACGATGGATAACGTGAACTTCAGCGGCAATGTTTGATAAATACAAAGCTTCTTCAACCGCGGTATTACCGCCACCAACAACTGCAACTTTTTGATTACGATAGAAGAAACCATCACAAGTCGCACATGCAGAAACACCTTTACCCATGAATGCTTCTTCTGATGGTAAGCCCAAGTATTTAGCAGAGGCGCCCGTACAGATGATTAAAGCATCGCAAGTATAAGTTCCAGCATCGCCTGTTAAGGTGTATGGCTTTTGTTTTAAATCCACTGTATGGATATGGTCAAAAACGATTTCGGTACCAAAACGTTCTGCGTGTTTTTGCATACGAACCATTAATTCAGGACCTTGAACTCCTTCATGATCGCCTGGCCAGTTGTCTACGTCGGTAGTAGTAGTTAATTGACCACCTTGTTGCATCCCAGTAATAACCACTGGTTCAAGGTTGGCACGTGCCGCGTAAACTGCTGCGCTGTAACCTGCAGGACCAGAACCTAAAATTAGGCATCGAATGTGACGAGCATCGCTCATAAGTTGATCTCCGAACTAAAGTAATATTTTTGATGCAGTGATTGTAGGGGCTTGGGCTCTAAAAATAAACCCAAGCCAAAGGATTAATTGTGGCCATAGAAAATATCAATGAGCTCAATAGTGGCTAGAGTAACTACCTTAACAAGCTGATTGGTTTTTCTTAACATAACTGGCTGATTCCTTAATCACTTGACGCAAAACCTTTTCATCGACATCCTCTAACTTATTGATATATAAGCAAGCGACGCTGGTCTTACATTTACCAATCTTTTCCAGTAGTTCAGGGCGCTTCTTGAACCCATCCATAATGTACAGAGTTAGATTCTGTTTACGTGGCGAAAATCCTGTATAAAACCAATCGCCTTCCCGACCAGATTTGTATTTATAGCGGTATTGACCAAAGCCAATAATGGAGTCGCCCCACATAACCGCCTTCTCACCAGTGATTTCACTCATCATATCTAGCATTTTCAAGCTATCTTCACGACGTTTTTGATGCTCAACTGAATTTAAAAAGGCCAAAACATCGCCGTCATTAGGCTGGGTTTTATTCGAGCTACTCATTAGATTCTCCTATCCATAAGTTAAAACTGAATTAGCTGACCTATTCTAAGTTACCAAGAGCTTTAAAAAATGTCTAACCATTTGAAATTTAGGGCATTATCGCTTTACATTTTCACCAAATACTGTATCGTACTATTTGCTGGTTAATGTAACAGCTATGGAAGATTTTAAAGTTCGACGGTACTACCCAAGCAAGTCTGTTTTAACACGAAACTGATTTACTAGAGTTTAGTAGCAACGCTTAATATCCTAATAGTAATGTCATTAGTGTTCAGTAAAAAAATGCCGACTTTGGCAACAGACTTAAATAAGCGATATACGCTTGGAGATATAATATGTCAGCAATCACTGGTACTGTTAAATGGTTTAACGATTCAAAAGGTTTTGGTTTCATCGAGCAAGAAGGTGGCGAAGACGTTTTCGTACACTTCCGTGCAATTCAAGGTGACGGTTTCAAAAGTTTAAACGAAGGCGAAAAGGTTTCTTTCGAAATCGAACAAGGCCCTAAAGGCGCACAAGCTGCGAACGTTACTAAGCTTTAATCGCTTAATAACTGTTTCAAAAAAGCCGCATCATTTGATGCGGCTTTTTTTATAAGTCGGAAGAAATAATTTATATTGGGTTACTATTTTTAGAAACTTTGTATTTTAAACCTTTGAACTTCATGGGAGGTCTTCGAAAGGTCAATGGTTTTAATATGGTCCAAGCAGAGAGGTTGATGAAGAAAGCTGAATTGTAAGCTCTAATTTGACTGCACTTGCGCCTCATATTTGCGACTATATTTAGCAGGGACATCATAATCTAAACCAATTTTTTCATATTCGGAACCGATGAAGAGCTCGTACTGATTTTTGAGTTTGCGCCATTGCTTTTTATCATATGAATTAAAGTCTACTCCTAGATCGCAAGTTCTTGCATCTCTTAAATTGAGCCAGTGGTCGTAATCGAAACTTGGCTTTTGAACTATATCACCATCTTTATTGATAAGTTTTATAGTATATTCTTCTTGCTCAGTAGGCTCTTCATAATGTATTAATATCAAACTCTTCTTGTCAGAGATTCCCTTGGTTATATTATAGTAAATATTGAAATTATAAAAAACTATGCTCAGCACTAACAAAAATATCAAGACAATACTGAGCGTGCTTACATTGAAAAAGTTGAATGATTTATTTATTACTACGAGTGCAGTTTCTGAGAGCCACCATAAGGCAATAATAATAAAAAGCAAAAGAAACCAATTATAAGGGGTTGCGGGAAGGAGGGTCTCAAACCAAAATTGTTCGAAGCTCCAGCAATGGTCCCAAACAACAGTAACTACAAAGGTTATCCAGAAAATTAGAAAAGAAATAAAACAGGTGGTACTAAGCGTTATTAGTCTGAATTTATCCATAGATTACTCTTTATTATCGTTACTATAGATATGGGGTTTTCCGGTTGTATTTCAAGCAAAAATAACGCCACAGAAGTGGCGTTTAAAGTTTTTAAAGCGTTTCTCGCATTTTCTTTTTGTGCATTTTAATTTGCATCCAGCTTTTTATAGATTGGCACCCATAATTAACCTTCTTTCCTTTATTCTGTTGCTGAATTGCCCATTGCTCAGCAGTTTTCTCACATAATTTAAAATCTTTATGAAAATCAATTAGGTAATCATCAGAATATGGCTTGCTACCCAAAAAGTAGCCTGTTGATACGTATTTTGCATCGGCAGGCGGTTCTTTGTCTTGGCAGCTAACCAGCGCTAGGGTTAATAAAAAGAATAACGCTCGGGGCATTTTATAATCCCAAAGCTTCCTTTGGATCTACAAAATCAAAACCTAGGTTTTGCGCTACTGAAGCTTCAGTTACTTTGCCACGATAAACATTTAGGCCATTTAATAGGTGCTCATCATCAGCCAAGGCTTGCTTATAACCTTTGTTCGCTAGGTTGATGATAAATGGCAAGGTTGCATTGTTTAGTGCAAAAGTAGAAGTTCTTGGAACAGCGCCTGGCATATTGGCTACGCAGTAGTGAACTACTTCATCGATAATAAAGGTTGGTTCGTCATGGGTAGTGGGTTTTGAGGTTTCAAAACAACCGCCTTGGTCAATGGCAACATCAACTAAAACAGCGCCGGGCTTCATTTTCTTAACCATTTCCGCGGTAACTAATTTAGGGGCTGCTGCGCCTGGAATTAGCACGCCACCAATGACTAAATCAGCAGTGGTTACATGACGCTCTAATGAGTCATGGCTTGAGTAAACCGTTTCTACTTGAGTGCCGAATTCAGCGTCGATACGACGAAGTACGTCCACGTTACGATCAAGAACGATAACGCGAGCGCCCATGCCAACCGCCATCTTAATAGCGTTAGTACCAACAACACCGCCACCGATAACGGTAACTTTAGCTGGCGATACACCTGGAACGCCGCCCAATAACATGCCGCGACCACCTGATGATTTTTCAAGACATTCAGCACCTGCTTGAATGGACATACGCCCAGCTACTTCTGACATTGGAGCCAATAATGGTAAGCCGCCACGCGAACTGGTTACGGTTTCATAGGCAATACAAACAGCTCCAGATTTCACCAGATCTTCCGTTTGAGGCATATCAGGTGCTAAGTGCAGATAGGTGAATAAGATTTGGCCTTCACGTAAGCGTGCTCGCTCTTGTGCCAAAGGCTCTTTTACTTTCACAATCATGTCCGCTTGCGCGAACACTTCTTCCGCAGTTGCCAGAACCTTAGCGCCAACCGTTTCATAATCCGCATCTGTAAAACCAATACCGCTACCAGCATTAGTTTCTACAATGACTTCATGGCCATGAGCAATAAGCTCTCTAACGCTACCTGGAACCATTCCCACTCGGTATTCGTGATTTTTAATTTCTTTAGGTACACCTATCAACATGACTAGTCTCCAATATCGCTGTTAAATGATGGAATTCATAAAAGAGAATCGCGCTATTATAAAGTGCTTTTACCAGTTTTATTTGCTGTTTTTTCCTATTTTGAGGTATAATTAACTATTGATTTTAAATTCTTAGTGATTTATACGTTGAAAACGCATAGCGCAAATAAGCAAGTTCTTGATCGAATTGATCTACGGATCTTAAAAGAGTTGCAACTCAATGGCCGTATTTCTAACGTGGAATTGGCCAAAAAAGTAGGTTTAAGTGCCACTCCCTGCTTGGAGCGTGTGAAGCGCTTAGAAGCTAATGGCTTTATTGAAGGCTATGGCGCACGCTTAAATCCTGTGAAGTTATCTGCGTCATTATTGGTGTTTGTGGAAATTAGGTTAACACGAACTTCTCCTGACGTATTTGAGGACTTCAAAGCTGCAGTGATGGACTTGCCAATGATCTTGGAGTGCCATTTGGTTTCTGGTGATTTCGATTATTTACTGAAAGCCAGAGTGGCCGATATGAAGGCCTACCGAAGATTGTTAGGTGAGACCTTATTAACCTTACCTGGCGTGAGTGCTTCTCGCTCTTACATGGTGATGGAAGAGGTTAAAGAAAGTCCCAATTTACCCATTTCCATTTAAACTGAGCAATGGGCTTTTTAATTTAGATTAATAACGCGTAGAATGATCGAAAAATAAAGGTATTAATATTTGTGACACAAGCAACCAAAAAAACATCTCAGGAAACTGATTCAAAAGCATTATTACGTAAGCGTTTAAGTGAAGGCGGCATGATCTTGCTTATCACTTTAGCTATTTTCTTTTTATTGGCTTTAGTTTCTTATCATCATAACGACCCCGGTGCTTTTACTAATGGTAATGGACAAGGTGTTAGAAATTTAGCTGGTAAAACAGGAGCTTGGTTTGCAGATTTCTTTTTACATTTATTTGGTTATTTAGCTTATTTAGTGCCGCTAATCGTCGGCTATGTTGGTTATTTGGTTTACAGCGGGCGCAAAATTGAAAATTCGCACCCAAAGAGCTTTTGGCTGGTGAAGGGTGCTGGACTGCTTATGGCCATTCTGTCAGGAGCCGGTTTATCGACCTTGCATTTTTTCGATCCCTCATTACAGCCAAGTTACTCATCTGGAGGCATTCTAGGACAATTTTTAATTTCAGGAATTTTAGATGGCTTAGGTTTGTATGGCACTACCTTAATCTTATTGGCCATTTTTCTGTCGGGCTTAACTTTATTTGCCGGTATTTCTTGGTTAAAGTTAATGGATAGAACCGGTGAAATGACCATCAATGGCTGGGAGAAATTAAAAGTCTGGTGGGCTACAACTAAAGAAAAGCGCGCCGAAGAAAAAGAAGTTAAACAAGTGGTGGTGAAACGCCAAGAAACCTTCAAGCAAGAAAAAGCCAAGGTTGAAGCACGTAAACCAGTAAAAATTGAGCCAAAGGTTGCACCATTAGCACCTAGCAAGAAAGTGCAAAAAGCTACTGCTAAGAAACAACAAGCGCCACTTTTTGATGGTCCAGTAACGCCAATGCCGGAAGTGGAACTGTTAGACGCGCCAGAGCCTCCGAAATTTTCTGTTTCGTCAGAAGCACTCGAAGCCATGTCACGCTTGCTAGAGCTAAAGCTCAAAGACTTTGGAGTTGAAGTCCAAGTCATGGAGGTTCATCCAGGACCTGTCATCACTCGCTTTGAGATCGACTTAGCTCCAGGCGTTAAAGTCAGTAAAATCACTAATTTGGCGCAGGATTTAGCTCGTTCACTATCAACAACTTCTGTTCGTGTAGTTGAAGTCATCCCCGGTAAAACTTATGTCGGTATTGAAATCCCGAATGAGAATCGTGAAATTGTTCGTCTAAGAGAAGTGATTGCGTCAGAAGCATTTGATAAATCAAAAGCGCCACTTTCGATGGCCTTAGGTAAAGACATTGCAGGCAATCCAGTTGTGGTTAATATGGCGAAAATGCCGCACCTGATGGTGGCTGGTACTACTGGCTCGGGTAAGTCAGTGGGCGTGAACGCCATGATCATCAGTATGTTGTATAAAGCGACGCCTGAAGATTTACGCTTAATCATGATCGATCCGAAAATGTTGGAACTCAGCGTTTATGAGGGGATCCCACATTTATTGTGCGAAGTGGTTACCGATATGAAAGATGCGGCTAATGCCTTGCGTTGGTCGGTTGGTGAAATGGAGCGTCGTTATCGTTTAATGTCTGCGATGGGCGTTAGAAATTTAGCGGGTTTTAACAAAAAAGTGGTCGATGCGATTGAAAAAGGCGAGCCAATTCCTGATCCGCTTTGGCAGCCCACTGATGGCTTAGAAGAAGAACCGCCGATGTTAGAAAAGTTACCGTCGATTGTGGTGGTGATTGATGAGCTTGCTGACATGATGATGATTGTTGGTAAGAAAGTTGAAGAATTAATTGCTCGTATTGCTCAGAAAGCGCGTGCCGCGGGTATTCACTTAATTTTGGCGACACAAAGGCCATCGGTTGACGTTATTACGGGTTTGATTAAAGCGAATATTCCTTCACGAATGGCATTCCAAGTTTCTTCAAAAATTGACTCAAGAACGATTCTCGATCAAACCGGTGCGGAACAATTATTGGGCATGGGGGATATGCTTTATTTACCAGGTGGCACTAGCATTCCAACGCGGGTGCATGGCGCCTTTGTGGATGATGATGAAGTCCACCGAGTGGTTGAAGACTGGAAACGTCGCGGTGAACCAGACTATTTAGAAGCGATTATTCAAGGTACTAGTGAAGTGCCTGTGCCGGGAATGCCTGGTATGGCGGGTGAAACTGATAGTGAACAAGATGAACTATTCGATCAAGCAGTTGCCATAGTCACTGAATCACGCAGAGCCTCGATTTCAGGCATCCAAAGGCGCTTAAAAATTGGTTACAACCGAGCAGCAAGAATGGTAGAAGCCATGGAAGCTGCCGGGATTGTCAGTGAGATGGGTAGTAACGGCACGCGTGAGGTTTTGGCGCCACCGCCTATTAAGGACTAATTTGAGCTAGCCAGGCCGCTAAAGTTCAAAAGTGCGTCATTCCAGCTTTGAGCTGGGATCTTGTGACTTATGTTCGGTGTTAAAGATAACGACTATTAAGCCCCGATTCAGTTAGTTAGCGTTATAAAATAGATAAGAATAGTAATAGCCGATGTTATGGCTAAGGTTTAGAAATGATAAAAATTTTGTTAAAGAATGTTGCAATTGTAACCTTGAGCTTTGTTTCAGTAAGTTTATTCGCGGATGCAGGTGAAGATTTAAAGTTACGATTAGCGAAGATTGAATCAATGCAAGCGAAGTTTTCACAGATTGTTATTGATGAATTAGGTACTGAATTAGATAGCTCAAGTGGCAGTTTTCAAATTCAACGTCCAAAGAAGTTTAAATGGTTAGTGTCTGAGCCTTATGAGCAAGAGATAGTTTCTGATGGTGTGAATCTTTGGCAATTTGATAAGGATATTGAGCAAATTAATGTATCAAACTTGGATGAGTCTTTTAATAATTCTCCGGCTGCCTTATTGAGTAATGCGGGGGATACGATAATTAAAGATTATTTAATTGCTCGTGTTCAAGATGGAGGTCAAAATGGAGAAGAGTCTAGTGTTATCTTTCACCTTAGACCAAAGTCTGAAGAAGCCTTATTTGAATCAATGTTGATGGAATTTAAAGCTGATGATTTTGTGGCATTCCAAGTAAAAGATAATCTTGGTCAGGCGACTATCGTTGAGTTTAGTGAGCAACAATATAATCAATCTTTGGCTGATGACTTTTTTAAATTTGAACCTCCAGTAGGAATTGATTTGATTGATTCTCGTAATACTGAAACGGATTTAATCAAGCCTCCACAAATTATGGATACCGAAGCGGTAAAAAACGAAAATTAACAATGAGTCAACAGTCCAACTTATTTCAAGAATCTAATGTTTATATTCCTTTGGCCGATAGGATGCGGCCAAACACTTTAGAAGGATACGTTGGACAAGAACATTTATTAGGCGAGGGAAAGCCATTACGTCAAGCGATTGATTCAAAACGTCCTTTTTCATTAATTTTCTGGGGTCCCCCAGGAACTGGTAAAACAACATTGGCTAGACTGATTGCGCATAATTCTAATGCGTATTTTATTACTATTTCAGCGGTTTTAGCAGGCGTTAAAGATATTCGAGCTGCGGTTGAAGAAGCCAAGCAATATCAAACTCAAGGCAAGCAAACCATCTTGTTTGTAGATGAAGTTCATCGTTTTAACAAAGCCCAGCAAGATGCATTTTTACCATTTGTAGAAGATGGCACTGTAACTTTTATAGGTGCGACTACAGAAAACCCTTCTTTTGAATTAAACAACGCGCTTTTATCACGCGCCCGAGTATTTGTATTAAAAGATTTGTCCTATCCAGCGCTTTCGGATCTGATTGAACATGCACTTGCTGATAAAGAAAAGGGCTTGGGTAAGTTTGCATTAAGTATTAATGAGGAATGCAAAAACATTTTAATTGAATCGGCGGATGGCGATGGACGTCGCTTATTAAATTTTTTAGAAATTGCCAGCGAAATGGCGATGTCTAGAGAACAATCTGAAGAAGACGTTTGGGAAATAAATAAGTCGGTTCTCGAAGAAACGCTAACTCAGTCCTTACGTCGCTTCGATAAAGGCGGTGAACATTTTTATGATCAAATTTCGGCTTTACATAAATCAGTACGCGGTTCAAATCCTGATGGCGCACTTTACTGGTTTTGTCGGATGCTTGATGGTGGTGTCGATCCTTTATACGTTGCACGTCGTGTGGTACGAATGGCAAGTGAAGATATCGGTAATGCCGATCCTCGTGGTTTAACCATCGCATTAAATGCATGGGATGTTCAAGAGCGGCTAGGTAGCCCAGAAGGGGAGCTAGCGATTGCACAAGCATTGACTTATTTAGCCTGCGCCGCCAAAAGTAACGCGGTTTATACGAGTTATAAAACAGCTATGGCGGATGTTAAGTCTGATCCAACTTATGAAGTGCCGATACATATTCGAAATGCGCCAACTAAGTTGATGAAGGATTTAGATTATGGCACTGGTTACCGCTATGACCACGATGAACCTAGTGGCCATTCGGCGGGGCAGACTTATTTCCCTGATGAAAAAGGTGAAACCGAATATTATCATCCTGTTGATCGTGGCCTTGAGAAAAAAATTGCTGAGAAATTGTCATGGATCCGAAATAGAAATCGAGGTAATTATTGATGTGGGCTTTAGCAGTAAGTATTGGCATTGGCGGTGCATTAGGTGCTCTGGCGCGATTTCAAATTAAGGAATGGTCATTGGATAGGTTTGGAGAGCAAATCTATTGGGGAACTTTAATTGCCAATATTATCGGCTGTTTTGTAGCTGGTGTTTTACTAACCTACTGGCAAGAATCTAATATCTCTTTGAATATCAAACAAGGCGTTGTGATCGGCTTTTTAGGCGCCTTGACTACCTTTTCTACTTTCTCGGTAGATGCACTTTTGTTATTCCAACAACAGCAATATCAAAAAGCATTGCTTTATATCGCTTCAAACTTGCTGATTTGTCTCTTTATGGTCTTTGTTGGCGCTTGGCTTGGTGATAGAATAGCCAGCTAATTTTGATGAATGCCTGCGTTTTAGATTGCAGGCGTAACTTTAAGAAGAAAGCCTGATGCTTGATCCAAAACTATTAAGAACTGATATTGAAGCGGTTGCCGCTAACTTAGCTAAGCGTGGTTATGAGTTAGATGCGGTTGCCTACACAAAGCTTGAAGATGAACGTAAGCAAATTCAAATAGAAACCCAAGAGTTGCAGAATTTACGCAACTCCAGTTCTAAGTCCATTGGACAAGCCAAAGCGCGTGGTGAGGATATTCAGCCATTGTTGGATAAAGTTGCCGATTTAGGCGCTAAGTTGGATGCTGCTAAAGCTCGTCAAACAGAAGTTATGGCTAAGCTTGATGAAATTCATTATGGGATGCCAAACCTTTTGGACGACTCTGTACCTGAAGGCAAAGATGAAAATGACAACGAAGAAGTTCGTCGTTGGGGAACGCCTCGCCAGTTTGACTTTGAGATTAAAGATCACGTAGAAGTTGGTGAAGGGTTGGGTGGTTTAGACTTTGCAAACGCAGCTAAAATCTCAGCCAGTCGTTTTATCATCAAAAAAGGCATGGTAGCAAAACTGCACCGCGCTTTGATCCAATTTATGCTGGACTTACACGTTGATGAACATGGTTATGAAGAAGTTTATGTTCCTTACATGGTGAATGCTGAATCCTTAACGGGAACAGGTCAGTTGCCAAAGTTTGGTGAAGACTTGTTTAAAGCTCAAGGCAAAAATCAAGATGACCGTCCGCTTTATATGATCCCCACCGCTGAAGTTCCAGTGACCAACATGGTTCGTGACGAAATTTTAGATGCCGACCTTTTACCACTGCAATACACGGCTCATACGCCTTGTTTTAGAAGCGAAGCGGGCTCTTATGGTCGTGATGTACGTGGTTTGATCCGTATGCACCAGTTTGAAAAAGTTGAATTGGTACATATCACTAAGCCCGAAGATTCAATGGAAGCGTTGGAGCGCTTAATTTCTCATGCGGAAAAAGTGCTTCAATTACTAGAATTGCCCTATAGAGTTGTAAACCTGTGTTCTGGTGATATAGGCTTTGGTGCAACTAAGACTTACGACATTGAAGTTTGGTTGCCAAGCCAAGATACTTATCGTGAGATTTCGTCTTGTAGTAATACGAATGACTTCCAAGCTCGCCGTATGCAAGCACGCTGGAGAAACCCAGAAACAGGAAAGCCAGAATTAGTGCATACCCTAAATGGCTCAGGTTTAGCTGTAGGACGTACTTTAGTTGCGATTTTGGAAAATTACCAACAAGCCGATGGTACCATTGAGATTCCTAAGGTATTAAAAGATTACTTTTAAATTTCACAGGAATACAAAATTGTTACAATATATTTATAGATTTTTTTTGCTTTATCTTAAAAAATAGGAGCCTTAAAATTATTTGTAACTTTTATTATGAATAGACGCTCATTAAATTGAAAGCTTATTAAACTGGAGAGAAAATGTTAAAAAATATAGTTATTGGTCTAGGATGTGCACTTGTAATCTCAGGATGTGCTACGACAAAGACAGAGACAGCAGCAAAAGCAGTTGACTCTGATAAATTAGCAAGTAATGACCAAGTCATTTGCAAAACTGTGAAGAAAGTTGGTTCAAACTTCCCTAGACGCATTTGTTACACTCGTGATGAAATTGATCGTAACAGAGAAGCCTTGAGACGTTTACAAAATAACACAGGCCATACCAGCAATGCTGATAGCCAGCGTTAATTTGTAATATGAATATTCCCGCAGCTTAATTTAAGCTGCGGCATTCGTGGATTCGAAAATTTTATCAGCACTAGCGGCGACGAAACCTTGATAAGTCTCTCCATTATCCAATGGAAACCTTTCAGCAAATTCATAAAAGCACGTACGAATAGGGTAGGTTCCATCTTCAAATTCCCAATCAACTAGGTTTGCCATGGTTGAGCTCTGTTTCAACCCGACAGCTTCTGAACCTTTAATTTCTGAGCCAATGGTATTTAGTTCAAATCCCTTACTTTTCACGAATTGATTAACAGTCTCTATTGAGTCCAAGCTTTCTAAATCATTTATAGAAACAGTAAAGTGGTTTGCTCTTAATCCAAATGCTGCTAACCAAGCGGCATATTCACTTTCCTCTAAAAGTCGCTCATAAGCGCTTCGGCTGATTTTTCCCCAATGCCTATTTGGAAGCTCTAAACCTTCTTTAGAGATTTTCCAATTTGCTTGTGCAATAAGACCTCTACAGAACATTTGTAACTCTGCTGAAAACTCTTCTAATAAAAGTTCGCTAACAAATATTTTAGGAGCTTTTGGATCTGTTTTATTTGAAAAATGCTTTGCGTAAAGTTTCTTTTTCTCGAAATGATACTCGCCTGATGCTACGTATCCTTGTGTTTCTAGGTAGTTACCAATATGTTTTAAGCTGATTAGGCCATCATTAAAGGTTCTTAATGCGATATGATCATTTACAATAGGTTTGTTTGATAAGTTACTGAAAAGATCATGAATTTCAAGGGCATCTGGCGTGATAGATGCATAATCTTTCCACAAATCATTGAATAATTTTTGCATTTCCAATATCTCAACTGGTAAGAGGACAAACCAATTATCTCAAAGGTTTGTCCTTTAATCTAGTAGATATTATTAAAATGGTCTAAATTAGAGTTCTTTTACAGTTTGCATAAATTGTTTAAAAACATGCGGATTGGCTGCCATGATGCTTTTGGAATTGGTTGAGAAAGGGTTACCTTTAACATCACCTACCAAGCCACCAGCTTCCTTTACAATTAGAACGCCTGCAGCAGTATCCCAGTCTGATAATCCAAACTCCCAAAAAGCATTTACCCGACCAGACGCCAGATAAGCAAGATCTAATGCTGCAGAGCCTGCTCGACGCATATCACTACATAAAGGAAGCAATGTAGAGAAATAGCTAAGATATTCTTCGACGTTAGCACCTGAGCGGAATGGGAAGCCTGTGGCTAAGATAGACTTTTCAAGCTTCTTTTCACCTGCAACTCGTATTCGATTTTGATTAAGCTGTGCTCCATTACCGTTTGAAGCACTGAACATTTCATCACGCATAGGATCAAAGATAACAGCGGCTACGGTTTTGCCTTTTTGTTTTACGGCAATAGAAATAGAGAAATGTGGATTGCCATCGATAAAGTTGCGAGTACCATCTAGAGGATCAATGACCCAAACAGTATCTTTGTCACTTCCTTCTTGTAAGCCCGATTCTTCGGCTAGGATAGAGTGCTCAGGGTAAGCAGTTTTGATAGTATTAATGATTAAATATTCAGATTGTTGGTCGACATTTGTAACATAATCGTTCAAATCTTTTTTACGCGCGATCACTCGATCACGATCATTAAACGCTTTAACAATAAAATCGCCGGCAAGATTTGCCGCGCGGATCGCAATAGTACGGTACGCATTCATATTAATCACCAATTATCAAAGAACAGTCGCTATCAACATAGATAGTCGCTAATGAAGCGCATTTTAACAAAAGAAAATTTGAAACACTATTATTTTTGCACTGGATTAGGGAAAAACAACTTAGTTTGATATGATCCCTTTAACTTATTGATTAGACTCTGTATTTCTATCAATGCTTAATCAAATTAAAATAGTTCTTTGTTTTACTAGTCACCCTGGGAATATCGGCGCGGCCGCTCGTGCTATGAAGACCATGGGACTAAGTCAATTAGTGCTAGTTAGTCCAAAAGATTTTCCTAGTGAAGAAGCAATGGTTCGTTCATCTGGAGCATTAGATATCCTTGATAATGCTAAAGTTGTTAAAACCGTAGAAGAAGCCGTTGAAGATTGTCGCCTCGTAATTGGTACCAGCTCACGAAATAGAACCTTACCATGGCCATTAATTGAGCCTAGGGAAATGGCTCAAATCATTCATGAGAAGCCGCAGTCTCGTCCTGTGGCCATTTTATTTGGACGAGAGAGCGTAGGGCTTTTGAATGAAGAATTGCAACTGTGTAATTACCATGTGAATATACCTGCGAACCCAGAATATATGTCATTAAACTTAGCTTCTGCTGTTCAAATTATTAGCTATGAATTACGATTGAAAGAATTAATGGCTGATTCTACTCAACAGCAAGAAATTGAACTAAAAGAAAGTGAGCTGAATGCAACATCTGAGCAAGTTGATGGTCTTTATAAGCATCTTGAGGAAACCATGATAAGCACTGAGTTTTATGATCCTGATAATCCTAAGCTATTATCTAGTAGGGTACGAAGACTTTTTGCCAAAAGCCAATTAAATCAAGGTGAAGTAAACATATTAAGAGGTTTTTTGTCCTCTATTGATAAGTATATTAAGCGGAAAACCAATGTTTGAGCGAATTAAAGAAGACATTAAGAGTGTGTATCACCGAGATCCTTCGGCTAGAAATAACTTTGAAGTATTGACTCTTTATCCCGGCCTACATGCTATTTGGTGGCATCGTTTTGCTAATAAATTATGGCAAAAAAACTGGAAATGGTTAGCCAGAGCAATTATGACTTTTTCGCGTTTTTTGACTGGAATAGAGATTCATCCCGGCGCAACCATTGGTCGTAGATTCTTTATCGATCATGGATTGGGAGTGGTTATAGGTGAAACTGCAGAAATTGGTGATGACTGCATGCTCTATCATGGTGTTACTCTGGGTGGTACTAGCTTAGAAAAAGGTAAAAGGCATCCTACGCTAAAAAATAATGTAGTTATTGGGGCTGGTGCAAAGATTCTTGGACCTGTAGTTTTAAATGATAATGCTAAAGTGGGCGGGAACGCAGTTGTCGTTAAAGATGTTTCTGCCGATGCAACTGTAATTGGCATTCCTGCGCGTGAAGCTTCTGAAACTGACCCTACTGCTAAACACAACTTCCAAGCTTTTGGAGTAAGTTCTGATCAAATAGATCCATTAGTGGTCGCTATACAGAATATGGTGGAGCACTCGAATGCATTAGAGCATCAGTTACAAGGACTTAAAAAACAATTAAAAGAGCAGGGTATAGAAACAAAGGATGTTGAAATTCCTGAACTTGATTGTCCTGGAATTATTAGTAAAGAAGAAAGTAACTAGTCTTTAGAGTCTAATAATTGTTGTAAACTTTCTATCGGCATAGGTTTGCCTAATAAAAAGCCTTGACCATATTTACACCCAGACTGTTCTATCATGTTTTTTTGTGTTTGTGTTTCTATGCCTTCGCAGATTACAGATAAGTCTAAACTATCAGCAAGATTTATTACATTCTTAACAATGTTCTGTGAGCGCTCAGAGGCTTCTAGGTCTTTAATAAAGCCTCTATCGAGTTTTAAAATATCAACTTGGTAATCTTTTAGATAACTTAAAGATGAGTAACCGGTTCCAAAATCATCCAAAGAAACTTTAACCCCGTTGGAGCGGATATCTTTCAACAACTGAGTTGTTTTGTCAGGGTTGTTGATAAAAACGGTTTCTGTGATTTCGATTTCTAATTTTTCATGAGACAAATTGGATTTTTCAACTGCCGCTGTAATCTTATTTGATAACTGATCATCAAAAAATTGAGCTGCGGAAAAGTTCACTGACAAATTTAAATCTAAATTAAAGGTTTCATTAAGTGACGCGATATCTTTACAGGCTGTATCTAAAACAAAATCACTTAACTCATTAATCATGCCCGTTTTTTCGGCTATAGGAATGAATTGTTCAGGGCTTATTTTCCCAAGATTCTTATCATGCCAGCGAGCTAAAGCTTCTACGCCAATTATTCTAGGATTATCACCCAAAGCAAATTTTGGTTGATACTCAATATGGAGAGCATTGACAGCCAATGCCTTACGTAGCTCTGCTTCAATAATGTTTCGATAACTCAATTCTTGCCCCATAGCATCAGTGTATTGAACAATTTTGATTTCATCGCATTTTTTAGATTCATATAACGCTAAATCAGCATTAGCAAGCATGTTTTCTAAAGACCAGCAATCATAGCTTTTAATTTCATAACCAATAGAGCATCGAACAAAAAGTTTTATCTGAGCTATTTCGATAGAGTTACATACATGGCTTAATAAGTTTGAACAAAAACTTTCAACTTCATCTTTGCCCGAAATGTTTGGCATAACAATGGCAAACTCATCACCTCCCAGGCGCAAACCAAAATGCTTTTCACCACATAATAGTTTTATTCTTTCTGCTATAGTGACAAGTGTTTTATCGCCCACTAAGTGACCAAAGTAATCGTTTATGTCCTTAAAACCATCTAGATCCATAAGCACTAATGCTATGTGGGAATCAGTTACTTTGGGCATCAATTTTTCTAAGTCTTGGGTTAATGCACTTCGATTGAGCAACCCAGTTAAGCTATCGTGAGATACAAGATACTCTAGATGTTCAGTGCGTTTTTCAACAAGTAGTTCCAGCTTGTTTTTAATGTCTCTTAGTTCATTTTCAATGCTCTTCCTTTCAGTAATATCCTGCAATATGCCTACATATTCGATTGCTTTATCGCCGTTGTATAATGGCTCGGCAATTTCAACTACATGTCGAATATCGCCATTCCGCTTTATGATTCTATATTCTATTTTATAAGAGCGGTGATTACCGTTTTTAATAGATTTTAAAGTGGGTTCCACAAGGTGCCTGTCTTCTGGATGTATTAATCTATCGAGGCGATGATACATCAACTCAAAAGTTTCTCCAATTGTAACCCCTAGAATATTGGCAAATTCTTGTGAGCAAGATATTAAATCAGAACTAGCAATTGACCATCTCCAGCTACCAAGTTGGGCTAATGACTCTGCTCTAGCTAATGTGTTTTGTGCAAAAGTTTCTTCGCTAACTTCTAACGCAATACAGCCAAGACCTGAGACTTCTCCTGTTTTACTGTGCAATGCAAAACGGTGTTCGTTATGCATTTTAATGACGCCCGACTCTTCGCAGGGAATTACCCGTTGTAAAAATCCTTGTTCCATAACTTGCTTATCAAGCGCTAATACGCGCTCAATGCGTTCGCCTTCGAATATGTCTGCTGGGTATTTATGCTGGAGTTGGTTGCGATTTCGTCCCATGGCCTGTACGAACCGCTTATTAACGTAGAGGTATTGACTATCTTTGCTTTTAAACCATAAATCAAAAGGGGCTACTTCATCCAAAGCCTTTAGCCAGGATTCGTATAAGTCACACTTATCTTTTAACGATGTTAATTCATCTATATCATTAGTGACGTCAGAAATGATATTTACCCTCCATATCCTTAGAAACAGCTGAAAAGGTGTTGATAACTATCTGTTATTTTTATTATTAATCTTAATATTACTCTTTTTTCCGGATTTGTCCAGAAGGTGACCCAGTTCACACAATATGCGCCTTTAAGTTTATTTATTGATAATCTATCGAATTAGTAAAAATAACTAAACGGAATAACTCTTTGTTACAAAGACAAGGAGACTGCTTACAGTTTTCTTAGGTAATATATAGATCTAATTAATAGGGGGTTAACAATGAGCACTCTAAAACAACTCTGTCTAGCTATTTTTCTATTGTTGCTAATTGCAACTTCGTCTCAGCTTGCGGCCACTGCAAAACCTATGCCGGATATTGAATTTTCTTCTAATCCAGTACATGGCCTATATAACTTCGTTCAAGGAATAGCAGGGGGGCCTGGCGGTACCTCTAGAAGTTTGACCGAGATCTTTGAACAAAGTGATTATAACAATCAAACATATCGTCAAATCATTGAGCGATTCCGCGAAGTCAATTTGTCTTATGATTATGCTTTTTCAGAGGAGGTTGCACATCGACATAATAAGCGTCAAATTACGGAACTATTAGTCATGGCATCATCTCAAGCAAAAGATATTGATGACTTTGCTCAGAGGATTATGGGCTTACTAACTAATGCTGACTTGATGATCGTTATCGAAACCTTAAAAGCTTATGAGCCCATTTATCAAGAATTGATTTGGCTACCGGCATATCAACGGTTTCAAAAAGATATTGTAAATTTGAATAAGCGAGCGAAAGAAATTGGTTTTGCAGAACAATTTGTTGTGGCTTCAAAATTTTATAATGCTAACTGGAAAGCAGATCTACCTTTTAAAGTTTATTTAGCCCCAATACCGGTTGAGAATGGATACACAACTGCTACACCGCAGGGTAATATTATTTCTTATATAACCACCTATATTAGTGACCCCGATAGTGTTTTGGCTGTGGTTTTTCATGAACTAGCGCATCTACTTTATGCTAACCAACCGATGGAGTTTCAGGGGGAAATGGAAAATGCATTTTTAGACAGCGACTCTTACCATAAAGCTCATGCCTATCAATTATTAAATGAATCACTGGCGACCGCGGTAGGTAATGGTTGGTTTTACAAAAACTCTAAGGGAATTTTAGATGAAAATGACTGGTATCACTCGCGATTTATCAATCAACAAGCAAAATCTATATATGAGCTTGTGGAGTTGTATTTAAGCACAGGCAAAACTTTAGATTTGCAATTTATTGATAAATATATAAAGCAATACGCACAAAACTTCCCAAAGGGCTATTTAGAACCTGATAGCTTTTTAGCTAACGTTTCATTTTTAGCACATAAAGATTTTAAAGAGCACAACAAGCTGTTTCAGGTGTTTTTTCAGCACCAAAAGTCTGTTCGCAGTTTGAATGTTCAAACTCCTTTCTTTGACGAAAAGGCTATGTACAAGTTTAATAGTGCTATTAACGCTAAGATGGCGTTAATAACAGAAAACCATCAAGAAACATTAGAGGGACTATTCGAGTATTATCCTGGACTAGAGCAAGCAGAATTTCCTGAAGGGGAGTTTGTCTTACATAGCTTATTGCCGGATGGAACCATGCTGTTAGTAGTGAGCATAAATAGTCTAGATTCATTTGGTAAAGCTATGCAAGCTATAAAAAAACAAAAAGTTCTTGATAGATATATTCGTGTTTTAAAGCTTTAGTTATTTTTATTTTTTTGAATAAAATCTTTTGGCGTCATTCCCGTTGATGCTTTGAAAACTCGGTAGAAACTGGCTTCTGAGTTGAAGCCAGACTCTAAAGCGAGCGATAAAATGGAGGCTTTATTTTCAGTATCTAAGAGCTTTCGCTTTATATCCTCAATACGATATTCATTAATTAGAGCTCTAAAGCTTTTTTTGTAATGAGTGTTTATTATTTGTGATAAATTTGAAGAACGGATGTTGAGCACTTTAGAAACTTGCGCAATATTCAGCATAGGATCCTTATAAAGGCTTTGAGAACTTAAAGCAGTTTCTAAATGTGAAACAACTAATTCAATCTCGTTATTCTCTCCATATTTTTTGTTATAGCTTTCTTCTGTGAGATATATCTGCTTAAGGTCAATTTCTGGCTGGCGGTATGCCATAAAACCAAGATAATAAGTGACGCCCGCTTGGTAGGTATATAATAACTGCCAGTGCAAATCTGTGACATTGTTTATATTAGTTAAACGGCTTAAAAGCATATTGATTAATAAGGCCAAAAACAAAATAATACAAAGAAATAAGATGCTTTTAACCCACCGTAGCGTAGGGTAGGCGCTATCCGCAGTAGTATCCTGGACTTGTTTTTGAAATTTACGAAATTGTTGGTAACCAAGAAATAAATAGCCCAAAATCGAAATGATTATTAACCAATCCTCTAACTCCTTAATTGGTTGGTAATAAAGTTTGCTGGCGGTTTGGTCTTTTAATAATATTGATGGCTGCCCATAAACATTGTAATAAACCAATAGAGCGTAACTTATGGCTAGCGCAAAAGGTATAAAGTGAATTAGCAACTTATTATTCCATTTAAATCCATCGGCGGTTATGGCTAATGCATAGAAATATAATAATGGCCCAGTAGCAAGTTCAAATGCATTTGGGAAGTACCTAAAGGTTAGTGTGCCTAAAAGTCCGCTGTAATTCATGATGATTTTTATGAACAACATGCAAAAGCTTAATATCGCCAATGCAAGAAATACATTCCCAGGACGCTTTTTTTTAGCGAACAACAATAATGGAACGGCAACTATTCCTTGGGTAATGCCTATTAAGAGTAAAACATCAAAAAGAGAAAACTGCATTAAGAATCTTGCGTCCTGTTGTTAGGGATAAATCATCTAAGTTTAGTTAGATGCTCGTTATTAATAGAACGTTTAAATAGCTATTAAATTTAATTCGAAATTAAATATTTACTCTCAAAAACATTTTTTAAGAGGTTTTTAGCTCACAGAAAAGCTATTTTTTGTTTTTATTTATTATTATGGGATAAAGCAATGTACAAAGCATCTCTTACCAAGCAACTA
Organism: uncultured Kangiella sp.; assembly: GCA_947503345.1. Classification (GTDB taxonomy): domain Bacteria; phylum Pseudomonadota; class Gammaproteobacteria; order Enterobacterales; family Kangiellaceae; genus Kangiella. The sequence goes on along the minus strand of CANNCW010000002.1, from coordinate 204,957 downwards.
ATTATAACAACAATACTATCAATTATAGCTACTTTACTATTCTTTTATTTACTTGATATTCGCCTGGTCAATGCAATGATTGCAGCCCATGTTGTCTTGAGCTCATTAGCTTTTATTGTCGGTGCCATTTCCGTATGTGCCAAAAAAGGCTCTAAAATACATAAATCTACGGGAATGCTGTTCTTTTTACTGATGACCCTGTCAGCGGTTTATACGCTAATTGTAGCGACAATGCCCCATCATTTTAGTACTTCTATGCTCCAAATTAGCGTTATGACTCTTTATTTCCTTGTTGGTGGTATAAGAAGTCTGTCCTATAAACAAAATAGCCATAGTTATGTCATTGATAGGATTTTTGCCCTTACAACGCTGTTGGTAAGTATTTTTATTTTGTTCTATGCCAAACATTTATACGGTGCATATCAACCTTTACAAACCGTTTTTGGATTTGTTGCGATAGGCTTTTGCTTAGTCGACCTCTGGCTTTTCTCCAATCTAAAACTAGCAAGGAAACGCTGGCTAGTATTTCACTTGTCTAAAATGCTAGCGGGTTATGCTACGGCGGTGACAGGCTTCTTTGTTGCACAAAAGATATTAGGTGGTTATTTCGATTGGTTTACACCCACAGTCCTATGCCTGTCATATATCTTCTATTGGTTTATCAAGTTAAAAGTCTTTACCTTTGAACGATTTTCTAACACTAAAACCCCAGTTAATAATTAATGTTAGAAAATTACTCTCAATTTTACAAACTGAGAGGTTTTATTGGGTTAGTTTTCTTAAATTAAGCCCTCAAAAATAACTTTTTAGGATATACGAATGAAGTGCAATAAATTACAACTCTGGCTAAAGACAATCTTAGTGATTGCCAGTATCTCATTACAGACTAACAGCGTAGCAAGTGAAAATAACTCTTCCAAAGGGAATCACTGGCTTGATTTGGCTAAAATGGAGCTTAATAAGAAAGAATTAGACCAGGCAGAAGATTACATTGAGAAGGCATTAGAAACTTCAGAAAATAATGCTGATTACCTATTTATGGCAGGACGTATTGCTGGTGCACAAGCACAAGAAGCTAGTATATTTAGTAAGCTCGGATATGCTAGAGATGCAAAAAAGCACTTTGAACATGCATTATCTATAGATCCTCGACATAAAGATTCTATTCTAGGTTTGATCCGATTTCATGAGCAGGCACCTGTAATGGCGGGCGGGGAAAAAGAGTCCATTCCTGCATTAATTGATCAGTTAAGAGCCGTTGATAAGCAATTGGCTTTTTCCATGGAAAGTGGAAATTTAATTGATAAAAAGGAATTTGATTTGTTACAGCAAAGATATAGTGAAGCTTTGGAGCAGTTGGATTCAAACAATCCGGAACAGTTTAAATATGATTACGCCATGACACTATCTAATTATGGTTATTACTCTAGGGCCTTGGATATTATTCTTACTGTTAAATTAGATAAGCCTGAATTATTAACTGATTTTGCTGAAATGCGCTTCTACCAAGTGGCAAAACTAGCTGCTGAATCTCGCAGAAAGCTCGATTTAGGAATAGCTAGTATTAAGCAATATGCTGATTTGTTAGCGGATGTAAAAACTATTCCAGATGACTGGATAGATTTTCGTTTGAAGCAGTTGCTATTTCTTAAAGGTGATAAATCAGTCAATCAAGAGACATTTAAATCTCTGAAAGCATCAACTAAGGAAAAGTCACTAAAAGAAAAAATAGCTTCTTTCCTAAAAGAGATTAAGGCTTGATTGGGATGATGTCTTTAATTAAAAAAAGTTTTGCTGGTTTTTTATTGCTAAGTTCAATTTCCATTCTATTAGCCTATGGTTATTTTAGAAATGAAATCGATCAGATGCTTGGTGGTAACACTATGGTCGTTAACACGGATGGAATTTCCTTTGATTCTGGTGAAATCGCTATTACCAATGTCCATGTGCTTTCCGAAGATTCAAATTATATGCGCGAGAATTTGACTGTTTTTCTTAAAGATCGAAAGATAATTAAAATATCAAATTCAGAGCAAGTGCCAGTAGAGTACAAAGTTATTAATGGTCAAGGACGCTTTCTTATTCCTGGCTTAATTGATTCTCATGTACATCTTAAGAAGAGTAAGAATGATCTACTTCTCTATATCGCCAATGGAGTAACACAAATTGGTGAAATGACGGGTATGAGTCATCATTTTGATTATATAGCTGAGTACAACCAGGGAGCTATCAGTCCTGGTATCTATATTGCTTCACCAAAAGTCACCAGTAAAAGTGATTGGTTTACGACCGTTAGAAGTATGTTTGAGCAAAGAGAACAAAACTTCACGACATCCGAAGCAGTAAGGAAAGCGGTCCTCGATTATAAAGAAGATGGCTATCAATCCATTAAATTAAGTTCTGACATGAGCTCTGAAAGTTATTTTGCGATAAATGATGAAGCTACTAAGCAAGGAATTCCTATTATTGGACACCTACCAGTTGGATTAACTCTTGATGATTTATATAAATCGGGGCAATCACAATTAAGTCATATTGACTCAATTGTGCAAAATCTAGCAAATCAATATGGAGGCATTTACTCGAAAAATAGAGAAGATTTTCTTATAGACTTTCGTTCAAAAGCCAACGAAATAGCAAAAAAGTTCAAACAGCATGATATTGCACTGTCTTCTACCGTCTGGTTACATAAAACTATTGAACAACAAATGTTTGAACTTCCAGAGTTTTTTAAGTCGATAGAACTTGAATATCAAAATCCCGGTTGGCTAGAAGGCTCAAAGGTATCTAAGGGATGTTTGCCTGGTTCTAATAACTATCAAAACCGCCATAGTAAAAGTCCAGCTACTAAACAGGCATATATGGATAATAGGTTGGCTTACAATGAAGCTATAAAGATTATTACTTTAGCTCTCATGAATGCAGACGTAACTATTTTAGCCGGAACCGATGCCCTTGGCGCTTGTGGCATGATAGCTGGTTTTTCATTACATAATGAATTGAAAGAGCTTAACCGACTTGGTTTAAGTAATTCACAAGTGCTACAAGCTACAACTTCTGTGCCTGCCAAATGGATGGGCCTAAAAACAGGTGTTATCAAAGAAGGGTATCGAGCAGATTTATTATTACTAGATAAAAATCCGCTTATCGATATCAATAACACTCGCACAATCAATGCCGTCATTGCAAATGGCAACTATATTGAAAAGTCTCAGCTGGATAAAATGCTCAATGAAGTTAAAAAAGCTAATGAACAGAGTCGAAAAGTTAAGATAGAAGAATTGCTTAAGTAAAAGCTGATTATTACTTATGTCTATACTTTGCCCAGGGATCACTCTTGGAGCTTTTGCTTGGCTTTGCTTTCGTGTTGCTAGGCTTTATAGGTTTATTCGCTTTAGGGGGCTCTTGGCCGTAAGAAGATGCTTTCTTAGCATTTTCTTCACGTAATAGCTTAGCATCTTCAAATGTTAGTTCGGCAGGTTCTCCTGGAATTTGATCATCTGGAATAATGCGATCTCTTGGGGGAACTTGTTGCTGCTTGTAAGTAGGAGAGGGCAGGCTCTTATATTGATATAAATAAAAGGCTTCGACTTTTTCTCGCGCCCATTCCGTTTTCTTTAAGAAATTAACGCTTGATGGAATGCTTGGATTTGATTTAAAGCAATTCAAGTTCAAGTAAGCATGCAGCAGGTCGTAGCCATACTGCTCGACGATTTCAGTTATGAGTTGCTTTAGACCAACGCCATTTAAGGGGTTGCTCTTATAATTAAGTTCGTTATCCAAGAAGAATACCTTATGCTAAAGGTTAGAGAAGTCAATAAAATCTATTGTACCAAACAAAAGATAGATAGTATCTAGGTTAATTTCATAGGCGTAAAAAATATTCCGTTTTTGATAAAAAAACGCTTGAACTGCTTTTTAATTTTAGTATTATTTATATCAATCGTGATTTGATCCTATTGCCGCGATTTAAAAGAAGGCGCTAAAACGGAAAATAAATAATTCAATTCTGAATTCATATTTCCCCAGGATTTAACTTTAATTAAACATTAGGAGTTTTCTAATGCGATTTTTCGTGAATGCACGATATTTAATCGTGCCTGTCTCTTCTTTAGTGACAATTACAGGAATCTTGCTGGGCGGAATCTATGCTTGGCTAGGTGTGGCTTTATTTGGTGTCTATACAGTTATTGATACGGTAACTAAAGATATACGGTTTAGGGCTGAAAAGGATGCCAATGGTAATTCTTATGGCGTAAAAGTGTTTCAATATTTAGTTATGTATATCATGTTGCCAGTGTTTATTTTATTACAGCTAGTATTGGCATGGCGACTTTATCAATATACCAGTGGAGTGCCGATTGGAACTGCAAATATAAGTATCTTTAGTTACCAGTTAGGGATTTCTGGTTTACATTTGATTGGTGCAACCCTTTCCACGGCCTTATGGGCTGGGCTTGGCATTATCTATGGACATGAGCTTTCTCATAACAAAAAAGAAGGTTTCTTTGTTTCGCGCTTAATCATGGCGCTAAGTGGAGCATCACACTTTACATACGCCCATGTCTATAATCATCATTTAGACTTAGGTCATGAAGACGATCCTGCAACTGCGCCAAGAGGTCGTAATGTCTATTGGCATACTTGGTTATCACACGTTGGTCAGTCAAAGTTTTCTTATGATTTAGAAAGAGAGAAACTTAATAACCAAGGCAAGTCTACACTCAGTTTCAAGAACAAATGGATCTTGGGTTATCTATATAGCTTACCATCAGTTTTCTTATTTGTTTGGGCTGGGGGTTTATTAGGTGTTGCAGCCCTTATAGCTGTTTGGGCCATCTCAAACTTCTTATTAGAAGCGCTTAATTTTATGGGGCATTATGGTTTGATTCGACAAGAAGGGCATCCAGTGGAGCATCGCCACTCTTGGGATAATGATAACGTTTTTACTAGTTGGTTCTTTATTGAAATTGGCCGACAAGGCGACCACCATGTTAGGGGTGAAACCTATTTTTGGGAGCTTGATGATGTTGGCGCTCCAAATTATGGAATTGGTTATTTCTCTCTATTCGTGTTAACACTGGTACCATTTTTATTTCGTAAATTTGTAAAGCGATTGCTTGAAGATTGGGATGAAAATCATGCAACTGATGAAGAACGCTTGGTTGCCGATAAATTTAAATCCATTGGCATTGAGAGTTAAAGGCCATGTTTGGGTTATTTAACAAAACAAAAGAGCACACGGCATACATCAATGATGAGTCATCTCCTGTAACGCTTAAAGTTGAAAAGGGCAAAACCCTGTTAAATGCTGCTTTAAGTTCAGGTCTAGATTGGCCGCATCGTTGCAAGGTAGGCAGTTGCGGTTCTTGTAAAACTCAATTGTTAGCTGGAAAAATCAAACCTCAAATTGACTTTAGCTATGTTCTGAATCGGAATGAAATAGCTGACGGTTATGTGCTAGCTTGTCAGTCAGAATTATGTTCGGACGTTAGAGTAAAAGTTAATTTGGATAACATTAAGAAGAGAAATAAATTATGAAAAGTATCAAAGCCTTTATTGTCATGGCATTCTGGACGGCGCTAGTTGGATATGGTCTTTACAGCATCGAAGCACACCAACATTATCGACAAATAGAATGGGCTCTAGCATTATCCGCCATTTTATTGTTAACCCATATGTCGAATATGGTGATTTACTTTAAACTTACAGGTAAGGAGCCTTATCGATGGTTTAAGGGGAGATAGGAATTTATAGTTGTGAATACTCTACAGGGTTTTACTTTGTAGAGTACATTTAGGCAACTATTGTAAGTACACACTCTTTATCAAGTATAATAATCTTGACTAAATTACTCGGAATTGAGATAATTTGGTTATCGAAACATCCTTTAATTAAGTTTTTCTAACTCGAACGATAGCTAATCATGAAATTAAGTACAAAAGGCCGTTATGCGGTGACAGCGATGCTTGATTTAGCGCTTCATTCTGGAAGTGGGCCCATTAGTTTGTCTGAGATTTCTGGAAGACAAGATATTTCTTTATCCTACCTAGAACAACTGTTTTCTAAGTTGCGAAAAGCCAATTTAGTCGATAGTATTCGCGGGCCTGGTGGCGGCTATGAATTACAACGTTCAGCTAATCATATCACTATTGCAGATGTGGTTTTGGCCGTGAATGAGCAGATTGATGCGACTCGCTGTAAAGGTAAGGGCGGATGTCAGGATGGTGAGCATTGCTTGTCTCACCAGCTATGGGCGGAATTATCCGACCAAATTTATCAGTTTTTAAGTGGTATCAGTTTAGAGCAGGTGGTCCAGCGTCGTTTTGTAAAACGAGTAGCTGGTCGTCAGGATGCCGCTAACGAGATGAAAATTAGCGAAGATGAGCTAATTTTCCTTAGCTAATTTTAGTATTTATTAAGTGAAGAGAAGACAATGAAATTACCCATCTATTTTGATTACGCTGCGACTACGCCAATCGATCCGCGAGTTGTAGAGAAGATGGTTCAATATATGGGCGTTGAGGGAATTTATGGTAATCCTGCTTCGCGCTCGCATAAATTTGGTTGGGCTGCGGAAGAGGCGGTTGATGATGCGCGTGCACACGTTGCGGATTTGATTAATGCCGATCCTCGTGAAATCGTTTGGACTTCTGGTGCAACGGAATCTGATAACCTTGCGATTAAAGGTATTGCTCATTTCTACCAAAAGAAAGGTAAGCACATTATTACTGTTAAAACTGAGCACAAAGCAGTTTTAGATACGGCGCGTCAGCTAGAGCGGGAAGGTTATGACGTCACCTATATGGATGTACAAGAAGACGGCTTATTAGACCTAGCGGCGTTAGAAGCGGCTATGCGTGACGATACGGTTTTAGTGAGCGTGATGCACGTCAACAATGAAACGGGTGTCGTTCAGGACATTGATGCTATCGGAGAGATGTGTCGTTCGCGTAAAATCATGTTTCATGTTGATGCCGCACAATCGGCGGGTAAATTACCAATTGATGTCACTAAGACTAAAGTTGATGTGATGTCGATTTCTGGCCATAAGATGTATGGCCCTAAAGGTATCGGCGTTTTATACGTTCGTCGTAAGCCTCGTGTGCGTATCGAAGCACAAATGCACGGCGGTGGTCATGAGCGTGGTATGCGTTCCGGTACTTTAGCGACTCACCAAATTGTCGGTATGGGCGAAGCAGCTCGTATAGCTAAAGAAGATATGGCTCAAGATAATGCACGCATTATTAAATTGCGAGAGCGTTTGTGGAATGGCGTTAAAGATATGGAAGAAGTGTATCTTAATGGTCATGAAACTCAGCGCGTAGCGGGTATTATCAACATCAGCTTTAACTTTGTTGAAGGTGAATCTTTGATTATGGCGCTTAAAGATTTGGCGGTTTCTTCCGGCTCGGCTTGTACTTCAGCGAGTTTGGAGCCATCTTATGTATTAAGAGCGCTTGGTCGTGATGACGAATTGGCGCATAGCTCGATTCGTTTTACCATTGGTCGTTTTACCACTGAAGAAGAAGTGGATTACGCCTTAACACAAATTAATGACGGCATTGGCCGTTTACGTGAGTTGTCACCGCTTTGGGATATGTACAAAGATGGTATCGACTTGTCACAGGTTGAGTGGACAGCTCATTAGATTTTTCTCAAAACTGAGAAACAAATAAGCGGAGAAAGAAAATGGCTTATAGCGAAAAAGTAATTGATCATTATGAAAACCCACGTAATGTTGGCGGTTTTGACAAAGACGAAGAAGGTGTTGGAACTGGTATGGTTGGCGCACCTGCTTGTGGTGATGTAATGAAGTTACAAATTAAAGTTAGCGAAGATGGTATTATCGAAGACGCTAAGTTTAAAACTTATGGTTGTGGTTCTGCGATTGCATCAAGTTCTTTAATTACAGAATGGGTTAAAGGTAAAAGCATTGATGAAGCGCAAGAAATTAAGAACACTGACATCGCAGAAGAGTTAGCATTACCACCGGTGAAAATTCACTGTTCGGTTTTAGCAGAAGATGCGATTAAAGCTGCGGTAACTGATTACAAAGAGAAAAAAGGTAAGTAAATAGTCTTATGGCAATTACTTTATCAGAAGCCGCCGCTGAGCGCGTAAAAAACTTTTTAGCCATTCGTGGTAAAGGTTTAGGACTACGTTTAGGCGTAACCACCACTGGCTGTTCGGGTTTGGCTTACGTACTTGAGTTTGTCGATGAGGTGAACGAAGACGATGAAATGTTTGAAGATAAAGGCATTAAGATAATCGTCGATGCTAAAAGCAAAGTTTACCTTGATGGCACTCACTTAGAGTTTAAGAAAGAAGGGTTAAACGAAGGCTTTGAGTTCACGAATCCCAATGTGAAGGGTGAGTGTGGTTGCGGTGAGTCCTTTACTGTTTAAGAGAATAATCATTGAAGAATCCATTTGAACTATTCGGCCTTGAGCCGAATTTTTTATTAAATGTCCAGGAGCTTTCGCAAAAATTACGGAGTATGCTTCAAGCTGTGCATCCTGATCGTTTTGCTTCGGCAAGTGATCAAGAGCAACTGGCAGCGATGCAAAAAACTACACAAATTAACGATGCTTATGGGATTTTAAAAAGCCCTGTGCGTCGTGCCCAAGCTTTATTGCAATTAAAAACAGGTATTGATGGAACAGGCGAAGTCACTGTTAAAGAACCTATGTTTTTAATGCAACAATTAGAGCTACGGGAAGAGCTTGAGAGTTTGGCTAACAAAAAAGATATGAATGGTTTGATGGATTTTGCCGAGCAAGTTGAGTCTATGGAAAATAAACAGATAGCATCTATTAATAAATTCTTCGATCAGAATGAACTAGAAACTGATAAAATATTAGCTGAAATTCATAAGCTACAATTCTTGCGTAAAACTTTAATTGATATTGAAGTGGCTGAAGAGAAAATACTAGGATAAGAATCCAACACATGGCTTTATTACAAATTGCAGAACCAGGTCAATCGACAAAGCCCCACGAGCATAAATATGCTGCGGGAATCGATCTAGGCACCACAAATTCTTTGATTGCTACTGTTCGTAGTGGTGTTGCTGAGACGTTGGCTGACTTAGAAGGCAATCATCTATTACCGTCAATTGTTCATTATGCCAAAGACGGAACTATCTCTGTAGGTTATTCTGCGAAAATTTTTCAATGCAGCGATGCAGAAAATACTATTAGTTCCGTTAAGCGCTTAATGGGGCGCGGTTTAGCGGATGTTCAAGCCATTAAAGAATTTACCGCTAATCAATTGACTGCTTCTGGCATAGGCATGCCAGCGATTCAAATCTTTGATGAGATAAAAAACCCAGTCGAGATATCTTCTGAAATATTAAAGGTCTTAGCTGAGCGAGCTGAAAAAGCTTTAGGTGTTCCAGATGGGGATAAATTAGGTGGAGTGGTGATTACGGTTCCTGCTTATTTTGATGATGCTCAGCGTCAAGCGACTAAAGATGCAGCACAATTAGCAGGACTGAATGTCTTACGGTTGTTAAATGAGCCTACAGCTGCTGCGGTAGCTTATGGTTTAGATACTGGGAATGAAGGTATTCATGCCATTTATGATTTAGGTGGCGGAACTTTTGATATATCAGTACTTCGATTAGAGAAGGGCGTTTATGAAGTATTAGCTACTGGCGGTGATTCAGCATTGGGCGGTGACGACTTTGATCGCGCTATTGCTGGTTTATTAGTAGCAAAAGCAAATGTTGATGCAGAAGATCGTCAGGCATACCAAATGGCCATGTTAAAAGCTCGAGAAGTTAAAGAAGCTTTAACAGATAGTGATATTATTGATGTTCATTTTATGAATTGGGATGGCCAAGTTAACCGATCCGACATTGATGAGTTAATGGCTCCAATTATTGACAAGACATTATTAGCATGTCGAAGAACTATTAAAGATGCGGGTTTAAAGCCTGCTGAGATTAAAGAAATTGTGATGGTTGGTGGCTCTACCCGAGTGCCTCTTGTACAAGAAAAAGTTGGTCAATACTTTAAACAAGAGCCTTTGACTAGCATTGATCCTGATCGAGTAGTTGCTATTGGAGCAGCTATTCAAGCTGATATTTTGATTGGTAACAAGTCTAACGATCAATTGCTTTTGTTAGATGTTTTACCTTTGTCATTGGGCGTAGAAACCATGGGTGGTTTGGTAGAGAAAATTATTCCAAGGAATACGCCAATTCCAATTGCGAGAGCCCAAGAATTTACGACGTTTAAAGATGGTCAAACAGCAATGGCGATTCATGTGGTTCAGGGTGAGCGTGAATTAGTAGATGATTGCCGTTCTCTAGCTCGATTTGAATTGCGCGGTATTCCGCCAATGGTAGCTGGTGCTGCTCGTATTAAAGTAACATACCAAGTTGATGCAGACGGTTTATTAAATGTATCTGCGCTAGAAGCCTCTTCTGGCGTACAAGCAGAAATTCAAGTTAAGCCATCTTATGGTTTAACTGATAGCCAAGTAACCGAAATGTTGAAATCTTCGATTGATAAAGCCGAAGAAGATATGCAGCAAAGAATGCTTAGAGAAGAGCAAGTAGAAGCGAGTAGGGTGGTTGAAGCCGTGAGAGCAGCTTTAGAAGATAATGGCCAAGCATTATTGTCCGAAGAAGAGTTTGAAGCGATAGAGTCATCCTTGAAACAACTTGAAATTATCGCTCAAGGCACCGATATAGAAGCTATTAAAGCAGCTATTAAAGTGGTTGATACCAATAGCCAAGAATTCGCATCTAGACGTATGGATGCCAGTATTGCAAAAGCCCTAGTGGGTAGCGAAGTTGATGAAATTTAAAGGTTTATAGAATGCCAAAAGTAATATTTTTACCGAATGAAGAGTTATGTCCAGAAGGCAATGTGGTTGAAGCTGAAGAAGGTCAGACAATTCTAGAAGTTGCTAAGAAAAATGGCATCGATATCGAGCATGCTTGCGAAATGTCATGTGCTTGTACAACATGTCATGTAGTCGTACGAGAAGGCTTTGATTCGCTTGAAGAAAGCGATGAGCTAGAAGATGATATGTTGGATAAAGCATGGGGCTTAGAGCCTGAGTCACGCCTTAGTTGTCAAGCAATGGTTGCGGATGAAGATTTGGTGGTAGATATTCCGAAGTACACACTAAATCATGCTAAAGAAAACCATTAATTAACGCTTTATCGTCAGCTATACTGCGTTGTTGATGATTTTATTTTTCGCCATTTACTGGAGTAAGCTCCAACAAAATAAATTCATCAACGCCTTGTCTAGCTTTAGCTAAAGCGTTAATTGGAACTAGATTAATCATAGGAAGAAAAGCTAAAGATTTTATTAATTTAGGCTTGTATTTTTCTGCAAAAACAGTATTATACACGCCTCACCAAGACGGTGTCTTGGAAGCAGATAAGCTTTAAAAATCACGTTGAAAAACAATGGGTTGCTAGCTCAGTCGGTAGAGCATCTGACTTTTAATCAGGTGGTCACAGGTTCGATTCCTGTGCAACCCACCATATTCGGGTGGAGAGCCCATAAAACCGCTATTCTTATTGATTGAGATTAGCGGTTTTTTTATGTGTGAAATAATTGAAAAAGGGGCTTGTCTTTTTTTAAGAAAAAGGTATTATACGCGCCGTTGAGTCGTTCGAGACTTACATAGATGGGTTGCTAGCTCAGTCGGTAGAGCATCTGACTTTTAATCAGGTGGTCACAGGTTCGATTCCTGTGCAACCCACCATCATTTATCTCTTTAAGAGAGCAAAAAGCCGCTGCAGAAATGTAAGCGGCTTTTTTGTGTCTTATTCTTATTGTTTATCGATGCGGTAGAAGCGAACTTCGATAAATAAACCTAGAATTCCCAAAGTAAACATTAGAATACTAAGTAGAATTAATATCTTATTGGTTTTTCCTGCATCATTATAATCAGAACGATGTTGGTACTCTCTAAAGCCTTGTTTTAAATTAACCCTGAATTTGTCACCTTTATACTCTTTAATGATCAAAGTATCGGGGATGAAGTTTAAAGTTGAGCGAGGAAAGATGTTAGATTCGTAAACCTCTGTGTATTTTATAAAACATTCTTTTGCATCTTTGGTTTTTAAGCATTGGTTAATCTCAGATTTATAATCAATGCCTCTAGAAAAATACTCATAAACATGATCATTAGAAATAAGCTGAAGCTTGCTTGTGGTGAATAGTAGCACTCCTAATAAAATAAAGCCTGAGAAGTATAAAACATTTCGTTTTCTTTTTTGTTTGACCTGCTCAGAATGCCCATTAGTCGAAATCGATACCATAGGTATATGCATCAGGTTTTTACGAATATAAGCCTTATCCAAGTCTTTTATGACCTCATCAGGGCTGACTTTATAAGTGGCGCAAAGTGCATCAAATATCTCTGCGGAAGGGATGCTTTTATCGTTTTCTAGCTTTGAAAGATAAGATTGCTCGATACCAATTTTTTCAGCACATTCTGGTTGTGTCCAGCCACTAACAGCGCGTAAAGATCTGAGTTTTTCACCAAGGGTCATTTTGTTCTCCATTTATTAATTTGACCTCGAAATTGTTGATAAAAACCTAAAGAATAGGAAGTTGAATAGTGGTGAATATACAGGAATAAATAGGAAACTTCTGTAATATCATTAGTTTGTCGAGGGATCATTAAAAAAGGGCGCTTATGCGCCCTTAAATTATAATAGGTAGTTCTACTTAAGCTGATCAGCCAAATATGTATAAATCAAAGCGTTCAAACTCGCTGATTGTTTGTTATTTGAAGCTCCACCATGACCACCTTCGGTGTTTTCATAATATAAAACATCATGACCTTGTTCTTGCATTAAGGCTACCATCTTACGCGCGTGAGCTGGGTGAACTCGATCGTCACGTGTAGAGGTCGTGAAGAAGATCTTTGGATACTCTGTATCTTTATCAACATTGTGATATGGAGAATAGGTTTTGATGTATTCCCACTCGTCTTCATTATCAGGGTTACCGTATTCACCCATCCAGCTTGCACCTGCAAGAAGCTGATTGAATCGTTTCATATCTAATAGAGGTACCTGACAGACAACAGCATTAAATAAGTCAGGGCGCATTGTGGCAACTGTTCCTACTAATAATCCGCCGTTAGAACCACCACGAATACCTAAGTGACGAGGCGAAGTGATTTTACTGGCTACTAGATCTTCACCAACCGTAATGAAGTCGGTAAAAGCAATATGACGATTTTTCTTTAAAGCAGCTTGGTGCCATCTTGGGCCATATTCACCACCACCACGAATATTTGCTAGTGCATAAACACCACCTTGCTCTAACCAGTCCATACCAATGGTGGATGAATAGCTTGGTCTTAATGATACTTCAAAACCGCCATAACCATATAATAGAGTAGGATTTTTACCGTTATATTCAGTATCTTTATGCATTACTAAGAAATAAGGAATTTTTGTTCCATCTTTTGCGGTAGCAAATTTTTGTTCAACTTTATATGGCTTAGCATCGAAAAAAGCAGGCAGGCTCTTTAGAACGCTCGCTTTATTAGTAGCACTATCAAAATAATATAAACTACTAGGCGTTAAGAAATTATTATAATTAACAAAAAAGTTATTATGCTCGTCACTAGTACCAGCTACAGAAATAGAACCTAAGTCAGGCATATCGACTTTTTCATTTGACCATTTTCCATCTTTAAATTGATAGCGGTGTAGCTCACTAACAACATCTTTAAGGGTGTTAATTAAAACATAGTCTTTAGTTGAAGATACTCCAGAAATAGAGGTTTGATTATCAGGAACTAAAACTTCGGTAAAATTAGTTTTCCCCGCGAAGTAGTCATCGATGTTCATAGAAAGTAGGGCGGCTTGAGGGTAAGTTTTACCATCAATAGTCCAGTCTGATTTCAGTTCTAAAAGCATCTGGTCGTTACTGATTCCAGCAAAGCTACTGTCTTGTGGACGATTTAGCTTTTGCAAGCCTTCATCGGTTACTAAGAAAATATCAGATGTGTAAAAAGTTAAACCTTGGTATATGATTTTGTAAGCTTTATTTTTATCGTGAGCAACCGAAGCGGCAACCCAAACATCAGATTTTTCACCTTCAAAAATAGTCTTAGCTTTTTCTAAAGGCTCGCCACGCTTCCACTCTTTAACGACTCGTGAGTAGCCAGAGTCTGTCATACTGCCATCGCCAAAATCTGTACCGACGTAAACTGTGTTTAAATCAATCCAACTAACGTTTGATTTTGCTTCAGGTAAATAAAAGCCTTTTTCAACAAATGATTTCGATGGAATATCAAACTCACGCACGACCGTTGCATCAGCGCCACCACGCGAAAGGTTTAATAAGCAACGCTTATATTCAGGGTATAAACAATTTGAACCCTTATAAACCCAGTTTTCGCCTTCAGATTCCGCTAATTTATCTAAATCTAAAATAGTTTCCCACTTAGGAGAATCTTTTTTGTATTCTTCCAAAGTGGTTCGGCGCCATAAACCTCGTTGATTAGTGCCATCACGCCAGAAGTTGTAGAAGTAATCGCCCATTTGACCGACATAAGGAATACGCTCGTCAGAGTCATAAACTTTCAGGTTTTTGTCATACAATTCTTGGTATAAAGGTTTGGACTTTAAGTAACCTAAAGATGTTTTGTTGTTTTCTTCAACCCAGGCTAAGGCTTTTTCACCTTCAACATCTTCAAGCCAAATGTATGGATCTTCATTAGAAACATTTGTTTCAGTAATTGCGGTTTCAGGTTTTTGCTCAGCCTCCTTAACAATTACTGTCTCAGGTTGTACAGGTGCTTGTGTTTGTTCAGCGTTATCACAAGCGGTTAAAGCAAGCGCTACAGCTGATACTAAAGATAAGAGTTTGATATTCATTGGTATCCCCATAAATTAAAACTCATTGAGGATAACAAAGCCCTGCAAGCTGTACCAGAGCTAAATTGTTTCAAAAATTAAAAAAGGCACAGACCTAAATGGTGTGTGCCTTTTTCTTAGCTTTTACTTGAATCACTACATGTTTATCGAGCTTTTTGTAGGTCTTCAATAACTGCTGCTAGGAAGCGGGCTGCTTCGCCGCCAGTACAGGCTCTGTGGTCAAAAGTTAGTGATAATGGCAACATTTTTGCGTTAGTGATGCCTTTGTCAGTTAACTTGAGTTCGTTACGGAAACGACCAGTACCCATAATGGCTACCTGTGGGGGAGATATTACTGGTGTGCCGTATCTTCCTGCAATCGAACCGTAGTTTGATAGGGTGATAGTGCCATTTTGCTGATCTTCTTGCTTTAAAGACTTAGTTTCAATCTTTTTACGCAATTCTTGAACCACTGAGCGTACGCCAGCCATATCCATGCGATCGGCATTATGCACCACGGGCACATAGAGTCCATCGCCAGAGTCTACAGCGATACCTACGTTTACATTCGGGTGAATGATACGCTCAAAGTTCTGACCATCAAACCAAGCGTTCATAGCGGGAACTTGCTTTGCTGCAGTTACTAAAGCACGAACATAGCGTGCTAACGAATCAGTACCTTTTGGCCATGCAGAAATATCGGCATCTTCAACTAAAGTCGTCGGAACCACCGTTGCATGTGAATGAGCCATACCCATTGACATGGCACGACGTACACCACGAACCGTTTCTGGCTTAATTTCTAAGTTCACCGGCGGTAAACCTGAAGCTTGGCTTGCCGACATTGCTGGAGCTGAAGAAACGTTGCCACCTTTAGAAGCTGTTTCCACATCATCACGGGTAATCGAACCTTTGCGACCAGATGCAGCACAAGCGCCTAAATCAACACCAAGCTTACGCGCTAATGCACGAACGGCTGGCGAAGCTTTATAGGCTAATGGGTTAGAAGTATCTGTTCCACTAACTGGAGCTGCTTCTACTTTTGCAGCTGAAGCTGTTCCATTAGTTGAAGCTTCTTTCACGTCTTTCTGTGTAATTTGGCCATTAGCGCCAGTGCCTTTTACTTGGCTTAAATCAACTTTTAATTTGCGAGCTAAAGCTTTAACTACAGCGCTAGAGCTTTCTGCTACTACTGTGTTACCAACTTCAACCGCACCAACAACGGTACCACTGTCAGCTGCTTTTTCTTCAGTAGGAGCAGGACTATTATCTGTTCCGCCAGCCGTTCCACCAAACTCAACCAATGGAGCGCCAACTTCAATCACATCACCAGCTTGGCCATATAATTTAGTTACCGTACCAGCAACAGGTGAGGGGACTTCAACCACAGCTTTAGCGGTTTCCATTTCTACCATAGGCTGATCGATTTCAATTGAATCACCTTCGCCAACTAACCAGCGAACCACTTCAGCATCAGGCAAACCTTCGCCTAAATCTGGAAGTTTAAAAATTTCTGATGAGCCGCCCTGATCTTGTGAAGAGTTTGATGGCGCTGCAGCAGGCTTTTCTGCTACTTTAGGAGCAGGAGCTGCTTCTGCAACTTCACCGTCACCAAAAGTCACTAAAACCGCGCCAACGTCTATCACATCACCCGCGTTACCATGCAATTTGGCAATACGGCCAGCATTTGGAGAAGGGACTTCAACCACAGCTTTAGCAGTTTCCATTTCAACCATAGGTTGATCAACCGCAACTACATCACCTTCTTTAACTAACCAGCGAACGATTTCCGCGTCCGGTAAGCCTTCACCTAAATCGGGTAAATTAAACTGTTTCATTTGTACTCCATGATTCTTTTTGCTTCATCTAAGATGCGATCAACCGTTGGCATGTATTGCTTTTCTAATTTGTAGTATGGCATTACTGTATCATAACCTGATACACGACCGATTGGTGCTAGTAAGCTCATTACAGCGTGCTCAGCAATCTCAGCAGCAATCTCAGAACCAATAGAGCCAGACTTTGGCGCTTCTTGGACTACGCAAACACGACCAGTTTTACGAACCGACTCTAAAATAGTTTCCATATCGATAGGACTAACCGTTGCAACATCAATCACTTCAGCATCAATACCTTCAGCCGCTAACTTTTCAGCTGCGATTAAAGTTTCATGCATCATAGCGCCCCAAGAAATTAGGGTGATGTCTTTACCTTCGCGGTCAACGAAACAAGCTTCTAATGGATACTCTTCGCCATTATCTTCAACTTCGTGTTTTACGATTCGGTAAACACGCTTTGGCTCTAAGAAGATTACTGGATCAGGATCACGAATCGCTGCCAACATTAAGCCATAAGCACGACTAGGGTTTGATGGGATAACTACTTTCAAACCTGGGATATGAGCAAATAAAGCTTCAGTTGATTCTGAGTGGTGCTCAGGAGCGTGGATGCCGCCACCATAAGGTGCGCGAATAACCATTGGCATGGTTAAACGACCACGAGTACGATTCCGCATACGTGCTACTTGAGTCACGATATGCTCCATTGCAGGGAAGATAAAGCCCATAAACTGCATTTCAGCAACTGGCTTCATACCTTGCGCGGCCATACCAACCGCCAAACCAGCAATCATAGACTCTGCTAACGGCGTATCGATAACTCTTTCTTCGCCATAAGTCGCTTGAAGGCCGTCAGTTGCGCGGAATACACCGCCGTTTTTACCAACGTCTTCGCCGAATAAAATAACTTCTTTATCATGCTCTAATTCGTGAGCTAGGGCAGCCGTAACGGCTTCAATTAAAGTAATAGCAGCCATTATTTGTTACCTCCAGCCCGGCGAATTGCTTCTTCGCGTTGTGGTTTTGTCATTTCTGGAAGCTCTTCAAATAAATGATCAAACATCAATTCAGGACCTGGCTTAGGAATCGCCATATATTCTTCAACAGCCGCTTCAACCTTCTTCGCGTTTTCAGCATTCATGGCTTCTTCGTCTTTATCAGACCAAGCTTTATTGGCTTCTAAATATTTGCGTAAACGAACCATAGGCTCATTTTTCCAAGCTTCATCTTTAACGTCTTTATTGTCATAACGAGAAGCGTCATCTGCAGTGGTGTGATCACACAAACGGTAAGTCACAGACTCAATAACCGTTGGGCCACCGCCATTACGTGCTTTCTCAATAGCGTATTCAGCGACTTGGCGAACTGCAATAATGTCGTTACCGTCTACTTGAATACCTTCGATACCCGCAGCAATAGCTTTTTGTGCATAAGTTTCACAAGCAGTTTGGATTTCTGAAGGAACTGAAATAGCCCATTGGTTGTTGTTTACCATAAACACCACACCAAGATTCCAAACGCCAGCAACGTTAATACCTTCGTAGAAGTCACCCTCAGAAGTACCACCTTCACCAATTTCCGTTACGACCGCACGCTTTTGCTTGCGGATCTGAATCGCTTTGGCAACACCTGAAGCGTGAACGATTTGGTTACCGATTGGTACACAGATAGGGAAGTCTTCTTTTGCCACCGAATAATCAGAACCGCCTTCATCGCCGCCCCAATATTGCAAGATTTCTTTCATGGTAACGCCGTGCTTTAACAAACCACCGGTAGAACGGTAGTAAGGGACAATAACGTCGTCAGCAGTTAGGCAGTCGCCATAACCAATACCAATCGCTTCTTGACCTAAAGAAGCAGGGTAGGTTCCCATTTTACCAGTACGTTGTAAGGCATAAGTTTTCGCATCAAAAGCGCGCAACAAAGCCATATCGCGGTAAAGTGAACGCATCTTATCCATATCTTTGGCAAATGCAGGTAATTCTTGAGTAGGCTTACCATCAGCATCTAGATACTGATGATGCTTAATTTCGAAAGAAGCAACAGTTGTAGTCGTCAAGGCTACACTCTCCTTAAAGTAAGAGGGGAAAACTATTGATAATCAGCAAGTTACAAGCTGAATTTAAACTAACCCCTAAATTCAAATAGATTCAATTTCGGGCGCGATTCTACGCAATTTTGTGCCAAAAGTATAGTGTCATTTACGTTAACGTAAGCTTGGGTTAGGTGGACTAATGGTGTGAAATGTAAGGATTAATTATTTTAATGGTTTTGAGGTTTGGCTTATCCACATAGATGGACTTTTGTCCGCTTTCATTACAAAGCGGACACTCATAAAATATGTTCTTTCAATATCCTCTTACAAGTTAAGTTAAAGCTTACATATGAAGATAGACACCTGAACTAATCTACTTTAAGAGATACTTAAACAATGATTGAAATCTTTGTCTAGCAATGTGGGTTAGCCCTTTCTACAAGCTGTCATATTCCCTACGGCTTAAGAATATACAAACCTAGTTAAGAAATGATCTGTATCTTCAGAAGTCCTCAGGAGAGAAGTATAGTGACGAATGATTCATTCTACGATTGATTTTGTTGTCTATTAATGAGCCCAGCCATTTAATTTTTTTATGAGTTACGTAATCTTAGCTGGGCTGGCCAAAGCTGTTAATACTTCCTGCGAATTTCGACTTAATTAGACAATTCTTACGGGTTTCCTCCAATTCCATGACATTTTTCACTGCCATTCGCCCAGTTCTCGATAGCATCAGCCACGCTTAAATAATGTTTAGATACAAAAAAGTCAATTTTTATAGAACTATTGCTAATTTTAGCCATATCAGCAGCTAACAAATAAAAGCCTCCTTCTGACTGCATAACAGTACCGCTATGAAATTGTTGTACTGTTATTTCCGCCTTACCAGCGCTCACTCTTTCAATTCGACTATTGTTATTTACCGATTGAGAGCTGATGTTTCCACCACTCATTCTAACTGTTTGATAACCTTCGGGAACACAGCTTTGTAGTTTTTTATTAATTAGACCGAAGGCTTTGTTAAAAGATTGTTGAATTGTTTTACTAAATGTCATTCGTTTCCATGGACCTACTCCAGATCCTTCCATCATAAGCTCTTTGAAGTGTGCTCTTGATTTTGGAGCAGTTCCACAAGCAGATATGGATAAAATAGATGCTACTATTAATACAATCGTCATAATTTGTTTCATATAATTTTCCTTTACTTTATCTAAGTTATATTGAATTGATTAACACCTTTACTTAATAACTATAATAGTAAAATTGTCGCCAATTGCCTTTAATCATAATTGCCTTGCCTTGCCTTGCCTTGTCTTGTCTGGTTTTGCACTATAGCGTTGTTCTAATGGGATTTCTTGTAAGGCCCTTATTGTTCTATTTATTGTGTTTACGATATTAATACCAAGCTCTGTATTGATAGATTTTATTAATTTCTCAGAATCTTTTATGTAACTTTTAATCTTAATTACTTGCTTCTTACCTTTGCTTGTTAGCTGATAATTGGTCTTGCGTTTATCAGAGTCGTCGGGTTGTTTAAATATTAACCCTAACTTTTCGAGCTTAGGAATTTTCTGTTTAACTAATTGATGAGACTGCTCAAGCATTTTTGCTATTTCAACTAAAGAACCAGCCCCCAACTCCTTAATGGCCAATAGCGTTGAGCAGGAATTAATTGGCGCAATGATTCCTAATTGATCAAAAATCGGTTGGGTTTGTTGCTCAATAATATTCTTCAAATCTTCGGCGCGTTTACCCAAGAAAGCGTTACTATTCATAGCATTGGAAATTCATATTTTTATTTATTATTCATAAATTCTTGACTTAAATCAACATGTTTATGTAATATATTGCGCAATATGTTGCGTAATGGTGAGTTTAGTGAACAAAGTGCGAAAAGCTTGGAAGAAAAAAGATATTTACTCTAAAGATGTAGCTAATGGATGGATACCTTGGGGGGTAATATCGCCGATACTTACTATGATATTTATCATTGGAGCTATAGTTATTGGTACAAACCCTTTAGTTTATTTGGGATTGCTCAATACCAACGCTGAACCTACAAGCTCGATGGGCGCTATAGCATTTTTGTTTATACCATTCAGTTTAATGTGGTTATTTGTGTTTTTATGGATAAAGTCAGTAGAAAAGCGATCATTAGAAACGGTCGGGATATATAAAGCGAAGTTTAGCAAGAGCTTCGGAAGAGGATATTTGCTAGGGCTAGTTATGGTAGTTGCCTTAGTTGTGTTTATATGGCTACTGGGTGGCTATAAGCCGAAAGCCATGTTGCCAGCTTTTAGTTCTCCTGAGCAACTTTTAATAATATTGGCTTTGTTACTAGGTTTTTTAATTCAGTCTTGCGCTGAAGAGTTTGTATTTAGAGGCTGGCTACTGTCAAGTTTAACGCGTAAGTTTAATTTATTGGTAGGAGTTATTGTAAGCTCTTTATTGTTTACGTTATTACATTACAGCCCAGATAACATTTGGCAAGATACTCTAAATAGTTTTTTATTTGCAGTATTTGCTTGTGCTTTAGCCATTCGCGCTAATAATATTTGGGGGGCAATGGCTTGGCACTCTTCTTGGAATTGGCTGGTGGGAGTGGGATTTGGCCTACCTATTACTGGATTTGAAACAGGGACCTCTGCGTTGCTTATTGAGCTTCAACCAGTTGGCGAGCGGTGGTTGACAGGTGGAGTTAAAGGGCCTGAGTCGAGTATGGTCTGTAATTTAATGTTTTTTATAGGTGGAATTTATTTATTCCTTAATCCTAAAAAGAGCAAAACAAATTTATAAAAACTCTGTTATTGCAATATTCAGTATTGTACGAGTCTTATAAAACTGCACGTCATAATACCTTGCAGTTGAGTTTTGCTCGTTATCAAAATAGAAGCTTAGCTCATGGTTAACATGCACCTTTATTATGAGCATCCGAAATTCGAACTAAGCGGTCATCGATTTTGATAAATATCTTCATGGTAAAACGATCTTATAAGAAAAATGATTGTATGCATTATTATGAATGGAATAAATAAGAATAAGTAAATAAGTAGGGGCAGAGTTACTTTTAACATTTAGCTCTTGGCTTAGGATAGATTTACACGAATGCTCAGGGGCTTTCAATCTATCGATTTTGTTCTGAAAAATTTATTAGCTCTGGGAAAAAGGTATTAAAATCTTTTTCAATACTTTCAAGCTGCTCCAAAACAATGTTGATATAATCCTGCATCGATTCTTTGGCTTTAATTCTATCTGAAAGTCTTTTATCGATGCGTTGGAAGGTCAGTAATAAGCCTTCAAGAGAGCCATAGGCAAGCAAGGCTTTATGCTGTATGACTTTTGAGGTGAATTGTCTGGGTTTGTTGGGATAAGTTTGAATTTGCAAATGAGCTTTGTTATGAAAGTTTTCGATAAACTGGCTCAATGGCAATTGATGGTAACTGTCCCAATTATTAGAAAGCATATAGTCATAAACCACATCAATCACCACGCCTCTTAAATAGCCTCTTTTACCAAGACGAGATTTGCTTTGTTTAACCATAGGATGTTTATCGGTGAACTTATCAATGGCTTTGTGCATTTTCATGCCCTGAATAAATTCTGGCGGGCAATTATCCCAAGCTTTGCCCTTTAGCGGATCAGCCAGAAGGTTGCCTAATTGGTAATCGATGTTACTTGGCGATAGATAAATATGAGCTAAATAATTCATAGGATTACAACAATTAGATTGAACGGCGATAGTTTTATGTCAATAATAGAGCAATCTAATCATTAAGCAAATCACAAGACTAGTTAGAATGAATAATCTATCTTTCCAAGAACAAATGCCAAATAATCATTGCTTTGGTTGTGGAACCTTAAACGACAATGGCTTGGGGATTAAAAGCTATTGGGTAGAAGGCGAAGAGGGTATTGAGTCGATTTGCGACTTTATGCCACAAGCGCATCACAACGCTGGTCCGCAACACGTTTTAAATGGTGGGATTATTTCTACTATTATTGATTGCCATTGTGTGTGTACTGCTTTTGCTAAAGCTTATGAAATGGATGGGCGAGCTATTGGCGATACCGAAAATGGTGACCTCTTATGGTTTGCAACAGGAACTCTTGAAGTACGTTTCAGTCGTCCAGTGCCTATCGATGGGCCAGTGATATTAAGAGCAAAAATTATTCAAGCTAAAGTAAAAAAAATCACCCTTGAATGCACTTTAGAATCCAAAGGTGAAATTTGTAATGAAGCGAAATTAATTGCGGTAAAAGTTCCTAAAGAGTTTTTAGAGAAATAACTTCTATAAACTTAAAGCTCCAACCACAAGAATCTTTTCGATTTGCTGAATAATTGCCTTTTCAACTTCAGGCTCGTAACCACTGATTCTTGGAGTGTGTAAATGGCCAACTGCGGTATTAGATTTATATTTGTTTCGCAGATTAATGCTGCGATATGAAATTTCATTAGACAAGTAACCGCCACCAGATCCTTCTACCGATGTTTTACCTTCTAATTCAGCCAGTGACTGCGGTTCGAATTGTTTTTCAGTAGTGGTTACGATTCTTCGGTCGTTTACCTTGTAGGGCTTTTGCACTGTCATCATGGCATCAGCTGGTAAGCTAAACTCTACAAATTCTGGGCCTGTTAATGATTTTGAACCTAAGAGTGGAATTAGTGGATTAGTTTTATCAGCTCCAGTAAATACATTAAGATTCCCTGGGGCTTTTGCTGAACGTCTAAGTGCGGGGTAACGTTCTAAGTCAAAGTCTTCACGTCCCATACTGATGGTTACAATCATGTCTACTGAGTTGTTGCGGAAATAAGGTTTTAGAAAATGTTCAACTACACCTCGATCGAAATCTTCGAACCTTACTGGGAAAATCGCACTTTCAATCTGAATTACTTCACCGCCAACTTCAAAAGTTTTACCGTCAAGCATTAGTGCGGCTAAACCAGAAGGGTTGCTTTGCCCAATATTTCTATCTAAGAAGAAAGGATCGAAGCCTGTGATTAAGATTTTCTTAGTCGCCTTGTCTGAGAAATTGATGTCGAGTTGACCGCGAGAAGCTCTTTCAATTTGCCATAAAATACTCGAGTTTTCGTCTTCTTCGTAATCAAAAGATTTCAAAAGCTTAGATAGTTTTAATCTTGCCCAATACAAACTCCGATCATCATAACTAGAGTTTTTTGATTGAACCTCATCTCTAGCAATTTCCCAAAGTTCGTGTGAGTATTTATACAATACTTCAGCTTTACGTTGACTCGTTATGTCAGAATCACGATTTAAATAAGGGATTGAATTGTCAAACCTTGTTGCAGAATCTCGGATTTTTTTATCAGCTTTAGGAATTCTTTTTTCCTCAACCGTTAATTCCGCTGAAACCAGTGGTTGAACTGTTAGAGATACAGTTAAGAATAAATACTTGAGCATAAGCTAGAATCCTTCCCAAAGTTTAGATTTCTTTTCATTATATTCAGGGTTGTCACGCTTTTCATTAATATCCGCGTATTTCTGCTTTTCTGCTTTGCGAGAGCCTGAGTTAGGCTTAATTTTTTCATCTAACTCTTTGAATAGTTGTGTGATTTCACTGATGTGGCCGTTTTTTCGCATTTTTAATTTGCTCTTTATTGTAATACCCCTGTGATTATTAAAATAAGGGCATAAATACTAAATGTAATGTACTGGTTCAATTCAATCATAGTTTTTTTAAGATTCCTTGGCAAATCTCCTATAGCCCCTTGCTACTTACATGTTAAGCCATTAACATTGCGCTAATTTAAACGATAAAAGAGCTCCTCATGGACAATTTGAAAGAACGCTGGGAATCTGCTTTAGAAGCTTACCAGCAGGGTGAAGATGTAAAAGTAACGGATATTTGTCGTGCAATTACGCAAGCTGTCCCTGAATTCCCTCACGCTTGGTATATGTTGGCTTTGCTTAGCATAAAATTTAATCAAAAAGTTATTGCGAAAGATTATTTAATGAAAGCCGTTACTCATATAGGTAATGATCTTAAGTTGAAGCAGGATCTTGCACATTTATTTTATTTAATTGATGAGCACGAGATGGCTGTTAATTTGCTTACATCAATACCTGATGGCGACAAATCTCCTGAGATTTTGCTAAGTGTAGCTCGTTCATTATGGAAGTTAGGGCACTATCCAAATGCTATTACAGCATTCAATGAAGCAAGTAATCTAGCCTCTCATACTTCAGAGTTCGTATTACCTTTAATAAAAGCATATTTAAGTTTCGGTGATAAGTTTGAGGCTCAAAAGTATTGTAAATTAGGATTAGAGGCTGAGCCTGAAAATAAAGAGCTGTATTTGTATTATCTAATGTTCTTATGGGATAGAGGCTTATACACACAAGTCGAGGAAAGACTGCCACTATTGGCAGAAGGCAACTCGTTTGACATGAATCTTTTTGCAGGATTCGTTCATACTGTTAATGGCTCACTACTGGAGGCGGAAGAGTTTTTTCATCCATTGCTTCAGGACGATATGTATGGCGCTAAAGTTGAGTCTTTTAAAGAATTATTTAAACAGGTTAAAAATACTAATAGTGTATTTAATACTTTCAGCACTGATGTTTTAATTCGTTCGAAAGAAACTGCTATTGAAGGTGATATATTAGAGTTTGGTGTTTTTCAAGGTAGAAGTGTAGCAATACTAGCTTCTCTTTTCCCAGATAGAAAAATATATGGTTTTGACAGTTTTGAAGGCTTGCCTGCGCAATGGACAGACAATGCAGGCCCTGGAGATGCGAGTACCAAAGGCAAGTTACCTTCAGTCAAACTTGATAATGTGGAATATATTAAGGGCTGGTATAAAGATTCACTTCCTGATTTTTTTGAAACATATCAAGGTACTGCAGCAGTGGTACATATTGATTGTGATTTATATGACTCAACAAGAGAAGTATTAAGCAATATTAAGCCTTATATTATTCAAGGTACTATTTTAATTTTTGATGATTTTGTGGGCTTTAAAGACTACAAAAAGCATGAGTTTAAAGCTTTTAATGAGTTTGCAAAAGAACATAGCGTTAAATTTGAAATTATAGGTTATGCCTTCCTAGGACGAGAAGTTGCAATACGCGTTTTAGAGATTTAACTGTGATTTCAACTAAATCAACGATTAAATATCGTAGGGACTATCAAGTTTCAAATTTCTTGATTGAACAGGTGGCTTTGAAGTTTGAGTTATTTGATGGTTACGCTTTAGTGAGTTCCTCTTTAAATATAGTTCGCAATCCTGCATCGAATTCTGGAAATAAGGATTTAACACTTGACGGCGTAGATTTAGAGTTACTGACCATCCAAGTCGATGGACTGCTTTTATCCGAACAAGCTTATGCTGTGGAGAAGGATAGTCTGACTATTTTCGACTGTGCTGATAAGTTTGAATTATTTACTCAAGTTAAGATATATCCGGAAAAGAATACTTCATTGGAAGGTTTGTATCAGTCTAGTGGTAAATACTGCACTCAATGTGAAGCTGAAGGTTTCCGAAAAATCACTTACTTTCTTGATAGGCCTGATGTAATGGCTACTTATCAAGTACGTATAGAAGCGGATAAAACTTTATTTCCAACTTTATTATCCAATGGTAATAAAGTCGATGGCGGTCAGTTAGGAAACAATCGGCATTTTGCCGTTTGGCAAGATCCGTTTAAGAAACCAAGTTATTTATTTGCCTTATGTGCCGGTGATTATGATTTGCTGGAAGACTGTTTTACCACTCAGTCTGGCCGTAAAGTTTCGCTACAAATCTTTGTAGATAAGGGCAAGTTAGCTCAATGCCCGCATGCTATGGAGTCACTAAAGAAGTCTATGCAATGGGATGAGGATGTCTTCGGGCTGGAGTACGATTTAGATATTTATATGATAGTTGCGGTTGGTGACTTTAATATGGGTGCTATGGAAAATAAGGGATTGAATGTTTTTAATACCAAATATGTACTAGCCTCACAAGAAACCGCAACGGATCAAGATTTTGAAGATGTTGAAGCTGTGATTGCACATGAGTATTTCCATAATTGGACAGGAAATCGAGTAACCTGCCAAGATTGGTTCCAGTTAAGTTTAAAAGAGGGATTAACGGTATTCCGTGATCAGCAATTTACAGCAGATCAAACTGACTCTGCGGTAAAGCGAATTGAAGACGTAAAAGTTATACGCTCGCACCAATTTGCTGAAGATGCTGGCCCTATGGCTCATCCTATTCGTCCAGACTCTTATATAGAAATGAATAATTTCTATACAGTGACGGTTTATAACAAAGGTGCTGAAATCATTCGAATGTACCATACTTTGCTAGGTGGTGATGGCTTCCGCAAAGGTATGGATTTGTATTTTAAACGTCACGATGGTCAAGCGGTGACTTGCGAAGACTTTGTTTGTGCTATGGAAGATGCTAATGACTATCCGTTGAAGCAGTTTAGACGTTGGTATTCGCAGGCGGGGACTCCCCAGGTGAGCGTATCTAGTACTTATAACGCTGATAGCAAAGAGTTTCGCTTAGAACTTGAACAGCAAACCCCTGCAACCCCTGGTCAAGATATAAAAGAAGCTTTCCATATTCCATTACGAATTGGTTTGTTGGATAAAGCTGGTAATGATATGCCATTAGAGCTCAGTGATCATTCAAGTAGATTACAAGGCGATATTTTGCACTTTACTCAGGATCAGCAAAGTTTTGTGTTTGAGAATGTTGAAAAAAGGCCTGTGTTATCTTTACTACGTAATTTCTCTGCGCCAGTTAAATTGGACTATGATTATAGCGACGTGGACTTAAGTTTCTTGTTAGGCAATGACAATGACCCCTTTAACCAATGGGAGGCGGGGCAGCGTTTATACAGTAATGTTATCTGGCAGCTTTATAGCGATTCGATAGCGTCAAAAAAACTAATGGTTCCAAATAGCCTTATTAAAACCATGCAGCAAGTTCTTGAAAATCAAAAGCTGAATGGGAAGTTTAAAGCCCTAGCTTTAGCTTTGCCAGACATTAAAACCTTAATAGAATCACAGGATTCTATTGATCTTGATCATTTGTTGAAAGCTCACGAGTATCTGTCGTTGCAAATTGCACAGCAATTAGAATTGTTTTGGCAAAAACATTACTTGGCAAACCGTTCACAAGGTAAGTTTGAGCAAGGTTCAGATGCCATTGGTAAACGGGCATTGGCACAACGCTGTTTAGCTTATTTACTGTTAAATGATCAAGACCATTATTATGCCCTAGCTCTAGAGCAGTATCAAAATGCTGATAATATGACTGATACGATAGGTGCTTTTAAATTATTGATGCATTCAGAATATGCTAACAAGTCGAAATTGGCTGAAAATTTTTATCAGGAGTGGAAAGGTGAGGAGTTAGTACTTGATAAATGGTTAGCTGTATTGGCTAGCGATCCAAGTGATGAAACCCTTGAAACGGTTAATCGATTAAAAACTCATGCTGCTTTTGCCATGACAAATCCCAATAAAGTCAGGGCACTAATTGGCAGTTTTGCTGGTGCTAATATGCACCAATTCCATAGAAAAGACGGAAAAGGGTATCAATATTTAACGGAGCAAATTAAAGAGCTTTATTCTATTAACCCGCAAATTGCAGCAAGATTAACCGGCGCATTTAATCGTTGGAAAAAATTCGATGATAAACGCCAATTATTGATGAAAGAACAGTTAGAAGTGATATTATCTCAGCCAGAGCTTTCTAAAGATGTTTACGAGATTGCCAGTAAAGCTTTAAAATAATTCAAACACTAATTCAACCATAGGTAGTTTAAATGGCCATTATTAATTGTCGAGTGTGTAAAAAAAGAATTTCTAGCCGCGCAGAGTCTTGTGGTCATTGTGGCGCTATTTTTTCTGAAGAAGGCGAGGTTACCAATTTAGAAACCACCCAATTAATCCAAAAAATGCGCAAAAAATCGCGAATTCAAACTTGGTCATTTTTGGCAATGATTGTCTTTATTATCGGCGTTTTATTATGGTTTTTCCGACTGGATATTACCTTGTATTTGAATGAGAAATTTGCTTTAGGTTGGACTTCAGGTAATCAAACATTGAGTATTGCCAAATATACACTAGCCGCGGGATTTGTTGGGTATGTTGCTGCAAGGGTAATGGGATTTCTTAATAAAAAGAAATAGTTAGATATAAAAGTTAAAGTAATATTGCTTTAGTAAAGTATTAAAAATTAGGTATAGAATCAGTGAAAAAAGTTAATTTGGCCATAGTTGGTGCAACTGGCGCGGTTGGCGTCACCATCCGTGAAATTCTAGAGGAACGTAATTTCCCTGTAGCGGAACTGCATATGCTTGCAAGTGAACGTTCAGCGGGTGATAGAGTGCAATTTGCTGGTAAGAACATCAGCGTTAAAAACTTGGCAGAATTTGATTTCGAAGGTGTTGATATAGCGGTATTTTCAGCAGGTGGTGCGATTTCAAAAGAGTATGCGCCGAAAGCAGCTAAAGCAGGTGCGATAGTGATAGATAATACCGCTGAATTTCGATACCACGATGAGATCCCATTGGTGGTTTCTGAGGTTAATCCAGAGCGTATTGCGGATTATAAAAAGCATGGCATTATCGCAAATCCAAACTGCTCTACTATGCAAATGATGGTCGCTCTTAAACCCATTCATGATGCTGTGGGGATTGAGCATATAAACATTTCTACTTATCAAGCAGTATCCGGCTCAGGCCAAAAAGCGGTAGAAGAGTTGGCCAAACAAACGGCACAATTATTGAATGCCAGAGAGGTCACCAATGAAATTTACGACAAGCAAATTGCTTTTAATGTTTTACCGAACATTGACGTGATGCAAGACAATGGCTACACCAAGGAAGAGATGAAGATGGTATGGGAAACTCACAAAATCCTTGAAGATGACACTATTGGAGTAAGCCCAACAGCTGTTAGAGTCCCTGTATTTTATGGCCATTCAGAAGCAATCCATCTGAAAACTAGAGAGCAAATCTCTGTCGAAAAGGTTAAAGACTTACTGCAACAAAGCGAAGGCATTGAGTTAGTAGATGACATGTCTCAATTGGATTATGCAACGCCCGTTACTCACGCTAGCGGTAAAGATGGTGTATTTGTTAGTAGAATCCGAAAGGACGTTGGGCTAGAAAATGGCATCGCGATGTGGGTTGTTTCTGATAATGTTCGCAAAGGTGCGGCATTGAACACAGTTCAAATCGCAGAAATACTTGTAAAAACATATCTTTAAAAGCAAAATATAACTATTACTGACATCATTAAGGCACCTATTAATGGCCTTAAATATTGTTCAGGGATGAACAAAAGAGAATCAATTATGAAACACCAAAACAAATTAGTGAAATTAGCTGTATCTTCAATATTAGGCGCATCTTTATACGCAACAAGTGTTTGGAGCTTAGGGTTAGGGGAGATCGAGTCTAAAACCCAACTAAATGAACCCTTGCAAGCAAAAATCAAACTGCTTTCAGCTAAAGAGTTTACCCAAGAAGATTTAAGCGCAAGAATCGCGTCCTTTGAGGCTTATGGAAAGTTTGGAGTGATCCGCGAAGCCGTTCATGGTCAACTAAAGTTTCAGATTGAAACTCATTCTGATGGCTCAAAATATATCAATGTCAGCAGTTCGCGGGCTATTAAAGAGCCATTTTTAAACTTTCTTGTTGAACTAAATTGGCCACAAGGGCGCTTGTTGCGTGAGTATACGGTTTTATTAGACCCACCTTCGTTATCTCCTACTAATCAAGAGGTGGTATCAGTAACAAAACCTGAACCTACAACTCAACCTATAACAACTAGTAGGCCTATTTCTCGACCGGTTGCCGAAACTAAGGTAGTCGTGCGTCAATCAGAACCAAAAACAACTACTACAACGAATCAAGCTACAAATCCTAAAATTCAATTCAATGGGGATACATGGCGTGTAGGTCGTGGTGAAACTCTGTGGAGTATAGCAACTAGAATAAAGCCAGAAGGTGCCACTGTTCCTCAAACTTTGGCTGCGTTGTATCGAAATAATCCAAGTGCTTTTATTAATAATGATATTGATCGATTAAAAGCAGGCGCAACTTTATCAGTACCTGCGAGCGCTAGTGTTCGTTCTGTATCAGAAAACATTAGTTATAATGATTTAAAGTCCAATGGCTCAGTTGAAGCGCCGTTAGATGTTAGAAAAACTGTTAATGAAACTGCTGTTAGCAATGATGAAACAAGTGCTGGTCGTTTGACAATTAGTAGCGTTACAGAATCAGAGCTTGCTGATACTTCCGGCACCAACGTTGAAGAGGGGGCTGAAGGAACTGTAAGCTTAGGCTCTCAAGATGAATTAGAGCAGACAGTTGAAGCTTTAAGATTAGAAAACGAACAATTAAGAGCTGAATTAGAAGCTGTCAAAACAGATGCTACCAATGGCGTTGCATTAGAAGATGAAACACTTTCAGTAATTGCAGGATCTGCAGAAGCAAAAGATAGTGAAGATGAAGCCTTGCAATCCTTAGCTGCAGAAGCTGAAAAGTTAATTGATAGTACGAAACCTGTTTCAACAAATGAGTCGGAAGCAGCTCAAACATCTAATATTGTTACGTCTGAGCAACAAGAAAAATCTTTTTGGCAACAAGATGGTTTCTGGAAATGGCCGCTGATTATTTTAGGTGCTTTGCTTACTTTGTTTGGCCTTGGTTTTGTTCTAAAGCGTAGACAAAATGATTTAGAAAAAGATTTATTCGTTGCTGAGGACAGTGATACTGCGTTCAGTAGACAGCAACCATCCTTCACATCTAAGCCTATGGCAGCTCCTGAGGTTGAAACAGATCCTCTAGATCAAGCTGATATTTTGATTGCAAGAGGTCGATTAGATGAAGTTGAGGCTTTATTGATAGCCGCTTTGGATAAAGAACCAGAAAACCATGTGGCTAGAGTAAAGTTAATGGAAGTTTATAGCTCTAACGACGATATCGCTAAACTTAAAGCTCAGTATGTAGCTTTACCTGATTCATTTGACCATGACTCTGAGTTAGGCTTAAAAGTTGCAGGTTTAATGCAGTTACATCAAGAACCTGTGGCTCCAGAAGTAGAAACATCATTAGATGATGAGATACTTTTTGATGAAGAGGCGGTTTTTGGTAGCGAAATCTCAGAGCCGAATTTAGATTTAAGTGAAGAATTGGATAATATTTTAGATCAAAACGCTGAATCTAGTGAGGAAGTTGAACAACAATTAGTTGAAAATACTGCTGAAGCCGAGATCGAAGCTAGCAATGTTATTGAATTTTCTCTTGATGAGGAATCTGGCGATGACTCTAATGATGACGCTGTGGTCGAATTGTCTGATGAAGAAGTGAACACCAAGCTTGAACTTGCTAAGGCTTATATTTCGATGGGTGATGATGAGTCTGCTGTCGAAATCTTGAAAGAAGTTCAAAAAGATGGAAGCTCAGAGCAAAAGCATGCTGCCGAAGAGTTATTAGCCGATTTATAATCAAAGCTAAATTAAACACCAGCTTTAGCTGGTGTTTTTTTATGATAATGTTAAAAAGTATTTATGAGTAATATTGCATTAGGTATTGAGTATCTGGGTTCAAATTATTGTGGGTGGCAAAGACAGTCACATGCAAAATCTGTGCAGCAAACACTTGAACAAGTTTTATCCAAAATTGCAGATGAACCTATTCAAGTAAATTGTGCGGGCAGAACTGATACTGGGGTTCATGCAACAGGTCAAGTTGTGAATTTCCACTGCACAAAAGAAAGACCTAAAAAAGCATGGATTTTAGGAGCGAATACGCAACTACCGAATGATATCGCTGTTCGTTGGGTTAAGACTGTTCCAACGGATTTTCATGCGAGATTTAGTGCAGTCGCACGCCGTTATCGTTACCTAATAGCGAATACCAAAGCAAAGCCTGCTATTTTACATTCAGGTTTAACATGGGTTCGTCAATCGCTTGATATAGATGCCATGAATGAGGCTTGTCAATACTTTCCAGGAGAGCAAGATTTTTCTGCATTCCAAGCTTCGTCTTGTCAATCGTCGACCGCTATGCGCAATATTCATCATTTAAAAGTTAGTAAGCAAGATGAATATTGCATTATCGATATTAAAGCTAATGCTTTTTTGCATCATATGGTCAGAAATATAGCTGGTACCTTGATCACTATAGGTAGAGGGCATAAGCCTTCGAGTTGGACAAATGAACTATTGGTTTCAAAAAACAGAAATTTAGCAGCTGCAACAGCTAGCCCAAATGGTCTCTATTTAGTCGATGTTGATTATCCAGAAGAATTTGATATTCCGCGTGTTCCCATCGGCCCACTTTTTTTATAAAGTTTCAACAAATATGCTGGTTTAACCAGATTGTCAATAATACTTTTCGCTATACCTAAATGCTTGATTCCTGTTAAAATAAACGGAACTACAAAATATAACTATTTTTTATGAGCTGGTTAGAAAGATTATTACCTAAGC
Source organism: uncultured Kangiella sp. (assembly GCA_947503345.1). Lineage (GTDB taxonomy): Bacteria > Pseudomonadota > Gammaproteobacteria > Enterobacterales > Kangiellaceae > Kangiella. The sequence goes on along the minus strand of CANNCW010000002.1, from coordinate 171,772 downwards.
GCAATCCTGAGGGAGAGCGTAAAAAGTCGATTCCTGAAGGTGTTTGGAGCAAGTGTACTAGCTGTGAAGCTGTACTTTATTATGCTGAATTAACACGCAACCAAGGCGTCTGCCCAAAGTGTGAGCATCACATGCGAGTAAATGCTCGTGAGCGTCTTGAATTATTTTTAGATAAAGACGGCAGAATCGAAATTGCCGCAGATATGAAACCTGTAGACTTATTAAAGTTTCGTGACTCTAAAAAATACAAAGACAGAATCAGTTCCGCACAAAAATCAACTTCTGAAAACGATGCTTTGATTTCATATCGCGGTACAGTTCATGGTGTGCCTATTGTTGCTTGCGCCTTTAACTTTAAGTTTATGGGTGGCTCCATGGGGTCAGTTGTAGGCGAAAAATTTGTTCGCTCAGTAGAGCAAGCCATTAAAACGCGTTCGGCTTTAGTGTGTTTTAGTGCAAGTGGTGGTGCCAGAATGCAAGAGGCTTTAGTTTCTTTAATGCAAATGGCAAAGACAAGTGCTGCGCTTGCTAAACTTACAGATAATGGTTTACCTTTCATTTCAATTTTAACCGACCCAACCATGGGTGGTGTTACTGCGAGTCTGGCAATGTTGGGAGACGTACATATCGCTGAACCTAAAGCTTTGATTGGTTTTGCGGGTCAACGTGTTATCGAACAAACTATTCGTGAAAAGTTGCCCGAAGGCTTCCGTTTAAGTGAGTTTTGGCTTGAACATGGCGCAGTTGATATGATCGTTGATCGTCGTGATATGCGAGATACTGTTGCGAAAGTTTCTGCTAAATTCCTAAAGTTACCTGAACCGGTAATTTAAAACGACATTGATTCAATTTGATTCACTAGAAGCCTGGTTGGAATGGTTAGAAGCTAGCCATCCAACCACTGAAATCGAACTAGGTTTAGCCCGAGTCAGTAAAGTAGCTAAGCTACTTCAACTTGATAAACCGCAAGTTCCTGTTATCACAGTTGCAGGAACTAATGGTAAAGGTTCAGTAGTTGCCACATTAGAATCATTAGCTTGTAACCATAATCTGCAGGTCGGCAGCTATACATCTCCGCATCTATTGAAATTCAATGAAAGAGTTAAAATTAACGGAACTCCGGTCTCCGATGAACTCTTGTGCCAAGCATTTTTTAAAATAGCTAACTCCAAAGGCGATATTCCACTAACTTATTTCGAATATACCACTCTAGTTGGTCTGTATTGTTTCCAACAACAAGCCTTAGATTTTATTGTGCTTGAGGTTGGGCTTGGTGGTAGATTGGATGCAGTGAATTTAGTGGATACAGATATTGCTATTATCACTTCTATTGGTCTTGATCATACCGATTGGCTTGGTGAAACTTTAGAAGAAATTGCTTATGAAAAGGCGGGCGTTGCTCGTAAAAATAAACCGCTAGTAGTTGCTGATAAAAGCTTGTTGCCATTGTTAGATAAAGCCATAAATGACATTCAGCCGAATTTGGTAGTGGAGAGTTATGATTATTTTATCGAGGCGGATGAACAGCAATGGTCCTATCGTTCTTCTAGTTTGAAGTTGACAAATCTAGTTAATAATTCCTTGTTTGTCACCAACAAAGCAGCTGCTTTGACCGCTTTTATTGAAGTGTTTCCAGAAATAGCTCAATCTGACAGTGTCAGTAAAGCACTTAATAATGCAGGATTAACAGGTCGTTTCTCACAACTATCGGAAGATCCTTGGATAATTTTAGATGTGGCTCATAATCCAGATTCAGCTCAACTACTGAATAAAAATTTGAAGGAATTAGATGTAAAAGCTGATCAACAAATTTGGGCTATTTGCGGTATGTTAAAAGATAAGGATATTGAGGCTTCGTTAAATCAGATGGACCAAATAGATCAATGGTTATGTATCGATCTTAATTCACCAAGAGGCAGCGAAGCTTGCTACTTAGAGTCGATAATTTCTACATCAAACCCGAAATCAAACTACTACTCATTTTCCAATATAGAAACTGCTTATCGATTTTTTATTGATAATGCGTCTGAAGTTGACCTTTTAGTGGTATTTGGTTCTTTTGTAACGGTAGGACAAATGTTAGAGTATTGGCATAAAGCTTAATTATACTGCTTCTAGGAGCTTTCGTTGGAAGATAAATTAAAATATCGTTTGGTTGGTGCTACTGTTATTTTAGCTTTAATGGCATTTTTCTTACCATTAATTTTGGATAGTAAAAAGTATAAAACTGAGATAGTTTCACAGATCCCACCTATGCCCGTAGCTGTTAATGCGAATCCAGAGAATACTACGGATGCTTCTGAACAGGAGATATCACCTGACTCTAGTTTATCGGAAGAAGAGGGCACTTTAGTTATCGATTTAGAGAAAGGGCTAGAAGAGCAGTCCCATAATTCGACAAAGGCCAATTTGCAAGATGAATCAATCAGTAAAGTTGAAGAACCTGTGAAACAGACTGTTGAAAAGGTAGCTAAGCCTGTAAATGAAACCAAAAATGAGCCGGTTAAAGCTGAACCTGTCGCAGTTATTAAAAAAGAGCCAGTTAACCAAAAACCTGAAGTAACAAATCCCGGAACTGTCGAACTAAAGCCAATAGAAGCAACTAAAGAGGAATCTACCTCTCCAGATTTTAAAGAGTCAGCTTATGTTATTCAGATCGGGAGTTTTTCTAATAAAGGAAATGCCACAAACTTAGTGAAAAAACTAAGAGAACAGGATTACCGAGCGTATCAACGAGTTTCTGATGACTTATCTCGAGTTTTTGTAGGTCCTTATCCCGAAGAGTCCATTGCTAAGAGTCGTAGTGAAAAGTTGGCAAAGATTGTGGGCAGTAGCGTCAAAGTTATCAAGTTTGATCCAATTAAACATTAATGTTTTCGTAAGGTCTAACCTCTGTTAAAATACCAACAACTTCACAAACTTGAAAGACTATGATTTGGGTCGATTGGGCCATATTGGCCATCATAGGTTTATCCGCTCTCATCAGTATTATGCGAGGCTTCGTTCGTGAAGCTTTGTCATTGGCTGGTTGGATAGCCGCATTCCTACTTGCAAAAACTTTCTACGAACCAGTAGCCGAAATGCTGGTTGATCATATTGATACCAATAGTATTCGTTTAGGCGTTGCCTGGGTTTCCATTTTTGTCATTACCTTGTTTTTAGCGGGTGTTGTTAACTATATAATTGGCAAAATGATCGATAAAGCAGGCCTAAGTGGTACTGATAGGTTCTTAGGTATGGGGTTTGGAGCTTTACGCGGGGTGTTAATTGTCGCCCTAATTGTTTTAGGATTAAAACAATTTACTCCTGTGCCTAAAGATGAATGGTGGGGGCAGTCGGCGTTAATCCCGCATATGGAGTTGGTTGCTGAGTGGTTTTATGACAAATTAGGCGAAGTTGTAGATGTGCCTGAGCTAAAGGATAGTGAGTCTGAACAAAACACTTTAGAAACGACTCTCGAAACAAAAATTCAAGAAGCTGTTATTGAAGAAATTTCTGAATCTGTCACTGAAAAAGATAACGGTGATCAGTAAACATAAGGTTAAACCTAAGGTTAAATGTAACTATGTGTGGAATAGTTGGAATTGTTGGTAAAACTCCCGTAAATCAAAGTATCTATGATGCTTTAACCGTATTACAACATCGTGGACAAGATGCAGCAGGTATCGTAACTAGTGATGAAGGCCGTTTATACTTACGTAAGGATAATGGTCTTGTAAGAGATGTTTTTCATACGCGTCATATGCGCCGTTTGACTGGTAATATTGGTATTGGCCATGTTCGATACCCAACAGCAGGCAGTTCCACCAGTGCCGAAGCTCAGCCTTTATATGTAAATTCTCCTTATGGAATTACTTTAGCGCATAATGGTAACCTCACTAACGATGAAGAGTTGAAGAAAGAGCTTTATTCGACGGATAGAAGGCATTTGAATACCAACTCTGACTCTGAGGTTTTATTAAACGTATTAGCTCATGAGTTACAGATAAAAAATAAAAACCGCTTATCCGCTAATGAAATCTTTGAAGCTGTTGGCCGTGTTTTCGAGCGTTGCCAAGGTGCTTACGCCGCAGTAGCTCTAATCAGTGGTCATGGTCTTTTATGTTTCCGTGATCCAAATGGTATTCGCCCAGCAGTTTATGGTAAGAGAGTAACAGATACTGGTACGGAATATATGGTAGCTTCAGAGTCCGTAGCTTTAGATGCGCTTGGATTTGAACTTATCGGAGACATTGGCGCTGGTGAAGCCATCTTTATTTCCGAAGAAGGCGAGTTACATCATAAAGTTTGTGTTGAAAACAGCCATTTAACTCCTTGTATCTTTGAGCATGTTTATTTGGCGCGACCTGATTCCTTGATTGATAATGTTTCGGTATATAAAGCTAGATTACGTATGGGTGAGCAGCTGGCTGATAAAATTAAGCGAGTTTGGCCTGAACACGATATCGATGTAGTAATTCCAATACCTGATACTTCTTTGACCTCTGCAGTGCAGTTAGCTCATGAGTTAGGTGTAAAGATGCGCCATGGTTTTATTAAGAACCGTTATATTGGACGTACTTTTATTATGCCTGGCCAACAAATGCGTAAAAAAAGCGTTCGTCAAAAACTTAATGCAATTGATTTAGAGTTTAAAGATAAAAATGTCTTATTAGTTGATGACTCTATTGTACGTGGAACAACTTCAGGTCAAATTATTGAAATGGCACGTGAGGCAGGAGCAAAAAATGTTTATTTTGCTTCCGCAGCTCCACCAGTTCGTTATCCAAATGTATATGGCATTGATATGCCCGCTGCCCAAGAGTTAATTGCTCACGACCGTACTGAAGATGAAGTTGGAGATTTGATTGGCGCGGATCGTATTTTTTATCAAGATATTGAAGATATGATTGAGGCGGTACGAGAAGGCAATCCAGAAATCAAAGATTTTGATTTGTCCGTGTTTAATGGTGAATATATTACCGGCGGAATAGATAGGGATTATTTAAAGCGTTTAGAAGATTTACGTAATGATAGCGCAAAGAAAAATGACGATATTGAAGATGTCGCTATGGTCATGGATTTGCATAACCAATAATTATGCGTATTATTTTTAAGCCATTATTAAAAGCATTTGGTTGGACGCTGATCGGTGAACAACCACCTCATAAGAAGTGTGTATATATTTTTGCACCACATACCTCTAATTGGGATTTTGTCATTATGATGATGGCTAGGTTTTGTTTTAAGATGAAACCTGCCTATCTTGGCAAGCATACTTTATTTAAGCCACCTTTTGGTTGGTTTTTTCGAATGCTTGGCGGTATTCCAGTTGAACGCTCTAGTACTAATAATGTGGTTGATCAAGTCGCAAAAATTTTTGAGCAAAGAGAAAATGTTCATTTAGCACTTGCCCCTGAAGGAACAAGGAGTAAAACTAACAAATGGAAGAGTGGCTTTTATCACATTACGTTGAAGGCTGGCGTACCCTTAGGCTTGGCTTTTCTGGATACGAAAACTAAAACTCTTGGAATTGCTAGGTATATTGAGTTAACCGGCAATCTTGATGATGATATGCAAGCCATAAGAGATTTTTATAAAGATAAGATTGGATTTAAACCAGAGTTGACGAGTGATATCAGACTTGAGGTTAAGGATAGCTAATAAATTTTCAATTATTAGAAAACACGTTATGCACATAAGCATGACGTTGATATTTCTATTGTCGGCTTATAGTTTGAATGCTGACTCAATTACTTCTCAAAAAAAATTCCAAAGAATCAATGTTGAACATGGATTAAGTCAAAGTGATGTAAACGATGTATTGCAAGATGACCTTGGATTCATGTGGTTTGCTACACAATACGGATTAAATCGATACGATGGAAAAACTTACGATTATTTTTATGAAACAAAATCCGTTGAGCAATCTCTAAGTGCAAACAATGTAACACGATTGTTTAAAGGAGATGGAGACCGGATTTGGGTATTAACTTCTCACGGCCTTGACTCGATAAATCAAAAGAGTCTAAAGATAGAAAACTGGACTAAAATCATTTCTAAGCCTCTACTAGAGCAAGATCAAATTGGTAATTTTAGCAAAGGAACTATATCTGACTTTCAAGTAGATGAAGATTATCTATTTGCCTTAGTAAATTTTAATTTTCTTGTAAGAGTCTCTTTAACAACAAAACAAACTGAAATTATTAGTTTGCAGAATTCAAAAGCTAACGCTGTTAGAGGAATAGCTTTAGCAAATGACGACGAATTAATGATTTATTCTAATGGCTGTTTTCAATTTTTTGACAAAGAAACTTTTACCTTTACTAGAAACCATTGTTCGAAGGTAAACCTATTTAATCAACGTTTTTATTCTAATAGCTTACAAGGCAATAAGCTCTATTTAAGCTATGAACAAGGCTTATATATTTTCGATCTAGAAACTTTTGAAGAAAGGCTTTTAAAAGTATTTGATAGTAAATCATTATCCTATGTAGAAGCAGGAATTTCACTAGAAGACAAAGATGGTTACTGGTTAGGTACAAATTCGGGAATTAAATTTTTTGATAAAAAGTTAGACAAAGTCACTAAGGAGTTCAGTCACTCTCCATCAGATGAGTATTCTTTGTCACATGATGGCATTATGATGATCTATAAAAGTCGTGATGATATTATTTGGGTCGCCACTAATTTTGGCGTAAGCATGCTAAAGCCAAAACAAAACTTTCAGCATTTGCTAAGGAAAGCGGAAGTAGAATCTTTTGGCCAATCAAATTTCTCAACTAGCCTTGCAGAGGACTCTGATAATAACATCTGGATTGGAACTTTTAATTCAGGAGTTTACAAATATGATGCCAACATGGCTCTGTTGGAAAACTTCTCAGAACTCAATGGCCAAAAAACTGAAACAGCGCTGGGCTATATCTCTAAAGTATTTGAAGATAACAACCAAAATCTTTGGATTTTAGCTGGGAATGGCTTATCGGTTAAAAGCTCAGGAGCTTCAGATTTTAAAAATCTTCCATCATTGAAAGTGGAAGGTACGGAATATCCACTGGGTGGCATGTATGATGTTATACAAGATAGGTATTCGAATTATTGGACAGGTAGCGCAGACGGGTTATTTAAAGTATCCATAGCATTTAATCCTGATGGTAGTGTAAATTTAGATAAAGTAAATACTGTTAATTACAAGGAATACCTACCGAAACATTACCTTGCTAGTGATTATCCTATTTACGTTCTATTCGAAGACTTGCAGGGCTATATATGGATAGGCGGAACTAATGGAGTTGTTAGGTTTAATCCTATTAATTTAAAGTCCGAGCACTTTTTACATGACCCAAATAACTCAAGCAGTCTATCTTCTTCAGATGTAAACACTATTTATGAAGATAGTAATGGCTTCTTGTGGATTGGCACTACAAATGGCTTAAATCAGGTTCATTATAATGATAACGCTAAGATTCGCTTTAAAAGAATCGGAATAAGTGATGGGTTTATTAGCAACTACATTAGTGGTATTGAATCTGATCAGCAGGGCTTTCTGTGGGTCTCAACATACAAAGGTATCGTTCGATACCATCCAAATAATAAAGAGCCGGTTAAGAATTTTTTATTCGAACAAGGTCTGCAACATAGCGAGTTCTATACAAAATCTTCACTTAAGGATGCATCAGGAAAAATATACTTTGGTGGCGTTAATGGAGTAACTGCTTTCGATACTGATTTTATAAAAGAAGAACAAGAGGTAAGGCCAATTACTATTAGTTCAATTTTTCAGGGTGAAACTTATTTAAGTACCAATGAAACTGGCACTGTCCAATTAGAAACTAATGAAGCTGTTAAAATAAAGGTCTCGAATTTTGATTATAATTCAAATAGAACTCTTAAATTACGCTATAAAATATCGGACTTTGTAGATTGGATTGAAGCAAATGAGCAAGTTATTATTTTGCACAAGGTAAATAAGCCAATGGAACTTGAAATCCAACAACTTTCTCCAGCAGGGACATGGATAGCTCCAGGGATTAAACTTAATTTAATGCCAAAATTCGAATTACTTAACAACCGTTATGCCATGCCCCTTTTGGTGTTAATCTTAAGCACACTCTTTTTAATGTTTTTATATTGGCTGTTTTTAACCAATAATAAACAACGTAAACAGCAAGTTCTGTCTCTAAAACGTGAAAAAGCAAAGCAATCTTTACTCATGGAAGAAAAATTATCACTTCTGCATCAAGTCGAAGATTTGCATTATTCTCTATCTGAACAAAAATATTTAGTTGATAAAGTGCAGAACGAATTAGAACAAAAGTATATAAAAGATGAGGTAACTAACTTATTTAGTCGTGGTTACATTATTAAAAATATAAGACACGAACTTGATAATGTACTTGCTACTTGGAGTGAGGATAAGCAAAAAGGAATTCACTTAGGTGTTTTTTGTGTAGAAGTAGATAATTTTAGTGTGGTAAAAGAGTTATATGGTTACATTGCCTCGAATGAGATACTAACTCAAGTGGCAGAGTCTATTAAGTCTATTTGTTACGGTAGTGATATTATTGCAAGATGGCAGGGCAACTCAATTTTGATTTTAAGTAGGGGGATTTCGCAGCGGGAGCAAATGGTACTTTCAGAAAAAATTCGCAATATTATTGCTTCCAGAAAGTTTGATTTGTCAAATGGTAAGACCGTAGATGTTACGGTTAGTATAGGTTTTAGTCGATATCCATTTTTAGATTCAAAAGATCAGAAATCTAATATCAACTGGTCTAAACTAATATTTTTAACGGAAACCGCACTATCTAATGCGCAAACCAATAGCTTAAATGCCTGGATAGGTATATTTTCCAATCAATTTACAAATATAGATACGTTAAATGAGCAATTATTAAATGAGCTGCCATTGTTATTCAATAACGGGCAGCTCGATTATGTCTCTTCTATTCCAAAATCGAAAAAGATAAAGTGGACTTAGTTTTTTTCAACTTCTTTAATGATTTTAATGCGTTTGCCACTGATAGTTTCAAAGTCGAATTGATTACCGTCTGAATCAATCGCTTCATCGGTAATAAACATCATCTTTGAGTGAGATTGCTCTGGAAACACAACTTCTTCAGTAACATTGTAAGATGCCAAGGTTGCTTTGATTGCTGCTTTTACTTCATCAGATAAATTTCCACCCAAAATCATTATTTTATTTTCAACGAAGTGTGAGGTGTCGTGACCATCTCCATGAACAAAGTTGAAATTAGCCCCCATATCTCCCTGAAACTGGAAAAGTCTTACTTCTTTTCCATCGATGTTGATAGTTGTATTACCTTCCATATCTTTGCTAGCTACAATTGTTTTACCTGATTCTGTAACAATAGTTCTGGACTCACCATTAGCAAGCTCTTCTAAAGTAAACCTTTCTGAATTACCATTAAGTATTAATTCGATTTGAGAAGCTGCATCATTTTCTTGCTCAACATGGATCTCCACGGTCTCTAACTTATCTTCAGCTGATAAATTATGGCTAGCTAATGCAAGACCTAGTATGGCTGGAACTACGGCTAAATTAATTGCTATCGTTTTGAAATTCATGATTTATTCCTCATTGTAAAATTTCACTGGCTAGACAGTATTGTCATCGCATCCAATATTATATAAGCAATAATCGTGCCAGTTTTACTGATGTTATAGTGCTTATTGCATAGCTCGGTAAGGCGATACATTCCTCATATGGGGACTTTAGTCTGAAATGAGGAATTTTTCCAGCCTATACAAAAAGCTTTTATATGTTAAACCTAAAAGTTTGGCGGCTTTCTTCTTATTTCCCTGGGCAATATCTAAGGCTTGTTTGTAAAAGTCTTTTTCGTGTTCTTGCCAATTTAATCCTGCCCTAGGTAGCTTTAATTTTTCACTGCCAGTGGTGTTATCTTGCAAAAAGTATAAGTCATTAACAGTAACTTTCGGGGTATCAGATAATAACATAATCCGCTCGATACTATGACTAAGTTCCCTGACATTTCCTGGCCACGAGTATTGCTCTAAAATGTTTAAAACTGCATCACTAAAAGTTATCTTTGGCTTATTATGAATTTTACTATGCTTGTCATTAAAAAATTGGAGCAGGGAAGGGATATCCTCAATACGATCTCTTAATGCAGGCATTTTAAGTGGGATAACATTTAACCTGTAAAGTAAGTCTTCTCTAAATTTATTCGCAGAAACTAAGTCATTCAATGATTTATGAGTTGCAGAAATGATTCTAACATTGATAGGAATATTTTTAGTCGAGCCAATTCTTGTTATGCACGACTCTTGCAGTACCCTTAATAGTTTTGTTTGAATGCTAGAAGATAACTCAGCTACCTCATCTAAAAAAACTGTGCCGCCGTCTGCTGCTTCAAAACTACCAATTTTTCGTTGAGTAGAGCCAGTATAAGACCCTTTTTCAGCTCCAAATAATTCCGCTTCTGCCAATCCTTCCGGAATTGCCCCACAATTAATAACAATAAAAGGTTTATTTTTTCTATCGGATAAAATATGGAGTGCTCTTGCCGCCAACTCTTTGCCGGTTCCGCTTTCACCACTTATATGTATCGTTGCATTGGTGGAAGCAACTTTTTCCACTTGTTGAAAGATTTTTTGCATTGGCTTTGAACTGCCAATCATATCAACTAGTTTGTTTCGCTGTCTTAATTCATTTTTTAGATCTAAATTCTCATTAGTTAGGGATATTTTCTCAATAGCCCGCTCTGCACAAAATATTAACTGGCTCTTACTATAAGGCTTAGTTAGATAATCGCTAGCACCTAATTTTATGGCTTCAACAGCATGTTGTATAGAACCATAGGCGGTTGCAAGGATGAAGTAGGGCATAACAGGCAGAGTTTGAAGATTTTTTAATAACCATAAACCGTCGTTATCTTTCAATCTCCAATCAGATATTATTATTGAGTAAGTTTCTAGCTTGCATCTTTCAAAGGCTTCTTCAGCATTATCTACATAATGAGAATCAAAACCATTGTCCCTGAGAATTTCATGAATAATCAGAGCTTGATCTTGCTCATCTTCAACTATTAGTATTTTTTTATCATTCATTTTAAACTCTTTATAGGTAGAGTAATCTTCGCTGTAGTTCCTTTCAATGGATTAGCAAATAATTCAATATCGCCATGATATCTATATCGAATTAATCTTCTCGAAATATAAAGCCCCATTCCAGAACCATAGGTTTTAGTCGTAGTGTAAGGTTTGAAGAGTGAATTTAGAATGTCTTCAGATATTCCTTGGCCCGCGTCAATAATTTTTACTTCAATGTTATTATTTATTTGCTCGCAAGATATCTCTATATCATCAGTATTTGAATTATCTTGATAAGACTCTTTAGCATTTTGAATTAAAATTTGTATAATCATTGATAGCTCGGCTTCTACGCAGGGAAACTCGAAGTCTCTATCAATTGCACAATGGATCTTTTGTATTTTATTTTGTTTAGCGAGGTTAGAAACTAATGGCATAAGCTTTATTGGAGCTTTATTAACACCTTGCTCCATTAATAGTGTAAAGCTTTGTAACCAATCTTCAATTCTTTGAACCTGATTTTTTGCAATGATTGAAAGTTTGTCATCCTTCAATGATGAATGCTTTTCTTCTAATTGCTCGATGCTGAGCTGTAATGTGTTAAGTGGGTTTCTTAGATTATGGGCAAGTCCTCTTGAGATGCTACTAAGCTCTTTCATATGTTCAAGTTCTTGTTGATCAAATTGCTGTTTTTGGTAATTGACAATTTGTTTGGACATAGCATTAAACTGTTCAATAGTATCAGCGACATCTTGTCCGTATTTGTTAGAGTCTAATTCTACTTGCGCTCCAAAGTTTCCTTCACTTATTTTCCTTGATGCTTGATTAAGAGCTAATAGAGGTTTAGTTATGCTAAAAGTAATGGCACTAACGATAGCGATGCCAATTATAAAAATTATTAATGTGATCCAAAGGTTACGTGTTTTAAGTTCAGAAATTGTATTGTTAACTTCAATGCGAGGTATTGGAATTTGAAATTCTTTATTGAATTCGTTGATTAACTGGATTGTTTGGTCATTAACTTCATCTTTTAATCGTATTTGTATTTGGGTATTTTCAGGTAGTGAGGTTCCTTGCTTGAAGACTTGTCCTTTGTCATTTATAAAATAGGTTTCTTGCTCGAAAAGAAAGTCTTGATTATGGATAAAAATACTAGCTGTATCCTTAGATATTTCAAAAGCTGCTTCACCTAAACGTTCTGACACTTTTTCGTTATATTGAACATAAAGGAACCCCTGAAGTGCTAAAAGCAGCCCAAGTAATGATATAAAAAGAATTATTAATTTGTTTCGTATGCTCATTTTATTAAACACAATCTATTCCTAAATAATTTAAAGTATTCACTTAAATTAAGCAAGAATTGTGCCAGTTTTGGTTGGGAAGTATATAGATTGGATATTTGTAGTGTAAATCAATGGAAGTGGTGTATTAACCAAAGAAAGACTAACGCTACAATAGCTCCAAAACTAAAATACCCTATATGCTTTATCACTATTCCATGCGAATGGCTGTGCTCAGGATCATGTTGCAGAGCATGAGCGTGATCATGATGATGCCCATCATCATCAATATGTGGCCTATGAATAATTACATGCAGTAAAGTACCTGCAACCAAGGCTTGAAAGTAGTGAATCCAGAGAGGAGTAGTTGCTTCAGGCTTCATTAAATTATCACCTAAGAAATAACCGAGGACAGTAGCAATAATTAATAAGGAGAATATTGCATAACTTCTGTTTCTGCCCCAAACAGGCTCGACAAGCCACCAAATGCTCAAACCAACCACAAGTCTGTGGAGTATGACCGCATAAGAAAGCATCTCATTGGATTGGTTTTCGGTTAAAGCTATTCCATCAATCGCGGAGTGTAGCAATAGCCCAAGAATACCTAAGATTAATGCCACCTTATGCGCTTTGTCAGCAGCTTTGTGGAAGCCTATTTCAACCAGGCCTGGTCCAAAGAAGCCTATCGCCAAAGGAGGTAATAGGAATATGCCTATTTGACTCCAAAGCTCAGGTAATAAATCGATCAGTAAAATTCCTCCAACCGAAATAAGAACGAAGGAGAAAAGGAAATTATCTAATCTACGATTATTTGAGGTGGCTGCTAATACTGCAGGACCAATAATTAACGCTATAAGACTTAAAGTGAGTAACAACACTAGAAAACTTTTCCCGGATTCATTATTCCATTAGGGTCAAAGGCTAGTTTGACTGATTTCATTAGAGCTATTTCAGTTTCACTTCGAGAATATTTTAAATAAGGCTTCTTTAGCAGCCCAACCCCATGTTCAGCTGAGATTGTTCCATTTAATTTTTGTAAGCGGTTGAATATTTCTGGACTAACTTGCTCACATTGCTCAACAAACTCTTTATCAGAAAGCTCTTCGGGCTTTAAAATATTTAGATGTAAATTTCCATCACCTATATGACCAAACCAAATAACTTCAAAATGTGGATAACGTTCATTAACAATAAGATCTACTGAAGTTAAGAATTCGGAAATTTTTTCAGGAGTAACCGCAATGTCATTTTTATAGGGTTTATGGTGGGAAATAGTCTCAGAAATATATTCACGATATTTCCATAAGTCTTCGGCCTGTTGCTGACTTTGGCTAATGGCGCCATCGTAGATTAATTCACGCTCCATGCAAGCTTCAAATACTTGGAATGCCTTTTCCAATTCAGATTCCGACTGAGCATCAAACTCTAATAAGCAATAATAAGGCGTTTGAGTTTCTGTTGGCGCAGCTAAATCATGCATTGCCATGACTTTATCAAGCGCTTTATTTGAAAAGAATTCATAAGCAGTTAAGTCAACTTCGCTTTGGAAAGCTTCTAAAATAGGCATTAAGCTATTAAGATTTGGTATGGCCAATAATAGTACGGTTAAATTTTGTGGCTTTCTACAAAGAGCTATCGATGCTTCGGTCACAATCCCTAAAGTTCCTTCGCTTCCAACAAATAAATGCCTGAAATCATAACCTGTAGCGTTTTTAATAAGCCCATGATTAAATTTCAGAATCTCACCGGAACCAGTGACTACTGTTAAACCTAAAACCCAATCACGAGTCATCCCATATTTGATGACCTTAATACCGCCAGCATTGGTTGCGATATTTCCTCCAATTTGACTTGATCCAGCAGAGGCAAAATCAACAGGATAATAAAGACCTTTTTCCTCTGCGAATTGTTGAATCTGTTCGGTGATTACTCCTGCTTGGCAGTCTAGTCTTTTTGCAGATGCGGTGAAATCTAGGATTTGATTCATTTTATCCATTGCAATAACCAATTCGCCATTGGATGCTACAGCTCCACCACTCAGGCCTGTTCTTCCGCCAGATGGAACCACCGCTACTTGGTTTTGGTTACACCATTGAATTATTTTTTGAACTTGTTCGGTGGACTTTGGAAAGACGATAGCTAAAGGCGCTACCGAATAATAATTAGTCCAATCTTTTCCATAATGGTTTAATGATTCAAGATCAGTTAATAAACAGTCTGTATCTAAAATAGCTTGTAATGGACTTAAATCTAAGGACATGAATTGCCTAGCTTGTGTTGAGAGTAATAACTAGCGATATTTTGCCAGAGCGAGCTCTGTTTTTGAATTAAATATGTGAATTAATCATGATTTTTTTAAAGTTTTACAGTGTCTTATAGGAGTAAGCTATTGTTTGCTTTATAATCAATTAGTAATAATAAAAACAATTTATTAATTTTGAGGGGTTATGGGTTTTTTTTCTAAGGTCAAATCAATGCTTGATAAGCAGTCGGTAGCTACTGATTCTGATACAGAATATTTATCAGATAGTGCTAAAGATGTCGTTGCGCCTCAAGTTGAGTCAGAGCGTCGACGTAATAAGCGTGTAAATGCAAAACCTGGTTCAAAAATTTTAATTATTGATGATTCAAAGACTATTTGCTCTATGCTTAAAAAAATGATGGAGCAAAATCAATATCAAGTGTTTACTGCTTTAACAGCCGAAGAAGGTCTAACTATTGCATCTCAAGAAAAACCCAACTTGATCTTTTTGGATATCGTTTTACCTAATATGGATGGGTTTGCGGCCTTAAGGAAAATACGCAAATCTGCTGAAACACAGAATATTCCTGTTATGATGATGAGCGGTAACCATCAAGCCACGGAAATTTTTTATGCTTCGAGAATTGGAGCGGATGATTTTCTTAAGAAACCTTTTTCTAGGTATGAATTATTCTTTAGAATTGAGAAAATGTTGGATGCAAATTTAAATTTAATAAGAAAAACGGTTTAAATATTTTGCGAACATAAAAAAAGCCCTAATTAATAGGGCTTTTTTGTGTCCAAAGGACTAATCTGGTGGGTGGTACTGGGCTCGAACCAGTGACCCTCGCCTTGTAAGGGCGATGCTCTCCCAACTGAGCTAACCACCCAGATTGGCTCTCGTTGATGTTTACTTCTCAACGGAACGGCGCGCATTTTAAGATGGCTTATTTGATTGGTCAAGTATTTGTTTGAAAATATTTAAATATTATTTCAGATACTGCTTTAGTAATAAAAATCCCCTTGTTAAAATAGCGCCACTTTAGATTATTAGCTACACAATCATTATGACTGTTAAAACTCGTTTTGCTCCAAGTCCAACTGGCTACCTTCATGTGGGTGGCGCTCGTACTGCGCTATATTGCTGGTTATACGCTAAGAAAACAGAAGGTCAATTCGTCCTTAGAATTGAAGATACGGATCGTGAGCGCTCAACAGATGAGTCAGTTCAAGCCATTTTAGATGGTATGGAATGGTTAGGTTTAGCTCATGATGAAGGTCCTTTCTATCAAACTCAACGTTTTGACCGCTATGCAGAGGTGCGTGATGAGTTATTGGCAGAGAGCAAGGCTTACCGCTGTTATTGCTCAAAAGAGCGCTTAGATGAGTTGCGTGAGCAGCAAATGACGAATAAGCAGAATATTGGTTATGACGGTCATTGTCGTAATTTGTCCGATGCAGAGCAGGACTTATCCAAGCCTCATGTGATCCGGTTTAAAAATCCTTTAGAGGGTGCTGTAGTGTTTGATGATTTGATTAAAGGTCAAATCTCCGTCAACAACTCTGAACTTGATGATTTAATTATCGCTCGTACCGATGGAACGCCAACCTATAATTTTACCGTGGTGGTTGATGATTTAGATATGGGTATCAGTCATGTGATCCGTGGTGATGATCATGTTAATAACACGCCTCGACAAATTAACATGATTGATGCAGTAGGAGGGCAGCAACCTTTGTTTGCACATGTTCCAATGATATTAGGTGATGATGGCAAGCGTTTATCAAAGCGTCATGGCGCTGTTAGTGTTATGCAATATCGCGATGAAGGTTATCTGCCACAGGCCTTATTGAATTACTTAGTACGTTTAGGCTGGTCACATGGTGATCAAGAGGTGTTTTCGCATGAAGAAATGATTGAACTTTTCGACTTAAAGGATGTTAATCGAGCGCCGTCAGCATTTAATACAGACAAGTTAAACTGGTTGAATCAGCAATATATGAAATCTTTGCCTACGGAAGAGGTGGCTAAACATTTGCAATGGCATTTGAATGAGCAAGGATTGGACGTTTCTAAAGGTGTTTCTGTGGAGCTTTTGATCCCAGAAATGGCAGAAAGGGTAAAAACCTTAAAAGAGTTAGTTCCTGCTATTCGTTACTTCTATCAAGACTATGAAGATTTTGATGCTAAAGCTGCCAAAAAGCATTTGAGACCTGTAGCACGTCAACCGCTTGAGTTAGCCAAAGAAAAGTTTGTTGGTGAAGACAATTGGAATGCTGATAAATTACACGCTTTAGTTAACGCAACAGCAGAAGAATTAGAACTGGGTATGGGGAAAGTTGGTATGCCACTTCGTGTAGCGATTACAGGTGCTGGTATGTCGCCGGACTTAGGTGTAACTCTTGAGTGGATTGGTAAGGACGCAGTGCTTAGAAGAATAGATAAGGCGCTTAAGTTTATAGCCGAAAGAGAAGCTAATAGTTAAAAAAAAGCCTGCATTTGCAGGCTTTTTTGACTATCTATTTTATCTATTGAGGGGCAATACTTAGTAAGCCTTTAATAACATCTTGTGAAGGTACAGAGTTTATGCCATTAACACCCGCAGTAATGTTGTACTTCATATTACCGGCTTGAAATTCGGAAACAATTACCGAGCTCCAGTTAGATAAGGGAAATACCTGATAGCAATTAGTTCCAGTTCGACAGTGATATTGGACATATTCCCCCGTTCTATAACTATTAGTAAGTGGTATATAAGGCTGTTGCTGGTTAGACGCAGAAGATTTATATAATAAAGTTTTAGATTCAAGTTCCTTACGATTTTTAGCCATTGAGAACTTTGTTTTAGCTGAATCAAAACCCGTTACGACCATATGAACGCCGTTACCTTTAATTGTGTAGCGAACATAACCTTTGGGCATAAATCCTGACTTTATACTCCACTTGCTTGGTAAAGTCATATAGTTATTTTGCCCAATATTTTGACTTTTGTAGGTTTTAACTGGTTTTGGGGGCGGAGGTGGTGCTTTAACCGGTTCTGGCGGAGGCGCGGTTGTTTTGCAGGCGCTTAAAGCAAGTGTGGTCGCTAATATTGCAAAGCCAGTTTTCAATGACGACTTGCCTGATCTCAGAAAAGATTTCTGCTTTATCATGTTTCGTATTTTCCCCAGTAAATTGTTTGTTTGCTAAGCCCAATGCTCATCATAGACTTTTTGCTCACAGGTAAAGCGAGCACCTTGCGCTAAAATGTGCATTTGTAAACCAAAAAGTGATATTGGATCTCCGCTACCTGCAGAGCCCATTGATGAGTATTGTAGATTACTTGGGTCGATCAATGTTGCGGCACCTGTCCCAAAAACCATTAATTCATCACTTGGACTGATAAATAATGCGGTCCCATCGTCAATTCCTATACCTAACGTGAATGGGTTGTAGGACAGGGCGGTTAATAATCGCCCTAAGCGCCCTTGTTGTTCGAAATGATAATCAACCATAAAACGATTGGTTAAGCCCAAGCCTGGAGCCATAGTGACCCCATTTTGAGTCGGTGTTGTACCGTCTTGACCACCAGCAATCATATGTTCACTTAAAATGGTAGCTGCACCATATGTACCTACAATATGCACACCATCCGCATTTGACTTTCGCAACTGTCTTGCTAATGGAGTACCACCAATTAAGGTGGAAATTTGCAAAGGACGTTCACCTGAAATGATTATTAAATCATAATTTAATAATTGCGGAACTAGCTCGGGGTTTTGTGCATCTTGTCGAGAATTAATGTTAATGGTTTGACAACGATCAAAACCATTATCCGCTAGTACAGTTTCAATTTGGTGCTCTATTTCTTGTTCAGATACATTTAATATCAATGCTTTAGCATCGGAATTTAAACAAATACTTCGTAATTGTTCGCATACTTCCGGGCATATCCAATTCTCACAACCGCCAATGGGAATAATATAACCTCGCTCAAACTCTCCACTACCTTTTGATGGCATTTTATTTTAATCCGAAAATAATTTAACTTATTGATTATGCCAATCTATCGATACTATTTACTCAGGTCAAGTAACATAATGTTAACTCTTGATGGGTCTTTAGTTGCCATACAAATTGTGCTCTAATATGGCGCATTATTTCTAGAATAGAAAAATTGATATGAATAAACAAGCTTTGAAAAGTTTAGTAGCATTAGCATTAGTAGTCGCTCTATTTGGCTGCCAAGACTCAGAAACAGCTAAAGAACAGCCTATTGTAGAAGAGGTTAAAACAGAAGTAGTTCAGGCTGATAAAAACAGTGCTGAGTTGGAAAAAGATACTCCAGTTGTCGAAGATTTATCTTATTTAATAGATGAGCATTCTTATGCGAACAAAGATGAAGTGGTATTAACTCATATCGATTTGGATTTAGATGTTTTATTCGATAAGAAACAATTAAAGGGTTACGCCGATCTAAGCTTTTCTCGCTTAGAAGATGATGCTAAAACCTTAGTGTTGGACACACGTGATTTGACTATCCATAAAGTTAGTTCGATTAACTCTGATGGCATTGAGTCAGCTGCCGAGTTTGAATTAGCAGCGCGCGACGATGTGATGGGCTCTAAATTAACCATTCAATTAAAAGATGGTGAAGATAAGGTACGAGTTTATTACAACTCTAATCCTCAAGCATCAGGTTTGCAGTGGTTAACACCAGAGCAAACAGCCGGTAAAAAAGAACCATTCATGTTTTCACAAGCGCAAGCAATCCATGCGCGTAGTTTTATTCCAGTACAGGATTCACCGGATGTTCGTGTGACATATAAAGCGAATATTAGAACACCTAAGCAGTTATTAGCGGTGATGAGTGCGTTCAATGAACCAGATACTGAGTTAGATGGTGACTATCATTTTGATATGCCACAAGCTATTCCCCCTTATTTGATTGCAATTGGTGTTGGCGACTTGAAATTTAAACCAATGAGCAAGCGTACTGGTATTTATTCAGAGCAAGCTTATTTGGATGCTGCAGCAAAAGAATTCGAAGATACGGAAGAGATGATCGACATTACTGAAAAAATGTATGGTCCATACCTTTGGGGGCGCTACGATCTATTAATTCTTCCGCCTAGTTTTCCATTCGGTGGTATGGAAAATCCTCGATTATCGTTTATCACACCCACAGTAATTGCTGGAGATAAAAGCTTAATCAATTTAATTGCACACGAACTTGCCCACTCTTGGTCTGGTAACTTGGTTACTAATGCCACTTGGCGCGATTTATGGTTAAACGAAGGTTTCACTTCTTACGTTGAAAACCGCATTATGGAAGAGTTATTTGATACAGACCGCGCCATTATGGAAAATGCTTTGTCGGTACAAGGTTTACGAGATCAGGTTAAATCATTACCAGAAGGTGATACGGTTTTACATATTACCTTAGATGGACGTGATCCTGATGACGCTTTTTCTGGTGTCCCATACACAAAAGGGCAGATGTTTTTAGTGTTTTTAGAACAGCGTTTTGGTCGTGAAACTTTTGATGCTTTCTTGAACGAATACTTTTCTGACCATGCTTTTAAAAGTCTCACCACACCTGAATTTGAGAAATATTTAGCAAAACATTTAATCAATAAATATCCTGGAAAAGTAACCCAAGCAGAAATTAATGAATGGCTACACAACCCAATGCTTCCAGATTTTATGCCAAACCCTCAATCCGATGCATTTGCTAATGTTGATACAGCGACGACAGAATGGTTTGCAGGTGATTTGTCACTTAGGGATATTGCGACTGATACATGGTCAATCCATGAATGGCTACATTTCATTAATAACTTACCCGCAGATATAAGTCTGGAGAAAATGTCTGAGTTGGATAATACATATAACCTAACTACTTCGACTAACAATGAAGTTGCCCATGCTTGGCTTAAATTAGCCATTAATCGTGGTTATGATCTGGTTAATACACGATTAGAAGATTACTTAATTTCGATAGGTCGTCGTAAACTTATAGTGCCCTTATATAAGGCACTAATGGATACTGATAATAAGAGCTTTGCAAAGCGTGTTTACGCGATTGCTCGTCCTGGTTATCATCCATTAGCACAAGGCACAATTGACGCTATTGTAAACCCAACATTGGAAGCTGAAAATTGATTTTCCGCCTAGGGTAAGACTTTGAGCAAAGGCTTTCTTCGGAAAGCCTTTTTTTATATTATTTTTTTGTAACTAAATAAAAGAGGTATGTTAAATGGCTTTTTTAGAACCATTAGATAAAAATTTACATCCGGATTTGGCAGCTGACTTTCAAATTTTCGAAGAGATACTTGGCTTTGTTCCAAATAGTTTGCTAACTATGCAGCGTCGCCCTGAAATCGTAAAGGGCTTTGGCGAATTAACAAAAGCAGTTATGCCAAAAGATGGGGAAGTGCATCTAGGTTTCAAGCGCTTAATTGCACATTTCGCTAGTCGTGCTGTTGGTTGTCAATATTGTGAAGCCCACTCTTTGGTTGCTGCTAAAATTCATGGTATTAGCCAAGAAAAGCTCGATAAAATTTGGGAGTATCAAACATCAGAACTTTATACCGATGCCGAGCGTGTAGCGCTTGATTATGCTTTAGCTGCTGGTTCAGTTCCAAATGCCGTAGATCAAGAATTAGTAGATCGCATGAAAGAGCATTGGACAGAAAATCAAATCGTTGAAATTTTAGGTGTTGTTTGTTTGTACGGTTTCTTAAATCGTTGGAATGACTCTATGGCAACAGATTTAGAAGAGTCTCCGAAAGCAATGGGGGATAGAGTGTTAACTTCAGGCGGCTGGACAGGCGGTAAACACGTTTAAAAATTATCTTTTTTACGAAATACTGCGTTATAAAGAGGTTTTTGTTTGTCATTTACTTTATGTAAACTCCTACGCAAAAATCTCTTTATGCCTGTCTTTAAACTAAAAGTCCTGAGCCTAAATCTTTTATTAACATGTGCACAAGCTTCTTATTGTTTTTTTATAAGAAATCTTAACTTTAAATACTGGGCTTCAGTTACTGACTTACTCATATTTCTCACCATTATGGATTATCCAGCCGCCTTGGCGTCGTCCTTTAGGGTCGTGATGAGTCCAGTGTAAGATTCCACCTTTAGCATTCCATTCGTATTGGCCGTAAACCTCTACTAAATCACCTTCGCTTAGACTATTGATTCTTGGGGCAAGATCTATGTTGTGGGTGACTAATACTGTAAAATCATTACTTAACTCCATAATGAACTTTTGATGTCGAGGAGCTTTAAGATCGTCTGCTAAGTTTTTTACATTAACGCCAGATAATTTAATCATTTTCTTTGAAACTTTGTTTTGATAATACTCTTGTAACAGCTCCAGCTGATTTTCGCTAGACTTAGTAGGTAAAGAGTTTACGGGTAAACTAACTATTGGTTTATTAGTAAACCAATAGAGCAGGGCAAGTATCGTTAGGACGATAATTTGGGTAATAGTACTTTTGTTAAATTTCATAATATTTTATGCAAAAAAAAAAGAAGCCCCGAGGGACTTCTTTTTAACAGCTTTTAAGAAATAATTATAGTGAAACACCTAATTTTTCTAAAGTAGCAATAGTTAACTGACCTGAAGCTAAGCCGTTATCTAATTGATACTTGTTAACTGCGCTCATAGTTTGACCACCTAATACACCGTCAACTGAACCTGCTGAGTAGCCAGCTTCATTTAAGGCACGCTGTAAGCGAGAAATTAAACCAGGAGTAGTGTTAGTTTCACAAAGAATTGGTCTCCACTCTAAGAAAGAGTCAGAAACTAATTTACGCTTAGAAACAGTTGTGTACTCTTCAGGGATTGCAATGCGGTTTTCTGAAGCAGGCGTTACTAGTTTACGTACTTTAACCGTATCGTATTTTGCTGGAATAACTACTTCACGAGTTGATGCAGGAGTATCGATTACCGTGCGTGTAACTGTTTTATAAACTGCAGGGATTACATCAGAAACTGTTGAAGCTGGTTGAGTAACAACACGCTTTGAAACTGTGCGATATTCAGCAGGAACTTCAACTAAACACATGATCTCACCAGTAGATGCATCTACTTTCTCGATTGGACCACGACCTTTTTTCCAAGTTGTGTAAGCTGGTTTAATTAAGATTTGCTCAGTTTCAGTACCGTATTGAGCTGGAACTTCACGTAAAACTGTCTTCTCAGGTTCAACCATGATTTCTTCAGTAACAGTTCTGTATGTTGCAGGAATGACTTCTAAACGAGTAGATTCTTCTTGAACTAAAACAGTTTCTTCTGCCATTTCATATTGAGCTGGATTGATTTCAACACGCTCAGACGCTGCTTTAGCTAATACTTGCTCAGTAGTTGTTTCATATACTGCTGGAACTAGTACACGAGAGTAACACTCGCCTGGTTGAGCGTTTGGTGGTAATAAATCACCTGAAGCTGTATAAGCTGTTTGAGTGTTAGAACTACTTTGTGCAGCTGCTAATTCGCGACGTAGACGATCTGCTTCAGCTGCTTCGGCTGCTAAACGAGCTTTTTCAGCATTTACACGATCTAATTCAGCTTGTAAACGAGCAGAGTCGTCTGAAACAACTGAAGATGTGTTTTGAGATGCGCAGCCACCTAAGGCTAATGAACTTGCGATTGCGATTGCTAATGGAAGTTTTTTCATGGTAGTCCTCCTCCGACATTTCCATGTGTATTTAATGAGACCCGAAAATATTACCACTCTCATCTTAGATCGTAACTAGTCAAATGTAAAAGATCGGTAAAATGTGAAGTATTATCAAAAACTTAGCGAAATGTTAAAAAGTTAAAGAAAGTTCGTTTTTTTTGGTTGTGTGCTTGAATTTTGATTAAAAATGAGTGAGTATCAAGACTTACTGCTGGACACAGCTTAATGACAAACATTTCAGAGGTAACTAATAATGGCTGGTAAATTTGTAGTTTCAAAAGGAAAAGATGGTAAGGATTACTTTGTATTAAAGGCTGGTAACGGCGAAGTTATCATGCAATCACAAGGCTATTCATCACGTTCAGGTTGTGAAAATGGCATTGAGTCTGTTCGCAAAAACTCTAAAGATGAGTCTAATTTTGAAAAGAAAACAGCAAAAGATGGTCGCTTTTATTGGGGTTTAAATGCTTCAAATGGTCAACAAATTGGCAAAAGCCAAATGTACAAATCAGAAAGTGGCCGTAATAATGGCATTAAATCTGTAATGAAAAATGCTACTGATGCAAAATTAGTTATTGAAGAATAAATAATTAGCGCTTAATTAAAAAAACCGCCTTTTGGCGGTTTTTTTGTGCTTATATCTCAATTTAGTGCTTTTGCCCACTTTTAGTCGTTAAGTAATCCATAATGGCAAATAGCAATCCTGATACCACAAAGACTGAATGAATGGCCAGTTTGGGCCAAACGATGGAGTAGTCACCGTCACTACTTATTTGCATGTAGGTTCTCAATAAATCAATGGCAGAAATAGCCACAATCGAGCTGATTAACTTTACTTTTAAGGTGGAAAACCCAACTTTACCCATCCAGCCAGGTCTATCTTCATGATCAGCAACATCAATTTTAGAAACAAAGCTTTCATAACCGCTAAAGATAATGATGATTAGTAAATTTGCCAGTAAGGTCATATCTACAAGCGCTAAAATCCCTAAAATAGTACTCATTTCATCTAACTCAGAAAAATGGCTGATCAAATGCCATAACTCTTTAGCAAAACTGGTTAGAAGGATCAAAATACCAAAAATTAGACCAACAAAAAATGGCGCTAATAACCAGCGACTGATAAAAATGCCTTTTTCAAACGTGTTTTCGATGTGTTTCATAAGGTGACTCTTATTAAAATTTAAGGTTATTTTAAGGGGGTGAGAATTTGAGTGCAACCAACTGAATAAAAGTTCAACATAAAATGGCGCACCCGACAGGAGTCGAACCTGTGACCTTCGCCTCCGGAGGGCGACGCTCTATCCAGCTGAGCTACGGGTGCGTAAATATGTTTTGTTCCAAATAATAAATTGTACAGCAATATATTTAGTCATTGCCAATCTAAGCTCAGCAGTTCTAACTGTACCCAAGGGGGCAGGCTCATCTATGGGTGCGTAATATTTGCAATATTGAAAACGTGCGTATTGTGGCAATTCTTATGTGTTGAATCAACTGCTAACTTTAAAAAGGGCAGTCGGCGATCGCGGTTACGGGTTTGTTGCTTTTAGGATCAGTAATGGTCAGTTGCTCTGCATGTAATAGTAATCGGTTTGCTTTTTGTTCTGAGTCGTTTGCGTTATATAGATTACAGCCTAGAATTGGATGTCCTAATGCTAAACAATGTAATCGCAGTTGATGGCTTCGACCAGTAATCGGCTTTAACTGTAAACGAGTACGATTGTTTTTCAAGTCTCTTTCTAAGACGGTCCAGTGGGTGATGGCTTTTTTACCATCGTCATAACAAATCTTTTGTTTAGGTCTATTTGGCCAATCAGCGATCATGGGTTTATCAATGGCTCCAGAGTCTTCTTTTACAATTCCATCGACTACAGCGATGTAATGCTTATTAGTTTGCCTTAATTCAAATTGTTTACTGATGTCTCGATGTGCTGCTTTTGTAAGGGCAACAACCATAATACCTGAGGTGGCCATATCCAATCTGTGAACGACCGTTGCAGTTTGTGATTTATGATGACTTTGAAGTCGTGTGATCATGCAATCCTTATTTTCTTCATGGCGCCCAGGAATGGTTAGCAATCCAGCTGGTTTATTAATCATTAAAAAGTTTTTATTCGGCTTAATAATTTGCACAGGAGAAGGGCAAAAAGGAACTATGTGGTAATCACTATTTTGTAATTTAGCTTGATCTGACATTTTATTTCCTTTTCGCTATCATTACCGCACGTTTCGGAGCGGGATATCCTTCAATAGTTTTATTGCGATCATTTGGATCTAAGTAATCCCCAAGGGATTGAAAGGTCATCCAATCGGTTGCCCTTTGTTCCTCAAGCGAAGTTTGATTAATATCTACAACACGAATATCCGCCAAATTGCAGCGCTCCATCCACTTGGTTAGCATTTGTGTGGTTGGAATAAACCAAACATTGTTCATCTGTGCGTAACGATCTTCCGGAATTAAAACTTGATCAGGATGGTTAACATCTTCGCCATCAATAACTAAGGTTTCTAGAACTAATTCACCACCGTGTTTTAAAAGTTTTTTTAGATGATTAATATGATCAATAGGGGAGCGCCTATGATACAAAACTCCCATGGAAAATATCGTATCGAAGCCTTGTTTAGGAATTTCATCAGGTAAATATTCAATTCCAATCGGCAAAAAGTGCACCGGCGATTGAGGCAAGTATTTTTTCATAATGGCGAATTGCATTAAGAATAATTGCGAAGGGTCAATGCCTAACACTAGTTTCGGATTTTGAGCCGCCATGCGCCAACAATGATAACCATTGCCACAGCCAACATCTAACACCACTCTATTTTCCAATGGTGAGATCTGATCTTTAATTCGATCCCATTTAAAATCTGAACGCCATTCGGTGTCGATATGGGTATCGAATAAATAAAAAGGACCTTTACGCCAAGGATGTAACTCCTTTAAAGTTTTTTCTAAATCAGTAAGCTCTGAAGCACTAAGTTGCAACTTTTCACCGATTGCAACTCTATCGTCTAACTCTATTATACTAGGCTCTAAATTTGGTAACTTTTTTAATAGTTCAGCCCATTCATTAATTTTCCCATGAGTATAATCGCTCATTCTGGCATCCACACCGGCTTTAAATCCTTTTAGCCAAGGGTTCAAACGAGTTTGTGAAATGGCCTGATACGTAGGCTCTAAAAATTGATGAATATCAAACATGATTTTATTGTAGGTAGTTAATTATTTTATCGCTAGGAAAGAAACGAAATTGTAATGTTGGAACCAAGTTTCATAATGATTAAAACCCGCATCTGCAAATCTTTTTTTATGACTTTCTCTAGTATCGGGAATTAACACATTTTCTAGTGCTGCTCGCTTTTGAGCAATTTCCATATCGCTATAGCCATTTCGTTTCTTAAACTTATGATGCAGATCGATAATGGCTTCATCCATCTCAGCTGTTTCCATCTGTAACTTTTCAGATAAGATCAAGATACCACCAGGTTTTAGGGCTTGATTGATTTTTTTCAATAAAGGTAAGCGTTCAGAAATTGGTAAAAACTGTAATGTGAAATTTAGAACAACAATACTGGCGTTTTCCATCGTGAGCTCATTTATATCGCCTTCGATTACTTCAATTGACATATCAAAGTTATAGCTTGACTGGATTAATCGGCAACGCTCAACCATTGCTTTTGAATTATCAATGGCAATAATTTTACAGGATGGTTCTATTAATTTCTGGCGAATAGAAAAGGATGCTGCCCCAAGCGAACAACCTAAATCATAGATGTTAGTATCCAGTTGGACAAATTTTTCAGCCAGTTCACCAATGCCCTGAATAATGGTTTTATAACCTGGCACTGAGCGTTCGATCATATCAGGAAATACTTCCACCACTTGCTGATCGAACTCAAATGCTTTTACAGAGTCTTGTGGAGCTGAAAATAAGGTGTCTTTGCTCATCGCCTTTTTGATTCTAAGTATACAACTTTTTGGAAAGACGTAAGTTTACACCATCTAGGCCTTTGACTGAACTAGTGGCATTAAAAAAGGCTTCCAGTGGGCTGGAAGCCTTCAACACTCTCAAAATGAGAAGGAGGTATTTTGAGAATTGGGCCTGTCATGGCAAACACTTAGTATTTATCCCAAGCCCAATACTACTTTATCAAATTTGTTATTTCTGACTATTGGGCAAATGTAACAAAGCGTTACACTTTTCATATTCGAAATATGCTGTATAGCGCAAAACAGTTAAATCAATCACTGGAAGTTATTTCGTAATTTTATTATTCTAATCGCTCGCAAATAATAAATTGAGACATCAAATGAATAAACTATTGATTTTCATTGCTTTTCTAACCATTTCTCTAAATGGGGCTATAGCTAAAGAAGGGATGACCCTAGAAGATATTAGTAAGATAAGCTCTGTAGGTGGTATGAAAATCTCACCTGACGGCGCTTGGGTGGCCTTTACAAAATCGAAACCTAGAACGCCATACAAAGATGAAGATGGTGCAGCTTGGTCTGAACTATATTTAGTGTCAACTGTTGATAACGCAGAGCCACGTCCATTCATCACAGGAAAAGTTAATATCGGCAGTATTAGTTGGTCTCATGACTCTAAGAAAATTTATTACACAGCTAAGCGTCATGGCGACAAAAAGTCTGCACTGTATGCCATACCAATTGATGGCGGTGAATCACAAAAAGTGCTTTCCTATAAAAATGGAGTTGGCTCATATAGCGTCAATCATGATGGTACTAAAGTTGTTTTTATAGCTAAAGAAAAGAAGGCTGAGCATGTAGAAAAACTAAGCAAGAAAGGTTTTAAAGCAAAAGTTTATGAAGAAGATATCCAGCAGAATTACTTGTGGTTAGCAGATTTAACTAAAGGCGAGCCTAAAGCCGAGAAAGTTAAATTTAAAGATCATGTAGTCTCTGCGTCTTTTAGTCCTGTTAAAGATGAGTTATTAATTCAATCCAGCCCAACCTCTTTAATTGATGACGTGTTGATGTTAAAGACCTTGCAGATCATTAACCTTAAAGGCAAAACTCTCACTAAATTTAAAACTGCAGGTAAGCAGGGTAAAGCGATTTGGGCTAGTGATGGAAAATTAGTGGCATTCTTAGGAGCTAATGATTATAACGACCCAACTGCTGGTGCTTTATACGTTGCTAATGCTCGCAATGGCAAAATAGCGAAGCGGGTAAACAATAAAGATAGCCATATCATGGACTTAGCTTGGCTTGGTAATGATGTTTATTACATTGAGCACAAAGATGCTGAGTCGCGGGTAGTCAAGTCTGATGGTTCTACTAATGCAACATTAGTGCCATACGGAAAAGGTATTCAAGTAGCTATGTCATTAGCTTCTAATGGTCAATTAGCATTAAAAACCAATACTCCTGTTCATCCAAACGAAGTTTATCTAACGGATAAGCGAGTCACTGATTCAAATCCATGGTTTGCTAACATTGAGTTTGGTAAACAAGAAGTGTTCAGCTACCGAGCACAAGATGGCTTAGATTTACAAGGCATCTTGATTTATCCGGTAGATTATAAAAAGGGCAAGAAATATCCGATGATTGCTTTTGTTCATGGCGGACCAGAAGCACATCGCTCTAATGGTTGGAATAGTCGTTATGCTGATCCATTACAAGTAGCCGCTGCTCAAGGCTATGTTTCTTTTGTACCTAATTATCGCGGTTCAACGGGCCGTGGCGATGAGTTTGCACGCGCAGATCAACATGCTTACGCTGATCCTGAGTTTACCGATATTGTTGACGGCAAAAATGCTTTAGTTAAAGCTGGTATCGTTGACGTGGAGAAAGTTGGTATTACAGGCGGATCTTACGGTGGTTTTGCAACCGCTTGGTCAGCAA
Source organism: uncultured Kangiella sp. (assembly GCA_947503345.1). Lineage (GTDB taxonomy): Bacteria > Pseudomonadota > Gammaproteobacteria > Enterobacterales > Kangiellaceae > Kangiella. Next base: position 142,662 of record CANNCW010000002.1, on the reverse strand, counting down.
CAGCGCTTTCTGAGCATTATGCGGCAGGGGTGATGTTTGTTGGTATTTCAAATCAATTATCAAAGTTTGGTACCACTGATATTCCTAATGAAATGCACGCGGTTCACGCTCGTGCTTGGCCTTGGGATGACTTTCAATGGATGCTTGAAAGAAGCCCAATTTATCACGTGAAAAATGCTAAAACACCGCTATTGATTATGCATGGTGAAAACGATACTCGAGTGCATCCATCACAATCCATGGAAATGTATCGTTATTTAAAAACACTTGATCAAGCGCCAGTTCGTTTAGTGCTTTATCCTGGTGAAGGTCATGGTAACCGCAAAGCTGCGGCACAATTAGATTACTCCATGCGTCTTATGCGATGGATGGACCATTATTTAAAAGGAGATGGTGGCGAACCACCGGCATATGATCTTGAGCATCAAAAGAAGCTCGAATCTGATAAGAAACAGAAATAGATCTTTAAAAGGCTTCTTAGGAAGCCTTTTTTAATTCTCCAGATCTAAGAAACTCTACAATCATATCGCTGACATTTTTATTTTCCATTAATAAAGTATGGCCACAATTGACTATTTGGAATTGGTGATTTTCTTTTAATTTTGCGCTTTTTACGGAGACTTTGCCGTCGTGTTCACCGTCGAATAAGAAGTTGAACCAGGGATCGGAAGAACGGTTTCCTATGATTACACCTACGTCAGTTTTTAAAGGCTTTAGTTGTTTATACAGTGGACTAGTTTCGGTTAGTTGTTGTCCAGATGGGCCTGTGGCCATTTTATACCACCACTTATCTTGAAATTTATCGGCTACTTCGCTGCCATGATTGGGTGGTGCTAACATCAAAATACGTCCAAGGTTATTAATCTGATGATTGGATAAATAATATCGCACCAATATTCCGCCAAGCGAGTGAGTCACAAAGTGAATTTTATCGTACCGTTTAGCGTCAATCGTTTCTAATGCTGTACCGATATAACTTTCTGCCGACAGATCTACCGTTTGTTTGGTAGAAGGGTATGATTGGTTATAAGTGGTATAGCCAAGCCTTTGTAGACGCAATTCTAAGCGCTTTAATGACCATTGGGTTCTGCCTAAACCATGAATAAAAATTACTGCTTCTGACATCGTCATCTTTTTGAGTTATTTAGTGAAGTTTAACCAATTTTAGGTCAGACCAGAAGTAGGTGGCTTAACAATATTCGGTAAACAAATGTTTCTTGAATCTCGTTTGGAATAATTTAAATTATAAGTTGGTAAGGCTTTTTTAAATTTTAAATTAATGCTATTGTGCTTAATATTGTTAATTTATATGGCGAATAAATGATAAAATCTTCTGTAGAAATTGGTTTGGACGAAACGGATCGCAAAATCCTTAAGGTTTTGCAGCTGGAAGGGCGGATCAGTAACTCTGATTTAGCTAAAAAGATTCACTTATCAGCGCCAGCAACACATAGTCGCGTTAAACAGCTAGAACAGGCAGGTTACATTCGTGATTATGTGGCTTTGCTTGATCGTCATGTGATGGGCTACGACAACCTATGCTTTGTTGGTGTCAGCTTAGAGTTACATAAGCACGAGCAGATCCAAGCCATTTTAGAAACCATCATGTCATGGCCTGAAGTTTTGGAATGCCATCATGTGACTGGTGAATACGATTACTTGCTTAAAGTTGCAGTTAAAAACACCCGCGCTTTGGAGCAGTTTATTACACAGAAGATGACCCCATTGGAGGGGATTGCCAAGCTTCAAACCAGCTTAGTTTTGAAGGAGGTAAAAGCCACGACGGCTATCAAAGTTTAACGTTTATATAAGAGATGCCGTATGTCGAACAAAACCTTTAAACACCTTGAAACTAAAGCTATTCACGCAGGACGTGTTGGGGATCCATCCTTTGGTTCCTTAGCAACACCCATCCACCAAACCTCTACTTTTGTTTTTGATAACGTACAGCAGGGCGCAAACCGTTTTGCCGGTGAAGAGACCGGTTTTATTTATTCTCGCTTGGGTAATCCAACCGTTATGGAGCTTGAACAACGTATGGCATCTTTGGAAAACACTGAAGCTGCTGCAGCCTTTGGTTCGGGTATGGGTGCTGTTTCTGCTACTTTGTTAGCAAATCTAAAAAAGGGTGACCATCTGGTTGCTTCTGCAGCGCTCTATGGTTGTTCTTTTGCACTCATTAATCACAAATTTGCTGAGCTTGGTATCGAGGCCTCTTTTGTTGATATTACTGATGCTGAAGCTGTTGAGGCTGCGATCAAAGAAAATACAAAATTGATTTTCTTTGAAACACCAATTAATCCAAATTTAGTTTGTGCTGACTTAAATGAAATTAACCGTATCGCTAAAAAATACGAAGTTTTGACCGTAATTGATAATACTTTTATGTCCCCGGTACTACAGCAACCAACGGATTATGGTATGGATTTAATTATCCATAGTGCCACTAAATATTTAAATGGTCATGGTGATGTGGTTGCAGGTGTCTGCTGTGGCAGTGCTGAGCAAATCGAAAACATAAAATTAACCACACTAAAAGATATGGGTGCGGTCATGAGCCCTAATGATGCTTGGCTAATTTCTCGTGGTTTGAAAACCTTATCAGTCCGTGTCGAGCGCCATTGTGACAACGCTGAAAAAGTAGCGGACTATTTAGATGCGCATGCTGGAGTGAAAGAAGTTTATTATCCTGGTTTAAAGCATCACCCAGCGCATCATTTAGTGGGTACTCAAATGAAACGTGCTGGCGGTGTTATTGCATTTGAAGTAGAAGGTTCATTTGATGATGCGGTTAGATTTATGAATCAATTGAAAATGTGTCATATTGCAGTGAGTCTTGGTGATGCTGAAACACTTATTCAACATCCGGCTTCTATGACTCATTCTCCATATACAGAAGAGGAAAGGGCTGCCGCGGGTATAAGTGAAACGCTTATCCGTATATCTGTTGGTTTAGAGCATGTTGATGATATTATTGATGATTTAGAGCAAGCTCTTAAAGTATTACAAATCAAAGCTGCCTAATTGATTTCAATAGATCATGGTCAAAAAAAAGCCCTGCTTATAGCAGGGCTTTTTAGTATAAACTCGAATTAATCGATGTTCATTTCAATGCTTACTTCTAAGCCATTGTTAGTGAAGCTTGTTTTATCAGAGTAGCGTCCTTTTACATCTTTAAACATATTCTTCATCATTTCTCGTGCTTTTTCAGCCTCTGCAGTTTTAGGCGCTTTGCCTGCTTCCATTTCCATAGCTTGATTTAACATGCCGAAGTATTTGCCCATGTCATAGTTGAAACTCATTAAGCCATTGTAATCAATGTTTGAATTAGAGTCTAAGCTAGCAGCTATTGCATCCGCTTTTTCACCAAATGATAATACAAGATCATGGCCACGCAGTGTGCCATTGACTTGCATTGGTAACGGTAAAGGTAATGCTTTTGGAGCTGCACCTTCTTCAAGCTCGATACCAGCAAGCATTGGTTGGAATTGACCAACAAGTTGTACTAAAGACATTGGGTCGTCAGCACTAATAGAAATGAACATACTCATTGCATTTGTAGCTGCCATAGGGTTGTTCTGAGCTTGCTGTAAGCCAGATAAGTCCATATCCGCAATACCAAAGCCGAAACCTTTGATACCACCTAGCATACCGCTTACCATACCTAGTTGCATAACAGGGTTGCTTTGTTTCATTTCAGCTTGCATATCAGCTAAAGAACTACAGCTAAATGGTTCTTTGGTCATGCGTTTCCAAAGATCAGTAATTACTGACGTTAATTCACCCATATTGACACCCATACCGATGCCCATTAATAGGTCTTCATTTTTGATGCTTGGAGAAACGTGGCCGTGTAATTTTTGCAAAGTTTCTAATAAACCAGCGTTAGTACCCTCTACAACCATTTTATAGTTTGCAGACTTTGCTTTATAAGAAGTATAACCCGCTGAAATAGTTGGCCAGTTAGCTGCCAAAGCTGTGTACTCAGTACGGCACTCTGGAGTCTGGAATTCCGCTAAAGGTGATATGCCAGGACCATTATTTATGCCATAAGTCACAAATAACTCATCTAGCATGCTACCGAATTGATTAGCTTGTGGGTTCGTTAAACCTTCAACAATACCTAAGCTATCAACCAACATAAGCTGGTGACCTTCGTAACCAAATCTATCAACGGTAGAGCCTAGACGACTTGATTGAGTAAAGCTTTTCGCTGGTTTTTCGATACCTAAAGTTAGTTTCAAATCTTTGGCATCATCCATCTTGGTATTTACTGTGACCACTGCTTGATTATTGTGAGTTGAAACCACTAAAGTTAATGGTACATCATCACCAAATGAATATTCGCGATACTCAACACCGTCAAGGTTAGCTACTTTTGCAGCTATCCCATGCTCACTTTCGATTTTTGCTACCAACTCATTGAAAGTATTAGAGCCATCAAGTGACATACGCATTACTGGAAGTGCACCAACTGTATAAATTGCACCATCAGTTTTGCTAGGAACACCCATTAACTTAGGATAGTCGCCATTCATGTTTGCTAACATGGCTTTAAATAAACCAAAAGCAAATTTAGCACCATCTGGAGCGTCATCAAGATTCACTTCAGCATCATCAAAAAGTACGCCCATGCTTTCAAAGTTGAAGCCTAAATTACGATTAAACTCCATCAGCTTTTCGTAATCAATTGCTTCTAAGTTACCAGCAAAGATAATGGTATCCGCTGGAACATACTCTAAAACTTGGCTAGATGAAGAGCCTGAAAGGGCATCAGAAACTGATGACATAATATCGCCATCAGAAGACTTGTTTTTGTAGAAATAAACGCCAACTGCAACCGCAATCAAAGCTAGCGCTATGATAATAAATTTTTTCATTTTTCCTTCTCTTGTTAAATTGATTTGAATTTACTCAAAACAGAATCCTTCGATTCAAGCTAATTATATAAGGCTGAATCCTATATACCAATAGAATTAGTGTTTCATCTAAGCCTAAACCGTAAATAAATGTTTCAAAAATTATTTTCATAGAAAATCATGACAAAATATGCAGAATCACACAGTTTGTTACTTTTTCTAGTAAAGAGTTACAGATAATAGCTAAACCTTTTCTTAAAAAAGGCGCATCTTATAACTGTTCAATTAACACTTTCTGAGGAGGAGACTATGAAATTGAATTTGAAATCAGCCGCTTTATCGGTGGCTTTAGCGCTTGGAGCTAGTTCTGCGATGGCTCATTCGAACAGCTGTGATGTGGATATGACCTATGATATTCAGATCGATGGTAAGACTATTACTCTATCTGAAAATGACCAAGAGAAGGTGCGTATCGATGGGAATAACAATCTATTCCTAAAAGGTCAAAAGCAATCTTTAAATGGTCAACAGCAGGAGTCATTGAGTGATTATGCATCTGAAGTAAGAGGTTTAATACCTGTTGTAAATGAATTAGCAGTTGAGGCATCTGCGTTAGCAGTTGAAGCAGTAACCGATGTTTCTACCGCACTTTTATCTGATTCACCTGAAACAGCAGAAAAGATACAGAAGCGAGTTGATAATTTAACGAGTGAATTAAGGGCTTACGTTAGTGATAATCACTTAAAATCACAAAAATTAGAGGCTTATATAGAAGATAGTGAGTTTCAAGATGAAGTTGAAGGGTTAGTGAGAGAAGTGGTTGCTGATATGGTTCAAGGTAACATTGGTAACATGATCGCAGCCGCAATTCGAGGTGATGAAGCTGAAATTGAAGCTTTTGAAGCTAGAATGGAGAAATTTGGCGAAAAGATGGAGCAAAAGTATGAGGCAAAAGCTGAGCTGATCGAAAAGAAAGCTGAAAGCTTATGTGATTTAGTGGAAAAAATGGACGAAAAGGAAGACAAGTTTGTTAAAGAATTTAATGACTTTGAAGAGTATCAATTAGTAAAAGCGTCCGATTAATCCAGTAACTGCTCGTAGACTTTATTTTTAGTTTAACTGAATCAAAAGTCTACGAGTGCTTTCTCTTAGCATCTCTATTCTTTTAGATATCACTGATTCTGCTGTGTTATTTTGTACCAAACTTACGTGATGATTTTGCCATTCTTGTTTCAACTCTTGAGATGCTTTACTTATTTGCAGTGGAAGTAGGGTACTCAAATCTTCAATAAGAGCAATGTGCCCCCAACCTTGAATCTTTAGGAGCTCTTGCTGCTGTTGGTTTAAGTTAGAGAAGTGAATTTGATTGGTGATATTTTGTAGTTGCCCCAGCTCTTTAATTAACTCAAAGCTAGCAGTACGAATATTTCTATTATATTCAGTGGTATCGGAGCGCCAGGTATTATAAGTTAGAGCAATGATTGCAATCATCAAGCTTATAATCGAAAGACTATGACGGGCTATTTTTTGCTTTAAATTCATATTTTTGCTCATATTCTCACCAATACCTTAAAAATTCTAAAAAAACATAAAAAAAGTCTAATATTCTTTTGACAATGACTCCATCTAGCATTAATATTGCGCCCGCGTTTGAGGGAAAGCTTAGAAAGTTATCCAATAACTCAAATTAGCACAGTGTCCCGTTCGTCTAGAGGCCTAGGACACCGCCCTTTCACGGCGGTAACAGGGGTTCGACTCCCCTACGGGATGCCATATTTAAAAGCCTGCTTTATGCAGGCTTTTTTTATTCCTCAACGTAAACTTGCCAAACTTATCAGCGCCTTAAATATTTAACTCATGAAACCGTAATTTATTACGACTTGGTGCACATTATAAATTTTAGCGACTTGCTTATCATTATCATGCTCATTATAATGTTTTTAAGGTTTGGATAATTAGGTGAAGTCTTATGCCAGCAAAAACAGAACGTGTAACGATATTAACAACTCCAGCATTTAAACAGTTTTTAAGCCTGGAGGCGGAAAAGGCCGGGGTCAGTATCTCCGAATTAATTCGTGAGCGTTGTTCTCAAGAGCCTTTACAATCTGATGACGAGGTTTATTTACAAGCTTTAGTTGCACAAGTGAATGAATCTACCCAAAATGCTAAAAAAGCTTTGAATAAAGGGCTTAGGGATGCAAAAGCAACTTTGAAAGCTTTAAAAAAGACTAAGGTGGCTTAATGAGCGCGATAAAAGATACGGTCAAAGCGATGAAAGAAGTGCTTTTATTAACTGATAAAGTAGAGAAAACTGGTGATTTGCTGACAGAAATTTCTCATGAATTGCGTGATCATAATGATCGTATTTTGCGATTAGAAACTCGTCTGGATACATATGTTGAAGTCGCGACCATGCAAAATAAGGCGATTGAGCACAAATAATGATCACTTTAATTCAAGAATATCCATTTGAAACGGCGTTGATCGCTTTATTGAGTACCATTGTAATTCTGCAATTATTGCAGGCATGGCGTCAGTCGAAAGGTTTTAAATCACAAGCTAATGATTTACGACAGTCGAGCGAAAATGTTTCTTTGATGAGCAGTAAGTTGGATGACAATACCACTAAACAAAGTGTTGAGTTTAATCGCTTAGTCGAGTCTCAATATAAGGTTTCTGAAAATCTAGTAGAAAAAATTGCAGGAAGCCAGGGTAAGTTAGCAGAGTCTTTTGGCCAGTTCGAAAGTAAAGTTCAATCAGGTTTTAATCTGTTTGGTGAACAACTAGGGGCAAAAGTTGGCACTGCAACGGAAAAACAACAGAAAGAACTTTTCCAATTTAAGGAACAACTTCAGCAAACCGTTCAAACATTAAAAGAGCAGATTGCGAACAATCAAAAAGAATCACAAGATTTACTACATAGCCAGTTTAGACGTGGTATTAAAGACGTTAGAGAAGAGTTAACGGTATCTTTAAAGACTCAAGCCGAATCTTTTGATAAAAATATGTCAGGTCTAACCCAAGCCACCGATGAGCGCTTAAAAGAAATTAGTGGTCAGGTGGAAAAACGTTTGGCTGATGGTTTTGAAAAAACCACGCAAACGTTCCAAGATGTTTTAAAACGTTTGGCTTTAATTGATGATGCTCAAAAGAAAATTACCGAACTTTCAAGTAACGTGGTTAGTTTGCAAGAAATTTTGGCCGATAAACGTTCGCGTGGAGCTTTTGGCGAAGTTCAGTTAGAGTCACTAGTTAAAAATGTTATGCCATCCAACAGTTACAAATTTCAATACGGTTTTAGTAATAATAAGATGGTGGATTGTGCTTTGTTTATGCCAGAGCCAACAGGAACTATTGGTGTTGATGCTAAATTTCCATTAGAAAACTTCCAGAAAATGATGGACCACGATTTGTCGGAAATTGAACGACGCCAAGCGCAAAGCCAATTTACTAAAGACGTTAAAAAGCACGTTAATGATATAGCTTCTAAATATATTATCGAACGAGAAACAGCGCCAGGCGCAGTAATGTTTATTCCTGCTGAGGCTATATTTGCTGAAATCCATGCCCATCACCCAGCGATCGTTGAGTATGCTCAGCAATCGAAAGTTTGGATGGTGTCTCCAACTACTATGATGGCGCTTTTAACTACGGCCAGTGCGGTATTAAAGGATGAAGCAACTCGTAAGCAAGTGCATATCATTCAAGAACACTTAGCTATGTTATCTAAAGACTTTGGACGCTTTAAAACTCGGATGACTAACTTATCTCGTCATATTGATAATGTTACTAAAGATGTTAAAGAAATCACGACTTCTGCAGATAAAATTAGCAGTCGCTTTGATAAGATTGAACAAGTGCAATTACCCGAAGAAGACTTAGATAATAATTTAGAATTGGAATCCGTCAAGAAGTTGGAAAATAAATGATGTTAAGTAGATTTAAAAAGATTGTAGTCGTTGGGCTTTTGATAAGCTCGAGTATTTCACTTGCCCAAGAGCCACTTTTATTGTCACTCAAAGGTGATTTTACACAAGGTGGATTAGTTATAGGCCAAGTAGCGCCTAATACTAAAGTTAATTTTAATGGAACAAAATTAAGAGTTTCAGATGATGGTTATTTTGTGTTTGGTTTTCATCGCGATCATGAAGAAGATGCCAAGCTAACCTTAACTAAAGGTGATAACAAAGAAATTCAGCCATTATTGATCCGTAAGCGTCAATACAATATCGAGCGAGTCGACGGATTACCACCCAGCAAAGTAAACCCAATGAAGCCTGAAGTGTTAAAGCGAATTCGAACAGAAGGTGGCATGGTGGCATCTGCACGTGCAAAAACTTCGGATATTAGTGCCTTTATGCAAGATTTTATTTGGCCTGCAAAAGGGCGCTTAAGTGGTTTTTATGGTAGTCAGCGAGTACTTAATGGTGAGCCAAAACGCCCACATTATGGAGTTGATGTGGCTGCGCCTACGGGTACGCCGGTGATAGCGCCTGCCGATGGTATTGTTCGACTGGTACATAATGATATGTTTTATTCTGGCGGTACTTTGATTGTTGATCATGGTTTTGGCGTTAGTTCTACTTTTATCCATTTGAACTCGATTGAAGTCAAAGAAGGTCAAGAAATAAAGCAGGGCGATCCAATTGCCACCATTGGTGCTAGTGGCCGAGCAACTGGCCCTCATTTAGATTGGCGTATTAACTGGTTTAAATCACGCCTTGATCCTCAATTATTAGTTCCACCATTTATTAAAGAAGAAGCTAAGAAGTAATTATGCGTCCAGAAGAGTTTTGTCAGCAATTTAATTTATTAGAGTTCGTGCGTGAGAACTCAGAAGAACTTGCCCCTTTTAGTTTGTCACTTGATAAGCTAAAAGTACGATTTATAGATGTCGGAATTATTGAGATATTACCAAGGCAAAAATCTAATGTTTATACAGTTTTATCTGCAGGTATTCATGGTAATGAAACTGCTCCGATGGAAATTTTATCAGATGTGGTTTCGCGAATTTTGACTGGCAAAATTAATTTGGCTGTTAATTTGTTAGTAGCTATTGGTAACCCTAAAGCAATGTTAATTCAAGAGCGCTTTACAGGTTTTAATCTAAACCGTTTGTTTAATGGAGCTTGGAAAGATTATTTGGATGATCCAACTGCTGGGGAAGAAGCGGAAAGGGCGCGCTTACTTGAATCCGAAGTGGCTAAATTTTACCGGCAAGCGAATGAAGAGATAGCAACTACAGATGGCTTAGGCCAAGTAAGAATTCATTATGACTTACATACAGCGATAAAACCTTCACTGCATCAAAAATTTGCAATATATCCCTATTTGGCTGAGCGCTCTCACTCAAAAGCTCAGATCCGTTTTTTAGTTGATTCAGGCATTGAAACCATCTTGCTTTACCATAAACCGGGAACAACTTTTTCATATTTTACGACGAGTAATTTTAAAGCCCATGGGTTTACATTAGAGCTCGGTAAAGTAAAACCCTTTGGTGAAAATAATCGTGAAGACTTTATTCAGTTTGAACAAACGTTAATACAGCAATTAGCGGGCAACTACGAATTTAATTCTGAAGCGGATATAAGTGATGCCAACTTATATAAGGTTACAAAAGAATTAATTAAAACTTCCGAGATGGACGAGTTAGGGTTTAACTCTGCAAATACAGCGAATTTCACTCAGTTTAATAAAGGTGATTTATTGTTAGATGCGGGCAAAAACTCTTATTTAGCTGAAGAAGATGGTGAAGCCATTGTTTTCCCTAATAATAAAGTTCCAGTTGGACAGAGAATGGGGTTGGTTGTTAAAAAAAGTTAATTGTGTATGAATACTTCAACATTGCCAATATGAAAATCATGGCAAGTGAAATATAAACAAGCCTTACTTTGTTTGTTAAGCGACTTTTTTGACTATGAAAAAGCTGAATATAGATTCCAATAAAGGCAAAAACAAAACCTAAAACAATTAATAAAAAGATAAGTGGAGCTATAGTATTAGGAGTATCTCTGAATATTTGTAATAAAGTAAATGTTGCAATAACTGAAAGAATAAAGCCTAAGTTTACAATGAGGTTTAAACGTTTCATCTGCTAATAAATCCTTCTCTCCAACTCTGTATCCGACATAATCTTTACCGCCAACTCTTCAACCGAACGTGAAGTAGTATTAATAAAAGGTATTCCTTCGCGGCGATAAAGCGCTTCGACTTCACGGACTTCTAGCATGCATTGTGGCATTGATGAATACTTTGAGTTTGGACGGCGTTCGTTACGAATTTCGTGTAGGCGCATGGGATCAATGGTTAAGCCGTAGATTTTAGCTTTGTTATTGGCAAGCCCTGCGTTTAATTTAATATTGGGAATATCTTCTTCGGTAAATGGGTAGTTTGCTGCGAAAATACCGAACTGCATTGCCATATACAGTGAAGTAGGAGTTTTGCCACAACGCGATGCGCCGACCAGAATAATATCGGCTTGATCATATTGTTTAGTTGTCATGCCATCGTCATTATTCAGCGCAAAATTAATGGCGCTCATACGAGTATCATAAGCTTGCAAGTCATCAGTTGAGTGAGATTTACCAACACGGAACGAACTGTCGACTCCTAACTCTTCTTCTAGTGGATCGATATAAGTATGGAAAAAATCTAACTGCATGGAATTAGCATTTTTTAAAATTTCGCGAATTTCAGGCTTAACAATCGTTTCAAAAACAATAGGCTTACTGTTATCGCGAAGAGCCGTTTGGTTTATGCGAGTAACTGCATTCAAAGCTTTCTCTTCATTATCAACGAAAGGAATAGTGTGATATTCAAAATCCACATCATCTTCGAACTGTGACATAAGAGAATGGCCAAGCATCTCAGCCGTGATCCCTGTGCGATCTGAAATAAAAAATACAGTACGTTTCATATTTATCCAATCTTAAAGTAGAATAGCGCCACTAACGGCAAAAATGTTAGTAAATTTAAGCATTTAGTAGTGCATTCAGCAAGTTGTCATTTGATTTATTTACTTAGTTTTACTAATGAAATTTAAAGCATGACTTCAATTGCTGTTTGTAACATATTGAGCAACTTAGGAGTAACTCGTGGAAAATACACCTCAAGAAAAAAATGTCGCCCCAACTTTTGATAATCGCCATTCTAATGAATACGTGATTTGGTATGAAGAATTAGGTATGGGTGATGTTGAAAGAGTAGGCGGAAAGAATGCCTCTTTAGGCGAAATGATTAGTAATTTAAGCGGTGCAGGCGTTTCTGTACCAGGCGGTTTTGCCACCACTGCCGATGCTTTTAGGAGCTTTTTGGAGCAGTCAGGCCTTAACAAGAAGATAAACGATGAGTTAGCCGATTTAGACGTGGATGACGTTGAAAAGTTAATGGAAGCTGGCGCGAAAATTCGTGGCTGGGTTATGGATACGCCATTTTTGCCAGAAATGGAGCAGGCTATCCGACAAGCTTATGTTGCGCTTAAAGCAAATTCAAATGAAGAGTTTGCAGTTGCTGTTCGTTCTTCGGCAACTGCTGAAGATTTACCGGATGCTTCTTTTGCCGGTCAGCAAGAGACTTTCTTGAATGTTCGCGGTATTGATAATGTGATGAAGGCATTAAAAGAAGTGTTTGCATCTTTGTTTAACGATCGCGCCATTGCTTACCGTGTTCACCAAGGTTTTGAGCATTCATTAGTAGCGCTATCTGCCGGCGTACAAAAAATGGTCCGTTCGGATATCGCAGCTTCAGGTGTGATGTTCACTATGGATACAGAATCAGGGTTTAATGACGTTGTATTTATTACTGGCGCTTATGGCTTAGGCGAAACAGTTGTGCAAGGCGCTGTAAATCCTGATGAATTTTATGTGCATAAGCCTACTTTAGAGCAAGGCCGTCAAGCTATTGTTCGTAAAACCCTAGGTGGAAAAGCGATCAAAATGGTTTATACCGCTGAAACTGATCACGATAAGAGTATTGAGACGATTAAGGTTGATATGAAAGATCGTATGAATTTCTGTATTTCTAATTCGGAAATTCAAGAGCTTGCTAAACAAGCTTTGATTATTGAAAAGCATTACAAGCGTCCGATGGATATTGAATGGGCTAAAGATGGTGCTGATGGCAAGATTTATATTGTGCAGGCGCGTCCTGAAACGGTACAAAGCCGTACTGATAAAAATGTGATTGAGCGTTATCAACTGCAAGCTACTTCAAACGTGATTGCAACTGGCCGTGCCATTGGTCAACGTATTGGTAAAGGTAAAGCTAAAGTTATTAGTTCGATTGATGAAATGGCTTCGGTTCAACCGGGTGACGTTTTAGTGACTGATATGACGGATCCTGATTGGGAGCCGATTATGAAGCGCGCGGCAGCGATTGTTACTAATCGTGGTGGCCGTACTTGCCACGCGGCTATTATTGCGCGTGAACTTGGTATCCCTGCAGTAGTTGGTTGCGGCAATGCAACAGATCTCATTGCCAATGATACGGAAGTGACTGTTTCTTGTTCGGAAGGTGAGACGGGTAATATCTACGCGGGCTTATTGGACTTTAAGATTAATAAAGACTCTGTATCAGATATGCCGAAACTGCCGTTCAAAATCATGATGAACGTTGGCAATCCTGATAGAGCCTTTGATTTTGCTCGTTTACCGCACGCGGGGGTTGGCTTGGCGCGTTTAGAGTTTATTATTAATCGCATGATTGGGGTTCACCCGAAAGCATTACTTGATTACAACACGCTAGAAGATGAGTCATTAAAGAAGACCATTGCGATGCAAATGGCGGGATACGCTAACCCTAAAGAATTTTATATCAGCAAGTTAGTAGAAGGAATTTCCACCATTGCTTGTTCATTTGCGCCAGAGAAAGTAATTGTTCGTATGTCCGATTTTAAGTCGAATGAATATGCGAATTTGATTGGTGGCCATTTATACGAACCGCGTGAAGAAAACCCAATGATTGGATTCCGTGGTGCTTCTCGCTATATTTCAAAAGAGTTCCGTGAATGTTTTGAAATGGAGTGTGAAGCGATTAAACGCGTTCGTAACAAGATGGGCTTAACCAATGTAGAAGTTATGATCCCATTTGTGCGTACTTTAGAAGAAGCGAAGAAAGTTACAGAGTTATTAGAACGAAATGGCTTGAAACGTGGTGATAATGGCTTGCGTGTAATTATGATGTGCGAATTACCATCGAATGCCATTTTGGCAGAAGCTTTCTTAAAGTATTTTGATGGTTTCTCTGTGGGCTCAAATGATTTGACTCAGTTGTCTTTGGGCTTAGATCGTGATTCTGGAATTATTTCTCACTTGTTTGATGAGCGTGATCCAACGGTTAAAGTCTTACTATCTAATGCAATTAAAGCTTGTAAAAAAGCTAATAAGTACATTGGTATTTGTGGGCAAGGACCTTCAGATCACCCGGATTTCGCTAAATGGTTGATGGATCAAGGGATTGATAGTGTTTCTCTTAATCCCGATACGGTGTTGGAAACTTGGTTGTTCTTGGGTAAAAAGTAAGGAACTGTGCAGGAAATAACATATTTGGCGATATTTTGACTTAAAACATTGAGATAAGTCGCTAATTTTACAAAATTTTCTTTTAAGCCCTACGAGAGTCGTGAGATACTCGTGGGGCTTATTTTTTGAGGAGGATATATAAATGAATAAATTAGCAATCGCTTTATTAGCAACAACATTTTTATTCGCATGTAGCGATGAGAAACAAGAAGCAGTAAAAAAAGAAACTGCTGAAGCAGCTGAAGCTGTAGTAGATGCAGGTAAAGAAGCTGTGGATAACACAGTAGAAGGCGCAAAAGAAATGGCTTCAGACGTAGCTGACGCTACTTCTAACGCTGTTGATTCAGCTAAAGAGTTAGCTTCTGATACAGTGGATGCTACTAAAGAAGCAGCTAGCAATGCTGTTGATGGCGCAAAAGAATTAGCTTCTGACGCAGTTGATGCAACTAAAGACGCGGCTAATGACGCGGTGGATGCAACTGTGGAAAAAGCGGAATCTTTACTAGATAAAGCTAAAGAAGAAGTTAAAGAAAAAGCTGAAGGTGATAATTAATCACTTAACCTTTTCTATTACTTTTAAAAACCGTACTATTAAGTGCGGTTTTTTTTTAGGTGGATAAGCAGGATATGAATTTTGAATTAGTAGAAGTTTCGCAAGTTTACTCTTTGAGACATAAAATTCTTAGACCAAATCAACCAATTTCCTCTTGTCACTTTTTAGAGGATAAACAAGATACCGCATTTCATATGGCAGCTATTGATAACTCGAAAGAAATTATCGGAATCAGTTCTTTTTATCAAGAGCAGTTAAATGTGCTGTCCTCGCTTAAAGCTTTTCGTTTGCGTGGAATGGCCGTTGATAATCCTTATCAGGGCCAATGTATAGGCGAACAGTTATTAACTGCTGCTATTGAAGTTTGTAAGAATCGTAGTGCTGATCTATTATGGTGTAACGCGCGAACTGGTGCGATGAGTTTTTATCGCAAACTAGGCTTCAAAGTAAAAGGGGAAGCATTTGATATTGCCGGTATAGGTGAACATTATCTGATGTATTTATCTTTGAAAGCTTAAAAATAATTTAATAAGAGAATCGATGAATGAGTAAAGAAATAGAGTCTACATTATCGGCTTTTTACCGTAATGAATTGCAAAAAGCTGATCAAGTATATTTACGTCAACCTTTCGGAAATGATTGGAAAGAGTACAGTTGGCAAGAAGTAGCTAGTCAAGTTAGACGAATGGCAACTTATCTTAAAGCTAACCTTCCCGCCAACTCTAAGGTTGCAATATTATCTTTAAACTGCGCTCATTGGTTTATGGCTGACTTAGCCATAATGATGGCTGGACATATTTCTGTTCCTATATATCCAACCGCTGGTAAAGACACGATTTCAACGATTTTACAACATAGCGAAGCAGAGCTTTTATTTGTTGGTAAACTTTGGGATTGGGATGCTAAAAAAGGTGCAATACCAACTGATTTGAAAAAAGTGGGCTTTTTCCAAGAGTACCCAGACTTTGAACAGTGGGATCAGATTATTGCCGCAAATGAGCCCATGACAGAAAGTCCAGTACATACTTTAGATGAGATTGCTACTATTGTTTACACCTCAGGAACTACGGGTATTCCCAAAGGGGTTATGATTGATTACAAAGGCCTTGCTAATGCTGCCGAAGCTGGAATTCAGTACGTTGGTTTAGGTACAGAACGGTTTTTCTCATATTTACCATTAGCGCATTGTGCTGAAAGAGAGTTGGTTGAAGTCATAAGTATACACAGTGGTGGAGTTGTTTCCTTTACTGAGTCTCTTGATACGTTCCAAAAAAATATTCTAGATGTTAAACCAACTATCTTTTTAGGCGTTCCTCGAATTTGGCTTAAATTCCAACAAGGTATAGAAGATAAGGTAGGAAAAAGAAAACTTGGACTGTTGCTTAAAATTCCTGTAATAAAAAACTTGCTTCGTAAAAAAATCATCTCAGGACTAGGTTTAGATGATGTAAAAGTTGCTTTATCTGGCGCTGCAGCGCTGCCAACAGGAACCTTAAAGTTTTTTGAACGCCTTGGTATTGATATTTGTGAAGCGTACGGCCTCACGGAGTCAATGGCTTTTGGAACTGGTAATATCCCAAATATTCGTAAAGCAGGCTCAGTTGGTAAGGCCATGTTAAGCTCGGAAGTTGTTATAGATCCTGATTCTGGTGAAGTCTTATTACGCAGTCCAAGTATTATGCGTGGTTATTATAAAGAACCTTTAAAAACAGAAGATACTTTGACGGAAGATGGTTTTTTGCAAACTGGTGATTTAGGTAAAATTGATGATGATGGTTTTTTATTCATTACCGGCCGAGTAAAAGATATTTTTAAAACCTCAAAAGGGAAGTACGTATCTCCAATACCTATTGAATCGAAGTTACAGCCTGAGCTTGGTGTAGAAAATTTATGTGTGATCGGTGATGGGCTACCAGCTCCTGTTGCGGTTGCATCCACATTTGAAAAACAGATTAAAGACAAAGATGCTTATTTAAAGCAAGCTGAAGTTATTTTGCAAAAGTTAAATGGTGGCTTAGAAAAGCATGAGCAAATTTCTCATATTTTGTTAGTGTCTGATGAGTGGAATACCGATAACAACCTCATTACGCCGACTTTAAAAATTCGTCGTCCGCAACTTGAGGAAAAATATAAACCTCTTATTGAAAAATATCGAAAATCACCTCAAAAAGTAGTTTGGCTTTAAGGAGGCTAGATGGGTATTATTAGCTGGATCTTGGTAGGCTTATTGGCAGGTTTTTTAGCAAAGTTTATTATTCCAAGTAAACGTCACAACGGATTTATAAGAACCGTTATTTTAGGTGTGGTAGGTGGCTTGTTAGGCGGTTATATCGGACAACGTTTTGGCTTAGGCGGTGAACTTAGTGGTTTTAACGAATATTCCATTATAACGGCAACACTTGGCGCTTTATTGGTTTTGATTTTACAAAGGCTTTTCGCTGAAAAATAACTGAATAACAATCAATTGATAATTCAGATAGGGTTCAGTTAGATTTATGTAGAATTTCTTCATAGTTTGAAAATTAAGTATAGATTTTCGTCTCAAAGGAGAAATATTATGAAATCACTAGCAAAAACTACTTTAAGTATCGCCAGTTTATCAGTGGCATTAGCATTTAGCGCTGGTGCCATTGCTGACGGAAAGCATGACAAACATTATGGTGACCGTTATTTTAATGGTCAATATGATGAACGCTCGAGTCGTTATCAAGATTATGGAAACGATTATCGCTATGACAATCGCTACAGCCGTGTGGTTCGAGCAAAAGTTACTGATGTTGATCCAGTTTATCAAAGAGTAGCTGGCCGCCCGTATGCAGAAGAGCAGTGCTACCATGAACCAAGACGTTATAGTCGCTCTGATAAGCGCAAAGGCTCATTAGTAGGAGCCGTGGTTGGTGGTGTTTTAGGTTATAAGCTTGGTGGCGATCATCGTCATAATAAACGCTCAGGAGCAGCGGTAGGAGCGGTACTTGGTTCTGTTATCGGTGGTGAAGCAGCTAAGAGTGATCGTCGCTCAAGACGCCATTGTGAAACAGTGTATAATGAAGGTTATGGTCGTCAACAGTTAGTTGGCTACAATGTAAAATACAAATATAAAGGTCAACGCTTTGAGACCTTTATGGATTATAAGCCAGGCCGTTATATTGATGTTAGACTATCGGCAGTTCCGGTTCGTCGATAAGACTAAATATTTTAACTCTTAGGGTTAACGAATGAAAAAAGCACTATTTTTATTAATGATTTTTGTCGTAGGCATTATCGGCAGTATGACTGCCGATGCCGCTTCACAAAGGCAACCCGAGCGTGACAGAGGCGCTGAGTGTCGAGTGATTAGTAAATCTAGTGCTATGCGATCGGTTGCAAGTCGAATCGATGGAAAAGTAATCTCTGCTTATCTGACTCGAGGTAAGCCTCCCATGTATCGTGTTAAAACTTTATCTAAGTCTGGCCGAGTTCGTAGTGTGAGCGTTAATGCTTGTAACGGCCAAGTCTATGGATAAATAAGCTCTCAACAAAACAACAAAAGGGTATTGGCATGAAGTTGCTATTAGTTGAAGATGATCAAGCTTTACGTGAGCAATTAGTAGAAGCGCTAAAGAAACAAAACTATGCAGTTGAAGCTGCTCCAGACGGAGAAGAAGCTTTATATTTTGCGCGGGAATATGAGTTTGACTTGGGTATATTTGATTTAGGTCTGCCTGGAATTTCGGGAATCGAAGCTATCGAAACCTTGCGCAAAGAAAACGTTAATTTTCCAATTTTAATTTTAACAGCGCGTGGCCACTGGCAAGATAAAGTTGATGGTTTAGCCGCAGGTGCTGATGATTACTTAACTAAACCATTTCAAAATGAAGAGTTATTAGCTCGAATTAATGCCTTATTACGCCGCTCTTCAGGTTATGCAAGTCCTCAGATTGTCAAAGGGCCGATAAGCTTAGATAGTATGAAACAAGAAGTACGCGTAAACGATAAAATTATGGATTTAACGGCGTATGAATATATGGTTTTAGAGTACCTGATGCTAAACCCAGATAAAGTCGTTTCTAAGACGGAGTTAACGGAGCACCTCTATGCTCAGGACTATGATAGAGACTCTAACGTGTTAGAGGTCTTTGTTGGTAGACTGCGCAAGAAAATCGATCCAGATGGGTCTATTAAGCCCATTGAAACTTTGCGTGGCCGTGGTTATCGTTTGCGTTCAGATTTATAAGGATTGACGTTTGTCACAGGCTTACTCATTACAAAAACGTCTTTTATTAAACACCAGTATTGTGCTGGTGTTTTTTATTTTGGCGATGAGTGCCGTACTCTTAAAATCTTATGAATCAGGTATTCGACAAGCAACTTTTGAGCGTTTAACTGCACAGTTTTATGGCCTTTTATCTGCCGCAGAACTCGAAGAGAAAGACTTTTTATTTATTCCTGAAGAACCTCAAATTGATCAACGTTTTAACCAGTATGCCAGCGGGTTAAGTGCCTTGGTTTTTGATGAGACTGAAACCTTAGTGTGGAGCTCCGTGTCTTCAGAGGAAACGAATCTTAAAGTTCCTTTAACCTTGCCAGGCGAGCCTAAATTGTATGATTTATCTTTACCCGATAAGGAATATTTTCAATTTCATTTTGTAACTGAGTGGGAGTCTGAAGAGGGTGAAATTGCACTTTATCATTTTATTGTTTTGGAAAATAAGCGAGCTTACAAGCAAGTAGTATCTGCGTATCGCAATAAACTACTTATTTGGTTAGGTGTTTTAGCATTATCATTACTATTTGTTTTATTCTTAGTATTGCGATGGACTTTTAAGCCTATGCGCAAGATCACTCATGAATTAAGCCAAGTTAAAAAAGGTATAGCTACTAAACTTGGCGATAATTATCCAAAAGAAATTCAGGGTTTAACAGATAGCATTAATCTCTTTATTAATAATGAACGTGAGCAATCAAAACGCTATAAAGAAACTTTAGCCAATTTAGCACACAGTTTAAAAACCCCTTTAGCTGTGATGCAGTCTGCATTGCAAAACAAAGTGGGCAACCTCGAGTTAAGTAAAATTAGCAAGGAACAGCTTGAGCGAATGAACCAAATTGTGGGCTATCAATTGCAAAGAGCTACCAGTGGCCCAAAGGTAATGGCAGCACCATTTCAAATTGCGCCGGCCATTAATAAGCTTATTGCTGGCTTAGCTAAAGTCTATGCTGACAAAGGTATTGCTATTGATAGTGCCATAGAAAAGAATTTAGCGATCAATATTAACGAAGGTGATTTATACGAGATTTGTGGAAACCTAACAGACAATGCTTGTAAATGGGCTAAATCTAGGGTTTTTATAAGTACCAGACAATCAGATAATAATGCCATTATATCAATAGAAGATGATGGTCCTGGTATTCCAAAGCAAGTTCAAGAGGCTGTTCTAAGCAGAGGTAAGCGCCTAGATGAAACCGTAGAAGGGCAAGGAATTGGGATGTCTGTTGTGAAAGAAATCATGGAAGCTTACAACGCTGAGATACAGATAGAAAAAAGCGCCAAACTGGGTGGCGCTCAAATCAATTTGATATTTTATACAACGAAATAATAACGAACTGTTAAATTTTAAAGGCAAAGGTTTTCTTTATCGAATGATGCTTATAAACAGCCTCAATGAGTGGGTTATTTTGGATTGATATATTTGTTAACATTTTGATACTAGAAAAAATCAATACTTTGAACGATACTCTTACGAGTCATCGAATCAATACAATTAAGGGAGCTCCATGAGAATTAATTTAAAAAAGACGGCGCTAGCATTAACTCTTGCTGCCGCTACTTCTACCAGCTTTTCAACTTTTGCCAAATTACCTGATGGCGTTGAAAAAGTTACGTCGGTTGAAGGTATTACTGAATACAAACTAGATAATGGCCTACAAGTTCTTGTTTTTCCAGATAAAACACAAGAAACGGTCACTGTAAATATTGTTTATCATGTAGGCTCAAAACATGAAAACTATGGTGAGACAGGTATGGCTCACTTATTAGAGCATCTTGTTTTTAAAGGAACGCCAAATCATCCTGATATTGCTAAAGAATTAACGGATCATGGTGCTGAACCAAATGGCACCACCTGGTTTGATAGAACCAATTATTTTGAAACTTTCTCTGCTACAGAAGAAAACTTAAATTGGGCATTAGATTTAGAGGCAGATCGAATGATTAACTCGTTCATTGCCAAGAAAGATTTAGATAGTGAAATGACAGTGGTTCGAAATGAGTTAGAAAACGGCGAGAACAGCCCATTTAGAGTATTATTCCAACGCTTGTTAGCCACAGGTTTTGATTGGCATAATTATGGTAAATCAACAATCGGAGCTCGTGCGGATCTAGAAAATGTTGATATTTCTAACTTGCAAGCTTTCTATCGTAAATATTATCAACCAGACAATGCGACTTTAATTGTTGCAGGCAAAGTTGATGAAGCTGAGCTTATTAAAAAGATCGAGCAGTATTTTGGAGATATTAAAAAACCAACTCGTGTTATTCCTGAGCTTTATACAGAAGAGCCTATTCAAGATGGTGAGCGTAAAGTAGTGGTGCGTCGTACTGGTGATGTGCAAATGGTTGGCGCTATGTATAAAACACCTGCTGGTGCTGATGAAGATTATGCGGCAGTACAAGTTTTAACTCAGATCATGGGTGATAGCGAAACAGGCCGCTTGCATAAAGAAGTTGTTAAAAATAAATTAGCAGCGAACACTTTCGGGTTTGCATTTCAATTAGCAGAGCCTGGCGCAGTTTTGTTTATGGCGCAAGTTGCTAAAGATAAAGATTTAGCACCAACGGAAAAAGCAGTTTTAAATACTTTAGAAAATACTGCTGCAAAGCCTATTACCAAAGAAGAAGTAGAGCGTGCTAAAACCAAACTATTAAAGCAAATTGAGCTGCAATTTAATAACTCACAAAACGTTACCATAGGCCTCACCGAATGGGTTGGTATGGGCGATTGGAGAATGTTATTCCTTAACCGAGACCGTTTAGAGAAAGTAACCGCTGAGGATGTACAACGTGTTGCTAATGAATTATTTGTGAATGACAACCGTACTTTAGGTTTATATATTCCAGAGCAAAAACCTGATAGGGCTGATTCTATTGAGCGATTTGCTAAGTCTGATATTAAGAAAATGTTAGAAGGCTATGAAGGTCGTGAAGAGGTTGCTCAAGGTGAAGATTTCGATCCCTCTCATGACAATATAGATTCGCGTGTTACTCAAGTCGAATTAGAAAACGGTGCTAAGGTTGTTTACTTGCCAAAGAAAACTCGCGGTGAATCCGTAGTAGTAAGAATCAATTTTGATTTAGGCAACTTGGATGATTTGCGTAATCTTAATGTTATTCCTCGCATGGCAGGGAGTATGTTAGATCGTGGAACAGAAAAGTTTACGCGTGAAGAATTGCAAGCAGAATTTGATAAGTTAAAAGCCAATGTTTCAGCTTATGGTGGAGCAACAAATTCTGGTGTAACCATTACAACCACTAAAGAAAATTTACCAGCAGTTTTAGAATTGGTTGAGGAAGTTCTTAAGAAGCCAAGTTTTGATGAGAAAGAATTGGAAATATTAAAGCAAGAAATGGTGGTAAGTTTAGAGCAACAAAAGCAACAACCAACTTCGCAAGTTTTCCGTCAATTAAGTCGCCATTTAAGTCCTTATGACAAATCACATCCTTTCTATAGCATGGATATTGATGATGAAATTGCCGCAATTAAGGCTGTTAAACCATCTCAACTAAAAGAGTTCCATAAAAGTTTTATGGGTGCTCAAGATGCAGATATAGCTTTTGTTGGTGACTTCTCAGTGGACAATGTTAAGTCGGCATTAGATAAGACCATTGGTGACTGGAAATCTGAAGTTCCTTATCAACGTGTTAAGACTGAGATTAAAGATGTTGAAGCTATCAATGAGTTTGTGAACACACCTGATAAAGCGGGCGCAGCATTTGGCGCAATGGTAAGCTTCCCAATGCGTGATGATCATGAGGATTATCCAGCTCTAATGATGGCCAATCAAATGTTTGGCGGTGGCTTTATTTCCAGCCGTTTAGCAACTCGTTTACGTCAAAAAGACGGCTTAAGTTATGGTGCAGGCTCTTGGTTTAATGCAGGTTCTTTTGACGAGAACGCTAATTTTGGCGCTTATGCTATTTGTGCGCCAGAGAATTTGGCTAAAGTTGAGCAAGGCTTTAAGGAAGAGTTTGAACGTGTTGTAAAGGATGGTTTTACACAACAAGAACTGGATGATGCTGTTAAAGGTGTCCTACAAGGTAATCGTATCGATAGAGCTAAAGACAATCGATTGGTTAGAACTTTAACAGGTAATATTGATTTAAACCGTTCTATGCAATGGGATAAACAATATGAAGAAAAATTAAGAAACCTAAAAGTTGAAGATGTTAATGCTGCATTCCGTCGTCATTTGAAGTTGGATGAAATATCCATCATCAAAGCAGGTGATAAAGCTAAAATTGACGCAGCTGAATAAGTTGTATTTAATTAAAAGCCACTCTCTAGAGTGGCTTTTTTTTGCCAACCGGTTACACGATATAATTAATTCATGAAAAGGAATATTTTGGACAATCAGCAGCGCAAAATTATCCATGTTGATATGGATTGCTACTATGCGGCTATTGAAGTTAGAGATGATCCCAGCTTGATTGGCCATCCTGTTGCTGTGGGAGGAGATCCATCTCGTCGTGGGGTGATTGCGACTTGTAATTATGAAGCTAGAGCTTATGGAATACACTCTGCAATGCCATCGGCTCATGCTAAGCGGTTATGCCCAAGCTTGATTATTGTGGGTGGAAACTTTGATAAGTATCGGCATGATTCAAAAGTTATCCGTTCGATTTTTGCCAAGTACACCAATTTAATTGAGCCTTTATCGTTAGATGAAGCTTTTCTTGATGTGACTAATTGTGAACAATACAAAGGAAGCGCCACTTATATTGCACAAGCCATTCGACATGAAATATATCAAGAGTTAAAGTTAACGGCTTCTGCTGGAATAGCACCTAATAAATTTTTGGCAAAAGTTGCTTCCGATTGGAATAAACCCAATGGTCAATTTGTAATTACTCCAGATGAAATTGATAATTTTGTAAAGCAACTTGATGTTAAAAAGATTCCAGGTGTAGGAAAAAAGACCACCCAAAAACTGAATAACTTGGGGATTTATAATTGCTCCGATATACGCGAGTTTAATTTGTTAACTTTAACTAGAAAGTTTGGAAGTTATGGTGATCGATTACATAAACTTGCCCATGGCATAGATAACCGTGACGTTATAGTTTCTTATCCTCGCAAATCTTTAAGTGTTGAAAATACTTATGAACAAGATTTATACAAATTAGAAGATTGCTTGGGGGAGCTACCACAATTATTAGAAACTCTTAAAAGACGGATAGCTAAATCTAAAGTTGATGCACCGATCAATAAACTTTATGCTAAAGTGAAATTTAGTGATTTTACCGCAACCACTGTCGAGCGAACCAGTTTCGGGATAAATGATGACTTATTTTATGAACTAATAGAAGAGGGCTTTCATCGACGCGAAAAGGCAGTTAGATTATTAGGGATTGGAGTTCGCTTTCATGTCTCTGAATCTACCAATTTTGTGCAATTACCCCTTGAGTACCAAGAACAAGAATTAGATAACGATTTGCGCTAGTCAATATCTATCTCAAATGGTATGGTTAGTTGAATTTTCTAACTAAAATCAATGGGGATAGGGTTTTGCTCGATTCGATTCATAATTTCATTTTAATGGTCGACTCTGTATTAGGGTCTGCTGATTACTTCCCACTATTATTACTAGGTGTGGGTGTATTTTTCACTCTTTATTTAGGCTTCCCTCAAATCCGCTACTTTGGGCAAGCGTTACGCATCGTACGCGGGAAGTACACAAAAAAAGATGCTCCAGGCGACACTTCCCACTTTGCAGCATTATCTACCGCGTTATCAGGTACCGTTGGCACGGGTAACATTAGTGGTGTTGCTTTAGCAATTTTCTTAGGTGGTCCAGCTGCATTGTTTTGGATGTGGGTAACTGCATTTTTGGGTATGACTACAAAATTTGTTGAGGTTACTTTATCGCACAAATACCGTGAGAAAACTGCTGACGGCACTATGGCGGGTGGCCCAATGTATTTCATGGAAAAGAAACTGAACATGAAATGGATGGCGGTGTTCTTTGCTTTAGCTACGATCGTTAGCTCAATTGGCTCAGGCAATATGCCACAAATTAATGGTATTGCTAATGCTGTCGATGCAAGCTTTGGTATTGATACTTGGATTACTGGCGCTGTTCTAGCTGTATTATTAGCATTAGTAATTATTGGTGGTATCAAACGGATTGCTAAAATGGCTGAAAAAGTAGTGCCACTTATGGCGCTTGTTTATGTTGTAGGAGCATTTGCGGTAATTTTCTACAATTATGAAAATATCATTCCATCATTCACAGCAATCTTTAGCTCGGTGTTTTCTGGTTCAGCAGCTGTTGGCGGTTTTATGGGTGCGAGTTTAGCTTATGCCTTTAACCGTGGTGTAAATCGAGGCTTATTCTCGAATGAAGCGGGGCAGGGTTCTGCACCAATCGCTCACGCAGCAGCAAAGGGTAAAGAGCCTGCATCTGAAGGTATGGTTTCATTATTAGAGCCCTTCATTGACACCATCATCATCTGTACTATCACTGGTTTGGCATTGTTATCCTCAGGTGTATGGTCTGAGAAACATCATAATCAGTTTGATCGCTCGGATATGCAGTTTTTAGTAGGTGAGTACAACGATAAAAATACAACTGATGTGCAAAAGCTTTATAAACACTTAGATCGCAATCCTGCTAAAGAAGATGTTATTGCCAATTATACTGGCAGTATTTCTGTTAACGAAGGTAAGGCTATATCAAATGGCTTTACTTTAATTAATGCTCGCTCAGTGGCAGAAGATGTTATTTATAAGCGTGATGATAAACCTATTACAGGTGTAATCAATATTATTGATGGCCAGCTAGAAGGCGAAGATCTAACTGTGGAAGGTAAATCACTGGTTCATTCTGTTCGATTAACCTCAATCGCCTTCACCAAGGGATTCTTTGGTGAAAATGGTAAATTTATTGTTTCTATAGCATTACTGTTGTTTGCGTTCACTACAGCAGTGGCTTGGTCCTATTATGGCGATCGTGCAGCTACCTATCTTTGGGGACCAGCTGCAGTTCTACCTTATCGTATTGTTTATGTTGGCCTGTTCTTCTTAGGGGCAATCGTTGATGCTACCATTATTTGGTCGCTAGCTTATGTTACGGTGGCACTCATGACCATACCAAACTTAATTGGGTTATTAATGCTGCATAAAGATATGAAGCAAACCGTTTCAGAGTATTGGACTAAGTTTAACGCTAATAAAGCTGATTAACTTACAATCTTTGTATTTTAAAGCCTGGTTTTGACTTGTGGTCTGACCAGGCTTTTTTTATACTTGAATGAATTTATGGGTTCACAAGTAGGATTAAATCGATGAGTTATCAAATTCCGCATCAGGACATGATGTTTCTAATTAAAGATGTTTTTAAATTTGAGCAATTGTTTAGGGATGTGGACGACTTTAGTGATTTTGACACCGAGCTTTATTCTGCAATATTAGAAGAAGCAGGAAAGTTTGCTAGTGAAGTCTTAAAACCAATCAATCAATCAGGCGATGAAGAAGGGTGTAGTTATGACAATGGCGTGGTAGCAACGCCAAAGGGTTTTAAGCAAGCTTACCAAGCTTTTGTTGAGGCTGGTTGGCAATCTCTAACCGCCAGTCCAGAGTTTGGAGGTCAGGGCTTACCAAAAGCTTTGCACGTTTTGGTGGAAGAGGCTTTTTATGCCACAAATACGTCATTTTGCCTATATGGTAGCTTAACTGCTGGTGCCTATCATTTGTTGCAAGCACATGCTGATGAAGAGATAAAATCCACCTATTTGCCTAAAATGATCTCAGGTGAATGGTCAGGCTCAATGTGCTTAACAGAAGCTCATGCTGGTTCTGATTTAGGCTTAATTAAAACCAAGGCTGAACCGAAAAATGATGGCAGTTACTGCATTTCAGGTTCAAAAATATTTATCACAGGAGGTGAGCATGATATGGCTGAAAACATCATTCATTTGGTGCTTGCCAGATTGCCAAATGCGCCTGCTGGACCTAAAGGTATTAGCTTATTTTTAGTACCCAAATTTACTCTTAATCTTGATGGCTCAACCGGTGATCGAAATGGTGTTACTTGCGGTTCGATTGAACATAAAATGGGGATTAAAGCTTCTTCAACTTGTGTAATGAATTTTGATAATGCTAAAGGTTATTTGATAGGGGGAGAACATCAAGGATTGCGTTGTATGTTTACCATGATGAACCTTGAGCGTTTATCAATCGGTGTACAGGGCGTTGGTTTAGGGGAAATGGCTTATCAGCAAGCGAATGACTATGCACATGATCGTTTGCAAGGTCGTTCAAAAGGACATGAAGGAACTTCGCCAATTATTAAGCATGGTGATGTTCAGCGTATGTTAAATTCTATGCAAGCTTTTAATCAAGCGGGCCGCGCTCTTGCAGTTTGGCTGGGTTCTTATTTAGATATTGCACATCATTCAAAAGATGTCGAAAACATAAATGATGCTAATGCTATGGCAGCATTTTTAACACCTGTTGCGAAAGCATTTTTTACTGATATGGGCTATGAAGTTTGTACAACTGGCCAGCAGTGTTTTGGTGGCCATGGTTATGTAAAAGAGTGGGGTATGGAACAACATGTTCGTGATGCTCGAATTGCACAAATTTACGAAGGAACTAATGGTATTCAAGCTCTAGATTTAGTAGGAAGAAAGTTGGTTGCCAACAAAGGTGCTTACCTAAATTTGCTACTTAAAATCATTCGAAACGATTTGCAAAATTTTGCGGATAGCGATTTGAAAAATCAATTAAACCATAAACTTGAAGAGTTGGAGCAACTAAGCAAAGCGATCATTGATAGGGCTGATGCTGAGATCCAACAACTAATCGCTTGTGATTATCTGCATTATACTGCATTAGTTATTTACGCCTATTTATGGCTAAAAATGGTAGCTAACTTGAATAACGAGTCTAATGTTTTTGCAAAAGAGAAAATTGTATTAGCCGACTTCTTTTATAAACGACTCTTGTCACGTACACTAGGACTGAAAGCAAGTATTGAAAGTGAATTGAATGAATAGAATTTTTCGTTTTATAATTTTTGTCGGTCTAATATTAACAGTTGTTAGTGCTTGCACAACAAAAAAGGACATTTCTAAAATTGCAGAATCAAAAGTCGATATCTATCAAAATTTTAGCCAGCAAATTTATAATCCAATTACTAAAACAAAAATTAAAATTGTTGAAATTAATAAAAACAACCAACAATCTATGGTTCTAGTTCATGGATTAGGAAACAATGCTTCAAAGGATTGGTATAAATTAATTCCTGAGTTAAGCAAAAAATATCATTTAATATTGCTGGATTTACCTGGATTTGGTGGGTCTGAATACGATGAAACTCAATTTTACACTCCTCAACTATACGCGTCTCTAATTCAGTGGATAATTGAGCAATATGCACATCCTGAGCCAATTCTTATGGGGCATTCATTAGGTGGGGCAGTATCATTGAAGTTTGCTAGCGATTATCCCGAGAGTTTACAAAAACTTGTTTTAGTTGATGTAGCAGGTGTTTTACAGGAATCAGTTTTTGCACGTTACATGACTCAAAGCCAATCTTCTACTAAAAGCAAAAATCCTTTGAAAAGAGTTTTGGGAACTATAAAGCAAAAAGTTGGCATTGTTACTGATAGGCTGATTAGGAGTGGCGACTCTTGGTTAGATGCTGAAGATATTTTGTCCAATCCGAAAAACAGAGAATTTATTTTTAAACAGAGACCTAATGCTAACGCAGCTTTAGGGTTAATATCCGAAGATTTCTCAGAAGAAATCCGAAATATTAAAGTACCCACTTTAATTCTTTGGGGAGAACATGATCCGGTAGCACCATTACGGACAGCTTATATTCTAAATAAGCACATTTCAAATAGTGACTTAGAAGTACTTGATAAATTAGGTCATTCACCGATGCTAGATAATCCAAGGGGATTCTCTTTTGCCGTCACGAATTGGTTAACTGGCTTAAAGATTAATAGTGTTATAACTAATAATAATGAAGTTAAAAAAAATGCTTACTGCGACAATAAGGCTAATGTTTCTTATACAGGACAGTTTCAAAAAATAGTCATTGAAGATTGTGATAAAGTCTCTTTAAAAGATGTTGAAGTTAAAGAGTTGATCATAAAAAAGTCGATTGTAAATTTAACTAATGTAAGGATCAAAAAACAATTTAAAGCCAATAATTCAAATCTTAAAATTACAAATGTGACAGCTCAAGGTGGGATTGGTTTTTCATCTATTGACAATCAACTCGATATAGCTGGGAGCGATTTTTATGGTTCCGATTATGCTTTGTCGTTTAATGGTAATAATGTCGTTTACTGGTCTGTCTCAAGTTATATAGATGATAAAGGAAATAAGCAATTTCTTCACGGAAGAGAACATTATAAGCAAGATGTAAGTTTTTAATTTTCTAATTGTATTTCTTGAATCTTATTTGTTGTTTTTTGCTTAGATAGGATTCCGCCAAGTATATAGAATTTATCATTGAACTCCAATAATCCTCGATGATCCATACTAGGAGTCTTTTGAATGCCTAGCTCTTGCCAATTATTGGCGGTGAAATCATAAGCAAAGATTAAATCATTTGGCTCACTTGGTGTGCCATTGTATCCAATTCCATTAAAATTATAGGGGTTATCGCTACCACCTACGAAAATGACTTTATTTAAAGTTTTTGAACCAGTTGACGCCATACGATAACGAGCCTTACCAGGGTGCATAGTTAGTTTAGTCCATTCAATTTGAGTAAAATCATTGGGGTTTATTTTCCCCAAATAATTGTCATCACTAATGCCGTAATGACGTTTGCCGTCAACAATATTAAGCACTTTAACGCCATCACTAATTATCATTTGATTGTTTACTATTCCTGCCGCATGTCCAAAAACAGGAGCGCCTGGGTAGGGGGTTCCTTGATACCAAGACATGTCCTTAGTATCCAAAATTTGGACTAAAGAAACATTGCCGTCGTTATGCCAGCCACTTATTAAATAGATAAATCTATCCAGATAAACTAGTGCGACAGAATCATCAACTGGCGTCGGCATTTTGGTGATAAGTTTATATTCTTCCGAGATAGGATCAAAACGATATACTTCTGGTGTTGATATTTCAGAGTGGTCTTCAGCAACCGTGTAACCACCGAAAATATAAATTTGATTGTTGACCGTTGCGGCAATCGAAGCTAAACGGCCGTTGCTGCCTGGAACAGGTTGGATTTGCTTAGATTGGTTAGTTAATAAGTTAAAGGAAAAAGCATCAGATTTAACAGCTTTCCAATCTTTGTTAGCCCCTAATCCATTAAAAGAGTAAAGCAAATATTCTTGGTCAATTTTATTGTATGCCATTGCAACAGCATTATTACTGATAGGCATTGTTAGTTGCGCTTTCTTAGTTGAATCTTCACAAGAAGATAAAAAAGTTAGGCTTGCTAAAAAGACTATTAGTTTTCGATTCATGCTTATATTCTCAGTAAAATGCCGTTACGGGATATGGATTGACTGTATATTGCTCAAAACTAACCCAAAACAATTAAAATGTCATTGAAAACCTTGAGCGTTAGGTCGATATATGGTCTTATTAGAAGTTGGGGTAATTAATTAATAATTTATATAAAGAGAAGTAGTTATGGCGTCAAATCGTGGACAATTTAATACCAGGATTGGTTTTATTCTGGCAGCGGCAGGCTCTGCTGTTGGTTTGGGCAATATTTGGAAATTCCCTTTTGAAGTAGGTCAAGGTGGCGGTGCAGCCTTTGTGGTTCTTTATTTAGCTTTTTGCTTTTTACTGTGTTTCCCAGTAATGATTTCAGAAATTGCTATTGGCCGTAAAACTCAATTAAATCCAGTAGGAGCTTTTAAAAAGCTAGGTCATGGCAACTGGTCAATTATTGGTCTGCTCGGCATTATCGCTGGCGTCTTGATTTTATCTTTCTATAACGTGGTCGCAGGTTGGGCTTTTGGTTACTTCTTAGAAATGGTGCAAGGTAACTTCGGGGTAGGTAAAGAGTTCGGAACCTTCATCACCGATTGGCAAAAAATTGGTATGTACGGCATTGTCTTTATGGCTGTAACAGCATTTATTGTTTCGAAAGGTATTGCTGGCGGTATTGAGAAAGCCTCTAAGATCTTAATGCCAACCTTGTTTACATTAATTTTACTGCTTATTGGCTACGCACTGACTCTAGATGGAGCGATGGAAGGTATTAAATTCTACTTGGTACCAGATTTTTCTGAAATCAATGGCGATGTCATCTATTCTGCATTAGGTCAAGCATTCTTCTCTTTATCACTAGGTATGGGTGCGCTTATCACTTACGGTTCCTACGTTTCTAAAAAGCAAAATATCGTTCGCTCTGCGGCTCTAATTACCTTGACGGATGTTTCGATTGCCTTTTTAGCAGGTTTAATGATCTTCCCATTCGTAGCTTATTTAACTCAAGGTAGTATGGAAGGTGTAGAAGGCGGTGCAGGCTTGATTTTTGCTACACTTCCTGGCGTATTTGAAAGCTTGGGTGCAACACTTGGTATGGTTATAGGCGCTTTATTCTTCTTGTTATTATCATTTGCAGCTTTGACTTCAACAGTATCGTTATTAGAAGTTCCTGTTGCTTATTTGGTAGATGAAAAGAAAATCAAGCGTCCTTACGCAGTTTGGGGAATGGCGGCCTTTATCTTCTTGCTAGGTATCCCATCAATGCTTTCTAACGGTAATGTTGAAGCATTAACTAACTTTGTAACTTTAGGCGGTAGCGACAAAGCTACTAACTTTATGGACTTTATCGGCTTAGTGGCTAGTGATACTTTCTTGCCTATTGGCGGTGCACTAATTTCGATTTTTGTAGCTTATGTTTGGAAAACTAACAATTTAAATGAAGAGATAGCTATAGGTCGCGAGAATGCAATTCCTTTTGTGACCAAATACATTAATTTTGCAGTAATGTTTATTTGCCCCGTGATTCTAGGAGCTATTGGTATTATTACTATCTTAGACCGTTATTTTGGTATTGATGTGTTGAGTAAATTATTTTAATCAGGGTTTAAAATGAAAAAACAGTTTATTAAAACTACAATTGCAGCGCTTTTAAGCGCTGTTATTGTTTCCTGCGCTGATGATGCAAAGGATGAGAAAGAAGGTGCTAAACCTTTTGCTAGTCGTTATCAACCACAAGAGTTTGCTCCTGTATTTATTACTAATGCGACAATTTTAACTGCAACTGACGAGCAAATAGATAAGGGTTCTGTTTACTTCAAAGATGGAAAAGTCGTTGAAGTAGGTAAAGACTTATCGGAGCCTTCTGACGATGGTTTAATTGTCATCGACGCTAAAGGTAAATGGGTAACTCCGGGAATTATTGATGTCCATTCGCATCTAGGTGTTTATCCAGCTCCTGGCGTACAGTCTAGTGCTGATGGAAATGAAATGACGGCGCCTGTTACTGCTGAAGTTTGGGCTGAACATTCTGTATGGCCTCAAGACCCACAGTTCAGTCTAGCACTTGCTGGTGGCGTAACTTCAATGCAAATATTACCTGGTTCTGCCAATCTAGTGGGCGGTAGAAGTGTGACCTTGAAAAATGTATTAGGTCGTTCGGTTATGGACATGAAGTTTCCAGATGCGCCGCATGGTTTAAAAATGGCTTGTGGTGAAAATCCTAAACGTGTTTACGGCTCAAAAGGGCGAGCGCCTGCAACTAGAATGGGTAACGTGGCTGGTTATCGAAAATCTTGGATCCAAGCTGCTGATTATAAAAAGCAATGGGATGCATACAAGAGTTCTGTTGAAGCTGGAAAACCAGGAAAAAAACCTAAGCGCGATTTAAAACTAGATACACTTATGGATGTTTTAAATGGTGAGATATTAGTTCACAATCATTGTTATCGCGCTGATGAAATGGCGGTAATGTTGGAAATTGCAAAAGAGTTTGATTACAAAGTTTCTACTTTCCACCATGCTATCGAATCGTACAAAATTGCGGATTTATTAGCTGAAAATGATGTTTGCTCTGCTATGTGGTCTGATTGGTGGGGTTTTAAACAAGAAGCTTATGACACCATTCCCGAAAATGTGGCTTTAGTTGAAAAAGCCGGAGCTTGCGCTGTTGTTCATTCTGACTCTGCTATTGGAATCCAACATTTGAATAAAGAAGCCGCTAAGGCTATGACCTCTGGTAATAAGATGGGGCTTAATTTAGATGCTTCAGATGCTATTAAGTGGATTACCATTAACGCTGCTAAATCACTAGGAATAGAGGAGCAAACAGGCTCTTTGGAAGAAGGAAAAATGGCTGACATTGTGTTATGGGATGGCAATCCTTTTAGTGTCTATACAAAAGCAGAAAAAGTCTTTATTGATGGGGCTTTAATGTACGATCGTAATAATGATGAACTTCAGCCAATCAGTGATTTTGACTTAGGCACTATAAAGCCAGAGGAGAATAGACTATGAAATTATTAACTCCTATTTATACAGTATTAGTTTGCATTGCTAGCTTTGGGCTAAGTGCAGAGTCAATTCTAATTAAAAATGCTAAAGTCCATACGCAATCAGAACAAGGCACGTTGGAAGACGCCGATATCTTAATTGACAATGGCAAAATTAGAATGGTTGGCAAAGGTATTGGTTCTGATGCAGATAGAGTTATCGATGCTAAAGGCATGCAAGTGACTCCTGGCATTTTTGCTTTAAATAATTCTATTGGTTTAGTTGAAATCGATGCTTTGGATCAAACTGCTGATAGTTATGTAGATGATGAATTTAATGGTGTTAGCTTTAGTCCTGAAGAAGCGTTTAATCCTAACTCAACATTAATACCACATAACCGTGCAAACGGCGTCACTCGAACTCTAATAGCACCAGCATACGGTAATCACTTATTACGAGGTCAGGCTTCTGTGATGAGCTTAAATGGTGAATATCACCCCTTAATTAAAAAGGGTGTTGCTGTTTTTGGTAGTTATGGTGAGACAGGCTCTAATATTGCTGGAGGTTCAAGAGCAACCGCTTTGAAACAGCTACAGTTATTATTAGATGAAGCGCGTGAGTATTCAGATAATTATGAAGCGATTCTTACAGGTGAATATAGAGAGCTCTTTACTTCAATTGAAGATTTAAAAGCCTTACAACCTTTAATCAAAGGTGAAATTCCTTTAGTGATGAATGTTCACCGTGCCGCTGATATAAAAGCTCTTTTGCGCTTTGCATCTCGTAATAATTTACGTCTTATCATTAATGGCGCGGCCGAAGCATGGATGGTAGCCAAAGATATCGCTAGGGCAAATGTTCCAGTATTGCTTGATCCAATGGATAACATTCCTAGAAGCTTCGAAGCATTAGGCCAAAGGATTGATAATGCCAGTTTATTGCATAAAGCTGGCGTTACATTACTATTTCAAGGCCCAGGTTTTCAGAATACTCATAACGGACACACGGTAAGACACTCAGCAGGATTGGCTGTGGCATATGGCTTACCTTATGATATCGCTTTAGCTGCATTTACTTCGACGCCAGCAACAACTTTTGGCTTGTCCAACTATGGTCAAATTAAGCCTGGTTTTAATGCGGAATTAGTGGTTTGGGATGGTGATCCGCTTGAGGTAACCAGTGTTGCTGAAAAGGTCATTATTGATGGTAAAGTGATGAGCATGGTTACTAAGTCCAAGCGTCTACGTGATCGTTACAAGAATATTACAACAGATAAAAATACAGCGTTTAATAAATAAGGGTAACTAAATGGTAGATTCTGAAAATCGTCAACCAAGTATTCTGCAGGCAATAATTCCAATTTTTGTGCTGGTGGTATTACTTGCAGTTTCAGCGTTAATTTTATTTAAAGATAATTCTAGTTATGGGGCGAATCAAATAGCTTTGATTTTAGCTGCAGCCGTGACCATTTTAATAGGTCTGTATAATGGACAAACTTGGAAAGAACTAGAAAAAGGAATTGTTGATGGAATAAGCTTGGCAATGGGTGCCATGTTAATCCTATTCATGGTGGGAGCTTTGATTGGTGCCTGGATTTTAGCTGGCACTGTACCAACTATGATCTATTATGGTTTGCAAATCTTGTCACCAGAGTATTTCTATGTCGCTTCAACTATTATTTGTGCGATAGTTTCTTTAAGCATAGGTAGCTCTTGGACCACTGCTGGGACTATTGGTATCAGCTTAATTGTCATTGCAGAAAGCTTAGGGCTTGATCCCGCAATTACCGCAGGTGCGATTATTTCTGGAGCATATTTCGGTGATAAAATGTCACCTTTGTCTGACACAACTAACTTAGCACCAGCGATCACCGGCACTGATCTTTTTACTCATATTCGACATATGGTTTGGACAACGCTTCCATCGTTAATTATCGCGATGATTGTTTTTACTATCATAGGTTTAAAACAAGATGCGTCTGACGCAGCATTGGGACTAGAAGAAACCTTAAAATTATTGGATGAAAACTTTAATATTAGCCTTTGGTCATTGTTGCCGTTAGCAGTGGTCTTCTTTATGGCATTTAAAAAAGTCCCCGCAGTTGCCACCATACTTGTAGGGGCATTATTAGGTTGTATCTTTGCTTTAATCTTGCAAGGACCTGCTATTTTAGGCTTTGTTGGTGATAAAGAATTATCAAATTCCTGGAAGTATTTATATGGCATTTGGACTTCTTTATTTGATGGGTTCAAGATTAACACCGGTAATGAAAGTTTCGATAGCTTGTTAAGCAGAGGCGGTATGTCGAGTATGTTGAATACTGTTTGGCTTATCATTTGCGCTATGACATTTGGTGCCGCTATGGAGAAAACTGGCTTATTACAAAAACTAGTGCACTCAATTATTGGTATGGCTAAATCTACAGGTTCATTAATTGGCTCTGTGCTATTAACCTGTATAGGTATGAACTTAATAGCTTCCGATCAATATATTGCGATTGTATTACCAGGCCGTATGTATCGTGCGGAGTTTAAGCGCCGTGGATTGGATGCCAAAAATCTGTCTAGAACCTTAGAAGATGCCGGTACTATTACTTCGCCGTTAATTCCATGGAATACCTGTGGTGCTTATATGGCTGGTACCTTAGGTGTTGCAACTGGCGCTTACTGGATCTATTGTTTCTTCAATTTAATAAACCCTATTATTTCATTCTTTTATGGTTTGATTAATTTTAAGATTACTAAAATGGAAAATGCTGCTTAAAAAACGCCTATTTTTATTACTAATGCTGCTAAGCCTTTTGGGTTTAGCAGCATTTTTCATTTATTCCAAAAATAAAACTATCGAATCTAGCTGGCAGGAAAACAACGTTGAGCCATTTAAATGGTGGTATCAAATAAACTGGCAAAAGCAAGCGATAGGTTGGGCGAGTCTAGAACTGAAAAGATCTGAAACATTCATTACTATTATCGAGGAAGACTTTATTACAGGACGAGTGCAATCTGAACGAATGGAGTTTAAATTTAAAAGGCAATTACAGTTTTTAAACAAAGAACCCTATCAATTACACTCTATTTTAATAAATTCTCAAGAGCCAAGTTTAAACATACATAAATTAGGCTTAAATCAACAAGAGTTTAGGGTAACAGTAACAAGAAATAATAAGGAAAGTACCGCTAGCTTTCCAAAAGTTGAATACTATTTAAAGGATTACTTAGCTAAGTTTCTATGGGCTAATCGAAAGGGCTCTGAACCGATAATGATTTCGAAAGAATTCAATAACGATGATTATGGATTACATTATTCGAGATATGAAAAATACGCTGTTAATGACTTAGGTTTGACCTTAGCTAGGCATCAATTACAAAACACTGATCAGCTTAATGATTCTTATCAATCACAAACTTCAATTTTGAGTTTTGCTGAGAATGGTAAGTTAATTAGAGAGGAAAAACCTAATGGAATGAGCTATGTTTCTAGTCAAGGGAAAGTGAGTTTGAACCCCGAAATGCAACGTGATTTGTATTTATCATCCGGAATAAAAGTAAATCAAGCTTTAGGAAATGTTGGAGATATTCTAAGCTTGAGTTTGCAAATAATACCAAATGAAGCCATTGATAGCTTTTCTTCACACCCAGCAATTATCATTGAAAATAACTTATTAAGATTAAATGATGGCTATCATTATACTGGAGCTTACCAAGCTAAATTGGCTGAAGCTCATCCAAGAGCAAAGGGCTTGGCTCAGACTCTAACAATAGGTGCAGGCTCTGACGAACAGAAGGTTAAGACTTTAATCAAATATGTCCATGATGAGCTTAGCTATCAAACGCTACCTTCAAGCTTTGAAATTGATGATATTCTAGATAGCAAAATCGGAGATTGTACTGAGCATGCTCTGCTACTTACTGAAATGTTAAATGGCATTGGAATTCCTGCAAGACAGGTGAGTGGTTTAATCTATCTGGGAGATGCAAAACAACAGTTCGGTGGTCATGTATGGGTAGAAGTTTTCCTAAATCAACAATGGCAAGCCATTGATCCCACTTGGAACCTTTTCAAGGTAACTGCTACTCACTTACCCCTTCAAATTGGAGCAGTTAAAACACCTGAAATACTTAAAAACACCAGTGCTTTAGAGTTCAAAGTTCAAAACATTGCATATAAATAGCTTTAGAATATAACTCTAACGTACTGATTTATTAGCTTCCTGTTTATATAAGCGTAAGCTTTGTGCGAAATTTAAACAATTGGTTGAACTTTTTGATTTATTTAGACTCATAATAGGTGAAGAGATTAGTAAAGAGTTCCCCTCTCTTTATTGCGAAAGCAATACTTTATTGATCTCTTGGTTGTCATTGTCACTTCTCTTTTGAGTATTTATTCCTCAACTGGGCCATTTAAAATGGCCCATTTTTTATGGTTGCTAAGATTTTTATTCTACTTAATATCTGGATTGACCAGTTTACTTTAGCGTTATAGCCCCTATAATTATTACTAATATCAATAAGCTATAAATTTCATGCAATTCAAATACGAACGAGAATATCAAATACAAATAAAGCAAAAGAAAGTCTCTGTCGTTGAGTGGGGAGATCCTGCGGGAATACCTATACTTTGCTTACATGGCTGGTTGGATAATGCGGCTAGCTTTCATTATTTGGCACCATTTATTGATGAAAAATATCGGCTAATTGCAATTGAAATGCCCGGTCATGGCCAATCTGAACACTTATCTAGCGATGCTGATTATCTTTTTGTCTCTGGAATTGGCACTATTGATTTAGTTTTAGACACCTTGAACATTCAACAATGTTTAGTGATAGGGCACTCTATGGGCGGAGCTTTAGCGTTACTGTATGCTGGTGTTGCAAAAGAGCGATTTAGTAAGCTGGCGCTAATTGATTCATTTGGTGCTTTAACATCTCCGCCTGAAAACGCTGTTAAACTTTTATCAGAGGCGATTGCTGACCGTAAACGAATTCGAGGAAATAAACGCTACTTTAAAACCCTTGAAGATGCTGCAAAAGCAAGGGAGCAAGTTAGTGAGTTAGATTGGAAAACATTATTTCCGTTAATCGAGCGTGGGGTCATGATGACCGAAAAAGGCTATCAATGGTCCAGTGATGCTCGTCTAAAACAAGCATCTTGGTTAAGAATGACAGAAGAGCAGCACGACTCAATTTTGCAAGAAGTAGAAGCCAAAGTGTTATTTTTAAAAGCAAAAGATGGGTTGTTTAAGGAGCTTCCAATAGAAAGGAGAGTCGCAAAACTAAAGCATTGTCAGCAAGTAGACATGGCCGGTGGTCACCATTTTCATATGCAATACCCTGAAGCCACTGCAAAATACATTTTAGATTTTTTTAATAAATAATAAGTAGGTTTATTTATGGAGCCAATTTGGTTTAAGAATTATCCGAAGGAAGTTGTTCAAACGATTGATTATTCTAACTTTAATAGTCTGGTAGATATTTTTTCTGAAAGTGTTAAAGAGTTCCCCAATAATCCTGCAGTCTCGAATTTAGGTGTGACATTAAGCTATTCAGAACTTGATAAACAATCCACCGATTTCGCTGCTTTTTTACAGCAAGAATTAGGTTTGCAAAAAGGTGATAAACTTGCGTTGATGATGCCTAATTTGCTGCAATATCCGATAGCTCTTTATGGGGCATTAAAAGCTGGTTTGTCGATTGTTAATGTTAACCCTTTATATACGCCAAGAGAATTAAAACATCAGCTTAATGATAGTGGCGCTGATGCCATTGTTATCTTAGAAAACTTTGCTTCGACTTTGGATGAAGTGATTTCTGATGTTGGACTTAAACACATTGTCTTAACTAATGTTGGTGATGCGTGCTCAGGCGTAAAAAGATTTATTGTTAATTTTGTTGTTAAACATATAAAGAAAATGGTTCCCAGTCATTCTGTAAAAGGTATATCTTTTAATGATGTCTTAACTCAAGGGCGGGCTTTAAACTTTGAGCCTGTGCAAATTACTCAAAGTGATACGGCATTTCTTCAATATACCGGTGGCACTACTGGTGTGTCTAAAGGAGCAGTTTTAAGTCATAAAAACATGCTGGCGAATTTAATACAAATCGAAGCGTGGATGAAGCCTTTCTTGGAGCAGGGTAAAGAGACCATTATCACGGCCTTACCGCTTTATCATATTTTTTCGTTAACCGTTAATTGCTTACTTTTCAGTAGAGCCGGTGGGCACAGCGTGCTCATCACCAACCCTCGTGATATGAATGCTTTTTGTAAAGACTTGGCTAAATATCCTTTTACAGCTATTACCGGTGTGAATACTTTATTTAACGGTTTGGCTAATAATACTAATTTTAAGAAGCTTGATTTCAATCGTTTAAAGCTGACTATTGGTGGCGGAATGGCTGTTCAAAAATCAGTGGCGGATCTTTGGTTTCATGTTACAAACTGTCCTATTCTAGAAGGGTATGGTCTTACAGAAACCTCGCCAGTGGTTTCTATGAATCCTCTCGATGCAAAAGAATATAGTGGAACTATTGGTTTACCGATTCCAAACACAGATATTCAAATCCGTGACGATGACAATAATGAGCTTGGATTGAACGAGGCTGGCGAGTTATGGGTAAAAGGTCCTCAAGTGATGGAAGGTTATTTAAATCGTCCAGAAGAGACTGCAAAAGTTATAGATAAGGACGGCTGGTTAGCAACAGGTGATATGGCGACCATTGATGAAGGTGGCTTTTTGCGAATTGTCGATCGCAAGAAAGATATGATCCTTGTATCTGGCTTTAATGTTTATCCAAATGAGATTGAAGATGTCGTAGCACTACATCCAGGTGTGTTAGAAGTGGCGGCTATAGGAGAGCCCGATGAAGTTAAAGGTGAAGTTGTTAAGATTTGTGTTGTCAAAAAAGATCAAAGCTTAAACGAAAAAGACCTAATTCAACACTGTAAAGAACACTTAACAGGATACAAGATACCTAAAGTAGTAGAGTTCCATAAGGACTTGCCTAAAACTAACGTAGGTAAAATTTTAAGAAAAGAGCTTCGAAAATAATGGACTATACTACTTTTGCAAAATTTTGAATTAAATCAACATGGAGAGAATGTTTCAGTTTCTTTTATTCGTGACTCTGAGACATTAAAAGAGCTATCTCAGCAATGGCTTGAAAGAGAAGTCATTGCAATGGATACAGAGTTTGATCGAACTAACACTTATTTTCATAAGTTGTCGCTTATTCAAATTTATGATGGCGATCAAATTTGGTTTATTGATACTTTAGAGTTTGAAGATCTTTCTGAGCTAAAACCTGTTATTGAAAGCGAAAGCTTGATCAAGGTGTTCCATAGCTGCAGTGAGGACTTGGAGGCTTTATTTAACAGTTATCATTTTCAATGTAATTCAATATTTGACAGCCAGATTGCTGCAAGCTTTTGCGATATGGGTATTAGTTTAGGATACCTAAGACTTATTGAACTTTTTATGGGAATAAGTCTTGATAAAGAGCAAACAAAAACGGACTGGATGCAACGGCCTTTGCAAGAAGAACAACTGATTTATGCAGCTCAAGATGTTCAATTTTTGTTACCTGCTTATTACAAGCTTCGCGATCAATTATTAGAAAAGGGGTTCTTCGATTATGTAATGGAAGACACCGCCAGTGTTTTTGAAGCGGTCTCTTCACCAGAAAACTTTGATCAGTTTTATTTACGCATCAAAGGTACATTCAGGTTAAACGCTAAACAAACTAATCGATTGAAATATTTAGCAAGCTGGCGTGAACAATTAGCGCGCCTTAAAAATACGCCTAAAACCTTCATCTTTCGGGATAATCAATTGTTAGACATTTGTCAGAAAAACAACCCAAAAATGTCTGATTTGTTAGAAGCTGGCTGCCATAGAGCCAGTATTAGAAAGTATGGGGCTGAATTATTGGCAATGATTGATAACGCCGATAGTATTGCTGAAGAATATTGGCCAACTCCTGTTAAAGCTTTTCACAAAATACAAAATGGCAAATCCATGCTAAAACGAATAAGGGATATCGCCAATCTTGTCGCTGATGAAAATCGTATACCGCAAGATGTTTTATCTAACAAAAGGTTGCTTGAATATTATATAATGCAGCAAATGCATTTGGCTGTAAGACCTAACCGCTTTTGGAATGAGTGGCGTAAAGAGCTCCTTTCTACTTCGTTCGAACAAGTCTTTGCCAGCCCCCATTAAACTTTTTAAAACTAAAGTAATTCTTCATTATGATGTGTTCCGTTTATAAAAGCTCAAAGAGAGCTGATACTTATTTATTTGTCCCTTTTAATACTAATTTGGATGAGCTACCTGAAACCTTAATGGCAATGTGGGGAGAGCCCGAATTGGTTATGCACCTAGATTTAGCTAAAAAAGATAAACTAGCCTTGGCTGATATTAATGAAGTAAAAGCAAAGTTGGATGAAGAGGGTTATTACCTGCAAATGCCACCCTCTGAAGATGATTTAGCACGTTTGATGGGAACCCAATAATTGGATAAATTTTGGCTTGAAATTCCAATGTCAAAAATGTCTTCCGAACAATGGGAGTCATTATGCGATGGTTGTGCAAAATGCTGCCGTATGCAATTTGTAGATGAAGAAGAAGGGCTTTTGATGCAAACCGATGTGGTTTGTTATTTGCTGAATGAAGAGTCTCTGCAATGTAGTGATTACGCGAATCGCACAAGCTTAGTGCCAGATTGCATGCAAATCACTCCGGATAACATCCATGATTATTTTTGGCTACCTGATACTTGTGGCTATCGCAGAGTCGCTAAGGGGCTAGACTTACCTGAATGGCATCACCTTAAAACAGGTAACAAAGAAAGTGTCCACAAAGAAGGTTTTAGTGTTAAAGGGAAAGTCACTCCGGAAAACCTTCTTGCAGGCCAAGATATTGAAGACCGAATCATTTCTTGGCTCCCCATTGAAGAATAGTAAAGTCATAAATGGTTAAAGTTTGATCGAACCTATGGCTAGATTGAGCCTTTTTTAAGCAAAACAAAAAAAACTCATTATTTCTTTAAAAATATGTTGACGCAAAAAAAGAACGCCAGTATTATGCACGCCGTTGACCACAAGGTCACCCAGCAAACACCTAGTTAGCAACTGTTACAGATTAGCTAACACTCGTCGCGGAGCGGTAGTTCAGCTGGTTAGAATACCGGCCTGTCACGCCGGGGGTCGCGGGTTCGAGTCCCGTCCGCTCCGCCATTATTCAAAAGCCCGTTCATTCGAACGGGCTTTTTTATTCTTTCTCATTAATGCTTTTTGCTTAAATAATATTCAGCTCACGTAACTTTACTTCTACATCATTAATCAGCCTGCTGTCTAAACTAATGTTTTTATACCAGTGAGTAGATTTAAACCAAGTTTTTACGTCTACTAGTTCCAGCTGATACTGCTCGGCGATGAGTTGTTCTGCGATTGGGGACTTCTTGAGATTCTTGGCGCTTTTTAGGACGCTTTTCATCATTTGTTCTATTTGCTTTGGGTGTTGTTTTAAAAGGTCTTTTCTTACGCATGTGACGAAGCATGACCATGGGGTTGGGAAGTCGGCTAATCTATGCATTTCACCATTATCCACTAAGGGCTTCGTCATAAATTTTTCCCAAAGAAAAATGTAATTACCACCTTTTCTAAATAGCTGTCTTGCTCCATCAAGGTTGTCAATTATTTCAAATTTTAGATTATCCACAGATAAACCCTGAGACTCAGCCAGTAAATAAGCCATTAAATTCGAACCTGAACCGTAACGACTTATAGCAAACGTTGCTTTGTTTAAATCTTTTAATGACTTAATCTCCGTTTCAGCGGGTGTGTGTACGCCCCATATCAATGGCGATTGAGTATAAAAAGCAAATAATTCAAACTGGCAGTCTGACTGAGCAGCTGCTTTGATAGCACCTTCAGTGAGTAGAGTTGCTACATCAACTTCATTACTGTTTAGGGCTTGAACCATGGCGCCTGTGCCACTATGAAACTCTTCCCAGCTAGCATCAATATCGTATTTTTTAAGTGCACCACTACCAATGGCTAGTCGCCATGGCAAATTAAAGTGTTCTGGCACACCGCCAACCCTTAGTTTTAAAAGTGATTTATTTGATTGAGCCATAAATTAATGCTTTTTTAATGATTCTATAAAGTCTGGATTGGTGAAGTATATAGCGATTTGTTTATGATTTCGACGCTGTTCAATCTTTTTGAATCCTTATTTGTATCTGCCCAGTTAAATGACTAGAATAGGCTTTAAAAATCAAATACTTCAAATGATTAGTTCGAATAACTATTAGGAAGCCTTAAATTGAGGAGAGGTCAATGTTAGCCACATCAAGCTCTACGGGGATGCTTTTAGATTTGCTTAAGGCAGGCGGATGGACAATGGTTCCGATTATTCTTTGTTCCTTAATAGCTATGGGAATCATTTTGGAGCGCTTTTGGTCCTTACGCAAAGATAGTATTTTGCCTAAACATTTGGTAGCTCAAGTTTGGACTTGGATAAAAAATGGCCAGTTCGATAAGTCTAAAATGCGCGACCTTAAAAATTCCTCTGCATTAGGTGAAGTGTTAACTGCTGGATTATTAAATCATCAGTTTGGTCGTGAAGCTATGAAAGCCAGTATTAATGAAGCGGGGCGCGGTATTGTGATTCGTTTGGAGCGATATTTAAATACTCTTGGTTCAATCGCCCTGGTGGCGCCATTATTGGGTTTATTAGGAACGGTCATCGGTATGATTAAAGTTTTTACTGTGATCCGCCTAGAAGGTGTTGGTAATGCTGACGCATTAGCTGGTGGTATTTCAGAAGCATTGATTACCACTGCAGCTGGTATGGCGATTGC
The DNA here is from genome assembly GCA_947503345.1 of uncultured Kangiella sp. GTDB lineage: Bacteria > Pseudomonadota > Gammaproteobacteria > Enterobacterales > Kangiellaceae > Kangiella. The sequence goes on along the minus strand of CANNCW010000002.1, from coordinate 98,214 downwards.
CATTCCAACTTTGGTTTTACATCGTTATTTTACTCGTAAAGTTGAAGAGTTGGTAACCGAAATGGAACAAGAAGCGCTTAAGATGGTCGATGTGTTACACGGCGAGCGCGAAATCTTTACTGGAGCTTAATTCTCGTGTGGATTAAAAAACGTAAAGAAGATCTTCAAATCAATTTAACACCTTTAATTGATGTGGTGTTTTTACTATTGATCTTTTTTATGGTCTCAACCAGCTTCAAAAAAGAAACCAAAATTACAGTAAATTTACCCGAAGCCAATGGTGAAGTTGCTGAAGCTTTACCGGTTTCTTTAGACATAAGTGTTAATAAATCTGGCGAAGTATTTATTAATGGTCAAGGCTTGCTAAATCGCCAAATAGCAACTATTAAAAACGCAATTCAAGCATCATCTCTTGATCCTAAAACTCCAGTTGTAATAAGTCCTGATGAAAATGCTCCTGTACAAGCGGTTGTTAACGTTATGGATGCTGCAGGACAGCTTGGTTTTAACAATATACAAATTGCGACTCAGCAACCTAGTGAAGATAACTAATGAGCGAGCCAAATACTTACACTAGCACTGAAGTTTATAGAAGAATTTTAGGCTATACCAAAAGATATAAATGGGCGATCATTGTCGCCATCATAGCTAATATTATTTATGCTTTGGTGGAAGCGAGCTTCGTTAATGCCATTCAGCATTTAATCAATGCGATTGATGAAATGCGTGTTGAGACCTTAATGTTTACCACACCTCTGGTAATAGTGGGTGCCATTTTTGTTCGAGGTGTTTTTAATTTTATCGCTACTTATTGTATGGGCTGGGCTGGTCGAAAAGTGGTGCAAGATATTCGTCAAGATTTGTTTCAACATTATATGTATCAGCCAACTAAATTTTTTAATAAAAACTCACCAGGCTCGTTAATTTCCACTTTAACCTTTAATATCGAACAAATAGCGTTAGCAAGTTCTAAAGCGATTACCACTGTATTGCGTTCAGGCGGAACGGTTTTATTTGCTTTAGGCTATATGATTGCTATTAGTTGGCGCTTAACCTTATTTATTCTTGTGTTAACACCTTTGGTTGCTTTTGTGGTTAATATTAGTGCCAAACGTTTTAAGTTAGTAAGCAAGGCAATTCAAAATACTATTGGAAACGTGACCAAGAAGACAGAAGAGTCCATTCGCTCGCAAGAAGTGGTAAAAATGTTTGGTGGACAAGAAAAGCAGATTAACGAATTTAATAAAGCCGCAAATAAGAATCGGTTGCAGGATATGAAATTAGTTATTGCTGAAGGGTTATCCTCACCAACCATTCAGTTTATTGCAGGAATTGGTTTTGCTGCGATTGTTTATTTTGGCGCTAAGCAAATTATAGATGGCCACATGGCTGGCTCACAATTTATTACTTATATTGGTTTAATGGCATTAATCCTAAAACCTTTGAAAGAGCTATCTAATGTAAATAGTGTTTTACAAAAAGGAATTGCGGGTGCGCAAAGTGTTTTCGAAATCCTCGATCGTGATAAGGAAATGGATAATGGAACATTAGAGCTAATAAATGTACAAGGTGAGATTTGTTATCGAGATGTCTCTTTTGCTTATGAAGCAGATACGGTATTGGACGGTTTAAGCTTTGAAGTTAAAGCAGGGCAGACCATTGCTCTAGTTGGTCCATCTGGTAGTGGTAAAAGTACCATTACCCATTTGTTGCCTCGACTTTATGATATTCAAAAAGGCTCAATTAGCATAGATGGCACAGATATTACCGCCGCAACATTGAGTTCTCTTCGTAAACAAATTGCCATTGTTTCGCAAAACGTTTTATTGTTTAACGATACCATTCGAAATAACATCGCCTATGGTTTTGAAGGTGAGCTTTCAGACTCTAAGATAGAGCAAGTAGCTAAACATGCCAATGCTTGGGATTTTATTCAAGAGTTACCCGAAGGGTTGGATACTAATATTGGTGATAATGGTTCTTTGTTATCAGGAGGCCAGCGTCAACGAGTGGCGATTGCACGAGCCATTTTAAAAGATGCACCTATATTAATTTTAGATGAAGCAACTTCTGCATTAGATACTCAGTCAGAGCGTCATATTCAAAATGCGTTGGAAAATTTAATGGCAAACAAAACCACTATTGTGGTCGCTCACCGCTTATCAACTATTGAAAATGCCGATAAAATCTTGGTCATTCAAAATGGCAGAATAGCAGAGCAGGGTAGCCATCAGGAGTTGCTCCAGTCAAAAGGTGAATACAGTAGCTTACATCAAATGCAATTTAGTGAAAGTGATGATAAGGCGTCAATTGAGTAACCGTAAATTCAATGGCCATTAGTAAATCTCAAGCTTGGTTCGAGTCTTTGTGGTATTCGCCAAAGAGGTGGTGGTTATGGCTATTTTATCCTTTGCATTTACTATTAGCTTTAGTGGTTGCCATTAGGCGCTTGCTTTATCATTTAAATATCTTCAAGCAATATCAATGTTCTGTACCAGTTGTGGTTATTGGCAATATTAATGTGGGTGGAACTGGCAAAACACCTTTCGCTATTTATTTGCTCGAAAAATTAAAGCAACTTGGTTACAAACCTGGTTTAGTCACTCGTGGTTATGGCGGTGATCCAAGCTTACAGCCTCTGCTAGTTCAGGAAAATTCAAACCCTAGTCATGTTGGGGACGAGCCATTGTTGATTTATCAGCGAACGCGAGCACCCGTAATGGTGGATGCCAAAAGGGCACGTGGTGCTGAATTATTAGTAGCAGAGCATGGTTGTAATATTATTATTTGTGATGATGGCTTACAACATTATGCTTTGAAACGTGATATTGAGGTGTTGATTGTTGATGAACAGCGCCAATTCGGCAATGAGTTTTTAATGCCGCTTGGGCCATTGAGAGAGCCCGTATCGCGTACAAAAGAATGCGATATAACCATTATTAATGGTAAAGATATGTTATTGAAAGCTGATGAGATAATTGCCTTAAATTCAGATAATAGTGAGAAGTTTGATCCTGTAAAGTCATTGACCGCCATTGCTGCTATTGGGAATCCGCAACGATTTTTTAATACTTTAAAGCAGTTGGGTTTAACATTTAAGCCTCAGCCTTTCCCTGATCACCATCAATTTAAAGTGGATGATTTTACAGGAATAAAAGGAAACATTATTATCACAGAAAAAGATGCGGTAAAATGCAGAGAATTTGCTGATAAACGATTCTTTGTACTGCCGGTTAGAACAGAAATTCAGTCATCGAAAGAGCAAAAACTCTTAGCACTTATCAAGAATTTAAAAATTGAGCGGAAAGGATAAAAAATGAATCCTAAATTAACTGAAATATTGGTGTGTCCTTTATGTAAAGGGCATTTATCCTTTGCACAAACTTCTAACGAACTGGTTTGTCGATTTGATAAATTGGCGTATCCCATTTGTGATGATATTCCGGTGATGTTGACTAATGAAGCGCGCGAACTGTCTTCAGAAGAAATGGATGCTTTAAAATAACTATGGAGTTTACTGTCATAATCCCAGCTCGCTATGCATCCACACGCTTACCCGCTAAGCCTTTGGCATTAATCGGAGATAAGCCTATGATTCAGCATGTTTATGAACGTGCATTACAGTCAGACGCTGAGCAAGTTGTGATCGCCACCGATGACGAGCGCATCAAAGAAACAGTTTTAAAGTTTGGCGGTAAGGTTTGTATGACCGCTAGTGACCATCAATCTGGCTCTGATCGGTTAGCTGAAGTGTGTCAAATATTGAAATTAGCAAATGATGCGATTGTAGTGAATGTACAAGGTGATGAGCCCTTTATTTCGCCAACCAATATTAAGCAAGTGGCATTAGGCTTAGCCAATTCAAATGCCCCAATGGCTACCTTATCTACCCCCATCGATAAGAAAGAAGAAGTTTTTAATTCAAATGTAGTCAAAGTAGTTTCAGATAATTCAAACCAAGCGCTATATTTTTCACGTGCGCCGATTGCTTGGCAAAGAGGCAGTTTTGAGAATGTAGAAGTAAAAGATCTATCCGTATGCCAGCGCCATATTGGAATTTACGCTTACCGAGCTGGTTTTTTGGCGGATTACGTCAAAATGTCTCCATCACAACTTGAACAACTAGAGTCTTTAGAGCAGCTACGTGTTCTTGAAAATGGTCATAAAATTCATATAGAAGAGGCCAAAGAAGTTCCAGGAATAGGTATCGATACCCTAGAAGATTTAGAGCAAGCCCAAAAAACTTATCAAGAGATGAATCCTTAGTATGTATTCGGTTTTATTTGTTTGCTTAGGAAATATTTGTCGCTCACCAACCGCAGATGGTATTTTCCGCGCTAAAGCAGCAGAGGCAGGCCTAGAATTACATATCGACTCTGCTGGTACTAGTGCCTATCACGCAGGCGAGGCACCTGATTTACGCTCGCAACAAGAAGCCAAACGTCATGGCTATGATTTAAGCATGATCCGCTCGCGACAGGTGATATCTGAAGACTTTAACCAATATGATTTGGTTATAGCCATGGATAAGAGTAACTTGGAGAATTTACAAGCTTACAAATCAAATGCTTGCAAAGCTAAGTTAAAGTTATTTTTAGCTGATTTTGCACCTGATTTAGGGGTTGAGGAAGTGCCAGATCCTTATTATGGCGGCGCAAAAGGCTTTACTGAAGTAGTTAAGTTAATTGAACAGGCAAGCGAAGGATTAGTAGCATATATTCAGCAGGAGAAGAAATGACCTACCAAGATATTATCAATTTTTGGTTTGAAGAAATCCCTAGAAAAAATTGGTGGATTAAAAATGAAGAGTTTGATCAGGAATTAAAAGATAAGTTTTTAGCTCTTCATCAGCAAGCGATGTTAGGTGAGCTTGCCAGTTGGCGTAAAACTCCACAAGGTCGCTTAGCTGAAATCATTGTGCTAGATCAGTTCTCTAGAAATATGTTTCGCGATACAGCTCAAGCATTTGCTTCTGATCCTTTAGCATTGGCGCTCAGCCAAATGGCTATTGAAACTGGAGATGATTTGAAGTTAAGCCAATTAGAGCGACAATTTCTATATATGCCTTTTATGCATAGTGAATCAAAGCTAATTCATCAACAAGCCGAGCGTTTATTTAAACAAATTCCAGAATATGGTTATGATTTTGAAATCAAGCATAAGGTCATAATTGATCGATATGGTCGCTATCCGCATCGAAATGAGATCTTAAATCGTCAATCAACACCAGAAGAGTTAGATTTTCTGCAACAACCGGGTTCAAGTTTTTAAGTTTAAATAGCGATAAATCTAGGTATAATGGCGCCAGTTTTTGACAATTCACAACCCTGATGTTGCCCCTTATGCCGCTAAGTATCGAGCAAGAGTTATCACAGCTTTTTGGTAAAGCTTTTGAGTCATTAGAATTACCATTCAAATTAGGCGCAGTTTCGCGCTCTAACCGTCCAGATTTAGGCGACTTCCAATGTAATGGTGCTATGGCTGCCGCTAAATTAGGTGCAGGTAATCCATTTGTAACTGCAGAAAAAGTCGCTGAATTAATCGGTAAAAACGATTTAATTGAAAAAATTGATGTGGTTCGTCCTGGCTTTATAAATTTGTTTATTAAGCCAACAGCCATTTCTCAAAAGCTTAGTCAGTTTGCTCAAGATGACAGCTTTGGCGTCAAAGAAGATTTCTCAGAACATAAAGTGATGATCGATTTTGGTGGCCCGAACGTTGCTAAATCTATGCATGTAGGACACCTAAGAACCGCTATTATTGGTGATTCCTTACAGCGCATTTTTAAGTTTAAAGGCTATAAAGTTGTCTCTGACGCTCACCTGGGCGATTGGGGCACACAAATGGGTATGCTAATAGAAGGCTTGAAAAAACGCCAACCTGACTTAGTATATTTCGATGCATCTGTAACTGAAGACTATCCAATAGAATCTCCGGTTTCCATTCAAGATTTAGAAGTTATTTATCCTGAAGAGTCGGGTTTGTGTAAAAGTGATCCGAAAGCAGCAGAAAAGGCGCGTGCAGCAACGTTAGAGTTGCAAAATGGACGACCTGGCTATCGAGCTTTATGGAAACACTTTGTTGATGTGTCCGTTGCCACGCTTAAACGAGATTACGGCGAATTGGGGGTGAGTTTTGATTTATGGAAAGGGGAGAGTGATGCAGATCCTTTTATCCCCCCCTTACTTGATGAATTAGCTGATAAAGCTTTATCAATCCAAGATCAAGGCGCTCTGATCGTTCCATTTAGAGATGAAGAGGGCGAAAACATTATGCCACCATTGATTTTGCGCAAGTCTGATGGTGCTGTAATGTATGGTACGACAGATTTAGCCACTTTATATGAACGTGTGCGCGATGATAAAGCACAGACAGTTTTATATGTAGTTGATGGTCGTCAACAACAACATTTTAAGCAAGTTTTTGCAGCCGCTAATTTAATGGGCTTTGATAAAACCACCCAATATGAACACAGTTATTTCGGTACTGTGAATGGTAAAGATGGCAAGCCATTTAAGACTCGATCTGGTGGAGTTATGAAGTTACATGACCTGATCCAAATGGCTAAAGAAGAAGCACGAAAGAAAATTGCAGCTTCAAATTTTGATACCAGCTTTTCAGATGAAGAAAAAGAAGACATCGCACGTAAAGTTGCCATTGCGACTTTAAAGTTTGCTGATTTAAGAAACTTCCGAATCAAAGACTATATTTTTGATTTAGAAAAGTTCAGTGAGTTTGAAGGGAAAACGGGTCCATATTTATTGATGCAAGTGGCTCGCATCAAATCAATTTTACGTAAAGCCAATGAAGCAGGGGCCGCTGCAGGAAACTTATTAGAAACCTCAGACAACGAAAAAGCTTTAAGCTACCGCCTATTAGAATTTCCTTCGGTTATTGACCGCACAATAGAAAAACGTGCCCCACATTTCTTGTGCGAACACTTATATAACCTTGCTCAAGAATACAGTTCTTTCTATCAAAAACAGCATATTATGAAAGAAGAAGATAAAGCTAAACAGGCAAGTTTGTTACGTTTGAGTCAAATTTGCATGCAACAGTTAGTGTTAGGTTTGTCTTTGCTTGGAATAGACAGTTTAGAACGTATGTAATGCATTTCTAAATCTTAATAAAGGCCGGTTAAACCGGCCTTTTCTTTTGTTTTACACTTATTTTACAAACACTTATTCAGTATTTTAGTATTATGCTACAAATCGTTACAATTAGCGTGATAATAAAATGTCTTTCGGCTCCAATACAGCTCTAAAAAATTACAAACTGCCTGAAGAAGAAATGCGGGAGCTTCTTCCGTATCTTTATCAAGATTTTGAAGAAATTCAGACAAACACTGAGGCGATGATCGAACTTGCACAACTGTATTGGTTAGATCTAGAAGGAAAAAATGTTATTGATTTATGCTGTAGCAAAGGGACTAGCCTGCTTAAATTAGCTAAAAAATTTCAGTGTAAAGGGGTAGGTGTTGATATTTCATCCCACTTTGTTGCTGATGCAAAATTACGCTCTTTACAAAATAGGTTAACTTCACTGGTGACTTTTGAGCACGATGATATTCGAAACTATATCAAAACCAACCATACACAATACGACTTAGTCATCTATCCTTATCATGAGTCAATATTTGGTGATATGGATACAAGCCTAAATCATTTACAAAAACTGCTTAAACCTAAAGGACATTTACTGCTTAGTGCACAGTATCGCCTGAAAAGTCTGCATTCAGATATTTCTGTGGTTGAAGAAGAAAATATTAAAAGCGTCGAAACTAGCATTATGGAATCTGCTTTTAAAAACATAGGACGTGTAAAAGACAAGCAATTTGACTACACCGACAGATTAAAGAAAGAACACCACATGCTCAACAAAAGATCTCAAGAGCTTATTGCCCAAAAACCTTATCTTAGAGCTCACCTCGATAGCTTTCTTCAAGAACATAAAAGAAAGATACATCAATTTCAAGATAACTTGCTGTCGCATGCAACTTGGTTGTTACAACTGCGTTAACCTTTTATTAATAGAGATTGTTCAATCTCTATTTCACATTTGTTTCACTTCGATCTTAGCATAATATTAAAAATGTTCTGCTAAGATTAATATGACACAAAGACCTTACCTACCTAGCTTATTATTAATTTCAAGTACAATTGTAGCGCTAATTGTCGCCAATAGCCCTCTAGTGATTTATTACAATTTATTGATTGAACTACCATTTACAATAAGTCTTGGTGATTTTAAGTTGAGTAAGCCTTTATTGTTATGGATTAACGATGGATTAATGGCTGTTTTCTTTTTTATATTAGGCTTGGAACTTAAAAGAGAAATTATTGAAGGTAAATTATCTAACCTTAAAGATGTTGCGTTCCCAAGCGCTGCTGCATTAGGAGGCATGTTTGTACCTGCATTCATTTATAGCGCTATAAACTGGGGAGACCCAATTGCTCTTAAAGGTTGGGCCATTCCTGCTGCTACCGACATAGCCTTTGCGTTAGGAGTATTGGCCTTATTAGGGAAGAGGTGTCCATCCTCATTAAAGGTCTTTTTGATTTCTTTGGCCATTATTGATGATATTGGGGCTATTCTAATCATAGCGCTGTTTTATACCAGCAATATCTCAATGGTATCTTTAATAATTGCTATCGTAGCTATTTTGCTCTTACTTTGCTTAAATCGACTCAACGTTTATAAACTAGCTCCTTATATGATTATTGGAATGATTATGTGGGTTGCAGTATTAAAATCCGGAGTCCATGCAACTTTATCGGGTGTTTTGTTGGCTTTATTAATTCCGATAAAGCCTGAAAAATCGACAGGCTTTTCTCCGGCTAAAAAATTAGAAAGTGAGTTGCACGGTTTTGTGGTGCTTTTCATTATTCCAGTTTTTGCTTTTGCTAATGCTGGTGTAGAATTAAAAGGACTAACTTTGAACAATATACTTCACCCTATAACGCTTGGAATTCTCATGGGTTTAGTTGTTGGCAAGCAGATAGGAGTTTTCTTATTTTCTTGGATTGCTGTGAAATTAGGTGTCGCGCGCTTGCCGAACGATTTGAACTGGAAGATGGTGTATGGAATATCTCTAGTTTGTGGTATAGGTTTCACGATGAGTCTTTTTATTGGCTCATTAGCATTCGAAGAAACTGGTGTTAATCTTTTAGTAGATGAAAGGTTAGGGATTTTGATAGGCTCCTTAATTTCAGGAATTGCAGGTTACTTAGTACTCAAATTTTCAGTCCGTAAAGACATAAAGGTATCCCATGACATATAGTGTATTACTAGTAGAAGATCATAAAGAGTTAGCCGCAACTACAGGAGAGTATTTAGAACTGTGCGGCTATATTGTTGATTATGCGATGGATGGTAATAGTGGGCTAAACTTTGCTTTAGCAAATGATTATGATGCCCTTATATTGGATGTAATGTTACCGGGACACGATGGTTTTGAGATTTGTCATCAAGTTCGAAATAATGGCAAGTCTGATATTCCTATTTTAATGTTAACGGCGAGGGATCAACTTGAAGACAAACTAGAGGGTTTTGGTTCTGGTGCAGATGATTACTTAATCAAACCTTTTGATTTTGAGGAGCTGGATGCTCGTTTACAAGCTATTATTCGTAGACACAAAGGTGAACTAAATGGCAAGTCTTTGATAGTTGGCGATTTAGAATTTGACCCTAAAACCATGCAAGTAAAGAGAGATGGGAATTTATTGAAACTATCCCCAACAGGTTTGCATATTCTAAAGCTTTTGATGCGAAGATCTCCTGAACTAGTCACTCGAGACGAATTAGAAAAGGAATTGTGGGGAGATATGCCTCCAAACAGTGACGTCCTCAGAAGTCATTTATACAATTTACGCAAAGTAGTCGACAAGCCATTTGAACAACAACTAATACAAACCGTTCCAGCACTCGGTATTAAATTAGTTTTAGAATAACTCACCTATAAGGCTTAATTAATACATAAAACCACAGTGGTTCCTTTCTCTAATTCACTTGAAATAGTGACGGACCAATTGAGCTGATCACAAATTCTCTTCACGATAGAAAGCCCCAAGCCAAAACCTTTAACATCATTTGCTTTACGATCAGCTCTAAAGAACGGCTCAAATATACGGTTTAAAGCTTCTTTGTTGATGCCTTTACCTGAGTCAGAAACCGAAATTCTATTACTATCTATCTCTACTCTAATTTCACCGCTATCAGTATAATTAAAAGCATTCATAAGAATATTGTTTATACATATAGTCAATAATCGCTCAGGAACTCTTAATTTAAACTGAGAAGGGCAATGAACAGTTGTTTCAATGGCTTTATCTTCAAATAGCCTTTCAATTTGCGTTAATTGCTGTTCTGCAAGTAAAGCAATTGATATGGGTTCTTCTGAGATTACCGGTTTTTGATTTCTAGATAGCAACAATAAAGCTTCTAGTAATTCTTCCATCTCAAGTATCATTGGCTTCATTCTTGAAACGATACGTTTTTGTTGCTCAGATAATTGATGTTTTGATAGTAACGATATAGAGCCTTTTAACACCGCAAGTGGAGTTCGTAACTCATGACTGGCATAGCGGGTAAAATTGTTTTCTCTTTGCACATACTGTTCAACTTCACTAGCGTATTGTTCAAACGCTCCTAGGAGAGTTAGCACTTCTGAATTAGCATTTTTTTCAATCGCAGAAAAATTCAAATGTATATCAGACTTTTCAGAGATTTTTGTTTGCTCAATAAGTTTTGAGAGCTTAACTATAGGGGATACAGCGCGTTTAGAAAGCATATAGCTTACCCAGGCGGGCAAATAAATTATAAGTAAAACAAAGGCTAAAGGGGCAATGCCGAAATAAAGCGCTAAACGCGAAACTTGTCCTTCTTTAAATACCAAATATAGGCGTTTATTAAATTTTTCAGAAACATGAACCAGTGGTTGTGTACCCTCAATATCTGCCCGTCGATATCCGACAGGCATGGCAGCGATCTCACTCGGAATACCAATAGCGTTATTGCTAACGGTATCCATCAAATAACCTGTTAGATTTAAGGTTTTGGGTAATTTGAACTGACTGTCTTTTTCATAATGTTGCCAAAAGAATTGAGCTTCACCCTCCAAAGCTTCTTTAATCAATACGTTTTCTACTACTTTTGCAGCACCATAAACACTAAGTAAAGTTACCAGGCTAATCAACCCTAGTTGAATCGCCATAACTTTTACTAGTTTTCGCTGAATACCTGAAGCTTGTTTTTGCATAACGCTATCGCTTATTAAATAAATAATGGGCAACTAGCCATTCATTTCCCTCAGCATAACCGAAGAGCTCGGCGCAAGCCATAAAGAATATTCTCCAGCGTTGAAACCAAAGCTTAGCAAAATCTTTTCCATAACAATTTTCGAAGATTGGCATTATCTCCGTTTTATGACGGTCCATATTTTTTAGCCAAGCATTTGATGTTTTTTCATAATGACTGCCATTTAATAACCAGCGCTTTTGTATATTAAGGTTTTGTTGAAAGTATAAAAAGGTATCCGAGGCTGGCATTTGACCACCACTAAAGAAATACCTGCCCATCCAATTATCATCACCATCTTCATCAAACGGGTACATAAGATAACGATGGCAAAAAATATGCAAAAATAATTTCCCATCCTCCTTGAGCCAACTATTCACTTTAGCAAGTAGTTGCTCGTAATTTCTAACGTGTTCGAACATTTCTATTGATACTACTCGATCAAATTGATTGTCGACAGAAAAGTCATTGATATCACAGGTGATAATATTTATATTATTTAAGCCGCGCTTTTCAGCTTGATTTAGAATATACTTTCTTTGAGAGTTGGAATTTGAAATGCCTGTAATATTGCTTTTTGGATATTTGCTTGCTAAATAAAGCGTCAGTGAACCCCAACCACAACCCAGCTCTAGGATCTCTTGTCCGTCTCGGAACTGCCCACGCTTGCAATAGAGTTCTAACATAAGCTTTTCAGCTTGCTCTAATGTCTCCGTTTCACTGCCCCAAAAAGCACAGCTATACTTCAAATTTTCACCAAGGGCATAATGATAAAACTCCGCTGGAACTTCATAATGCTGCTTGTTGGCTTGGTCAGTTTTAATAGCTATTTTGCTTTGCTTTAATTCTTGAAGAAACTCATCAAATCTATCCGACTGCGCTTCACAATCCTCTGCAAACTCTTCAGTTAATCGTTGCTTACATAGCTTTCGGATTCCGCTTCTAATAATAGTATCAGGCATTAAGCCTTTTTCTATAAGGTTTATTGCTTGTCCTACCATGATAACTCCTCTAAAGATTTAGGTTTTCCTAAAAAAAACATATTGGTGACTCTCTGGTATTCTTGATAGCGGCTTCCTTTACTACGAATGTTTTGCTCCTCATTAAATGGAATTCCAGTAAGTTTAAGTAAAAATAAAAGCATTAAAAAAGGCGATGCAATTAATATTATTCCATCCAATGTAAAGAAGTTCGCTGCGCTCAATCCGAACAAGGGATAGCTAAACCAGTGTAGCCATTCAAAAAAATAGTTCGGGTGCCTTGAGTATCGCCATAAACCGACTGTACATACCGTGCCTTTATTCGCTGGATTTTTTTTATAATGGGCTAATTGTCGATCGGACACAGTTACACCGATAAAAGACATTAATAAAATTACTAGTCCTATCAAGTCAAATATAGAAAACGACTCTTGGAGGTTTGAAATGATGTAAGCGGGATAACTAAATAGCCAGGCAAGAAATCCTTGAAACAAGAAAAATAGAAAAAATTTAGCCTGTGCAACATGTGCTCCTGATTTTCTCCAATGCGCTCTTAATGCTTTGTAACGACCATCTTCATGTTGAAGGTTAAACCTTAGTATTAAATGCCAAGTAAGACGCGAATACCATAAAACAGGTATAGTAAGAATAATGGCTGAGTGAAATCCTATTACCTCAGATGACATATAATAGATTAAGCCGCACACAACAATCATCAAAGACCAGCAAATATCTATAATGTCTGTATTTTTAAATTTTACTTGCCATAACCAAGCGCAAGCTTGAACGACTAAACAAAGCATAAGCCCTAAGTTCAGAGGTTGTATGAGAAAATTCTTAAGCATGCTGTATAGACTCCATCGATCTATTATTTATTCGCTTATGAACAAACAAAATCATCAGTATCACCATGAGCCAACTTATTGCTAGTAAAGAAAGTGTCAATGAAGGGTGATTAATAACAATGGCTCCAAGTCGTTCTGCTCCCAAGTAGGATAAAGGACCTCCAAACATGCCAAATATTAAAGCTAGTTTTGGGTACTTGAAAATCCACTTCAGAGAATGATTTAAAGACAAAGCAAATGTTATCCATAATATTGCAATCCAATAAGGTGAGAAAGATGTAGATGGATAGCCGACTTTATATTCTATCAATCCATTAAAGGCCCATAGACTATCAATAATGATACCTAACGGAAGTAAAATGGTTACGAATAGAAGATCATTTGTGTGTCTATTGATCTTGCACGTTTGAAAATACATGAAAGTAATAAATAATATCCATGAACTTAACATTTGACTATTTGCCGCACCTAAAATACAAGCAAACCAAATGGCTTGAAACAAAACAAAATTTATTGTTGCTTTAAAGTTAACTCTATTTAGCATGATAGAGATAACCATTGTTCTCTTTGATTTGAAGGCTTTGCAATCAATAAGTGTACATCGCTAATGGCCTTTTCTATAAAACCACCTTCGCAGTAACATAGATAAAACTCCCACATGCGAATAAAAGACTCGTCAAAGCCTTGCTCACGAACCTTACTTACATTGTCGAAAAAAGCTAAACGCCAATCACGTAAAGTTTTGGCGTAGCTTTCACCAAAATCTTCCAAATTGATTAACCTGAAATCACCGGATAGCTTCATGCTGTTAACAATAGCCGATACAGATGGAATAAAGCTTCCAGGGAAGATATAACGCTTTATAAAATCTACTGAAGATAGGGCTTGTTCATAGCGATGATCTTCGATTGTAATTGCCTGTATTAAAGCCAGGCCCTCGGGTTTGAGTAGGGCGTTGCACTTCTCTAAATAGGTATCTAAATAGTGATGACCTACGGCTTCTATCATTTCAATAGAAACCAATTTGTCATAAACGCCTGTCAGTTTCCTATAATCCTTTTTAAGCAAAGTGATTTTATCTTCCAAGCCCAGTTGATGGATTTTGTTTTTAGTATATTGATACTGCTGCTCCGAAATTGTCGTAGTAGTGACTTTGCACCCATAATTGGTGGCAGCATATATCGCAAAACCTCCCCATCCGGTTCCTATTTCTAACAGATGGTCATGCTCAGAAAGTTGTAGTTTTTCACAAATAGTTTTCAATTTAAGTTCTGAAGCTTCTTCCAAATTAGTAGCTTCTGGAGTATAGATAGCAGACGAGTACATTAAATGCTTATCTAGAAACAGACTAAAAAAGTCATTGCCCAAATCATAGTGGGCAGCGATGTTTTTCTGACTACCTTTAACGTTATTTCTATTGAAAGAATGCCATAGTTTAAGAATACTATTTTTAATCCAAGCAAAACCGCCTTCCATGTCATCTAACAGTTCTCTATTACGTACCAAGAGTCGAACTAGAGCAGTGAGATTTTCGGTTCTCCACTGTCCGGCCATGTATGATTCTGCAGCACCGATGCTACCATGCATCGCGATTTGATTATAAAAGTCAAGATCATCTACCATGATAGTCACAGTTGAGTTTGATTGGGTTGTTCTGCCCAATGATATCTTTTCAAGTGGATCTTGAATAATTAACTTTCCAGATGTCAGCTTTGATAGTTGCTGGATTACTTTCTTTCGCACGAATCGATTCATTTTATTAGTATTTTTATTCATCGAACTATCGACAGCAGTTACTTTGTTCACTATGAACTCCCTTAGGTACAGATTTACAAATTATCTTGATTGCTTTTTGCGTTTTCATATTTTGGATGGGAATAAAAAGGCACTTTCTTAAACCACAACCTTAATGCTTGCCAATAAATGCCAAAAATCATTTTTAAGGGCTGAAAAGGGTTTTTAAAAATTAATTTTGATATATTAGCTTGTGTTAAGGGTAGGTGCTTGCCCGTGAATGTTACGTCAAGAACTTTTAGAGGATCATTTTTTTCCTTGTTTTTTTTGGTGACTTTCATATGAATTCGCATATTAGAATTTGTTATTTTAAATAGCCACTGGTAATTCATATCCATAGAAACAAAAGGAGAAATGTGGAAATTTTTAGAAAAATTGAATATGCAGCAACCTGAACGGCTTAATGACTTTTCACATGAATGGAGGTAGGCATGCCTTTCGCCCCAAGGGGTATTGGTAATTTCTGAAATTATATATTGAAGCTCACCTTGTTTATCAATGCAAAAATAAAAACTCACAGAATTGAAATTGAAACCCAGAAAACGAAGATGCGATAAAATAAACACTTTGCCATCGAAGGCTTTGTTTGTTTCTTTCGATAGAAAATTTAATACAGAATCTTTTGTTTGTTGCTTGCCAGCTCCAATAAAGTCTTGCTTTCTATAAGATAGTAGATTCCAAGTTTCATTGGAAAAGAAACGATATCTATCAGCATTTTCATTAAGCTTATCTAAGTCTAACAAGGACCAATACATGTTATATCTAAACATGTGCTTTTTAGGAATATAACGATGGTGTCGAATATCACCTAATAAAAAGCCCTGCTCAAGCATTGACCAGATCCTCTATTAGCTGTTGTGCCGCTTCTTTACCACTACGAGCTCCGTCTTCATGAAAGCCCCAACCCCAGTAAGCGCCGCTAAAGTAGGTGTTCATTTTGCCTTGCAATAAATGCCTGTTATTTTGTGCGTTTATGGTTTTTTCGTTATAAACAGGATGATGATACTCCACTGTTTTCCAAATAAGGTCTGGATTAATTAAATGCTGCATATTTAAGCTGACAATAACAGGAGTATTAGTTTGTAATGATTGCAGTAAATTCATGTAATAACTCACGGTGCATTGCTTTGCACTATTATCATCAATTAATACACTCCAGCTTGCCCAAGCATTTTTATTAGCAGGCAGAACGCTCATATCACGATGCAGACAAATTGTATTGGCCTGATATTCAATGTCGCCCAATACTAATCTTTCCTCCTTAGTCGGAGACTCTAGCAACCTCAATGCCTGATCACTATGGCATGCAAAAACAACCTTATCAAAAGCCTCTGAACCATCATTAAAATTCAACGTCACATTATCATCATATCGCTCCACCGATAATACGGGTGTATTAGTTTTAATAGCAAATTGGCATTGATTTTCAATTGCGTTTAAATAATTTCTTGAGCCTCCTGAAATGGTTTTCCAGATAGGGCGATTAAATGCTTGCATCATTTTATGGTTACTCATGAATGCCACTAGGAATTTCGCAGGGAAATTAAAAATGGTTTTGGTATCACCTGACCATAAAGCGCAAGTCATAGGTATGATATGCTGTTGAATAAAAATATCGGAATAATTGTGTTGTTGTAGATAATCACCTAAAGAGATGGTTGCGCTAGAGTTTAATAATGATTTTGCTTCTTTGTAAAATCTAAAAATATCATAGATCATTCTATAGAATTTGGGACTTATAATGTTTTTTCTCTGACAGAAAAGTTGGTTAAGACTGGCAGCATTATATTCAAGACCAGTTATCCGATCACTTACCGCAAAACTCATGTCACTATCTTTAAACTTAACACCATACTTTGTTAGCAACTCCATAAAAGTAGGGTAGTTATCAGGATTAAAAACGATAAACCCAGTATCCACAGAAATTAATTCGCCATCAATTTCAACCTGCTGGGTATCAGCGTGGCCACCAATAGCTTGATTTGCCTCAAAAAGAGTAACTTCATGCTTTTCTGATAAGCAATCTGCTGCACTTATTCCAGAAATGCCGCTTCCAATAATGGCAACTCTCATACTGCATCCCCTGTGGATTTATTATCATATTTTGCGTAACGTAACTCCCATACTAGCCCCAACTTTTCAAAAAACTTTAGAATGTAATAACTAATATCTAGTTGCCACCAGTTTAATCCTTGCTTAACAGAACCTGGGTATTTGTGATGATTGTTATGCCATCCTTCACCTAAAGTTAAAATAGCTAATACGAAGTTGTTCCTGCTATCATCATTAGTTTCAAAAGGTTGAGTCCCGATCTTATGAGCTAAAGAGTTAATACAAAATGTGACGTGAGATAACAATATGGTGGATATAAAGAAACCCCAAATTAAAATTTGCCATTTGGTAGCTCCCAAATCAGGATGCTGTATCTCCAAAAATATTCCAATTCCAAAAATCAAAACCGCAAAAAATATTGGCGGAACGATGTCGTACCGATCGATAAACCTCAGTTCAGGGTAGCGATTGAGATCTTTTACTCTTTGATAATGGGTAGGGAAGTGCTTTTTGTTTAAGAACCAAGTCATATGGCTTTGCAAAAATCCATTCCGGGGAGAATGGGCATCATCTTGAGTATCTGAATGAATGTGGTGGTGTCTATGATGTGCTGCCCACCATAAAGGTCCTCTTTGAGTCGAGCTTGCACCAATAAAAGCAAAAATTGCTTGCATCACACGGGAGGTTTTAAATGTTTTGTGAGAAAAATACCTATGGTAAAAGGCTGTAATTGCAAACATCCGAACGAAGTAGGATAAGATGCAAACAATAACAGCTGTCCAGCTAACCCCGGTAACAAAGGCAAAAAAACAAGCAAGATGTAAACAGATAAAAGGGATGACACGAGGCCAGTCTATCTCGTTAGCTTTTAAAGTGCTTTTACAGGCTGTATCTACATTTGAGTTATCGAACCAATGCTTTATTTTCATGTAAATGAATCTATTTTAATTTAGGGTGATATTATTTCGGAAAGCGTGAATTTGCTGTGAAAAATCAATATATTTCCTTCACAAAATATTGACCATAAACTAATTAAGATAAAAAAATGAAAAAAATTACTTTCTTGATACTATCAGCAATACTAACTGGGTGCGCTAGCACTAATCACTCTATGAAAAATCAACGTGTAAATAATTATTTGAGCATAATCGATACCATACCACCTAGCGTAAGAGTTTCGGACCCTGCTGCAAAGTTTTTAACGCTTTTTGGAGATTTTAAACAAGGAACAACGGATATTGTAATAAACCAACTCTACGCAGATGAATTTTATTTTAATGACACTTTCAAGACCTTTCGAAATAGAAACGATCTTGCTAAATATTTAAAATCTACTGCACAAGAGGTGGATTTGACTACTGTAGATATATTAGATGTAAGTAAAAGCGAGACAGACTATTATCTTCGTTGGGTAATGCACATGAAATTCACGGCCAAAGGAAGAGAAGTGGATTCACGCTCAATTGGCATGACACAAATAAGGTTTAACGCTGAGGGCAAGGTTATTTTACATCAAGATTACTGGGATGGTGCTGAAGGGTTTTACCAGCACCTACCGATAGTGGGCTATATAGTCACCAAAATAAAGTCAGGATTATGAAAAGCTTAGTTCTATCTATAATATGCATATTTGGATTTTCTTCGTCTAGTCTAGTTGCTGATCAAGAAAAACTGCCAGCTGAAATAACACATCAATCTGGCGATGGGTTTAAGTTATGCAAACAGCAACTGATCACCAAAGCTCTTTTTTTCGACATAGTAGATGTCGGAATATATTATAAAGATTGTCCTAAGAAAATAAACGTATTTGACGATTCTGAAAAGCTTTTACGTTTTCATTACTTGCGAAAAGTGACAGGCAAACAGTTTAAAGAGGGGGCAGAGGAGTACTTAAAATACAACCTGACCAACAAACAGCATAAACTGTGCTTTCGCCAATACCTAGATATAAACAACGCTTACGTAGACGTTAATGATGGTGATTTTTATGATCTATTTAAAATTAAAGAAAAGGGCTTAGATTTATATTTAAATGGCAAACCATTATCACAATTTAAAAATGATGATTGTGAAAGCTTATATTTTAAAATTTGGTTTGGGGAAAAAAGCATGTCTTCAGACTTTAAAAAGTTATTAAGCCAATAATTTCAAAATAAGTTGACGAGACTTTTTGTAATCAATAATAGGCATTGGATATTTTAATTTCTTCCTTTGTACTGTGCTTGGATCATGTATAGATTTAGCATCTAAACTTTTTAGTTCTGGAACAAACCTTTTGATAAAATCACCTTTTGGATCAAATTTTTTTGATTGAGTAGTCGGGTTCATGATTCTAAAATAGGGGGCTGCATCAGCCCCTGTCGAGGAGCACCATTGCCATCCTCCATTATTAGAAGCAAAATCACCATCTATTAAGCTCTCCATAAAATATTTTTCTCCTTCCCGCCAATCTACTTGGCACAGTTTGCAAAGAAACATAGCTACATTCATGCGCAAGCGATTATGCATCCAGCTAGTTTGTTTTAGTTGTCTCATTGCTGCATCAATAATAGGAAATCCTGTCAATCCATGTTTCCATGCATTAAACAGCTCTGAATTAAAAACCCAAGGTTCAAGAACATCGGGTTTATATGCATGGTGTTTAGCTAATTGTGGGTTATCTATTATTACTTGCCGATAGAATTCTCGCCATATCAACTCTGAAAGCCAAGTATCTGTATAAAAGGATTCAGGCACTGTAAAATAATAATTTCGTATCGCTTGCACGCATTGCTTTACAGATATAGCACCGACCGCCAAATAAGGAGATAGCATGCTGGTACCAGAAGTTGAAGGGATGTCGCGACTGACTCTATATTTATCGACTTTACCAAGAAATTTTTGTAGTCTAATGTTCGCTAATTTGCTCCCTGCGGGCCATAGGTCCTTGCGGTAATCTCTAGAAAAATCTTGATTTGAATCTTCAATAATACTTAGCTCAAAGTTCTGTTTCTTAGGTCTAGGTAATACCTCTATGTCCATTAACTTATGGTGCCTTACCCAAGCTTTCTTATAAGGAGTAAAAACTTTATAAGGACGACCATCTGGCTTTCTAATGCTGTTTGGGGAAAATATCATATCTGCGTCAAACCTATGAACAGAGAGCCCATATGAAAGAAAGGTTTTCTCTACAAGAATATCCCTCTCAATTTCATTAATTAGATATTCATTGTTAAACCAAATCGAGCTAATTTCCTGGTTCTTTACAATATTAAGTAGCTGCTCAGGAATATCTTGGTAACTTCTTACTGTAAAAATCAAAAGAGGGATATTTAACGCCTTCAACTCTTTTTTTAAGTCTTGAACACAATCATAAGTAAAGCCTATTTTTGATACGGAATCATAATGTTTAATACGTTGCTCAGATGCTTCAAAATAAATTCCTATAACATTATTATCTTTGCTTGAATTAAGCAGGGCAGGGTTGTCCTCTATGCGCAGATCATTTCTGAACCAGACTAAAGCTTTATTCATAGATAATTCCTGCTATATGTAATTTCTCAAACCTAAGTCCACTGGATGCGGATTTAAATATGCTTGTTCACTAATATAATCAGAACCAAACTGTTTGATATAGTGATTGAGTAATGTCAAAGGAACAATTAATGTCACCGTGCCTTGTCGATATTGCTCTATAACATCAATTAGATCCTGCTTAGCTTCGCTGGTAAGACTTTGCTTCAAATAACCAAGAATGTGATAAAGAACGTTAATATGAGACTTAGTTGAAGCAATTTTCTTTAGTGTTTGCATTAATAACTGTTCATATTCAGAAATAAGTGCGTGAATATGTTTAGAGCCATCATTAGCAACCAATCGCCCTAATTGCTTATAAGACTTGTAGCTATGAGCCATGATTAAATACTTATAACGACTGTGAAATTTAATTAGACTTTGCAAAGAGGGCGCATTCAAGACAGACTGTTTCCACTCGTTGTAAGCAAATACACGGCAGATGAAGTTTTCTCTCAATTTTGGATCTGATAACCTTCCTTCTTCTTCCACTGGCAGCTCTGGTCTAAGTCTCATTATCTCTGCAATATAGGCTCCTTGAGATGACTTATTACTTGGATTCCCATTTTCATGATAAACCTTAACTCTTTCCATCCCACAGCTTGGGGAATTTCTAATAACAATATAGCCACTTATATTCCTTAAGGATGAAAGGGTTTGCTTGGCAAAACTCTGTAGCGCATTAGTAAAATCACTAGAATTATCTTCAACCAACTTTACCCTGATAGAGTTATTGGAATCCACCAATCGGATAGGAGGGCGAGGGCTCGTCATTCCAATGCCCATTTCTGGGCATATCGGTAAATACTCAAACCAATCACTCATAACATCTAAACAATATCTCGAGCGCTTATGGCCTCCGTCATACCTCACCTTATTTCCTAATAAACAAGAACTTATAGCTAGTTTAATTTTTTTCATGGTTTTATTATTTTTAATTTACCGTGAACATTTAGTGAAACAAATATAATCACTCAAACTTAATTTAACATAATATAAATTATGCGCATATGCATTGCTGAGTCATTCATAGAGCTGGACTTGATCTAGATCAATAAGCAAGATCATTGGGTTAAAGATAATATGTTCGTGATATTATAGTCTTGTATAAACTTTAAGGTGGAAAACCAATGACAGATAAATTGGACGATAACTATAGCTATAAAGTAATAAGACAGTTTTCTATTATGGCTGTAGTTTGGGGAATTGTTGGGATGGCGGTTGGAGTTTTGATTGCAGCGCAATTATGGCTTCCAGCATTAAATTTTGATATTGCATGGCTAAGTTATGGTCGTTTGCGACCGCTACATACCAATGCTGTGATTTTTGCATTTGGTGGCTGTGTTCTAATGGCAACTTCTTTGTATTGTGTCCAAAGAACCTGTCATACCCGATTATTTAGTGACAAGTTAGCGAGTTTTGTATTCTGGGGATGGCAGCTGGTTATTCTGTTAGCCGCTATTACACTGCCAATGGGTTTAACTTCGGCAAAAGAATATGCCGAACTTGAATGGCCGATTGATATTCTGATTACCATCGTTTGGGTTGCTTACGCTGTTTTATTCTTTGGGACTATAATAAAGCGTAAAACTAGCCATATTTATGTAGCAAACTGGTTCTTTGGCGCATTTATTATCACAGTCGCAATACTTCACCTTGTAAATAGCGCAGCAATTCCCGTTGACTTTACTACCTGGAAATCTTATTCAGCCTATTCTGGTGCCATTGATGCGATGGTACAGTGGTGGTATGGCCATAATGCTGTTGGTTTCTATTTGACAGCAGGCTTTTTGGGAATCATGTACTATTTTGTTCCAAAGCAAGCTGAGCGCCCTGTTTATTCTTATAGATTATCTATTGTCCACTTCTGGGCCTTAATCGCGGTGTATATGTGGGCTGGTCCGCACCATTTGCATTATACAGCGCTTCCAGATTGGGCTCAGTCATTAGGTATGGTGTTTTCACTGATTCTTTTAGCACCTTCTTGGGGTGGCATGATTAACGGTATCATGACCTTATCTGGTGCTTGGCATAAGCTACGTACAGATCCAATTCTTAAATTCTTAATTGTTTCCTTGTCCTTCTATGGCATGTCAACTTTTGAAGGCCCTATGATGGCAATTAAAACCGTTAACGCCCTCTCCCACTATACAGATTGGACAATTGGTCATGTTCATTCTGGTGCTTTGGGATGGGTTGCAATGGTATCTATTGGCGCACTTTACTCATTAATTCCTGGGTTATTTGGTAAAAAGCAAATGCACAGTATTAAGTTAATTAATTTACATTTCTGGTTATCGACCATTGGCGTAGTTTTATACATAGTATCTATGTGGATTGCAGGTTTAACTCAAGGTTTGATGGCTCGTGCAACTAATGCTGATGGCACTTTAACTTATACTTGGGTCCAGATCCTTGAAAATACTTACCCCCAATATGGTATTCGTTTACTAGGTGGCTTTTTATTCTTATCCGGTATGTTCATCATGTTCTATAACGTTATGAAAACTATCTCTAAGCCAAAAACTGTTGATACTCGCATTCCAGAGCCTGCACATTAAGGAGAATACTCATGAATCATGAAAAAGTTGAAAAAAACGTCGCCTTAATGGGTATCTTGATCGTAATCGTGATTAGTTTTGGTGGATTGGCAGAAATTGTTCCATTATTTTTTGTCAAAAACACTACTGAGCCGGTGGCAGGCTTAGAGCCATACACTCCTCTTCAACTTGAAGGTCGTGATGTGTATATCAAAGAAGGTTGTCACGTCTGTCACTCACAAATGGTGCGGCCTTTCCGAGCTGAAACTGAGCGTTTTGGGCCTTACTCGGTGGCAGGTGAAGATGTGTACGAATTTCCATTTTTATGGGGTTCAAAAAGAACAGGGCCCGATTTAGCAAGAGTTGGTGGTCGCTATAGTGATGAATGGCATTATGTTCATTTAATGAATCCACGAGATGTAGTGCCTGAGTCGAATATGCCTTCTTACCCTTGGTTAGATGAAAAGTTAATTGATTCAAAATTGACTCCTAAAAAGTTATCAGCAATGAAAACGCTTGGTGTTCCCTACACTGAAGAAGATATTTTAACTTCAAGTGAGTTAGTTGAAGGCAAGACTGAGATGGAAGCCTTAATTGCATATTTACAATCGCTAGGTTTAGAAATCACAGAAAAGACAGGAGCTCGATAATGGATATTAACCTATTCCGTGGAGTTATAACTCTGTTAGCTATGACTTTGTTTATAGTGATTTGCATCTTGGTTTATTCAAAGCGCAATAAAAATAAATATGAAAAGGCATCAAGAATGGTGCTTGATGCAGAAGCAAAACCATCTGATAGCGAGGGCAATAGTTATGAGTGATTTCTGGAGTTTGTACATCATTATTATTACCGTTGTTAACATTTTAGGATGTTTAGCATTATTGTATTTCACTAGGAAGAAAAAGCAGTCTGGACAAGAAGGTGAGACCACGGGGCATGTCTATGATGGCATTGAAGAGTATGACAACCCTCTTCCTCGTTGGTGGTTATGGCTGTTTTACATTACCATTATTTTCTCGGTGATTTATTTAATTCTTTATCCTGGTCTTGGTAAGTATGAAGGTGTGCTTGGTTGGACTCAAGATAAACAGTATCAAGAAGAAGTTGCTATAACGGATGCTAAAGTATTGCCTCTGTATAAAAAGTATTCTGCAATGGATATTCCAGCATTATTAAATGAGCCACAAGCGATTAAAATGGGGCAAGCAATTTTTGCTAATACTTGTTTTGGTTGCCATGGTGCTGATGCAAAAGGCTCTTTAGGTTTTCCAGATCTTACAGATAATGAATGGCTATATGGTGGCTCACCTGCGCAAATCAAACACTCTATTTTAAAAGGCAGAAATGGTGTAATGCCGGAGTGGAAAGACTCTTTAAGTGAAGATGATATTCTTGCTTTATCTAGTTATATTAGTAGTAAGAATGATTTTGAAAGACCTGTAATTGAAACTTTTTTAGCCCAAGGCGAAACTGCATACAATCAAAGTTGTGCAGCATGTCATGGACGTGATTTAAAAGGTAATCAAGCACTTGGCGCACCAAATTTAACCGATGGTGTTTGGTTACACGGAGCTTCACCTGGTTTAGTTAAAGATGTAATCCGTCATGGTCGAATTAATCGTATGCCTGGTCACGAAAGCATATTAGGTAAAGATAAGTCTCACTTAGTAGCAGCTTATGTTTACAGCCTATCTAATAAAAAGGAAAAGTCTGAAAATTAAAGGCTAGAATATGAGTGAACACGATAATACTTATGTTGTTGGTAATGAAAAGGATCTTTATCAAAAACATAAAAAAATAAGACCTAAAAAAGTCAGTGGGTTCTTTAACAATTTAAGAGTGGCATCTGTATGGCTACTTTTAGGAATTTACTATTTAGGTCCTTGGTTGACATGGAATGGTCGTCAGGCCATTCTACT
This sequence comes from uncultured Kangiella sp., assembly GCA_947503345.1. Taxonomy (GTDB): domain Bacteria; phylum Pseudomonadota; class Gammaproteobacteria; order Enterobacterales; family Kangiellaceae; genus Kangiella. Next base: position 73,234 of record CANNCW010000002.1, on the reverse strand, counting down.
TGACCTACCCGCTCGGCAGTTTCACTTATTTGGGATAACCTTTTGGCCTCAAGACTTTATCTTTTTATCTTTACTATTAGTTATCGCTGCGCTTGCCCTATTCTTTTTTACTTCAGTAGCTGGAAGATTATGGTGTGGATATGCTTGCCCACAAACTGTTTGGACGCAACTTTTTGTTTGGGTTGAACGCCTAGTAGAGGGCGATAGAAACAAACAAATAAAGTTAAGTAATTCTAAATGGAATTTTAGAAAAGTCCGACTCAAGTTTACTAAGCATTTGCTTTGGATAATTTTAGCACTCTTTACTGGTTATACTTTTGTTGGCTATTTCGTACCAATTAAAACTTTAACAACAGAAATTATCACTTGGAACATGAGTTCTTGGGAACTATTTTGGGTCTTGTTTTATAGCTTTGCTACATGGGGAAACGCTGGTCATTTGCGAGAGCAAGTTTGTATTTATATGTGCCCTTACGCTCGTTTCCAAAGTTCTATGTTTGATAAAGACACTTTGATCATTGCGTACGACGACGAACGCGGTGAAGCACGTGGAGCAAGAAAAAAAGGCGTTGAAAATTACCAAGAACAAGGACTTGGTGATTGTATTAATTGTATGCAATGTGTCCATGTATGCCCTACTGGGATCGACATTCGGGATGGTTTGCAGTACGAATGTATCGCATGTGCTGCTTGTATTGATGTTTGTGATCAAGTTATGGACAAAATGGATTATCCAAAAGGGTTGATTCGCTATACTACTGAGAATAAAGAAAAAGGAAAATCAGTTAAACTATTTAGGGCCAAAACTATTGGCTATGGCACAGTACTATTGTTAATTACAGGCGTTTTCCTTTTATCGATTTATTTAAGAACACCTCTAGAATTAGATATTATAAAAGATAGAAATAGACTCTATATAACTAATAGCTTAGGTCTTATAGAAAACATTTATAAACTGAAAGTCTTAAATAAACAGCAGCAAGATCAAACTTACAAAATTACTTTTATTGGACCAGAACAGATGCAATATATAGGCCCTTTGGAAATAAATGTTAGGGCAGGATCATCAGAAACCATTCCTGTTCGTTTATCTATCGATCCTATTTATATGACTAAAAGTAATGTAGAGATTTTACTGCAAATTGAAGCGAACGATGGATCTAATGTTAGCGTAACAGAACCTGCTCGCTTTTTAGGCCCAGCGTTAATCCGGAGGCGTTAATCCATGCAGCAAGAAGATTCACAACCTTGGTACAAACAGTTTTGGCCTTGGTTTTTAATATCTATTCCATTAGCTTCTATTGTTGGCGGAATTAGTATGATCATCATCTCTATTGATGGTGCGGATACTTTGGTTAATCAAGATTATTACAAAGATGGCTTAGCCATTAATAAGCAGTTTGACAAAATCCAAAAGGCAAACACTCTTGGGATTTCAGCTACCATCGATCTCATAGATAATAAAATCGTATTGGACTTACAAAGCAAAGAGGTCATTAGTGACTCTTTAGCACTTTATTTTAATCATGCTACGATGGAATCGAAAGATTTCAAATTGAACTTGCAGCAGGCTTCTGATGGTAAATATTTTTCTTTTTTAGAGCCAAACCAAGTCACAACTATCAATGGCAAATGGTATTTACAGCTCATACCCTACTCCGATAATTGGAAGCTGGAATCTAGTTGGACTCTACCCAATAACGCTCCTTTGATAATGGGGAAATAAATGGGCATCAAAGAGTCGAGCAGTTGCTTTCATTGCCATCTACCGGTGCCTACTAACTTTAACAGCTCTTTGGAATATAAAGGTATTCAGCGCAACTTTTGCTGTATGGGATGCTTTAGTATCGCTGAAACTATTATTGATAATGGATTAGATGATTACTATAAGTTTAGAACAAGTGTTGCTCCTAAAGCCGACGCATTAATACCAGAAGAACTAGCCATTTTTGATGAGCCAGAAGTATTAGAAAGCCTGTCTACGACTTTGCAAAATAACTTTCAATCAATAGAGTTAATTTGTGAAAACTTACAATGCAGTGCTTGTGGTTGGTTAATTGAAAAGCAAATTGGTAATCTAACTGCTGTTAAAAAGGTGACCACTAGCATAACGAATCAGTTGGTTTATTTAGAGTGGGCTCCTCAAACCTCGAGTTTAAGCGATATATTAAAAAGTTTCCATGCGCTAGGTTATCCAGTTAAGCCTTATCAGGAGGAACAAGCTGCTTCTTTGCAAGTTGCGCAAGAAAAGTCTTGGCTTAAGCGATTAGGGCTTGCTGGTCTTGGCATGATGCAAGTCATGATGTATGCAATCGCTCTATATATTGGAGCTTTTGATGGAATGGAATCTTCACATAAGAATTTTTTACAAGTAGTAAGCTTTTTAGTTGCAACTCCTGTTCTGTTTTATTCTGGGTTCCCATTCTTTAGAAATGCTTACAAAGCTCTGAGAGGCTTCCAGTTAAATATGGATGTTCCTATTTCTCTTGCGCTGATACTTGCTTACACCTCTAGTATATGGGCAATTATAGTTAGCGATGGAGAGGTGTATTTTGATTCTGTGACTATGTTTGTCTTCTTCCTGTTAATTGGGCGTTATTTAGAATATAGAGCAAGACAAAAAGTACAGCACCACTTTGTACGAAAGGACCTTGGTGGTGGCTTCTTAATTGAAAAAATAAACTTTGATGAAAATGGTAATACATTAACTATAAAGACAGTTCCTATCCAGAAAGTTGCGAAAGGTGATATTTTAAATATTAAGCCAGGCAAAACCATAGCTGTTGATGGCGTTATTATTAGAGGTGAAAGCTCTGTAAATGAGGCTATGCTTAATGGTGAGTTTATGCCGGTCAATAAATCGGTCAACGATACGGTTTTAGCTGGCAGTATTAATGGCGACATTCCTATTCAAGTAAAAGTTACTCAACTAGTTCAGCAAAGTTTTATAAGTAAAGTTCAAAAGATGCAAAGACAAGCGTTTTTAGAAAAATCTGATGTCACTTTGATAGCTGATAAAGTTGCACGTTATTTTATTATGGCTATTTTGAGCCTTGCAATTTTAACTTTTTTCACATGGAGTTTTATTGAACCAAGTCGAGCATTGTGGATCACTATTGCAGTGCTCGTTGTGAGTTGCCCTTGTGCTTTATCATTAGCAACCCCTGTAGCCTTAACTTGTGGTACATCCTCGTTAAATAAAAATAACATACTGATTCAGGATAAAAACTTTTTACAAAAGTTAAGTGATACCACTGATGTTATCTTAGACAAAACAGGTACTTTAACAAAAGGCAATTTATTTGTAGAAAAAGTAACGCTTCACTCTAGTCTTAGTAAAGAAGAAGTGCTTTCGATGATCGCAACGATGGAGGCTGATTCAGAGCATCCTATTGCTAAAGCATTTAGCAACTATTTAAGCCCTGCTATTATAGCGGAAAATATTCTGTTGACGCCATTTGCTGGGGTTTCGGCAACTATTAATTCGAAAGCTTATTGGTTTGGTAATCAAGCTTTTATTGAAAACAATACGCAAGCCGAGATTAATTTAATGAATGAGAACTCATTGCTTTTAACCACTAATGAAAAGTTATTAGCTGAAATTTTATTAACTGATGAGGTTCGTGATGATGCCCTACTTTGTTGCGAAAATTTACAAACCAACGGGAAAACTCTTCATTTACTCAGTGGCGATCCAAGTGATTATGTCGAAAAATTAGCGGCAAAACTAAATATTGCTAACTGGAGAAATAATCTTAATCCTGAGCAAAAACTCGAATATATCAAAGCCATTAAGAGAAATAACCCATCGACAAAAATTTTAACTATAGGTGATGGGATTAACGATGCTCCAGCAATGGCGATCAGTGACACCTCAATAGCAATGACAGGGGCTTCAGACTTAACTAAGTCTCAGGCAGATAGTTATTTGCTCTCAGGAAACTTGTCAGATGTGAATTTGTCCTTCGGTAAGTCTGAACAAACCAATAAAAAGATCAGGCAAAATATTTTGTGGGCTATTTGCTATAATATTATGGTTATCCCATTTGCAATCATGGGTTTAATACCTCCTTATCTAGCAGCAATTGGAATGTCATTAAGCTCTATTGTAGTAGTTTTAAACTCATTAAGTCTAAACCCTAAAGATTAATATGAATGCTATTTACTATTTAATCCCCTTAACATTACTACTCTTAGCAATTGCCATAGCGCTATTCTTTTGGGCGGTCAATAACGATCAGTACTCTGACTTAGATAGGGAATCAAGTCAGATTTTATTTGATGACAAAAAAGAAAATTCTAAAAAGAGAAATAACGACTAAAGCCTATGTTTCATTTATATATAACCGCTTTTGCAATGGGCCTATTTGGCTCACTTCATTGTGTTGGTATGTGTGGTGGTATAACCATCGCCTTTAATCAAACCACTAATAAAAATAAACAATTACAGTTAGGGCTTATTTATCAACTATTTAGAGTAATTAGTTATTCAATATTAGGAGCATTAAGTGCTGTTTTAGGCTTTGCTATTTTATCAGTCAAGCTTCCTATATTACCAATACTCAGTGGCGTCTTTATGATTTTGTTGGGCTTGTATTTAATCAACATTAGCTCACCTTTGTTAGCATTAGAAAAAATCGGATATAAAATTTGGAATAAAATTAGACCAATACAAGCTTCCTTTCTCCCGATTGATTCAACACCAAAAGCGATAGTAATTGGTTTACTGTGGGGCTTTTTACCATGTGGTTTGGTATATAGCGCTCTGGCACTTGCTATTAGTAGCGCCGATCCTGTTCAAGGCTTTATCGTAATGCTTTGTTTCGGCCTGGGTACTTTACCAATGATGTATGCCATGGGGGTATCAAGTCATAAAGTCGTTAACTACTTCAAGTCAAATTGGATTAAGAATTCGATCGCTTTATTCTTTATTATAATGGGTGCATTTTATATTTGGTCAGCCTTTAGTCAGGACCACTCTCAACATCGAAATAATAGTCATGAAATGCACCAAAAACATCAGCATTAGGCATTTCTCATACTATAAAGAGATAGAAACTTGATATATATCAAGTTCAAAATTCGATACCAGATTATGCTAGCTACATAAAATTATTTTAGCTAAAAGATATTAATGCAATTAAGTAGTAAACTGATTCAAAAATATAATGTTTCTGGGCCGAGATATACCTCGTATCCTACAGCTTTAGAGTTTAACAATGACTTTACAGCTAAACAATACCTGCAAGCATTGAGTGGTACTCAGCACAAAACACTATCTCTATATATTCACATACCTTTTTGCTCTAATATTTGTTACTACTGTGCTTGTAATAAAGTCATAACTAAAGATAAGAGTAAAGCAGATGAATATATCCATTATTTATTAAAAGAAGCTGAGATGGTAGCCGCAAACAGTCACTCTACTAAACTGGGACAAATACATTTTGGCGGCGGCACTCCTACATTTTTAAATGTTCAGCAATTAGCTCAAATCATGGACAATTTAGCTAAGTTATTTGAAATTTCTGAAGACGCTGAGATTTCAATAGAGCTAGACCCAAGAACTCTGGAACCTGCTGAATTAATTCAGCTTTATGACATGGGCTTTAATAGAATTTCCATTGGTATTCAAGACTTTGACAGCAAGGTTCAGAAGGCTATAAATCGCCAAAATGACTTTCAATCAGTAAGCAAGCTAGTAAAACAAGCTCGAGGTAGTTATTTTGATTCGATTAATATGGATTTAATATATGGCTTGCCTCACCAAACTACTGAAACATTCAGTGCGACTGTTGGAAAGATTGTTGAGTTAAAGCCCGAACGTATAGCCCTTTATAACTATGCTCACCTCCCCCACCGTTTTAAGCCTCAAAGAAAAATTAATTCTGCAGACCTACCTTCTCCAGAGCAAAAAATAGCTATTTTTGAGCAAACAATGAATCAATTGATTGATGCGGGATATGTTTACATTGGTATGGATCATTTTGCTCTTCCGGATGATGGTTTAAATATCGCGCAAACCAAAGGAAAGTTACATAGAAACTTTCAGGGTTATACTACACATAAAGACCACGAGTTGGTTGGCATTGGAGTTTCTTCAATAAGCAATGTAAATAATCGTTACAGTCAAAATGTAACGGATCTTCCTAGCTACTACCAAATGCTTAAATCAAATCAACTTCCTATTTGGAGAGGTTGCCAGTTATCAGATGATGATGTGTTAAGAAGAGATGTAATAATGGAGTTAATATGTAACTTTAAGCTGGATATTGCTGAAATAGAGAAAAATTATTGTATTAATTTTAATAGCTATTTTAAATTCGAACTAAATCAGCTTCAGGAATTTATCTATGATAATCTAATATCTATTAATCAAAAGAGTATTTCTGTAACGGAAAATGGACGATATTTCATCAGGAACATATGCATGATATTTGATAGTTACTTAAAAGAAATTAATCAATTACAAGCTTACTCAAGGGTGATTTAAATGAACAGAATTGCTACACTTGGCTTGTTTAATCCTTTGAGACCAGACTAATGAATTTAGACCAGATTAAGTGTCAAAGTTGCAGTATCAGCCAGTTATGCCTTCCTGTTATGTTGGCCGATGCAGAAATTGAGCACCTAGATAGCATTATTAAAAGACGCAAGCCTTACCAAAAAGATGAGATCTTGTTTAGAAGTGGTGACCCTTTAAAATCAATTTATGCAATCCGCTCTGGTAGTTTAAAAACTTACACCGTAGATATGGATGGTGTAGAGCAAATCACTGGCTTTTATTTGCCTGGCGAAATAATTGGACTGGATGCCATAGCAGAAAATACTCACCAAAGTTTTGCTAAGGCATTAGATACATCATTAGTTTGCGCTCTACCCTACAACAAACTTGATATTTTAGCGGGACAGATCCCTGGCTTGAGAAGCCAACTCCTTAAAATCATGAGCCACGAGATTCAAGACGATAAAGCGCTGTTCTTACTACTTAACAAAAAGAATGCTGAGCAAAGATTGGCAGCTTTTATTATCAATTTATCACGCCGCTATGCGAACCGTGGACTAGCTTCTAATCGTTTTCAACTACCAATGACTCAGGTAGATATCGCAAACTATTTAGGCATGGCGGTTGAGACTATCAGTCGATTATTTAAAAAGTTACATAAGCTTCAACTATTAGAATTAAAGCAAAAAGAAATAGTTATTCAAGATATGCAAAGCCTAAGTCACTTTGCAGGTACCAGTTGCCATTTATAAACAAGGGGATTAATAATGAAAAACCGCTTCAACTTACTCTATAACCCAGAAGAAACTTGGCAAGCCATTAAGAGTAAAAATTTCACCATTCAACAAATCTATGTCCGATTTTTAATATTTATGGCGTTAATTCCCGTAGCAGCTGCTTTTATCGGCACCGTCTATATAGGATGGCAAGTAGGTTCTGAGGAAGCTACAAAATTAACCTCTGATAGTGCTTTAAAAATTTCAGTTGCAGCTTATATAGGCATGCTAGCTGGCGCCTATATATTTGCTCACTTTATACGCTGGATGGCGCAAACTTATGGCTCAGAAGCTAAACTATCCGACTGTTTTGCTTTAATAGTTTATTCTGCTACTCCATTATTTTTAGCAAGTATAGTCAGTGTCTACCCTATTCTGTGGCTTGATACTTTAATCACATTAGCTGCTTTAGCTTATGCCGTGAGACTTTTATTTATTGGCACCCCTATTATGATGAATGTAAACGTAGAAAAAGGCTTTATGTTTAGCAATTCTATCCTTGCGGTTGCAATGGTACTTGCAGTTGGCTCCATTGCTATCAGTGTTTTATTCTGGGGAATGGGTGTAGCTCCTGAATTCACGTCCTAAAACTTATAACAACTTATTGGAGGGTTTATGTATAAAACTATTGTTTGTGCAATTGAAGCAACTAAAGAAGGCAAAGACGTTCTTGCTAAAGCCGTTGCTTTATCTGAACTTTATGGAGCAAAGCTACATGTAATCAATGTAATTCCTTACCAATTATTGCCTAAAGACTACCAGAAAGAACTTAAGGAGAAAATCATACCTAAAATGACAAAGATTACCTCCTCCTTTGGTATTAGTAAAAAATTTAGCGGTGTTAAATTTGGTAAGCCTTATGAGCAAATTTGTGAACTTGCTGATAAGAAAAAAGCAGATTTAATAATATTAGGTACTCACTCTAAAAAAGGAATTAAAGCCTTCATTGGCTCTACAGCAAATGGCGTTGTCAATCATGCATCATGCGATGTCACCTTGTTTAAGGTTTAAATGCTTTTATAAGATTTAGTAGTAAAAAGCTTTAGCCATCATATAGGTCAAAGAGCTAAAGCTTTTTTGTAGCTATTGCTATCCAAGACGAAACTATTTTGAAACTTATCTTTTAAACTAATATTAAATAACCAATATTTTGGCTTCCATTTGTTCTGCATAGTAGTAACATCGATTTCAAGCTCTGCTAAAGGCTTTACTAGATTAGAGCTTACTTCTTGATAAATAAAATAATGTTTACCATCCTGCTCAGAACCTATATAACTATACGTTAATTGCTCTCCATTTTTATCTATTAGATTAAGTTTTGTGTTTTCGATTATATAACTAGTAAATAGCGTTTCATCTGCTCCTTCCAACGGCTTATTCGTTTTATTTTTGTAATAAGCTTGTATTAAATGATTGACATCATGCATGAAGAATCTGTGGACTATTTCTAAGTTTTTGGTTCGCTGGTTATAGCTTATACTGGTTTCTGCAGCATTCAACTTATGAGCTAAAGCTGGCTTACCAAATAAGCAAACCAGCAAAGTTATAACTATTAGCTTAACTATGCGCATCATTTTTTATAAGGTTTTTCTTTTGGTTCTTTCACTTTGGTTTTAATATCTTGCATGATATCTCTACGTACTTTATCTGAGCTTGGTTTGGATTTAAAAGCCTCAATGCGTGATGGAATAATGCGTCGAGGAAAGTGGTTATTTTCCATATCGACATCAGCCGTTTCCCATTGAGGGTCAACAGTAACTTGTAGCAATTCTTTTTCAGTTACAATTAATTTGCTGACCTCTTTTGGAGCACGTCGCCAAATTTCTGCTGGTATATGCATCATTTCCTTCTCTCCATCAGCATATTCCAACTGCAACAAAATTGGCATTACCAAACCGCCTTTGTTAGTAAAATCGATAACGTAATAGTTTTTATTTTCTTTAAGAGCTCTTTCTAGGGCTTTTCTTTCCCAAGGCTTTAAATTTGCTAAATTTTGCTGATATTTGTTTCGTTCTTTATTTGTAACCGTAAAGCGATCATTATCATCATAGAAATCCCTAATATCATCATTACGCTCAACCCATGTTTTATTGCCCGCTTTACGCTCTCTTTCTACAAAAAGCGAAGTTGGTTTATCGGCCTCTTCTTTTCTTAGTAAGTCAAATTCAATGTCAGGGTTTTGTGTATCTAGCCTTAACTTATAGACTTTATCAACTGAGATATCTACGTGATCTGTTGTATAAAACCAACCTCGCCAAAACCAGTCTAAATCTACGCCCGAAGCTTCTTCCATGGTTCTAAAGAAATCAGCTGGCGTCGGTCTTTTATTTTCCCAACGAGTTGAATATTCCTTAAAGGCAAAATCAAATAATTCACGCCCAAGGATAACCTCCCGTAGAATATTTAAAGCTGCGGCAGGTTTTGTATAAGCATTGGGGCCTAATCGCAAAACACTATCAGACTGAGTCATAATCGGGACCTGCACATTAGACTTCATATAACCTGTAATATCCCTAGGCTCTACTCCCCATGGGATATTAGGATCCCACTCACGCCCCGCAACACCATCTAAAAAGCTATTTAAACCTTCATCCATCCAAGTCCATTGACGCTCATCAGAATTTACTATCATCGGGAAATAGTTATGCCCCACTTCATGAATCACCACGCCAATTAAAAAGCGCTTCTCAGCTTGTGAATAAGTACGGCTTCCATCTTTATTCCAAGTAGTTCTAGGGCCATTAAAAGTAATCATGGGATATTCCATACCACCCACAGGACCATTAACACTTATGGACGTTGGGTAAGGATAATCAAAAGTAAATCGGCCATAAACTTCCATGGTATGAATAACGGACTCCGTTGAGTATTTCTTCCATAAGTCACCGCCTTCTTTTGGATAGAAAGACATCGCCATTACCATCGGCATAGTTTCGCTATCTTGATGATAGCCTTTAGCATCCCACATGAACTTTCTTGAAGACGCCCATGCAAAGTCACGAACATTTTTAGCTTTAAAATTCCAAGTTTTGGTCCTGTCAGAACCTACTCGCTCATTCTCCAAAGCTTCTTCAGCCGTTACGATAAATACTGGTCGTTTAGCATTTTCAGCATTTTTTAAACGTTGACGCTGCTTTGCTGTAAGAACATCACCATCATTAGTTAAAACACCAGTAGATGCGACGATATGATCGGCAGGAACTGTTATTGAGACATCATAGTCACCAAACTCTAAAGTAAACTCACCGCGACCTAAAAACTCTTTGTTATGCCAGGCTTCATAATCTGAATAACTGGCCAAGCGAGGGAACCACTGTGCCACCAAGAAAATATCATTCCCGCCCTTTCTCGCATCATCCGGAAAATGCTCATAACCTGCACGTGCTGAAACAGCATTTTCTTCTAGCAATTGATATCGATAATCAAGGCTAAACTCAAAAGATTCACCAGTTTTTAATGGCTTTGGTAAATCAATTCGCATCTGTGCACTGTTAATTAGGTATTTCAATGGCGTACCATTGCTGTCTTTTACATTACTTATTTTATAACCTATGTCGTGGTCATCTAACCACTGTTGTGCTCGTAAAGCTCCGTAGCTGATCTTTGCAGCTTTATCGCTACTTGGAGCCGAACTACTTGGTCCACGACGACCTATTCCGCCAAAATCAGCGGATCGGCTTGCAATAGAGTCTTCACGAAATTTGTTTTGTTCTAATTGCAACCAAAGGTATTTTAGTGCGTAAGGAGATTGGTTGTGATAAGTAACTTTTTGCTTTGCGGTAAGAATTCGTTTCGCTTCATCTAAAGATACGTCAATTTTATAATCAACTTTTTGTTGCCAATAATCACGGCCGGGTTCACCGGCAGCATTACGGTAATCGTTTGGAGTAGGCAACACTTCCTCTAACTGGCGAAATTTATCTTCGTAATTACCTTTACTTTGCACGATAGCGGCATTTAAATTAAACGGAATTAATATTATTAAAATAGTCAATAAACGACTTATCATTATTTTACACCCTAAATAGAATAGCTTATCGAAAAGCACCATACCTATATTTATTGAAAAATAAAAGTAAAAAGCCAGCTAATGCTGGCCTTTTAAACTCATAAAGAATTAATTGATTTTATCTTTAGTAATTTCGCTAATTTTAGCCAAATCTGGATTAGACTGAATTTCTACCAAATCAGCCAAAATGTTAGCAGTTTCATGTAGTAAAAAGTCATCATCAAAATTAATGCCTTTTAAGTTACGGTTAATTTCATCTTGCTCTTTTAGGTATTCCTCATAAGCATCAAGATCTTTGAAAGGCTTGCGATTTTGCGCAACTCTTTTTGCATTAGCTCGATTAAGAGTTTTCTCCTCAGATTTCAAGCGATCGGCTAGACGCTTTTTATAATTTAAAGAGATACTCTTTTTATCACGCTCTGCTTTAATATGAGCTACATCGTCTAACAAGTTTGAAAACTGCTTTTCATTAGCCGCTCTTTGTTGATGAACCTTTGACAAGTAAGGAATATAACTACTAATAGCATTATTAGGATCAAAATTAGTGGTTTCAATGGTATCCCAGCTCAAAGCATTATCATATGACGCTTCTCCATGCTCTTTTAAATCGTAAAAGCTTGGAAAACTAATGTCAGGTTTAACGCCTTCTAGTTGAGTACTTTCTCCAGTAACTCGATAGAACTTTTCAATAGTAAACTTTAAAGCACCCATTTCTGATTCAGGATTTCTAACAAGCCTGCTAAGTTCTCTAATAGTTTGAACGGTGCCCTTGCCAAAGGTGTTTTCGCCAACAACAATACCGCGCCCATAGTCTTGAATAGCACCAGCGAAAATTTCTGAAGCTGAAGCGCTACCACTATTAACCATCACAGCTAAAGGACCTTCGTAAAAAGTTTTGCCATCAGTGTCCCTTAACACTCTAACGTTGCCTTCAAAGTCTTTGCCTTGAACCACAGGACCTTTATCAATAAACAAGCCTGTCATATCAACGGCTTCAGTTAAGGAACCTCCGCCATTGTTACGTAGATCAATGATTAAGCCTTGAACATTTTCTTTTTTAAGCTCACCAATTAATCTTTTTACATCAGACGTGGTACTAGTAACTTCATTACCACCTGAACTGGAAGCGACCGTTTGTGCATAAAAGGATGGTAATTCAATCACACCATACTTTACGTTTTTACCATTTTGTTTAATTTCTAATACATCCGCTTTAGCGGCTTGGTCTTCTAGTTTAATTTCTTCACGAATTAGCCTAACTACTTTGGTGGTTGCATCACCGCCACTCGTATGAGGGATAACTTGTAATCTAACTACTGAGCCCGCTTCGCCACGTATCAAATCAACAACATCGCTATTACGCCAACCAATAACGTCCACCATTTCACCGCGTTCGCCTTGAGCAACACCAACAATTTTATCGTCTTTAAAAATTTGTCCCGATTTCTGAGCAGGACCTTTATTAACGATACGAACGATCTTAGTGAATTCATCTTCCTGTGTTAAAACTGCACCAATGCCTTGTAACTTTAAACTCATGTTTATATTAAAGTCTTCAAATTGGCGAGGTGTATAATAAGTGGTATGAGGATCGATGGATGCATTTATCGCATTCATAAAAAATCCAAACACATCTTCGCTGTTGGTCTGTGCCATCCGACGAATATTGCTACGATAACGTTTGGTAAGTTTCTGTTTGATTTCTTCATCGGTTTGATCGGCAAGCTTTAAGTTCAAAGCATCATGTTTTACTTTTTGCCTCCAATATTCATCTTGTTCTTTGGGGCTAACAAACCAATCGCTTTCTTGACGATCAAATTTAAAATCTTCTTCTTTATCGAAATCAAAAGGAGCTTCAAGTAGCTTTAAAGCAAAACTATTACGTTCGCGATAACGCTTTTCGTATAACTCAAAAAAATCATAAGCCAGTTCAATTCTGCCTGTACGAATAGCATCATCAAATTTACGTTCGAAAGCCTTGAACTGCTCAACATCGGAAGCCAGAAAATAGCTACGATTGCGATCAAACATTTTGATCATTTGCTTAAATGATTCTTTCGATAACTTGTTATCAAATAGAGGATGCTGATAATGCAATTGCATTAAAATAGAAGTATTAATCTGCCCTACTCGTCGTAAGTTATCATCAGGTTCCATTTGCTCACTAGCAGACTTAGGAATTTGATATTCACTAGCTTCTAAATTCACTTGAGTTTCTGCATTAGCCGCTTTCTCAGCTAATACAGAAGTTGAGGTCACACCCAAAGCCACTTGAATAGCTATTAACGTGGATTTAATTATATTTTGTTTAAACTTCATTCAATACCTTTAATTTTAACGGTAAATGCTTCTCTACCATTAAGACGCATCAATAGGACTAAGGTTGCGTAAATCTAAGTAAATTACAAGAGAAAGAATGTGAAAAAGTGTGACAATTCCAGTTTTTATCCCTTTTTACTATTTTCGGCATATCCTTTTTTTGTATTAAAGCATAAAAAAAGGAGCCTGACAGCTCCTTTTCTATACGAAATCAGGTTTTAAAACGCTTACATAAACGCTTGCAGGCCAGTTTGTGAACGACCAAGAATTAAGGCATGAATATCATGAGTACCTTCATAAGTATTCACTGCTTCAAGGTTCATCGAGTGACGGATCACATGGAATTCATCGGCGATACCATTACCACCGTGCATATCACGCGCCATACGAGCTATATCAAGTGCCTTGCCACAAGAATTACGCTTCACTAGAGAAATCATTTCAGGTTTGAAAGCTTTTTCATCAATTAGACGGCCTACTCTTAATGCACCCTGTAAACCTAAAGTGATTTCTGTTTGCATATCTGCTAATTTCTTTTGGAATAACTGCATAGATGCTAATGGCTTGTTAAATTGCTTACGTTCAAGACCATATTGACGTGCAGCATGCCAACAAAATTCTGCTGCGCCTAATGCACCCCAAGAAATGCCGTAACGCGCTACGTTTAAACAACCAAACGGACCGCTCAAGCCTTTTATTTCAGGGAATTTATTTTCTTCTGGTACAAACACCTCGTCCATAACGATTTCACCTGTTATAGAAGCTCTTAGTGAGAATTTCCCTTCAATTTTTGGGGCCGATAAGCCTTCCATGCCCTTTTCTAAAACAAAGCCACGAATATCGCCGTCATCATCTTTCGCCCAAACTACGAATACGTCAGCGATTGGTGAATTAGTGATCCACATTTTGTTACCCGTTAAGATATAGCCACCATCAACTTTCTTAGCGCGTGTCTTCATGCTTGCTGGATCAGAACCTGAATCAGGCTCAGTTAGACCAAAACAACCAACCCATTCGCCTGTCGCAAGTTTTGGCAAGAATTTTTCTTTTTGTGCTTCAGTACCGTAAGCATTGATAGGGTGCATCACTAAGCTAGATTGAACGGATAAAGCAGAACGATAGCCAGAATCAACACGCTCAACTTCACGAGCCACTAAACCGTAAGCAACGTATGAAGCACCTGCACAGCCATAACCATCGATAGTAGAGCCTAGTAAACCCAACTCGCCCAACTCAGTCATAATTTCACGATCGAAGATTTCATTACGGTTGGCTTCTAATACACGTGGCATAAGCTTTTCTTGACAATAATCACGCGCCGCATCACGGATCATGCGCTCTTCTTCCGTTAATTGCTCATCTAATAATAGGATGTCATCCCAGTGCTCTAATAATGCTTTTGACATAGTCTTTTCTTTCTAAGTTAAGGCGTAAAATTTGTGCAGGAAATATACGCAAATTGGGCGAATTTAACCAGCTACAATTTACTGGTCTGACCTTGACGCTATTTCGATAATCATTTTGTTAGAGAAAAAAGATCCGAGAAATTTTTCGCAGTAGTTTCGCAAATTTTTTCATAACTCACATGATGTAAGTCGGCAACAAACCGCCCTACTTCTTTCACATAGGCTGGTTGATTAGATTTACCTCGGTATGGAACTGGCGCCAAATATGGTGAGTCGGTTTCGATAAGCAATCTATCTAATGGAACTTTACGGCAAACATCACGCAGTTCTGATGCATTTTTGAAGGTAACAATACCTGAAAAAGAGATATAGAAACCTAAATCCAAAGCGACTTTAGCCATGTCCCAAGTTTCTGTGAAACAATGTAAAACCCCACCACAGTCTACTGCTTTCTCTTCCTGCAAAATATCTAGCGTATCCTGACGCGCATCACGGGTGTGAACGATAATTGGTTTATTAACTTGTATAGCAGCTTGAATGTGTTTGCGGAAACTGTCTTGCTGCAAGGCATGGTTTTCGGCAGTTTTATTATAAAAATAATCCAAGCCTGTTTCACCAATGGCAACTACCTTGGGATGATTAGACTTTTCTACTAACAATTCTACATCAGTATCGGCAACTGCATCGTACAAAGGGTGAATGCCTACGGAGCAAGAAATGTCCTCATGCGCTTCAGCAATGGATAAAACATCTTGAAACTTATCCATAGTAATGCCAACACAAAGCATATGAGCCACTCCTCGGGAACGGGCATAATCGAGAGCTTTGTTTAAATCGTTATCGTATTCGGACAAATCCAAACGATCGAGGTGGCAATGGGAATCTATTAACATGAAAAATGAAGTTTAAGCTAAGAAAAAAAGAAGTCTAATTGTAACTAAATGAGCGTTTGGAGAAAAGGCTACATAGTGTGGGTAGCTTTTTCACCATCTAAACGGCCTACCAATTGGTTCTCAATAGCTTTGCGTGTTTTACCTTGATCTTGATCGCTAAATTGAATACCAATACCTGCTTTACGGTTGGCTTGAGCATTCTTTGGAGTGATCCAAGCAACTTTACCTGCGATTGGTAACTTTTCCGGATCATCCAACAATGCTAATAACATAAAGACTTCATCACCTAAATTGTACTCTTTAGTGGTTTGAATAAATATTCCACCATTTTCAACGAAAGGCATATAGGCTGCATAAAGATCATCCTTATCTTCAACAGTAATAGTCAGAATGCCGGGGCCAGTACGTTCAATTTTCATGTTTTGCCTTTTGTATCCGTTACTTATGCAGTTCTTTTAAACTTTTGCGCTAATTGCGTGCAGTAAATTAGCAACGCTTGCCAAGATGAGCTTAGATTAACTGGACTTCGCTTCATTATCAAGCTTCTGAGCTCAATGATTTTATCATTTAATTGTAATAATCCTTGATTATTTAATGACTTAACAATCGACTCCAATGCTTCTTGCTGATTTTGTAAGGCAATCATGCTCGACTCATTGGTTTGAGCTAACAATAATAAATCACGCATCACCAATTGTAGCCATAAGCAACAATCCTCAACATCTGGCAACCATTTTTCAGCCAAATTCAAAGCCTGGGCTTCACCTTGCAATAAAAAGGCAATATCGAAAATAAACTCTCCGCACTTGAATGCATCTCCATTATTAGCAAAATCCTCAGCTTTATAAGGAGCTTGTGGGAATAGATTTAAAGCTAAATCTAAATCTGTACTAGAATGGCCTTTTCTTTGCTCTAACCAAGCTTTTATTGCAGATTGGTCATCTACATTCAAAGCAAGTAATTGACTACGGCTACGAATGGTCGCTGGAACCTGTTGTAATTGCTCCGTTTGCAATATCAACAAAGTATTAGCTTGCGGTTCTTCTAAAGTTTTCAATAAAGCATTGTAAGAATTTTGATTCAAAGCACTAACATCAGCAATGTTAGCAACTTTCCAACCTGCTTGATGCGCAGACTCTTGTAAAGCACCAATCAAATGACGAACTTGGTCGACGGCGATCTGTGTTTTACCCTCTTCCACATCAAGTAAGTAATAATCAGGATGGGTACCTGCATCGAATAAATGACAGGATTTACAAGAACCGCAGGCACTTTCAAGTTGCTCATGACTTTGGCATAAAACCCAACGAGAAAATTCATCAGCAAAAGTATCTCGACCACTACCATCAGCGCCAAGCAACATAATGGCATGGTGCATATTTCCAGAACGAAATTGAGCTTGTAAACGCTCAAATGCAGTTTGATTCCAAAAGTCTAGTGCAGACTCTCGGTTTGCAATCACCGGTAAATCCTCATCTCCAAACAGGCTCATAATTAGTCCTTATTCGCCTCATAAAAATTAATAAGCGCCTTCTCAATTTGCCTTTGCACTTGTTCGATAGTGCCACTCGCGTCAATAACTTTCATTCGCTCAGGCTCAGCCTCTGCAATCGCCAAATAACCATTACGCACACGATGAAAAAACTCAATCTGCTCAGATTCAAAGCGATCTTTCTCACCACGTTTTTCAGCACGTTCCAAGCCAATCTCAATAGGCAAATCTAACATGATGGTCAAATCAGGCTTAAAACCTTGCAATGACCAGTTCTCGAGCTCTGCTAAGCGCTCAAAGCCCAACTCACGACCTGAGCCTTGATAAGCAAAACTTGCATCGGTAAAACGGTCGGAAAGTACCCATTGACCTTTTTTAAGCGCAGGTTCAATCTTTTGCGCCAGATGCTGACAACGCGCAGCGAACATCAATAACAGCTCAGTACGACTATCAACAATTTCTTCACGCTTACTCAACAACAACTCACGAATCTCTTCAGCAAAAGGCGTTCCACCTGGCTCGCGAGTATGTAAGATCTCAATGCCTTTATCAGCCAACCATTGAGTTATAAAAGCTATGTTGGTGGACTTACCAACGCCTTCTGTGCCTTCAATAGTGATAAATTTTCCGCGTGACATTTGTCAATGATTCCTATTGCTTCAACTGATATTTACGTACCGCGCGATTATGCTCAGCCAGAGTCGCACTAAACTTATGGCTTCCATCACCTTTGGCAACAAAGTATAGCTCATTGCCGTCCGCGGGATGTAACGCGGCATGAATAGCTTCGCGCCCTACCATAGCGATTGGGCTTGGTGGTAAACCTTTATGAACATATGTATTCCAAGGGTGTGGATTTCGAATGTCTTTACGGCGGATATCGCCATCAAACTCAGGAAGTAAGCCATAAATAATGGTTGGATCGGTTTGTAATAACATCCCTTTTTGCAAACGACGCACAAATACCCCTGCAATTATAGGTCTTTCAGCAGCAACCGCAGTTTCTTTTTCGATAATTGAAGCCATAATCAAAGCTTCATAAGGATCTTCATAGGGTAAGTTATCCGCACGATTATTCCACTCTTCTTCTAACACTCTGGCTAATTGATTGTTGGAGCGCTTATAAATATCTAAATCAGTATCGCCTTTATTGAACTGGTAAGTTTCAGCAAAAAACAAGCCTTCTAAATGCTCATCCTTTGCTAAAACCAATTCAGACTTTAATTGTGCTAAATCCTTAATGTTATGAGTCAGTCGGTTATCAGCCTTAATAGCATCAAATAGTTCATAAATATTGGAACCTTCAATCACTGAAACTTGATAGCTAATAACCTTGCCCTCAACCAACTCCTGCAAAACTTGTATTGGAGTTAAATCTTTGGAGATTTGGTATTCGCCAGCCTTAATCTGACGTAGCTCCGGCTGCATCTTGAGTAATAGCTGATAATAATAGAAATTATCAATCAAGCCTTCTTCTTGCCATTGCTTACCCAATTTATAAGCTGAAGCACCTTTTTTAATGGTAACTTCGGGGCCAAGGCCTAAAGGCGAGTTAATAAACTTTTGATATTGAGTCCATTGAAACCAAGTAAGCGCTGCAAAAATCAACAAAAGGATTAGAAATAGGACGAAAATCTTTTTTTTCATTATATATCAATAAATTATTTAAACTTCATTATATTTTGCTTGAAGTTTTTTGAGCTCAGGGTAAAGGGCGAAATCAACCGCTTTATCGGCTAATTGAATTTTAGTTACTGGGATAATACCGACTATTGCATTGGAAACCAAACAATATTGCGCACGCTTAAGAATTTCCTCTGAAAACTTCGATTCATATACATTGGATTGGGTGTTTAATAGCCAACGACGCACGGTCCCATTCACGCCCGACTTATTGACTTTAGGCGTCAACCAGCGATTATTCACATAAAAATAGAGGTTGGTTTTTGTGCCAGATATCCAAAACTTTCCGTTGGTCATAATGCTATCAAAGCAATCTTCAGCGATCTCCTCGCTGGCTAAGACTTGATCCAGTCGATTCAGATGTTTAACACCTGCCAGTTTCTTATTCTGGCTCATAGGCATCTCGCACACGGACAAATTAACGCCTGAATTAAACGAATTAAGCTCATTAGAGTCCATTGGCGCCCAACTCATATAAAACTGGTAACATGGCTCTTTAGGAATACCATAACCGCGCTCCCCTGCTCCATTGGCGCCACGAGTTATGCTCAAACGCAAAACACCATTAGACTCTGCCTGATCATCAATAAACCCTATCAAATCTTGATAAATCTGATTGGCGTCCAACTCAGCAAACTTCAAGCGTCGTGCAGAAAAGCTAATTCGCTCCAAATGCAAAGGCCAACGATGAATTATATTATCTACAACTCGAATGGTTGTGAAAAAACCATCACCATAGAGTAAGCCACGATCTAAATTCAAGTCAGATTCTCCTTGTGTAAGTAACGCAGTTCTTCAACTTTATTTAAATTAGCACCATTGCAATAGACCTTCGCTTTTAGCTGACAACGAATATTTTTGCCCGATTTACCATAAGATTGGATCTTGTTGACTAAATCAGGCTGCTTATTGCTATTGGGCATCGATAATATAAAACTGATTTCTCTATTTTCCCCAACACGCATTTGTATGGAATTGTGGAACTCTTGTTCATCTTTATAAAGTCGGGATTTTCGACTATTACCTTTGACATCCTTAGTTTCTGAATAAATGACTAATCGAACTCTGACTTTATCGACATCCAAATCTTTAAGAGCTTTTATTTGCAAATTGCCATTAATTTGCTGGTTTAACGCTAGGCTTTTTGATTCAACCTCAAAGTTTAATTCGCCTTTACTTTTCGCAATTTTTTGATTAATGATTTTGAAAAGCATAAACAATATCACTAATAAAAAAATAGCAAAAATTGGCCTTTCAATAAAGTAATTGACTAATTCCATATGGTTTTAACGTTGGAGGTTCTGATTTGATAATAGCAATAAAAAAGGCAAGTAGAAACTTGCCTTTAGCTTGTTAGTTCATAACTAGACCTTACTAAATATCACCGAGCCGTTTGTACCACCAAAACCAAAGGAATTACAAAGAGTATTGGTAATCTTAGTTTGACGTGCTGTATGAGGTACATAATCCAAATCACAACCTTCATCAGGCGAATCTAAATTAACTGTCGGCGGTGCTACTTGATCTTGAATAGCTAAAACACTAAAAATAGCTTCTACTGAGCCTGCTGCACCTAACAAGTGTCCTGTCATCGACTTAGTTGAGCTGACCATGACCGATTTAGCTGATTCACCAAATACGCGCTTTACTGCGGCTGTTTCAGCTTTATCGCCCACTGGCGTCGAGGTGCCATGAGCATTAATGTACTGAATATCTTTTGGATTCATGCCTGCATCGCTTAAAGCATTTTGCATGGCAGAAGCCGCGCCCTCGCCATCTGCGGGTGGCGATGTTATGTGGAAAGCATCACCCGACATACCAAAACCGGTAACTTCTGCATAGATCTTAGCGCCACGCGCTTTAGCGTGTTCATACTCTTCTACGACCATAACACCTGCCCCGTCACCCATAACAAAACCATCGCGATCTTTGTCCCATGGACGAGAAGCAGCGTGCGGGTCATCATTTCTAGTGGATAAAGCTTTAGCTGCGGCAAAACCGCCCAATGAGACCGGTGTTGAACCTTTTTCGGCTCCGCCTGCTACCATGGCATCAGCATCACCATAAGCAATCATACGAGCAGCATGGCCGATAGAATGTAACCCTGAAGTACAAGCCGTCACAATCGATATATTTGGACCTTTTAAGCCATATTTAATCGATAAATGGCCTGAAATCATATTAATGATAGAACCAGGAATGAAAAATGGTGAAATTCGACGTGGCCCGCGTTCATGATTCAAAACAGAAGTGTTTTCAATCGTCGTCATACCACCAATACCGGCACTAACACACGCACCGATACGATTAGCATTCTCTTCTGTCACTTCCAAACCAGAATCTTCCCAAGCTTGGGCGCCAGCAACGATTCCGTATTGAATAAAGATATCCATCTTGCGAGCATCTTTTTTGGCCAGAATTGGTTCTGGGTCAAAGCCTTTAACAGAGCAAACAAAACGTGTACTTAAATTACTCGCATCAAAATCCTCAATCATATTAGCGCCACTTTTAGCCGCTAAGATACCATCCCAAGAATCTTTAATATTGTTACCTAATGGGCTTAACATCCCTAAACCAGTAACCACAACTCTACGCTTACTCAAATACTTATCCTCACAACTTGATAAATAGCCAACCCGCAATTTAAAACAATCGTTTTAAATTATCTTTAAACCGAACATAAAAAATGGGCAAAACACTTGCGTATTTTACCCACTCTAACACTTTTTAATTTCAGACGAGTGAAATTAAGCGTCTACATTCGCATTGATGTAATCGATTGCCGCTTGAACAGTGTTGATTTTCTCAGCTTCCTCATCAGGAATCTCAGTATCAAACTCTTCTTCTAAAGCCATTACCAATTCAACTGTATCAAGTGAATCAGCACCTAAATCGTCAACAAAAGAAGCTTCTGCAGTTACTTCGTCTTCTTTAACACCAAGTTGTTCAACTACGATGTTTTTAACGCGTTCTTCGATAGTACTCATCTGTATAAAATCCTCGTTTATAACGCAAATTAGTTATTGCGTGGCTATTTTAATTAAACCACACAAAGTAGCAAGTCCGAATTCACATTTTAAGCAAAGGTCAGACCTCGATGCAACTAGTATATTGGGGCTTATTTGGGTATTTAAAGTTCTAAATACTTTTTAGATTTCCTATCGTTGGCATTATACTATGAATTACCGGTTCTGACTCGCAGCTCAAAAGATATAAATTATAATTTTCATGGAACACGATTTATTAATTAAAATTGGCTATACCTTAAATGCAATTTGCTTTCTACATTACTTATATATGAGGGGATATAATCAAGGGATAGGACAGATTGTAATCACAATATTATTCTTAACCATGCCATTAGTTGGGGCGTCCTTATATTTTATAATCTACTTGTGGAATCCGAAAAGTCTGTATGGTGATAGTCGTTCAACAAAAGCTAAAGAAAATAAACCTAAACGTTCATACAAACAAGTAATGAGAAGGTTAACGCTTCAAAACAAAAAGGACATGGAGTCATATAAGCCCAAGAAACATCATTTTGGAGTTTTTGGTAGTAGTTTCTTCTTAGTCGCCAGAATTGCTTTCTTTATGTTTGGAGTCTTGGTTATTGGATTTGGGGTTCGCTCGATAGTATTTGGCGATATGACTTACACCAATCACTATGGTTTAACTGTCTATGGGCCTTTCTCAATATTAATCGGAATTCTTTGTATCTATGTTGCGATATTCAAGTGGAAGAATGTAAAAGAAGATTTATAAGGTAAGTGTTTAGAGCCGAGTATTTTTATTTTTAGCGAGGCATGCGGATTTTATGTTTAATGAGTGTGTATTAACCCATGATTTTAAAATAAAATCCGCGTAACGAAGCCAAAAGCAAAAATAATCGCTCTAAACCATGTGCATTCCGCCGTTTACGTTGATTGTTTCTCCAGTAATATATCCCGCGTCATCAGAGGTCAAAAATCCAACTGCGCTAGCAATATCTTCTGGCGAACCTAAACGCACCATTGGCACTTGATCTAACATCACTTTACGCTGCTCTTCATTCAATGCTTTTGTCATATCGGTATCGATAAATCCTGGAGCAACCACATTTACTGTAACACCACGCGAGCCAATTTCGCGGGCTAATGATTTTGAAAAGCCAATCAGTCCAGCTTTTGCTGCTGAATAGTTAGCTTGTCCAGGGTTACCCATAGTACCGACTACAGAACCGATAGTAACGATTCTGCCCCACTTGGCTTTCATCATACCTCTTAGGCACGCTTTTGAAAGTCTAAAGATAGAGGTTAAGTTTGTGTTGATGATATCTTCCCATTCGTCATCTTTCATGCGCATTAATAAGTTATCACGCGTGATACCTGCATTATTCACTAAGATATGCGGTGAGCCACCAGTTGCTTCTTTAATTTGCGCTAACACTTCGCTGATAGAGTCTGCATCGGTTACGTTTAAACGAAAACCAACGCCATTTAAACCAGCAGCTTTAAAGTTTTCAGTAATTTTCTCAGCGCCTGATTCAGAAGTTGCTGTACCAAATACCTGTGCGCCTGATTGGGCTAAGCGATGGGCGATTGCTTGGCCAATACCACGACTAGCACCAGTTACTAATGCAATTTTTTGTGTCTCACTCATAAGATTCTCTACTTTAATATTTTATGGAGTTAATTGTTGGCAAGCCTATCAAAGTTTCAGTTTGACCGCCATTAACTATTGGTCTGATCTGATAGAGTATTATAAGGCAAAAAAAAGCAGGCCTAAGCCTGCTTCTTTAAAATCACTTTTACTTAGTAAGACCAAGTAAAGTTAAGGCCAAACATTCTTGGTTCACCACGTTGTGATACTGGAGAGCCTATCGCTTCAGCCTGTCCACCAATGAAGGTTAAGTACTCTTCATTAGTAATGTTATGACCAAATGCAGAGACTGTAAAATCACCTTCAGAGTTAGTCCAGCTAATTTTTGCATTAGACAAATTATAGCCAGGAATATTGTAGCTTGGAGATAAGCCAGAGTTGAAAGCTCGTTCAGAAACATCAGAGTAATCAACATAGAATCTAAGCTCACTGCCATTACTTAAAGGAATGTAGTAATCCATAAAGATATTGAATTTATCTTCTGGCATGCTAGATAAAGGCTGACCAGTTAAATCGTTCTGATTGGTTTCGCCAGGGAATAAAGAGTAGCGAGTATATTCAGTTTCTAAGTGGCTATAATTACCAGCGATGTTCAAGTTATCAGTAACGCGCCACATGAACTCAAACTCAAAACCATCACCTTCAGCATCGGCATTTCGAATATTGTAAGTTGGAATCGCTCCTGCTGGGCCTGACAAACGGAAAATCTGTAAGTTATCCGTTTCATAGGCAAAAGCAGTTAAAGCTGTAGTGAATTTACCATCAGCAAAAGAGCCCTTATAACCAGCTTCGTAGCTGAATACTTCCTCAGGATCAAAACCAGGATCAAAACCTAATGAGTTAAAACCTCCTGATTTAAAGCCTTTAGAGCCACTTAAATAGAACATGTGGTCACGATTTGGCTTAAAGCTGAATACTACACGCGGGGAGAAATCACTCCAGTCATCTTTTTGTTTTATACCGTTTCCAGTTTCCTCATCCACAAACTCGTCAAAGAACACTAAACCAAATGGAACATCTGCAACTCCAAAAAACGGCAAGATTAGATTATTCTGATATTGGCTAAAAATAGTAAAATCTTTATCGTCATAAGTAAAACGACCACCAACTGTAAAGTCAAAGTGCTCATTGAATGAATAAGTCATATCACCATAAAGAGCAAAACTTTCAGTAACTGAATTCACTAATGTATTCTCAATCCAAGGGCGATTCAAGTTGGCGCCAATGATTGAATTCATAACTTGATCTACTGGGATTCCTAAACCCGCTGAAAGCGCCGCAAGTTCGTTAGGTAAATTTTGTTGTAAAAACCCACCCCAACCTGTGCCTAACGGTGTTTGCAAAATCTGACCGGCAGTTAACCCTGCAGATGTTAAGAAGAAAGTATCCAATGTATTAGTAGTAACATTTACCACTGTATTTTGGCTTACATCTTCTTTAAAGTAATTTACACCGGTTGTCCATTGAAGCGGACCATCACCCGTAGAAGTTAAACGAAATTCTTGGCTGATTTGATTTTGGTCTTCATCATTATCAGAATCGAAATACCAACGGGCCTGAGACGTACCATCTTCTTCTTGCATATTATGAGAACTGTATTGGCGGTAAGAAGAGATTGAGGTGAGTTCCATATCACCAAACTGTGAAGTCACTGTCAAAGAGCCGCCTAATAGCTCACGTCTTTCGTTTGAATCAAAATCAGTATCGTAAGGACCAAAAGGATCTGCAGGTCCCAATGCAGGATTTAAGCTTAACGCTTGTCGCGCATCTTGATCTAAGTTGTCATAGTCAAATTTTAATATAGCTTTTGTATCGTCACTAATATCTGACAAAAGCTTAAAATTAACACCATAACTGTTTTGTTTATACAAATCAGAACGACCGCTTAAATTCTCTAACCACCCATCGCGATTGTTCACAACCATGCTACCTCTAAAGTACAAATCTTCTTTTAGCTTTGTGTTGTAAGTCGATTCAAAACGAAATTTATTATGGTTTCCAAAAGTAATACGCGTTTTCCCTTCTGAGTCTTTATGAGGGTCTCTTGTAATAATATGTATCGCACCAGCAGCTGCATTGCGGCCAAATAGTGTACCTTGAGGACCTCTTAAAACTTCTACACGTTCAATATCATTGAAGTTAAAGTGTGAAGCGGCACCACGACCAACATAAACACCATCTACATATACAGCAACAGCAGGATCTGAACCAACACCAAAATCATCGGTGGTAATACCGCGAATGGTATAATTTGGCTGTGTAGCTTGAATGTTATTGCCTTCAACACCTGCAACAAAGCGCAAAATATCATTTACATCTTCAGAGCCAGTATCGTTTATTTGTTGTGCATTAACCGCAGAAATTGACAATGGGACGTCTTGGATGCGTTGAACACGTTTCTGAGCGGTTACAACGATCGTGTTTTCATCATTTTCTTCTTGGTTTTCTTCAGCAGCATAAAGCGGTGTAGCTATAGCTACGGACATAGCCAATGCTAATTTACTGAATTTAAATTTATTGTTTGTCATTGATTCTCCCCCGAGAGATTCTCTTAATCTAATCCGACCACAGTATAATACAGCGATTTAAATAGCGAAACTATTATATATAATCGTTGATCTTAACACTAAATAGCACTATCGTACCAGAATCAAAGGTATTAACATCCCAAAGCAATATGAAAATCAAAAATTTACTTTTAATCGTCATGACTGGCTTATTTTTAACCAGCTGTTCTGAGTCTATTCCTGAGCTGAATGATAATGATAAGGCATTCCAAAAAAAGCTGATGACTCAACTAATAACTGCAAAGAGTGGAGATATTATAGAGTTACCCAGTGGAACATTTAGCTTTAATCGTAGTTTAAGCTTGGACATAGATAATGTGACCATTCGTGGACAAGGCAATGATAAAACTATTCTCTCATTCAAACCACAAATTCAAGGCGCCGAAGGACTTATTGTTACCGCCGATAATATTACGTTAGAAGGTTTTGCAATCGAAGATGCGGTTGGAGATGCTTTAAAAGTTAATGAATCTGAGAATCTTATCATTAGAGATATTCGTACAGAGTGGACTAATGGACCGGATGTTAACAATGGCGCTTACGGGATCTACCCTGTTCAATGCAAAAATGTGCTTATTGAAAATAGTATTGCTATCGCTGCTTCAGATGCGGGAATTTACGTAGGACAGTCGGAAAATATTGTGGTTAGAAATAATCTTGCAAAACTCAATGTAGCTGGCATTGAAATTGAAAATTCTTATATGGCTGACGTCTATAACAACACCGCTGTTAACAACACTGGAGGAGTTCTAGTATTTAACATGGCTGAACTTGAAATACGAGGTCGCCATACACGTGTTTTCAACAATAAAATTCATTCGAATAATACAGAGAACTTCGCTGCTAAAGGCGTACCGGTCTCGGTCGTTCCCTCAGGAAGTGGAATTATGGTACTAGCCAATGATCAGGTTGAAATATTCAATAACGATTTAAAAGATAACGATACTGCACATATTACCATCGCTAGTTATTTTTCTGCGGATTGGCCATTTGATAATACTAAGTTTGATCCCTACCCTTTAGAAATATCCATTCATAATAATCAGTTTTCGGGTGGCGGAGAAAGCCCTGATCATTTCGACTTAAAAGCACTAAAAGTAGCAAAATTTGGCATTTCAGGTTCTTTACCCGATATTATTTGGGATGGTGCATATGATAAAGAAAAGTTTACGAACAAGGCTGATGCAGCAAAAGCTTCTATCTGTATTTACGACTCTGAAGCAACATTTGCAAATGTAGATTTGCCCAATGACTTAGAAAATTTCTCTACAGACAGATCACAACATGACTGCAAAAATTATAAGTTAAAGGCAGTTACACTTCCTGAACAGTTTCAGCTTTAAAAACCATGACTAAATTATCATATCTAATTTACCTGATTGTTTTTAGCTTTGTACTTTTTGCTTGTGATAAAAGTTACCAACCAGAAGCTTTACAGCTTGAGCAAAATCAACCTTTACACGTAACGACTTTTAATCAAAACTCCTATCCTGAGAAGCTTTCTGATTGGGGTTTATTTTATATACAGAGCCAACAATTAAAACTACATTCAACCGCGGTCCCTTTTCACCTAAACACTCCACTCTTTAGTGATTACGCGCACAAATTTAGAAGCATCTGGATCCCTAAAGACAGTTTGATACAAATCGAAAAAGATCGTTTGGTTTTTCCATTAGGAGCTATTTTAAGTAAAACTTTTTACTATCCAAGAGTCGATTTTGATGGTAAAACTCTTACTGTCCAGCAAGTAGATAAAGCTCACTCAAGTGGCTCCACTATTCCTTTGACTAATAATCATTTAATTGAAACTCGCTTATTAATAAAAGAAGAAGATGGTTGGACTGCACTACCCTACCTTTGGAATAAGAAGCAAACGGAAGCTAGTTTAGAAATAACTGGTGGCTCGCAGACATTAAAACTTGTTGGAAACACATCTCAAAACTTTACCTATATTGTGCCTGATGCTAACCAATGTAAAGGTTGCCACGCGACCAATCATAGCGATGGTAAAATCATGCCTATTGGACCAAAGTTGCATCATCTCAACCTAGATTACTCTTATAACGATGAAGTAACTCAGAACCAACTAAAATATCTGCAAGAAAAAGGATTATTGAAATCTTTTGAAAAGATTAATTCTTCTGAAAAGAGTTATGATTGGAATAATCGAAATCAAGACATTGCAAATGCAGCAAGAAGCTACTTGGATATTAATTGTGCGCACTGTCATAACCCCAATGGGGCTGCTGATACATCAGCCTTATATCTCAACAGAGAAAATAACAACGACTCACATTTAGGCTTTTGTAAGCCGCCAGTTGCTGCAGGTAAAGGCTCAGGCAATCGCCCTTTCGATATTTATCCTGGGAACTCAGATAACTCTATTATTAGCTTTAGAATGCAATCAAATGATCCTAGCATTGTGATGCCAGAGTTAGGTCGTTCTGTAATACATGAAGAAGGTGTTGAATTAATTGATAAGTGGATTAATCAACTAGAAGGAAATTGCGAAATACCGCAAGCCTAATTGGCATTAGTTGAACAAATCTTTAAGTAGTAGCTCTATGTTATTGCTTAATTCTTGCTCATTAACGTCTCCAGCTAGCAAAGCACGCTCCTCTGTTAAGTTTATAAAAGCTAATAGAGAGTGTGCTTTAAACTTTGAATCTTTAATTCCAAGTGATTTTATAATACTGCGCAAATGATCTTCAAAGAACTGTTGGATTTGCAAAACCTTTTCTGCTAACTTCGGAATTCTAGACGCATATTGAATAAAAGAGCGTTCAATTAAGCGATTGTTGCGATCGCTTATTTGTCCTAGAAGATAAGTGTTAAGAACATTATGAAAGTATTTTATAGGCACAGAGTCTTGAAAGTTAGTAGAAGTGTTCTCCAAAAAATCTTGCTCGATATTTTTAAAAACTGCTTCTTGTTTATTAAAGTTTAGTTCTATGAAATAAACAAAACTATCAACAATCAATTCATTAATATCTTTAAAATAATAGGTTGTTGCCGAAAGTGGTACTTTAGCTAAATCAGCAACTGCACGGTGACGAACACCGCGCAATCCTTCATCCTGAATAATAGTCAACGCAGCGCTTAATATAGTATCGCGTTTAGCTAAAGAGCCAGCTCTTTTTGGTACCCGACCTTGATATTCTAAAATATCTAAGCTCATTGAAAAAACTATGAATTAAAGCTATCAAGTTTAGATAGTTGATTGGAACTTAAACTTCTATCTATGCGTTTAGCTAACCCCGACAGAACATTTCCAGGGCCGCATTCATATAATGCTTCAACATTTTCGCTAGCCAACATTTGTATAGTTTCAGTCCAGCGAACCGGTGAAAATAGTTGACGTACCAATGCTTCTTTGATTTTCCCCGTATCAGTTTCAGTGGCAACATCAACATTATTAATAACGCTAATAGAGGGCTCCGAAAACTCAATAGAGCCCAGTAATTCTGCTAATTTATCTGCTGCAGGTTTCATTAATGCACAGTGAGACGGCACACTGACGGGTAGAGGCAGAGCACGCTTCGCCCCAGCTTCTTTACAAGCTTCCATTGCACGTTCCACAGCTTCAGCAGAGCCTGCAATAACCACTTGACCTGGTGAATTATAATTTACAGCTTCAACCACTTGCTCTTGTGCTGAATCCTTACAAGCTTGTCGAATTTCTTCGTCTCCTAAACCAATAATTGCCGCCATTTTACCTGTGCCTGCTGGCACCGCTTGTTGCATAAATTGGCCACGAGCTTCAACTAACTTTACCGCATCTTTTAAAGTTAACACTTCCGCTGCCACTAAAGCACTGTACTCACCTAAACTATGGCCCGCCAAAAATTCTGGCTGGTCATTACCTTGTTGACGCCATAAACGCCATAAAGCCGTAGAAGCAGTTAACAAAGCAGGTTGAGTAAACTCAGTTTGGCTCAACTTGCCCTCTTCATCTGTTTGCACTAATACCCAAAGATCATAACCTAGTGCTTCCGATGCTTCTGAAAAAGTCTCTTCGATAATAGCATGTTCTGCGGCTATATCAGCCAACATACCAACTGACTGAGAACCTTGTCCCGGAAAAATAAATGCTGTTTTACTCATAATGTTTTTTGACTTCTTTCTATGATTTAAAAGGTTCCCGTTTTCGCGGGAATGACAAATTTAATAGTGTTTATTAAAGGATTTAGCTAAAAGAAGACGAGGCATTTAAGCATTTCTTTCGAAGGAATTTACTTGTGTAAATGACGAGAAAGAAATACTTAAATAACGAAGTATTCTTGACGATAAATACTTTAATTTTAATAGCGAATTAAAGCAGAGCCCCACGTAAATCCACCACCAAATGATTCAAGCAGACACAAGTCACCACGCTTTACTCGACCATCTTTGATCGCTTGATCCATGGCTAGCGGGATAGATGCACTTGAAGTGTTACCATGTTGATCGACTGCAACAATCACTTTATCCATACCAGCACCAAGCTTTTTAGCAGTAGCTTGGATAATACGAATATTAGCTTGATGAGGAATCAACCAGTCAATGTCCGATTTTTCTAAATTATTTGCTTCTAAAGTTTCATCTACAATCGCACTTAATGTTTTGACTGCAACTTTAAATACTTCGTTACCGCGCATTACGATTTGCGGTTCTGGGAAGTCACCTAGCTGGCCACGAATACCATTGTTGCCATATAACAGTTCGCCATAAGAACCGTCTGAGTGAATATGGGTAGACAAGATACCAGGTTCATCACTAGCGGTAAGAACGGCAGCACCCGCACCATCACCAAAAATGACACAAGTAGTTCTATCTTCCCAGTTCATCAATCGTGACAAAACTTCAGTACCCACTACTAAAATATTTTTAGCAAAACCTGTTTTAATATATTGATCGGCAACGCTTAATGAAAATACAAAACCTGGACACGCTGCCGTAACATCAAATGCTGGTGCACCATTAGCTCCAATAGCGTCACCAATATAACAAGCGGTACCAGGAAACATTTTATCTGGAGTAGCGGTGCCTACGATAATCATATCGATTTCAGAACCTTCGATGCCTGCATCTTCAAGCGCTCTTTGCGCCGCGATAATTCCTAAATCAGACGCATTTTGATCGTCAGCAGCAATATGACGCTTTTTAATACCGGTTCTTTCGGTAATCCATTCATCAGAAGTATCAACGATCTTTTCAAGATCTGCATTTGTAAGGACTTTTTCAGGCAAGTAACTACCAAGACCTAATATTTTAGAATGTTTCATATTCATACCTAATTTAGTGAAGTTTATTCACTTAAGTTATACATTTTCTAATAACAGCGACGCCACTTTGTCTTGGATCTTTTGTGGCACTTGACGCTCAATTTCTAACATGGCTTTTTCAATCGCAGCCAAAGTTGCATTTTCATCAGCTGAACCATGACTTTTTATCACGATTTCGCGTAATCCTAACAGACTCGCACCATTATACTGGTCGGGGTTGATGCGCTTTTTAAAAGCCATTAAAACTGGCTTAACCAGCATAGCAATAAACCTGGTTTTCCAGTTAGAAGTAAACTCAGCTTTTAATTGATCATACAGGAATCTGGTAATTCCCTCACTGGCTTTAAGCACATTATTCCCAGTAAAACCATCGCACACAATCACGTCCACAGTGCCATTAAAAATCTGATTGGCTTCAAGGTAACCGTAATAATTAATCTCTTGTTGATTTTGCAATAATTCTGCCGCTAACTTGATGCTATCTTTGCCTTTAATGGCCTCTTCACCAATATTCAACAAAGCAACTTGGGGCTTTCCATTGTCATGCCTAAGTGCTTCCGCTAAAACCGATCCCATTGCTGCAAAGGTCGCTAACTGTTCGGCACTAGCTTCAATATTTGCCCCCAGATCAAGCATATGGGTTTCGCCACCCTTTCTATTAGGAAGTTCTGCCACAATAGCTGGGCGCTCAATGCCAGGCAAAGTTCCTAACATTAAAGTAGCAAGTGCCATTAAAGCACCAGTGTTGCCTGAACTGATACAAGCTTGTGCTTTACCATCTTTGACCAACTCTAAGGCTTTGCGCATGGAAGAGTCAGGCTTAGAACGAATGGCACGCGATGGCTTTTCATCCATAGCAATCACTTCTTCAGCATGAACCAAATGGATCCGATCGCTAAAGCCAGGAACTTTCGTTAAATATGGGGAAATTTGTGTTTCTTGACCAACCAGAAACAAGTGAAGCTCGGAGTGAGCTCTAAGCGCCGATAATGCCGCAGGAATAATAACAGAGGGGCCGAAATCGCCCCCCATGCAATCGATTGCTAACGTTTTATTATTAGCCATCGCTTTGGTCTGACTGAATGATTGATTCATGCAGTCTAGTATAATGAATCAGTAGCTTATATACCAATCTTATTAAACTGGTTTAAAACTATTTAGTCTGATTAAACTACTTTACGACCTTTGTAAAAACCATCTTTAGTCACGTGGTGACGCTTGTGAACTTCGCCAGTTTCTTTTTCTACTGATAAGGTTTCCGCAGTTAATGAATCGTGTGAACGACGTTGACCACGACGTGAACGTGTTACTTTACTCTTTTGAACAGCCATTTCAGTCTCCTGATATATAAATCTTTAAATCTTTAAATTTTTTAAAGCCGCGAAAGGATTGTCTTTCTCAGCCTCTTCAACCGTTTGTTCTGGAAGCTCACCAACTTCGTAAGCCGCCAATTCTTCACACTCACCATATAATGGTATCAGTGGAAGTGATAAAATCAGCTCATCTTCAACTGCTGACTTTATATCTAAACCATCTTCTTCGGCTAATACTGGCTCACCATCGTCTGGAACCTGCTTCATTTGTTCCTCATTATAACAAGGATACATGATTGCAATGTGCTCCAACTGATGCATAAAAGGCTCAGTACAACCCTGGCAAATTAACTCTACTTGCCCTGACACTTCTAATCGAAGCATCTTCCTTCCTGTTTCTTGGTCAACTAGACCATTGATTTTACAGGCAATTTCTCCTTTATCAGAGTTTAACTCCTGACAAAGTCTATTGAAATATGCTGTCGCGAAGATCCCATCGATAAGTTTGCCTAAAGCGGCAAATTTAAAGGGCTCTATTCGCTCAGGAAAGCTACGAGTCGCCATAGGCGCGCAATGATACCCATATCTTGTGTTGGAGTCAAAAGAAAAACCAATAAAATAGCGGTTTTATAAGGGTTTTGAAGGATTTAATTGCATTTGTTAGCTAGAAACACAAAAATACGAATCAATAACCTCTAAACGACTGAATTTCATCCACTTATGGCGCAGAAACAATCAATAATCCTAGCTTCTTCCTCAAAATACCGAAAAGAACTACTCAGTCGTATTCTTAACGAATTTGAGTGCATCTCACCAAATGTAGATGAAACTCCTTTTCCTGATGAAGAACCTATTGAACATGTAGCAAGATTAGCAGAGCAAAAGGCACTTGCCATCGCCATTGATAAGCCAAATGCCATTGTCATCGGCTCGGATCAAATTTGCGTGTTAGATGGACAAATCTTAGGAAAACCTGGCAATCAAACAAACGCCATACAGCAATTAACAGCATGCTCAGGTAAAAGCGTCTATTTTTACACCTCCCTTTGTGTAACCAAAGGGACAAACGAGCCAAATAATATTACCGTGGTAACTACCAAAGTCATCTTTAAAAACCTTTCCACAAAACAAATCGAAAATTACATAAAAAGAGAAAACCCTATCGACTGTGCTGGCTCCTTTAAATGCGAAGGACTAGGAATCGCCCTCTTCGAAGCCATCGAATCCAAAGATCCTACTGCTTTGATCGGACTGCCATTAATACAAACTGTAAACCTGCTTAATAAATATGACATTTCAATATTATAAGCGCTATTTGCTCTGCTGGGCTGAAAGGTATAAAACCACTAGTTGACCAAAAGGTACTAACCATAACAATTGCCACCAAGGACTTTGCTTAATATCATTCAGGCGTCGAGTACCAATGGCAACAAATGGAATAATCATAATGATAGCCACTAACTGATAAGCTTTTTCATGAACAACCGTAGCAATCGCGGCAACAATTAATATAAAACCGAAAAACCACCAATACTCGTAACGACTCGCGGTACCTGTAAAGTCATTAAACCGAATAAAAGCCGATTTTATAGCTTCAAATGGTGATAGAGGCTTTTCTTGCTGTGGCTTTACAATCATATCTTCAGCATCTATTTCAAAAACGGAAGCTAAAGCTCTGACCGTTTCAACAGAGCCTTTACCTGTATTCTCTACACGTTGAATTGTTCTTAAATTAATACCACAAGCATCAGCCAGCTGTTCTTGTGACCAATGCTTTGATTTTCTTAGTTCTATAACTTTTGCCGAGTTGATATTCAAAATGAAATCCTATTTAGTTATCGATGAGCATATCATAAATAAAAAAGCCTTAAATCGGTTACGACAGTTTAACGGAACAAATACGACAGTACTTTTAATTTATATAATTAACCTTGTTTTCTAAGTTGATGATTATTACCGAAAAGATTAAATAATCATTAAATTTCAATAGTTTAGAGTTCTAGTTAAAAAAGATTGCCAGAATTGAAAAATGTGATAAATTTGCAGTTTACAACTCGTTTATTTGTACATTTCCTGTACAACCATTTTGAGGATTCACATGAATGAAAATAGGTATTTTATCGCGCAATAAAGATCTCTACTCTACCCGCCGTTTAGTAGAGGCTGCTGAAGCTCGTGGGCATGAAGCTCATGTTATTGATGTTCTAAAATGCTATATGAATGTGACCTCGAATCGCCCTACGGTTCATACCAAAATTGATGATGAAGACGTTACTTTAAAATTCGATGCTGTAATTCCGAGAATTGGTGCTTCTATTACCGCTTACGGAACCGCAGTTCTTCGTCAATTCGAAGTGGCTGGAGTATATTCAGTCAATGAGTCCATTGCCATTACTCGCTCACGAGATAAGTTGCGTGCCCATCAATTGTTAGCGCGCAAAGGCGTTGGGATGCCGATCACTTCTTATGCTCACTCAGCCGACGCGACTAAAGAGTTAATTAAATCCGTTGGTGGCGCGCCCTTGGTAGTCAAAATCATTGAATCCACCCATGGCGATGGCGTTGTTTTAGCTGAAACCAATAAAGCCGCAGAAGCTTTGATTAATGCTTTTAGAAGTTTAAATGCAGATTTCTTAGTGCAAGAATTTATTAAAGAAGCTAGTGGCTCCGATATTCGTTGTTTTGTAGTTGGAGAGCGCGTTATTGCTGCTATGCAAAGAACCGCTGAAGAAGGTGAATTCCGTTCGAACTTGCATCGTGGTGGCGAAGCGACAATCATCAAATTAAAGCCTGAAGAAAGAGCTTTAGCCGTTCGTGCTGCAAAAGTAATGGGATTGGATGTTGCTGGTGTCGATATTATTCGTTCCGCTCATGGCCCATTAGTGCTAGAAGTCAATTCTTCGCCCGGTATCGAAGGAATAGAAAAAGCAACCAATAAAGATGTTGCGGACTCGATTATTAAATACATCGAAAAAGATTCGCTAAAAGGCCCTAACAAACCAAAAGGCAAAGGCTAGATGAATACTTTAATTGTTGGTTGGAATGAAATTGGCGCTCTACCTGAATTAGGCATTTCCGCACTTCCCATTAAAATTGATACAGGTGCCAAAACTTCCAGTTTACACGCAACCAACATCACTATTTTCGAAAAAGACAATCAGCCATGGGTTCGTTTCGATACTATAAACTGTAATGGCAAAATCATAACTATTGAAGCGAAAGTGTTTGATCAAAGAGAAGTGAAAAGTTCAAACGGTGAAACTCAAACAAGATTTGTTATAACAACAAACTTAACTTTAGATGAACATACTTGGAAGATCCAACTGACCTTAGCAGATAGGTCAAAAATGCGTTTTAAAATGTTACTGGGAAGACGAGCCATGGAAAATATCCATGTCTCGCCAATGCAACAAAATTTACTTTCCTAGAGAACAAAAATATAAACGGCCAAGAAGTGGCAAATTGCCCCGCCTAATACAAAGATATGCCAAATTGCGTGATTAAAATGAATTTTACCATCGGCAGCATAAAAGATGGTTCCAAAAGTATAGCTTAATCCACCAGCGAGTAAGAGCCATAATCCACCAGCTGGAACTTTCTCTAGCATTTCAAATATAGCAACTACGACTATCCAACCCATCAGAATATATGCCATTAGTGAAGCTTTCGGAAATCGATGTTTGAACTTTAGTTTGAATAAGATCCCCGCAAAAGCTAAAAACCAAATAACCCCAAACAATGACCAACCCCAAGGACCTTTTAAACTTACTAATAAGAATGGGGTATAGGTTCCTGCAATTAAAAGATAAATTGCACAATGATCTAAGGTTTTAAAAACTCTTTTAACTTTGGGCGATTGGAAAGAATGGTACAAAGTAGAAGAGGTAAATAGAATCACTAATGACAAGCCATAAACAATTGCAGATCCCAGTTTCCAACCATCGTCGGCAATCATTATCATCATGGTTAAGGCGGCAACACTCATAAAGGCCCCTATTCCATGACTTATCGCATTAGCGATCTCTTCTGCATGACTATATTGATATTCATCATGATGAATATTTAAGGAGTCTTCTTCGATGTTTTCAGCGACGGTTTCGGTAACAGCTTCATTCATAATATTATTGTAAGGTATGCTTTAATACGCGGATAAAATTCATACCACTAATTTTAGCAATTTCTTGCACAGAATACCCTCTTTTTAAGAGCTCTTGTGTAATTAATGGCATACCAGTAACATCCACTGGACTTGTTATGGCTCCGTCTAAATCAAGCCCTAAACCAACATAATCTACCCCAACCAATTTAACCACATGATCAATTGCATCAATCATATGGTTAATATCATTACCGCACGTGGCTGTTTTAAAAATAGCAATAGCTACTAAGCCACCAGTTTGAGCAACTTTTTTGATGTGTCGATCGCTTAAATTTCGAGGGGAATTACAAGTGGCTTTAACTCCAGTATGAGAAACCACAATCGGTTTTTTACTTATGGCGAAAACATCATCTATCGCTTTTGGGGCTGTATGAGCTATATCAATAATCACGCCTTTTTCTTGAGCTAATTTAACGAGCTCTTTCCCATCGTCTGAAAGGCCACCTTTTGAAATACCATGAGCAGAGGCTGAAAAATGATTATCAAAAAAATGTGCCATGCCTATCATTCGAACACCTGCCTTATATAACCTATCGAAGTTATTTAAATTAGCTTCTAAAGCGTGGGCACCTTCTATTCCAAGCAAACCGGCTCTTAATAACGGAGTTTTTTTTCGATTAATTAGCCATTGATTCAAATCATTTAAATTTCTTAAAACAGTTAAATTGTCATCAGAAGAAGCCAGGTTTTCCAATTTCCCAGATTGATATATAGCTCTTTCTAACGGACTGTTCCAAGTTTTTACTGGCCAGTGCTGCATAATGCTAAGAGGAATTAAATTATCAGTATCAGCAGAGTTTTCATTAAAATTTTGCCCTCGTGGTGTTTTGGTAACCAAACCAAATACTTGCAGTGACAAATTAGCCTTTTGCATTCTTGGTAAATCAAAATGACTAAAGTTCCATTCTTGAGTTAAGTCTCTGCTCCACAGCAAAGGATCCGCATGAAGATCCGCAACTAATAAACTATCATGAAGTTCTTTTGCGCTAGGACTAACTGAATAAGGTCCCCAATTACGAACTTGATTAAATTCTTTGGATTCAATAAACCTAGCTAAAAATGGTGAGAACACAAAAGCAATTAACAAAATTGCTAATACTACAATGATGGTTTTCTTGAGCATGATGGAAGAGCTTATTGTTTTTGTTTAGCTTTCCATACTTGAACTATAAAAGCAAAAAGTATTTTTACCATTACTTTTAGCGGCATACATTGCTTTATCAGCTTGTCGAATCAACTCTCTTGCGTGCATCGAGTCTTGAGGATAATTACTTGCACCAATAGAAACAGAGATAGGGATATCATGATTTGGTATTTGATAACTTCCCTTTAAGGTTGAAAAAATTCTCTCAATTATTTTCTCAACATCTTTCTTCGTACTAATACCTTCAAGAATAACAATAAATTCATCACCACTTAAGCGTGCAAGAATGTCAGGAACTCTTAAAGCCGTTTGCAGTTTTGAAGTGAAATTTATTAAAACCTGATCACCTACATTATGTCCATATTGGTCATTAACTGTTTTGAAATCATCTAAATCCAAGAATAATAATGTAAAATTATTCTTAATCGAAATATCCTTACTAGTTAAACATTCAAGTTTTTGAAATAAATATGTTCGATTCGGAAGCTGGGTTAAAGGATCGTGTAGTGATCGATGAGTAGCAATTCTTTCTTGAGCTTTATGCTCAGTAATATCCGTAACAGACCAAACAATACCATCGATAAGACCATCTTTTATTACGGGCTGAGAATTACAAAACAAAACTTTATCGTCATAAGTTTCTAAAACTAGTTCTTGAGGTTTAAAATAATTTTTAATTGGTATCTTAAAAAGATTTTCGAGATCTTTATTGTTCTTAAAACGCTTTTGAGAGTATTTAATAATATCAGACTGTGAAGGAGTTTCTTTTACATCAACATTTAGAATCTTAAGAATTCTTTTATTAAAACATCTAATTTCGCCACCAAAGCCAAGATATAAAATACCAATAGAAGTGTTGTTGAATGCGGTTTCGATAAACTTAGGCAAAAGAACGTCATGGAATACTGAAATTTCAGATTCTGAGTCAATTACTCTACTTTCCTTGATGCTTTGCATATATATTTACCGAAGTCAGATTCGACTTTCGCAACACTTAACCTGTGTCGAAAAAATGTACAACCCTAGTTTACAATGCAAATATGACTTGTCAATAAATTTGACTCAAAACCTTAAAAATCAGTAACTTATTACAAGAACCTCAATCTAGATTGAAAGTGCTAACTCTGTTCCTTGTCTAATCGCACGTTTAGCATCTAGTTCAGCAGCGACATCAGCACCGCCGATTAAGTGGCAAATAACATTCAAAGACTCTAATTCTTGCTGTAACTCTCGTTGCGGCAACTGACCGGCGCATATAATTACATTATCCGCCTCAATCAATCTTTCTTGACCTGTTTTACTGTCTTCTATCAATAAGCCCACTTCGTTGATTTCTTTATATTGGACTCCGGTGACCATTTGGACATTTTTATGTTTTAAGCTGGCCCTATGAATCCAACCGGTAGTTTTACCTAAGCCTTTGCCCATTTTTGTTTCTTTTCGTTGTAACATGGTCACTTGACGTTTGGCTGGTTCAACATGATTTTCTTTGAGCAACCCCCCTGGCAACTCATATAAAGCATCAATTCCCCACTCTTTTAACCATTCATCTAAATCTAAAGTTGGAGATTCACCTTCATAAACAAGATACTCAGAGACATCAAAACCAATACCACCTGCTCCAATCACTGCGACCTTCTCCCCAACAGGCTTTTTATGGAATAAAACATCAATGTAGGTCATCACTTTATCGCTATCGACGCCAGGGATATTGGGCATA
Source organism: uncultured Kangiella sp. (assembly GCA_947503345.1). Lineage (GTDB taxonomy): Bacteria > Pseudomonadota > Gammaproteobacteria > Enterobacterales > Kangiellaceae > Kangiella. The sequence goes on along the minus strand of CANNCW010000002.1, from coordinate 33,346 downwards.
CGCGGAGTAACACCAGAAGCTAAAATAACTTCATCAAAGTCTTTAAGCTCTTCCGTACCGACTAATGTTTCTAAGTGAACGTTAATATTTGAAAGCTCAACTTGGCGTTTAAAATATTTAATAGCCTCATGAAACTCTTCTTTACCCGGAATCTGCTTGGCAATATTTAACTGGCCACCCAGCTCAGAAGCTTTATCGAACAAATGGACTTTATGACCACGAGCGGAGGCTTCTAAGGCGAAAGATAAACCAGCAGGGCCTGCGCCAACCACCGCCAATTTCTTTTTATCCGTTTCATTTTTAATTGGAATACTGACTAATTCAGTTTCATAACAAGCTTTAGGGTTTAACAAGCAAGATGCGCGCTCACCCTTAAACACGTGATCCAAACAAGCTTGATTACAAGCAATACAAACATTAATTTCATCAGCGCGATTTTCTTGTGCTTTTTTCACAAAATGCGGATCGGATAATAATGGACGCGCCATAGAGACCATATCGGCGCAATCATCTTGTAATATTTCTTCAGCAACTTCAGGTGTATTAATTCGGTTAGAAGTAATTAGCGGAATCGAAACTTCATCACGCAACTTTTTAGTAACCCAAGTAAAAGCACCTCTGGGTACTGAAGTTGCAATGGTTGGTACTCGCGCTTCATGCCAGCCAATACCAGTATTTATAATGGTTGCGCCAGCTTTTTCTACTTCTTTAGCCAACTGCACAACTTCTTGCCAAGATGAACCGCCTTCCACTAAATCAATCATAGATAAGCGATAAATAATAATGAAGTCTTCGCCAACGGCTTCGCGAGTTTGTTTAATAATTTCTAATGGGAAGCGCACTCTATTTTCATAAGAGCCGCCCCATTCATCAGTACGTTTGTTTGTCCGGCTAACGATAAACTGGTTAATTAAGTAACCTTCTGAGCCCATGATTTCCACGCCATCATAGCCCGCTTTTTTAGCAAGTTTTGCCGACTTGGCGAATTGAGCTATGGTTTTTTCTATTCCTCTTTTTGATAGAGCCTTTGGGGTAAAGGGGGTTATTGGAGCTTTTAACTTAGAAGCTGATACCGAAAAAGGATGATAAGCGTAACGACCCGCGTGCAAAATCTGCATGGCAATTTTGCCACCAGCTTCATGTACAGCATCAGTCACAATTTTGTGATGTTTCGTTTGCCAACCAAAACTAAGTTGTGATGCAAAAGGCGAAAGCCGCCCACGAAAATTTGGTGAAATACCACCAGTCACCATTAGACCAACACCGCCCTTTGCTCGTTCAGCATAAAAAGCCGCCATTTTTTCGTAGCCACCCTTTTCTTCTTCCAAACCCGTATGCATCGAGCCCATCAAGACTCTATTTTTCAGGGTGGTAAAGCCTAAATCTAATGGTTCTAATAGTTTGGAATAATTCATATTTTTACAGGCTGTGTTTTGCTAATCACTTGAGTTTACTGGTATAACCAGTAGCTATCAAGCACAAAGTCTGCTCATATAGAGACTTTAGTAATATTTAATTACAAATTGGCATTAAAATTCGAGCTTTAGAAATGAAGTGTTAACACGCTTATGGTTTAATAAAGCCTGATTATGCGTTAGTAATAACAATTATTAGCATCTGTTAAATTTATAGAAGGATAAATTTGTGGCACAACCAACTTCAATGATCGGTAAATTCTTTTATCGTATCTGGAAAACTATCGATGTGGCTGGTCGTTTATTGATTGGCTTAATAGCAGTATTTTTTATTATTTTCATGGTTCGTGGCTGTGTAAAAGGCCCCGATCTTCCTACTTATGACAAAGGTAGTGTTTTAGTGTTAGCACCTAAAGGTGTTTTACAAGAACAATTAACTTATGTAGACCCGATTCAAGAAGCTATTAATGAAGCTCAAGGCAGTCCTATTATAGAAACTAAAGTTGCTGACTTAGTTGACGCCATTAACTATGCAAAAGAAGACGATAACATTGAAGTATTAATGATTGCTCCAAATGCATTGGGCGGTGCTTACGGCGGTATCACCAAATATCAAGATATTCGCAAAGCTTTAGCAGACTTCAAAACTAGTGGTAAAAAAATCGTTGCTAATGCAGATAACTACTCTCAAGGCCAATACTACTTAGCATCTATGGCTGATGAAGTTTATATGAACCCACAAGGCATGCTGATGTTTGATGGTATGGGACGTTTCCGTACATACTATAAAACTGCGCTTGATAATCTAGGCGTGAAAATTAATCTGTTCCGCGTTGGTACTTTCAAATCTGCAATGGAGCCATATATTCGTGACTCTATGTCTGATGCCGCTAAAGAAGCTAATTTAGAATGGATTGGCGACTTGTGGAGTGAAATGAAAACGGATATCGCTGGTTCTCGTGGCATGTCAGAAGCGAAGTTTGATGATTACATTAATAACTTCCCACAATTATTAAGCGATTTAAATGGTGACACTGCAAAATTAGCGCTTGAACATGGATTCGTTGATAAATTAATGAGCCGTGGTGATTTCCGTCAATACATGATTGATATGGTCGGCACTAACGAAAAGAAAACTTCGTTTAAGCAAATTCATTTCAAAAGCTATCTAAAAGCTAAGCGTCCACTAATCGATTTACCTTCTGGTGCTGCTAATCAAGTAGCCGTAGTTGTAGCTAAAGGTAGTATCGTAGATGGCTCTCAAAAAGAAGGCACCATTGGTGGTGACAGTACAGCGCGTTTAATTCGTAAAGCTCGCCAAGATGATAAAGTAAAAGCCATTGTTTTACGTGTAGATAGCCCTGGTGGTAGTGCCTTTGCTTCGGAAGTGATTCGTGCTGAATTAGAACGAGCACAAGATGAAGGAAAGGTAGTGGTTGCCTCTATGGGTGGTATGGCAGCATCTGGTGGTTACTGGATCTCAGCTACTGCAGACGAAATCTGGGCACAACCAAGCACCATCACTGGCTCCATTGGTATCTTTGGTATGTTCCCTACGTTCCAAGAGCCTGCAAATAAAGTTGGTGTATTCGTAGATGGTGTGGGTACTACTCCGTTTGCAGGTGCTTTAAACCCGCTTAAAGATATTGATCCACAAGTTGGCGGTGTTATTCAAAACATAATTAACAATGGCTATGACGAATTCTTAGCATTAGTTGCGCGCGGTCGTGATATGACCACTGAGCAAGTTAACGAAATTGCTCAAGGTCGTGTTTGGTCAGGCATCGATGCAAAACGACTTGGTCTAGTTGATGAACTGGGCGATTTAAACGATGCTATAGATGCGGCAGCAAAGCTAGCTAAAGTTGATGACTATAAAGTTAAATTCATGAAACGCGAGCTTTCTGAGAAAGAAAAGTTCATGCAGCAACTTATGGGTAATGCTGAATTCTCTGATGTGATGGATGGATTATCTAGTGATAAAAAACCAAATGTCTTAGTGCAAGGTTTAACAAAAGAAGCTCAAAAGTTCATGACTCAAATGAATCAGTTTAATGATCCAAATCATGCCTACATACACTGTATGTGTGAGATTAAGTAATACTTAATAAAATCTCTAAAAGGCGACTTCGGTCGCCTTTTTTATTGGCTTTGTAAATCAGTCTTTTGCCGTTATACTTCTAGCAACACAAATCGTGCATTAACGTTACTGCTCATTCTTATGACATCAAAAATGAAAACTAAAAAAGTCTATATTGCATATACTGGTGGCACTATTGGCATGAAGCCTAGTGACAACGGCTTTGTTCCACAAGAAGGTTTTCTGGAGAAAACTTTAGCTAGTTTTCCTGAGTTTAAGCATGAGCAAATGCCTGAAATCACTATCCATGATTATGCCGAGCCGATTGATTCAGCTAATATGTCGCCAGAAGATTGGCATTTAATCGCAAAAGATATTGAAAAAAATTACAACGATTATGATGGCTTTGTGGTTCTGCATGGCACCGACACCATGGCCTACACCTCATCGGCATTATCATTCATGCTAGAAGGCTTGCAAAAACCTGTAATCATTACTGGCTCGCAAATCCCTTTAACCCAGCTTAGAACCGATGCCCGTGATAATATTATTAATGCTGTTTATTTAGCAGCTCACTACCCTATTCCTGAAGTATGTTTATTTTTCCATGATCATTTACATCGCGGAAATCGCTGCACCAAAACTGATGCCGATGGCTTTGCAGCCTTTACTTCACCGAATACACCGCCGATAGCTAGTATTGGTAGTAAAATAAAAGTACGCGATCATTTAGTTTTTAAGCAACATAGAACTGAATTAAATGTTCAACAATTTAGCTCACCTAAAATTGCGATTCTAACTTTGTTTCCTGGTATTTCTGCTGAGTTTGTTAGCGACTTTTTGGCACAGCCAAATTTAGACGGCGTAGTGTTGCAAAGCTACGGTATGGGCAACGCCCCAATTAATAACAAGCCTTTGATTCAAGCTATTAGCAATGCTTGCAAAAATGGCATGGTCATTGTCAACTGCTCACAATGCCTTCAAGGTAGTGTTAATATGAGCACTTACGAAACAGGAAAAGTACTAATTGATGCAGGTGTGATTTCAGGCTTTGATATGACCACAGAGGCTGCGCTAGCTAAACTCTATTACCTATTTAGCCGTGGATTAGACGTGGAAATTATTCGTGAAAAAATGGTGACTAATTTGCGAGGAGAGCTTACTCTATAGGAGTATTACTCTTTTTCTAACTTATAACAAACTTCATTCACATTACCATCTTTTCCAATTACTTTAATATCTTTTTCTATTTGGATAAAAACACCAAAATCTGGGTTCGGTTCTATTACTCCAGAAATTAAAACGCCTTTTCCGTTACATGATAACAAACTATCAAGATCGTCATTTACTTGAACAATTAAATGATTCAACTCTGTTGTGTTATTTATTTGTTTTTTGTCTTCATACAACGATAGAGAAACTAAAAGCCCCTTTTCGTAATGAGCGAAACCAGCCACCTGTACTCTAGAGTCAGAATAGTACCTAGGCGAAGCAACAATTTCAGAAACAGTAACTAGATCAAAATAATCTGTTTTAGGTTTTTCGCAACCAACAAGCAATATAACTAAAATTATAATAGCTAAAAGTTTTTTCATAAAAACTCTTTCAGATACTGATATTTAGGCGTTAACTCACCTTTATAAGTAATAACCGCTTCTTTTAAATCATCGGGCAAACCGCACTCATCAAATGATTTAGATAAGTCCATTGCCATAATTTGCGGCGCATAAGTTTTTAATGCTGCTGAGAAATCATTGGAAGCATCAATTGGTAGTTCACAAGGCAAATTGTCAATGGACATTACCGTAATACCATCCCACGAAATACCATCAAATGATTCATCAGTATCGACATTATAAGTAAAGGCAGGTGTGTCTATATCTGAAGCCTTCGTAGTGCATTCTAAGCTACCATCAATGTCGCAAGAAATATCACCAACCACTAAGGGTAATTTATCTTTATTGGCAAGCATTCTTGGTTTGTCTAAATGCTTGGGATATTTTTCGGTCCAATATGGTGTTTGCAATAAAATATTGAATTGACCTAGCACTTGATCGAATGAGCTTTCATAAGCCTCAACGCCCTGCTCTACAAAGTCATTCATATCAAACGCTTTGCCATCTTTATGTTTATTAATATGGCGCGAAGAGAGCACTGCGAAAAAGCTACCGTTAGGTAAATTTCCCGCTAGAAAATCTTCCGCAGAAACTCGTGGTAAACCAAGCCACTCACAAACTTCAATCGAGCCTTTTCCGACTTTACCAGTACCAACAACTAAAGCGCGAATTGGCTCACCTTGTTGTAAATCGTACCCAGCTAAGTGCTCTTTAAGTTGCTCAACCGTGCCATAGTTATAAGTCATCTGGAGTTTTGATAAAGGTGTTGCTAATTCTTTTTGCGCTAACTTTTGACCTAAGATTTGGAAACTATCCACGGCGCCAGCAATACCTGCGTAACGACCAAAAGCGATAGTTCTTTGGCCCGTTGCAGGATCAACAATCGGCTCATAATCTAATAAAGTCGCTTCTTCATCTAAGAACTTTTGCAACAAAGGCATATTGTAGTCTTGGCCTTTGATAGTGTGTGAAAACGCTAAATGGACTTGTTTGTGCTTAATCGAATCCACTGGTGGCTCTTTAATCCCCAAGACAAATTCAGCGTCGTCAGGGTGTGCTGGATAATTAACTCCAGCATCTCGATATGCTTGATCGTTAAAAATTCGAATATCACAAGGTTCCAATTCAAACTCTAAACCTTCGGCAGTCAAAGCTTTCACAGCTTCCGGTGTTAAAGGTGCACGTTTTTCCCATTGGTTTTTGTGTTCTTTACGGATAATCGTTTTTAACATAGTTTGGCCTAAAAATTCTCTTAAATTATGATTTGTCAGAAGTGTCTGTTTTAATATCTATCAAGCTTTCTTGGCGCTTTTTGTCATTCGATGAAAGCCCTTGAAATTCGCTTCTTTGCTTCTTGCCAGTGATTAACTCACCTTCTTTAGACACTGTGAATGGCTCATCGGTTTGCTCGGAAAAGCGAGCCTTGTAGAGCATAATCGCTTGGATGGATGACTCTTTTTGCTCTTCGCTTAGAGCTTGACCATCAGGCCACTTTCCCGTCTCAACCGCTTCGGATAAACGAGCGATCATGTCAGGAGTTAAAGAGTCAATAAGTTTTGAATAATCCACTAACGATAGCCTTGATTATGAGCTATTTTAAAGTGGCGCAATTATGCTTTATTTTGAGCTTAGATTCCAGTTTTACCCTAAAATCTAAAGCTCATGATTTAGTCTTGCTTAGAGCGATTAGCAGATAGTTCACCTTCTAAATCTTGTATTTTTTGTCTGATAACAACAATATTGTGCAAAATATCTTCTTCTGTCTTCTGGGTTTGCTCTAATACTTCCCGTTGTTGCTTTATCTCATCCAAATTATTGATAACTAAAGCCATAAATAAATTAATAATGATAAAAGTACCCATCACAATAAAGCTTACGTAATAAATCCAAGCCCATTCATGATTAGCTAGATCCAGATACATTATCTCAGTCCAACCTTCCAAGGTCACAACTCTGAAAAGCGTTAGCAAGGAGGTAGGCAAACTTCCCCAATATTCAGGGTTCGTTTCATGAAAAAATTGGTACCCGGCAATCCCATAGATATAAAACAAAACTAGCATCAGTAACACAACATGGAACATGGACGGGATTGTTCTTAATAAGGTACCAACAATTAATCGTAACTCTGGAAGCGCTGAGAGTAATCTTGCGACTCTTAATAAGCGTAATAAGCGCCCTATCATGGCATATTGACCAGCAAATGGGATCAAAGAAAGCACAACAATAGTAAAGTCGAATAAATTCCAGCCATCACCAAAATAAAGCCTAAATCTAGGGGCTACTGCATATATTTTTAACACGGCTTCGATTACAAAAATCACTAAGATTATTTGATTTAATCGTTCTATCCAGTTGCGTTGATTTTCTGTTAAACCAGAAACTGTTTCTAAGCCAATAAGAATGGCACTTAACAGAATGGTTGAAATGATAAAGTATTCAAACAGTTTGCTATTAACGAGTTTAGCTATTTTGGCTTGCATAAAAGTGATTCTTTTGATGAATTTATCAGAGTTAATTGTGGCTAAATTAGCATTAATAAAGGCACCATTCAACGATCGTTTTATTGCTAAATATTGCAGAAATAAAAAAGGCTTCCAATTTCTTGGAAGCCTTCTAAATATGGCGCGCATGGAAGGAGTCGAACCTCCGACCGCCTGGTTCGTAGCCAGGTACTCTATCCAGCTGAGCTACATGCGCGTTGTGGGCGGTATTATGCCACCAGTTGAAAAGATGTCAATTAAAAGATTGGAATTTATTTTATGCAAATTTCAAGCATAAAAAAAGGCTCCCAATCTCTTGGAAGCCTTTCTATAGTGCGAGCATGTGACCGCCAGGGATGGCGGAAATGTCAGAATTGCAGGAGCAAATTCTGACGAAGGAGGAACTCCGTGTTGAGTCTACCCTCTTCACATAAAAAAAGGCTCCCAATCTCTTGGAAGCCTTCTAAATATGGCGCGCATGGAAGGAGTCGAACCTCCGACCGCCTGGTTCGTAGCCAGGTACTCTATCCAGCTGAGCTACATGCGCTTTACGATCTTTTATCACTTTCGCGATAATGGCGGTGAAGGAGGGATTCGAACCCTCGATACCGGATTAGGGTATACTCCCTTAGCAGGGGAGCGCCTTCAGCCGCTCGGCCACTTCACCAAATCGCGAGCGAGATATTACCTTATTCAGTGGATAATGCAATATCTAAATAACGATTTTTAATGACTTTTTTACAACTCTGTTTAAATATAAAACAGATTAATAGTTGTATTCGTCATTTGGCACGAAAGCTGGCTGCTCACCGTACTGTTGTGCGTTTTTTTCGTGCTGAATTCTCATATAAATTTCTTCACGATGAACGGCTACTTCTTTCGGCGCATTGATACCAATGCGAACTTGATTACCTTTAACGCCAAGCACTGTCACAGTGACTTCATCACCGATCATAAGAGTTTCGCCAACACGACGAGTAAGAATTAACATAAAATTCTCCCTAATACCTTTTTATCTACTACAAATTTAAACCTGACCTTTCGGCCTCTATCTACAAAAAACAGCCAGTTCCACCGGCTGTGTCGATAATTTTAACAACTTAATGCAAATTTGACTACAATTAAAACAACTAGCTTAATTTTTCTTCAAGCCAAGGTAGCACTGAATCTAGAGCGGCTGGTAATGCTGACTCATCCGAACCACCAGCTTGTGCCATATCAGGACGACCACCACCTTTTCCACCAACTTGTTGTGCAACCATATTAACAAGCTCGCCTGCTTTAACTTTTGAAGTTAAATCTTTACTAACTCCAGCAATTAGACCAACTTTGCCGTCATTTGCTACAGCCAACATAACAATTGAACTGCCTAATTTATTCTTTAACTGGTCTTGCATCTCACGAAGCGCTTTAGCTTCTACACCTTCCAATTTAGAAACCAAAACCTTTACACCATTAAGCTCTACAGCTTTAGACACCAAGTCACTTCCTTGGTTCGAAGCAAGTTTTGATTGTAATTGTTCGATGTTTTTTTCTAATTGACGGGTTTTATCCATCAACTGAGAAACTTTATCTGCGGCTTGCGTGGCATCAGACTTTAATAAACTACCGATGGTATTCAAAGTTTTCTCGCTCGATTGCATCCACGCAACCGCACCTTCACCAGTTACCGCCTCAATACGACGAACGCCTGCTGCGATACCAGCTTCTGAAGTAATCTTAAAGGGACCAATTTCACCAGTACGACGAACATGAGTACCGCCGCAAAGCTCAACAGAAAACGGAGACATGGTCAAAACACGTACTTCATCACCATATTTTTCACCAAATAAGGCCATTGCGCCCTTCTCTTTGGCACTATCCATATCAGTAACGTCCACATCCACACTATGGTTTTCGAAAATCTTTTGATTGACTAGTGATTCGATTTGATTTAATTCATCAGCAGTCACCGCTTCGGTGTGTGAGAAATCAAAACGCAATTTGTCAGGCTCAACTAACGAGCCTTTTTGCTGAACATGAGAACCTAATAATTTACGCAATGCAGCGTGCAGTAAATGAGTCGCTGAGTGATTACGCATAATGTCTTGACGATTTTTGCCATTAACTTCTGCAGTAACTTTCGAGCTTTCTATCATTTGGCCATCTTCAAGGAAGCCAATATGAGCAATGGCGTCACCAAGCTTTTGAGTATCTTCAACCTTAAACTTAAAGTTGCTGCCTTCTAAAGTACCTTTGTCGCCAACTTGACCACCAGACTCAGCATAAAATGGCGTCTCAGACAGAATAACGATACCTTTTTGACCTTTTAATAAACTCTCAACAGGCTCATTTTCGAACAAAATTTTAGAAACTATTGTGCCCGTTTGTTGTGTTTGCCCGTAACCTGTAAATTCTGAAGTTTCATCAATCGATAAGTTATCATTGTAATCCACACCAAAATTACTAGCCGCACGAGCTTTCTCTCGTTGCGCTTCCATGGCTTTTTCAAAGCCATCCCAATCAATCTCTAATTCTTTTTCACGAGCAATATCAGCCGTTAAATCCTTTGGGAATCCAAAAGTATCGTATAATTTAAAGACTGTTTCACCAGAAATGATTTTACCCGACATTCCTGCTATATCAGTCTCCAAAATGCTCATGCCGCGATCCAATGTTTTGGCAAAAGCAGCTTCTTCTTTTGATAAAACCTTCACAATAAAATCAAACTGCTCATTCAGCTCTGGGTAAGCTTGACCCATCTCTTGAGCTAAAGGTTTTACCAAGTCAGAAAAGAATGCTTTCTCTGCACCTAACTGATGACCATGGCGAATAGCGCGACGAACGATACGGCGCAATACATAACCTCTCCCCTCATTTGAAGGGACAACCCCATCAATCACCATAAAAGCACATGAACGAATGTGATCGGCAATCACGCGTAACGACTTGTTATCAAGATCTTTTACGCTCAATAAATCAGCGGTAGCCTTAATTAAATTTTGGAAAATATCGATTTCATAATTACTATGAACATTTTGCATAATGGCCGCAATACGTTCTAAGCCCATGCCGGTATCAACCGACGGCTTTGGCAGTGGCTCCATAGTTCCGTCTTTATGACGGTTATATTGCATAAAGACCAGATTCCAGATCTCAATAAAACGATCGCCATCTTCTTCAGGCGTACCCGGAGGACCTCCCCAAATATGTTCGCCATGGTCATAGAAAACTTCGGTACAAGGACCACAAGGACCTGTATCGCCCATCGCCCAGAAATTATCTGAAGCGTAACGAGCGCCTTTGTTATCGCCAATACGGCTAATACGCTCTTCAGGGAAGCCTAACTCTTTTGACCAGATGTCATAAGCTTCTTGATCTTCTTCGTAAACCGTTACCCAAAGCTTTTCCTTGGGCAGTTTTAAAACTTCAGTTAAGAATTCCCAACAATAATTAATAGCGTCTTGCTTAAAATAATCACCAAAAGAAAAGTTACCCAACATTTCAAAGAAAGTATGGTGACGCGCAGTATAACCCACATTCTCAAGGTCATTATGCTTACCGCCAGCACGAACACAACGCTGAGAGCTAGTAGCTCGGGTGTAGCTGCGTTTATCAGTCCCTAAGAAACAATCCTTAAACTGTACCATTCCCGCATTGGTAAATAGTAAAGTTGGATCATTAGCAGGCACTAATGGGCTCGAATCCACGATTTGGTGACCTTTTGTTTCAAAGTATTTTAAAAACGCATCACGAATTTGATTCGTTGTCATAACATTTTGCTGACTCACACTAATACCTTTGACCTTTTTTTCTTTAAGTATATTTTCTAACTATATGATATGTATAAAATTAGTCTTCATCAGAACTTCGACTAAATATCCAATTAATAATATCGAAGTCAAATCCTCGATATTGCAAAAAGCGACTTTGTTTCGCTTTTAGCTTTAAATCATTTCCAGGAAGCTGATTATATTTCTTTTGCCAAATTTCTAAAGCAATTTGATACCAATCAAGCGCCATTTCTTCATAAATTTGGCTAATTCGCGATTCTGCAATGCCCTTCTGGCTTAATTCTTGGCTAATTCGCCTTTGACCATAACCATTGCCGCTGCGCATTCTGACATAGCTTTCAGCGAATCGTTGGTCCGATTGCAGATCTCTTTCTGCTAATCGATCTAAATACGCCTCAACTTCTTCGCCTTCAAAGCCACGAATTTTAAGCTTATTAATAAGCTCACGCCGGGAATGTTCCCGGCGCGCTAATAAGTCCATCGCTATGTGTTTATAATCTCTCGGAGTTTTTTTAAATGCCATGAAACTTTATCTCATTGCAATTTAAGTTTTAACTTCTAAAAATTAAAATCAGTACACTAATCAAGCCAAGTGTTACAAAGCCCGCCACGAAGCCTTTACCAAAAGCGGTAAAAAACTTTCCTGAATTAGTGCTTTTGCTTTCAGAGCTAACTTCACTTGAATCAGTTTCTTTTGTCATTAGTTATTTCCTGTTATAGCGGGAAACTAAGCTTCCGCTTCTTCCTCAGAATCGTCTTCTGCTGAAGCGGTTACCAATAACATATTGCGCAATTTGGTTTCAATTTCGTTCTTAATCTCAGGTTTTTCTTTTAAGAACTTAATAACGTTTTGCTTACCTTGGCCAATCTTGTCGCCATTGTACGCGTACCAAGCACCTGACTTATCAACCAAGTTGTGCTTAACACCCCAATCTAAAACTTCGCCCTCTAATGAAGAGCCTTCACCGTATAGGATCTGGAATTCTGCTTGCTTAAATGGCGGTGCTACTTTGTTCTTAACAACCTTAACGCGAGTTTCGTTACCAATAATTTCATCAGCTTGCTTAATTTGGCCAATACGACGAATATCCAAACGAACCGAAGCATAGAACTTCAATGCGTTACCACCAGTGGTCGTCTCTGGTGAACCGAACATAACACCAATTTTCATACGAATTTGGTTAATGAACACACATAAAGTATTTGAACGTTTAATATTCGCAGTTAGTTTACGCAAAGCTTGAGACATCAAACGAGCCTGTAAGCCCATATGAGAGTCACCCATATCACCTTCAATCTCAGCTTTTGGCGTTAATGCCGCCACCGAGTCAACTACTAAGATATCTACCGCACCTGAGCGCACTAACATATCCGTAATTTCTAATGCCTGTTCACCAGTATCTGGCTGAGAAACAATTAAGTCATCAAGGTTAACGCCTAACTTTTCTGCATAAATTGGGTCTAACGCGTGCTCAGCATCAACAAACGCCGCAGTTCCGCCATCAGCCTGACAAGCAGCAATAGCTTGCAATGCAAGAGTCGTTTTACCTGAAGACTCAGGGCCATAGATTTCAACGATACGGCCTTTTGGCAAGCCGCCAATACCCAACGCAATATCCAAACCTAACGAACCAGTAGAAATCGTGTCAATACCTTTGGCAGCGCTGTTATCGCCCAAACGCATGATCGAACCTTTACCGAATTGACGCTCAATTTGTGTTAAAGCAGCGCCAAGTGCTTTCTTTTTATTGTCATCCATCAAAGGACTCCTAAATACTGTCGTAATGTTATTAATTGAATTCGCTGGGAAGCAATCTTTGAGCAGTGATTATTCCACATTTCGATGTCTTTGATAATAGGCATTACCTATCAATTTATTAAGAAAACCACTATTGCGACTGTAAGCTGGCTAAAACTAGCTTTTAGCCAAAAACTCTTCTCGGGTAATTTTATATATTCTGACGGGAGTCTCGAACATCTCGACGGTTTTTGTATGTTTTTCACCCAGCTTTAACGCTAAATTCGCTGAAGCCTCATTGCCCTCAGCAATTAAACTGATCAAATAATCCAGCTCTAGCGTTTCAAAACCATACTGCATAACCCTCTGTGCAGCTTCAAAACCATAACCACTTTGCTGGTAATCAGGATGAATTCCCCAGCCAATCTCCACATCCGGCCAGTCTTCGGGATAATGGATCCCAACATGGCCCACATAAGCGCCAATAGCTTTATCTTCCAATGCCCAGAATCCAAAGCCTCTTAGCACCCAATGACCAATAATTGAACAATAAGTACGCCAAGCGTTTTCCCTATTCAAAGGATCGCCTTTACCTAAATAGCGCCTGAAAATAGGATCAGCCATGAGATCAGCAAAAACATCGAAATCACTCAAACGAAACTCTCGCAATAATAATCGCTCAGTCTCTAAGGTAGGCATTTCGAGTTTGACTTGAGTTAAATTGGTCTTTGACAACATATTCACGCCTTTTAAAATAAGTTATAGTGAATCAACTAAATAGTATTTGAGTGTAAAGCTTTATGAAGAAAATTTTAAGTGGCTTGTTGATTACTTTAATCAGTTTATCTGCCAACGCCAGTAACTTTGTCGGCCAACTAGCGCCAGACTTTAAGTTAATGGCACAAGATGGTGAATATAAAAGTTTAAGCAACTACAAAAATAATTGGCTGGTACTCTATTTCTATCCGCGAGACGATACTCCAGGCTGTACCACTGAAGCAAAAAACTTCCGAGATGCTTATGAAGATTTTAAAGCGTTAAACACAGAAATTGTAGGGGTTTCATTAGATGACAATGACTCGCACAAGGACTTCAGTAAGAAGTACCAACTACCTTTTGATATTTTATCAGACACAGATAAAAAAACGGCTAAAGCCTACAAAGTTATAGGCGGGTTTGGTCCAGTAAAATATACCAAACGCCAAACTTTCATTATCGATCCTCAAGGTAGCATTGTTTATCATTTTGAAAAAGTCGATGCCGATGAACATTCGAAAAAGGTTCTGGCAAAACTAAAACAATTACAGAAAGATCTGCTTTAAGTAGAAATGAATAGCGATCAGGTTTTAATCAAGCTTGATCGCTTCCACCAACTGACTCGCCTTATCATTACTTAACCATAACTGACCATCTTCAATGGTCGCCTGTAATTGCATGGTTCTTTCGACCATAGCTTCAATTCCAGCCACTTGTTCATCATTTATCGCATAGACAGATAAATTTTTATAATCCCGAACTTTACTAGCTATCGATTTCCACCAAATCGAACTGGCGTTGTCATCATAACTGTAAACGATTACCTGTTTTGATTTGTGGCTCGCTTTGCGTAAGCGGGTTTCATCAGGTCTCCCTAGATCAATCCAAAGTTCAATATCGTCAGTGTAATTCTTCGCCCAAATTTCAGGCTCACCCTCTTCCGATAAACCTTTAGTAAACTCCAAACGCTCTTGAACATTAAGAATATATGCCACCAAACGCACCATCATACGTTTGTCAGACTCAGACGGATGCTGGGCAATGGTGAGATTCAGTTCGTCATAATAATGATTATCTAAATCCGAAATGTTAATAGTTGCTTTATAAATCGTTGCTTTTAAGGCCATTTAAAATAACTCTCTTAAATTTGAAAAACTATCAACTATAGCTTTTGGAGTATATTGATTTAATAGTTTTATATCTTGAGCGCCAAAACTAACGCCAACGGCATAAGTTTTTGCATTATTCGCCATTTCCAGATCAAAGCTGGTATCACCAATCATCACCACTTGATGAGGTTTAGTTTTGGATTGCTTCATTAACCAGTTCAGCATGTCGGGGGCAGGTTTGGCGTTTGTAACTTCATCAGCGCCAATCGTGTGATCAAAATAATGCTCTAGCTTTGAGTCTTTTAAGACTCTATCTAAGCCATGCCGAGCTTTACCGGTGGCGACAGCCAATTGGTACCCTTTGGCTTTTAACTCGGTTAATACGGCTTCTACTCCGTCAAAGATTGGCGATGGCGTGGTATCAAATTCTACATATTGATAGCGGTATTCTTCAGTAATGGCTTGGTGACATTTCAAACCTGGAAAAAGAATATTGAAGCATTGGGTTAAGCCAAGTCCAATAATACTTTTTACAGCTTCATCAGTTGGAATGATTAAACTCTGCTGACGCGCAGCTTGTTGCATGGCAGAAACAATACGTCCCGTGGAATCCATAATGGTGCCATCCCAATCAAATACGATTAACTTGATATTGGATAGGCGTTGCATCGACAAATTAAATACTTTGGCCAGAACGCAGGTGGTTCAATAACTGCTCAAGCTCAGTTGGTAATGGTGCTTCCACTTGAATTGGCTTGGCATCAACTTGGGTTTTAAACTTTAAAGAATAGGCATGTAAAAACAACCGATCGCTTAACTTGGCGCTTTTCAAAGACAAATTTACTTCATCATCACCATATTTCGGGTCTCCTACCAAGCCATGACCAACGTATTGGGCATGAACGCGGATCTGGTGAGTTCGACCGGTGATGGGCTCAGCTGACATTAAGCTGAAACCTTCAAACTGCTCTAAAATACGAAAAGATGTTTTGGAATCTTTACCAGACTCAGTGACTTTGACTAGTCGTTCCCCTGATTTAACTTGGTTCTTTGCTAGTGGCGCATCCACCAGTTTCAATTTCTTAGGCCAAGCACCATTGACCAATGCCCAATATCGCTTGGTCATGGTCTTTTTTTGTAATTGTTGATGCAAATAACGCAAAGCGCTACGTTTTTTTGCGATTAACAGGCAACCAGAAGTATCTCTATCTAAGCGATGTACCAATTCCAAGTAAGGTGCTTTTGGCCTTAAAGCGCGCATAGCTTCAATCACGCCATAGCTCATACCACTGCCACCATGAACCGCCATTCCATGAGGCTTGTTAAGCACAATAATGCGTTCATCCTCATATAAAACCGCTTTTTCTAAATCCTGAACCTTATTTAGGTTAGTCGGAACTTCAGTTTTCGATTCAGAAACACGCACTGGCGGAATTCTGACAGAATCTTCCGCTTCAATCTTATATTCCGCTTTAACACGGCCTTTATTAACCCGCACTTCTCCTTTTCGCAGCATCTTATAGATACGGCTTTTCGGCACGCCTTTTAGTTTTTTCATTAGGAAATTGTCAATCCGCTGACCTGCTTCTTCAGGCTGCACTTCGACAAATTGGACTTTTGGGTAGGAGATTTCGGTCATGGGGCGCACTATACCGCAAAAGATACTGAGCTAACAGAGAATTCATCCGACTCAAGCCTATAATAAATCAATGGTTTAACTTAATGATAATGATTGCTACTGGCGCTATCTATGGCTATAATGCGCGTTGTGAGCAAAAGCTCCGATGAGTGGCTTGATGAGCAACTTTCAATTCATACGATGTTAATTTAGAACCGTATCAAGAAAGCTCTGCGATAAAAATCCCAAGCAAAAATTTAGTTATATCCGAATGCGGAGATAGCAGGAATACAAAGTAGCGCAACAATTTAGACTTACAGAACTCCTCTAAATTGAACGAAATAAGCGCGGTTAGATCGGCTTCCTTTATGCAGGTTTTAAACGTAAAAATAGACCCTAAGACGTAAAATAGCCCATCCTTTAAAGTTATAATCAAAATAAGGTATCGCTCCTAACTATATGATAATACATATAAATAGGGCTCTTTTAAGGACCCAAAGATACAATTAGTTATAATTGGACAGTTTCTTTAAACAAGAAGCTGTTTTGGTCATTTGATTAAACCTTTCTAAGCACCTGCCTAGCTCTCGCATTCTATTTTAAAATAGAGAGAGAATTCATGAAAAGAATGTTAATTAACGCAACTCATCATAATGAAGAGATGCGCGTTGCTTTGGTAGATGGCCAAAGATTATTTGATTTAGATATCGAGCTTGCTGGACGCGAGCAGAAAAAAGGTAATATCTACAAGGGCAAAGTTACTCGTATTGAGCCAAGTTTAGAAGCTGCCTTTGTTGATTATGGTGCCGAAAGACATGGTTTCTTACCTTTAAAGGAAGTGGCTCGTGAGTATATGCACAAGCCTCCTTCACGCGGTCGCCCAACGATTAAAGATGCCTTAAAAGAAGGCCAAGAAATCATTGTTCAAATCGACAAAGAAGAGCGTGGCAACAAAGGCGCAGCTTTAACAACTTCAGTCAGTTTGGCTGGTTCATACATGGTGTTAATGCCAAATAATTCCCGTGCTGGCGGTATTTCTCGCCGTATCGAAGGCGAAGAGCGTCAAGAATTAAAAGGCATTATGAACCAAATCAACGTACCAAAAGGCATGGGTTGCATTATCCGTACTGCTGGTGTCGGCAAAGACTTCGATGAAATCAATGGTGATTTTTCTTACCTTTTAAACTTCTGGAATAAAATTAAAGAAGAAGCAGACAAGCGCCCTGCTCCATTTTTTATCTACCAGGAATCTAACGTTATCAATCGCGCTATTCGTGACTATTTACGCCCAGACATTGGCGAAATCTTAGTCGATCGCAAAGAAATCTTCGATATTACGAAAGCGGAATTGGCCAAACAGCGTCCAGATTTTGTAAATAAAATTAAGTTATACCAAGATCCGATCCCATTATTTAACCGCTATCAAGTGGAAAGCCAAATCGAAAGTGCTTTCCAACGTGAAGTGCGTTTACCATCTGGTGGTTCGGTAGTTTTTGACCAAACTGAAGCTTTATTATCGATTGATATTAACTCAGCGCGCGCCACTAAAGGCGGTGATATCGAAGAAACAGCTTTACATACCAACAAAGAAGCCGCAGAAGAAATTGCTCGCCAACTTCGCTTACGTGACATTGGTGGTTTAATCGTTATCGATTTTATCGATATGGGCCCTCCACGTAATCAACGCGAAGTTGAAAACGTGATGCGCAGCTCGGTTAAAAGAGATCGTGCTCGCATTCAAATTGGTCGTATTTCTAAATTTGGTTTATTAGAAATGTCACGTCAGCGCTTGCGCCCTTCTCTTGAAGAATCAAGCCAACACGTTTGTCCTCGTTGTACAGGCCATGGCGTTATTCGAGGTACTGACTCGTTAGGCTTATCGATCTTGCGTCTAGTTGGCGATGAAGCTATGAAAGAGTCCACGGCTGAAGTTCATGTAATTGCTCCAGTGGAATTAGCGACATTCTTATTAAACGAAAAGCGTCGTAAGATTGAGCAAATTGAAAAGCAACAAAAAGTTCGTATTATCGTAGTGCCAAATCCGCATATGGATACGCCTCACTATGAAGTGCTGCGCGTTAAAGCAGACGAAGCTCACCAAGGCTCAAGCTATGACCTAGTCGATGCACCAAGCCAAGTGGAGTATGTTCGTTCTACTAATCCAGACTTAGCCGCCAATATTGAAAAAGCTGCGATTCAAACGGTTCCTGAGCCAGCAGAGCAAGTTGCGCCTAAGAAAACAAAAGTCAAAAAGCCCAAGAAAAATAAGCAGCAACAGAAAAAGAAGGACGGCTTCTTTAAACGCTTGTGGGATAAGCTAACAGGCAACGATAAAAAGAAGAAAAAGTACAAAGGCAAACACCAAAACAACCGTGGCCGAAACAATCGTAATAACCGTTACCAAGGCAAAAAGCGTAACCGTAATTACAATAAAAACCGCCAAAACACTAATCAAAATAAGCCGCAGCAAAATGCTCAGGGTAAAAACTCTGAACAACAAAACTTTACTGCTCAACAAAAAGGCAAGCAGCAGCAAAAATCTCAGCAAAAGCCTAAGCAAGCACCACAGAAAAAGCAGTCTTCAAAGAATGCTCAAGTTGCTAAACCAAAGCATCCGCCAAGACCAGCACGTAAAACTCGTGCTGAGCGCATGGCTACGATTGAACAGCCTCAAGCAAATCAAGCGCCAAAAGCGCAAGCTTCCGTTGAAAAGTCGGCTCAAAGCGCTTCAAATAAAAAGCCACAATCAAATAAGCCAAAGGCTTCGCCTGAAGAAGTGATGATTTACAAAGCGCAAAAGTCATTAGAGCGCTCTGTAAAGTCTGTTATGGAGCCAAGTCCAGCTCAAACCACTGCATCTACCAATGATAACGAATTGCCAAAAAAGGTCGCAGAAAAATCTTCAGTAGTAACGGAAAAACCAAAGCTTGAAGCCAATCCTGCGAAAGAGGCATCTAAAGAGCAAAGTGAATTAGTGACTCCGCCTCAAGAGATGGTTAAAGAAACTGAAGTTAAGAAAGCCCCAGCTAAGGTTATAGAGCTTAGCGCCTCAGCTCCAATGGCTAAAGCTATTGTTGATGAGCCATTACCTGAGCTTCTTGAACTTAATGTTATTAGCTTCAGTGATGATGAGATTATTACAAAAGCTATTCAAGATTCGTTAAGTAATCAAAGCAATAGCCCAGCGGCTAAAACCTCTATTTAGTCCAAATTCGAAACAGACAGTTATAAGCCCTGATAGTCAGGGCTTTTTCTTACCTCCCAACTTCCCCAAATTATTCCTAATCCAAATTAAATGGTGTATATTCAATAGATAAACTTTGGATTTAGGGGTCGAAATGGATATCAATGAATTGAAATCAGGTGATGTACTTTTGTTTTCACCGGAAAAAGGTAGCTGGCTTTCAGAAGCCATCGTATTTTTAACCGGAGCAGATGTTAGCCACACTGCTATGACCTACAAAGAATTCTCTAAAATAATTGAAGAAACGCCACCTGCGATTAGAGTTGCGAACGCTAAAGAACGCTTTGCAGGAAGGACAATTCATGTAATGCGCGATGAGCGTAATCAAGATTTCAGCCCTGTAATGCAAGCCGCCACCAAATATTTGAACGAAGAAGAGCCATATGGAATGGCTAACTTATATCTTGTAGGAATGATTCTAATCTATAAGAAATTTTCGCCATCCGGCCCGCAACAAAAAGCAACATTGGCCATATTGAAAAAGTTAGTATCTAAATTGCTAACGATTATCAATGAGCATAAATACCCAGGGAAACTCCCAATGGTTTGTTCACAGTATATTTTCCAATCATACCAAGATGCAGGAAAGGATTATCAACTAACCATAAAGAATGGAAACTTATTAAAAGCTAACCAAGAAAAAAGTTTATTTGAGAAAGCGATAAATCAGACACCAATGCATGATTCGCCAACTTACAACAGCCTTAAGCTTGAAAAGCCTGCTGTAGAATTATCAGAAAAAGAATTGCTTTCTAATCTGAAAAATAAAGAAGGAGAATCAATAGCATCGTTAGAGTCAGAGATTCTAGAACATATTTATATTTTGTCTAAAGCACTACATGCCATAGAGCAAGAAATAAGTTTTGAATCTGCTAGTCATAAAGCTGGACTGCAAGTTATGCAAAAACAAAATGCTATGTTCGTTACTCCAGCTGATTTATTAGATCACTGCCCTGATCTAACAAAAGTTGGCGAAATAACCATATAGGGATAAAACTTGAAAAACTGGGGAACAATCGGCTTCTTTTTATTACCACTAATAGTCCTATTTATGGTGCTGATGATGATTGCTGCGCCTAATAAATCCAGTAACTATAAAATCAAAACATCTTATAGTGGAACTTTGACAGAAGACAGCGCTGCTTTAATGCCCCCAAGCTTAGAGCTCTTTAAGGCTTCAACTCATAAAATTTCACTAAATCACCAGGGCAAAAAATCCTATCATTGGATTAAAATTGAAGTCCCTGCATTAAAAGATATTGATGATCCAATTTTTGTTCTAAATCCACACATTACTTCAGAGTTTAAGTTATTTGTTAATGATAATTTTGCAAAGCCTATATCACATCAAACTCGTTACGACTTTTTACCTGATACAGGCTATACCAATCAAAATAAAATTGTAAACCTAGAGCCTTATGAGAATGCATCACATTTTCACCTTCTAGTTACTGAAGTTAGGGATATCGCGATTACTTTAAGTGTTTGGGATGAAAGTAATTACCTGAACTATGATCTTCATCTTAATAGCTTTTTTAGTGCTGTTATTTTTGGGCTATTTCTAATGTTAGTAATCAATAGCTTTTTTTATATCACCAATAGAAATAAATCTTATTTATTCTATATTTTATATCATGGCACTGTTCTTATTCTTATCCTGACTATGACGGGGTTTATTTTTCACTACTCAGCATTAAGCTGGCTTAGTGAAACATTTGCAAGACAACTTAATTTCCTGGCATTGAGCTGTATATTCTTAGGAAGTTTTGTTAGAAATTTTTTAAATACTAAACATTATACTCCGCGATTAGACTTTATAATTAAAGCCGTTCAATGTATCACCGCCATTTTGCTTTTAATTAACATAATATTACCTCAGTTATCTGGAGTAATAGTAAATTTGTTAAATTTAATTGCTTTAATTGGAATACCTCTGTATTCGACAGTTATGCTATTGCATTTAAAGCATGGAAACCGACAAGCAATATTTTTCACACTTGCTTTTTCGTTGTTTCTTTTTGCAAGCATCTTCCGAATTTTATATATATGGAATCTAGTTCCACAAACTTTTTTTACTGAATATGGTGTAATTGTTGCTATTTTTATAGAAGCAATTATTTTTTCAATCGGCTTGGCCGATAACTTAGTTCAAATGCAGATACAGCGCGATCATGCAAAAACAGAAAGCCAAGAAACTGCTTTTGTTTATAATTTAGAAAAGGACTTCAATAGATTAATTAGCATGATTAATAATCATGTTCATCAATCAGAAGAAAGCGATCATCGTCAATTTATTGTCGATTCATTCTTTAAAGAGTTTAAAGATACTTTGGGTGTAACTTCTAATGCTGTTGTCTATAAAAATGCAAATGGCATTCAAAAAGTTTTAGATACTAGACATCAAAATGGCTACCATTATCAAATTATCGAAGCTAATTTAAATAGAATTGAGTCCATTGCTAAGAAAGGCCATCCCAAGAAGCTCACTGGAAAAAATAGCGAATTCTTAATTTTCCCAGTCCCACTAAGGCAACATGAATGGAGCGCTGCTGTTCTAGAGCTTACCAAAGAAACAAAGAATACCGTTCAGATCAAAAGCTTTATCCAAAAATATTCTCGTGAACTTATTAGAAGTATTCTCAATGCAGACTCAATCAGTGCTATCAAAAGCAAAGCGGATTTTGATGAATTAACAGGAACATATAATCGTGGAGCAATAGAAGCATTTATAACTCACGCGTTAGAAGAGAGTTATGACTCTAATAATCCATTGTCGATAGCATTTATAGATTTTGATGATTTCAAATTAATTAATGATGTGTATGGACACCAAGCAGGTGATCTCTGTTTAAAACAGTTTGTAGAGACTTTCAAAGAAGTTTTACCCTCTAACTACCAAATAGGACGCTTTGGGGGTGATGAGTTCATAATCGTGATGCCCAAAACGAATCCTTTTAAAGCGTTAAGATTATTGAATCAAGCAAAGAATAAAATTGCTCCTATAGACTATAAAGATCAAATTATTATATTCACCATTAGTATTGGGATAGCCTCACAATCTAGCCAAAACGTGAAGCTCAACGAGCTTTTAGAGTTTGCGGACAAATCTCTTTATGAGTCTAAAGGGAATGGTAAAAATTTAATTAGCGTCGCTTAAATTGAGCTCTATATCGAATCAAAATAAGATTCATCTAAAATCTTTATACCTAAGTCTTGTGCTTTTTTTAATTTTGATCCAGCCTTTTCACCTGCAATAAGAACATCCGTATTTTTAGAAACAGAACCTGAAACCTTAGCACCTTTTTCTTCCAATAAAAGTTTTGCTTCACTTCGCTTTATACTATGTAAAGTACCTGTAATGACGAATGTTTTCCCCTTTAACGGTAAATCCGCATCTGACTTTAACTCAATTGCTGGCCAATTAATACCGCTTTCAATTAATGCATTTACTTCTTTTTGGTTAATCTCACTAGCAAAGAAATCAACGATATTTTGAGCTACTATGGGACCTACATCGTCAACAGACTCTAATATTTCTTTGTCTGCAGCTAGCAATGCTTCTAAACTTCGAAAATGATTCGCAAGGTTTTTTGCGGTGACCTCGCCAACCTCACGAATACCTAGGGAATAGACAAACTTAGCTAATGTCGTTTCTTTACTTGCTAGAATAGCATCAATTAAATTTTGAGCTGACTTATCCCCCATTCTTTCAAGGTTAGCTATTTGCTCATGTTTCAATTTAAACAAATCACTAATTCGATTTATCAATTTAAGCTCGACAAAAATATCAACAAGCTTATCTCCAAGCCCATCAATATCCATAGCTTTGCGTGATGCAAAATGCTTAATTGCTTGAGTCCGCTGTGCTTCACAAATCAAACCACCAGAACAACGGATCACCGCTTCACCTTCTGCTTTTACAGCTTTGGAATCACAAACAGGACAAGTTGTTGGATAAGGGATGCTTTTTGCTGTATTAGGTCGCCTAGACTCGATTACGCTCACCACTTGTGGTATCACATCTCCAGCTCTGCGGATAATCACCGTATCACCAATTTTAATTCCAAGACGTTCTACTTCATCCATATTGTGCAGAGTAGCATTACTTACCGTTACCCCACCAACAAAGACTGGCTCTAAACGTGCAACTGGTGTCAAAGCTCCAGTACGGCCCACTTGAAAATCTACATCTAGTAATTGAGTCATTTCCTCTTGCGCGGGAAATTTCATGGCTATCGCCCAGCGTGGCGCTCGAGACACAAAGCCTAGCTCTTCTTGCTGAGCTATTGAATTAACCTTGACTACCATGCCATCAATTTCAAAAGGTAAGCTCGCTCTCTTATTCTGCATTGATTCAAAAGTTTTGATTACTTCATCTGAACCATTCGCAGAAACTAACTCGCTGGTTATGGGAAAACCCAGTTGCTGCAGTTGTTTTAATCTATCCAAGTGATTTTCCGCTAATACAAAATCATCAGAAACCACGCCCATTGAATAAGCATAAAAAGCAAGTTTCCGCTTTGCTGTAATCGAAGGATCTAATTGACGTAAACTTCCTGCGGCTGCATTTCTTGGATTAGCAAAAACTTTTCTAGCTTGTTCTTTAGCTTCCTGATTAAGTTTGTCAAAAACATCTAAAGGCATAAAAACCTCACCACGGGCTTCAAGCAACGTTGGCGGGTTATCAGTACGTAACTTTAATGGAATTGATTGTATGGTTCTTATATTTAAAGTAATATTTTCGCCTACTGAGCCATCACCTCTAGTAGCTGCTTGCACTAAAAGTCCATTTTCGTAACGTAAACTTACTGCCAACCCATCCAGCTTTGGCTCACACAAAAAATGCACATCTTTAGTCAACCTCAGTTTATCCATAACTCTTTTATTAAAAGCTATAAACTCCCCTTCTTCCATGGCGTTATCCAAAGAAAGCATTGGTACTTCATGAGTTATTTCTGCAAACCCTGAGTCAGGTTTGCTACCAACGCGTTGTGAAGGTGAATCTTCTGTTATTAACTCAGGATGCTCCTTTTCCAAACTAATCAACTCACGTAATAAACGATCGTATTCGGAATCGGGAACTTGGGGTTCGTCTAAAACATAATATTGATAATTATGGTCATTAATTACTACGCGAAGTTCTTCAACTCGCGTTTGAATATTTTGATTTACTGACATACTAAGACTGCTTTAATAAAAGCTTACGCTCAAACTCTTGAATTTGCTCTTTATGATGTAATTCAATTTGCTTACTAAAATGTGCTTTGCTTGAATCAATGATATAACCACCAAGTTCTTCAGTAATGGCTTTACACGTTTTGATCATTAATTCGTAAGCTTTCATTGGCTTTTTTGGTCCAGGTAAAGCCATAAACACTGCCAAACCTTTGGTTTCAAGTTGATCCAAATGATCTAAATCAAAAGTACCAGGCTCGTAAGCACTAGCCAGACTAAATTGTACCGCGCCACGGCCAGTGGCCTGGCTATGTCTATGAAATATATTCATATCTCCATGACGCATGCCTTGGGCTAACAATGCTTGCACTAATGATTCGCCTTGGTAAGGAGCATCGCTAGGAGAAACTAAGTACAAGGTGAAAATCACTTCCGGTTCAGCCTGAACTGCTGGCTCACTATCTGCTTCATCAAATAGCGAAGCTTGTGAAGGTTGCTCTATTGTGGGCTCAATCTTATCATTACCAGTATCTTCGAGTTTGTCTTTATCAAAACCAAACAACATATCATCTAAAACAGGGACTTCTGATTGACCAACGCTAGGATCTTCTTTAGTGGCGGAAATATTTGTGTTAGAAGCACTTTCTTCCGGTTTTACTTTAACGGGTTGCGTTTGGTTAACAACCGAGTCATTTGCTTGCTGAACCTTTTCCTGAATCACTTTTTTTTGCGCCGACTCAACTAAGCGAACTTGCCCTATCCCATCCAAATCATAACCTGCATCGTCTGAAGAGTTTGAAAACTGTTGCTCAAACTTTTTTTGATCGCGCTTTTCTTGGCGTATTACTTGACGACGTTTAGCATCAAAATACACAAAACCTACGATGATAACTCCAACTATAATTAATAATACAAAAAGTACTGGGTCCATTGAATTACCTAAAAAAGTTAAGAAGCTGCTAACGCCGCTGCTTCCTCTACATCTACTGAGACCACGCGCGAAACACCAGGTTCACTCATGGTTACCCCTAATAACGTATGTGCCATTTCCATCGCAATTTTATTATGCGTAATAGCAATAAATTGAACTTGATCGCTCATCTCTTTAACCAAGTTTGCATAACGGCCAACATTAGCATCATCCAATGGTGCATCTACCTCATCCAACATACAGAAAGGTGCCGGGTTTAAACGGAAAATCGAGAATACTAATGAAATCGCGGTCAGTGCCTTTTCCCCCCCCGATAACAAATGAATGGTTGAATTACGCTTGCCTGGAGGACGTGCCATAATAGAAACACCAGTATCTAATAAGTTTTCACCCGTTAGCTCCAGATAAGCATGCCCGCCACCAAAAACTTTGGGGAATAATTCCTGCACACCCTTATTAACCTTATCAAAGGTTTCTTTAAACCGTGTCCGAGTTTCGTGATCGATCTTTCTTATAGCACTCTCTAATGTCTCAAGCGCTTCAGTCAAATCATCATTTTGCGAATCTAAATAAACTTTACGCTCTTCTTGTGTTTTATGTTCTTCAATTGCTGCTAAATTAATGGCACCTAAACGTTGAATCTTGCCAGTGATATGCTCGATATCATTTAACCATTGTTCTTCTGAAGCGCCCTCTTCTAACTCTTTTAGCAAATCTCGAGGGTCTTGCTTTGCTTCCAGCAAAACTTCAGCTTGTGTATTTTGTTTAGTGGTAGCTTCTTGCCAATCCATTCGTAGTTTTTCTAAACGGGAGCGTACACCTTGAGCCGACTGTTCAGACTCATGCCTTTGGCGTTCAATCTTACGCATCGACTCATCAATTTCAGATAACTTGTTACGAGCTTGCTTCAACTCATCTTCTACCAGTAGACGCTTTTCTAACGCCGCTTCTAAATCCAACTGATACTCTTGGGTAGGATCTTGCTCCAGATTTAAACGATTATCCAACTCCACTTTGCGAGCAGTTAAATCACCAATTTGACTGTTAACACGCTCAAAACCTGAACGAGTTGAATTAACTTCAGCTTGCAAAGAACTTACTTTTAATGCGAGTTGATGCTCCATCTCTTTTGTTTCGCGTGCTGTAATTCTTTTAGATTCCAACTCTTGACGCTTGTTCTCCCTTTCCGAAGTCATAGCTTCACGTTTATCCGTATCATCAGCCATTGCATCTACCATCTGCTCAATGGTTTGGCGACTGCGCGATAAAGCTTGTTCATCTTCTTGAATTTGTAATGCTATATCCTGACGTTCTTTTTGTAGACGATCCATTCTCGCTTTAGTTTGTTCTAGCTTAGCTTGTTGTGAACCAACCTTTGTACGTAACTCAGTGTACTGGCGATTAGCTTCAGCTAATTGAGATTGCTGAGTTTGCCATAAGCCTTCTTGTTCCTTTAATTGCTCAGCCAATCGTTCTCTTTGTTCTTGTAGTTCTTCAAAAATAGCTGACTTTTCTTCCAAATCGGCATTAATCTTAGTTAATTGAGCTTCACGTTCGATAACCCCGGAAGCGGTATCTTCTTGACGAGAAACTCGTAACCATTGTGCGCCCATCCATAAACCATCTGGCGTGATGACCGATTCATCCTCTTTAAGACTTGTACGAATTGTTAAAGCACTTGATAAATCATCCGCTAATTTAACCCGACTTAAACGGCCGGCTAATGCATCCGCACCCTTCACCTTACTGTACAAAGTATCTGGGTGAGAGTTAACTCCAGTGGCATTTGAATCTATCAATAAAACTTTACCGCTAGCTAGGTCCGCCAAAGAACTTGCCAAATTAGACAAATCATCAGCAACCACAGCTTCTAGATGATCGCCCAACACAGTTTCAGCGGCTTTCTCCCAACCAGAATCCACTTTAATAGTTTGAGCTAATCTCTTGTTATTACTGATATTTTCTTTGCTCAACCATTGGACAGCAGCTTCATTGTCATTACCTAAGGCAGCACTTTGCAAAGCTTCTAAAGAAATCTTCTTAGATTCTAAACTACGAACTTGAGAGCGACTTTGTTCAATCGTTTGATTATGCTCTCTTTGCTTTTGACGCAACTCATTGATCTTTTCAACCGCTAAATTAACGGAATCATCCAAACGTTCTGTCTGCTCTTCCACTAAACCCAATTCTTCGGCCATTTTCAGCATTTCAGCTTCCATAGGCTCAGATTGGTGTGTTTCAATCTCACTAGAAACTTGCTCTAAGCGTTTTCCATATCGAGAAATATGAGATTCAAGGTGTTGAATTCGAGTTTTCTCAACTTCAGTCTTTTGCGCGTTAGCTGAAGCTTGTTGATTAAATGCATCCCACTCTTGTTGCCAAAGACGCATATCTTCTTCAAAATCAATCAATTGCTGTTGCTTTTCTTCAACTAGACCTTGCTTTAATTCAAGTTCAGGTTCCGATTGCATCAAGTCCGTCATTAACTCTTCAAGTTTAGACTCATCAAACTTCAACTGATCGCGCAGACGATCCAAAGAAGCTTGTACCTGTGTCTTATCTTCTAATAATTGTGCCTTTTGCTGCTTAGTATGCTCAATTGCTTGCTCTAAACGGGCAATATCAGCACCAATACCATAGAAACGACCTTGAACTTCAGAGTGAGCATCCGTTAACTCTGTATGCAAATCACGGGATTTTTCTATTTCTGCATCGGCTTTACGCTGATCAGCAACTCTTGCCTCTACTTCCGTTTCCATCTTCTGGATAGCATCATCCAAACTCTCGATAGTTTGGTTGAAAGTTTGCCAACGAATAGCGGCTAACTCTGCGCGTAACTGACGTTCTGTGGCTTTGTATTCTTTATAACGTTCGGCAGATGTTGCCTGACGCTTTAAATGAGCTAGCTGTTTCCCAAGCTCATCACGTAAATCACTTAATCGGTCAAGGTTCTCACGGGTATGTTTTATACGGTTTTCAGTTTCTCGACGACGCTCTTTATATTTAGAGATCCCAGCTGCCTCTTCAAGAAAAACTCGTAATTCATGTGGCTTTGACTCAATTAATCGAGAAATCATGCCCTGCTCAATAATGGCATAACTTCTAGGTCCTAAGCCTGTACCTAAGAAAATATCCGTAATATCTTTACGACGACAACGAGTACCATTTAAAAAATATGCTGATTGGGCTTCACGATTGACCTGACGACGAACCGCAATTTCATTGTAATTGGCAAACTCGCCTTGGATAGTGCCATCTGAATTATCAAAGACCAGCTCAATACTGGCTTGCCCAACAGGCTTACGCCCGGTGGAACCGTTAAAGATAACGTCAGTCATAGCATCGCCACGAAGATTCTTGGCAGATGACTCACCCATCACCCATCTAACAGCGTCAATCAGGTTTGATTTACCACAACCATTAGGCCCTACAATTGAGGTTAAGTTACTTGGTAGAGAAACGGTTGTCGGATCTACAAAAGATTTAAAACCCGCTAGTTTTATTTGTTTTAATCGCATTTAATTATCGTATAAAAATCAACCAGTTAAACTGGCTTTCTATTGTCATTTTAATGGCTCGAGTTCCTTGAAGATCATTCTGTTACAAAATCGAGCTTTCATATTGTTAACTTTTAAGTTTAAATGATTTTAAGCAAATTAACAGCATAAAGAACAAAAAATTAACAATGCCTCAAAATAGTTTTCATGGCGCTCATTATCTTGGCCAAGGTTTTCGTATGTTGACCCAAAAAGGCATTAAAAGATTTGTGTTTATTCCTCTAGCCATCAACCTTACTCTACTCAGCATCGCTTTAATTTACGTCATTTCTCAAGTAGGCGAATGGACTGATACTATCAATAACTGGCTGAATGGTTTAGGGGCTTTTGAATGGATAATGACTTTAGTCTCATGGTTGATTTGGCCATTGGTTATTGTTGGAGTTATTTTATTTGTATTTTTCTTTTTTTCCATGCTTGCTAATTGGATTGCAGCCCCCTTCAATGGACTCTTAGCTGAAGCAGTTGAGAATAAATTAAGAGGTGAAAAAGCACTTGCCGATCAATCTTTGAAAGAAATCTTAAAAGATGTTCCAAGATTGTTCGGCCGTGAATGGACCAAGCTAAAATATTATATCCCAAGAGCTCTGGCCTGCTTATTAGTTTTATTTGTACCTTTGCTAGGAGCCTTATTATTTCCAATTATCTGGTTTATATTTAATTCATGGATGATGTCAGTACAATATATCGATTACCCAATGGATAACCACAAAACCCCTTTCGATAAAATGCTAGCGGATTTACGAAATTCCAGAGGCGGGACATTGGGATTCGGAGCCATGGTAATGTTGGCAACCATGATTCCATTATTGAATTTATTGGTGATGCCCGCAGCAGTTTGCGGTGCTACAAAACTATGGTACGAGCATCATCAAAACTAATTATTTATCCAAAATAATTAAACCAGACTCCATCCCAGCAACGTAAACATTATTTTTTTCTAAATGAATCTTGGCTGAGTTTACTAATATATTCTGATCTTTTATCAATTTTGGATTTGATAATTCACTGACATCTAATGTTTTTACTGTCGCAGAGTCGATAACGTAAACTCTGTTGTTAGCAAAACTGATATCATTTGCGCGACGTTTAGTCTTGTATTGCCCAATTTGTTTTAATGCTTTTAAATTTGATACATCTACAATAGACACACCTAAATATCCGGCAGCGACAAAAACATTATTCTTGGAAATAGTTAATCCTCGAGCTTCAAACTTTTTATCATTTGCATTGAAACTAGCTATTAACTTAGGCTCAGATGGGTTTGCAACATTTATCACCACTAATCCCTGTTTACCCGCCGCCACATAGGCGAAATTATCCTGAACCACTACCTCATAAACATAACCATCAAGTTTAAGGCCTCCTAGTTCAACTGGCTTAAAAGGGTTTTCAAATGAAATAATGCGTAATCCCCCTTCTCCATCGGCGATATAGACCTTTTTATCATCAACAAATAAATCTTCAGCATAACCTGGTGTATTTAGTTCTGAAACAAGCTTCGGGAGTTTTGGGTTAGAGATATCAATTAATTTGTATCCTGCCCAATCATCAGCAACATGGGCAAAACCATCAACAACTTGAACATCTAATGCGCGATAGGTTTTTATTTCCGAAACGTCTTGCAAGTTTTGTTTATTAGACTTGTCAATAATTTTTAAACCGCGATATCCATTGGCAACAAATGCTAACTCACCTTTAGTATCTATACCTCTAACATGACCAGCAGCATCAAAATGCTCGATAACTTTAAGTTGCATCGGATCTTGCATATCAATGACCTCTAAGCCCTGATCCCCATGCGATAAATAAGCAATACTACCGTCAATAGTGACAGACTCTGAGCAAGTTGGATCCCACCAAGAACCTAGTTTTTTGGGCTGAGAAGGTTTGCTTATATCAAAGACAATTAATCCAGCATCATTCGCTACTCCGGCAACATACGCATGTCTTTTATCTACTCGAATTCGTTCCGCGCCATAAATTAATGGCTCCGCAGCTACACGTTTGGGAGCTTTTCTGTCAGCTACATCAAAAACAGATAACCTAGGCTCTGCATCATCCATATTAACTAAATAAACATACGAATCCTGATAAGCAATTCCTGCAACACTTCCAGATACATCATGGTGCGCAATTTCTTTAGCTGTATCTAAATCTGAAATATCTACAATTTTAAAACCCTTATGACCTGAAGCTACATAAGCATAATTTCCGTCAACTACTAAATCCAAGGCATAACCCACAGGTTTAATGCTTTTTAAAATCTTAGGACTCGATTTATTTTCAACGTCAACGACATGAATTCCTTTCCAGCCAGCGGCCATATATACTTTGTTCTCTAGAACATCCAATCCTTTAATTTCACTCTCAAATTTTATCGAGCCAGTTAGTTTTGGTTTTTCAGGTTTTTTCAAACTTATTATTCTCATCCAACCAGATCCATCAGCGACATATAAATATTCACCATGAATATGCATATCTCGCACAACACCGTTAGTTACAAAGGTTGATAAGTCTTTCCAGGCAATCGCTTTGCCGTTTAAATCTTTAGTAACTTTAACTACGCGAATAGATCCAGCAGAACCAAAGTATAAATAATTACCAAATGTTGCGCTGGCAAAAACCGGACCTTTATTCCAACGACCAGAAATAATGTTATCTATATTTGAAGAAGCTTTTGAAAATTGATTACTGTCAGGTACTTCAGCAACGGTGTTTGATGCCGAAAAAGCAAATAAAACTAAGAAAATAGTAACTACTATTGTTTTTAAATCCTTCATAAAACAAACCTTTTGTGATTCCTGTTTATTTAATAGCATTTGTGTTTTTAATTGTCCATAAGAAAAGGCCCAGATAAATCCGGGCCTTTACTCTTTTATTGTCTCTTAGTTTGTCCCATCAGGGTCAATTAAGATACAAGCTGAACCACCTTCGAAGTTACCACCTGTAGTTGTTTGAATAAAGACACTTAAACTATCAAACTCAACTAAATCGTTATTAGTATCAAATGTGATTTTACAAACACTCTTAACAGGAGTTTCAGGTAAGTTACAGACGTTAGTCGGTGCACTACCTACTTGTACGCCACCTTGACCATTTGGATTATCATGATAAAGGATTGCGATACCGCCGTTAGGGTTATTACCTTGTGCAGCTTTCACAACTAAGGTCAAGACTTCAGCACCTGTAGCAAATGGGCTAATTACACCAACACTGTCATGAGAACCAGCTTGTTGACCTAAGCCCATGAACTTACCCTGACTACCAATTGTTTGGTCAGTACCGAAGCACATTAGATTAGAGCCGACACCATCAGAGCCATCTTGACCAGCAGGACCTTGTTTACCTTGAGGACCTTGAGGACCTTGTGGGCCAGGAACTGTTGAATCCTCGCCTGGTTCACCTTGAGGACCTTGTGGACCAATCTTACCTTGTGGACCCTGAGCACCATCGTTACCGTCAGCACCCGCTGGACCTACTTTACCTTGTGGACCTTGGTCACCCATGTCGCCTTTAGGACCGATCTTACCTTGAGGACCTTGGTCACCCATGTCACCTTTAGGACCGATCTTACCTTGTGGACCTTGGTCACCCATGTCGCCTTTAGGACCGATCTTACCTTGTGGACCTTGGTCACCCATGTCGCCTTTAGGACCGATCTTACCTTGTGGACCTTGGTCACCCATGTCGCCTTTAGGACCGATCTTACCTTGTGGACCTTGGTCACCCATGTCGCCTTTAGGACCGATCTTACCTTGTGGACCTTGGTCACCCATGTCGCCTTTAGGACCGATCTTACCTTGTGGACCTTGGTCACCCATGTCGCCTTTAGGGCCTATCTTACCTTGTGG
>CANNCW010000001.1 GCA_947503345.1 uncultured Kangiella sp. | reverse complement strand
TCTTCGGCTACTTCTTCGGCTACTTCTTCGGCTACTTCTTCGGCTACTTCTTCGGCTACTTCTTCGGCTACTTCTTCGGCTACTTCTTCAGCAACTTCTTCAGCAACTTCTTCAGCAACTTCTTCAGCTACTTCTTCAATAGCATCGGTCTCAAACTCAATAATATTGTTATCATCAAGATCAGGGAATATTTCTTCTAATGAAATATCTAATTCATCAACCTCATCTTCATGTTGTTCCTCATCCATTTCAGTGTCTTGAGCAACAACTTCAATCTCAAGTGGCGACCAATCGTTAATTTCCTGTAATAAATTTGCAGCTGATGGAATTGATAGGTTTGCTGCCAAGCAGTCAAATTGATTTTCTAGCTGTTCCGTGGCTGTATTTAATAATTGGTCTATGCTTGGGTCAACTACTGAAGTAGCTAAATTTTTCTGTAAAGCAGAACCTAGGGCATGAGTTATCTCAGATATTTCTGGTAAATCTGCCACTTGGAGCAAGGCGTCTAATCTGTCATTGGAAGCCATTAAGTAGGAAACTTGATCCCTCCTGTTGTCAGCGTCTATGGCCTCTAGTCGAATCTTATTAAAGTCATTCAATACATCTGCAGCAACGTTGAAGATATCCCTCAATAACTCAGGGTCTCTGCCCATTTCATCTTCAGTTTGGAGCTCTTCATCAAAACGCATCTGCAAACTTGCAACTTGACTCAAAATCTCTTCTTCATGGGCCGCAATTACTGACTCATCATCCGGTTGTTCTATTATATGGCGCAAGAGGTCTTTGACATGAGCGACTAAACTCATATCACTAATTTCAGCCATTAATTCCCTAGATTTTAGTTCTTGGAAGTAACTTTCAACTGGAACTATTATCGTCTTAAGAGATTCAATATCAGATATATGGGCTACACCTTTCAAGGTATGCAAAGAGCGCAATAAATTATCACTCACGTGACTTTGAGTAATTCCTTGAACTTTCTGATTGGCAAACATTTCAAGATTGATAACATGTCCTTCTGCTTCTTGCTTAAAGACTTCAAATAGCTCCTCTTCAGGATTAACTTCTTCTACCTCTTCTATGTCACCAAGGTCTGTAATTATTTCACCTTGACTAATTCTCTTAGCACGATCAATTAAAGCTTCAGGCAAAGAACAAGCCTCACCCGCAGCAAACTTATTAACCATCGAGGGTAATTCCGCGGTAACTTGTTCAACAGTTACAATAATAGCTGGACTATAATCTATACTATTATCAATTAAACGATTAAGCATATTCTCAACTGCCCAACCTAACTCACCAATTTCATGAGCTTCCACCATTCGTCCCGAACCTTTCAAAGTATGGAAGTTTCTACGAATGGTAGACAGGACTTCTTCTTGGTGCTGATCTTTTTTCCAGCTAGGAATTAATTCATTTAACTCTGCTAGGACCTCTTCAGCTTCCTCAATAAATATTTCACGAACTTCATCGTCAATTAAGCTATCGTCATCGTCGTCATTTACAGCAGCAATCGGTTCATCTAAGACTAATTCAATTTCAGGTAGAATAATCTCCTCTTCAAGCATAGGAGCTTCTTCTTCTACGATCTGATAATGACTTTCCAAAGCTTCCACACTATCAATAGCTCTTTGCAATACTGCTGGTAGTCCATGTAACCCAGAAGACAACAACCCTTCTAAATAATAATCAACACTACTGATAGCATCAGCCATGTTAACTACCTCACGCTCGCTCAATACAACTTTCTTTTCGATTAAGAAGTGATTAATAAAATTGCCGGTTTTAGCTATAACGTCTTTTAATGCATTTAATTTCGAGAATGCTAGAGCACCTTCTACTTCATTAAGCAAAGAAGGTACATTCTCCAATCGCTCTACTCTATGATCTTCCTCTAAGTAGTCCGCAATATAATCTTTAATTTTTTGAAGGTTGGTTCTAGACTCCTGTATCAACTGATAACGTGCGTTAACCACCTGTAAACTGTCTTCTTCTGAAGATTCGTTTTGATCCTGAGCCAACTGTTGACTAGTCATTTGCATTCTAGTGCTAATGTAATCATCAAGCTTTAATACTGATTCAACAACTTCAATTAAACCCTGACTTCTATCATCAGAATCTTCATCAAGAACATTGCGCAAAGAAGACATTTGCTCATTTACTAATTGACGAGACTGATTTAAGTTTAAGATTGCCATTGTATCCGCAATTGTTTGCATATTTGGCAATAAAGCTTCTAATGGTTCATCTTCAATAGACTGGGTTCTGATATATAAGTCTAAAGCCTCTTTAATATCATCCACATCTTCTTTGATAATACTTAAAGCAA
This sequence comes from uncultured Kangiella sp., assembly GCA_947503345.1. Classification (GTDB taxonomy): domain Bacteria; phylum Pseudomonadota; class Gammaproteobacteria; order Enterobacterales; family Kangiellaceae; genus Kangiella. The sequence goes on along the minus strand of CANNCW010000001.1, from coordinate 934,190 downwards.
CTTTAATACTATCTGTATCAGGCCCACTAAGCTGTTCTGTTTCTTGTTCATAATCGCCTAATGAATCCATCAATTCTTGCAGTTTAAATTTATTTTGTACTTCCGAAACTGCGGCTTGCTTATCCGAAAATTTCCCTATGTAAAACAGAATATTTGTCAGCAACAGATCTGCTTCTTCTTGTTTTTGTTTTTGCTCTATCAAATCTTTGATTCGACGATCAATTTTAGACGCTAAACTTTGTACAGTTAGATCGGGAGTTTCATTGCCATCGGCAAATTGTGATAAGAATATTGAAGATACCCACCATAACTTGCTGTATAAAGCGCGATCTCCTAAATGCCAAAGCTGATTAACAGCCTGGGCCATAGTTTGAAGATCACTTTGTGAGTTACTATCTTTAATAAAGCCTAATAAACCCTGCTGGTACTCATTTCTTATACGTTTCACTTCACGATTGATATCGCCCGAAATCTGCATTAGTTCAGCAGGTCGTGAAGCTTCTACCGATACAAGATCAACATTAATTAAGTTTCCTGGTGCAACTAATTCTTTTCCGCGACAACTTCGCATCTCATTAATTAGTGGCATCAAAATAATTGGGTTGTCCGCTTTATCTTCTGCGTAACGATTTAGATAACTCTTAAACTTTAAAGATGCAGATAAAAACACTTCATACGCTGTACCCTTATCTTTAACTTGATCTTCACCAATATCCTCGGATAAGGCTTCCATTTCCTGAGCAAGTAAAGCAGCCCCATCAAATTCAAGCATTTGTAAAGTACCTTGAATTTGATGCATACAATTCGTACAAAAGTGGATCTGAGTTTTATCAGACTCATCTTCCGCAAACGCATTAATAGCGGCTTGCGCTTGAGCTAACGTATTCTCAACCTCGTCTCTTACCCAATTGAGAGCTACTTTGGTTTGACTATCTTTCATCTTTACACCGTTATCTACATTTAAAAATTATTGTTCTATTTATTTTTATTCCTTTAATAAATCTTAAATGTTGTTGTACAGACACAGAGTTTCTGCTGAAACTCTGTGATTATTTTTATTTTGAAGCTATAAATTAGTCTTTTTTGTCAAAGTCAAAATCTTCTAACAAATCATCTAATTCCTCTAAATCAGAATCAGTAATTTCTTCAGTCAATTCTTCAACATTATCAAGAGCATCATCTAATTCATTATCAATATCTAATTCAGAAAAATCATCATTTAACTCTTCCAATTGATCTTCAATTTCTTCAAGCTCTTCTTCAGCTAGGTCTAATGCTTCTTCTGCTTGTTCTAACTCTGATTCAGATTCTTCCAATAAATCATCAATAGATGAATCATCGAAACTACTATCTTCAAATGAACTAGTTTCAGCCACATCCGTCGCAAAGTAATCTTCATTGCTCGAATCAAGTTTAAAACCAGAAACTGAGCGTGATAACTCTTCAGAAAGTTCTGCCAACTCACCAATAGAGCGAGCTGTTTCTGTCGTACCATCAGATGTTTGTGATGTAATTTCCTGAATAATGGTCATCGTATTAGAAACATGACCTGCCGATGCTGCTTGTTGGCGAGCAGCGTTAGAAATCGACTGAATCAAGTCAGCTAAGTTTGTTGATACGTTTTCAATTTCTTCCAGCGATACACCCGCATCTTGTGCTAAGCGCGCACCACGAACAACCTCAGAAGTAGTATCTTCCATCGAGATAACCGCTTCGTTTGTATCGTTCTGAATCGTTTTTACCAACGCCTCAATCTGCTTAGTCGCGTTACCTGAACGTTCCGCCAGTCGCTGTACCTCATCCGCAACAACCGCGAAACCACGACCAGCTTCACCAGCTGCCGATGCCTGAATAGCCGCGTTTAGTGCCAAAATGTTTGTTTGGTCAGCAATATCGTTAATTAACGATACGATGTTACCAATCTCTTGAGACGATTCACCTAGACGCTTAATACGCTTCGAGGTTTCTTGAATCTGCTCACGAATCGTGTCCATCCCTTTAATAGTATTTCGTACAACCTCACCGCCTTTTTTGGCGATTTCAACCGACTTTTCCGCAACCTGAGATGATTCAGATGCGTTGGTAGATACCTGCTCAATTGACACAGCCATCTCATTAATCGCCGCAGAAGCTCCCGTGATTTCTTGCGCTTGTTGGCGAGATGCTTCGGCCAAAGCCATCGATGTTTGCTGTGTATCTTCCGTAGATTTTGTTACCTGCTCTACCGCCGTGTTTATCGTGCCAACCACACCACGCAACTGGTCAATGGTTAAATTGAAGGAGTCAGCAATTGCACCCGTGAAATCCTCGGTTACTGTTGCTTTAACCGTCAAATCACCATCTGCTAATGAGTCAATCTCATCAAGTAATCGAATAATTGCTTCCTGGTTTTGCGCGTTTTCTTCTTTTTCTTTTTCGGCTGCAACCTCACTCTCTACTAGACGTGCTTTTTCCGCCTTACGTTGACTTAAATAAAGCAAAATGAGTAACAATAGAATTAATACGAATAAGGCAAGAGAAATAACGTTACTACCAAACTCTGTAAAGCTAGTAGAAATGCCACTAAACGCACCTTCAACCGCTTCCGTTGTATTTAACAAATTTTCTGAATTTGCGAAAATAGCATCAGAAGCTTCCTGTACTTGGAAAAGTTTTGGCGTACTAAATACAATAAAATCGACGTTATCAGAAACTTGTTGGTAAATATCAACAACTGACTCTAGTGCGGAGCGGGCTCTAGCGTTAGTTACTCGACGAACATCTAAAATTTCATCGCCTTCTAATTGACCAGTTAATGTATCACCGAAATTACCTACATCTAAACCAAAAGTTTCAGAGGCAATTTGCGCTTCAGAGCCACCACGGAATACTTTTTGTAAACCAGAAGATATGCGCTCTGCTAAGAACTTTTGACGAGTAGTCTGATGAATAACATCACCACTACTGTTTGAGTCAAGCAAGATATCAACAACAGCATCGTAACTACCCTGCATTCTAGGAATAAGTTCGTTCAATTGATTTGAACGATCATACATTTGGTTAATCTCGCCTCTAAACTCCAAGATTTTATCTGAGCTACCTTTAACTTCCTGCCATAAAGTATCTAAAGCACTTAATTGATTCGCTTGAATATTTTGCGGCGCAGCAGGCAATCCCGAAATAGTATCGCCGTCCATAAGGTTTCTTAAGTTTGCATTAAACTTATTAGAAGCCACTTCAAGCTCAGCGAATGCTGCTTGCGTACCTTTTGCAGCCTCCGTGGCATTTGTAGCAATCTGCTGCGACAATACTTTCATTTCAGATGCTAAAGCTATTCGCTTATTAGTATTATCGGATTGAATAAATCCATAAATTGCATTTGCAGCTAATGCGGCAAGTGCTAATACCAATAAAAATACTAGAAAACTTGAGCCTGAACGGCGTTTTTTTACAGTGGTCTCACTCATGAGTTGCTCCCGAGACGTTAATCAAATAACAAATTCTTTTTAAAATTACACTACAGCGATTTGGTGAATAGCAGCACTTTCTGCCAATTCTTTCATTCCAAAAATTCGCCATACCTCCTGATCCCGCTCAAATGCGCCAACAATATAAGGTGCTACTGCGGCATCAGCGGTTAATCCTTCCTCTTTTAAATCTTTTTCTTCAAAGTGTTGCATACCTGTAACTTCATCAACGATTAAGCCTAGATATGAACCTTTTTGATCTAAGACTAAAACACGTTGTCTTAAAACATTTCGAGAAGAAGAGCGACCTAAAAACTCCTGTAAGTCGATAAGCGTTAAAAGGACCCCACGTAAATTTGATACACCTTTTAACCAACTTTTTACACCAGGCACATCAGTAGTTTCTGGTATTGGAATAATTTCAGAAATTTCATCCATAGGTGCTAAATAATCAACACCGCTTAAACTAAAGCTTACTCCACGCCAAAATGAAGTTCCTCGAGCATCATGCTCTGGCAATGAATCCTTATGTTTACGAGTACGCTCAACGATGGTCGATAACAGTTCAACCAATTCCGTCGATTTTTTACTGTTACTTGTACTCATATAAATTATCCACCTAAGACGTTATTTAACGATTCAATTAAAGCTTTTTCATCAACTGGCTTTGTAATGTAATCGTTAGCGCCTTGACGCATCCCCCAAACACGATCCGTTGCTTGAGATTTCGTTGAAACAATAATCACAGGGATAGCTGACGTTGCACTATCTTTTTTCAACTGTCTTGTCGCTTGAAAACCATTTAATCCTGGCATCACAACATCCATTAAAATCAAGTCAGGATTATTTGCTTTTGCCGATACAATACCTGACTCACCATCAGGAGCAGTTATTACCTGATGACCATTTTTTTCTAAAATTCCTGTCAGGATATGTGCTTCAGTGGGAGAGTCATCCACAATCAATACTCGCGCCATATCTTTTATACCTCTTTATTTAAATTTTTCTATTAACTGACTTGTCTACCAGCTAAATAACTAATCCAGCTTAAGCGTCCAACTGGCCACTTATTGCATTTAATAATTCGTCTCGACTAAAAGGCTTCGTTAAATAGTTATCTGAACCTACAACACGCCCTTTAGCTTTATCAAAAACACCGTCTTTACTCGATAACATTATGATTGGAGTTTTGCCAAACTCCTTATTGCTTTTCACTAATGCACAAGTTTGATAGCCATCTAAACGAGGCATCATAATGTCTATAAAAATAATATCGGGTTTATAGTCAGCTATCTTAGACAAAGCATCGTAACCATCTACTCCGGTTACTACTTCACATCCTTGCTTCTTTAACAAAGTCTCCGCAGTACGACGAATAGTTTTACTATCATCCACCACCATGACCTTAAGTCCTGAAAAAATATCACTCATTAATGGGTTACCCAAATAAAATAACTATAATAAATAAAGAGTTAGATAAATAACTTCATTATCTTTCTAATTCTTCCTTTCTAACACACTTTTCCATGTTTAGTAAAGTCGCTTATCACTCATAGCCTAAATTGCTAGGGCTTTCGTTGCAACTGTTTATTTTACAATTGTCAAAAAATTTTACAGCCTTGCATTTATAACTCATAGATCTATTTTCAGGTTTAATGTTACTCTTAAGAACCAATGAATGAATTCTAATTATAATGCCCTACAAGCTACTCATGATAATGGATCCAATTGAGTCCATTAATATCAAAAAGGATACCAGTTTCGGCTTTCTACTCGAGGCTAAAAACCGTGGTTGGGATCTATTTTACTGTCAACCGCAAAATTTAAGCTTAAAAGACAATCAAGTGATTGCCGATGCACAGCAAATCAATGTTTTTAACGAAGTTGGTGCTCACTACAGATCTGAAGCTAGTAAAACTATCGAATCCGATCAATTTGATGCTGTATTCATGCGTAAGGATCCGCCGTTTGATATGGACTATATTTATAGCACTTACTTATTAGAATTGGCTAAAGAGGCCGGAACCTTAATCATTAATGACCCTAGAAGTCTTAGGGATTGTAATGAAAAGCTTTATACCGCCTGGTTTCCAAAGTTCACTCCTAAAACCTTAGTGAGTGCCAGCGCCGATCAAATTAAAAGCTTTGTTACTGAGCAGCAAGATGTCATTTTAAAGCCACTTGACGGGATGGGCGGAGCATCAATTTTCAGAGTTAAAGCTGGCGATCCTAACGTATCAGTTATTATCGAAACCTTAACTCAGCATAGTAAACAGCTGGCTATGGCACAAACTTTCATTCCCGAAATCGTCAAAGGTGATAAACGTATCTTGATCGTAAACGGTGAAGTTATTCCATACACTTTAGCTAGAATCCCTTCCAAAGGTGAAACCCGAGGCAATTTAGCAGCCGGTGGTAGCGGTGTGCCAATGCCAATAACTGATAAAGAGCTTGAAATCGCTGAGAAGATTGCACCTGATTTAGTTAAACGCGGATTATACTTCGTAGGACTCGATATGATTGGCGATTATGTTACTGAAATCAACGTAACTAGCCCAACTTGTATGCGAGAATTAGAGAACGAATACAATATAAATATCGCAGGGAAACTATTTGACGCTATTGAGCATCAATTAAAGCAATAATTTCTATGACCAAAAGCAAAGATCTTATTAAACTCAAAAGTTCTCCCGTCACAGAAGGTGATCGACTACGCTTTGCTATATTCTTTGCAATCGCTTTACACTTTATCGTAATTTTCGGCGTAAGGTTTGTATTACCCAGCGCCGAATCAAGCCCAATACCATTATCATTAGAAGTTACTATTGCCCATCGCTCCAGTATTGAAGCTCCTGAAAATCCTGATTTTATTGGACAAAACAACCAAATGGGGGCTGGCGATAATCTAATCGCTGAACGTCCAACTACAGAATTAGAACATTTTAAGTCTACCGATGGCACTACTACCACTCCCAGTTTAGAAGTCACTCCAAATGAAGCCAAATTGGAATCGAATACAATCATTGTCTCATCCACAAGTCCGAACGAATTCCAAACACAAATCGTTTTAGAGAAAGAACCCAAACCTATAGAAGATACAATCCAAGAGATTGCCGAAGTGACTCCTGATCCTGAGCTTTTAAAGCAGTTAAACCTTGAGCAATCCTTCAATGAAAATATTGCTACTCGTGGTGAAAAAGAAAAAGGCATTTCTGCATCGGTATTAGCTTCACCTGATGAAGCGCCTTATTTAGCCCAATGGCGGAACAAAGTATTGGAGATCGGTAACCGTCATTATGCCCCAATATCCAGCCAATTAGGTTACGGCTCACCAACAGTTAAAGTAGTAATTGACCGAGATGGTAAGCTTTCGTCAGTAACCATCCAAAAGGCCTCAGGAAATCCTTTAATTGATGAAACTGCCAAAGAACTCATTCGTTTAGCATCACCTTACGACCCGCTACCCGAATCCGTATTAAAAAAAGGCAATCGGCTTGAGTTTGTTCGTCGAATGGATTTTGACCCTGGTACAGGTGTCAGCAGCCATTCTAGCCGTTAAATTTCTAAACTCTTTTGTAAATGCTGTTATAATTGCTCAATGCAACAAGTAAATTCATTGGCAGATCACCTATTGATCGCCATGCCCAATTTAGAAGATCCTTTTTTTAGTCGTAGCGTCACTTATATTTGTGAGCATAGCTCTGAAGGTGCTTTAGGCGTCGTTTTAAACTCGCCATTAGAAGCTGACTATCAAGAACTGTTTGAACATTTAAAGTTCGCCACTTTAGATGCTCCAATGCTGAAAACGAAATTATTAGCCGGAGGACCAGTTTCTCCACAGCGTGGTTTTGTTTTACACAGCCCTATTGGCAACTGGGATTCTAGTTTAACAGTAACCGACGAGATCGCATTGTCAACTTCGGAAGATATCTTAACTGCTATTGCTTTGAACCAAGGTCCTGAGAAAGCTCGTATTGCTCTTGGCTACGCAGGTTGGGAGAAAGGTCAACTTGAAGCCGAGCTGAAAGAAAACTCCTGGCTTTTTGTTAAAGCTAACGATGCATTGCTGTTTGAAACACCAATTCAAGACATATGGCAAAAAGCCACCCAACTACTAGGTATCGATTGGACTCAACTTAGCACACAAGAAGGTAGCGCCTAGTGAAATCACAATCACTGCCGCAAAGGTTCTTAGCTTTCGATTACGGTGAAAAGCGCATTGGTGTGGCAACTGGTAATTCTAAGATTGGAACCACTCAAGCTCTCACGGTTTTAAACTGCCAATCGGATCAACCCGATTGGACAGCTATTGATAAATTAATTAACGAATGGCAAGTCGAAGCATTTGTTGTTGGCTTACCTTTAAACATGGATGACAGTGAACAGCCTATTACGAAAAAAGCCAAAAAGTTTGGAAATCGATTGCACGGACGTTTTGGCTTACCCACTTTCTTTCATGACGAACGCTTAAGTTCAGTAGAAGTTAAAGAATATCTGTTTGAAATGGGCGGTTATAAAAAAGTTAAACAAGATATCGATGCTTACGCAGCAGAGTTAATATTAAAAAGTTATTTCGAAGAGACTGAAAAGATATAAAAAAGCCCAGCAGATGCTAGGCCTTTTCTGATTACTTTAAATCTTAGAACATATTTACTGACGAATCATCATCAGCCTGCATGGTTAAGCCATCGGTTGAGTCTTCAAGCGCTGTGGCATCTTTTTCATGTAATTTAATACGTAAACGTAAATCGTTAGCAGAGTCAGCATGCAATAATGCATCATCGTAACTAATGAACCCTTCCACGTATAAATCAAACAATGCCTGATCGAAGGTTTGCATACCTTGCTCACGCGAACGCCCCATTAGTTCCTTCATTAAATGCACTTCACCTTTACGAACGTGATCTGACATTAATGGCGAGTTAATCATAATTTCAACTGCCGCACGACGCCCTTTACCATCCACCGTAGGGACTAATTGCTGCGCTATAATCGCTTCAAGATTTAAAGACAAATCCATTAACACTCTTGAGTGCTCTTCTTTAGGGAAGAAGTGTAGAATACGATCAATAGCTTGGTTGGCATTATTGGCGTGTAGCGTACATAAACACAAGTGTCCTGTTTCTGCGAAAGTAATCGCATTCGACATAGTTTCGTGCGAACGAACCTCACCAATCAAAATAACGTCAGGAGCTTGACGTAAAGTGTTCTTTAGAGCTATTTCAAAAGACTCGGTATCAATACCAACTTCACGCTGAGTAATAATACATTGGTCATGACGATGTACATACTCAATCGGATCTTCAATTGAAATAATGTGACCTGCACTGTTTCGATTACGGTGACCAATCATGGCGGCCAAGGAAGTCGATTTACCAGTACCTGTCGCGCCCACAAAAATAATAATGCCACGTTTTTTCATCACCAACTCATTAAGGATCGGTGGAATTTTTAATTCATCAGTAGTTGGAATTTTAGTTTCAATTCGGCGAACTATAAGACAAGGCTGATTGCGCTGCATTAACGCAGAAGCACGAAAACGACCTACATTCTCAACACTAATCGCATATTGGCACTCATTAGTTTCTTCAAACTCTTTCTTTTGCTTTTCTGTCATCGATGAATGAATCAATTCAATTACTTGATTCGGCGTAAGCATAGACTTTGAAGCAGGACGTATCTTGCCATTAATTTTAATGCTTGGAGGACGATGGACAGTGACAAATAAGTCTGAGCCTTTATTATCCATCAAGGCTTTTAATAATGGTTCAATCAACATAATCTAATATCCCTGTTAGAAACTATCCGGATTCTTAGCTTTTAGCTTAGCATCTGCACGAGAAACCATACCCTTCTGTACTAACTGTTTCAAACTATGATCTAAAGTCTGCATACCTAGTGACATACCCGTTTGCATAGCTGAGTACATCTGGGCAATCTTATCTTCACGAATCAAGTTTCGAATAGCGGGAGTACCAATCATGATTTCATGTGCCGCACATCGACCACCACCATTTTTCTTTAATAGGGTCTGCGCAATTACCGCTTGCAGTGACTCTGAAAGCATCGAACGTACCATGCCTTTCTCACCTTCTGGGAAAACGTCAATTACACGGTCAATGGTTTTTGCCGCCGAAGTCGTGTGCAAGGTACCAAATACCAAGTGACCTGTTTCAGCCGCCGTTAGTGCCAAACGAATGGTTTCCAAATCACGCATCTCACCAACTAGAATAATATCGGGATCTTCACGTAACGCTGATTTCAGAGCGTTATTAAAGCTATGGGTATCACGATGAACCTCACGCTGATTCACCAAACACTTCTTCGATTCGTGAACAAACTCGATTGGGTCTTCAATAGTTAAAATATGCTCATGTTTCTGCTCATTCACATAATCCATCATCGCAGCCAGTGTGGTTGATTTACCAGAACCCGTAGGGCCTGTTACTAAGACCAAACCACGCGGATGCATAGAAATATCTTGGAAAATCTTCGGCGCATTAATTTCTTCTAAAGTTAAGACTCGAGAAGGAATGGTTCTGAATACCGCGGCACGACCACGATTTTGTACAAAAGCATTTACACGGAAGCGTGCAACGTCTTTAATTTCGAAAGAAAAATCAGCCTCTAAAAACTCTTCATAGTCTTTACGCTGTTTATCATTCATAATGTCATAAATTAATGAATGAACTTCTTTATCTTCGAGCGGTGGTAAGTTGATTTTACGAATATCTCCATCCACTCGGATAAGTGGCGGCATCCCAGCCGAGATATGTAAATCTGAAGCATTATTTTTAACACTAAATGCTAAAAGTTCTGTAATATCCATATGTTAGACCCCATACTTGATAATTCTTATAACTGATGAATAGAATAGCCTTTACACTAGAAGCTCTGCAACAAGAAATCGCAAAAACCTGCGCTAAAGGTAAGATTTTTCAAGAAAATGTGCGTTTAATCGCCGTTAGTAAAAGACAGTCTGTCGAAAAAATAGTCAAACTAGTCCATCAGGGACAAACTGATTTCGCTGAAAACCAACTGCAAGAGGCTCTCGAAAAAATCTCGCAACTTACTGATTTTTCAATAAAATGGCACTTTATAGGTGCTATCCAAAGCCGCAAGTGCAAGTTGATCTCTGAAAACTTTAACTGGGTTCAATCCATTGATAGAGAGAAGCTGATACCTAAATTAAATGATGCCAGGCCTGAGCATTTAGAACCACTCAACGCTTGCATCCAAATTAACTTCTTCAATGAACCTCAAAAAGCTGGTACAACTCCAAAAGAAGCTCATCGCCTAGCTGAATTAATTGCCGAAGCCCCAAATCTCAAGTTACGTGGAATTATGGCTTTGCCACCAAGAACTGACTGTTTCCACACTCAAAAGAACAATTTCGAAGAAATTAGCAACTTTTATCAACAATTAAAAACCAGTTACCCCTCAATGGATACCTTATCAATGGGTATGTCAGGTGATTTTGAAGTCGCCATTTTATCTGGCTCAAACATGATTAGAGTTGGTACAAGTTTATTTGGTACAAGAGAGGATGCAATCCATGGCTAGCAAAAATTGTCACATTTCAGATCAACTTAGAGTCTCAAAAATTGGATTCATTGGTGCTGGCAACATGGCCCAGGCCATAATTCATGGTTTAGTAAAGGATGGACAAAAAGCGGAAACCCTTTTTTGTTCTAATCCTAGTCAAGGGAAGTTGGATGCCTTAAAAGCCCGACACTCGTCTATAAATACCAGTCAAAGTAATACTGAAGTTGCTCAAGAAGTAGATATTTTAGTTTTAGCTGTCAAGCCACAGAAAATGTCATTAGCTTTAAGCTCACTTCAATCACACGAGCTTTCTAATACACTTATTATTTCGGTAGCTGCGGGCGTTGAACTAGAGACTATTAGTGCAGAATTAAAACAACCAGTAGCAGTAATAAGAGCGATGCCAAATACCCCATCAACCATAGGACTTGGAGCTACCGGTTTATGCAGCAATGCTTCCGTAAGCGACCGCCAAAAGCAACTTGCAGAGACCATTTTTAATGCAGTTGGTGTTAGCGTTTGGATAAATGATGAAGCACAAATGGATCTAGTCACAGCAATTTCTGGCAGTGGTCCTGCCCACTACTTCTATTTTATGGAATCTGTTATTGCTAGCGCCATCGAACAAGGCATGGAGCCTGACGTAGCAAAAATTTTAGCTAGTCAAACTGCCTTAGGCGCAGCAAAAATGGTAACATCTGATTTAGATTTTTCCATTGAACAACTACGCTCCAATGTCACATCGCCAGGTGGCACTACTGCTGCTGCGATAGAGTCAATGGCATCGGATCAATTAGCGACAATTATTGATAAAGCCGTAAGGGCCTCTGTTAATCGTGGTAAAGAGCTTTCAGCATTAAGTAAAAACAAATAATACAACTTCTTTAAATCGAGATAATTATGAATTTAGTGGTAACACTTATCGAGCACTTAACAAATTTGATTTGCATGATTTTTATGGTGCGGATTTTACTGCAACTAGCGCAAGCTGATTTTAACAATCCTATTTCGCAAATTGTGCACAAATTTACTCATCCTATTATCAACCCTTTGCGTTCTATCATCCCAGACTTTGGTAAGTTCAACTCAGCATCTTTAGTTGTAATACTGATAATACTTGCACTTAAACTCTTTATTATCAGCACTATAATAAAGTCTGCTATTACGGGTAAAGTTTTGTTAGTCGGGGTTTTAATTGGCTTTCCATCATTTGCAGGTTTGTTAATGAATCTAGTAACGCTTTTAACCATTTTGTTTATCGGTTTAATGGTTACAAGTTTTATTGCCGGTGGGCAATATAATCCCGCTCTAATGTTTTTTCATCAAGTTACTAGACCGCTCCTAACGCCCTTACAAAAAATAATTCCAACAATTGGAGGTGCTATAGATATAACCCCAATGATTTTATTATTGGGATTAATTTACCTTCAAAATTATTTAGTGAAATTTGGGCTACAGCTTGTACAGTGAGCGTTTCTTAATCAAAGAGATAAGGAGTTTTCATGAGGCATTTATTAATAACATTAATATCGCTATTAGTACTTTCCGCCAAGGCCGAAGAAAAAAGAGTTGGTGATTACATTGTTTATTACAATGTTTTCAATAGTTCATTTCTACAGCCTGAAACAGCAAAGACCTATGGAATTCCTCGCACAGGTACAACCGCAGTATTAAACGTTTCAATCCATAAAGTTAATAATAAGCATTTACCCGATGCGGTTAGCGCCAATGTTCAAGGTAGAGCAGAGAATCAAATTTCTCAAATGGAAGATCTTGCTTTCAGAGAAATAAAAGAAGGCGAAGCCATTTATTATTTAGCTGATTTTCAGTTTCGACCAAACGAATATAGCAAAATAAATTTCAGCATTCGCTTACCGGATTTAGAAGCACCGATAGAGCTAAGAGTTAATAAAAAGTTCTATAAAGACTAACTCGTCACACTTTCACAAACAGATACAAACAACGGCGCATTAGATGCGTCTTCCTTACTATTGTTACATAAATTTTTCATGAAGTTTTTCTATTTCTATCATAGAAAAATTTCAACGTAACAATTACTTTATGCTCGCTTCCTATGGGTAACAACCTCACAAAAATAGGAAACGAAATGAAACTAAAATCTTTTGCTTTAAGCGCTTTATTTGCCTTACCCTTTTTCACTACAACTGCTCATGCAGTAGAAGTTACCGTAAAGATCCAGAATTTAACTCACGGCATTCACTTCACTCCATTCTTAGTTGCAGCCCACGATGATACCACTCGCCTATTTCAAACAGGCACCAATGCTAGCGCCAACCTACAAGCAATGGCTGAAGGGGGCAATATTTCAGGACTGTCTTCCGATATTCAAGCTGCTTCGGGCTTAGTGGTAGAAAATCCCGCCGGTGGATTATTAGCACCTGGAGCTTCAACAACAACCAGCGTCATAAACACTGATGGTACCAATAATAATTACCTTTCTATTGTTGCCATGTTATTACCAACCAACGATGGATTCGCAGGTTTAGACTCATGGAAAATTCCTAGCGAACCAGGAACTTATGTTGTTAACATCAATGCGTATGATGCAGGTACTGAAGCTAATGACGAAATCGTCAATGGTGGTGGCGCTCCTAACACACCAGGAATTCCAGTTGCTCCTGGTGGTAACGCAGGGACAAATGGCACAGGCGTGACCACTACTGAAATTAATACCTATGTGCATATTCATCGTGGCGCTCTTGGTGATGACGATGCTACTGGTGGGAAAAGTGATTTAGATAATACTATCCACCGCTGGTTGAATCCTGTAGTTAGAGCAACTATCACAGTATCTGAATAAGGAGTGAAATATGATTTCTATCTTTAATCAATCTAAGCAAAAAACTTTATCATTAATTGCTTTAAGCTCCCTATTTTTGGTGGCATGTGGAAGTGATAACGATTTAGAAGTAGAACCGCCAACGCCACCACCTCCAGTGGCAATGGCAAAGTTTGAAGTTAACGTTACCAATATTACTAATGACCAACCGTATTCTCCCATTGCAGTTATTAGTCATGATGATAGTTACAGTGCTTTTACCATTGGTGAATCTGTAACTGCGGGTTTAGAACTATTAGCCGAAGGTGGTGACAACAGTAGTTTTATTCAAGAAGCTTCTGATCATTCGGGTTCTAATATTCAGTCTTCTGGTTCTGCACCTGTTGGTCCGGGTGGGAGCGATACTATTGAAATCGAAATGCCAGCTTCGGAAGCTAACTTACTTTCTGTTATCAGCATGCTAGTGAATACAAATGATGCCATCACTGGTCGTGTAAACATTAATGTCAGCGAGCTTGCTAGCGGAGAGTCCATCTCTCTTCGTGGTGTTGCATACGATGCTGGAACAGAACGTAACACAGAAGCCGTTGGAACTATTCCAGGGCCTGCTGATGGTGGTGAAGGATTTAACGCAGCACGTGACGATCTAGCTGACCAAGTTACTATGCATCCTGGAGTTGTATCTGTAGATGATGGTTTAACAACTTCTATCCTAACAGAGGCTCATCGTATCGATAACACCGTTATCCTGATCCGTGTGACTCGTACCGAATAAATTCCCTCGCAATCACGTCATGTGATTAACTCCTGTTTAGCGGCTTTTAGCCGCTTTTTTTATGTCAGAGATTGATCTGTAGGCTATAATGTCCAAAATTATTCAAAAGTAGTGCCATGAAAAAAATAGTTCTCGCTTCAGGAAATAAAAAAAAGGTTAAAGAATTAACTGAATTATTTGCATCTTTTAATTATCAAATTATTCCACAAATAGAACTCGGCGTTGTAGATGCTCCTGAAACTGGTACTACTTTTGTGGAAAATGCCATAATCAAAGCCCGTCATGCAGCGAAAGTTACAGGCTTGCCAGCAATTGCCGATGACTCAGGAATTGAAATTGATTATTTAAAAGGTCAGCCGGGAATTTATTCTGCACGCTTTGCCAAGATGAATGGTATCACTGCTGAACAATGCAATAACGATTGGGATCAAGCCAATAACGATTTGTTGGTCCAAAAATTAGATGGTGTCGGAACTGAGAAGCGAACTGGCCGCTATCAATGCATCTTAGTTTTCATGCGCCATGCAGACGACCCAACGCCTTTAATTTGTCATGGCGCTTGGGAA
This sequence comes from uncultured Kangiella sp., assembly GCA_947503345.1. Taxonomy (GTDB): domain Bacteria; phylum Pseudomonadota; class Gammaproteobacteria; order Enterobacterales; family Kangiellaceae; genus Kangiella. The sequence goes on along the minus strand of CANNCW010000001.1, from coordinate 919,058 downwards.
GGCCGAATTTTAGAATCTGAAGTTGGCACTAATGGTTTTGGTTATGATCCGCTTTTTTGGTCACCTGAACATCAATGCGCTTCTGCTGAATTATCGCCAGAACAAAAAGCTGAAATAAGTCATCGAGGAAAAGCCTTGCGTGAATTAATGGCCAAACTTCCTAGTTATTTATAATCATCTAAAAACTCGCCATGCTAACCAATCCACCTTTATCACTTTATATCCATATCCCTTGGTGCATCAAGAAATGTCCTTATTGTGATTTTAATTCACATGGCATAAAAAATTCTATTGATGAAGTTCCTGAGCAACGATACGTCCAACGCTTACTAGAAGATTTGGCGCAACAGATTCCCTATGTTTGGGGAAGACGCCTGCATAGTATTTTTATTGGTGGCGGAACTCCTAGTTTATTTTCTGCAGAATCTATCGACACTTTAATTAGTGGCGTACGCTCTTTAATTCAATTCGAAGGCGATATTGAAATCACCATGGAAGCCAATCCTGGAACTTTCGAAGCAGAAAAATTCCTTGGCTTCAGACAAGCTGGCGTCAATCGTTTGTCCATAGGGGTGCAAAGTTTTAATTCAGCTCACTTAGAAATCTTAGGCAGAGTTCATAACCCGGAACAAGCCATCGCTGCCGCAGAGTTTGCCCATGACGCTGGCTTTGACTCTTTTAATTTAGACCTAATGCATGGCTTACCTAATCAGAATACTGAGCAAGCTTTACTTGATTTGCAAACTGCCATTAATTTAAACCCGCAGCATATTTCTTGGTATCAATTAACTTTGGAACCCAACACACATTTTTACCATAAGCCCCCAACACTCCCACAAGACGAAATCTTATGGGATATCCAAGAAGCAGGGCAAAAATTACTTGCGGATAATGGCTATAACCAATACGAAATTTCTGCTTATAGCAAAGGCATAAACTTTCAATCTAAACATAATCTAAACTACTGGCAGTTTGGTGACTACTTAGGCATTGGCGCAGGGGCACACGGAAAAATCACTCGCCTTGATCTAAATGAAGTCCAAAGAACTATTAATAAGCGCCATCCAAAAGATTATCTCAATCAAGATTGGTCACAAGTTACTGACACAAAGCACATTCCCAATCACGAATTGCCTTTTGAGTTTATGCTAAACGCGCTAAGACTAAAAGAAGGTGTACCAACTAACATCTACCCACAACGCACGGGACAACTTCTACATAATATTCAAAGTATTATCTTAAATGCCCAATCTGATGGGTTATTAGAAAACAATCCAAACTGGATAACACCTTCAAAAAAAGGTAGCTTGTTTTTAAATGAATTGTTGGAGCGGTTTATTTTGGAAGAGCCACAAGGTAATATAATTAATATCAAGGAGTTATGATGTTTAATCTATTAACCAATATTTTAAAAGAAAAATTGTTTATATTCAGATTTGGAAGAAACAAGTTAAGCTCCATAATTTAAATACAGATTTAACAATTATTGAGCCCGCGGTTATTTCTGTTCGAAAAACTGATAATAATATAAAAAAGTTAGAGTTCATTGGGCAAGATGCAATCCTAAATTCCAATTCTTTGAAGTCTGATCTTATCTATCCATTCGATAACGAAAATTACTTTATTCATGACTTTGATGCAGCAGAAGAATTACTAATCCATTTGCTCACCAAAACTAATGTATCTAATTTTCTCACCCCCTCTCCAAGTATCATAATGCATCCAATGGAACGAACCCCCAATAATTTTTCACAAGTAGAATATAGAGCTTTACTAGAGCTTGCCTTAGGTGCTGGCGCTAGAGAAGCATTTGTCTATTTAGGAGATGAGTTGAATAAGGAAAATATTAACTTTAAGCAATTGCAAGAAGATTTCTTATCTAAAATACCTAAGTATGAGTAGATTTTTTATTTAAACCACAACCTTTCGTACTAATACCTAGCACTCTGAAATACCAAACTGGATTTGGAATCTACCCAAACGGCAATACAAGACTCAAAGTGGACCCCAGCCTGCGCTGGGGTTTCTATATTGAGCTTAGGATTCCCTACTTCTGCTTACCTTAAAATTGATTATTTTGTTCAGTTCTAGGCATTTAAAAATTATGGCGAACGGAGTTAACAATTAGTTAATGACTGAGTCATAATTTTTAAATAACGACGAAATGGGCAAAATAGGCAGTTTTAAATACTTCTAAATTGCAAATCCCAAACCCCATGCCCCAACCTCTGCCCTCTCTGCTCAAATTTAGTCAAAGGTCTTGAGTCAGGTCTTGGAACATAATCACCGCTTGTCGATAGATTTTCATACTCTTTCATTGGGCTTAGTACTTCTAACATATGCTCTGCGTAGTTTTCCCAGTCGGTGGCTAGATGCAGTACACCACCTTTTTTTAATTTCTTATGTAGCTTTTGGCAAAACTCAGTTTGCACTATTCTTCTTTTGTGGTGTTTCTTTTTGTGCCATGGATCTGGGAAGAAAATTTGGATTTTATCAAGCGAATGATCTGCAATAGCGTAATCAATGATTTCCACTGCATCATGGTGAATCACGCGGACATTAGTCAGCTCAAATTCTTCAGCCAATAACAAACAAGCACCCACACCAGGCTTGTGAACTTCGATGCCAATGAAATCTATATTGCGCTCACAACTGGCTTGCTCAGCTAATGATTTTCCCATACCAAAACCAATTTCGAGAACTTTTGGCGCCTCTCTATCAAAGACTTTGTTTAGGTTGTAAGCTTCACGTTGAAACTCTAAGCCCATTGTCGGGAAAAGCTCTTCCATAGCTCTTTCTTGACCTTTGGTTAAACGCCCTTCTCTTAAAACAAAACTTTTAACCTTACGCACCCGCTTTCCAGCTTCATTAAACTCAACATCGGCTTCTACGTTTGACTTCTCGCTCACAATAAATTGCTCAACTTTCTTTAAATTGGCGCAATTTTATCATACCCATTCTGTAAAATTTCAAATTTCTAGTATCTTAAGTTATTGAATTTACATAAAAGTCGTTGCTTAGCTTTCGCAAAGTCAGTAGCATTTGAAGTTCGACTGTGTAAAAAGACCAAAAATAACCAATGATTAGGACAATGGGGGTAATTTAAAGGATGCCTTTTCCAGAATTACCCAATTATCATGCGCTTTTCGTACTGATTTTAACAGGCGTAGCGCTATTTCTATTCCGTCGTGACGATATACCGTTAGAAACTTCCTGCGTAATCGTCTTGTTATTATTGACAATTGGCTTCACTTTAGCGCCATTTTACAATCACAATGGCTTATTAGAGCCGATGGATTTCTTTACCGGATTTGGACATGAAGCATTAATTGCGGTTTGTGCATTAATGGTCGCTGGCCAAGGCTTAGTCCGTACTGGTGCTCTAGAACCAATTGGGCGTTTTTTAGGGCGGGTCTGGAAAACATCTCCTCTATTCTCACTTTTATTAACCCTGCTAATTGCGGGCATTTTAAGCGCATTTGTCAACAATACGCCGATCGTTGTACTCCTTTTGCCGATTTTAATTAGCGTAGCTGTTAGGGCCAATACCAGTCCATCAAGCTTATTAATGCCCATGGGCTTCGCCACTTTAGTTGGCGGTATGGCCACGACGATTGGTACTTCTACTAACCTTTTAGTAGTTTCTGTTGCAGCTGATTTAGGATTAGAAAAGTTCGGAATGTTCGACTTTTTCTTACCAGCAGCTCTAGCTGGTTCGATTGCCATTTTATACCTATGGTTAATAGCTCCGCGTATCATTCCGGAGCGCCAAGCAGTAATGAAAAACACTTCACCTCGTGTTTTTACTGCTCAACTACATATCCCAGAAGATAGCTGGGCAGATGGTAAAACCTTGGCTGAGGCCATTGGCAAGACAGAAGGCCAAATGAAGGTCGCGCGTATTCAACGCGGTTCAGATGCAACTATTATCCCTATGCCAGACGCCACTATTCGTGCAGGTGACAAACTTAGAGTAATTGATAACCCCGATAAGCTTAAAGAGTACGAACAAGTACTGGGTGCTAAACTGTTTAAATCGGGCCACATGGTCGACGAAGACCATCCTTTAACTGCTGAAAACCAACAATTATCAGAATTAGTAGTTACTCCTGGCTCGCCATTGGCAGGTAAAACTCTAAAAGATGTCAGCTTCATTAATGAATACGGCTTAGTAGCCATTGCTTTGCATAGAGCCGATAAAATTATCGATATGCATAATAAGGGGTTAGGCAAAGTAACCTTGCACGTTGGTGACGTACTGTTAGTTCAAGGTGGACAAAAAGAAATTGCTGAATTTAAAAAGCGCGGTGAAATCTTAATTCTTGATGCCACAACCGATTTACCGCGCTCACATAGAGCGCCACGTGCATTATGGATCATGTTAGGCGTTATTTTCTTTGCAGCGATTGGTTTATTACCTATTGCAATTAGTGCGCTAGCAGGTGCATTACTGATGATATTAACTCACTGTATTAGCTGGCGTGATGCGTTAAATGCGCTTTCTGCTCAAGTGGTCTTAATCGTCGCCTCGAGTTTAGCACTTGGTATTGCCATGACCGAAACCGACGGCGCCCAATATATCGCTGAGATCTTTGTTTGGGCTACCGATGGCACCCCACCAACCGTCATCCTTAGTGGCTTGATGTTGTTATTAGCCTTATTGACCAATGTGGTTTCCAATAACGCAGCAGCGGTTATCGGAACGCCAATTGCCTATAGTGTCGCCACCCAATTAAACCTACCACCTGAGCCATTTATCATCGCGGTATTATTTGGTGCTAATATGAGTTTCGCCACGCCAATGGCCTATAAAACCAATCTTTTAGTGATGAACGCTGGTGGCTATAAATTCTCAGATTTCGTCAAAATAGGCGTGCCCTTAGTGCTTATCATGTGGATCAGCTTGTCTATTATTTTACCGTTACTTTATGGTTTCTAATTGCCAATGAGCAATCATTGGCAAGCGCAAGAATTCGCTACAAAAGTTATTGCTTACTATCATGCTAAGGGTCGCAAAGACTTACCTTGGCATAATACCCATGACGCTTATAAGATCTGGCTATCCGAAGTCATGTTGCAACAAACTCAAGTCAAAACCGTAATACCTTACTATCAAAACTTTCTTGAAAAATTTCCTACCGTGCTTGATTTGGCCAATGCGGACATTGATCAAGTGTTACACCTTTGGAGCGGTCTAGGCTATTACAGCCGCGCAAGAAATCTACACAAAGCCGCGCAAATGGTTCGCGATAACTTTCAGGGCGAATTCCCACAAAGCCAGGCCGAGCTAGAGTCCTTACCAGGTGTGGGACGTTCTACCGCAGGTGCCATTGCAGCTTTTGCTTTTAACAAGCCAACCGCCATTCTCGATGGCAACGTTAAACGAGTCTTAGCGCGTTGTTTTGCCATCGAAGGTTGGTATGGACAAGCAAAAGTCTTAAATCAACTTTGGGAATTATCTGAGAAGCTAACCCCTGAACATGAAACGGGCGCTTACAATCAAGCCATGATGGATCTTGGCGCCGTTGTCTGTAAAAGAAGCAAACCTTTGTGTGATGAATGTCCGTTGGCACAAAAATGCCAAGCACTAGAGCAACAACGTATTGATGAGCTACCCCATAAAAATCCCCGAAAAGCACGTCCTACTAAAAGCATCTATTGGCTTTTATATATTAACGATGAGCAAGTTTTGCTAGAAAAACGTCCGCCCACTGGGATCTGGGGTGGTTTATGGTCTATTCCTGAAATTTCATTAGATGAATACCAAGCAACTAATCAGCAAAAGTTAGCTCCCATTTTGCATAAATTTAGTCATTATGATCTCAATATTCAGCCTTTAATAATGCAAACCAAGCCCAATCTAGGTATTATGGAGCCCGATTCGACTTGCTGGTATTCGTTAACCGAACCAGAGCCATTAGGGCTTCCCACACCAGTAAGCAAACTATTAGCAACACTTAAAGAGTCTTTAGATTAATATGGCTGACACCATTTTTTGTACCAAACTAGAAAAAGAAGCCGATGCACTCAGTTTCCAACCCTATCCAGGTGAATTGGGCGAACGCATCATGAAAGAAATATCGCAAGAGGCATGGATGATGTGGCTTAACCACCAAACCATGATGATCAACGAAAAGCGCCTAAGTTTGATTGATCCAGAAGCGCAAAAATACCTAGCTGAACAGATGGAACTCTATCTATTTGGCGGTGATTACGAGAAGCCAGAAGGCTATACTCCAAAAAGCTAAAAAATTAGCAGAAAAATCGAATTTTAGGCTTGACTAAAAGCCTCTGAATCGGTTTAATACGCGTCCATTGGCTTGGTAGCTCAGTTGGTAGAGCGGAGGATTGAAAATCCTTGTGTCGGCAGTTCAATTCTGCCCCGAGCCACCATTATTTAAAAGCCCGAGCATTGCTCGGGCTTTTTTGTTTATCAATAATGAAACTTTCTAAACATATTTTAAAAAAAATGATAATCCCTTTAATTGGATTAAGTACCATCCTTTTAGGTTGTTTGGCTTTCAATGAACCGTCATTTACCATAATTTCTTTAGGAGTCATAACTCTTTTAGTTTGGAGCGACAGCTTCAGAACCCCTTAATTATATCTTTATCGACTCTTTCCTAGACAAAGAAAAAGCCTTCCTCTCATCGTAATAAGCGGCCTCATTGATAAAGCTTATCGTGCAATCCTCACCTTCAAATAATACATCTTTACCATTAAAAAGTTTAAAGATTGGTTCTCCGCTTTTTAATGGCTGGAAATCTCTGTCTTGAATATTTTCGTGTATCATTCCGATTAATTCGCCATTCTGGTTTTGCGGTAAATAGGCGACATCGAAATACTTATAAACTTCTAACTCTTTTGAACTCTCAGGCAAACGTCCCTGATTATAGGCTCCGATAAACTCCATTATTTTCAAAACCGTGTGATGAGTTTTATCAAATACATCTTGCCGTAAAACTCCTTGTGGCGTGGCGCCTACCTCAACTAAAATATGTTTTTCCGCAATACTCATTAGAAAATGATGATCTTCAATTACTTCCCAAGTAATAGTGACTCCTTCTAACCGGGTTTTCACATAGTCCGCTAACTTGAGATGAAATGGATCGGCTTTAGTAATAACCAGGTTAATTCCCATTGGTGCTGTAGAGGTATGCAGATCAATAATAAAATTGGTTTTGGAGTTACCCTTTGGACCAAGCTCTTGGTTGATTTCTTTTGCACGCTGATTTTCATAACCCTCTAAATTTGCATTATCCAAATCAGACTGCTTAAAGCATCGGTTTAAGTCTCTGTCGATATAACGCTTTACCGCTTGATGGGCTTTAGGATTGGCCATTAAATAATGAACTTCTAGTTCTTTACTAGAAAGCTCCTGCTCAAGTTTCTTTATTAAATAAACACCGGTAAATTCATTACCGTGCGTGCCACCCACTATGGCGATATTTTTTATCATTTTTCACTCACTTTGTTACATCTGTTAACAGTTTAGCGAACTTTGTTGCGTTTTATTAGTTCTGATTTTCCCCCTTTTTACATAAACTAATATTAAGAAATCTAAAAATATTTTTTAAAAGCGACATCGGAGGAAGAACTTGTCTCTATTACTTAATATCATTTGGCTGCTATTTGGCGGTATTTTTGTATTTTTAGGCTACATTGCTGGTGGGATAGCGCTTTGTTGTACCATAGTTGGTATTCCTTGGGGAGTACAATGTTTTAAATTGGCCATTTTCTCGATATTCCCGTTTGGCCAAGAAACTCGCATGAGTAGTAATCAACCTATGGGTGGCGTGCTTAACGTTTTATTAAATATAATCTGGTTAATCTTTGGTGGATTATTCGTAGTATTTAATCACCTTTTCTGGGGTTTCGTGCTTTGTTTAACCATTGTCGGTATTCCTTTTGGCGTTCAGCACTTCAAAATGGTTAAACTTGGGTTATGGCCATTTGGTGCAGTTATCGTATCCAAAGGTGACGCTAGGGCTTTGGCAACCGCCTAACGGTTTCACAATAAATGCGCCTAATTTTTAAGGCGCATTTTTTTGCCACAATTAATCACTTTCACCCTTTTTTAAACCAGTCTCAGACAATATTTATAGCTTTTAATAAGAGTCATCCAACAACTCTTAGGAACTGCTATGAAATCTTTATCCGCCATTCTGCTATTTGTTTTTTCTAGTTTATTTGCGTCTATGGCTTTTGCCAACTTTCAAGAAGATGATGCCAAACTTGAGTTTCATTCACTTGCCAGTGATACCGCTTTTGAACAAATGCCACTTTCTACTGATGTTAAAGTCACCATTAATGGCGTAGTTGCTCGCACCCAGCTGACGCAAACCTTTTCTAACAACACAGTCGAATGGTTAGAAGGAGTTTATAGCTTTCCGCTACCTGAAGATGCCGCGGTAGATACTTTAAACATGATCATTGGTGAGCAAGTCATTGAAGGCGAAATCCAAGAAAAGCAGCAAGCCGAAAGAACTTATCAAGCTGCAAAAAAATCAGGAAAGCGTACTAGTCTAGTAAAACAAGTTCGTCCGAATCTCTTTACGACTAAACTTGCTAACATCGGCCCTAATGAGCAAATTAAAATTCAGATCGAGTTTCAACAACTAATCAAAATTGACGGAACCACCTTTTCCTATCGTTTGCCAATGGGCATAACGCCTCGTTTTAATCCAAAACAAACGATTTCTCAAAGCTTAGATACGGAAACTTTATCCAGCGTAGTTACTCAATTTAATACCACTAGCCAGCCTGATAGACCTGTGAGCTTTGTAGTTGACTTAAAGGCAGGTTTTGAATTATCAAAAATAGATAGTCCGCATCACCAAATCAATGTTCAGCCTATTGGAGATATTCAACAGATCACTTTAGATAACGCGATTCAAGCTGACCGCGACTTCATACTTAAGTGGTATCCATTATTAGGTCAAAAGCCTAAAGCCACTTTGCTGAGCGAAACTATTGATCAACAAACCTATAACTTATTGGTGATCCTTCCTCCAACTCACGATTTGGTTCAACAAAAAGTACAACCACGTGAGGTTATATTCGTTGTAGATTCTTCTGGCTCAATGGAAGGTGAATCAATGGTGCAAGCAAAAGCAGGTTTGCGTTTTGCGCTACAACAATTAAACGCCGATGACAGCTTTAATATCATCGATTTCGATAGTGAATCTCATCAATTATTTTCCGATGCTCGCAGTGTAACGGAACAAACCTTAGAAACTGCCGAGCAATTTATCGATACCATGAATGCTGATGGTGGTACTAATATCGCTAGCGCAGTACAAATGGCATTGGTTAAACCTAATAGTTCTAAATTACGCCAAATAGTTTTCCTAACTGATGGTAGCATTGGCAATGAGCAAGAAATATTCAGCTTGATCCGCTCAAAACTTGGTAACAATCGTTTATTTACCATTGGTATAGGCTCTGCCCCTAACAGCTACTTTATGACTAAAGCAGCAGAAGAAGGACGCGGAACTTTTACTTACATCAGTGATACTGAGCAAGTACAAACTGAGCTAAAAACATTATTTAAAAAGCTTCGCTATCCTGTGCTCAAGAATCTTGGCATTGATACTAATGGCGTGGCGAAAAGTGTTTTGCAAAATCTTGAACTACAACCTAAGCAACTTCGCGATTTATATCTTGGCGAACCTTTATACGCCACTTACAAAACACCAACTAACTATGACAAAGTTTCGAGTCCATTAAATTTAATAGGCTTCGCCGATGGTTACGAGTGGAGCTTTACTTTGCCCAATACCCAAAATGGTCAAGACCTAGGTGTTGCCAAGCTCTGGGCACGTATGAAAATTGACTCTCTTCGTAATGAAATATCTCATGATTACAGTAACGCGGCACACTATAAAAAAGCAATCACTGATACCGCTTTGGATTTTCATTTAGTGAGTGACTACACCAGCTTGGTTGCGGTAGATAAAACGCCAGTTAATGTTGCCAATAAAATCAAACAGCTACAAATGGCCAACCGTCTACCTGCAGGTTCAACCACCGCAAAAGCCCATGGTTATCCTAGAGGCGGAACTGATAGTCCATTAATGATTCTTCTCGGTATTTTAACCCTACTCATGAGTTTGATTATTTGGTTCCGACGTTAACACCTGTACCTAAGATTAAAATTAAGGGCATTACCATGAAAACTTTTATTAAGAAAAACCTATTAATTATTTTCCTATTAACCATTAGCGGTTTTGCCTTTGGCAAAGCCGCTTATACTCATGCCAAAGCACAAGTAGCTCAATACCTATTGCAAGATGCTTGGGAACAAACCTTAGTCGATCAAAAACCCCATCAACCTTGGTCATGGGCAGATACTTTCCCTATCGCCAAACTGTCAGTTCCTACTGCTCATATCGAACAAGTAGTTTTGTCAGGCGCTTCAGGTCGCAACTTAGCCTTTGGCCCCGGACTACTGCTTTCCAGCGATTCACCAGAACAATCTGGCTACACCATTATCGGTGGCCATAGAGATACTCATTTTGAATTTTTAGAAAACTTAAAAATTGGCGAAACCATTCAACTAGAAGATAAATTTGGGGAAATACACCAATACCAAGTCACCGCCACAGAAATTCATAATATAGAACAAGATCAAATTACTGATCGTGGCCAGAACCAATTAACCCTTGTGACTTGCTACCCTTTTAATACACTGGAGACTGGTGGGCCTTTAAGATTTTTGGTGCATGCGAAGAAGCAGTTTTAGAAAACTACGATCAACGCGTTTGTTATACTTAAAATCTTAAAATGTACACTCCCACTATTTTCAGAATTGCTCAAATCTATTGAGTGTTGTGCATCCAAGGTAATACAGGGGTCCTTTAATCTTATTAAGTCACCACTTCAAAAAATTGTTCTTATAAATTAAACTGTTAGAATTGTATTTATATATTGTTATGTTCGTTTAATAAGGGAATAACTTATGACTTGGCAAAAAAATATTACAGAAATCGCTGATGGAATCTTCCGAACAACCAATGGTAACGCTGATGAAATGATTGCAATTGGACGGATTATAAAAGCAGGTTTCCCTTGTTCTAGAGTTGATATTACTAATTCAAAGTACGATGCAATAATTGAATTAGAGAACAAAAAACTTCTTAGAACTCAGATCAAAGGTGTAGGATCGGGTACAGTAAACTTTACAGGAGGTAGCCGTTCCGGGGCGCAGATCTCAAGAACAGCCCCAAGTCGCACGTATAAATATACTATTGAAGATTGTGACTTGTTCGTTGCTATTGATAGTAATGTTGGTGATTGTTACATTATTCCAATACAGGATATTGATGCATGGGGAAATACTAAAACACTAACTACTCTACAAAATTACAAAGAAAATTGGCAGTATTTGCTAGACTTGGGCCGTTCTTAAACTAACATGCCGGCTAAATAGATTAAAACTATTAGTCATCCCTTCAATGTTGTAGGTAATTAATTTTACACACCTAAACAAGCGTTATTTTCTAGATAAAACTGGCGAGACTTTTGAAACATCCTAAAAATATTTTGTATGATCAATTCCCTTACCTACGAAATCTAAATGATTTCTATAAAGGATATGCGTACTTGAACACTATTTACCCGATAAAAAGTTGACAGGTACAGGACACTTTTATTTACTAATCCAGGCATTAAACTAAATTTACAGCAGTCCCTGACGCACTGACCATCATCATAGATCCATTCTGTCCTATGACTTCGTAATCTAGATCGACACCCACGATGGCATTGGCGCCTAGGCGTCGTGCATGCTCTTCTAGTTCTTCGAAAGCAACTTTCCTTGCTTTTGCTAGCTCGTCTTCATAAGCCCCTGAGCGACCACCGACAATATCGCGTATTCCTGCGAAGAAATCTTTAATAATATTTGCGCCTAAAATGGCTTCGCCAACAACAACACCTTTGTATTCGCGTATTTCACGACCTTCAATATTTGGCGTGGTAGTAATAATCATATCTTCCCCTTTTTAATTAACATTATTTAAGTGGCATAAAAAAAGCCATGCTATAAACATGGCTCTCTAAAATATATTTTCAAGGATAGAAACTGTTACTAATTATTTCGAGTTAACTCGTTCTAAGGTCACAAACTCTAAATCAAAAGCGTTTTTCTCATCGGCTTTATATTCTTCTCTTGAAACTTCTTGCCACTCTAAATGGGTCCAATCTGGGAAGTGGGCGTCGCCTTCTGTTTCTAGGTCGATGAAGGTCAGGTATAGGGTGTCGGCTTGGTCGATCATTTGTTGGTAAATGTTTGCACCACCGATGATCATAATTTCTTCGACATCGCCAGCCATAGAAATAGCATCATCAAGACTAGTTACCGTTTGACATTTGTCGTTATAAAAATCTGAAATGTAATTAGCATCACGACTGATGATAATGTTTTCACGACCAGGTAAAACCATACCAATGGATTCATGGGTTTTGCGCCCCATGATCACTGGCTTACCAAGCGTTACTGCTTTAAAGTGTTTTAGATCGGCGGGTAGATGCCATGGCATTTGATTGCCTTTACCAATGACTCTATTGCTAGCCATTGCTACGATTAAACTTATTTTCGGCATCGTTTTAGAATCCTGAAAGAAAAATTTAAACGGCCACAGGCGCTTTAATGTGTGGATGAGATTCATAGCCTACAATTTCAAAGTCTTCGAATTGGTAACCAAACAAAGAGTCTGGTTTACTTTTAATTTCTAATTTTGGTAATGGTAAAGTTTCACGAGACAACTGCTCTTTGGCTTGTTTAAAATGATTTGAATACAAATGCACGTCACCACCTGACCAAATAAATTCGCCAACTTCTAAGCCTGCTTGTTCCGCCATCATATGTGTTAGCAAGGCGTAAGAAGCAATATTAAATGGAACGCCTAAGAATATATCCGCACTGCGTTGGTATAGCTGGCAAGATAATTTGCCATTCGCTACATAAAATTGGAACAATGAATGACAAGGCGGTAAAGCCATTTCATCGGCAACACCAGGATTATAGGCAACCACCATTAATCGGCGACTGTTTGGATTATTTTTAATTTGCTCTAAAACGTTAGAGATTTGATCAATCGTAGTGCCGTCTGGTTTCTTCCAAGAACGCCACTGTTCACCATACACAGGACCTAAGTCACCATTTTCATCAGCCCATTCATCCCAAATACGGACACCGTTGTCTTTTAAATATTTGATATTGGTATCGCCATTTAAGAACCATAACAGTTCGTAAATGATCGAACGAAGGTGCAATTTTTTAGTGGTTACTAAGGGGAACCCTTCCTGTAAGTCGAAACGCATTTGATGGCCAAATACACTACGAGTTCCAGTACCGGTTCTATCACCTTTATCTTCACCATTTTCTAAAACATGGCGCATCATATCTAAATATTGTTTCATAATTTGTTTCTATCTTTTCATGTCATCCCATATAAATGGGAATCTAGTTCGTTAAGACCTTCTTTGATTTCCGCTTATAGGGAAATGATGAAAAATTATTTACCTTTCTGCTTGTAGGCCATTACCATTAAGAATAAACCCGCCACTATCATCGGCAAGCATAATACCTGTCCACGTGTTATCACTTGGCTTACCGCTGCTAAATGGGCATCTGGTTCACGGAAATATTCTACTACAAATCGGAAGGCACCATAACCTAGCAAGAACAAACCACTTACCGCTTTAGTTGGTCTTGGTTTCGCTGAGTAGAACCATAGGATTAGGAATAAAACTAACCCTTCTGAAAATGACTCATAAAGCTGAGATGGATGACGCAATAACCCTTTTTCGTCAGCAGGGAAGCGCATGGCTAAGAAAAAGCCTTCGCTAGCTTCACGCCCCCATAATTCACCATTAATAAAGTTACCTAATCGACCAAACATGATCCCCAATGGTGCTAATGGCGCAACAAAGTCTGCAACTTCAAAAAACGTTTTCTTGTTCTTTTTTGCAAAGTAAATCAAAGCAACCATGACACCAATCAGCCCTCCATGGAATGACATGCCGCCTTCGTAAATTTTAAACAGATACCAGAAATCTTTGAGCCATAAATCCATGTGATAGAAAACTACATAACCAAAACGACCTCCAATAATCACGCCTAAGAAAGCGTAAAACAGCATATCGGAGACCATATCTGTGTTCCAACCTGAATTTGGCTGTTTAGCTCGATAATTACCAAGAAGCCAGGCGGCGATAAAGCCTAAAAGATACATGAAACCGTACCAGTGCAAGGACACAGGGCCGATTGAAAAAATTACTGGATCAATTTCTGGGAAATCCATTAGTACACTCTTAAATATTATTTATAAAAATTTTAATGCCAACAACAACCAATAATATCGCTATCATTTTTTTGATCGTGGCAGTTGGTAATCTATGGGCTAAATAAGCACCAAGTGGCGCTGTTATTACCGAACCTAAGGCAATGGCAATAACCGCAGGCAAATAGACATAACCTAAGTGATATGGGGGTAAATCCTGTGTTTGCCAACCCAGCACAACATAGCCGATTGTCGCCATAATTGCCAGTGGTAAACCGCATGCGGCAGCTGTTCCAATAGCTTTGGTCATTTTTTCTTTATGGTATAAAAAATATGGCACCACTAATGAGCCACCGCCAATGCCCAATAATGCTGACATAGCCCCCATTACCACACCTGATGGGTAAGCACTTCCTCGTGTTAAATGCTCCCCTTTGGCTTGTGGCATTTTCCCAATAACCATTTGCAAGCCTAATAATACTGCCGCCACCCCAAATATTCTTCCGAGCCAAACAGCGTCTATCAACTCTGCGATATAGGCGCCAGTTATGCCACCAATGGCAATAGCGGGAAACAACAACTTTAGAGCAGGCATGGACACAGAGCCCCGCTTTTTATGTGCCAGTGCCGATGAAATCGAGGTAAAACAAATAGTTGCCATCGAAGTAGCCAGTGCCATGTGCATCAGATGCTCCTGCGGCACCCCAATGGTTGGTAATAACCAAATCATAGCTGGGACAATCACCAAACCGCCACCAATGCCTAATAATCCCGCTAAAACTCCGTTAAAGAGTCCTAATAGCAACAATAAAATGATAAAGTGGATTTCTAAGGTCATAATGACTTTGATAATGATTCAAGTCTTCATTGTCTTTTAAACTCGATTTAATTACCACTTTCAATATTGATAATATGATTTATGCGTAAATTTAGTGAAGCTTGCGAGCGAAATAAAGAATCCATCTTAAATACTATTAAGCCCTATTTAAATTACAGTAAAAGCCTCTTAGAAATTGGTTCAGGTACTGGGCAACACGCTGCTTATTTTGCTAGTGCCATGCCACAACTCACATGGCAAACCAGTGACCTGCGCGAAAACCATCCTTCAATTATTGCCTGGATCGAAAGCAGCGAGCTGAATAATCTGCGTAAGCCTTTTACCCTTGATGTTAGCAGTCGATATTGGGATATAGAGCCCGTGGATGCTATTTTTACCGCTAATACCGCTCACATCATGTCATGGGACTCTGTTAAAAGTATGTTTAGTGGCGTAGGCAAAAACCTTAAACCAGGTGGCCACTTTTTAATTTATGGACCATTCAATGTGGCTGGAAAATTCACCTCTGAGTCAAATGAGAAGTTTAATCTATGGCTTCAGCAACAAAACCCTGACTCAGCGATTCGTGATTATGAAGATATTCTCAGCCATGCTCGTCATAACGGGTTAAGTCTAATTGAGCGCCATCAGATGCCTGCTAATAATATGTTATTGGCCTTCCAAAAAAATGTCAGTTTTTAACCAGTATGATAAAATCAGTGCACTTTTTATCACCGTTAATTGAATAACTATTATGATTAATGCAAATCAAGCCTTAGAAAAATTGAAAGCCGGAAATCAGCGCTACATCGACTGCCAACAAGAAGGTGTTAGTAGATTTAATGTGGAATCCCGCTCTGAAATGGCGACTTCACAAGCCCCTTTTGCCATTATCCTTGGTTGTGCCGATTCACGTACCCCAGCTGAAATTATTTTCGACCAAGGATTAGGTGATATTTTCGTGGTTCGCGTTGCTGGAAACATTGCCGCCGCCAGCCAGATTGCCAGTATTGAATATGCTGTTGAATCCTTCGGCACTCCATTAGTAGTAGTGATGGGGCATACTAACTGCGGCGCGGTTAATGCCACTGTTGATTTTATGGCGAAAGGTGATGTGCCATTTGAAAGTGATAACCTAACCTCTTTAGTGAAACGCATTGCTCCTTCGGTTCAGCCATTATTGGATACCGACGCTACAAATGCAGAAATTAAACAATCGGCTGTAATCGCTAACGTGAAAGCCACTATGACGGATTTGTTGAATGACTCTCCCGTATTGGCTAAAGCCGTAGAAGAAGAAAAATTAACCATTATGGGCGCTGAATATTCACTAGAAACCGGTGGCGTAACTTTCTTAGACCAGTAATTTGCTTAGACCAGTAATTTGCTTAGACCAGTAATTCGTTCTATTCGTCATCCCAGTAATACTGGGATGACACAATTTCCTCGAGATTCCCGTTCTTAAACCTTACTAGTCCTGATTCGCGTGCGAGCGATACGGATGTCGTGGCTTACGCTTCGGCTTTCGATTTTGGTTAGGGTTATTCCCAGCCTGATTGGAATTTTGATGCCTATGGCCACCTTGATTCTGATGCCCGTGCTTTTTTTGAGAACCATGTGAATGCTGTTTACGAGGCTGGTGTGAAGCCTGTCCATGCAGTTGAAACTTATACATGGAATGGATAAGCTCGCCCAAAGCCTGACGATAAACATCACGTTTAAAATTCACCACATGGCGCACGGGATACCAATAATTGACCCATATAAAGTCGTCAAACTCAGGGTGATTGGTTGCGTTGAAATCGATTTTTTCTTCTTCGCTAGTTAACTCTAACAAAAACCATTTTTGCTTTTGCCCAATACATAAAGGCTTAGAATTCCTGCGGATCAGTTTTGGTGGCAATCGGTATTTATACCAATGCTGCGTACTCCCTAGAATACGGACATCATCTTTTTCAAGGCCTACCTCTTCAAATAACTCCCGATACATGGTCTGTTCGGCACTTTCTCCAGGGTGCACACCGCCTTGCGGGAACTGCCAAGACGTCTGTCCATAACGTCGGGTCCATAAAAGCTGGCCTTGCTTATTACATATGATGATGCCGACGTTGGCTCTGAAGCCTTCTGCGTCGATCATCTATCTTTCCAATAAAAAACTTTGTTATCATTGTGCCACTAGAATTAAATCTCGACAATCTTTATTTATCAATGGCTTAATCAATGGCTTACGACTCACCCGAACAATTATTAGTAAAAGCACAAAGTCTTGCGGGCTTTACTCTTGGCGAATTAGCTCAGCAATACGAAGCGTTAGTTCCTAAAAATCTGCTACGCGAAAAAGGCTGGGTGGGACAGTTTCTTGAATATTTATTAGGCGCTGAATCTGCTTCACTCGCCCAGCCTGATTTCCCAAGCATTGGTGTAGAGATGAAAACCTTGCCTATTGATGCCACTGGCAAGCCATTAGAATCTACTTATGTTTCTGTAGTTCCACTCATCAACTTACATCAGGTTCAATGGCAAGGCTCCGTAGTTCAACAAAAATTGGCACATGTTCTTTGGATACCAATTATCGCTGAAAAACACATCCCGATAAAAGAGCGTACACTTGCCATGCCTTTTTTATGGCAACCCACGACAAGTGAAATTCAAACATTGAGAAGCGATTTTGAAGAAACCATTGAAACTATTTCAATGGGAAGGGTTGATACGATTGATGCACGCTTTGGTGAAATTTTACAAGTTAGACCTAAAGCTGCTAATAATAAAGCTTTAACTGAGTGTATGGGACCCGATGGAGAATTGATTATGACTTTACCAAGAGGGTTTTATATTCGCCCTCAATTTACAAAAAGAATCTTGAAACAACACTTTAACTAAAATGGCTCTGTAACTGCCACTTTTTTATTTTGAAGTTCTTTCTTTTTGGCCCTATAGTTCATGGCTTGATAATAAGCAATTCTTTTCCTTTGCGTTTGAAGTAAATATTCATTGGTTGACTCTAGATACTCTTTTTTAAAATGCTCAAAATCTTCTTTATTATTTATAAATTTATAATATTTAACTAGAACTTCACTACTATTCCTAATGTCTCTAGTGTTGTTAATACTTTTGGAATAATCAAAGGCTTCTTCAGCAAAGGCTTTTGCTTTATCAAACTTATTTAACTCTAAATATAAATTTGCGAGATCAATTTGAACATCTACTACCATCGATTTCCAACCAAAATCAATAAGGTTTTGATATTGACTCAAAAAAACCTTTTCCGCTTCTTCTAAGTGTCCTTCTTGCTTCAAAATTTTTGCTTTATAAAATTCAATAATCAATTCTATTAAATTGTTTTTTACCTTAGCGCAATTATTTATACTGTTACTAATATCTGTTTTAGCTTGAGGTAAATTATTTAGTTTTATACTGATAGTTGTTAACTCAACAAAACCAATGCAGTTATATTCATCATTCTTGTTTTCTCTAGCATTGGCCAGCATTTTTCTTGCAAGCTCTTGCGATTTATCAAATATTTCAATACCAGTATGAAGTGAAATAGCATTTTGCAAGAGGCTTTGTTTTAATTCTGCCGAGCTAATACTGTCTATTCCATCTAAAGCCTCATACAAGATGATAAACCCCTTTTGATACTCACCACTTGAGTATAAAGCACTTGATCTAATCACTTTATTTCGGGCAACTACATCAGTATTATTGGAGTAACTTTTAACTTTGGAGGCATAATCTAGAGCTTTATCGAGATTTCCTCTAATTAATTCAGAGTGAGCTCTCAGATTAAAAAACTGAGCTTTTTGGTAATTAGTTAATTCTGAAAGTTTGGAGCTAAGCTTTTCTATTCTATTTTTAGCATCGTTTATATCATGCATTCTTATAGAATATATATAATCAAGCTCTTTTTGAAAAGCAGTCACATCAACTTCTTCTGCACTCAACGACTCGAAGATACAAAATATGAATAGTATTGACATTAAACTTTTCATACTTTTATATTCCTTATATAGGTATTAAAAATTCAAGCACAATGATTAATTAAGCACAACTTAATCAGCAAACAGTTACGTTTTTGTAGTGCTAATGATATGTGATACAAAATAAGCATTCCCTAACAGATTCTCTATCTCTCTTTTACTTCCTGACATAATTGTGTCAATCTGCTTTGAAGGGACGCCAGCACCTAACATCACTTCTTTTGGTGAATTAGAATAAGCCTGCAATAAATCTGGCTCCTGACCTAATCTTACAATCAGACCTTTTAACGCTTTAGTGTTTGGTTTTGTTGGCATGATTTTCTCCTTTATTATTAATCCAACGATAATATATGCAAATTTGACTTAAATGTAAAATTTGCACTAATTATTAAAAGCTTATCAATCGCGTGACCCTACCATTTTCTCCGTTATTCCAAATTTTCCTAATATTTTTTCATTAGGCTCTAATTCGCCCAATGGCTCAATTACCATGGTAGTGATTAAATTCAAATCAACGTTTACTAAATCCCCTAACTTAATCTTTTCAATTCGGGTTTCAAAAATAGGTAACACCGCGCACTCATATAAAGCGATGGAATGATCCAGTGGATACCATTGAGATAAATAATCAACCAGTATTTGAGGTCCTTTTTCTGGAATATCAAAACTCTTTGCGGAGTGCTCACCAATTAAACCAATCTGCCAAAGAATGACATGGCTGACAGGATTAATCTGGTGCTTATAAAATAAAAACTGAGTTGCCTCAAAAGCTTGAACGCCTTTCGTGGCAGGATCTATTCCAAGATCGGCAAACAATGCCATATCTGCTGAAACACCTGGTAGCATTTTTGCTTCAAAACCTTCTTTTTTTGCAACTCGAATGGCTTCATGAGGTGCCCATGCGAACACTCCCGCATGACCATAAAAAGCCCCACAAACCTTTTTGCCTTTTCGCACTTCCTGCATCATAACTTCAACCATTTCTTCATAGGTATCCATTCTATGTTTGGTCTTGCCATATAAGTATTGAAGACTTTTATGATTTGGATTCAGCTCATCGAGCCAACTATCGCCAACCGCCGATGACATTAAGCTAAAAACCACATCTGCTTGTTTAATCGTTTCTTGACAGCGAACTGTAATATCGCCACCAATTAACATTCCAGTGCTTACAATTACTATGCTACCTTTTCCCATAAATTTTATTTTGTCTGTTTTTCTCTAGTTTGTATCGCAGAATAATATTGAGCAATCCTGTAATTAGATTCTGTTTTTAGTTTTATCAAAGATTCTCTATATATATTTCTATATTTATTAAATTCTTCTGTCTTTCTCTTTAACTTAAAATATTTTGCCAATACTTCAGCAGAATCACGTTTTAAATATAAATAATCATAATCATTTGCAAAATCGAATGCTTCTTTGGCTAAGTCTAGAGATTTTTTAGATTCATTTAATTCAATTAAGGTATTTGCCAATAGTATAGCTACCTCTAATCGCAAAACTTTATAGTTTTTATTTTTATTATCATTATAAATATTAATCAGTTTTTCTTTCGCATTCGAATATTCGCCATTTTCAAATGCTATTTTTGCTAATGTATACTGAATAAATTGCCTAAATATAGTTGCGTTATGTTTTTTACATTCTGAATCCGCTAATAGCAATTCTGCCTTAGCCTGCTCAAAATTATTTAACGCAAGCTCAATATTCGCGGCTTCAATTTGCGCTAAACAATAATAATGGTTCAGCCCCAAACTTTTGCTAAGAGCAATATTTCTTCTGGAAAGCTCAATTGCTTTATCGAATATATCTGCGTATAAATGTCTAATCACAGCTGAATGCAGAATATTCAACTTCAAATCATCAGATTCTATGTTTCCAAAATTATCTAACAAGTCATACATTTCAAGGAAAGAGCCTTTAATATCACCATTAAAAACCAGTGCATTTACGTGAATATTTTTGGCTCTTGCATATAAATCGTAACTCAGATTTTCTTGAATAACCTTATTACTTATCTCAATAGCTCTTTTTATATTTCCGTTCAATAAGGCTACATAAGCCTTTAAATTGTTTAATTCTGCTCTTTGTTTATCAGATAAGCTTTGTACTTTTGTTTCTAATTTTTTAATTCCCGGTTTTAAGTTTTCTGCCTTTATGACACGATTGGCCCAGAGATTATCAATTAACTTTTGACTTTCATCTAAAGAAAAAGAAACTCCACTAACCCACAGTGAATTAATTAATATTAGTTTTAAAAGTGTCTTCATAAACTCTCAAATATAAAAAGCCAGCGTAATGCTGGCTTTTAATTAATCTTGCTGATAAGACTCAATGCTTGGACAAGAGCAAATCAGATTTCTATCACCATATACATCATCGATTCGATTAACCATTGGCCAGAACTTTCCATCCATCGTTGCTTGAGAAGGATAAATGCCTTCTTGAATTGAATAAGGCTTATTCCAGTCTCGAAGATCCGATTGGGTATGCGGCGCATTGGTTAATGGATTGTTTTCTGCATCCCATTCACCTGAAGCCACTTTGTTTACTTCAACTTTAATACTTATCATCGCTTCGATAAACCGATCAAGTTCATACTTTGACTCAGATTCCGTTGGCTCGATCATAAAAGTGCCTGCTACTGGGAAGCTCATAGTCGGTGCATGGAAACCATAATCCATTAAGCGCTTGGCAAAATCAACTTCACTAATACCGGTCTCTGCTTTAATTGGTCGCAAATCAATAATGCATTCATGTGCCACCTTATCATTTCGACCGATATATAAGATAGGATAATGTTCCGCTAGTTTATTTTTCAAATAATTTGCATTTAATAATGCCACCTCAGTGGACTTACGCAAACCTTCACGCCCTAGCATTTTGATATATGCCCATGAAATAGGAAGAATCATACCTGAACCATAAGGTGCTGCAGAAATGGCGCCACTTTCAGATTCAACGGAGTGAACTTTACGAACACTATGGCCAGACACGAATGGTGCTAAGTGCGACTTAACGCCTATCGGTCCCATACCTGGACCACCACCGCCATGAGGAATGGCGAAGGTTTTATGCAAGTTCAAATGTGAAACGTCTGAGCCAATTTCGCCCGGCTTAGAAATTCCAACTTGCGCATTCATATTAGCGCCATCCATATAAACCTGACCACCGTTGTCATGAATAATGCCACAGATCTGCTTAATCTCTTCTTCATAAACGCCGTGAGTCGATGGGTAAGTTACCATTAGTGCTGCTAAATTATCTTTTAGCTCAGTGGCTTTAGCTTCTAAGTCAGCAACGTCAACGTTACCATTTTCATCGCACTTTGTTACTACCACTTTCATACCAGCCATTTGTGCTGATGCCGGATTAGTACCGTGGGCAGAACTTGGAATCAAACAAATATTTCTATGTGACTCACCAATCGACTCGTAGTATTTTTTTATTGCTAATAAGCCAGCGTATTCACCTTGGGCGCCAGAGTTTGGTTGCATCGAAACAAAATCGTAACCAGTAATTTCTACTAAGTCCGCTTCCAGCTCTTTGATCATTTCAATATAACCGGTAGTTTGCTCTTCTGGTGCAAACGGATGCACATTAGCAAACTCAGGCCATGTTACTGGGATCATTTCGGTGGTTGCGTTTAACTTCATGGTGCAAGAGCCCAGCGGGATCATGCCGTGCGCCAATGAGAAATCTTTATTTTCCAGTCGCTTCAAATAACGAAGCATATCAGTTTCAGAATAATAATTATTGAACGTTGGATGCGTTAAAAAGTCCGATGTTCTAACCAGTTCTTTTGGGATTGATGCCTCTGCTTTGCCATCTAAATAACCTAAGTTATAAGTTTCACCCGTTAACACTTGGATCAACGCTTCAATATCGGCTTGAGTCTTAGCTTCATCAATCGACAAACTCACCTTCGACTCTTTATAACGCAAATTCATATTAGCAGCTTCAGCACGGTGTTTAATGGCATCCACGTCTTTTGCTTCAAATGTAATAGTATCAAACCAACTCTTATTGACTAAAGTCATGCCCGACTTTTCTACTGCTTGCGCCACAATAGAAGTATAGCGATTAATGCGGCTGGCAATGGTAGTTAAGCCTTTTTTGCCATGATACACCGCGTAAAACCCTGCAATATTTGCTAGCAATACTTGCGCCGTGCAAATATTCGAAGTGGCTTTTTCGCGACGAATATGTTGTTCACGAGTTTGCATCGCCATGCGCAACGCTTGATTACCACGAGCATCTTTTGAAACACCAATAATCCGCCCCGGAATAGAACGTTTGAATGAGTCACGAGTAGCAAAGAAAGCTGCGTGTGGACCACCAAACCCCATTGGGACACCAAATCGTTGTGCAGAGCCAAAGACTACATCCGCGCCCATCTCACCTGGTGATTTTAAAAGCACCAAGCTCATAATATCTGCTGCAACACAGGCTATTGCCTTTTTCGCGTGCAAGCTTTCTATATGCGACTCAAGATCTGTAATTTGTCCATCAATATTAGTGTATTGTAATAAAGCACCGAATACGTCCAATTCCGCAAGTTCGCTTAAATCACCAATCTGAAGATCCCAGCCATAGTGTTCCGCGCGTGTTTTAACAACATCAATAGTTTGTGGGAAAACATTTTTATCGACGAAGAAAAGATTACATTTTTTATTTTTGGAAGAACGCTTTGCCAAAGCCATTGCTTCTGCTGCTGCCGTTGCTTCATCCAATAAAGATGAGCTGGCTAGTTCCATTCCGGTTAAATCTAAGGTCATTTGTTGGAAGTTTAAAATTGCTTCTAGACGACCTTGTGCAATTTCTGGCTGATATGGAGTATAAGCCGTGTACCAACCTGGATTTTCTAAAACGTTTCGTAAAATAACTGTTGGGGTAACCGTATCGTAATAACCCATACCAATAAATGACTTAGCCACCGTATTTTTATTGGCTAATGATTTTAGATAAGACAATGTTTCTGCTTCAGATAAAGAAGAATCCACATCCAACGACTTATCGATCTGAATTTTATGAGGAACCGCTTGATCAATCAGATCCTCTAAAGAATCTAAACCCAACTCCTGCAACATTGCTTGAATCTCTTCTTCTCGCGGCCCCAAATGACGGCGAATAAAATCATCATGTTGCTGTAAATCATTCAAACTTGTTTGTTCAGCCATTGCTAAAACACCTATAAATCATCAAAAAATTGTCAAAAAAACTAAAACTTAGCTTATCTATAAAATCGAAAAAGCCCCGAACAACTTCGAGGCTAAAGCTTTTGCACTTTTAAAATGAGATAAATTTTCTTTAGGCTAGGCGAAGGATTGAGCGAAGACGCGGAGTTTAGTTATCTAAATGAGCATCTGAGCCAATCCTTCAACAACGCATAAAGGAAATTTAGCCATTTTAAATTATTCGTCGGCGATTTCTTCAGCGTACTCTTCCGCTGACATCAAACCTTCCAACTCAGACTCTTCAATCTGCATCTTGAACATCCAGCCGTCACCATAAGGATCGCTGTTCACTAACTCTGGTGAATCTTCTAGCTCTTCATTCACTTCAGTAATGGTACCTGCAATTGGTGCGTAAATATCTGAAGCTGCTTTAACTGATTCAACTACTGCAATTTCATCATCAGCGGCCACTTCTTCGTCAGTATCTGGCGCTTCAACGAATACAACGTCGCCTAATAACTCTTGCGCATGGTCAGTAATTCCAACGGTTACGACCCCATCACCTTCGTGACGGATCCATTCGTGGCTTGATACATATTTTAATTCTGCTGGAATTTGGCTCATGGTCTTGACCCCTATTTAATCTTAAATAATAAATTTGACCTAAATTTATAAACTGGCGCTATTTTAGCCGAAAGTTAGCCATTACCCAAGTAAAATGGTCACTAACCTCGACTAAAAATACGCTTATGCGGTGACTAAACTAAAACCTCGCCTTTACGCACAAAACAAGGTTTCACAACCTTAGCAGTCAGTTGCTTCTTTCTAACTTGAATAAGGACACTTTCTTCATTTATTGAGCGTTTAACTCTCGCCATAGCAATTGACTTTCCTGCGCTTGGCGACATAGTACCTGATGTGATCATGCCAACGATTTCGCCATCAACTACCACTTCTTGGCCCTCGCGCATTACACCCTTATCCAGCAGTACAAGACCAATCATCTTACGTGGCACATTATCACTCTTTTCGCCAATTAAGGCTTTCTGCGCAGCCAATGCTTTTCGCCCTACAAAATCACGTTCCGCTGGTTCCCATGCAATGGTCCAACCCATATTGGCTTCTAATGGCGACACGGTTTCGTCCATATCATGACCATAAAGATTCATGCCCGCTTCTAAACGCAAAGTATCACGCGCAGCTAATCCTGCTGGTTGCACACCTGCTTCTACTAACTTATTCCAAACCGCGATCCCTTCATTGTCAGGAATCATAATCTCATAACCGTCTTCACCCGTATAACCTGTGCGAGCTACAAACCATGTTCCTGCTTGAGCTGCTACAAATGGTTTCAATTCTGCTACAGCGGCTTGTTGCTCACTATCCATGATTGAATTGGCTTTTCCGATGGCATTTGGCCCTTGTACTGCAATCATGGCAACGTCAGTTTTTTCTTCAACTGAAACTGCAAATTGCTGCGCTACATTTTCCATCCAAGCGAGATCCTTATCGCGAGTTGAAGCATTAACTACTAGGCGGTAATGGGTATCCGTTAAGAAATAAACTATAAGATCATCAATCACGCCAGCATCTTCGTTTAACATGCCACTGTATAGCGCCTTGCCAGCAACTTGTAATTTATCTACATCATTCGCCAACAAGTACTGCAAATAAGGCTTCGCTTCTGTTCCCGTAACTTCTACAACTGTCATATGCGAAACATCAAACATTCCCGCATCTTGGCGCACCGCATTATGCTCATCGATTTGCGAGCCATAATTGAGTGGCATATCCCAACCACCGAAATCCACGATACGAGCATTCGCATCAACATGAGCCTGATACAAAGAAGTTTTACTAGCCATTGATTAATCCAAAATTACCATAAGAAATTGGGGAAAGATTATACAGGGGAAAGCTGATTAGGAGAAGAATTGATATTTAAGTCTGAACTGCAAAAACTGCACTATTAACTAAGACTCACTCTTCCTAATTAAATAAATTACAGGCAAAATTCCAACCGCTACTAGCAATACAGCTGGTAGCGCCGCCAGTTGCCACTCACCTTCTGAAGTTAATTCATAAATTCGTACTGATAAGGTATCCCAACCGAATGGGCGTAATAATAAGGTTGCCGGCATCTCTTTCATTACTTCCACAAATACCAGTAACATTGCGGTTAATACCCCAGGCCTCAATAAAGGAATATAAACTCTTACTAAACGTTCCTTCTTGTTCGCCCCTAAGCTCATTGAGGCTTCAATTATGCTAGGTTTGATTTGCGCCATTGAATTTGCCATTGGTCCTTGGGCAATTCTTAAAAATCGAACCATGTAAGCAAATAGCAAAACAAAGATCCCTCCTGTTAGCCACTGGCCTTCGCTCAACCAACCCTCAATAGTATTGAAACTTAAAACTACTCCTACGGCTAAAACAGTTCCAGGGAGTGCATATCCACTTAGTCCAACTTCAGAAGCTAGCTGCCACCGATGTAGCAAGTTATCATTTCTCGTTACCATTCGTTCAGCAAACACCATAAGCAAAGCTACGCTAAGGGTAAACATAGTAGCCATTAAAGCTAACAATAATGTATTAGTTAATAGCTCTAGAACCGTTTGTCCATACCCACTGCTAGTTAAGCTCCAATAAATGAGCTGAAGCAATGGTAGAATAAAAGCCAGACTCGCTACCGCCCACGCAAATAGCTGAGCCAAAACTCCTGACTTGCCCGTCAACTTCTTACGAAATTGAGTAAATTCCTGCCCTGATTCTTGATAACTACTATTACCTCGTCCCCAACGTTCACTGAACAAAGCCAACAATACAATTAATAATAAAATAGATGCTAGTTGGGCTGCGGTTTCCAGACTAAAAAGCCCAAACCAAGATTTATAAATCGCAGTTGTAAAAGTATCATAGTTAAAAATTGAAACAGTACCAAAATCTGCTAGCGTTTCCATTAAGACCAGTGCAAGCCCTGCAATCCACGCCGGGCGAGTCATAGGAATAATTAGTTTCCAAAAAGCCTCTTGTCTGTTGTAGCCCAGTGTTAAAGCACTTTCATAGCTAGTACGCCCTTTTTTTAATAAAGAAGCGCGCATTAACAAATAAACATAGGGATATAAACTTAAAATGAATACTATGGCTACTCCTAGCGAGTTACGAATATCCGGTAACCAATGAATACCTAAACCTAAAGAATCTAAAAATTGATGCAATACGCCGCCAAAATCCGTAAATCCTAAAAATACAAAAGCTAATATATAAGGAGGAATTGCAATCGGCAGCATCAAGCACCATTGCAATATTTTTCTGCCCGGAAAATCGTAAATTACCACTAACCATGCCAAAGAAACACCCAAGACAAAGGAGCCGATCCCAACTAACAAAGATAATAACAAGGTGTTTTTTAATAAAGTGGATAATTGAGTCTGCCAAAGATGACCCCATAAACCGCTATCAACATTAAGCCATGAGCTTAATAGTGGAAGGATTGGGATCAGTATAACGATTGCGATCAAAATTAAATTGATCCTGCCTAAAGCCGAAGACCAGGATTTTGATACTAAAAAGCCACGCTTACTATTAGCATGGCTTCTTGAGTTTATCTTTTGGCTAGATGGTAACAAATTTACTTGTATCCTGCTCGATCCATTAATTGAACTGCTGCAGGCTGCAATTCGCCCGCTTTGGATAAGTTCATTTCATCAGCTTTAAAATCACCCCAAGCTTTCACCTGCTCCACTAATTCTACACTTTGATTCGCTGGGTATTCCATATTTAAACCAGCATACATTTTCTGTGCTTCTTTTGAAGATAACCATTCTATTAACTTTAATGCACCTTCTGGATTGCCTGCATGTTTGGTAATGGCCGCGCCAGAAATGTTTACGTGAACGCCATTTTCAGACTCTTGTGGTAAAAATAATGATAAATTAATTTCAGGGTTTTCGTTTTGCAAACGTCCAAAATAATAACTATTAACAATACCAACTTCACACTGGCCCGCCTCTATAGCTTTCATCACTTTAGTATCATTTGAAAATGGTGCTGTTGCTAGATTCGCTACCCAGCCTTTAACAATCTCTTCTGTTTTTACTTCACCATGGCGTGCAATTAACATAGCCACTAAAGACTGATTATACACCTTTTTTGAAGTTCGAAGACACAAACGACCTTGCCACTTTGGATGAGCTAAATCTTCATAAGAAGTTAAATCATCAGGACTCAATTTATTTGTATCATAAACCATAGCACGTGCTCGAACTGTCAATCCGTACCATTGATTTTCAGGGTCCTGTAGATGCTCCGGAATATTGATCTCCAAAACAGAAGAATTAATTGGCTGTAAAACACCTTCTTTTTTTGCAAGCCACAAATTACCAGCATCCACAGTCATAAAAACATCAGCTTCTGTTCTCTCGCCCTCAGCTTTCAAACGAGTGACTAAAGGCCCAGCCTTATCGGTAATATACTTAACAGGTATCCCTGTATTAGCAGTAAATTCTTCAAAAAATGGCTTAATCAAATGCTCTTTACGCGATGAATAAACAACTATTTCATCAGCAAGCTTGTGCACTTTTCCAGCGCTTTCATCCGCATCAAATTTGTTATCGGAGGTTTGAACTGGCTTTTCACCTTCCGAACAAGCGCTCAATACTAATGTACTTAATAAACTAAAAATTAATAACTTTTTCATAATAAAGGTATAAACTATAATATTGCCTTAAATGATAATCGTTCTCATTATCAAATTCAACTACAAATTCACAACGCTATAAAAAAGCCCTCATATTGAGGGCTTGGTTTGATAGGTTATCTCTAACTAATCAAGATATCGAGCAAATGCTTCACTTTTCGGAGTCTTATAAACGATGGACTCACCATCTTTCATAAGGTAACCGCCTTTGTTGAAACGCCACATTTGCTTTTCACCATCGACTTCCATCTCAATTTGATACTCAAATAAAGGCATAATTTTTTCCAAAACGCGCTCTTTAGCTTCCCATGCATCTACAATTTCTGCAATCGACTTTGAGTCATCAAGAACTTTCAAAACTTCTGACTTATCATTATATATGGTGGCTTTGTTTGCTTTTTTACACGCAGTTAAACCAACCATAAGCAAAACCGATACAATTAATATTAATAACTTGTTCATCTATTATGTCCTTATTTAATATAGCGCTTTCTAAGGCCAGCTAAGGCTAATAGTGCTAACAAGCCTAAGCCAGTTGAGCCACCACCACCGCCCGAAGGAGGTTCTGGAGCATCATTAACGGTAACTGTTACCGTTGCTTTAGACGAATCACCGGAAGGATCAGTAACTGTAACTTCAAACTCTAAAGTCGCACTACCTGTAACTTGTGGTGCCATAAAACTAGCGATACTAGTTGAGCCATTATTAATAGTAACATTAGCTCCCGAAGTTTGAGTCCAAACAAAAATCAAAGAGTCTCCATCAGGGTCATTACTAGAACTTGCATTCAAACTAACCGTATTGCCTTCAATTGCAGTCAAAGTGGTTGAGGCCACTCCTGCAGTCGGCGCTGAATTAACTGTAACATTAACTGAAACCGTTGCCTTAGATTCAAGGCCATCAGGATCTTTAACAGTTACTTCGAATCCGAGTGTGGTAGGGCTACTAATATCTGGAGCAGTAAAATTTGCTTGCGCCGAGCTTGCACCAGATAAGTTTACTGCTGTACCCATTGTTTGCACCCAAGAATATGTTAATGTATCCCCATCCGGATCACTACTTGAACTTGCATCCAATGTAATACCTGTATTTTCATTTGCAGTAATACTGCTTGAAGCAACACTTGCTGTCGGCGCACGATTCGGATGCTCAACCACAATGGCAGCTGTTGTCGATCTCGAGCAAGTCGCTGAATCCGTAACATTTAACGAAACATTACCAGAATAAGCGTCTGTGTAAGTATGTGAAGGATTCGCCTCAGCACTATCTGTAGAGCCATCCCCATCAAAATCCCATGCGTAAGTATAGCCTGAACCAGAACCACCAGAAACATTAGATGAGAAACTTACCGTTTGCCCAACTTCTGCTGGATTAGGGCTAATGCTCGCAATAGTTGCGCTAGGAGCTGTACAAGCATCGGTCCCGTCTAGCGTAACAGCACTGGTGTTATTTGGATCTAACCAAGCCTTTAACTGACTCGCAGCTGTACCACCTCCTTCCCATTGTAAAGAAACACGACCGTACCAATCTGGTTCCGTAGTAGCCTGACAAGATGCAAAGCCACCATGAAGCGTACCAACAACATGTTTATTCGCATTCCAGATACCAGAACCAGAAGAGCCGCCTTCGGTAGTACCTTGATCCCAAGCCCCAATTCGAATATGACTTCCATTAGCATTTTCAATATTACTTGAGTAATTAGTTAATGTGGCTGGGTCAACATCAAAACTAATACGCTTTTCATGTCCCGCAGGATGATGAATGGCTACAGAAGATGCGGGAGCTTGGGCAGAATTATCCCAACCGGCCCAGTGAACATTAAATGAAGAACTTGGAGCTGAATTCAATTCTAATAAGGTCATATCTGAACCAGACCAAGTGGCCCTTAAAGTTGTACCCGATTGCGATTGATTACGACTACCAGTACGCATACCATCACAAGCTATAGCTTCATAATTCCAATAAACCACAACCGTGCTGGCAACTGTTTGAGTAGAAACACAATGATTTGCAGTTAAAAAATAAGGTTTACGATCCTGTGCGACATTATTGACCAAGGTTCCTGTACAAACAAAGCTACCACTACTATTGGTAAATGAATAATGTCCAACAGAACGAATTTCATTTTTCCAAGGATCTGCAACCGGACACACCACATCAATATTACAACTACCAGACTTTGCAATTGAAACTTTATCTATTCCACGATAACCCTGATTTATATCAGTTAAATCAAAAGTTATGTATTTCTTATATTTAGTTGGAACTGATATTTCAATTATTGCATCACCACCTTGAATAATCGGAGTCCATAACTCTTGAAAACTGTTATTGTCCTTTTCAGTGAAGGGACCAATGATTTGAGTGTAATCTTTATTATGAACAAATAATTGGGCACCTGGTGGTAAAAAAACATTCTTAAAACCAAAACTCAAATTATTAGTATCTTTTGCATTAACTGACAATTGCCATATCGAGTTACTACCTGAATTAGTCCAATGCCCTAAATCGGTATAAGATTCTTTTACTTTATAAGGAACCGCGAAACGATACGTTTTTTCAAACTTGCTAAATCCTTGGTCTTGCTTATTGATAATTTCCATATCTAAAGCTGGAATCTGCAATGCTTTTAATTGTGGTAATGATTTTAAAGACTTGCTCAGCGGCGCTTCATTTGCATTGACAGCAAATATAGACGACAACAATAAAGCCACTCCCGTTAATTTCAATAATGATTTACTCATAGGTTTTCTCTGAACTGTTTGTATTTGTTTAGTATAGCCTTCTTTTTCTGAATAAAAAGTGAAGCTGTGTTAAATACTACTAATTTTAGGCTTTTTGATACAAACCGATACAAAGCATTTAGTAAAATTGAACTGATATTAGTCAAGCCCTAATGCTTTTTTTACTATGATAGATTTTATTAATGAGCTTCTATTGGTTGTTGCCATTCCCAATGCTCTAATTGTCTGTACAAAGGGTATTCCACAGGCGAATAACTTTTTAAATGACACCATAGACTTTTTCATAATAAAAACCTCGCTTGCTCTTTTGCGCTGATAAGTCCTAAGATTCATTTTAAGCCCTATATCTTTGTTTTTTTCAGCAATGCTAAGAATAGTTTCAGCTAATACATTGGCATCTGAAAAGCCGAGATTAACTCCCTGCCCCGCCAAAGGATGAATAGTGTGGGCGGCATCTCCAATTAAAGCTAATCGGTGATTAATTGTGGTTCCCGCGGTCCGTTCATAAAGAGGAAACATTAAGCGTTGACTTAGCAACTCCAACTTCCCTAACTTTCCTTCAAAGGTTATTTCAAGACGCTTGGTAAAACTTTGCCCATCTAAGGCTAATAGCTCTTCTGCGACTTGGTTATCTTGCGACCAAACAATAGAGCAATGATTAGAATCCTTAAATGGCAAAAAAGCTAAAGGACCATGTTTATCAAATCTTTGATAAGCCGTTTTATTATGTACTAGCTCCGTTTTAATGGTCGCCACAATTGCTTTTTGCTGATACGAACTCTCGTCTAATTTAATCCCAGAATTTTTCCTTAACCAAGAAAATGCTCCATCAGCAGCAACTAACAACTTTGCAGAGACTTTTTTCCCTGACTCTAATAAAAGTTCAGCCTTATCCTCGAAGTAATTTACTTTTTGACATTTCTCTCCAAACATCAATTCAATATTGGGGCGATTTTGAATAGACTGATAAAGCGCTTTCCTTAAAACTCTGTTTTCAATGATATGACCAATATTCTCTTGAGCTAAAGTTGCACTATCAAATTCTACTTTGCCATTGGTAGATTCACCATCCCAAACCAACATTTTGCTATAAGCTGATTTTTCGCTATCACCAATAAAGTCCCAAGCATCTACCGAACGAAATAAATTCTCAGAGTTGCGAGTAATTGCACTGACTCTTAAATCATAATTTTCTCGATCAAAGTCCATGTCCACGGATTTAGGATCAACAACTGCAATTTTTAAATGACTATTTTTTAATCTAGCCACTAGTGCTAGTCCCACCATGCCAGCACCGACAATTACCAGATCAAAATTATTCATTCTTAAAACCCATCGCTTGTATTGCAAATTTTTCTTTCAATGGAGGAATTATATCCATGAATTTCATTATGAAATTTCTAGAATATGTCATTGGGGACCATTCATTTGCAAACAATCTAGCCAAACCTTCCGTATTCGCTATTGTTTCTTGTCGATCTTTAACTCTAGTTTTTTCAAACATCAATAAATCATTATAGTCGCCAAGTTTATCTAAATTACTAGACCCTAAATGAGCCTGTAGAGCTAGGATATCGCGCAAGGCCAAATTTAATCCTTGCCCTGCAATAGGATGTAGTGTTTGAGCGCTGTTGCCAATTAATAGACAGTTTTCTTTAACGGTATTTATACTCACTATTTGCTTTAATGGAAAGCTAAGTCTTTTCCCTATTTTTTCGAACCAGCCCAATCTCGCTCCAAAGCTTTTCAGCAATTCTTCAGCAAACTCTTCCTCTGTAGAATTGATAAGTTCTTTAGTTTTCTCAACTGTGTTTGACCAAACTATAGATAATCTATTTTGGTTTAAAGGCAATAAAGCTAATGGACCATTACTTGTAAATCGCTCATAAGCCCAATTGTTATGAGGCAGTTGTGGTTTAACATTACAAACTATAGCGGATTTTTCGAAGTCAGTTTCCTTTGTCGTAAACCCTAAGTCATTTTTTAATGGTGAACGCGCGCCATCTGCCAAGATTAGTAAAGAGCAGTTTACGGTTTCTTCATGTTCACCATTTGTAAGGAGCAAACTATAGCCTCTATCATCTTTAGTTGCTTTTGTTACTTTTATTGGAGAACGATACTCTATCTTTAGTTGTTCGACTTTATCTAGCAACAACTCACCAAGTATTCTATTCTCAATTACTGCTCCTAATTGCTCAATATTCAACTTATTAGACTCTAACCGAGCAAATCCGTATTGCCCTTGATCCGAAACATGAATATTTTCTAGAGCCTGGCCTTTATATTTTAATTTTTCATAAATTCCAAACTTGTTGAGAATTTTCATTGAGGAAAGTGATAACGCAACGCTTCTATCATCAAAGCTAGGTTGTAGCTGTGATTCTGCTTCAACAGCTTCTAGCACCAATAAATCCAAACCAATTTTCTTCAAAGCTATAGCCAAGCTGGCGCCGACTAAACCTCCCCCAACTATAACTACTGAATAATTATTTTTTTTGGTTAAACTCATCAATTACTCATTAATGCTTCAATTTGCTCTCTTTCCTTGGGTACGGCTTTTGTCAAAATATCATAGCCACTTTTCGTAACCGCGACATCATCCTCAATCCGAATTCCAATTCCTCGCCATTTTTTCGCGACTCTAGCATTGTCTTTACTAATATATATACCAGGCTCAACAGTAAGTACCATGCCAACTTCTAATAATCTTGACTGGCCATGCACTTGATAATCCCCAACATCATGCACATCGAGTCCAATCCAATGCCCCGTTTTATGCATATAAAATTCTTTATAAGTTTCTTTTGCTAAATTTTGTTTTAATGAGCCTTTTAAAATTTTCAAATCAATCAAGCCTTGGGTGATGATTTCAACTGCTTTGTCGTGAATGTCATTCCAATGATTGCCTGGTTTCACCATTTCTATTGCAGCTAATTGAGCCTTTAAGACTAGATCATACAGTTGCGCTTGCGGTTCGGAAAATTTACCATTGATTGGAATAGTCCTTGAAATATCCGCAGCATAATATTCAAATTCACAGCCTGCATCAGTTAGCAATAAATCACCATCGAGCATTTCACTATCGTTTTCAACATAATGTAAAATATTAGCGTTATCACCTGCAGCCACAATTGAAGGATAAGCAGCATAACGACATCCGTTAAGGACATAATGGTATTGCAGCTCAGCTTCCATATCTTGCTCATTCTTTCCTGGTTTACAAGCTTTTATTAAAGCAATATGTGCTTTGGCTGAAGCATTCGCGGCATAACGCATCCTTTGTATTTCTGCCTGAGTTTTTATCAGCCGCATTTCATGCAAATGGTGCTTAAGGTCAATCATTTCACCAGGGCGAATTTGCGATTTATTTTGTGCTTTGTTTAATTGATTTCGCCATTCAAGAATTTGTTGGTCAAAATCAGGGTTAACGCCTAATTCAAAATAAATCCTTTCTTTACCTTCCATTAAACCTGGCAAAATATCATCTATATCTGTTATCGGAAAAGCATCATCCGCCCCTAACGTTTGCAATGCGCCTTCTTGCCCTAACCTTTTTCCATGCCAAGTCTCATGTAGCTCATCTTTTTCCCGATTGAATAATATGAATTCACCATGTTTTCTACCTGGAATTAAAACCACTACTGATTCAGGTTCATTAAAACCAGTTAAATACCAGAAATCACTATCTTGTCGAAAATGAAAATTGACATCCCGACTACGAACTTTTTCGCTAGCGGCGGGCAGTATTGCAATAGAATTAGGCCCCATCCATTGCATTAATCGTTTGCGTCTTGCGGCAAAATTTATTTCTTGCACTGCTGTTCCTTAATGGATAGATGGATTAGGCTCACTTGCCGTAGTGGTTTCTGGTTGATTTGCTATAAAGATAATTTGTGCTGACATTTTTACATGTTCACAAATGGTCATATAAGCCTGCTCCAATTCTTCATTACCCTCTGCTTCACTATCTAGCAGAGCAATTTGCGAAAGGTCTTGCATAGCCTCTTCAGCATCACCAGTTAATGGCTTTTCCTGTTTTATTAAACCATAACCTGTCATAAAGCCCTGAGCCCACTCTGCTAAAGCCACAAGTCGTTGCTCTAATGGATAATCATCCTCAGGAATGATTAGATCAATACTAAAAGAATCGGCTTGATAATCTTTTTGAGTAAAGGCTAATAATTGTTCTAAGCCAGATAAAGCCTCTTGCTCAAGGGGGTCTCCTGAATTTAAAAACTCTGATAATTGTTGATGCCAATTACCTTGTTCTGGAACAAATCCATGGCTTACTAACCCATGAAGCATTCCAGCCAACTGAGGAGCCGTGAGATCTGGCATAAAATTTAAACATAATTCATTAACTTGAGAATAGTGAATCACAGGTAAAAACTCATTCTGATTGAATAAGTTAAGTTTAACCTTTGATAAACGGAAAGCCTAGTTAATGCCTTTATTTAATCAATTTATATTTTGTGTTGAGCAAAGATTGACCAACGCACCCCATCAACTTATAGTATACTTTAACAATCAAGGCTAACTTCTTAAAGAATATGGCAAATCCACAAAATCAATTAGAACATTTAGAGTTTCAAATTGAATCACTTTTAGTCCAATTTGAAAAAATAAATAGTGAAAACAGCCAGTTACGTAATCAAGTCATTGCTATGCGTAACGAAAAACAGCAATTAGTCAGCAAAAATGATGCGGCTCGTAAGCAAATTGATCTTATGATCCAACGCTTAAAAAGCATGTAATAGAGAATAAGCAAAGTTATGGCAAAATCAGATATTATTCCAGTCAATGTCTCCATTCTTGGTAAAGAATTCCAAGTCGCAAGCCCGGAAGAAGAACACCAACAGCTTTTACAAGCGGCTAATTTTCTCGACAAACGTATGCGAGAAATACGTGAGTCAGGAAAAGTTTTAGGTATCGAGCGGATAGCTATTATGGCTGCTTTAAATTTAAGTTACGAATTGTTAAATCAGTCTACCTCTGAGACCGAAGAAAACTCTATAATAAATAATAAGATACAACAGTTGAGCGATAGGATTGAGCGCTCACTTGAAGCAAGTAAACAAATCGAGCTCACCAACGAATAATTTCTTGTGTTATAATGGATTTGCCTGGACTGTTTGTCAGTAGCGAACGTTCTTGAGCCGATAATACTTTTTTTGGGATTCCTTTTCGGGACGTGTTGTGCATATCCGTTGCGTGCGGACAGCCTGATCATCCTCTTGGTCTCCCCCCTGAACCTTTGGGTTCTAGGGCCTCTACCTACAACGGCAGTCTGGGTTTTTAACATGAGCAATTTGCTTACGCAAAAACAAGTTTTGCGTAATAGAATCAAGCATCAGCGAACTACTTTGACCAAACCTTTTATGGAACGGTCAGCCATCGCCGTTTTAGGCCATTTATCTTCCAGCGAATTGATCCAGTCAGCAAAAAACCTAGCTTTTTATCTTCCTATAAAAGGAGAAATTAGCTGTTGGCCAATAATCGAATACGCGCTTTCACTAAATAAAAATTGTTATTTACCTAAAGTTTTCCCAAATAAGAAACGTGGTATGTGGTTTCTTCCCTACTCTGGTAAAGAATCAGTACAACAAGGGCCTTATGGAATATTAGAGCCTACTGCGAAAATTTCTGAGGCCATCAGACCGAGTGATTTAGATATTATTTTTGTGCCTTTAGTTGCCTATGATCAAAGTGGTAATCGTCT
Source organism: uncultured Kangiella sp. (assembly GCA_947503345.1). Classification (GTDB taxonomy): domain Bacteria; phylum Pseudomonadota; class Gammaproteobacteria; order Enterobacterales; family Kangiellaceae; genus Kangiella. The sequence goes on along the minus strand of CANNCW010000001.1, from coordinate 881,637 downwards.
AGGTATGGGTGGTGGATATTATGACACAACACTTGCCCAATCCCATAAAAACAAGCAGCAGCCCCATCTTGTAGGCCTTGCTTATAATTTTCAACAAGTTCCAATCATCCCTACTCAGAGCTGGGATAAAAAATTAGACGCTATAGTAACTCCAAGCTACTTTAGACGCTTTAATGAACCTAGTGACTAACAATTTCTTACTGCATAGATTACAATAGCCACAACATCTATTCAGTATTTATTATTCTTTATGACTCAAGATGAATTAAAAGCCTTAGTCGGTAAAGCGGCCATGGATTATGTGGTTGAAGACTCGATCGTTGGAGTAGGTACAGGCTCTACCGTTAATTTTTTTATCGATGAATTAGCCAAAATCAAGCACAACATTAAAGGCGCCGTTTCCAGCTCAGAAGCATCTACAGAACGTCTTAAAAGTCATGGAATCGAAGTGTTTGATTTAAATGAAGTTTCAGAAATCCCTGTCTATGTAGATGGAGCAGATGAATCTAGTCACCTTTTGGCCTTAATTAAAGGCGGAGGCGGAGCCCTTACCCGCGAAAAAATTATTGCAGCAGTTGCAGAAAAATTTGTATGCATTGCTGATGAATCTAAATTAGTACGACGCCTTGGTGCATTCCCATTGCCTGTTGAAGTCATTCCAATGGCGCGAAGCTACGTAGCTCGTGAAATTGTTAAGTTAGGTGGTGATCCTGTTTATCGCGCAGGTTTTACTACTGATAACGGCAATGTTATTTTGGATGTTCATGGATTAGAAATTAACGAGCCTATGAAGTTAGAACAATTATTAAATAGTATCGTTGGTGTTGTCACTAATGGATTGTTTGCTGAGCGTTCTGCGGATGTATTATTACTCGGCAAAGATAATGGCGTTGAAACTATCAACCGAAACCCTTCTGAATAATCTTAAATTTAATATCTCCACCAACTAAGCATTTGATTATTGTGATCCCAATAAATATGGAAGGGATCACAAGCTTGACCATCAACTACTCTTACTCCTTCACACTCAGGACAATTTCTATAGCCTTGAGGTTCGGGGCTTAGCTTTACAGGTAATTTAAATTTTTGCGACTCTCTTCTTAGAGTAGCACTGACACCGCAAATAGAATTACTTTGATTGGGTTTATTTAAAAATAATTCAACAAAATCCATTTTGTTAACATCATCTTGTAAAAAAGCAACCACCACTAGCGTACGTTGCCCAATACCAATCATAGCTCTTTCTTTAATACCGTCATTATTAATATCAACTAACAATTCTGGTTGATTTTGAGACCAATCATGTTGGCTCCATCGCTTCGAAAGCGCTGTGGCTTGCGGATCGGAATCGCAAGCCGGTAATATAAAAAGAAATACTACTAATAAATAGACTCTAGTTCTGAATACCATATTTATCCATCAAACTGTAAAGCGTAGGTCTTGTCACTCCTAACAGTTTTGACGCTTTCGATATATTCCCATTCGATAATACTATTGCCCTTTGAATGGCTTTAGACTCTGCTACCTCACGAACCTGCCTCAAATTCAAAGGCATCTCATCCAACTGACTTTGTTCAAGGTGTAAATCCGTAGCACCAATCTTATTGCTATCGGACATTACTACAGCAGCTTTGATTTTATTTTCTAACTCTCTAACATTCCCGGGCCAAGAATATGACTCCATTGCATGAACAGCTTCCGAGGTAAAGCCCCTAAAGTTTCGCCCATATTGCTGATTAAACTTATCTAACATTGCCCGAGCAATTAATACCATATCGCCATTTCGCTCTGCTAACGATGGAATATTTAGCGCTACCTCACTTAACCGGTAGTATAGGTCTTCCCTAAATTTACCTTGCTCCACTAGCTCACTTAACGGTTGGTGAGTTGCTGCAACAATCCTTACATCGACTTCTATCGATTCCCGCCCGCCAACTCGTTCAACTTGACGCTCTTGCAAAAAGCGCAACATTTTCGATTGCAAAGCCATTGGCATATCGCCTATTTCGTCCAAAAATAGAGTACCACCATCAGCATGCTCTACTTTGCCAAGCGTTTGCTTATTAGCTCCTGTAAAAGCTCCAGCTTCATAACCAAATAACTCGCTCTCTAAAAGATTTTCGGGAATTGCAGCACAATTAATTGCCACCATTTTTTTATTCTGTCGCGGACTAATATCGTGAATCGCTCTAGCCAATAATTCCTTACCAGTGCCACTATCACCATACAACATAACACTTACGTCAGTCGGAGCTACTTTTTCAATTTTCTGACATACACCTAACATTTCCGGACTGCTCGCAATCACTCCATGGAAAGTATTAGTTTGGCGTTTAAATAAGTTACGATTATCTTCTTCCAAGATGGCTAAATCGAAAGCCCGCTTAACAATCAATGATAGCTCTTCTGCCTGAATTGGCTTTTGATAAAAATCGTAAGCACCTAACTCAACCGCTTTTAAAGCAATATCTCGTTGATCATTGCCAGTCACAACTATTACCTTAGTCATAGGTGCCAATTGCAAAATTTCTTCTAGTAGGGCCAAACCCACTGAGGCATTTGCAGGATCTGGCGGCAAGCCTAAGTCCAAAGTCACAACCTTCGGTTGAAAACGTCTTAATTCAACAATGGCTTGTTGATGACTGTCTGCCAAGACGACATTATATTCATCAAATGACCACTTTAATTGCTTTTGTAAGCCCTGATCATCTTCGACAACCAATAAATCCAATTTATTTTGTGTCATTCCTATCCCCTGTTACTGTTCATTGAATCTTGCTCTGAGAGCAAAGCCAGAATAATTGTGCAATGTGTGCCTTTCCCTTTTTTTGATCTTATTATTAAATCACCATCATTGCTTCGGAGCAAATATCGACATTGATAAACTCCAATTCCCATTCCAGCATTGCCTTTTGTTGTTTCGAACGGCTTAAAGAGTTTATCTCTCATAAACTCTTCACTCATGCCAATTCCTCTATCTATGATATGCCAATAGAGGTCATTATTATGTATTTCTAAGCTACGACTAATATTAGTATCCATTACCTCAGTCTTCTGATCAATGGCCTGTTTAGCATTATCTTCTATATGTAGTATCACATTTAGTAATTGATCTTCAGCACCCATAACATAAGCTTTTGGCACTTCTTCAGCAATCTGGAAATCTGGAACATTTTCTTTAACTAATTCCACTAGATTTGGTATGTAGGTTTTAGCTAACTTCAGCTGAGAATCTTCTTTTCTTCTTAACTGCTTTAACATTTTACTAATGCGATTATTGGCACTAGCTACTGTTTCATAACTATCACGTATAAACTCTGGGTTAGTGCCAAATTTACTCGAATTTTGTGTTATCAGCTCTAATTGGGCAGATACATTCTTTAAATCATGCACCACAAATGTCGACAAACGATTAAAAGCTGCAAACTCTCTTTGTTCATACAACCGAGAAGTCGCCTCATATAATCCAAGATAACTAGCTAGTTGTTGTCCAGCAGCCTTTAATAAGTCATGATCTTCCCAGTTAAGTTTTTGTGTATCATCTAAACTTTTTAAACCTACAATGCCAATAAGCTCATTTTCTCTTCTTAGCGGAACAAAAATTTTGATTGCGCTACTATCTAATTTTTCAACATCTAATTTAAGGTGTTTATAAATACTAGGATCTTTTCTGTATTCATTAACATCAACCACCCAGTTATTTTTTTCAACAAATGCAATTAATTCCGATGGCAAACTGAAGCTTTGATCTCTTCGAAGTGGTGAGTTCCAGTGATCTATAAAGGCAAATCTTCCTGCTGTTTTAACCCAAAGTTTTCCTCCCGGACTGCTAACTATCTCTGCTAGGGCTTTAATACTTTTAGGGTAAAACTCTTGTTCCTGATTGGCATAATCTAGGGCGCTATTAAATCCTAACCAAGATTCTCTATAATCATATTTATATAAAGAGAATGCCTTAGCTAGCTTTACTTTTAATTGACTTCGGGTTCGCTCTGCCAGACTTAGCCAAACAATAAGTAATATGGAAAATAAAAAAGCAATGAATGCCCCAACAAACACTATGCTGTTCGATTCAAACAACCCACTTTTTTTGTAAATAAAATAGATGCTAATTAAAATGGTCAACACAATTGAAAACCATAATAAATACGATCTCCATTGAGACACTCTAATTGCAAGAAATACCAGAATTAAAAGCAAGCCAAATGAGGCTAAATAGTCCATTTAAGTCAAATTTGCTTTATTATCTTCTTGTTATAAAAGAAATTTTAGAAAAAAGCCAATTTTTGAGATAAGAGTTGTGAAATTGATATTAAATCGCAGTTGCGGCTTGTTGTAGATCGATAAATTCCAAGAGACTATTTACTGACTCGAAAGCATCACCAGTTAACTCATCTTCGGCAATACTGATTCCAAACTGCTCTTCTAGTTCCATCAAAATTGAAACTATCGCCATAGAATCAAATTCAGGAAAATTCCCTAATAATAAAGTATCTTCGGCGAACTCGCCTGCATCAATCGACAATGTTTCACTTAAAATCGTAACTAACTTGTCAAAATTAATACGAATCGTCATCTAACGACCTCTCGGTAACTATAAAAATAAGCTTCAATCTAGCGCGCAGCATTGTATCAGGTCAGCTTTAATAAATCGCTGGTTTCTTATACTTTTTTACCTTTGATACTAAGCAAAAAACACTTTATCACGCTGGTCTGATTTGTTTAAATAGGGGCTCAATCGCTAAATTTCAAGAAACACCATGGCTAGCAACATTTCGTACCAAAAAGACCAACTTAAAGTCCTACTGCTAGAAGGAGTTCACCCTAAAACTCAAGCCTTATTTGAACAAGACGGTTACACTAATATTAAATACCTCAAAACGGCTTTATCTGGTGATGAGCTAATCCATGAAATTTCTGATACTCACTTTTTAGGGATCCGCTCTCGAACTCAATTAACACCAGAAGTTTTAGGCCATGCTAAAAAACTCGTCTCCGTTGGATGTTTTTGTATTGGCACCAATCAAGTCAATTTATCCGCCGCCCAAGCTCACGGCATTCCGGTTTTTAATGCTCCTTATTCCAATACCCGCAGTGTTGCCGAATTGGTTTTAGGCGAAATGATCATGCTTCTTCGTGGTATTCCTGCTAAGAACGCTGCGGCGCATCGTGGCGAATGGTTGAAAACCGCGACAAATTCCAATGAAGCCAGAGGTAAAACCCTTGGCATTATTGGCTATGGCCATATTGGCACTCAGCTAGGAATTATGGCAGAAGGCATTGGCATGAAAGTTCGCTTCTATGACATCGAAAACAAGCTATCCCTTGGTAATGCGGAACAAGAAACCAACTTTGATCAATTGCTAGCCCAATCTGACGTTATTTCTTTGCACGTTCCTGAAACTGATTTAACCCAGGGAATGATCGGTCGTAATCAGCTAGCGCAGATGAAGCAGAACTCCATTTTAATTAACGCTTCACGTGGTACCGTGGTCGATATCGAAGCGCTTACCGAGGCACTTTCCAATCAACATATTGCAGGCGCCGCATTGGATGTATTTCCAACCGAGCCAAAATCTAATGCTGAACTATTTGAATCACCATTACGTCAATTTGATAATGTAATACTTACACCGCACATTGGTGGCTCTACTCAAGAAGCACAGGAAAACATTTCGATCGAAGTTACAGAAAAAATGATCAAATACAGTAACAATGGCTCAACCGTTTCTTCGGTCAACTTTCCCGAAGTAGCACTACCAGCCCATACTGGCACTCATCGAATCTTGCATATACATAAGAACCAACCCGGTATGCTTTCCCAAATAACGAATATTCTTGCAAAGAACAACGTTAATATTTCAGCTCAATATTTACAGACAAAAGATCAAGTCGGTTATGTAGTTACTGACATTGATGAGAGTTCTAGCAGCATCGCGTTAGAAAAAATGCGTGAGATTGAAGGCACTATTCGAGCACGAGTTTTATATTAAATTAATGAGAACTTTATGTATAAGTTAATAACAATTTTATTTTTCTGCCTATTTATTACTAATTGTAATAAACCTTCTCATGCTATATCACTTCAAAATAGCGCTGGTTTTTCTGATGGTGAAATCAAGACAGTTAATAATGAGCTTTTGGCTTGGAATAAACCCTACGAAAACTGGTTAGCGATAGAATCTTTTTGGCATGCATACGCTGCACGTAGCGGAGGTATTACTTGGGGAGCCAGTGAAACTTATCCGCCTTATAATGAAGTTAAAGAATTTGACACTCTTTTAGTGGAATTGGAAGAAGGGAAATGTCTTATGGAGTTCTTTCATTCCCGGTGGCGTCGTGCAAATGATGTACGAAGATGGGATGAAAAGCACAATCAATATGGTGGTTGTCCGTACGTTTTCGATTAATAAAAAGCCGGCTACTGCCGGCTTTTTATTAGCGCTAAGAATCAATTAACTCGTGGATCTAATTTCCCAGCTTTATAATCAATCGCCATTTGTTCTAAATTAATTGGTTTAATTTTTGACGCGTGGCCAGCTGTGTTGAAAGCTTCGTAACGTGCTTTACAAATTGCTTGCATCGCATCTTGCGCTACTTTGTTATATTTGCGTGGATCAAACTCTTTTGGATTGTGCTGTAAAAATTTACGAACTGCGCCAGTAGCCGCTAAACGTAAGTCAGTATCAATGTTAACTTTACGTACACCATTTTTGATACCTTCTTGAATTTCTTCAACTGGTACACCGTAAGTCTCACCCAAGTCACCGCCATACTCATTGATTACTGCTAACCAATCTTGTGGTACAGATGAAGAGCCATGCATTACCAAATGAGTATCAGGAATACGCTTATGAATTGCTTTGATACGATCAATCGAAAGTACATCACCTGTAGGTGGGCGGGTAAATTTATAAGCACCGTGAGAAGTACCAATGGCGATAGCTAAAGCATCAACACCAGTATCTTTAACGAATTGTGCTGCTTCTTCTGGATCGGTTAATAGCTGATCTTCAGTTAAAATACCTTCCGCACCGGAACCATCTTCTTCACCAGCCATTCCAGTTTCTAATGAGCCAAGACAACCTAATTCACCTTCAACTGAAACACCGCAAGCGTGAGCCATGTCTGTTGCAAGTTTTGTAACACGAGAGTTGTACTCATAAGAAGCTGGTGTTTTCATGTCTTCTTCTAAAGATCCATCCATCATTACCGATGTGAAGCCCAATTGAATCGACTGCTGACAAATTGCTGGAGAAGCGCCGTGATCTTGGTGCATGCAAACTGGGATATGTGGAAACTCTTCAGTCGCCGCTAAAATTAAGTGGCGTAAAAAGTTTGAGCCTGCGTATTTACGAGCCCCTGCTGAAGCTTGAACAATTACTGGAGAGTCAGTTTCATCAGCTGCCTGCATTACTGCACGCATCTGTTCTAAATTGTTGACGTTAAACGCTGGAATACCGTATGCATTTTCCGCCGCGTGATCCAATAACTGTCTTAATGTAATTAATGCCATTTCTAATTCCTCTTATGCTAATTCTTTTGCCTGTTGCGCTCTTTGTTCAAGAATCGCAACCGCAGGTAATTCTTTGCCTTCTAAAAATTCTAAGAAAGCGCCACCGCCAGTTGAAATATACGATACTTGATCTTTAATTCCGTACTTATCCACTGCTGCAACCGTGTCGCCGCCGCCTGCTATTGAGAAAGCATCGCTAGCTGCGATTGCTCTCGAAATAATTTCAGTGCCTTTACCAAATTGATCAAATTCAAAAACACCGACAGGGCCATTCCAAACAATAGTTTTTGCTTCGGCTAGAATGCTTGCTAAATGCTCCGCTGACTTTTCACCAATGTCAAAAATCATATCATCACTAGTAACATCGGAAACGCCTTTAGCTTCAGCCACTGCATTTTCTGAAAATTCCTTACCTGTAATCACATCCACTGGCACTGGAATATCACCGCCATTGGCTTTTGCTTGTTCAATCAATCGTTTTGCTTCAGGGATTAAATCTTCTTCATACAAAGACTTGCCCACTTCATTGCCAGTTGCGGCAATAAAAGTATTTGCAATGCCACCACCAACGATTAATTGGTCAACGATTCCCGATAACTTTTCTAGCACAGTTAACTTGGTCGAAACTTTTGATCCGCCAACAATTGCCACCATTGGGCGCGCTGGATTGTCTAAAGCTTTACCCAATGCTTCTAATTCACCTGACAACAACAGTCCTGCACAGGCAGTTGATGCAAATTTCGCTACGCCATGAGTAGAAGCTTGTGCTCGATGAGCACAACCAAATGCATCGTGTACAAAAACGTCACACAAATCTGCGTACATTTTTGATAAGCGATCATCGTTAGCCTTTTCGCCAACATTGCAACGCACATTCTCAAAAACAACCACTTCGCCTTGCTCAACTTCAACCCCAGTTAGATACTCTGAAACCAATCGTACAGGTGCATCCAATTGTTCGTTCAAATAATCAGCAACAATTTTCATGGAATCTTTTTCCGTCAAGACACCTTCCGTCGGACGACCACGATGTGACATCACCATAACTTTAGCGCCTTTTTCTAACGCTAACTTAATGGTCGGAATTGATGCCTGAATTCGAACATCACTGGTAATTTTTCCGTCTTTAACTGGGACATTCAGATCTTCACGAATAAGCACACGCTTACCATTCAAATCCAAATCAGCCATTCTTAAAACATTCATGTTTTAGAACCTTTTATTAAAAATATTCTTAAATCTTAAAAACGCAAAAGACTTTCCGAAAAAAGCCTTTGCATTATTTCTTTAAGCGGAGATTTTTGGTCTTAGGCGAGGCGTGATTAATTTTTTGCGCCGCGTCATGTACAACAGTACATGAGCAAGCGAAAAATTAATCGCAACGAAGCATAAGGCAAAAAAGACCGCTTAAACAGCCATCATCTTGATAGCGACGTCTAACATACGGTTACTGAAACCCCACTCATTATCGTACCAAGTTACTACTTTAACCAAGTTACCATTCATCACTCGCGTTTGACCTGCGTCAAAAGTTGATGAAGCTGGGCTGTGGTTAAAGTCGATAGATACTAATGGTTCGTCGTTGTAACAAAGTACGTGTTCATCAGCCGCTTTCTTCACGATTTCATTGATCTCTTCTGCTGAAGTATCTCGATTCGCTTCAAAAGTTAAATCCACACATGAAACGTTTATGGTTGGAACACGCATTGCAAAACCGTCCATCACGCCATTTAATTCAGGCAATACTAAGCCTACCGCTTTAGCCGCGCCTGTCTTAGTTGGGATAATGCTTTGAGCTGCTGCACGAGCACGACGCAAATCTTTATGTTGATTATCAATTAATTTTTGGTCATTAGTGTAAGCGTGGATAGTGTTTACTAAACCAGACTTGATACCAACTGTGTCGTTTAATACTTTAGCCAATGGAGCTAAGCAGTTTGTAGTACAAGATGCGTTTGAAACTACGCGATGCTCTGGCTTTAAGATGTCATCATTAACACCAAATACAACTGTTGCATCAACGTCTGCTGCGCCTGGAGCAGAAATCAATACTTTCTTCGCGCCACCTTTAAAGTGCTTAGATGCTCCAGCTTGGTCTTTAAATACGCCAGTACATTCGAATACTACGTCAACTTCTTGATCGCCCCAAGGAATCAATTCTGGGTTACGCTCAGCGTACAATTTAATTTTGTCACCATTTACTATCATAGTGTCGCCATCTGTTGAAACGTCAGCGTTAAAACGACCATGAGTAGTATCGTACTTTGTTAAGTGAACTGTAGTTTCCGCTGGGTGCGAAGAGTTAATCGCTACCACTTGGATGCGATCACGATAGCCATGTTCATAGATTGCGCGAAGTGCTGTGCGGCCAATACGACCATAACCATTAATTGCTACTTTAACTGTCATTTTATATCTCCAAAATAACTACAGTTTTAAGAAAAAAGTTTTTTTGTCTCAGCCACAATGTTATCCACTGTGAAACCGAAATGTTTAAATAATTCACCTGCTGGTGCTGACTCACCAAAGCTTGTCATGCCGACAACCGCACCATTTAAGCCAACGTATTTGTACCAGTAATCAGCTATACCCGCTTCAATGGCAATACGTTTGGTCACTGTGCTTGGTAATACCGATTCTTTGTATGTAGAATCCTGCGCATCGAACACATCAGTTGATGGCATTGAAACCACGCGTACTTGCTTCCCTTCAGATGCCATTTGCTCAGCGGCGTCCATCGCTAGCTCAACTTCAGAACCTGTAGCAATATAAATTGCGTCTGGCTTTCCTGCTGAATCTTTAATGATATAAGCACCACGAGTGATATTTTCAAGCTGCTCATTAGTACGGGCTTGATGTTTCAAATTTTGACGTGACAAACTCAAAGCTGTTGGCCCAGTCTGATTTTCAATTGCCGCTTTCCATGCCACCGCAGTTTCCACTGCATCGCAAGGACGCCACACCGAACAGTTTGGCGTTAATCGCATATTGGCTAATTGCTCAACTGGCTGGTGCGTTGGGCCATCTTCGCCCAAGCCGATCGAATCGTGAGTAAACACATAAATTGATTGCTGCTTCATCAATGCCGCCATACGGACTGCATTGCGCGCATATTCCATAAAGATAAGGAAAGTACCACCATATGGCATTAAACCACCGTGTAGTGACATACCATTCATAATAGCGCACATGCCGAATTCACGAACGCCGTAATATAAATAATTTCCAGAAGCATCTTTAGCATCAATACCTTTCGAGCCAGCGTGAATGGTTAAGTTTGAGCCAGCTAAATCCGCAGAGCCACCAACCATTTCAGGTAATAATGGTGCGTAAGCATTTAAAGCCATTTGCGATGCTTTACGTGAAGCAACGGTTGGACCTTCTGCTTGTAAACTTTCAATGTACTTTTGCGCTTCTGCTTGGAAATTACTTGGTAATTCTGAATTTAGGCGACGCATTAATTCTTTCGCTAATTCTGGGTGGGCAGCTTCATAAGCTGCAAACTGTTCATTCCAAGCAGCTTCATTTGCTGCGCCAGTTTCTTGCGCATTCCAAGCATTGGCAATCTCACTTGGGATCTCAAATGCAGGAGCGGTCCAGCCTAATTTTTCACGAGTTAATGCAATTTCATCTTCACCCAATGGCGCACCGTGACAATCTTCTTTACCTTCTTTGTTTGGCGAGCCAAAACCGATAGTGGTTTTACAACAAATCAAGGTTGGGCGATTTTCGTCAGCTTTAGCTTGCTCAACAGCATTAATGATTGCTTGTGGATCGTGGCCATCTACACCAGCCACTACTTGCCAGCCGTAAGACTCGAAACGTTTTGGCGTATCGTCTGAGAACCAGCCTTCCACTTCACCATCAATTGAGATGCCATTGTCATCCCAGAAAACAATTAACTTGCCTAAACCTAAAGTGCCCGCCAATGAGCAGACTTCGTGTGAAATACCTTCCATCAAACAACCGTCACCCATAAACACATAAGTGTTGTGGTCAATCACATCATGGCCTGGTTGGTTGAATTGAGCTGCCAGTGTTTTTTCCGCAATGGCAAAACCAACTGCGTTGGCGATACCTTGACCTAATGGACCAGTCGTTGTTTCAACACCTGGCGTGTATCCATACTCAGGATGACCTGGCGTTTTAGAATGAATTTGACGGAAATCTTTAATATCTTCAATTGAAACATCATAACCCGTTAAGTGGAGAGTTGAATAAACCATCATTGAGCCGTGGCCATTGGACATTACAAAACGATCGCGATTAACCCAATTTGGATTATTTGGATTGTGTTTAAAGTAATCATTCCAAAGAACTTGCGCGATGTCCGCCATTCCCATTGGGGCTCCAGGGTGACCAGACTTGGCTTTTTGGACGGCGTCCATACTTAAGGCACGGATGGCATTGGCCATCTCAAAACGACTAGGCGATGATGCAGACATCGAATCTCCAATTAGATAGGGTATTTTTAAGTCGCATATTGTCTCAAACCCTTAACAGCCAATCAAATGATTTGCCTAAATTTGCAACAATTTTTAAAAGTGATTGCTAAAAGTGTTGCCAAATAAGGGGCTTAGCGATCATTTCCTTCTGCTTCAGCTTCCTTAAGAGCTCTATCAAGGGTTGCCTCTGGATCTTGTAAAAGCTTTTCAATTTCAAATGCTGGCAAGGGTCTACTATATATAAACCCTTGAATTTGCTCGCAATTCATTTCTTTAAGCGCTTCAACTTGCTTTATGGTTTCTACTCCTTCTGCCACCACTTTGATATCTAAGTTATGGGCTAAAGTTATTATAGATGCCACTAACTTCTTATCTCGCTCAGAATCATCTAAATCCCAAATAAATGAGCGATCAATTTTAAGTGTATCAATTGGGAAGTCTTTTAAGTTACCTAATGAAGAATAGCCAACACCAAAATCATCTAATGCTAAAGCTACACCCATGTCCTTAAGCGTATTCATCTGCTGGATGGAGTGGGCCAAATCTTGCATAACCATTCCCTCGGTTATCTCAAATTCTAGACTGGATGGTTCTAAATTCGCCAAATGCATGGCATTTTTAACTGTTTCCCATAAATTTTCATGGTAGAACTGGACTGCAGAGAGATTAATAGCCATTTTGCCATCAAACAAACCACGTTTTTGCCAATCTCTAATTTGTATACAAGATTTTTCAATCACTTGCTGGCTAATTGGAACAATTAGTCCTGTTTCTTCTGCTAAAGGAATAAACTCGTTAGGCATAACAAGACCTCGCTCCTCACTACGCCATCGAACCAGTGACTCAAATCCTTTAATCACTCCAGTTTCTAAACAAACCTTTGGCTGATAGAAGACAACAAACTCATCTCGTTCGATCGCCTTACGCAGATCGTTCTCTAAGTTCAAACGCATCTGGGCTTGTTCGTTCATCTGCTGAGTATAGAATTGGAAAGTATTCTTTCCTTTCTTCTTTGCATAATACATTGCCGTATCGGCGTTTCTTAATAAATCATCTGCGGTAGTGCCATTTTCCGGAGACATTACTACACCGATACTTGGAGAAACTTGAATTTCATTGTTGGTTAACTCCAACTTCTGTTCAAAAGCATCCAATACCGATTGAGCAACTTGCGCAGGTTGACTCCAAGAGGCGACATCTTCCATAAAGATAATAAACTCATCTCCCCCTAAACGGGCAACCATACCTTTATTATCCAGCATGACTCCTCTTAATTTTTCCGCCACAGCAATAAGTAACTCATCCCCAACACTGTGTCCCAAAGAGTCATTAATTCGTTTAAAGTTATCTAAATCAATAAACAAGAGTGCATGTTCTTTGCCAGCATCCGAACTATTTAAAATCAACTCAACTTCAGACCTAAAGGTATTACGATTAGGTAAATGAGTTAATTGATCGGTAGTTGCCAATCGGCGAAGCTCTTTTTCAGCAATTTTACGGTAGGTAATATCTGAAAATACGCCGACATAATTGATTACCTGGCCCTCATTATTTCTAACAACATCAATATTGATATCAATAGGATAAATAGAACCATCACTTTTAATAGCTTCAAGCTCACCCTGCCAAGAACCTTTCTCATTAAGTAACTCCATTAAGCGTTTATAAAAACTTTCGCTCATATCCTTAATGGCATTTTCTTGCATTGGCGCGCCAATCACTTCTTCCTCAGAATACCCTGTAATCACTTCAAAGGCTTTATTAATAGCTATGTATCTCAAGCTATCGTCTAAAATCCATACAGCATCTGAAATATTTTCAAAAGATTTAGCAATAACACTCAAACGCTGTTCGGCATCTTTAATTTCGGTAACATTCTTCAAAGTGCCAGCCATACGACTTGCACGTTCACCGTCAAACTCTACACTTTTCCCTTGATCTAAAACCCAGATCCAACCACCATCATCATTGCTAATGCGGTAAGTGCTTTCGAAATGCTCAGACTTTCCACTTAGATGAGCTTGCAAGGCTTGTTTCACAAAAGGCAAATCGTAAGGATGAATGTTAGAGTTTGCATCTGAGTGACCACTACGTATCCCATCTCTTGGAAAATCACAGTCCCATTCATTTGAAAGGTGCAATGCTCCAGATTTAATATCCCAATCCCAAAGTTCGTCACCACTACCCCATAAAGATAATTTTAATCTTTCTTCCGACTCCGCCAACCTTTGATTGGCAGCTCGTCTTTCGTTAAGCCTAAATCGATACAGTGAACCTAAGCTAATAATGATGCTTGAAATTACAATTCCATATAATAAAAGTGCCCACTTAGACAAAAATGGAGAAGGCAATACTTTTAGATTCATAATCTTAGGCTCTTGGCTCCAAAGCCCGTCTTTATTTGAGGCCAATAATTGGAACTGATAATCTCCAGATTCCAATTTTGGATAAATTGCTCTTCGACCATCAGAGCCAACCTCAATCCAACTTTCTTCAAAGCCAACTAATCGATACTGGAAACGATTAACTTTTGAATTAACAAAGTGCATTCCTGAAAAGGTGATCGATAAGGAGGTATCATCATGATATAAGGTTAAGTCCTTCAGCATACTAACAGCAGTGTTAGCGTGATCCCTCTTTTCTTTACCAATTCTAGCAGTCTTACCGTCAATTAATATATTGGTTATAACTGGTATAGCTTCATTCTTATCTTCCTGATATGTGCTGGGATCAAAATGAATAACGCCATTAACGCCTGCCAGTAATATATTATTTCCATGATCAAAGGCTTTCGCACCTAAATTAAAGTCTCTGATCCGTTGGCCTTGTTCCACTCCGAAGTGAGTAACATTATTATTACTAGGATCTAATCTAAATAATCCGTGGGCAGTAGCTAGCCATAATATGTGTTGGGAATCTTCTTTAATGGAATATATTACATTGTTAATTTTTGAATTGTTATGATTTAAAACTTCAACTTTCTGAGTAACAAAATCAACTTTGTATAAACCTTTTTGATAAGTGCCGACCCATAAGCGTCCGTGAATATCTAAGTGCACATCATAAATAATACCCGTTAGTCCAACTGGCACCTTAGCAATAAGCTCGCTTAAATTTGAAAAGGTTTCGCTATTAATATCAAATCTAATTACCCCCATCTCTGTGGCAAGCCAGATTTGATTAGTGGTTTTATCAATCTCAAAGCCTAAAATCTTATTCTGTAAGTTATAAATTTGTTGAGAAATTAAGTACTGTTTTATTTTTCCTGAGTTATCTACTCGCCAAAGTCCAAACTCACTACTCACCCACAGTTGACCTTGATGATATTTAGCAGAATAAAGTGTACTTTTATCCAGATCAGGATCAGAAATGCTAATAAATTGATTAGTATTTTTATCAAATTGCCAAATTTTATCTGCTGCTAGTATCCATACTTTGTTAGAAGCCCCTTCTACGATCGCGTTAATAGATGTGCTATTCAATAAAGGAAGCTGGATTGAAGAATCTAGTTTAAAACCAAAGTGACTTGGTTTAAATACATTAACCCCACCAAACTCTGTTCCGAACCAATGCCAATTATCACTATCCACCAAAATTGAAAAGACCGAATTTTCAGATAATTCAAATTTGCTTCTACTATCTTGGTTGTAATGATCAAATTGAATATCTTTAACACTTAATTGATATAAATTTGTATCCGAACCTATCCAAATTAACCCCGTTCTATCTTCAAAGATACGATTAACTTTACTTACACCTACATCTCCATCTTTAGTGTGTTTGTAAAAATAATGCTCGTTAGTATTGTTAATTAAATCTACTTTATAGATGCCGTGGTGAGATGTAGCAATCCAGAGGGTTTTATCATCTGCAAGCTCGATTGATTCAACCTTTAAAAAAGAGTCGGTTAACCCATATTCTTCTTTATTGACCAATGATAATTCTGAAGTTTCTAAATCCAAGATATATAGATTTGATTCACCCACCACATATATTTCTGAATTTAAAACATGAACGAACTGTGAAATTTTGGACAAAAAATGTTCGCCATCAAGTTGTTTAAAATAGTCCTCTTTATGTAACCTTGCTATCTGGCCACTGCTAGTTCCAAGTAATACATTTTCCCCTACAACCAATAATGCCGTTATTTCCTGATTAACTATGGGTATATCGACAGCATTGGTAATACTAAATGTTTTAAAACTTTGTGTAATGGATTGAAAGTATGAAACTCCATTTGAAGTTCCGACCCACATATCTCCATTAGCTCCGGCCTCTAAACTTAATATTTCATCTGATACCAGTGTTAATGGATCTGCAGGATTACTATAAAAGTTTTGTATAATCCCTGTTTCCTGCCAATAAACATTCAATCCATAATCAGTGCCTATCCAAACATTACCTTTAGTATCAATTTCTAAAACATTAATCTCATCATAACTTAAGCCAGAATTTTGCTGATACATTTGAATAACTTGATAACCGTCGAAACGATTCAACCCAGCTTCAGTTGCTACCCATATATAACCATTTTTGTCCTGCACAATATCATTAATAATGGTATGGGAAAGTTCGGCTTCAATTTCTTGTGCTTTATTAATAGATTCTTTCGCAAGTAAAGGAGCTGACGAGACGATCGCCAGCATAGCCAATACAAGGCAACTCACACCTATTTGTTTAATAAGCTCAACAATATTCAAGTTAGTATCTGCTTTAAATGCAATTTTCATTTATAAATGATAGTTTCAACTAATTATTCTTAAAAATCAAAGAAATAAGTTCAATTTTGTATATTTTTGGAAATATACAATTCAGTGGCAAATATCTTTTGTCGTTATTAAATTATGTATTGATTATTTTATCAGTACGTGGCACTTTTCAAGTACTTGTATTAATAATTTTGTATCATGAGCGCCTTATCATTTTTACCTATTACTGATTGGATAGCCTTACTAACCTTTATATTTCTTTGGGTCGGTTATACTCTCTTTTCAAGTAACCGCCAAAAGTACAGCCCAACCATTGCCAATCAACTTTCTGCAAATCGAAAAGAGTGGATTGAGCAGATGATTGAACGCGACGCTAGAATTTCCGATATTACCAGTTTAGGTATATTACAGCGCAATGTCACTTTCTTCGCTTCCACCACAATATTTATTATTGCTGGCTTATTAACCGTTTTAGGAGCAACGGATAAAGCTGTTAGCTTGCTTTCTGAGCTACCTTGGATAGATGTAGATTCACGAGCTGCTTGGGAAGTTAAGGTCCTGTTACTGGTAATTACTTTTGCCTACGCTTTTTTTAAATTTACTTGGTCTATGCGACAGTATAATTTTTCAATAGTCTTATTTGGCTCAGCTCCAAAACCCAGCTCGGACGCAAAAGATAAAGATCTATTTACAAAACACTGTAACTGGCTACTAACTCGCGCCACTAACTCTTTTAATTATGGCCTAAGAGCCTATAGCTTTTCATTAGCAGCACTTTGCTGGTTTATTAACCCTTGGATTTTTATGGCTTGTAGCGCTTTTGTTGTCTTGGTTTTATATCGTCGAGAATTTAAATCGAATACGCTTGCGGCGCTTTATAATGCAAGTCATCACAATAGTGAAAAGCCCATAGAAGAATATTCCGATTAACTATTTGTTTAGTAGCTCGCGAATGGTTTCTGAAAATTGTTGGATACTGCCGGTGCTGTTCGCATCGGTTGCATACTTGCCTTTAACAATTACCGTCGGAGCATACTTCACTCGATAAAGCTTTGCTAAATTTACCGCCTCTTGAATCTCACTAAATAGTTCTTTTGAAGACAAGGTATCTGCTAAAGTTTTCTCATCCACTCCAAGTGAAACTAATGCCGCTACCATAACTTCTATATTTTTAACGTCCAGCTCGTTTTGCATTAACTTTTCTGCAAAAGCTTGTTCTACATTTGGCTCAATCGACATCATCTGCATAGCAATTTGTATTTTAGCTGCAGGGCGCCAATCGGGGCGCGCAATCAAAGGTAACTTTTTGAAACTTGATAAATCTACTTTTTGCTCAATCATTAAACAAGAGTGACAACCTAACCAGGAAAAGTAGTAGTTATTATTTACTGTTGTAGAACTCTCAACATATACTTCCCAATAGTTATTCGCATTAGCGCTAGAAAAGCTCAGAGAGCTTAAAATTAACGAAATGCTTAAAGCCCATTTATTAATCAAAACAATCCCCTTTAATCTTTAGCATAAAAAAAGGTAACCACTGGCTACCTTTTTTAAATCCGAAGTGCTCAACACTATACGCTTAGTTTAAGCCCAACATAAAGTGAGCAACAGCTTCAATCTGCGCATCTGACATACGAACAGCAATATCTCGCATAATGCCATTATTGTCATTACTACGTTCCGCTGAAGCAAACGCTTTTAATTGCTTAATTGCATATTCAGGATATTGACCCGACACTCCAGGATAGCCTGCTGCGTCTAAGCCTTTACCATTGATACCGTGACAAGCACTACAAGCAGGAACGCCACGCTCCGCATCACCTTGGAAATAAATCTTTTTGCCTAAATCAACAAATTCACTTTTCACAGCACCAAGTTGAGTTGCTTGAGCAGCAAAGAAAGCTGAAATATTCTTAGCGTCTTCATCGCTAACGCCAGCCCATAAAGCCGCCATTTGTGCACCCGCACGACCTTTACCAGCTTCTTTAGCGCCAGCGCGGAAATCTTCAATTTGCTTTAACAAATACTTTTCGTTTTGACCTGCTAATTTTGGCCATTGTGGATCAATACTGTTACCGTCTTTACCGTGACAAGCTGCACATTGAGCCGCTTTTTGTGCACCAGCAGTGATATCACCGGCTTCAATTGAACCCGAAACCATCATGCTTGAACCGAATAATAGAGCTAAAACCGCTACTTTTTTCATCATGTTACCTTCAAAAAAACTAAAAAGACCGAAGTTTTTTAACTTCTAGCCATAAATCTTTGCGGAAAATACAAAAGTTCGGTGAATTATAGGGAACTAACCAGTAAAATGCCATCTTTCCTGAGCAAAAATCATTGAATATGAATTACCAGCAAGCAAAATATTTACTTGGCGCAGCCAAATTACATCAATTACCCGAGGATCGTGGTATCGAAGTCGCTTTCGCTGGCCGTTCAAACGCCGGGAAATCAAGCGCGCTCAACACTCTAACCCAACAAAAGAGCTTAGCACGAACCAGTAAAACACCCGGCCGAACTCAGTTAATTAATGTCTTCACATTGGATGAAGGTAGACGACTAATCGACCTACCGGGTTATGGATACGCTAAAGTACCTCAAAAGATGAAAGAGCAATGGCAAGCTGAACTGGGTAAATACCTACAATCCCGTAAATGCTTACACGGGTTAGTTCTATTAATGGATATTCGCCATTTCTTAAAAGACACCGATGTGCAAATGCTCGAATGGGCGGCCAGTGTTGACCTTCCTGTGCATTGCTTACTGAGCAAAGCTGACAAACTAAAATCTGGTGCAAAATCTAAAGCATTAATGCAATGCAAAAAGGAATTAAAAGAACTGCATCCCAACGCTAGTGTACAAGCTTTCTCGTCATTAAAACGTCTAGGTCTCGATCAACTCTACGCCAAGCTTGACCATTGGTACGATCCACCGATGTTAGATTAATAGCTGTGAATCACTCAAGCTGTCGTAAATACCTTCTCAATAAACCCGAGGCCAATGAAAGCTTTCCTTTTGGCCCCGATGTTGCTGTGTTTAAGATTTATAATCTCAAAATGTTTGCAACGCTTTCTTTCGGAACTGGTAATGAAAAAGGTACTCAGGGAAAAATGGCAGGCCATTGGTGTATGAATTTAAAGTGTAACCCTGACCATGCTGATGCCTTACGTTCTTTTTTCCCATCCATCATCCCCGGCTATCACATGAGCAAAACTCACTGGAATACCTTAATCCTCGATGGCTCAATTCCTAACTCAGAAATTAAACGATTAATCGATCATTCTTACTCCCTTATTTTGCAAAGCTTAAAAAAATCCGAGCGCGAAAGATTAGAACTACATTACCCAAAAGAACAACTCTATCAAGATTTATAAGCTAGAGCCTTTTTTCGGGTATAAAAAAGGGGCTCAAAATGAGCCCCGAAAATAACAGCTGACTTGGGGAGGTCAAACTGTAATACCCGCAAGAAGGAGGGAGTCGCGGGAAGAGCAATCATTGCTCTTATATATAATGACCTCGGAACATCCAAGTTTGTTTCAATTTTTTTGTAGGGTTTTGTAAAGACTTGTATCAGTTTTGTAATATCAAGACTTTAAGCTCATATTGCTTGCTTCAAATTGTCTTTAATGTGCTTGATCCCAGTTATCACCTACCCCGACATCCGCTATCAAGGGAACTGATAGGTTTGTTACTACACCCATGATGGCTGGGATCTTTTCTTTCGCCATTTCAACTAAGTCCTCGCGCACTTCAAATACTAATTCATCATGCACTTGCATAATCATTTTTATCCCATCTTGTGTTTGTAACCACTTATTAACTTCTAACATAGCCAGCTTAATTATATCAGCAGCACTACCTTGCATCGGCGCGTTAATAGCCGTTCGCTCAGCAGCTTTTCGACGCATGCCATTTTTCGAATGGATCTCGGGTAAATATAAGCGACGTCCAAACAGTGTTTCCACATACCCCAATTCAGCAGCTTTTTCTTTAGTGCTTTCCATATAAGTTTCCACTCCAGGATATCTAGCGAAATAGGTGTTGATATAATCCTGCGCGGTATTTCTGTCCGTATCAATTTGCTTGGCTAAACCAAAAGCGGACATGCCATAAATCAAGCCGAAATTAATCGCCTTAGCATTACGCCTTTGATTAGTGGTAACTGCATCAAGTTCCACATCAAATACTTCTGCTGCTGTTGCCGAGTGCACATCAAGTCCATTGGCAAAGGCATTCAACAAACCTTCATCCTGCGATAAATGCGCCATAATCCGTAATTCAATTTGCGAATAATCCGCCGCTAAAACCTTGTAGCCTTTTGGTGCAATAAAAGCGGTACGAATACTACGGCCTTCTTTTGTTTTAATTGGAATATTTTGCAGGTTCGGGTCTTTAGAAGACAAGCGTCCCGTTGCTGCAACCGCTTGGTGATAAGAAGTATGCACACGCCCCGTTGAGTCATGGATCATTTTCGGAAGCTTATCGGTATAAGTCGATTTTAATTTCGACAAACTACGATGCTCTAAAATCAATTTAGGCAAAGGATAATCAAGCGCCAATTCTTGCAACACTTCTTCCGCCGTCGAAGGCTGACCTTTTGGTGTTTTCTTGATAATAGGCAAACCAAGCTTTTCAAAGAAAATTGCTTGTAGCTGTTTAGGCGAAGCCAGATTAAATTCTTCACCCGCTAATTCATAAGCTTCTCGCTCAAGTTCAATTAAACGCTCACCAAACTGATGACTTTTTTCACCGAGCAAATTGCCATCAACTAATACTCCATTGCGTTCAATATCGGATAGAACTTTCAGCAATGGCATCTCTACTTCTTCAAAGATTTGCTTTGGCCCTTGATTCTCTTTCAACTGAGGCCATAATTTTTGGTGCAACTTCAAAGTAATGTCCGCATCTTCGGCGGCGTAAGGCGAAGCTTTGTCTAATTCAATTTGGTCAAAAGTTAATTGCGCCTTTCCTTTACCCGCAATTTCCTCGAACTTAATATTGGCATGATTTAAATGATGCAGTGCCAGAGTATCCATATCATGACGTGAAGCCACACTATTTAAGCAGTAAGACTCCAACATCGTATCGAACTCGATGCCACCTAATCTAATGTTATATTTTGCTAAAACACTTTTATCGTATTTTAAGTTTTGTCCTACTTTTTTATGGCTATCCGATTCCAACAAAATTTTCATCTCAGCTAAAACCCAATCGCGGTTGAGTTGTTCTGGTGCGCCCATGTAATTATGCGCCACTGGTAAATAAGCCGCTTCCGTTTCACCTTTATCATTTTCAAATGCAAAGGACATTCCCACTAACTCTGCCTCGATATAATCTAAACTGGTGGTTTCCGTATCAAAGGCAAACAACTCTGCTGTTTCTAATTTTTTCAACCATTTCGCCAAATGCTCTTTGTCCAAAATCGTTTCATACTTTGAGCGATCGATTGTTGTGGTTTCTTCTTCCGCCTGTACTTCTTCGCCACCTGCCTGCAATACTTCCGTTAGCCAGCGCTTAAACTCCATATCGCCATACAAAGTTTTTAATGTTTCTAAATTTGGTTCGGCAATGCTTAACTCTTGTGGTGTTTTTTCCAATTCACAATCCAGTTTAATGGTCGCTAGTTCATAAGACAGTGGTAACTGCGCTAGAGCTGCGCGAAGATTTTCGCCAATCTTACCGCCCACCTTATCAGCATTATCGATAACACCTTGCATCGACTCATATTCCGTTAGCCATTTCACCGCTGTTTTCGGTCCACACTTTTCAACCCCAGGAATGTTATCTACCTTGTCGCCAACCAAGGCCAAATAATCAATAATCTGCTCAGGTTTAACCCCAAATTTCTCTATGACTCTTTCGCGATCGGTGATCGGGTTATTCTTATCCATGGTATTAATCAAGGTCACATGCTCAGTCACCAACTGCGCCATATCCTTATCGCCAGTCGAAATTAGCGTTTCGATACCCGCTCTTGAAGCCTGATCTGCCAAAGTGCCAATCACATCATCAGCTTCAACCCCTTCAATCACAATCAATGGCAAACCCATCGCTTCTACAATTTGATGAATAGGCGCAATTTGTTCGCGTAGCTCCTCTGGCATCGGCGGACGATTCGCTTTGTACTCAGGGTACAAATCATTGCGAAAAGTCTTACCCTTAGCATCAAACACTACCGCCATATGACTCGGTTGGTATTCATTGATCAAACTCTTCAGCATATTAATCACGCCAAAAACCGCCCCCGTCATCATGCCCTTAGAATTAGTCATGCGTTGTAATTGAGGTACATAAAAAGCACGGAATAGATAAGAAGAACCATCGACAAGGATAAAAGGAGCTTTTTGATTGGACATATTAATATTGCTTTGATCTTTAATGCGTTTAGTTTAACCTAACCCTTCACTCTAAAACAGGAGAGAAATATACTATGAGCATAAAAAAAGCAACAACACTCACTCTTTCACTGTTCTTAATACAAGGGTGTAAAACAGTTGAGCCTGACAATCATAATATTTATCAATCTATTCCTTTAACTAAGGCCTTCATGACCCATGATAGTTTCACAAAACTTAACCGTCGTCATTTTTACCCTCAACAAAGAGCGATTAAACGTACTGAGGGGTGTGCCACCGTAGAGTACGTGGTATCAACCGAAAACAAAATATTAAAAGCTGATGTCATTGCATCTAGCCATAAAGATTTCTCAAAGGCTTCTATCAAGGCTATCAAGCAATGGCCCTGGGATAAAGTCCCCTCCAATAGCCTCTTTGAAACTATAAAAACCCGAAATACTTTTTATTATTGTATCGATGATTCACGAACAATAAAGCAGTGCGCACAGGAAAAATTTGATAATATATGTCCGCGCTCAAGCAGAATTGATACAGTATCTTCTCGTGTTAGAGGGCGATAATGCAATTAAGGGAGAGCGCAGCAAGCTTGCGAACCTCCACAACTTTCAAACGCTAGACTTTTGACTTAATAAACTCCGCCCCTTGCTTCAAAGCTTCTCTAGCAGGCTTTAATAGACTTGGAGTAAATTGATAAACGTGCCATAAGTTTTCGGCGATGCTTAATTCCGATTCGAGTTCTTGTTGCTGATAATGTTTATACAGTTCTCTACTATCGTCCAATAAGATTTCATCGGAGCCCACTTGTATTAATGCCGGTGGTAATTGACTCCAATCTTTAGTCAGCAGTTGCATTTCTTGTTGCATATCCTCTGGCGTGAAATAAAGCGCCGCTAGTTTTTCTATCCAAGCATTGCTTAATAGTGGATCGGCTTTGATGTTTTCGGTTCGCGCTGGATAACTCGGATCGGCGGTAAAGACTGGCGATAATAAATAGGCGACTTTGGGTAATGACAATGCTTTGTCTTGTAATCTAAATAAGGTTGAAAATGCTAAGTTACCACCTGCTGAATCACCAGCAATGGCAATGTTCTTTGATTGATAGCCTTGCGCTAATAATTCTTGATAGACAGCAACCATTTGTTCATGGGCCACTGGGTATTTAATTTCTGGCGCTAAACCGTATTCCACTGAGATTAGATCCATATCTGAATACTTAGCTAAATGCGCGCATAAATCACGATGAGAACGAACTGAGCCTATGCAAAAAGCACCACCGTGGCAATAAAATATAATTTTCTTGTCGGAATTAGCCTTCTTTGAATTTCCCTCAACATCAGAGTCTACTTTAAACCAAGTAATATCTAGTCCTGCTATTTGTCCCTTTTGCGTTTTCACCCCTTTCGGCAATGGTAAAAAGCCGCCTATAACATTCAAACACATGCGTTGTAATTTAATAGGTGTTACTGGGTTTAAAAATAGTATTTTTACCAAACGGGTAAAACCTCGAACTAAAGCTACTGGTAAACTTAACTGCATTTGCTCATTTCCTTCTAGTTCTTTTTCATTAGTTTCTAAACGCTAGTCTTATTGCTATCATAATCCCATTAAGCCCTAGATTAAAGCCGTCTCAATGTTGCAGTCATTATTTACCGACCACTTAACAGCAGATCCTGAAACCGAAAATACTCCTCGAGCAGTTTTAGAAGCTGACTTCTCCTTTTGTTCTCCGGTAAATCCTAGTTCGCCCAAACTGTTAAGTTACTCGAAAGAAGTTGCGCAATTATTAAACATTGATTCAGGCAATGGTTTGACTCATTCCTGGCAAGAAATTTTATCAGGTTCAGTATTAGCAAAAGGCTCGAAACCCTTTGCCATGCGTTATGCGGGACATCAATTTGGTAATTGGGCGGGACAGCTTGGCGATGGACGCGCGATAAACCTCGGCAACAAAGTCATTAATAATCAATCCTTTGAATTACAACTTAAAGGCGCTGGCCCCACACCTTATTCTCGAGCGGGCGATGGTTTTGCAGTTTTACGTTCTTCGATCCGTGAATATTTGTGTAGCGAAGCCATGCATCATCTTGGCGTTCCAACCACTCGTGCGCTTTCGCTAATGACTACGGGCGATTGGGTTACTCGCGATATGTTTTACGATGGCCACCCACAAAAAGAAGCAGGTGCTATTGTCTGTCGCGTTGCTCCCTCTTTTATTCGTTTTGGTAATTTTCAGATCCACGCTGCCTACCAAGAAATTGAGCAATTAAAGAAGTTGGCGAATTTCACCATCAATAATTATTTCCCTCATCTCATTACAAAAGATATTAACAAGGACACTTATCTTCAATGGCTTGATGAAGTCTGCCACTCTACCGCTGATATGATTGTGCATTGGCAACGCGTTGGTTTTGTGCATGGAGTGATGAATACTGACAATATGTCCATTCATGGTCTTACGATTGATTATGGTCCATACGGATTCTTAGATAACTTTGATCCCAACTGGACTCCAAATACTACTGACGCTGAAGGCAAACGTTATCGCTACGCCAATCAACCATTCGTTGCTCACTGGAATCTGGTCAAATTAGCAGAAGCAATTTATCCATTAATTGAAGCAGCAAAGCCGCTAGAAGATATCCTTAATAAATTTCCAGCTTACTATGAACCCCAATGGCAACGCATGATGGCTAATAAGTTAGGGTTGGGGCAAGTTTTTGCAGATGATAATACTCTATTTAAAGACTTAGAAAAACTTCTTAGTCTAGTAGAAACCGATATGACCATTTTCTATCGTCAGCTCGCAAATTATGATGGCCAACTCAATAGTATTCCAAGTTTGCTCAAAGACGCTTATTACGACGATAAGCATTTGGAGCAGAAATACTTATCCGCGCGCAATCAATGGTTCTTAGCCTATACCGCAAGACTAGAACGGAACCCTTTGAGCTTTGAAGAAAAGAAAGCATTAATGGATAGCGTTAATCCTAAGTATTTATTACGAAATTACCTATCACAACAGGCTATCGATAAGGCTGAGAAAAATGATTACACCGAAATTAATAAATTACTAGAGATTATGCGCAATCCTTATAGCGAACAACCAGAGTATCAGGACTATTATCAAAAACGGCCAGAGTGGGCTCGTCATAAGGCTGGTTGCTCTATGTTAAGTTGTAGCTCTTAATAAACACTAGTTACTTATTGTATAAAATTTAGACCTCGCAGATAAAATCCTTTATGCTTTTAAAAAAATATAAAGGAACTCAAAATGATCGTTATTTTCATTATCGTGGGATTGCTTATTGGTGCCTCGCTAGAAGGTATTAACGGCGCAGTTCTCGGCGCCTTTTTTGGTGGTGTTGCTGGATTTATTTTTAAACTTCAGGAACAACTTAAACACTTATCATTCAAACACAATAAACTACAAGATGATTTTTCTCGTTTAAGCCAGCACTATGAGAAACATCAATTTGAGATTAATGATACTGCAAAGCCTGAAGCTAATGAGTCGAGCTCCGTTGATGACTCATCGTTAGCGATTGAAAAAGAAGACTTTGATGTTGAGCGTGAATCTGTAACAACGCCTATAATGGATCAGCCTCCTCAACAAGAGACTCTTAGAACACCAGTTCCTCACTTTGATAATGAAATTAATAATACGGTCAAAGTCACAACTAAAGCTCCTGAAGCCAAGCCTCAACAATCTAATCGTGAGCCTGCATCGGGCAATGATAAAGAGCCTAATCCTGTATTTACTTTCGTTCACAACTTTATTTTTACTGGCAACCCAATCGTTAAAATTGCCAGTGTGGTGCTGTTCTTCGGCGTTGCTTTTTTATTAAAGTACGCAGCAGAGCAGAACTATTTTCCAATCCAGTGGCGCTTCATTAGTGTTGCTCTAGTTGCAATTGCACTTCTGGTGTGGGGTTTAAAACTTACTCCTAGAAAACGCCAATATGGTCTAGTGATCCAGGGTCTTAGTATTGGTATTTTATATCTTACAACCTATGCGGCTAGCAGCCTCTATCCTTTGATGCCACTTAATCTAGCGTTTTTATGTTTACTCATATTATCGGTTATTAGCGCTGTTTTGTCCGTTAAGCAAGATGCTCCTAGTCTTGCCATAATCGCAGTTATTGGTGGCTTCTTAGCTCCTATTTTAACTTCGAGTGGTAGCAATGCTTACGTGAAGCTCTTTAGTTACTACGCGATTCTAAATCTTGGCATTTTATTTATCAGCCTTTTCAAATCTTGGCGTTTTTTATGTTGGTTAGGTTTCGCTTTCACCTTTGTGATCGGATCTTTATGGGGTTACCAGTCATACCGACCTGCATTCTTCGATTCTACGGAACCGTTTTTATTGTTCCACTTTTTACTCTATCTAATTATCCCTATTTTATTCTTACGATTAAAGCACTTACCTGCTAAGCCAATTATTCAAACCACTGTTGTTTTCGGCTTACCTACCATCAGTTTTTTATTACAACTTCATATGGTCCAAAATATTGCTGATGGAAATACCTATTCTGCTTTAGGCTGGTCTATGGCGTATTTTTTAGCAGCTTTAGCCATACATTTTCTGCCTAATACAGATGCAACTGCATCTAAAAGCTTAAAGATATCCTACCTCGGAATTGCAATTACCTTCTTTTCGATTTTTATCTTCTTCTTATTTGAACTAGATGTCACCTCGGTACTTTGGGCTCTTGAAGCTGTCGGGTTAACCTGGCTTGGAATCAGGCAAAAAGAATTCTTTCCGAAGCTTGCTGGTTGGCTCCTGATTGCTTTATCCGCTTTACTCTATTTAGAGCAATATAATCCTCGCGCTTTAAGGGATATGTTCTTTAATGCACAATTTATTAGCGGGATTATAGTAGCCTTTTCTGCTTTAACTATGGGTTGGTTCTATTCTAAATCAGCAGCTAGTGATTCTAGGCTGGCCGCCTTTGAGCAAGGTTCATCAACATTATTACTTGTTGCGTCTACTTTATTAATTTTTACATTAGGTTTAAATGAATTTAATTTAATCAGCATCCAAAATTACTTAATTCCCTCGATCATCCTTTTAACAACTATTATTAGCGCCTTATATTTTGTTGTAGGGAAGTTTATAAACTGGAAGTTATTACAACAATCTAGCTTATTGCTTATCCCCGCATTAACCCTTTTAAGTGCAATTCATTTCATAGATGATTACATGCAAAATCCAATGGCCTTCTTAGGTTTTATTGCATACCCTTCAGCAATAACTATCGGTTATGGAATAAGTAAGCAATCCCTATCTCAAAAAAGTATTTCTGCTGAGATATACCAAATAGTTAAGAGTATCTTATATCTCACCGGAATTTTTATTGTTACTTGGACCCTAGCTAACTTTGCTAAAAGCTTATCAAGCAACGGTGACTGGTACCCATTAGCATTTGGCATTGTTCCAATGGTAGCTTTATTCCTTGCTACAAAGCATTTCTCAAATAGTTTTAATGCTACTAATGAGAAGTCCATTTTCTCTTACATACAGCTAGCGCTTTCAATATACTTAACGTTATGGTTTTTATTTACAGCATTTAGCGCCCTACATCCTAATAACTTGCCTTATTTGCCACTGTTTAATCCGCTCGAATTAACACAAGCATTGATCCTTTATGGTACTTATAAAGTTCTCCAGCAATTTTCGAAAAAATCATTAACATTCGATTTTGCAAATTATCAATATCTGCTTTTTGGTATTGGATTTATCTTTATTAATCTAGTGGTGGCGCGCTCTTTCCACCATTACACTGCAGTTCCATTCAAACTAACTAAGTTATTGTCTGAACCAAGTTTCTTACTAACACTAACTTTCGTATGGTCCCTACTGGCTATGTTTATCATGTATTTCGCACGCGCAAGACAATCACGAAGTTTGTGGATTATTGGAGCCTTTTTATTAGTTGCTATTCTGGTTAAGCTTGTTTTATTTGATATGGCAGATTCTGGGACACTTGCCCGAATCATTTCTTTCTTAGTGGTGGGTAGCATCATGTTAGCTATTGGCTACTTTGTACCAATGCCTCCTAGTGATAGGACTGAAGATAACTAAACAACTTCCCTAAAAAAAGGTCTCAGTTGAGACCTTTTTTATTACGGGATTTAATATTACTTTTTCATAATATTAGCTTTTCCCCTTTGGGTGATGGTCAGCTGATCTTTATTTGGTTCAAATTCAATTACAATATCAGCTAATTCGAATTTAAACTTGCTCTCAGTCTCCGGTGTCAAAGGAAAGGCAGGCTGCCCCGTTGCTTGTGCCTTTAAGTTGCCATCCTCTAATTTGATCTCTATATCCAAAGGGAAGTCATCACTTTTATAAACACCCACATATTTACTTAATATGGTTTCGCTAATTTTCTTCTCTGTCACTTCTTTCACGTTTGACTTTTGAGTAAATACATCAGCTCTACCTCCTTGCTTAATGACAAACTGTTTTTTATCAGGATCAAATTTTATCTCAATCCCTGCTCCTGTAAATTCAAAAGTATCGTCATCTATAGCCGTTAGTGGAAATGAGCCTTGTCCGTCTGCTTGTGCTTTTAAAGTACTCCCTTCAACCATAACCTTTATTCCCAATGGATGCGTATCGCTTGAATATTCTCCTACATAAACTTCTAACTGCTCTTTTGTTAATTGGATATCTTTGAACTCTGGTATCTCAAAATCCTGCCCAAAAGCAGCTTTCCTTACGGTTTTAAATACCTTAGAGCCATCGTAGACATCTGCATTCATTAAACCTGCAATACCTATTTTCTCCTTAGGAAAATACATCATGCCAGATGAGAATCGCTCAATACGCCCATTATGCCAATACCCTACATACTCTTTTCCATCGTATTCCACTTCTCTTTTGAATATTCCATGACCATAGGTATCTTTTGTTTCGATCATGGTTTCGAACGATTCTTTAGACAATAATTCGCCATCAAATATTGCTTTAAAAAATACATTCAAATCATGAGTTGTTGAAACAATAGCTCCAGCCGCATCAGCGGTAGACATTTCCCATTGTGGAAATTTATGCCAGCCATCATCTCTAACAAAAGCAAACACTTCATTTTTTTCAGGCTCGGTGACTTCTTCAAGATATGTTTCTTTAAGTCCTAGCGGATTGGCAATTTTTTCCTTAACTAAGGTACCGTAATCTTTGCCAGTAATTGACTCCAAGATATAACCTAAAAGCAAATAGTTACTATTGCTGTAATCTCCTTTTTCTCCTGGCTTAAACGCAGGCTCTAGCTCCGCAATTCTCTTTACCATAGAGTCCGCTGTTTGCGGCTCTTGATAGTAACTAAAAAAGTCTTCATGGCTGGTGTAATTGAAAATTCCAGAGTGATGATTTAGCATCATTTTTATTGTTATGTCCTCGGAATTTTTAATTTCGGGAAAGTATTTTGCTAGTTTAGTATCTAATCTTAGCTTTCCCTCATCAATAAGTTGAAACACCAATGTAGAAGTAAAGGTTTTTGATATGGACCCAATTTTATACCGATAAGTATCTTCCGTTTCTTGGTATTTATCGTCATTAACTATATAAGCTTTATCAAAAATTTCTTTACCGTTTTTATAGATCGCAAAAGATCCTAGAACTTTTTCTTTATCCGCTAATGTCGCAAAATATTTATCCAACTTGCTAAAATCATGGCTATCTTGATTGACACTAGATGTTATTGAAGCGACTGTTTCCTTTCGTATATCATTTTCCGCTTGGCAAGACATTACAACACCAGCCACCACCGCAACGGTTATCATTTTAAGTTTCATATGCTTTTCCCTTTTTACTATTTGTGTTTAATATTAACTTATAAGAAACCTTTTTATTCCCAATCCGATGCATTAATTTGTTTCAAAACGTAAACTATTTATTTTTTAACAAATAATGGATCATTTATTCATTTTTAAGTATCTTGAGAATTCTTCTCATAATTTTTATCCACAAGATCACATTTTCTGTGGATAAGTCTGTGAGGAAAAAGTTAGGTTTTTGGTTTTTAATAAATGACTTTATTCATTTTTTAACTGAATCACGTTTCACCAAACCAAAATATCCTTTAAAAACAATAAGATGAAAAAATAATCAAATGTAAGTTATTAAGTTTTATTTGGTTTGATTTTTGTTCAAGCTTGTGGAAAACGGACTTCGATTAAAACTTAAACAGCAAATATTTTGGTGCTCAATGTTCATACAAATTCTAAAAAAAATCGCCTCAAGCATCGAGTGGCTTATCGAAATGATGGGGAAATTAATTGCCTGGTTAACCCTATTAATGGTTACAACCATTGTTTTAGTCTTAATTTTTAGACATGGTTTTGAACTCAGCGCCATAGCTTTAGCAGAGTCTGTCACTTATATGCATGCCACTGTATTCATGCTCGGCTCAGCCTATGCTCTCAAACATAACTCCCACGTCCGAGTTGATGTTTTTTACCAAAAATTCTCCGCGAGGAAAAAAGCTTGGGTTGAGATTTTCGGCTTTACCTTCTTGTTACTACCTGTTTGCTGGTTTATTTATTTTTACACCGTCAACACCGTGGCTCTTAATTGGGCGTTAGAAACTGGTTCTAATGATCCAGGAGGCATCCCTTATTTATACATTCTTATGAGCTTAATGCTTTTATTACCAATAACGTTAGTTTTGCAAGGCTTAGCCAGCACCATTAATAATGTTTTATTCTTATTAGGTCATGCCCCTGACCCAAACTTAGTTGCTCACCAATCTAAAGGAGATGAAGCTCATGCTTGAGTTATTTATTGAGTTTCTTCCCTTGCTTTTATTTGTTGTTGTCTGCCTAGTTTTAATTATGGGCTATCCGGTCGCGATAACACTTGCCGGCGTGTCACTAGCCTTTGCCGCTATTGGTATAACTTTAGGAGTTATCGATCCCACTCGTTTCCACTTCCTCGGTGGGCGGCTCTTTAAAATTATGGAGCGGGGAACTCTCATAGCTGTTCCACTTTTCATCTTCATGGGATTAATGTTAGAGCGAGCCAAAATCGCAGAAGATCTACTCGAATCAATGGCCACACTGTTCGGAAAACTCCGAGGCGGACTTGGCATTTCTGTCACAATTGTTGGGATGTTACTTGCTGCTAGTACCGGCATTGTTGGTGCCACCGTTGTAACAATGGGATTACTCTCTTTACCTGCGATGATAAAGCGAGGTTACCAAAAGGAGCTTTCCACTGGAATTATTTGTGCTTCTGGTACATTAGGTCAAATTATTCCGCCTTCGATTGTTTTGGTTTTACTTGGTGATGTTTTAGCTAATGCTATGACTGAAGCCAAAGGACAAGGACTTAAAACCGATCAAGTCGCTTCTATTGGCGATTTATTTATGGGCGCTATTATTCCAGGAATGATTTTAGTTATTAGTTATATCAGCTACATTATTTTTACCGCATGGCGTAATCCTGAAAAAGCTCCCGCTTTTGAATTAGAAGAAAATATTAAGCGTAAAGATTTATATTTCACCGCTTTAAAAAATCTAGCGGCACCTTTACTGTTGATAGTTGCCGTTTTAGGTTCAATCTTAAAAGGTTATGCAACGCCAACGGAAGCAGCCGCTATTGGAGCTTTAGGCGCCATTCTATTATCAATTTGGCGTAAGCAATTTGATTTAGCAAGGCTTCAAGATGTTATGCGCTCCACTGTGAAAACCACTAGTATGGTATTTCTCATTTTAATTGGAGCATCTATATTTTCGCTAGTATTCCGCCTGTTGGGCGGTGATGAAATGATCCATCAATTCTTTAATCAGCTACCTGGAGGACTATTCACTGCTTTACTCATAGTAATGATAGCAATGTTCCTATTAGGTTTTATACTCGATTTTATTGAAATTACTTTTGTCATTGTCCCTATCGTTGGACCTGTCCTATTATTAATGGGTGCCGATCCGGTTTGGCTCGGTATTTTAATTGCTATTAATTTACAAACCTCTTTTTTAACCCCTCCATTTGGTTTTGCATTATTCTATTTGCGAGGGGTTGCTCCCAATGAAGTCAAAACTAAGCATATTTATAAAGGTGTTCTACCCTTTATAGCTATACAAGTTTTCGTATTAATGATGATTGCTATATGGCCAGCACTGGCTACTTGGCTACCATCTGTTATGGGTAACTAATGTCTGAAGCCCCCATTGGTATATTTGACTCTGGTGTTGGTGGCCTTTCTATTTTGAATGCCATTCAAGAACGCCTACCTAATGAGAATTTGATCTACTTCGCTGATTCTAAGTATGCACCTTATGGTAAACTTGATGAAGCAAGGCTAAAAGAACGTTGCTTATTCATTGCAAATTTCTTTCATGAACAAAACACTAAGGCTATGGTGATTGCCTGCAATACAGCTACAGCTCTTATGGCAGAGTGGCTTCGCGCCGAATACAGCATCCCAATTATTGCAATCGAGCCAGCCATTAAACCAGCAACACTAATTACTAAAACCAACAAAATTGGCGTTTTTGCCACCAGTCATACGCTATCAAGTCAGCGTTATCAAAACTTAAAAAATACCTACGCAAAAGGTTTTAAAGTTTTTGAATCACATTGCCTAGGTTTTGTAGAGCAAGTTGAATTGGGGGAACTTGAAACCGAGCAAACCATTGGTCTTATCAAGCGCTATTTACAACCTATGCTAAACAATAATATAGACACTTTGGTTTTAGGTTGTACTCACTATCCTTTTTTAAAAAATGCCATCCAAAAAGTTGCTGCAGAAACACCATTAACTATTGTTGACAACGCTAACGCAGTTTCATTGCAACTTAACAAAATTCTTAATGAACAAGGGATATTAAATTCTAGTCATAGTGGGCGTAGCACTTTCTATTCCAGTCTAGGTTCTGAATCTCACAACTCGATCTTTTCACGCTTATTATCAAGTGATACTAAAGTAAATTATATTGCAGATTAGAAGTAACCCCATAAAGGCTTGGATGTAATTAAAATATTTTAAAAACAGATATACCCACCCTCTTTGTTTTGATTCAGGCAGAGAGCCCAAATAAGCCTTAACTTGGTGCGACTGTTCCGACGGTAATACTTTTATTTTTTCATCGAGCGCAGGTAAAACTCGATTCATCATTAGATAATTCGAAATAAAGATAAAGGCTATAAACATTAAAAAGGAGATCCAAAAAAACATTTATTAGCGTCCCTCGTAATAACTTTGCTCTGAAACCTTATGCCACTGACGCGCCTCTTTTCTAAACTTTTTAAATGAATTCAAGATTCTTTTATCAAGCTCCGTTTCTGCCTGCTCCGCTAACATTTCATCTGATATTCTAGCTAACTCCTGTAGAACATCTTGTGGTAACTCCTTTAGTTCCACACCATGTTTTTCTATCAATGTCTGCAAAGCTTCATTATTTCTTGCGGTAAACTGAGACAACATATCAGCATTAGCCGTACGACAAGCATTAGTTACTACTTGCTGCAAATCTTCTGGCAACTTCTCATAAGCATCTTTGTTAATTAAAGCTTCTAAGGTAGTACCTGGTTCATGCCAACCAGGGTAATAATAGTATTTGGCCGCTTTAAATAATCCAAATGCTAAATCATTATAAGGACCAACCCACTCTGCCGCATCGATTGCCCCAGTTTCTAGGGAGGTAAAAACTTCACCACCAGGCATAAGGACTGGAATTCCACCCGCTCGCTTCCAAACTTCGCCACCTAACCCTGGAATGCGCATCTTTAACCCTTTCACGTCCTCTAATGTTTTTATCTCTTTATTAAACCAACCAGCCATTTGTACACCTGTATTACCAGCTGGCTCTGGGATTAATCCCACAGGCTCATACAGTTCTCGCCATAACTCTAATCCACCACCATGGAACAACCAGCCATTCATCTCTTGGGCATTTAATCCAAACGGGACTGCAGCAAAAAATGGTGCCATATTTAATTTACCACGCCAATAATAAGCAGCCCCATGGCCCATTTGAGCTGCACCAATGGCCACCGATTCAAAAACCTGCAATGCCGGGACTAATTCACCTGCACCATAAACTTTTACATTCATTCGGCCACCGCTCATTTGGTTAATGAGCTCCGCTAAATATTCTGCACCTTCACCTAATCCTGCAAAATTTTTCGGCCAAGTAGTCACCATCGTCCAATCAATAACTTTTCCATCAAACTTAGTAGCCGTTTTGTGCTCTTTTTTGCTATCGGATTGAGAGCAAGCAGTTAAACCTACCGCTGCCGTAACACCTAATCCACTTACAAACTTTCTTCTTTTCATATTTCCGCTTTATATAAAAAACTACTGGCAACAATGTACCTACTATAATAGGCTATGGCAACCGAATAAATAGACCTGATGGGGGTCGATACATGTCCAGTTTTATTAATATTTACGAAAGCGCACTTACTCCCGAGTTTTGCCAACGCTGTATAGATAAATTTGAAAACAGCCCAAATAAGCATCAAGGAGAAACTGGACAAGGTGTCGATAAGATCAAAAAGAATAGTACTGATATTACTGTTACCAATTTTGCCGATGAATGGCAAGATGAGATGACTCACCTGCAAGATGTGGTGCTAAAGGGTTTAATACATTATGTTCGTCAATATCCGTTCTTGTTAGCCGGTGCCATTTCGTTAATGTATCAAAATAAAGAAGGCGAAATGGAAACTCTTTCCTACGTTGATGTGGAAAAAATGGATGATGAAACTTTGGCTCAATTTTTACGTGCGGTTTATCGTTTAGGCTCTGTAAATATGCAAAAGTACGATAAAGGCGAAGGAGGCTATTTTCATTGGCACTCTGAGCACTACCCTCACCCGACTGATCCTAATCAAGACAGCTTACATCGTAGTTTAGTTTGGATGTTCTATCTAAACGACGTTGAAGAAGGTGGCGAAACCGACTTCTTCTATCAAAAAGTTAAAAGCAAACCTAAACAAGGTTCTCTTGTAATTTTTCCTGCCGGTTTTACTCATACACACAGAGGTCAAAAACCTATCTCTAACGACAAATATATTTTCACTAGTTGGGTTTTATACCAAAGAGCTCAAGAAATGTATGGCCTTAATCAAAGTCAACCGTAACACCTTTGTTGCATAAAAAAATCCCCGCAAAAGCGGGGATTTTTATTAATAGTAGTTACTATTAATTATAGGCTTCCAGCATTTAACATATCTTCAGAGTGAGGGTTACCTGAAGTGTTGTTCCAGTTAGAAGTACTGGTTGCTGAGTTTAATAAAGCTGCACGTGCATTCTCAAAAGCACTGTAGTTCATGCTTTGAGGATTAGACTTTAAGTATAAAGCTAACGCGCCCGCTACGTGAGGAGAAGCCATTGAAGTACCGCTCATAGTAGTGGTTCCACCACCAGCACGTAATGATAAAATGCTACCACCTGGTGCTGCAATTGCTACTGGTGCAGAATTATTGCTAGTCCATGAAGCACTACCAACACCCCAGTTTGAGAAACTATTCCAGTCATTGCCTTCACGAGCTGAAGAAACAGTAATAACTGCATCAGCATAACCTGCAGGAGTATAGTTAGCTGCATTTGCACTGCTGTTACCAGCTGCTACTGCAATTACTACACCTGCATTAGTTGCATTACAATATGCTCTGTGAGATGAATCAGAACCAGAGAAACCGCTAGCAGTACAGCTACCAGTTACAGAACCACCGCCACCAATAGATAGGTTAGCTACCGCCGCTTGACCACGGTTTTGAACTTCGTTAGTTACCCAGTCTAAACCAGCTATAGTATTTGAACTAGGGCATGAACCACGTGATGTACAAATCTTAACAGCGTGTAAAGTTACACCAGGAGCAACACCAACAACATCAATGCTGTTATCAATTGCGCCAACAGAACCAGCTACGTGAGTACCATGGCCATGGTCATCGTCCCAAGAAGTATTACACGACTTACCTTTACAGTTTGTTGCTGCATAGCCATTACCTAAGTTCACATCTGGATGATCAGAATCAATACCAGTATCTAAAACGTAAACGTGGATACCAGAACCGTCATTAGAATTAGTATGTGCATTTACTGCAGAAATACCCCAAGGAATAACCTGTGACGTACTACCGCCACCACCACCGCCACCTGGACGACCGCGCATTAACTGTTGAACTTCATCAATTTCAACATTGGCAACGTTAGGATGCTTCTTTAAGCTCTCTAAACGTGCTTCTGGTATTGTTGCTGAGAAACCAAAAATTGCTGAGCCATAAGTATGCTTAGCAGCAATACCCATACCATTTGCCAATTTCTTCGCTTGACCTTTATTTTGATGATGACCATTTACTTTTACGTCATCTTTTAAAGTAACGATAACGTTAATTTTACCGTTACCTGCATTTGCAGATAAGCCCATAGCAAGCATAGTAGCTGCACAAGCTAATTTCATTTTATATTTCATTTTCTACCCCGTTTAAATATTTCTAATATTACTAGATACTTACCTAATATTTAGGTGCCTAATTTATATCAATTATTTTAATGGATCACAAGCCAGTATGATAAATTTTACTTATGGACAAACCAGTTTTGTTCTCTATAGATCGCTCAAAAGCAAAAAGCCCCGCAATGCGGGGCTTTCTTAATAACACTTTAATTAAGTATTAAAGGTTAATTTCGTTAGTACATGCAGTTGTAGAACCTGATTCACATACTTTGAACGTGTAGCTTGCGCCTTTGTTGATGCTATACGATGCAGAGCCGTCATTAGCAGTAGAACCGTTGTTGCTTCCATTAATGTAAACATCTACAGAAGAACCGTTCAAACCACTCCAGCTGATGTTAGCCTGACGACCACCTTTAGAAGTGTTACCTGTTAACTCAGCGTCACCTGTTGGTGGGTCGATTGGACCGCCATTACAACCATTTGCAGTTAAGTAATCGCTAGCTGCTTTAGCTTTAACGATACCATAACCGAAATGTACGTCACGACCAGCATCACCGATATCTTGAGCTGAAGCTTTTAATGCTGCACGAATCTCTTCACCAGTACACGTTGGGTGATTAGACCATACTAGAGCAGCTGCACCAGCAACAGTTGGAGTCGCCATAGAAGTACCAGAGAATACTGCGTAGTCACCAGCTGTTGCGTCAACAGTAATACTTGATGCGCCTACTAAATCACCACGTGATTCTAAAGGAGCGCCCACTGCTGGAATTGAAGTAGTAACACCAGTAATGTCCATGAAGATTTGACCAGCTTCATTGTTCACTACGATTGCTGCCACACCACCAGAAGCACCACAATTGTTAATCTTATCAGCGAAAGAAATATTACCACGGTCAATTACACATACTTTACCAGAAGCAGCTGTATCTACGGCTTCGGCAGTACCCATGTGATAACTTGCTGCTGTAACTGTACCAGTATTTGAAGTAGAAGAAGCAGGAACGGCTACGCCATCAGAAGTAATAGCTGCCACTGCACCAGTACCAGAAGGAACTGTTGACAATACATCTTCACCACCGCCAGAAATCTCTACACAGATTCTTTCGTTAGTTGTAGTCGTTTGTCTTCTACCTTTACCAGTTGTCTGCGTACAAGAAGGGTATTGAGATGCTGCATATTTACCGTCATCTTTATTTACCCCACCAACCATCACAGAAGCTTCATAACCAGCTGGGTATGAACGAGTAGTGTTACCGTCGTTACCAGCAGCAACTAATACTAAACCACCGTTATCAACGAAGTTTTGGATAGCATTTTCTTCAGTAGAGTTAGCACCACCGCCACCAAGTGACATATTAATGATGTTTGCGCCAGCTGCACCACATAAGTTAACTGCTGTTGCTAAATCTGAAGAGTAACCCCAACCAGCATCGTTAAATACTTTGATGATGTGCATATCAACGCCAGGAGCAACACCGATGATACCTACGCCGTTATCAGCTGCGCCAATAGTACCAGCTACGTGAGTACCGTGAGCACCACCATCGCGGAACCAATCGTTAGTACCTGAATCGTTATCACCTGTAATGTTTGCAAAATTAAAGTCGTTGTTACGGCCACCGGTCTCACCAGTTTCTTTTGCTAAGCCAGAGTCGATTACACACACCTTCATGCCTGCAGACATATCTAAATTTAATTGATCGCCTTGCGCTTGAAGATAGTTATAAGGAAGAACCTGAACACTGTTTGGATTGCCCGCGCTATCTGAAAAGCCCATTGGGAAACGTTTAACGTCAGTTTCCATTTTCTTGAAGCCTTTCTTACCACGCATTGCGTTTTTGCCATTTTCATCTAAATCTACTGCGAACCAACCGTTACCTTCAGCTAATACTTTGTGACCTTTCTTAAGACCATTGTCACCAGTAACAATCATACGTTCTGCGTGAGCTGCTGTGCCTAATGCTAATAAAGAAGCCGCACAAGCTAATTTCATTTTAAATTTCATTAAAATACTACCCCGTATTTAATTAGTTATTTCACAAGTTTACCTAAAGAATCTACCCAACCCTTCCTGTAAACATAAAAACCCCATGGCTATAAATCTTAATTGCTTGATCCATAGCAATGAGGTCTGACCTGTGATTTTATTCACTTTAAGATTTAATCAATTGTAAAGATTCTCGTCAACTATTATTTTTAATAATTGCAAGGATTAGTTTTACTTATGATTTTGACCCCTTGAAAATCAAGGGTTTAGCAAAAAAGGGGTTAAGTGGTCAGAGCAAAATGTATCGGTTTGTATCAAACAAGGTTTCATTTTGTAAACTTTTCGATGATTATTTCACGAATGAGAGTCTTTAATTTATCGGCTCTAATTTAGCGTAGGCAACCATTAATTTTTTCAATCCTTCTTTTTCAAAATTAATCTGAACGGAAGCCTGAGGACCATCGCCTTCATAATTAATAATAATCCCAGTTCCGAACTTAGGATGTTTAACCAATTGCCCCAGATAAAAGCCCTCTGGACCTTTTTTACGAATAGGTGACTCTTTCTGGAATACTGGTCTTTGTACTTGAGTATTTAGACGAACTTCGCTTAATAAATCCGAAGGAATTTCACGAACAAAACGTGAAACTTGCGGATAGGTTTCGCGACCAAATAAACGTCGCTTTTCTGCATAGGTCAAATATAGCTGTTGCATAGCGCGAGTAATACCCACATAGGCCAAACGCCTTTCTTCTTCTAATCCGCCTGGCTCATCTATCGACATTTGATGCGGGAACAACTTTTCCTCCACACCAGCAATAAACACTAATGGGAACTCGAGCCCTTTTGCCGAATGTAAAGTCATCATTTGCACAGACTCTTGATATTCTTCCGCTTGTGTTTCGCCAGCTTCTAACGAAGCGTGCGATAGAAATGCCGTGAGCTCATCCATATCAGGCAACTCTTCTGGAATCGCTTCGTCAGGATCAAACTCTCTGGCTGCATTTACTAATTCCTGCAAATTCTCTTTTCGGGCCTGCCCTTTTTCACCTTTCTCTTTTGAATACATCTCCAACAAGCCCGAATGCTCAATTACTATTTCAGTTTGCTCACCTAACTCCAGTTCTTGTGTATCAAAATCCAACTCATTGACCAGTTTTATAAATCCCGCCAAAGCATTTTTAGCCCGAGGCGTTAAAAGCTGATCTTCGACAATCTTCTCTGATGCTTGCCATAATGAAGATTGATCATTTCGGGCTATTTCACGAATAGCATCCACCGACTTTTGCCCCAAGCCACGTGCTGGTTGATTAACAACTCGTTCAAAAGACGCATCATCATTTCGATTGGTCATTAAACGTAAGTAAGCCAAAGTATCTTTTACTTCAGCTCGCTCGAAGAATCTTAAACCGCCATAAATCCGATAAGGAATCCCTTTTAATAACATGGCCTCCTCTAACACACGTGATTGAGCGTTGGAGCGATATAAAATCGCAATGTCATTATAAGAGTTACCTTGCTCAACCCAATCTTGGATTCTCGCTGCAACAAATCGCGCTTCCTCTTGCTCGTTAAAAGCAGCGTATAGACCAATGGGCTCGCCTTGATTCCCTTCGGTCCATAAGTTTTTTCCCATGCGATCATTATTATTGGCAATGACCGCATTGGCAGCTTTTAGAATGGTGGAAGTGGAGCGATAATTTTGCTCTAAACGAGAAACCTTGCAATCGGGGAAGTCATTTTCAAATTGACGAATATTCTCAATTTTGGCGCCACGCCAACCATAAATAGACTGATCGTCATCGCCAACTATCGTTATTCGATTATTGTCATGTGTTAGCAACCGGATCCAAGCATATTGGATGTGATTTGTATCTTGAAATTCATCTACCAAGATATGCTTAAAACGTTCTTGATAGTGCTTTAATAGCGTAGGATTATTTGCCCAAAGCTCATAAGCCCGTAGAAGCAACTCATTAAAATCGACTAAACCGGCGGTTTTACAAGCTTCTTCATAAGCGTAGTAAACCTTAATCATGGTGCTTACAAAGAAATCACCATGATGATGAATATTGCCTGGTCTTAACCCTTCGTCCTTTTTAGCATTGATATACCATTGAGCCTGTTTTGGTGGCCATTCATTATCATCTAAATTCAATTCTTTCATGACTCGCTTGATCACTCTTAGCTGATCTTGCGAATCGAGGATCTGGAATCCTTCTGGTAAACCTGCATCCTTATAATGCGCTCTTAGTAGTCGATGGGCTATTGAATGAAAAGTCCCAATCCACATACCACGTGCGGGCATTGCAAGCATATCTTCGACTCGACCCCGCATCTCATGGGCAGCCTTATTGGTAAAAGTCACTGCCAAAATCGCGTGGGCCGAAATATTCTCAACCTGAACCAACCAGGCAATCCGATGCACTAATACTCGAGTTTTACCGGAGCCAGCTCCTGCCAATACCAATAGACCTTTATTTGGGGCTGTTACCGCTTCTTTTTGTGGATCATTTAACGTTTCAAGTATGCTGGTGGCATCCATTTAGGTTATGCTTAGGAAAATTACTTTGAGCTCATTGTATGAAAAAAGCGCCTCAATTATTACTGTTTTTCGGTTTTATTTTTTTAACCAGCTGTTATACACCACCCCACATTGTTGATGTCTACCATGCTAGGGTTATTGAACAGTCATATCAAATACAAAAAGCACAGGTACTTAAAAAAAATCGCCCAATCATCGGCTACAAAGCTGGGCTCACTTCCAAATCTGGACAAACTAAATTTGGTGTCGCAGAGCCAGTGGCAGGTGTTTTATTCCAAGATGGACTTTCTCATAGCCGACAAACTTATCAATTAAATAATTATAAAAAACTTATGCTGGAGACAGAAATTGGCTTTGTTATCAACTCTGATCTAGAACATACTCTAAGTAAGCCACAGCATTTGTATAAATTAATTGAAGCTGTAGTTCCTGTTATTGAGCTACCAAATTTAGATTATCCCGATATTTCGACAGTTACTGGCCATGAATTAATCAAAACCAACGTTGCTTCCAATCAAGTTCTAGTGGGCGCAAAAATGTCTATTGGTGACATTAATATTAACCAAATTCAAACTCAGCTTAGTCGCAATGGCCAGATCCTGATTAAAGGTAAAGCAACCGATGCCATGGGTGATCAAATGGTTGCTTTACATTGGTTAGTTAATACACTTATAAAGTCAGGCTATAGCTTAAAAGAAGGTGACATCTTAATCACTGGCGCTTTAGGTAAAATGATCCCTGCCGAGCGCGGTCAATACGATGCCGACTTTGGTCAATTGGGCAAACTTTCTTTTTCTATTAGGTAAATATTAAGTATGAAAGCGGTTTTACTAGACGCAGATACATTAGGTAATTGGCAAGGCCAAGCAACTGAAACTGGATTTATAGATCTTAGTCCTATTGCAAATATCTTTGATGAATTTCAAATTTATGCCTTAACTCTACCCGAAGAAAGACTCATTCGTTGTCTGGGTGCAGATGTCATTATCACTAATAAGGTTATTTTAGATCGCGAATTACTCTCGCAACTTCCTCAACTCAAATACATCCAGCTCACTGCAACAGGAATGAACAATGTCGATCTAGTCGCGTGCGAAGATTTAGGTATTAGAGTCTTCAACGTCGAAGACTACTCTACATTTCCTGTGGCACAACTTGCATTCCAGTTTATTCTAAGTTTTGCAACGAGAACGATAGAGCACAATGCATTAGTAAAATCTGGGGCTTGGCAAAAAAGTCGTATTTTTACTCTAACCGATTTCCCAACTATCGAAGTCGCGGATAAAACGCTGCTTATCATTGGACAAGGTAATATTGGTAAAAAGTTGGCTACTATGGCAAAGGCTTTTGATATGAAAGTTATCTTTGCGCAATTACCGAATAGACCAATCCGTGACAGCCAGACTCCTTTACTTGAAGTTATTTCAAAAGCCGACTTTATTAGCCTTCATTGTCCACTTTCAGATGATACCCGTGATTTAGTGAACAAAGATTTTCTAGCTAAGATGAAACCAAATGCTTACCTAATCAATACCGCACGTGGCCCAATTATTAACGAACAAGATTTAGCCTTTGCTTTAGCGAACAATGTTATTGCTGGGGCGGCACTTGATGTTTTAACTAATGAGCCACCAGAAACAAATAATCCTTTATTGAAGAATGAACTTCCTAATCTAGTAATAACCCCTCATATTGCCTGGGCAAGCCAAGAAGCAAAACTCCGGTTAATAAACAAAATGGCGTCTAATTTACAGAGACTAATGTAGAGATACTTTCAATAATTCTTGGATATTTTCTATATGCAATTGCAAAGATAAGCACCTAGTTTGCTTTGCGCTTATAATATCCGTCTCATAGTTATCACCAATATGAATCATTTCTTCATTAGATATTGCAAAACTTTCTAATACTTTTTGCAACATTTCCGGTGAAGGCTTAGCTCTGCCGTGAATACCAGCTATATAATGTTTATTGAAATAATGAGCTAAATTTATTTTAGCTAAATTCGAATTACCATTACTAATTGCTACTAATATAAACTTCTTCTGCAAATGGCTAAGCACTTGATGGCTTACTTTTGGTACTTGAATTTGATTTCTCCAATGATAAAAGACGGCAAATGCAGGATTTATTAATGACAAGTCTCCATCTACCTCTGTCAACATTTGGCGTATAACGGCTTTTCTTAAAACCGTCATATTTTCATATTCTGGTTTTTGTAATTGTATTAACTGTTCAGAGATTCGCTCCATTGAATCTATAGTGAAATGTTTTTTTATTTTTG
This sequence comes from uncultured Kangiella sp., assembly GCA_947503345.1. Classification (GTDB taxonomy): domain Bacteria; phylum Pseudomonadota; class Gammaproteobacteria; order Enterobacterales; family Kangiellaceae; genus Kangiella. The sequence goes on along the minus strand of CANNCW010000001.1, from coordinate 837,377 downwards.
GTTCATGCTCTGATAAGAATTGATATAATTCAGTTAAACATTTTTCAATAACGCCAGAATTATCCCAAAGCGTATCATCAAGATCAAAGCTGATAACTTTTACACTTGACCAATCTATTGTTTCAAAATCATCCATTGTTATCACTTCTTTTTCTTTGCTCTTGGGTGTGCAGCATCATAAGTTTTAGCTAAGTGCTGGAAATCTAAATGAGTATAAACTTGGGTTGTTGCAATACTGGCATGTCCTAAAAGTTCTTGAACGGCTCTTAAATCACTGGACGACTCTAAAACATGAGTTGCACAAGAGTGTCGCAATTTATGAGGATGCAGCCTATCATTTAATCCTAATACCCTGCCCCAATGTGCTAATCGCTGTTGAATTCCCCTTTGTCCAAATCGCGTTCCATTTTTATTCAAGAACAATGCTTTTTCATCGCTATTTTTTTGCAAGCCAGTTCTTTCTTTTAACCAAGTGGTAATAGCTAAAGAAGCAGTTCTACCTATTGGCACTTGTCTCTCTTTGTTTCCTTTTCCCAAAACTCGCAACTCGGCACTAGCTAAATCTAAATCAGTTAGATCAATTCCAACTAACTCACTTAGCCGAATTCCAGAACTATAAAATAACTCCATGATCGCTTTGTCTCTAATTGCTAGAGTATTATCGGTAGGCATTTGATCCAATAACTGACTTAAAGAGTCTACATCAATATTTTTTGGTAAACGTTTTGCTTTCTTAGGACCTTGCACTCCTTTGGCTGGATTATCGTGCGCTCTTTTATTCGCAATAAGGTAATCAAAAAATTTTCTTATTGCAGATAACATCAAGGAAATTGAGGGTGCAGAAGAGCCTTTACGATGCGCCTCTGCAACTAATAATCGAATGGATTGAGAAGTAACTTGCGAGTAAACCTGAAGTTCTTTTCGTTGGCAATAATCCCTGAATGCTCTTAACTGACGTTTATAATTTGAAACCGTATGCTCAGAATAGTTTTTCTGGTAATTTAAATAATCAAGATAAGCATCTATGTCGGCTTGCATTGTAATTAATATCGGTTGCTATATTGCTCCATACTGGCAAACATAATATCGCCAATAAGACGAAGAAATAAAGTTCCTAAGTCAGCGGTAAATAAATTCGCATCTGTAGAACCTAAAGCAATAATCCCTACTTCAGCTCCTTCCCCCAATGGTATTAAAGCGTAAGACTGGATATTTTTTTCACCATCAAAAATTTGCACTGTGCTGTCTGTAACTCGACCACAAACAGGCTCATTGGTTATAAATTTTTGATCGGTAAGTTGCTGGATAGTGTGGATATCTCCATAACTTACATGATTTAAGGTTCCGTTATCATCAAATAGCCAAATCTTACAAGCATCTAAACCAAAACCTTCAATCATTTTCTTTTGCAAAGAATCTATTAGCTCTTGCTCTGAACGAGCTCCAATTAACAAAGTCGCTAAGTCAGTTGCTTTTAATAAAAGCTCGCTATTATCATTAGCTGTTTGCATTAAGATCGATAGTTTTTGTTTTAATTTTTCTTCGCGGTCTCGTAAATTTAATATTTGTTTTTCTACTAAAGAAACCGATCCATAAACGTTATGATTCAATTCTAATTTATTAAGTAGATCATTATAGTGATTAAAAAAATCTGGATGTTTCTCTAAATACTCAACAATTTTCTGTTCGATGATCATATTACGAGATGATGTCATTTCAGCCTTCATAGTTCAATTTGTCCTTCAAATACCCACTTCGCAGGCCCGGTCATTGACACTGCTCCCCCATCAGTCAACTTATTCCCTTGCCATTGGATCCATAAACTACCACCTGGTAGCGTAACTTTCACTTTATTCTCAGTCAAATTCTGCAAACGGCTAACCACCATAGCGGCACATGCACCTGTTCCACAAGCAAGTGTCTCGCCAACACCACGCTCAAAGACACGTAATTTAATATGTCCTTTATCGATAAGTTGCATAAAGCCAACGTTGGCTTGTTCTGGAAAATATTGATGTTGGCTCATTGCCTGACCAATTTTTGCTACTGCAACTGTATCCACATCATCAACAGTTATTACGCAATGAGGGTTGCCCATCGACAAGGCTCCTACTTGATAGCGCACACCATCAACTTCTAAGCCATATAGTTCGGACTTCTCTGCAAATCGTAGTGGAATTTGATTTGGTTCAAATCTCGGCGCACCCATATCAATAGTAACAAGTCCATTATCTTCTAGTTTCGCAACGATAGTGCTGGTGCTAGTCGATAATTTTAGTTCTGTTTTCCAGCTTAATCCTCGTTGTCGTACATACTTAGCAACGCAACGTGCACCATTCCCACAATGACCAGACTCACTACCATCAGCGTTGAATATTCTAAAATGGAAATCTGTTTCAGGATGCTGAGGAGGTTCAATAATCAAAAGTTGGTCAAAACCTATCCCAAAATTACGATTGGCTAATTGACTAATTTGTCCTTGATTTAAAAACACTGACTGATTGATACCATCAATCACCATAAAATCATTGCCAATACCGTGCATTTTACTAAAGTGTAATAGCATACTCATTTATACTCTTTGGCTTGAAAGGATGAGGCTGGCGAGTCAGGGTGGCGCAATGGTCCCTTTTGGCCACAGGCCACTATAAATAAGCTAATCATTAGTGTCGACACTAAAGTAATAACTTGTTTTGAGGGTTTCTTCATTTCAAACAGCCGATTGACCAATTTCAAGTGCCAATATCTTGCAACAGCTTGGCATTATCTGCAAGATAAGTTTACAATTAACCTATCTTATTACCCAGTTTCGAACCTCATGAATAACCGTGAATACCAGCAAAAAATTGAGCAAACTCTTCTAGTTATCGAAGAAGCCATCGAAGACATGCTCCAAGAAACCGATATGGACTTAGATTATGAATCGGCTGGCGGGATTTTAACTATCTGTCTAGGAGCTGGTGGCAAGTTAATTCTTAACCAACAAGAGCCTTTGCAACAATTGTGGTTAGCCGCGAAAAGCGGTGGCTATCATTTAGATTGGAAAGATAACGATTGGATCACTGATCGTGGTGGCGAAGCCTTAACCGATCTATTTAATCGAGTATTTACCGAACAAACAGGGATCGAAGCGAATTTCAGCTTTGACTATCAAGACTAATACCAATCAATCCAAACGATCTAATCAATATGTCAGACTCTAATTTATTATCAAGCGTTGTTATCGAGCCTAAATCAACTCATAAAGCCACAGTAATTTGGCTACACGGACTTGGAGCTGATGGCCATGACTTTGAACCGATAGTGCCCCAGTTACAGTTAGCGGATGAGCTTGGAGTTAAATTCATATTCCCTCATGCTCCTGTAATGCCTGTGACCATAAACAATGGTTACCCAATGCGTGCTTGGTATGATATTAGAAACGCAGATCTAGCGGAGCGTGAAGATCAAAAGGGTGTCCGACAATCAGCTGGTTTTATAATGGAGTTCATTCAAGCAGAACTCGATGCTGGAATCCCTGCGAACAAGATAGTTCTGGCTGGCTTTTCTCAGGGTGGCGCAGTTGCTCTACATCTTGCCACCCGTTTAGACTTCAAAATTGCAGGTATTATTGCCCTCTCGACTTATCTTACTATGGCAGATTTATTATCTGATGAAAAAACAGACGCCAATTTAGGTACAGCCGTTTTCATGGCTCATGGCTCACAAGATCCTGTAGTTCCAATGCAAAGAGCTCAGTTCAGTGCCAAAACCCTAACTGAGAATGGATTCCAGGTATTATGGCAGGACTACCCCATGCCTCATGCCGTTTGTCCTCCTGAAATCGTTGCCATAGGTCAATATCTTACAAAGCAACTTAGCTCCTAATATTATCTGCTGAGATGAAGCTTTGATTTTATTGGCTTTTTGTTATGAGATCAGCCAATATTAGTGCATGAAAGCATCGAAGATACACAATTCTAAGCAAACTGCTACAAAAAGCAGTGCGAAAGATTCTCCCAAAGTATCCCAATTACCAGACTTTTGTCAGGCCAGCATTTTATACCTGACTATTATTGCTTGTGTCTTATTATCCTTTTTGTTGGCATTAGTCGTTGATAATTGGCGTAGCAATTATTGGCTAAACTTTTCATCCTACGCTATGTTCACTTTATGGACAGCTCTCACTAGCGTTGGCGTCTTATGCCTTATAAAAAAGCAATTCTCAAACCTTAATTTAGAGGCTTTTGCTAGCATCGCAGTAGTTACCACCGTTGCTGTCGCGATTATCTATAGTTTAATTTTACAGGGCTATTTACATGGCGAAATCTATTATTGGGCACTGTTTAGAAATACCGCTATAGCGTTAATTGTGAGTAGTATATTTTTTCGCTACTACTACTTACAACAATACAATCAATTAAAAATTCAAAGTGAAGCTGAAGCAAGAGTTCAGGCACTACAATCAAGGATCAGGCCACATTTTCTTTTTAACAGCTTAAATACCTTGGCCAATTTAGCGGTAGAAGATCCCGAGAAAACAGAAGAATCCATCTTAGATTTGGCCGATATTTTTCGCGCCAGCATGCAACGATCGGATAAGTTAATTCCATTTTCTGATGAACAACAGCTTTGTAATCAATATCTGCAACTTGAAAAACAAAGACTCGGAGCTAAGCTTAGCTTTGAATGGCAAACTGAGACCATTCCACAATCGATGCCATTCCCACCACTATTATTACAACCTATTATTGAAAATGCCGTTTATCATGGCGTGCAAAATCGTAAAGATGGCGGCCACATTCTAATAAAGGGTGTCAGCACTAAGCATCATGTCCAATTAGAAATTACCAACCCTTTACCCAATTCAACGGCAACGGTTCACAAAGGGAACTCTCTAGCTTTACGAAATATAAAGCAACGACTTGAAGTACTTTATCAGGGTCGTGCAAACCTTAATTATCACCAAAGTCAGGATACTTTTTATTGCATGGTAAAAGTACCCAAAAAACTGGGCTTAGAAACCGAGTAAAGGATTAACTCACAATGTACAAAAAAAACATGACCTGTTTAATTATTGATGATGAGCAACCTGCCCGCCAGCGTTTGCGTCGATTAATAAACCCCATTGACGTACTGGAAATAGAAGGTGAGGCTGCCGATGCAGAAGAAGCATTAGTTATGGTTAAAGAAAATCAGCCGGATTTAGTTTTTCTCGATATTTCAATGCCCAATATGAGTGGAATACAACTTGCCAACTTATTATTAGAAAAATACCCAAAAATAAAAATCATTTTTACAACTGCTTATGACGAATATGCTCTAGAAGCTTTTGATGTTAATGCTACTGATTATTTATTAAAACCCATTCGTCGCGAGCGACTTTTCAAAGCCGTTAAGAAACTCCTGCCAGAGCAAGAAAATGAAACTTTTTACGTATTAAAAGACGGTAACAAGACCCTAAAAATAGCTATTGATGAAATTATATTGCTCCACTCGGACAATAAATATACCGAAGTCCATTTAATGGAACAAACTTTACTTTCAGCTGATAGTTTAAAAGTTTTTGAAGAAAACTATCCTCAAAAATTTTTAAGGATCCATCGATCTACCCTCATCAATCCAAAATACCTAAAAAGTCTAGAGCAGCAACAGCAACAAATGACGGTAACTTTAGAGTCAAGCGATATTACGCCTGAAGTCAGCCGCCGACATCAAGCAGAGATCAAAAAATACCTCCATCGTTAAGATCACTATTTTGAATATCTATGGTAAGATTTCACCTAATAATTTAAAAATGAAACACACATGAGCATCTCTACATTACGGATTGCAACTCGACAAAGTCCTCTAGCCCTATGGCAGGCAGAATTCGTACAAGCGGAACTAATAAAACACCACCCAAATTTAACCGTTGAGTTAGTCCCAATGACGACTCAAGGTGATAAAATATTGGGCACGCCTTTAACCAAAATTGGTGGTAAAGGTTTATTTGTTAAAGAATTAGAGCAAGCTATGCTTGATGGTCGTGCAGACATTGCCGTGCACTCAATGAAAGATGTGCCATACAAGTTCCCAGAAGGGCTTGAACTCAAAGTTATCTGCGAACGCGAAGATCCAACAGATGCCTTTGTTTCCAATCATTACAATACCATTGATGATTTACCCGTTGGCGCTACGGTGGGAACTTCCAGCATGCGACGTAAAATTCAATTACTTTCATTAAGGCCTGACTTAGGGATAAAAGATTTACGTGGTAATGTTGGGACTCGTTTATCTAAACTAGATAATGATGAGTACGATGCCATTATTTTGGCTTCAGCTGGATTAAAGCGGCTTGAACTTTCCGAACGTATCGCCAGTCAAATCACTCCACTTCAAATGCTACCAGCTCCTGGACAAGGTGCTGTTGGTATCGAAGCACGTAGTGATGATCCAGACCTTGATAAAATTTTAGCCCCTTTATGCCATAGAGATACCCAATTACGCGTTTTAGCTGAGCGCCGAATTACTGAAACTCTAGAAGCAAGTTGCCAAGTACCGGTAGCCGCATTTGCAACGTTAGATTGCGATACCTTGCATCTGAAAGCTTTAGTTGGCGCTAAAGATAACAGTAGCATTAAAGCAGAAGCCTCCGGCAACAAAGAAGATGCTATAGCAATCGGCAATAAAGTTTCTGAGCAACTGATCCAGCTTGGCGCACAAGATATTATGGCCCATTACACAACCGAATAGTTATCTATGGCAGTCTCTAAAGCACATTTTATTATTACTCGGCCAGATCCTTATGCCAACGAGCTAGCGACTGCACTATCGAACGCAAACTTAAACTACTCTAATTGTCCTTTGATAGAGTTCGTTGGAAATCAAAGCACAGATAAAGATGACTATTTTTCTATAGCAAACGCTTCTGATTTATTAATCTTTGTCAGCCAACAGGCAGTTAATTACTACTTAAGAGTATTATCTAAGAAGTACATTGTAGAACTTACTAAAAAAACAATTATTGCCGTTGGTAAAGCCACTCAAGAAACGTTGAGTGATTATGGACTAGACTCACTGACACCAAAAACTTCAAATAGCGAAGGAGTTTTAGCTTTAATCAAAAGTTTAGATTCATTGGCAGAGCCTGCAAAGATCTTACTTATTTGTGGTAACGATGGACGTAAGTTACTTGAAGAAAGCTTATCGAAACATCACCAAATTAAGCGCCTGGAAACCTATCAACGAATTGGAATAGCGCAAAACTTTCCTATTATAGATAAACCTGAACAAACCGCTATTATTGTCACCAGCGAGCAACTGCTCAATTTAAGTGTGCATCAACTAAGTTTGCAACAAACACCGCAAATGCAAACTTCTGACAAATCTTTGCTGCAATCGGTTGCCTTTATCTGTGCAAGTAGCAGAATAGTAGCTAAAGCAAAAGCGCTAGGAATCGTTAATTGCCAGCTTTCTGAAGGCGCATCTAATACTGAGTTACTTAAAGCCTGCATAGAATGGCAAAGACATTTAGACACCACCTCTAACCTTATCGGACATAATGATATGAGTGAATCGGAACAACACGACCAAGAAATAATTGAAGCTTTGGAATTGGACCAAGAGCCAGAAGTCGAATCAATCGAGCCTAAAAAGAAAAAAGGTGGCTTCATCAAACCATTATTTTGGCTATTGGTATTAGCAGGTGTAGGTTATGGTAGTTACTGGCTATGGAATAAAGACTATTTGAATTTGTCTGGTAACTCTGACAAGCCCGAACCACAGCTAGAACGTATCGTTGCATTGGAAAAACAACTGAAACAACAAAGCTCGCAAATCTCTGATCTTTTGGCTACAAATCAATCTCAGCAACAACAGAATAGTAATAATCAACAAGAACTTGATCGCCAAATAGAGTCGCTACAACAACAATTAGTTGCTAGCCAACGAAAGTTCCAATCCTTTAGTGCCGATGCAGCAACTCAAGCGAGAGATTGGCAAGTCGCTGAAGCAGAGTACTTAGTTCGCCAAGCCGCACAGAAAGTTCATTACTCAGACGATACAGCTTCCATCATTGCTTTGTTAGAAGCCGCAGATCAGCAAATCCTAGCCAGTGGCGATACTAACTTACTGGGACTTCGCCGCGCCATTAGCCAAGACATTGCGCAGATTAAATCTCATGTAGCCATCGATATTGATGGCATTTTAGTAAAACTAGATACTATTCAATCGCAACTACCAAGCTTAACTCTTGCTAGCGTTACATTTGATTCAACAGAAGCCACAGAAGTAGCTCCAGTATCAGAAACAGAAGTAACCGCCTGGAGTACTTTTAAATCGAATATAAAAGAGACCTTCAGCGACTACTATAAAATTCATAATTATGACCAGTCAGTAAAACCTTTTATTAGTCCTCAACGAGCAGATTTATTAAAACAGAATATTTTGTTAAGCCTTAAAACGGCGCAACTATCTGCGCTTCGCCATCAACAAACAAGTTATGACGACGCCATTGCCGAGATCCACCAATGGATCAATGAATTCTACTTAAAAGACCAAACCTCTATAACAATGTTGGAGCAAATAAAATTATTGAAAACCGCCAAAGTTGCAGTTAATTTGCCAACTAAACTGCAATCTATCGATTTTATAAAAGCGAATAATCAAGAGCGTTTAAATCAATGGCTACAAAGCCCAACACTTGAAACTGAAACCATCACGCCTATAAGTACAACTACTGATGAAGAAGAGCAAGGCTCTGCTGGTGATATTGATAAAAAGATTCAAGATACGCTTCAGCGAATGGAGTCCTCAGATAGCGACGAGTCCGATGCAACTAACGACCAAGGAGATCAATAATGAAGCTTCGTTGGTATGTCATTGCCGGTCTATTTATCGGCTTATTGTCAGTTCCTTTTATCCGCAATATTAAAGGCTCTACTTATATTTTATTTGATAAAACGGCTATCGAATTTCAAAACTATTTTGCTGTTACCCTTCTAGTGCTTTCCGCTTTAACGTTATGGTTTGGCTGGATCTTAATTCGTTATTTACTAAGAACTAGTAACAAAACTTTGGGTTGGTTTGGAGGCCGTAAATCTTTAAAAGCTCGCCAACAAACCATTGATGGGATGATTGCTCTTTCAGAAGGTCATTGGAAAACCGCTGAAGTGTTACTTACTAAAAGTGCCAGTGCAAACAATACCAAGTTGATTAATTATTTAGGTGCTGCCCGAGCTTCACAACAGCAAGGCGATATTAAGCAACGGGACAATTATCTTAAATTAGCGGCTAATTCCGAGCCTGATGCGCAAATGGCTGTTGGTTTAACCAAAGTTGAACTGCAAATCGCAAGTCAAGAATACGAAAATGCATTAGCAAGCTTGAATCATTTAAAGTCCATTAATGCTAATCATCCATTTGTTTTAAAGCTACTATATAAAGTACATCACAAATTAAACGATTGGAAAGCCATTATCGAGCTTCTCCCTAAGCTAAAGAAACACGGCATTTTTACTGACGAAGCTTTCGCAAATATTGAACTTAAAGCATGGCAACAAAGATTCCAGCGCGCAGAAACAAAAGGCGATAATAAAGTTTTCGATTTATGGACTCAACTAAGTCGAACCCTTAAACGTGATCCAAATATTGCCTACTCATACAGTCGTGCATTAATTAATGATGGGCAAACAGACAATGCCGAACAAGCTATTAAACAAGGTTTAAAGCATCATTGGGATGATCGGTTAATCTTACTTTTTGCAGAGATTAACCATGCCAATTCGAGCAAAGCCCTATCTTCAGTCGAACAATGGCTTAAAACTCAAGATGGCAATCAAGAGCTTCTTTACGCTCTTGGCCGGTTGTCGCTAAAAGCCAAGTTATGGGGAAAAGCCACAAACTATCTTGAACAAAGCATTGCGATCAAGCCAAGCGCAAAGGCTTATAACGCTCTTGCCCAATCTTATGAACATTCAGGCCACCCTATTCAGGCACAGGATACTTATCAAAAAGGTTTGAAGATTCTTGCTAGGGATTAACTTATAACTCTTTAATATTGATTAATTGAGCAGCGTTTTGTTGCTCTTTTTCTGTCTGTTCCGACAATACTTCCAAATACCCACATTCAACACATTCACGTACTGGATTTTCTTCTTCACGATAAAACACCAATACATCTAGCTCATTGCATTTTGGGCAACGGGCTCCTGCAATGAATTGTTTTTTTACGCTTGGCTTTTGAGTCATTGTAATTGCCCGGGCTTTGCTTTATGGTTTGCTTATTATCAATAACTTCAATCGCTTATGTTATTAGAAGCAAACGGCTGGCTAACTATCTTGCCACCTATTTTAGCAATTATTATTGCCATCTGGAAACGGCATGTAATTTTGGCATTAGTAGTTGCTATTTTCTCAGCTGAACTTTTGCTTACGGGAGGAAATCCATTCAGTGCTTTTGTCCAAATGGTCGATCGCACCGTCGCTGTTTTCGCCAATGGTTATAACACCAAAGTTTTGCTGTTTAGTTTATTGATTGGCGCTTTAATCCATCTCATTCAACAGTCTGGAGGTGTTGGCGCTTTGGTTCATTGGCTGACTTCAAAAAAATACATCCATAATCAACGTCGAGCAGGCTTATTACCCGCAGTAATTGGTTCTAGTATCTTTATTGATACCAACATGAGCGTGTTAACTGCAGGTGTTTCCTCGCAAAATCTTTTCGACCGGTTCAAGATGAGTCGTGCAAGACTTGCCTATATTATTGATTCTACTTGTGCACCTATAAGTGTTTTAATTTTAATTAATGGTTGGGGCGCAGCAATCCTCGGCTATGTTAACGATACGCCCGTTACTGATGCCAACGCCGTTGTCTTTGGCAGTATCCCATTCAATTTCTATGCATGGATTACCCTTGCTGTTGTTTTTTATACAGTTATCAGCACCAAAGTTTATGGCCCTATGAAGCAAGCAGAGCTTAAAATGGAAACCATTGAGCAAAGCCATGAGTCCATTAAAACCACCAAAAAACGTTTTATGCTGATCCCCTTGCTAACAATGATAAGTAGCATTCTAGTTTTCATGTATATCACTGGTAAAGGTGATATCACTCAAGGTTCTGGTTCTTCATCGGTATTATGGGCAATTATTATCTCCATCATTGTGGCTGCTTCACTGCTACGCTTTGATGGCAACAAGACTACCAGTCAGTTAACCGACGAATGTTTTACCGGTATGGGCAAACTTTTGCCACTCGTGACACTAGTTTTGTTGGCATTTGTACTATCTTCTGCCATGAAAGCTTTAGGCACTGGTGATTTCGTGGCATCTGCTATTAGTGAAAACCTGCCAGTTTGGTCAATTCCCGCTTTAACTTTCGTCCTAGCAGGATTTATAGCTTTTACTACCGGTACTTCGTGGGGAACTTTTGGTATTTTAATCGGGATCGTTATGCCTATTGCATTACAATTGGGTATCGATCCTAGCTTGTTATTAGGCGCGGTGCTCGGTGGTGCCGTTTTTGGTGATCACGCATCACCAATTTCTGATACAACCGTTATTTCTTCATTAGCCGCGGGTTGTGATTTATTAGAGCACGTTAAAACTCAACTGCCTTATGCATTATTCGCTGGAACCATAACCATTATCTTTTATTTAATTGCTGGAGTTGTGAGCTAAGTGAACCCTCTAAGATATGGCGTTGTCGGCAATCCAATTTCACATAGCTTGTCGCCTAATTTACACCAGCAATTTGCCGAGCAATTTAAGTTAGACATTAACTACGGAAAAATTTGCGCCAGTAAAAAAGGTTTTAATCGGGTGCTTAATGACTTCTTCGAATCGGGCGGCAAAGGCTTAAATGTCACTGCACCCTTTAAGCTGGTCGCGCTTGATTATGCTGACATGATTACTCAACGTGCTGAAGATGCTAACAATGTTAATACTTTGGTGATTACTAAAGATGGAATTCTTGGTGATAGCACTGATGGCATGGGTTTTTTAAGAGATCTTTATAACAAACAACTCGACTTTTCTAATAAACGCGCCGTGCTACTTGGCGCTGGTGGGGTTGCTCGCTGTATTGCTTCTGCATTATTGCTTGACGGCTTTGAGGTTTACCTTATTAATCGAACGGAATCTAAAGCCGAACAATTAGCTAATGACTTATCCCATCTTGGGCATATCAAAGTTTATAATCAAGAAGACCATATTGATCTGGTTGTAAATTCCGTTAGCAAAAATGGCGAGCAATATTTAAAAAATATTTATTTTGATTTAGATGCCAAAGCTTATGACCTAAACTACGGTGAAAAAGCCGAACCTTTTTTAACTCAAGCTAGAAACTTCACCACCCGACAAATAAGCGGCTTAGGCATGTTAATCGAACAGGGTGCGGAATCCTTTGGACTATGGACTGGTAAGCATCCTGATACTAGTTTAATTAAACTTTGACTTTAATTACTTTCCTAATACCGTCGTTTTCATTGTTTTGCACCACATCTTCTGAATTTCTTTTTAAATATTCTAGCATCTCACTATTCAATTGCAGTGCATCAAAATCTCCTAAAAATCCATATACCTCTTCGCCTTGCATATTCGATTCTATCCTTAAGTTTTTCCACTCAATTGGATTTTGCTCAAGATTACTCAGAGTCTCTGGATGAAAATTCCACTTATAGTCATGTGAGTACGCATTTCTAATATGTCTAGCAAATTGATACCAAGCTTCTTTTGAAACATCAGCACTTAATTTATTCTCTTTCCGTAATTCACTTATTACATCAAAGCTTTTACTAATCATATGCACTATACTTATTTCTACAATGTTTCTTGCCGCATGATCTTCTAACACCCGCTCAAAGGATATCTCTTCACTCAGTCTTTCTTCTGGTACTGCTTCTGGTTGTGATCTATCCATTACTTGTAATCTAGCATTAGATACATTAATTGAATAAGCTAAAAGGCTTTGGGCACTCTCAGGCTTGGTAAGTACTGCATATGCACCCAAACTAAAGAATACACCTCTCCTCAAACTTTCTAACTTTGGTATTGCATCAATTATTTCCATACATTTTCTCCATTAGTTTAACCTTCTGACCCAATAATTTTTTGCAAAGAATTGGTGACGATTAGGAATTATTGCTAGAAATTGGTGGATGATGGATCATCTGCACTCGGTTTCCGTCTGGGTCGGAGCAATAAAAACTAGTAGCCCCATCTCGATGTAATCTCGGCTTAGTATAAATTTCCACCTCATTGGCTTTTAAAAATTCATACCATTCATAAACTTCTTCAGCGGTGTTCATTATAAATCCCAAATGATCTAACTTTTGCCCACCATTGGTATCTAGCTCCGGCTGTTTACGATGCAATGCTAAATTGTCATGGCCTTTTGAAGTTAGATAAACATTATCCTCATCCGGACGCCACTCCACTTCCATTCCCAACAGTTCTACATAGAAATATTCGGTGGCTTCAAAATTTTCCACAAACAATGCTAGGTGACGCATTCCTAAATGATTGGCTGGTCTTTTCAATTTCAATATCTCTTTATCTAAACAGGCACTATTTCAAAACTAGTGGTGACAGGCATTTCTTTATCTAGCGAGTGCATGACCGAACAATATTTCTCTACTGACAAATCAATAGCTTTAGTTACATGTTTTACTGATAGATCCTTGCCCGAAACTACAAAATGTAAATTTAAGCTAGTAAAACGCCTCGGCGGTTCATCGGCACGACCACCTTCTAGCTTACATCTACAGCCTGTTACTTGTTGGCGAGCTTTTTCTAGGATCATCACTACGTCTATTGAGGCACAAGAGCCTACCGACATTAGCAAGGTTTCCATTGGCGAAACATAATCGCCTTCACCACCAAAGGTTACTCTTTGACCTTTTTCATTAGCTCCAACAAAATTCAAGCCTTCTAACCAATCTACTGTTACTTTCATCTTTTCTTCCGTTGCGAGTCATTTTGTGACCCAGTTAGTATCTCTGAACTTATAGTGTAATCGGAAATTTGCTTTTGGTCAGGTAGAAGATTAGTATTTATGCATAAATATTTATTTGGGAATATATTAATGCCTTTACCATTTCACATGGCGCAAGACGAATCGATTAATCATTTTTTGGATCATTGCCAAAGAAGACGTTTTCCTGCGAAAAGCACTTTAATTTACGCTGGCGACTCATCGAATACCCTTTATTTTCTATTAGAAGGCTCTGTATCGGTATTAATCGAAGACGATGAAGGCCGTGAATTGGTATTGGCTTATCTAAATCCTGGCGATTTCTTCGGTGAAATGGGCTTATTCACTGATGAACATGACCGTACCGCATGGGTTCGTACCAAAACAGAGTGCGAAGTTGCTGAAATTAGTTATGAACGCTTCCGTCAAATCACCAAAGACAATCCGGACATTTTATTTAAACTTTCCACTCAATTAGCGGTACGCTTACAGAAAACCAGTCGTAAAGTTGGTGATTTAGCCTTCCTAGACGTCACAGGTCGTGTAGCACACGCACTATTAGAGCTTGCAAAGGAGCCAGATGCCATGACTCACCCAGATGGTATGCAAATCAAAATTACTCGCCAAGAGCTAAGCCGTATCGTAGGTTGTTCTCGTGAGATGGTAGGCCGTGTATTAAAAGCTTTAGAAGAACAAGGTCATATTCATGTAAAAGGTAAAACGATGGTGATCTTTGGCGCTAGGTAACCCCATCAAGATAGTTATTCCCACTTATGCGGGAATCTTGCTAAGTTGTATTACAAAGCCTGAGTTTATCTCAGGCTTTTTGTTTCAGAAGGAAGTTCCTCAAGATCTGATGTCCATGCTCCGAAAGAATTGATTCAGGATGAAACTGTACCCCTTCCATATCGAATGTCTTATGGCGAATCCCCATTATATATTCTAGCTCGCCCTTTTCGTTTTCTGTCCATGCAGTAACTTCAAACGCTTTAGGCAATGTATCAGCATTAACAACTAACGAGTGATAGCGTGTGGCTTTAAAGGGACTAGGTAAATTCTTAAACACGCCTTTACTATTGTGATATATCTCGGACGTTTTTCCATGCATCACTTGATCTGCACGAATCACTTCTCCGCCATAAACTTGTGCCATGGCTTGGTGACCTAAACAAACACCAAGAATTGGTTTTTTTACTGCTAATTTTTCTATCACTTCTAAAGAAATGCCTGATTCATTTGGCGTACAAGGACCTGGGGAAATCACTATATAATCAGGATCTAATTCAACTATTTCATCGAAATTAATTTCATCATTACGTTTAACAATAAGCTCTAAACTTGAGTCGTTCTCATTCTGAAACTCTAAACCAATCTCACCAAAATACTGGATTAAGTTATAGGTAAAGGAATCATAGTTATCGATCATTAATAACTTTTTTTTGTCGCTCGGTTCAGGTCCATTTCCAACAGCTTTAACTGGAAATTTAATCAGAAAAGATAAAGCAGCTAAAAAAACCGCAAACGCCCAACTTAAACCAAAAGCGGTATGAGTTACCCAAAAACCTTGGCTGGAATGTTTATTGGCTTCTTTCGTTGAACAGGTATGCAGGTGAAAGTCATAAAGCTCACCCGTATCAGCACAGAGTCTGACTTGCTCATGATCATTTTGAATATGCAGCCATAACCCAACGGAGAGAATTATGGCTAACAACCAAACCAGTTTACGCATTCTATTTAAACTTGGTTTAACAACTCGCCTTAGCGTTGTGTTTCATCTGCGCAATAGTCGCTTGGTAGTCATCGGTGTTAAAGATTGCAGAGCCCGCCACAAAAGTATCTACGCCACAAGCAGCAATTTCAGCGATGTTATCTACTTTCACACCACCGTCAATTTCCAAACGAATATCATAACCGGACTCATCAATCATCTGGCGAACTTGCTTAGCTTTTTCTAATGCCGAAGGGATAAATTTCTGACCGCCAAAACCTGGATTAACCGACATAAGTAAAATTAGATCCAATTTGTCCATGACATATTCTAGGCAATCCAATGAAGTCGCTGGATTTAACACCACTCCCGCTTTACACCCATTTTCTTTAATCAAGCTAATGGTGCGATCTAAGTGTTCCGTCGCCTCTGGATGGAAACTAATATAGGTCGCGCCCGCTTTGGCAAAGTCTGGAATAATTCTATCCACCGGCTTAACCATTAGATGCACATCGATTGGCGCAGTAATACCATAATCTCTTAACGCCTTACAAACCATTGGGCCAATAGTTAAGTTTGGAACATAGTGATTATCCATAACGTCAAAGTGCACCCAATCAGCGCCTGCTTTAAGTACGTTTTGTACTTCTTCACCTAAACGCGCGAAATCAGCAGATAAAATCGAAGGGGCTATTACTAAATCTTTCATAATGAGGTTCCAATCAGGCTTTTTGCCCATTCTACCGAATGAGTGCTTCAGATAACAGTGGCATGGTTAATTCCGCCCCAAATGATGAGTACGTTCTAATAAAACCACTAACACAAAGACTAGTATTATGTTGGTGATATCCATAACTTTATGAACTAAGAACAATTGCAACAAACTTAACCCTATAACCCACATCAAGCTTAATACAGCTGCTTTTTTATAATTCTTTATCAATCTTGCCAAGCTATAAATAAAACTCGACCAGAGTAATGATAAAGATAATAAAGTGACTAAATGGTACCAAGTGCTACCGCTTAAAAAGCCTTTGAATGGAAGCCACTCAATTTGTTCAAGATTTAAACTAGAGAAGGTCAATGGCCAAAGCATTTCAATAGCCAGCAAAACCCCACTAATAGCTAAAATCACCATTAAATTTAGGCGCTCACTGAAAGCATGGCGGATAATCAGCGCCATAGGAATAGCGCTAATTTCACTCCAGCCTATTTGATTCCGGTAGATCACAAGTTTTAAGCTAATAATAAAAATTGCTAAAACCAACAATACACCGGTACTGTAATTTCGATTAGCCACTCTACAAAGAATAAAAAATAATAGTAACCAAAACAGGCTGTATTTTAGCCATAGTTCCCACTGCCAATGACTTTGATAAATTCCTTGTAGGCCCTTACCCAGTTGCTGGCTGTCTAATACAGGCACATAAGGGAAAAATGCCCAGCTGATCCAAAGCGCCAATATCAATAAGGCTGGACTGAGTTGAAATTGAATTTTCTGTGGTAATAAGCGTTTTAATCGCTGGCTATTGGCATAAGCCGCCATCGAAATCCCTAGCAAAATGCCAATACTGTTAATAATGGCATCAGCAGCGTGTGGCACTCGAGTCGGCAAAAAGAATTGAAGGAGCTGCAAAGCTAATGCGTAACCAATACCCAATATCAACAACCAAAGCACTGAAACTAAAGGGTGAGCAGGATTCCTTTGCTGAATATTGAGCGCACCAAAGAAACCAAAAGGGATAAACAGCAAAATATTGGCAATTAAATCGCTACGAATGGTTCTTTGCTCCCAATTCAACAACCACTGGCTTAGATTTGTTGGTAAGGCACTGGAAAAGTCGAAATTAAAGGGATATAGGGATGCGTACCCGATTAAGAAACTAATAATTAGCCAAATTAAGCGCATCCCAGCAAATTCCTTGTGAAAAATGGTTAAGTCTGCAGTTGAAAGCTGACGCAACTGCTTGAAAAAGCTACAATATCAGATATCGAAAAAGAGTAGCAACGGATATTTAATGTTTTGTCAGCTGGATCATATTCTTAGTCAAACCGCTTCGCGTTTACCACAGAAGCTTGCACTGGATGATAATAAGTCGCAACTCACCTATCAAGAGTTGGATGCGCAAGTTGAGAAAGTGGCACAATACTTTGTTCAGCTTGGACTTAAAGTTGGTACTCGTATTGGTATTTATTTACCAAAACAAGTTTCCGCGGTTATCAGCAAATTTGCGGCCAGTCGCGCAGGTTTGGTTTTCGTGCCTATTAATCCGCTATTAAAACCTGCACAAGTTGCCTACATCTTGAATAACTGCCAAATAGAATTGTTAGTCACTACCGGCTCTCGTGCTAGCCAGCTTGAATCAGTTTTTTCTGACTGCCCTGATTTAACTAGATTGGTCTTAACCGACGCTCGTTTTAAAGAGCTGCCTAGTCGCAAATTTGATTTATGGGACCACCTAAAGTCCAAAAAAGAGACGGCCCTACTTCCACATTCTATTGATAAAGATCTGGCGGCAATTTTATACACTTCAGGTTCAACTGGTAATCCAAAAGGGGTTTGTTTATCCCATCGTAATTTAATCGCGGGCGCTCAAAGCGTTAGTCATTATTTAGACAATACTCCCGAAGATGTTTTATTAGCGGTTTTACCATTAAGTTTTGATTACGGTTTAAGCCAAGTTACCACAGGTTTTCTCACAGGTGCAAAAGTTGTCTTAATGGAATATTTATTACCAAGAGACATTTTAAAGCAAGTGGAAAAACATCAGGTAACCGGCTTAGCAGCAGTACCCCCCTTATGGTTTCAACTCGCACAATTGGAATGGCCTACTGCTTGCAAAGAATCCTTACGCTATATTACTAATAGCGGTGGTGCTATGCCCAAAGCCACCTTAGCGACACTGCGTGAACAATTACCCAAAACTAAACCTTTTTTAATGTATGGTTTAACCGAGGCTTTCCGCTCAACCTTCTTGGACCCAGAGGAAATCGATAAACGTCCTGACTCCATTGGCAAAGCCATACCTAATGCGCAAATATTAGTTTGTCGCGAGGATGGTTCTGAATGTGAAGCGGATGAGATAGGTGAATTAGTTCATCGAGGTGTTCATGTCAGTTTAGGGTATTGGAATGCTCCCGAAAAAACCGCAATTCGTTTTAAGCCTATTAAACAAAATTCTGAGTATCTAGAAGAGCTAGCGGTTTGGTCGGGTGATCAAGTGAAAAAAGATCAAGACGGTTTTTTATATTTTATCGGTCGAGCCGACGATATGATAAAATGCTCTGGTTATCGAATTAGCCCCAGCGAATTAGAAGACTCAGTTTTTCTAATGCAAGGCGTTAAAGAAGTAGCTGCGTTAGGTATTAAAGATGAACAATTAGGGCAAGCAGTTGCTTTGATAATCCACGCGCCTGAGCTTGATGAGAATCAAATTAAGAAATACTGCATGAAAAACTTACCCAACTTTATGCAACCCAAATATATTTTGTTGGTCGAAAAACTGCCACGTAATCCTAATGGCAAAATTGATCGCACTAACCTTAAAAAGCAATATGCCAATCTAGGTGATAATTAAACTATGAGTAATAAAAAGCCTATCAATCATGCCCCAATGGATCAATTTGATGCGGTCGATGGTGAATTGGCATTAGCAGCTAAACCTTTAAGCCAAATTACTAAGCTTGCTGGACAGACTCCTTACTACTGTTATTCTAAGACTGTTATTAGCAATAATGTTGCTCGCTTACGTGAGTTTTTTCCTGACATTAGTATTCATTACGCTATGAAAGCGAATCCAATGCCACAGTTGGTAAGCTTTATTGCAAACCTAGTAGATGGCTTAGACGTTGCTTCAGGAAAAGAGTTGCGTGTTGCATTGGCTACTAATACAAGTGCTGACAACATCAGCTTTGCAGGTCCCGGTAAGAATCTTACTGAATTAGAAATGGCGATAGCTAGCGGCATTAGTATTAATGTTGAATCTCTTACAGAGTTAGAACGGATCCAAGCTATTGCCCATAAAATGAAAGTTTCAGCGCAGGTGGCGCTACGCTTGAACCCCGATTTTGAATTAAAATCTTCTGGCATGAAAATGGGTGGTGGCTCCCAACAATTTGGCATCGATGTTGAACAACTTGAACCTGTATTCGCGCTATTAAAAGATCCTCAGCTCGAATTAGTCGGCTTGCATATTTTTACTGGCTCACAAAACTTAAACCCCCAAGCCATCATCAGCGCACATGATAATATTTTTGATTTGGTTGCTCGCTTGAAATCTCAATATAGTTTTAACTTAAAGCATCTAAACATTGGCGGTGGCTTTGGTATTCCTTATTTTCCAGGCGATAAGCCACTAGAGCTTTCAGAAATTTCTGACAATTTAAAACGTCTGCGGGATAAACATTCCGCCTTATTAGAAAAAGTTGAAATTATTTTAGAGCTTGGTCGATATCTAGTTGGCAACGCAGGAATTTATGTTTCAGAAATCACTGATATTAAAATTTCTCGCGGGAAAAAATACTTGATTACTAACGGTGGTTTACATCATCATCTTGCGGCATCTGGAAATTTTGGCCAAGTCTTACGCAAAAACTATCCTGTTACTATTGGCAATAAGGTCAACTCTAAAGATACAGAAACCGTAAGTGTTGTTGGCCCTTTATGTACACCGCTTGATTTGCTAGCTCATAAAATGGATTTGCCAATAGCTAATATTGGTGATTTAGTAGTAATCTATCAGTCTGGTGCTTACGGTTTTACTGCTAGCCCTCGCGACTTTTTAAGTCATGCTGAACCCTTAGAATTATTGTTATAGAGTCTAACTATGTCTTTTATTGATGCTGTAAGTCAAAGCCTACTTACTTTATTTAAAGCACCGCTTAATTGGTTAATCAAAACCCATCACGTACCAACTGATCCTAAAGATGAACTAGGTCTTCAAGATGATGATCATTTGCTATATGTTTTACGTACAAAGTCATTAACTTCTATAAAGATTTTAAAACGTCAAAATAAGTCTTTAAAATTACCAAAAGCTCATTACTACCAGTCTGGACTTCCAGCTAACGGTGATTGCTTGTTTATTAATCATCGTCCTCGTTGGTTTAGCAAGCAAAGAAAACTTACTGGACACAAAGATGCTTTTGCACAGTTATTACAAGAACAAAAGGCTAATCCTGGTGTTAATTATAAGATTGTTCCTGTGACAATTCTTTGGGGACGAAATCCAGGTAAACAAAATTCTTTCTTGCGTTACTTCATGTCAAATTTAGAAGAGACTGGACGATTAGGTAAGCTTCTTATTATTTTATTTCTTGGTAGGCAATGCTTTATCCAATATGGCAAACCTATAGCTTTAAACTCTCCAGAGTTAAACCAAGAAGAAAGCGAAGCAAAAACAGCTCATAAGTTATCTCGGATTTTGCGTATTTATTTTAATCGTCAATGGGTAGCTATTATGGGCCCAAGGAAAGAAAACAGACGAGATCTTATTTCTGGCATTTTGGCATCTGATCAAGTTCAATCCGCAATCGTGGAAGTTTCTGCTGATAAAAATAAAAGTATGGCGAAAACCCGCCAAGAAGCTGAAAAATATATTAAAGAAGTAGCCGCAAACTTTAGTCCTAGGGCCATACGCTTTTTGTCGGGCCTTTTATCCAAACTTTGGAACAAAATCTATTCTGGTATTGAAGTTAATAATATAGCTCCCATTCGTGAACTAGCAAAAGATCGCGTTCTTATTTATGTTCCTTGTCATCGTAGCCATACGGACTACTTATTGCTTTCTTACCAACTTTATCGAGAAGGTCTCGTGCCTCCTCACATTGCTGCCGGTATTAACTTAAATTTCTGGCCAGTTGGCGGCATTTTACGTCGCGGTGGCGCTTTCTATATCAGACGTACCTTTAAAGGCAATAAACTTTACTCCGCCGTTTTTAATGAATACCTATATCGTCTTTTAAACAAGGGTACTCCAGTAGAGTATTTCCAAGAAGGCGGTCGTAGCAGAACCGGTCGATTACTTACGCCCAAGACAGGAATGTTAGGTATGACCGTACAAGGAATGTTGCGTGGCATTCGTAAGCCTATAACCTTCGTGCCGGTTCATATCGGCTATGAAAAAATGTTCGAAGGTAAAAGTTATGTAGGAGAGCTTCGTGGCCAAGCAAAAAAACAAGAGTCTTTTGGTCAATTGTTAGGTATCCGTAAAGCCCTTAAACGTTTTTATGGAAAGGTCTATCTTAACTTTGGCGAGCCTTTGGAATTAAATGATTATCTCGATCAAGAACTTCCTGAATGGCGAGACTCACTTGCTAATGACAAAAAACCTGAGTGGATAAACCAGCAAATGCTTCATCTTGGCGATGAGATTAATCGTCGAATTAATGCCGCTGTCAGTATCAATAGTGTCACACTTGTTAGTATGGCTTTATTAGGAACACCTCGCCAGGCCATGGACAAAGCTGAGCTAATTGCGCAATTAGACACTTTACTCGCATTCACCAAAGCTGCTCCCTATAGCGATTATACCTGTGTCAGCGATAATAATGGCGAAGAACTTCTAAATACCGCTATCAAGTTAGGTATGGCTTACGAATCAAGTGATTCAACTGGAGATGTCATTTCCATTGAAGGTGATGAAAGAGTTTTATCAACTTATTATAGTAATAATATTCTTCATATTTTCGCTATTCCGTCATTAATTGCTTCTTTGTTCCAACGACACAATCATATTGCCAAAGATAAAATCCTATCTTATATAAAAGCATTCTATCCTTTCTTAAAGAAAGAACTTTATATTCATTGGAACGAAAGTGATCTGGATTCAAGAGTTGATACTCTGTTAGAGACCATGCTTGAACATGACTTGTTAAACATGGGAACAAAGAATTATTGTGTCCCACATTCGGATACACCTCAATGGTCGCGTTTAATGTTACTAGCTGAAGCAGTGCAACCAGCATTACAACGCTATGCAATAAGTTTAACCCTATTGCATAGCTTAGATGATAATGCTTCTATCCGTCGTGTGGAGCTAGAGCAAGAAAGTCAAAAACTCGCACAACGTATCTCAGCATTATATGGCATTAATGCACCTGAATTTTTTGATAAAAACTTATTCAAGAATCAAGTGAAAGTCTTAAAAGAAGAAGGTTATATTAAGCACCAAGAAGGTATGGGAATTACGAGTACCGATAAAGCTGAAGAACTGTATCAAATGATTTTAAATATTCTAAGCATTCCAGTTCAACAAGGGTTGCAGTTAGCTGCTCGTAGTCTAAAGCTTAAAAAGTCTAATTAATTGAAATAATAATGCATGGCGATGCCCAAAAATATTGCCATGCCTACATAATTATTATTTAAAAAAGCTCTAAAATATTCTTCAGGATTTCGACTTTTACATTTAAACATCTGGAAA
Source organism: uncultured Kangiella sp. (assembly GCA_947503345.1). Classification (GTDB taxonomy): domain Bacteria; phylum Pseudomonadota; class Gammaproteobacteria; order Enterobacterales; family Kangiellaceae; genus Kangiella. Next base: position 814,318 of record CANNCW010000001.1, on the reverse strand, counting down.
ATAATTAAAGCTAAAGCAACCAACCAACCGCAATAATAATACCAAGAAAACTCTAGCTGTCTTGCCAAGAGAAACATTCCGATTAAGAAAAGCCCTTGGATAAAGCTAACGATAATTAAATCGGCATCACCGAATAGAATAGCGGTAGATTTTAAACCCAGTTTAATATCATCTTCTCTATCAACCATTCCATATAAAGTATCGTAAGCTAATACCCATAATAAGGTGGCGGCATATATTACCCAGCTAATTAATGGCACATCGTTGGTAACTGCTGCAAAACCCATGGGTATTGACCATGCAAATGCAGCCCCTAATATCATTTGAGGGAAATAAGTATATCGCTTCATAAAAGGATACATTGCGGCTAGAGCAACCGCTATAAAGCTTAACTTTATTGTCAAACTATTCAAAGTCAGCACTAACGCAAAGGCTATACCAATTAATAAAATGAAAAATAGTAAAGCTCCCCTTACGCTAATATTGCCTTGCGCTAATGGTCTTTGCTTTGTTCTTTTAACGTGAGCATCGAAATCTTTATCCGCTATATCGTTCACGATACACCCTGCCGAACGCATTAAAAAGACGCCCAAAACAAACACCGTTAAGGTCCATAATTCTGGAACACCTTCCGCTGCAATCCAAAGCGCCCATAATGTTGGCCACAACAATAAAAGCGTGCCAATTGGTTTATCAAATCTTATTAGTTGTAGGTAATATTTCATATTATTTTTGGTATAAAGGTGAATCTGGCAAGAAGACTTCTGTTACCAGCATTCTTGCATTATCATTACTCTTGGCCTTACTTTCCCATAAAGAACGTCTAGCCCACAATTTTTCATTTTTAGAATCCGCTAAATTATCAGGAATTCTTTGAAGCAAGTTTGACTGTTTATTAAGCTTACGGATCTTTAAAAATTGTCTTTGTAGATTTTGATCACTAAACAATATCGACCCTAAGGGCTTGTTTCCTAAAGATTGTATTAATCCCTCACTCGCCTGATTGAGAACTGTTCGAGCAAACACCCAAGGCCTACCTTCAACACTCAATACCACTTCACGAGTGATTAGTTGCTTGTCGCTACTTTCTATTAATTTCTTTTCCGACTTTGTTAAATCAGTTAATTCTTGATTCAAAACTTCTATTTCAATTAGCCCATTTCGTTTTAATTTTTCTGTTAAAGAGCCATACTCTAAAAGCCACTCGGCAACTTTATAATTTAATTTACCGACCAGTTCATTATCTGCATTTTGCCAATTATCAATATTCATATTTCTTGCTTGCAATTATTATTTGCTGATGGCTTAATAAAATCAAAAGAGGTTACTATGTCATTTATTACTATCGCCACCTTCCCCAATACTATGTTAGCCCATATTGCTAAGGGCAAATTAGCATCCTGTGGTATTGAGTCCTTATTATTACATGAACACTTCCACTCCACAGCTTCATTTGCCCTTGGAGAAATTCCGCTTCAAGTTAAAGAAAACGAAGTAGAGGCTGCCCAACGTATCTTAGCGGAAGACTTCAGCGAAGACTAACTTTGCTCAACAGGTTGCGACAATTTCCAAATTTCAAAACCGCCATCCATACTGTAAACGTCAGAAAACCCCTGTCCCGCAAAATATTGGGCTGCCGGCTGACTGCTATGGCCATGATAGCAAACCACGATTAATGGCTTGGAATGATCCTGCTCTTGGATAAACTCTGCCGCATTCTGGTTATTAATATTAAGCGCTTTCGGCATATGGCCATTGGCAAACGAATGTGGATCTCGAATATCCGCAATTAATGCACTCTCTTTTTCTATTTTTTCGACCGTTTCTTCTATTGAAATTCTTTTATACATTAGAATTTTTTTGTTTTTGCAGTAAAGTAACCAAGCCCAGCCCCTAATATCAATCCCGATAAATGTGCCAAATTTGCTATGTTTCCAATTAGTCCTGTAAAACCCAGGACTAACCAGAACAGCATAAATTTCATAATTGCATCATTAAGTCTTACTGGAAAAAATGGATCGAAGCGCCTACGTACAAATAAAAATCCTAAAAGGCCATATACTACACCTGACATACCACCAAATATTCTGTAACTAGCAAAGACTTCGCCATACATTATTTGATTTCCAAAATATTGGACTAAATTTGAACCTATTCCGATGATTAAGACCAATAAAATTAGATAGTTCCAGTTTTTTGCTTTTTCAATTGAACCACCTAAGTCCCATAGCCACATCATATTAAATAACAAATGTATGGGTAAACTTGCTATCATAAAGTGTAAAAATATTGGGCTAACCAAGCGCCATATTTCGCCAGACAAAATTGCTTGCCAATCAAATATTATCCATTGGGTATATTCGTTTCTGCCCCACCAAGTCAACAAACTAACCAATACGCTGATAGTAACTAATACAATAGTTCCTTTTCCCGTACGACCCAATAACTGTTGCCAATTAAACATTAGCTCTTCTCACCATCTTTATATGCTCAATGCCATCTTCTAAATAGATTTCTGAAGCCACTTCAAAACCAAAACCATGATAAAAATCGCGTAAATAAGCTTGAGCTGAAATAGTGATTGGCCTTGCGAATTGCTTGTCGCAATAGTCAATTGCTTCTTTCATAAGTTCCTTACCAAATCCCGAGCCTCGTTTCGACTTGCAACAGCAAACCCGCCCAATCGCCGTATTACCTTGATACTTTTCTAAAGATTCAAATACTCTTAAATATCCAACTAGCTTATCATCATCATATGCCAACAAATGATAAGCAGTTTGATCAAAATTGTCACAATCCTGATAAGGGCAATCTTGTTCTACTGAAAACACCGCTAAGCGAAGCTGTAATATGTCATACAACTCTTGTTTAGATAACTCATCCCAACTTCGCCAAATCATATGCTATTCCTTTTTCTTGTTTAATCCCAACTCAACACCACTTTACCCGATTGACCGCTGGCCATAGTTTCGAATCCTTCTTGGAATTCATTAACACCAAATCGATGGGTAATAATAGGTGAAATATCTAAACCCGACTGCAGCATTGCGATCATCTTATACCAAGTTTCGTACATTTCACGCCCATAAATTCCTTTTAGTACTAGGCCTTTAAAGATTATCTGATTCCAATCGATGGCCATATCACTTGAAGGAATACCAAGCATGGCAATCTTGCCGCCATGGTTCATGGTTTTTAACATGGATTGAAAGGCAACTGGTACGCCTGACATTTCCATGCCAACATCAAAACCTTCTGTCATGCCTATATCGGCCATAACATCTTCTAGCTTTTCTTTGGTGACGTTCACCGTTCTAGTAGCGCCCATTTTTGCAGCAAGTTCCAACCGATAATCATTGATATCGGTAATGACCACATGGCGTGCGCCAACGTGCTTTGCTATGGCTGCCGCCATAATTCCAATTGGGCCAGCGCCCGTAATCAAAACGTCTTCACCTACAAGGTCAAATGACAAGGCAGTATGTGCAGCGTTACCAAATGGATCTAAAATCGATGCTAACTCATCGGAAATATCATCAGGAATCTTGTAAGCATTTTCAGCAGGAATAACTAAATACTCACCAAAGGCACCTGGGCGATCAACACCAACGCCTGTTGTATTTCTACAAAGATGACGGCGACCCGCTCGGCAGTTTCGACAAAATCCACAAGTGATATGTCCTTCTCCCGAAACACGCTCACCCACTTTAAAGCTAGTGACTTCCTGACCAACTTCTTCAATGACACCAACGTATTCATGACCAACTGTCATTGGGACAGGAATGGTATTTTGTGCCCACTCATCCCAATGATAAATGTGCATATCGGTGCCGCAAATGGCCGTTTTCTTAATTTTAATTAGGACATCATTGTGGCCAAGCTCTGGTCTTGGCTGATCCACCATCCAGATCCCTTTTTCCGCTTTTGCTTTACTTAAAGTTTTCATGGTTTTGTCTCTTTACGATTTTATTAAATCACGCCTAATTCTTTACCCACTTTTTCAAACGCAGCCACTGCACGATCAATATGTTCAATATCATGAGCTGCTGACATTTGCGTTCGAATCCTCGCTTGCCCCTTTGGAACCACTGGGAAAGAGAAACCTACAACATAAATACCTTCTTCTAACATCTTATCCGCAAACTTCGATGCCAATGACGCATCTCCTAACATTACAGGAATGATCGGATGTTCACCTGGAACTAAATCAAAACCTAACGCCGACATTTTTGTACGGAAGTATTCACTATTTTTACGAAGTTTCTGACGTAAATCATCACTCGCTTCTAACATATCCAAAACACGCAAACTGGCAGATGCTATGACTGGTGCAAGTGTATTCGAGAACAAATAAGGACGAGAACGTTGACGCAACCATTCCACCATCTCCTTGCTTGCCGCAGTATAACCGCCAGAAGCGCCACCAAGTGCTTTACCTAAAGTTCCCGTGATAATATCCACACGCCCCATAACATCACAGAATTCGTGTGAGCCTTTACCTTTCTCACCGATAAAGCCTACCGCGTGCGAATCATCAACCATCACTAATGCGTTATATTTATCCGCTAAATCACAAACGGCTTTCAAATTGGCAATAATGCCATCCATTGAGAAAACGCCATCGGTTACGATTAGTTTGTATCGCGCGCCATCTGCATCTGCTTGTTGTAATTGCTTTTCCAATTCCGCCATATCGTTATTAGCGTAACGGTAACGCATGGCTTTACATAAACGCACCCCATCAATAATTGAAGCATGATTTAACGCATCTGAAATAATGGCATCTTCTTTAGTCAAAAGGGTTTCAAACAAACCAGCATTGGCATCAAAACAAGAAGAGTAAAGAATGGTATCTTCCATACCTAAGAAATTACTAATTCGACTTTCTAATTCTTTATGAACCGTTTGAGTGCCACAAATAAAACGAACCGAAGCCATGCCATAACCGAATTTATTTAAAGCTTTCTGACCAGCATCAATTAATTCTGGCGCATTTGCCAAACCAAGGTAGTTGTTGGCACAAAAATTAAGCACAGCCTGCCCAGTAGTGACCGAAATATCCGCTGCTTGCTGTGAATTGATAATACGCTCGGATTTATAAAGACCAGCTTCCTTAACTTCGTCGATTTGTTGTTGAATATGATTATTAAATTCAGAGTTCATAAGTGCATTGCTTCCAATTACAAAAATTGCACCTATTCTAGCATTGATCGGGCTTTAAGCGGTATGACCTTTGGTAAAAAGTGACTCTATACAAGCCTCTCGAATGGCCCATAGTTTTTCATAACTTTCTGGGGACTGCTGCTTTAGAAAGGCTTGATGCTTTAGAACTTTCTCTTCTACCATTTGCAAAGGTGTAATCCTTTCGAGACTATAAAACTGTTTAATGGGTTCCTTGCTCATTGGCTTTGCAAAGGTAAAGTCAAAATATTCGTCAGCTATTTCTATAAAACAATGAGCTTCAGGAATGGAATCAACTCCTGAATTATTCAGAACCTGTGCTACCCCGTAAGTATTTTCTCCAGTCATGGGATAGATCCCCAATATCAAATGGCACTCTATTCCCTGCTCATCCGCAACAGTTTTTAAAAAAGCGTGCTTGCTACTACAAGTTCCATAACCATTTTGTATAACTTCTAACCATGAGCTTCGTTGATAAGGTAAGGATTTTACATAGGCAGCAGCGACACTAAAGTCATCTATACCAATAGCAATTAATTGATCAGAGCAGGGTTTACCAGCTAATAGTTGGTGATGGGTTAGTTCTTGTGGATTTGTATTAAGCTTTATCATTCATCAAATACTTAGCTACTATCACTGCTAAAATTGCGCCTGAAATGGTCGCTATGATATAAAGCCATAAATGCTCTAAATTACCCGAGACTACCGCTGGGGCAATGGAGCGCGCAGGGTTCATTGAAGCATTGGTAATGGGACCAGCAAACATAGCTTCTAAACCAACGGTTGTGCCAATAGCCGCTCCTGCCATCAATCCTTTTTCTTTTGCGCCAAAGGCAACATGCATAATAACGAACATCAGTATAAAGGTCAGAATCAATTCGACTACTAAGGCTTTTTCAGCAGCAATGGTTGGAATAGTTGCACCAAGCGTTGCATGCTCAGGAAATAGCCATGCCAAAACTAGCGAAGCACTAAAAGCGCCGGCTAGTTGGCTAATAATGTAAGGGGTTACTTCTTTAATTGGAAAGCGTTTGGCGACTGCAAAGCCGATAGTAACCGCTGGATTAAGGTGGGCACCGGAAATATCGCCGATGGAGTAAATCACCGCTGCCACTATCATGCCCCAAGTCAGCGCAACTCCAACGTGAGTAATGGCACCGCCTGAGACATCATTGATAATCATGGCGCCAGTACCCGCAAAGATCATCATGAAGGTACCGAAATATTCAGCTATGTAATTGCGCATATTCTTTAAGCATCGTGTCTAGATGGCGCAAGTTTGCCAAAATTCTTAACAAACCTCTACCATTCAAAGGCACTATTTTCGATTTTTCTACTTATTTTTCCGTATAAATCTTGAGCTTGATTATAAGATAAATAAGGAATGTCTATATGGTGTGCGCCCATAGTTGCGCCTGCTGTATCTAACTCCAACTTTGCCATATTATGACGTCTATCGAAAAGAGTTTCTTTTAGCCGCACCGTTTGTACTTTTGGTAACCTAACATAGGTTTCTTTATGAAATATCACTCCACTTTTAAATGCCGCCAGATCTTCACTGAGATGATATCCAGCAGTTCTAATATAAGCTTTTGCGTACCAAACTGATAAAACAATAACTAAAGTAGCATATATTCCATAACTAAGGTAAGAATGGGTTAGCAAGGTTAGGCCTATTAACAAGCCTATTAACGCAACAGGTTTAAACTTTCGACGCCATGCACGCGCATCCAAAGCCTGCCAAACAATTTTATGCCAATCTTGATCAGGCTGTATTTCATCTAAAAAATGTGACTTATCCTGTGTGGCTAGAACAGGCGCAATTTGCTTCATCGTTACACCTTGCTTTTCACTGTTAACACCGCCCGCTGTTTCAACAGTAATTCCAATTCGCTTAAATACTTTGTGTAGCCATGAATTATGCACTGTGATGGTTTGAACTCGCGACATAGGAATAGTTGCTTGTAAGCGCGTTAGCAAGCCCATAGTAGCAGCAAGTTTGCCTTGATTTTTAGTCAACTTAAAACCATAGAATTTAAATAGAGCCATTATGATGGATAAAATCCACAACACTATTATCGCCATCAAGATAAATACCAACGTATAAAACAAAGTTGCCAAGCTACTGGTTTCAGGAACAATTGACGTTACTGTGTCTTCTAGAAGGTTTACAGAACTTCTAATCCATGAGCGGAAATTATTCGGATTATCACTGTCAAAAAACTGGCCCATAAAACCGAAAAATATTGCTACAGCCACAAGTCCTCGGTTTGAGATAATTCCATAGCGTACTATTTCAGAAAATGGTAATTTTAGAATCGATGGAGGTGTTTTTATCTTAGATTCTTCACTGCTAACAGAGACTTCTTCCTGAAGAATCCTTTTACGTAATTCGTTCACCGCCTGCATATCAATAACGTTAATCACAGCTTCAGGCTTACCACCCGAAGCAGACTCCAGCTGAACTTTAACTACACCTAATAATCGATGTAACGGGCCTTGGATTAAATTCAGATTTTGTATCTTGTCATATTTAACTTGGCGTTGATTTCTAAAGATTATCCCTTCTTTAACGCGTATTTGTGTGTCTTCTAACCAATACCGATAAAACCGATATTGGACCATCGAGATAACACTAGTTAAAGCCGCCGCCCCAAGCGCATAAAACTCCCATGAACTTGAGCGTGTACCAACAATCGCAACCAAAGCTGGAAAAACTAATTTCTTAATGTTTTCCCAAAGCAGGAAAAGTGGAGATATTTTATGTAATCGTTTTTCAATTCCAGACATCTTCGTTTTCCTAACTTAAACCGCGTCAGCTTTTTCATCATCGATGAGTTTATTTCTTAACTCATTTGCCAATTCAAACTCTATCCCTTTTAAGGTTACTGAAGAGTCTTTAGTACCTGCGGTATGAATTATCAATTGACCTAAAGAATATTTACGCTCCAAGGGACCTTGCGCCACATCCGTATGCTGTACTCGATTGTAAGGAACAAATATTCTCGCTCGCCAAATCACACCTTTTTGAATATAAAGCCCTTCCTGTGTAAACCACCAAAAACTGTAGTCGTATCTTTTCTTTGCCCAAATAAAACCCAAGATAAACACAATCATGGTAACTCCAATACCAAAACTAAACTTAATCCAACTTGAATTTACAATGGCAATAAAAATAGTTATTCCAACTAGCAATAAAGAAAAAATTGAAATAATAATTCTGGAAACGGTTATAGATTTTGGACTTAATTGATTAGCCTCTTCGGGCATAGAATCAAGTAAAGACATAGTTTTCCCCTTATATTTTTATCTTTCAAATATACTGGGGTTTAAAGGAATTTACTATAGTGAAGTTGTTACAAATTTATTCCATGCTTCAATACCACCCTTTAAGCTGTAGACACAGTTAAAGTCCGCCTGAATTAAAGCTACCGCAGCATTAAAACTTTTTTGCCCTACTTGACAATAAATAACTGTTGGTTGCTCTGGATCCAGTTCATTAATGGAGCTCATAAAATCATAAATTGAAATGTTTACCCCACCAATATTATAAGCTAGATGTTTATCCTCTTCTCTCACATCTATTAGCAAAGGTTTGCTTTCTTGGGTAATCCACTGCTTTAAATCGCTTGGATCAATATACTGTACTTGTTCCAATTCTTTTGGCACAAATATTGTCATTGTTTTTTTGCTAATAGTGCCATCATTTGTTGAGCAATCGAGGCTGGATTTTCAGCTTGGGTTATTGCCGAAATCATTGCGATACCAGATACCTTGGTCTTAGCAACCTCCTCAAACCTCTCTAAATTTATTCCGCCAATTGCTACCCATGGGTATTCACTCATGGTATCAACCCAATAGGATAAATTTTCTACACCATGTGGGATCCAAGGCATTTGCTTTGAGTCAGTATGATAAACAGGACCGCACGCCAAGTAACTTGGTTTAATCGCATGTGCGCGAGCAACTTCATAATAACAGTGAGTACTGATCCCTAATCGCAAGCCCGCTTTAGAAATCGCATACAAATCGGCTGAATCTAAATCCTCTTGCCCAAGATGAACGCCATAAGCTTTGTGCTTAATTGCTAATTGCCAATAGTCATTAATGAATAATCTTGCATTGTATTTTTCAGCGCTAGCAATGGCATTTTTAATTTCTTCTTCTAACTCTTCACCAACTAGATCTTTAACCCGAAGTTGAATCGTAGTTACCCCAATCGCTACTAATCGTTGTACCCATTGCGCAGAATCTACTACAGGATATAAACCTAATTTTTGCTCGCCGCAATCTGGAAAAGAAAAATCTTTTTCCTCATAGTGATCCGATAACATTGGCATATAACGTTGCTTGGCTGGCCAAGACAAAGGCTTCAAAGGGCCTTTTCCTAAACCCACTCGATAACCATTTTCAATAGCTTGGTTAATCTGCATTTTACCAATGACAATAGCGTCTTTAAGCGAATGATTTAATGCCCAAGCGGTTGCAATCGAAGCCGCAAGAACACAACCCGTTCCACGGGTATTAGCTTGGTGTTGCCTTTCACTTCTAAGCCAAAAGGATTCCGTTTCTTTGCCAACTGCTCCGTCACAAAAATAATCTGCACAAAAATCTTCGTTTGAATGTCCGCCTTTAACCAACACTGCTTTGACACCCGCGGATAAAATATCGTCTACTGCAAATTCTATATCTTTCAGTTTCTCAATTTTTCTTGAGGTTAGTAATTCTAACTCTGGGATGTTTGGCGTAAGTAAATCGATATGGTGGTACAAAGTTTTAAAAGCTTCCTGTGCTTTAGCGTCCATTAACGCTTTACCTGAAGAACTCACCATCACAGGATCAACAACTAACTTTCCATCATATTCTTTTAAAAATTCTTTCAGCGCCTCGATTGACTCGACTGTCGGTAGCAACCCAACTTTTATCGCATCTGCCGGCAAGTCATCTTTTAATGCATTAAACTGAGAAGTAATTTGTTTTTCTGAAAGAGGATTAAGCGCTACTACTTTTTTTGAATTCTGAGCTGTTACTGCTGTAGTAATCATACAGGCGTGCGCACCCAACGCTTCTATCGCGCGAATATCAGCAACTTGCCCTGCTAAACCAGAACAATCTGAACCAGCTACTGACCAAACTATCGGTGTTCTTTTCTGTGTTTTTTGCTTCATTAAATTTTATCTTTGCTTATACCTAGTCGTTATGCCAAAACGGCGTACCTACTACTGGCGTACTCGGTTTTGCTAAATCTCTTTTCGGCATAGCGCCCGCTTTAAAAGCTTTTCGTCCTGCTATTACCGAATCTTTAAAAGCACTCGCCATCATTACTGGATCTTCTGCTTTAGCAATTGCGGTATTTAATAATACAGCGTCATAACCCATTTCCATTGCTTGAGCAGCGTGAGATGGTAAACCTAATCCAGCATCAATAACCATTGGTATATCAGGTAACCGCTCTCGCAACGTTTGTAAGGCATAAGGATCCGTCAATCCACGACCTGTACCAATTGGCGCTCCCCACGGCATTAAAATATTACAGCCAACATCTAACAATTTCTGGCATAAAACTAAATCATCGGTGCAGTAAGGGAAAACTTCGAAGCCCCGCTTTGTTAGTTCTTTTGCCGCTTCCACTAACTGAAATGGATCCGGCTGTAAATTATAATCATCACCAATGACTTCTAACTTGATCCAGTTAGTACCAAAAATCTCTCGCGCCATTTCTGCCGTGGTAATCGCTTCTTTAGTAGAATGACAACCCGCTGTATTAGGTAGCCAATGGCAATCTAGCTGATTAATCTGTTGCCAAAAATTCTCGCCACCTTTTCCTTCACGCCGCACCGATACCGTCACAACTTGTGACTCTGATGCTTTAATTGCATCCAGCATAATTTGTGGCGACGGATATAAAGCCGTTCCCACAAATAATCTACTGTCTATTTCTTTACCACCGATTTTAAGCACTGATTTCTCCACACTTACTTAATAGGCGCCGAGATTGTCGCCCTCTTATCGTAGCTCGCAATGACGATGCCATATTAATTTTAACCTTCATTGCAGGGCGCTCTTTGCTGAAGCAATCTCGTTCAATTCAGGTACTAAATATCTAGCCACCCTGCATCGGCAAAACAATTTCTACCTTATCGTTTTCTTTTAAACCTGTTTCGCCGTAAATTGACCTTGGAACAAACTCCATATTTACTGCAACGGCAAAATTATTATGTTTAAACTCTTTATTACTTCTTAACCAATCAATTAGCTGTGCAATGGTTATCTTTGACTCAACTTCAATTACTTCATCATTAAGCATTAACTGCATAATTATTCTCACTATTTATATTGGTCATTACTACAAACTCTGCTATCGCTTTTTCTATTAATGCAGGTGCTAATAAAATACCGTGACGATAAAGACCATTGATTTTTCCTAAACCATTTTCGATTTCTACTATGGGTAAATTATCGGGCAAGGCTGGTCGACAATTAACTACGGACTTTATTATTCGCGCTTCGCCAAAACCTTTATGCACACTATATGCTGCTGATAAAAGCTCTAAACTCGAACGCACCGAAATAGGAGAGCGATCCTCTGACTCAATTTCAGTTGCACCTATGAGATAAATATTATTTGGTCTTGGCACTATATATATTCTATAACGAGGGTGCATTAATCGAGTTAAGTGTTTAATAGTTACATCAGGCGCTTCTACCCAAAGTAATTCCCCGCGAACAGCCCTTAATGGCAATTCTTCGGAAGCTCCCAATCCGCGACAATCAAAAACCCAGTCATATTTGTAATTTTTATCACGAGTTTCTATTTGTTTTGCAGAAACTTTTACTACCTCTGTATCTTCTATCCAATTTATCGACTCTAACTCTTGTGTTAATTGTTCCATTAACTGAATAGGATCAATTTGTCCTTCGTTTTGCAAAAACAGACCTTCGCCCAATTGTTCTAATTCAGGTTCTTTTACCGTAAGATTTACTTTTTTGACCTTAGATTTATTATTTAATTTACGATTTACTAAATTATAAAAATGCTCTAAATCAACCTTATCCTGAGCATGAGCAACTACCAGTGATCCTGTTTTTTTGAAAAAGATTTCTTTTGATAATTCTTCCAACCATTGCGCATATAATTCTAGCGAACGCTTACCGAATTCATAAATATCCTTTTCCGCCATTTCAAGTTCAGCTAATGGCGATAAAATTCCAGCGGCAGCAAATGAACAAGCCGAGCGATCCTTACGATTTGCTTTATCAAAAATCGTAATCTCTAAATCTTGTTCATTCCCTAACTTGGATAACCGCCAAGCGAGCATTCGTCCAGCAATCCCAGCACCAACTACCGCTAGTTTCATTTGTTAGTCTTTTAATTCCACGTAAATTTCACCACCTTGCTTTTTAAACTCAGCAGATTTCTCAGCCATGCCTTTGTCGATCTTCTCTTGCTCTTCAGCAAAATCACGAACATCTTGACTGATTTTCATAGAACAGAACTTGGGACCACACATTGAACAAAAATGTGCTACTTTTGCTGAATCTTTTGGTAAAGTTTCATCGTGGAATTCACGAGCGGTGTCAGGATCTAAACCTAAATTAAATTGATCTTCCCAGCGGAATTCAAAACGAGCTTGTGATAATTGATCATCACGGTAACGAGCGCCAGGATGACCTTTTGCAACGTCAGCAGCATGAGCAGCTAGCTTATAAGTAATAATACCTGTTTTTACGTCATCACGATTTGGTAAACCTAAATGCTCTTTAGGGGTTACATAACACAACATGGCACAACCATACCAACCGATCATTGCAGCGCCGATACCTGAAGTAATGTGATCATAACCTGGTGCAATGTCAGTCGTTAACGGACCAAGCGTATAGAAAGGCGCTTCATCACACACTTCTAATTGCTTGTCCATATTTTCTTTGATCATGTGCATCGGCACATGACCAGGGCCTTCAATCATAACCTGTACATCATGTTTCCAAGCAATCTTGGTTAATTCACCTAATGTTTCTAACTCACCAAATTGTGCTTGGTCGTTGGCATCTGCTAGTGAACCTGGGCGTAGACCGTCACCTAACGAAAAACTTACATCGTAAGCTTTCATAATTTCACAAATTTCTTCGAAGTGAGTGTATAAGAAATTTTCTTTATGATGCGCAATACACCATTTCGCCATAATAGATCCACCACGCGAAACAATTCCCGTAACACGCTTTGCGGTTAATGGCACATAACGTAGTAAAACACCTGCATGAATGGTGAAATAATCCACCCCTTGCTCGGCTTGTTCAATCAAAGTATCGCGGAATACTTCCCATGTTAAATCTTCAGCAATACCATTCACTTTTTCCAAGGCCTGATAAATTGGCACTGTGCCAATCGGTACTGGCGAATTACGCAAAATATAATCACGAGTGGCGTGAATATTTTTACCCGTTGATAAATCCATCACCGTGTCACCACCCCAACGAGTAGACCAGACTAACTTTTCAACTTCTTCTTCGATACTTGAAGTTACTGCAGAGTTACCAATATTGGCATTAATTTTCACTAAGAAATTACGGCCGATAATCATTGGCTCTAATTCTGTGTGATTAATATTAGCTGGAATAATAGCGCGACCCTGCGCTACTTCGTCACGAACAAATTCGGGCGTGATTTTTTCAGGTGTATTAGCACCAAAAGATTTCCCTTTTAAACGAGCTTCTCTTTCTTCGTTTGCAAATTGCTCGAATAAAGCTTCACGCTTTTGATTTTCACGAATGGCAATATATTCCATTTCAGGCGTGATAATACCTTTACGCGCATAATGAAGTTGCGAAACGTTTTGACCTGTTTTTGCTCGCAGTGGTTTACGTTGTAAATCAGGGTTATGAGTAGCAAAGGCTTTTTCGTTTCCTTCATCATAACCATTATCAATGGCTTTTATTTCACGACCTTCGTATTCTTCAACATCACCTCGGCCAACAACCCAATCACGACGCACTTGGTTAATACCCTTCCGAACGTCAATTTCGATATTCGGATCCGTATAAGGGCCTGAAGTATCATATACTGCGACCTTCTCACCATTAGTCAGACTGATTTCACGCATCGGCACGCGAATCTCTGTATAAATTTTACCTTCCACATAAATCTTTTCAGACTTTGGCAATGGTTCACGAGTAATGGTGTGTTTACTTAAATCGATTGGGTCATTTTTCGCCATGGCGAATCTCCAGTTATCAGCTATGATCTACTGGCATGGCGTAAAAAAGTAATCAGGTCAAAGACTTAAAGGTCTTATTGATATGACTCTTCCCTCCGCCGATGCTAATCGGATCAGGTTATACGGGTTCTTTTGCTAAAGTCTCAGCCTACTAATACTGAAGGCACCCCGAGAGTTAAACGTATTTTATTCCTTTTGTCGCTGAAGTTCCAGTTGATTAGCCTTCTAGAATCTCCAGTCTCTCAACGAATATTAACTCGCAAGCACCACCACCGGTGTCTTCGCGTGTCAAAGAGCTTCTCCAAGTGAAGCCTGTCTCTGAGTCATCAACCTTGACCAACTTTCCATCAATTCGGATAATTTGCCCGGCTTTAACGCGCTTAATATCTCCAGCGACTCCATCATTAGCGGGTATTAGATGCATATTGGCACTATGAGTTTGAATTTCTTGTTGAGGTATTGGTGCGCTTTTATAACGATATCGATACCAGCGACCCGATTGCGAAAATTCAATTTTTTCCAAAACGGCCTCATCTGACATTCGCCCCCAACCTAATGCCAAATCTGTTGGCGAAATATCAGCTCCTCTATCGTAGGAGTAATCTTCTTTTAAGATTACTTTTGCCTTGATTTCAAACTCTGCCAAAGGCGTTACCGCAAAGCTTCCAAATGTGAATTGAGTAGGTGTTTCTATATTTACTTGAATGGGTGCATCTTTAACTTTTACACCCTCACCTAACCGAACAGGCTGTTTCGCCTTGTAATAAATCAACATCATCAGGATTAATGCTGAAATTATGGCTATCTTCTTAAAATCCATATCATCATTTGAAAAAACTTTTTCTTATTATAAAAAAAATGGCGACAGATGTCGCCTTGGGGTATGTAGAGAGTAGCAATTTATAATTATTATAATATTCTTTGGTTTAATCCTTTTAGTTAAAAAGTTTTAACGTATATGGGTATTTGTAAGCCACACCTTCGTTTGATTTCACTGCTGCGATGATGATCAAAACTAAATGAACTATCGGCAACGCTATCAACATCGGAATACCAACAATCAGGCCGATAATAGTCACACATAATACTACCGCCGTTATATAACCAATAAACATGGTGATATTAAAGTTCAATGCTTCTTTAGCATTTTCGGCAATTAAAGGTGATTCATCCTTTTTAAACAACCAAATCACTAAAGGGCCTATTATCATTCCCAACCAACCAACGATGGGGACTAATGCCACCAATGCGGATAAGTGAGCTGCCATTGACCAAGTTTTTTCCTCAGTACGAACATCTTCTGTTTCTAACACTTCAGCTTCTCCTTCGATAACACTCTCATAGGGAGCTTCTTCTTTTGCTTGAGTGCTTTCCGCTTTAGTTTTTTCCGACCTAGCTTCTTCAACCACTTCTTCAGCTTTTTCTACTTTTTCAGTAGTTTCTTCTGAAGCAGTTACTTTTTTCTCTTTATCTGTCATGCGCTTTATTTCTCCGCGTTTCTTAACAACGACTTTAGATTAGCAAAGAAAGTTATTACAAAATGTAACTAACAGTGATAGGAATTGACGATAAAAAGCATCTGCCATTTATTTATGACAAATAAACTTATCTTATTGATTTATATGAAATTTTTAGAATTGGCTCTTTTGTTTATTTTTTATTCTATCTTATGAAACACACCAAAATAAATATAAACCATTGATTTTAAAGGAAAATATATTTTGAAAATAATATAATTTATGCCCAGCAACACAACAATGAATTAAGCTGTTGATTTATAACGTTATTTTTGTTCTATTTCTACTTGATCGCCCACAACCACGCCATTAACAACATAATCTTGATGATCGTTAGAATTTAAAGTCACTTTAATGGTATGTTTTCCCGAGTTAAGCCCGGTAATATGGCGCCAATGGTTATACAAACGCCCTATCTTTACCCCATCAATATACAAATGAGCATGACCAGTACCCTTTTGATGCTCCTGATTTACATTTTGAGGACTAAATTTAAAATTTTGTGTCACTACTTCTAAATTCCAACCCGACATCGCATCAGGATGTAATTTAACTTCAACAGAAGGTGGATTCTTTAAATGGCTCACGTTAATTTGGCCATGATGGTGATGCCCTTTATCGGCTAAAGCTGAATAACTAAGAACTAACAAAGCACTAAAAATTAATTTCTTCATAACATTATTTTTAATCATTACATTAGAACCAATGTTACCTATATCAATAAAAAATGAACAGTGTCACTTTGTATCTTTGCGAATAATTTACGCCTTAAACAGGGTTTTATCAGCACTAGTAATTCTTTAGATTTTAATGATGATTGCGATCGCCTGATGCAAGAAAATCAAGCGGACTGTAAAGAAATGGAAACTGTCGCCCTAGCTTGGATCTGCCATCTGTATCAAATACCTTTTACCAATAAAAGCCATTACCGATTTTGTAGATGGAGAGCATCCAACAGCTGAACCATTCCAAACTAATTTAGCAAGAACTTGTGAAGGTATAAAAGAATCCCTTTTACAACTTTTGCATGAAATATAAAATTTTTACCTATCAGATTGAAGCCTCTGAAAGTTTCTCCATAGCATCCAGCCAAGTTGGAATAGTATCAGTTTCCCATGATGTTGACTTAATTGCTCCAAAATAATTTGACTTTTTCATAGCGGCTAAATGCGCCCCACTATTTCTAAATGCCAGCATATCTTTTCTATTTTTCCACACCGTTAAAGTCATCAGCCGAAATGGTCTTATTTTTACGTGGACGATACCACCTGACTTTCGGATTTGTTTCAAAGCATTATAGGTATACCTAGAAAACGAAAAATATCGCCGCCAACTATTTAACTTAAACTCTGTTGCAACAGCTAACATAATGTAGAATTCCACCTTTTTGATTTGGTTAGTTTTCGCTTGCAGCAGGGGCGACAAACGCGCAACGCTTTGGCGTACCTCAGCCTGTTCCTGTTAGGCGTTCTATTTTTCAGGATTAGATGGTGATTTACAAACAACATCTAATTTCCACCAAGTACCATTTAACCAACGCTTTCTATGGTTGCTAACTTCAAACGGCTCTTCCTTAACGAAATCAACGCTTTTACATCCAGCCCAATACTTACTTGAAAGCAATAGTCTAGCTGACTTCATGCGTAGCTCTTGCGAGTCAGTGCGATAGGAATGCATATCTCCTGACGATGGACTTTTCTCCCAAACATTGACTTCGTATGCGTAGGATTCTTCATCGATTTTATTCTTGAGGACATAATCTAAACCACCCTCAAGAGCATAAGTTGAAACCATCGTTTCATGTGAATATATTGCACATGAAGTGACAACTGATATCGCAATAGCTAAAACTAATTTCCTCAAGATTCCTCTCCTTTATTACGCCTAACGCTTGGGTAACAGGTGCGACGTCAGGAGCATCCTGTTGACCCACTTGTTACACCTTGATTGTCGATAAGTTGCTGGGGCTTATGATACAGCGACAACATCCACTCTTCATTTGCCTTTAAATAGCTAGCGATTTTCGGGGTTTCCATATCGGCGATTGTAGCAACTTGAGTAAGACAGCTATGTATATGGAATCTTAATTGCTCTAAGACTTCGAAATACTCACTCTGAATATCTCTTGGACGGTAAAAATCAGTGAATTGAGCTTCATCTTTCAAGGAGGGATCGACACATAGTCGTTCTTTAAAAGTTATGAACTGTCGCACGCCTTCAGCCATGAGCTCAACCAGTAGGTACAAGCCTCCATCATGGAAATCCGTAAGCTTAACCTGAGCTTCAACCAAAATACTTCGAATTTCTTGCAGGGATGCAAGGGAATTATCTATACAATTATCACAGCATTCTTTTGAGCTTAGAACCCTCTTGTCGGGCAGTCTTACCAATAGTTCTCTTGCGACTTTTCTCTCAATATCTGTTGGTTTTACCGAGAAGGAAATAAATGGCAACTTGATAGTCACCCCGTCTATATGCTTCTTTGCCTTATCTGCGGCTTTACCAAGTAGTTTGTCAAAATTGAATTTAAATTCCATCTCGATTCCTATTGAGAGTTTAACGCCTGCGGCAAAGGTGCCGCGCTAGCGGCATCCAGCGCAACGCAGTGGAGCGATTTTGCCCGCGCTGGTTAAATGCATGCTAACCTTTGCGCTAATTCAAGCGGCTCTACTTCTTTGCCGAAGAAATTTGCATCCCAGTTTGGCCCAACTAAATAACCGTCTTCATGCATGCCTCTAAGCCAATTATCGATAAAACTATCTAGATCAATTGTACTTGGCTTTGATTCAGACCAGGCTTCTTTACAATGTCGTTGAGCATAAGCCTTATCTGAGAAGAAAACATATATCATTGTCTCCTCATCGTCATTAGATGTACTGGTTGCCCATGTTTCGTTTGGGTGCTCTATGCCCCAAACTACACCAGAAGCTAAAACTCTCTCTATGAATTTTTCATAGTTGGCTTCTGTAGTTGCTGAATCTTGAAACACTTTATTTCCTTATTGGCATTTAACAGCTGACTATGCGACACCGCATATAATTTATTGATTTATAAGACATAAATTCTTCATATCCCTTTTGTACTTTATTATACCCATAAAGGGGACAATTTGGTTCCCGTAGTATTTTTAGATATTGCCTACAGTTTCCACAGCAATTAACTTACAAGCCAGCTAGTTACAGCCTCTACCCTATTGCTTGCAAGGATTTTACAATCTTCACAAGATAACAAAGGAGACATGGAATGTCTAAATCACCTTTTCTTAATTCTATTAGAAATACCATGAGAGTAAACCAATACAGCTTTCAAACCGAGAAAACTTATCTGTATTGGATTAGGGATTATATTCGGTTCCACAAGCTTGAACATCCGCAAAACTTAGCCGAGCAAGATGTTTGTCGATACCTTACTCACTTAGCAGTTAAAAGAAACGTCAGTATCAGCACCCAAAAGATTGCACTTAATGCCATTGTTTTTCTTTACAAGCGCATTATCAAGACCCCTTTAGGTCAGTTAACCGATATCCAGCGCTCTAAAAAACCCAAAAGACTTCCTACCGTTTTCACTCGTGACGAAATCGCAAACATTTTTATTCACTTGTCGGGTGAATATGCAGTAATCGCCTCTCTTCTTTATGGTTCTGGCTTGAGGGTTTCGGAAGCTCTACGCCTTCGGGTAAAAGATATTGATTTACATAATCAAACTCTTACCGTTCGTCAAAGTAAAGGCAATAAGGATAGGGTAACCATCCTTTCAAATCATTCCCTTTCGCTTTTACAATCTCAACTTCAAGTATGCTTATCTAAATATCACACTTTAAGAACCAGCACCCAATGGAATGGTGTGCATCTACCTAAAGCTTTCGGTGCAAAAGTTCCCAGCGCACATTTCGCTTATGCTTGGCAATTTGTTTTTGCTTCTAACAGTCAGCCTCCCGATCTTATTACAGGCATTCGTCGTACCTATCACCGCCACCCTAGAACCGTAGGTCGAATAATTAATAAAGCTTTTCGTGCTGCCAAGATCCATGAACATGCTTCTTGCCATACCTTTCGACACTCATTCGCAACTCACCTCTTAGAAAATGGTTACGACATTAGAACAGTTCAAGAATTATTAGGTCATCGCAATGTTGAAACTACCCAAATTTACACTCACGTTATGAATAAAGGGGCTAATGCGGTTAAAAGCCCTTTAGACAATTTATAACTGACTAAAGGATAAAGAATGTCATTAGCTATTGTTTTCTCTCGCGCCGGTATTGGAATAGAAGCACCATTAGTTACGGTTGAAGTTCATTTATCTAATGGCCTTCCTTCTCTCAATATTGTTGGTTTACCCGAAGCCGCCGTTAAAGAATCCAAAGATAGGGTTCGCTCAGCAATCATTAATTCTAACTTTGACTTTCCAGCTAGGCGTATAACTATAAATCTTGCCCCTGCGGACTTGCCGAAAGAGGGGGGACGTTTTGATCTACCTATCGCTTTAGGAATTTTAGCAGCATCTGGTCAAATTAATGACGATCTTCTTAATCAATTTGAATTTGTTGGCGAGCTTGCTTTAACTGGTGAGCTTCGTTCTATTCACGGTGTTTTACCTATTACTTTAGCCTGTCAAGAGGCTGGTCGCGCTCTGATTGTGCCTACTTCTAATGCGGATGAAGTGGGTTTAATTCCTAAATCTGGCGCTAAGCAAGCCAGCCATTTATTGCAGGTTTGTGAACTATTAAATCAACAAAATACTCTTCCCGCCTGCCCCTTACCTCAAAGCTCGAATCATCACAAATATGAAATAGATATTTCCGATGTTATTGCGCAAGAAGCGGCTAAGCGTGCTTTGTTAATTTCAGCAAGTGGTTCCCACCACCTACTTTTCGTGGGTCCTCCTGGCACTGGTAAAAGTATGCTTGCCCATCGTTTGCCAACAATCTTATCTCCTATGTCTCAATTAGAAGCTAAGGAGTCTGCCGCTATTTATTCCGTCAGTCACTTCGGTTTTGATGCTAAGAATTTTTACCAAAGAAAAATCCGCTCACCTCATCACTCCTGCTCTGCACCCGCGTTAATTGGCGGAGGTAGCCATCCTAAACCTGGCGAAATTTCTTTAAGCCATAAAGGTGTTTTATTCTTAGATGAATTTACTGAGTTTAATCGCCATGTTCTGGATAACCTTCGCGAGCCTATGGAGTCAGGAAAGGTTACGATTTCACGAGCAGCCTCGCGGATGACATACCCAGCACACTTTTTATTAATTGCCGCTATGAATCCTTGTACTTGTGGCCACTTTGGAAATTCTCGAGCTATATGTCGCTGTACCCCTGATCAAATTCGTCGCTATTTAAGCAAAATTTCCGGGCCATTATTAGATCGAATAGACTTACAAGTAGAAGTGCCTTTACTTTCCGACGAACAACTGACTAATGGCAACCCAACAAATACCTTAACGTCTAAAGATTATCGCAAACAGGTTCTAACTAGCCAAAAGATACAATTAAATCGCCAAGGCAAATTAAATGCAGAGCTTAGTTCTAAGGAGTTAGAAGAGCACGCATTATTAACTACAACTGCAAAAGATTTAATGCGCCATTCTTTAAAACAATTAAATTTATCGGCACGCTCTTACCATCGAATTATTAAAGTCGCGCGAACCATTGCGGATTTAGCGGACTCTAAAAAGATTGAACCTCAGCACATTAGTGAAACTCTGGGTTATCGGAAATTAGAACGTTATCTGGCTCAATTACCTTAAACTATTTATCTGAAGATAATCTCAATACGTTTTTTGTGTCATCTAAGCTAGTAACGATGTAAACGTCGCTATATTGGCTTTCGTCCATGTCTTCGACTTTCTTTCCTGATAACAAACGAGTTAATTGCGGGGTGGTATTGCTGTGCCCCACAATTAATGCCGTACCACTTTCTTGTTCCAGCATTTTTGCAAATAGTTCCAGTTTGCGAGGATCATAAATTTCTATTGTTAAACCTAGCTCTTTTGCTAATGGCTTAGCAGTCATCAAGGTTCTCTTATAATTGGAGCTATAAATTTTTGTAATATCGCTTTTAGCCAACAAAACAGCCAAATGTTTTGCCCGCTCTTTACCCGCTTCGGTCAATTCTGGATCTTTTTTCACATCCAATTGTTTTTCCGCATGGCGCACTAAAATATATCGATTTACATCAGTATTAGTACAACCAAATAGTACAGAGCTGATGAGTATGAGAATGAAATACTTCATATTGATCGACTTTCTCTTCTTTATCTGGTTCGATGAGCCTTACTTTACGGATAAATTCCTTGTATCGCCAATCATTTTTGTTATATTAGCGATACCTAATACAAAGACCAATCCCATGAGTTTAGAGCAATATTTTAAGCCGTTTCGAGATAACATCATCGGCCATCATCACCAATACCCTGAAAATGGTGCAAAACCTGTCATTTATGCTGACTGGATTGCCAGTGGTCGTCTGTATGCACCAATAGAAGAATATATTAGCCAAGAATTGGGTCCTTATGTTGCTAATACTCATACCGAAACTACCCTAACTGGAACAACCATGACTCATGCTTACCATGAGGCACAAAATATCATTAAGAAGCATGTGAATGCTGATAAGAATGATGTATTGATTGCTGCTGGTTCTGGTATGACGTTGCTTATTAATAAATTTCAAAGAATGTTAGGTTTGCGCGTTCCTGAGAAATGGCGCGAACGCTTAACTATTGAAGAGCATGAAAAGCCGGTAGTTTTTATTTCACACATGGAACACCATTCCAACCAAACCACTTGGCACGAGTGTGAAGTTACCGTTGAAATCGTTAAGTCCGATGACAAGGGTTGCCCTTGCCTAGATAACTTACAAGAATTGCTCGCTCAATATAAAGATCGCCCTGTAAAAATTGGATCTTTTACCGCCTGTAGTAATGTCACCGGGATTAAAACACCGTATCACAAAATGGCGGAAATCATGCATCAACATGATGGCCTATGTTTTATTGATTTCGCAGCCTCGGCGCCTTATGTCGAAATTGATATGCATCCTGAAAACCCAGCGCAAAAACTTGACGCCATATTTATCTCCCCACATAAATTTTTAGGTGGTCCAGGTTCTAGCGGCATTATGGTGTTCGATAAACATCTATACGACTGCAAAGTTCCAGACCAGCCTGGTGGCGGTACTGTTTCGTGGACAAATCCATGGGGCGAGCATAAGTTCTTTGATGATATCGAAGCCAGAGAAGATGGCGGTACTCCAGCATTCTTGCAAACCATTAAAGCAGCCCTAGCCTTCAAGCTAAAAGAATCGATGGGTGTTGAGAACATTGTTGCTCGCGAAAAAGAGCTCTGCGATTATTTAATGAAGGAGCTCTCCGCAGTTGAAGGTCTAAATATATTAGAGGCTGATAAAACTGAACGCTTATGCGTTGTCTCATTTTATGTCTTAGGGTTACACCACAACTTAATTGTGCGTTTGCTCAATGATAAATTTGGTGTACAGACACGTGGCGGTTGTTCTTGCGCGGGAACTTATGGTCATATTCTATTAGACGTTGACCATGTTAAGAGTATGGAAATTACCAAACAAATTGATCAAGGCGACTTAACCGAAAAACCTGGTTGGGTTCGTGTTTCTATGCATCCTACTAGTACCGATGAAGATGCTAAGCAAGTTGTGGAAGCCATTAAAGCTGTTGTAGAAAATGCAGAAGAGTGGTCAAAAGAATATGAGTTTGATGCTTGTTGTGGAGACTTTATTCCTAGTAAAGCGCATAACTATCGATCGCTTGAAAGCTTTCAGCCACTGCCTAAAAGACCCAGCGGTATTAAACAAATGTTAGGGCGTATTTTAAAATGAGCACTGCAACTTTAGCATCAACGGCAATCACCGAAGAGATGAAAAAGAACTCATCCCAAGCCGCGCAATTTTTGAAAACACTTTCTAATGAACAGCGCTTATTAATTCTTTGCATCTTGCATGACAATGAGTTGTCGGTTTCAGAATTAAATGAACTACTGCCCCAGTTAAGCCAATCTGCTTTGTCGCAACATTTATCTATTCTTCGCAAAGAACACTTGGTTTCAACCCGTAAAAAATCTCAAACCATATATTACAAGCTGTCTTCCCATGAAGCGGCTCGCTTAATACACTTAATGCACGAAATGTTTTGTGCGGAGGCTTGTCAATGAATCCTTTAGTAATGAACTATATACAGTCGGTCAAAAGTCAAATATCTGAAGTAACTTGTGATGATTTACAAACAGCAATAAACCAGGGCAGTCTTGTATTTGACGTTCGTGAACCTCAAGAACATGTGCAAGGTGTAATCCCCGGTGCTTTGGCGATTCCACGTGGAGTATTAGAATTTAATTTATTTAATTTACCGATGTTAAAAGACTTATCGCAGGATGAAGCTTTAAATAAACCAATCTACTTATATTGTGCTTCTGGTGGCCGCTCAGCTTGCGCTGCATTAGCTTTGCAAAACTTAGGCTTTACCAAAGTGTTCTCTGTAGCGGGCGGTATTAAGCAGTGGACTGAAAACAATGGTCAATTAATTAAGCCTTAATTCTTTTAAGGCTTAAAAATTATAGCGTACCCTTAGATAAGCATTCGATGCTAAATGAAACTGATTAAAGAAAGTGTGCGCTTCCTTTCCGTCAATTAAATTTATTCCTGCAGTGTAACTCCAGTTATCATCATGACGGTAATTCGCGTTCCACCGTAAAAAATATTCATCTTCACTAATCGAAAAGAAGCTAAACAAATTAATGGTCAACTTATCTTGTAGTGCTTGATAACGAATTCTATTGGTTAGCCATCTTCTATATTTTGGAGCTTCAAACTCTGGTGCAAATGATACAGTCATCATTTCATCATAATTTAAGATTCTTTCTATATAGTACTGAAAACTAACATTTAGCTTTGGTAACCATTCTGACTCATAGCCAATTAAATACTTTTGTAGCGAGTTATTAACTAATGGATTCCTACCATTAGAATCTTCTAGTGCATTTTCTTGAATTATTTCTATATTATAAAGCCCGCCAGCTATTGCCCCTCTTACACTGGCTCCATATAAATTACGCTTATGATGAGTTGGTCTAAACTCCTCAGTTGCTCCTAAAGGTCTTTTATCAAACCCTTTATAAGCATAAACACTTAATTCAGTACCTGATACATTCTTTGATAGTCTTAATGCTATTTCGCCATTTGCTAACTTCGATTTGGGCTCTTCAGCATTTATTTGATTAATTCCACCAATGTTTTCTCTTGCAATGGACGAAAAGAAGCTAAATCTTTCTCCATTTATATAATCATCTGGGGTAAATTTTGGTGTCCAAATTAAATCAATATCGGCCCATTCGTTATAATTTTGTATGCGTATGGCGTTAGCCGCTGCTTTTATATAATTATCATCCCTACCATTAAAGTAACCCTGCCAATCCTTTGGGAACTGATCATTCAAAAACACTAAATCCCCTGTTCCCCAAGTGCTTATTTGTCTTCCAATTTTCACATCGGTATTATTGCCCATAGAAAAACTCAAACTTAACTCCCTAAAATTAAGCTTGCTCTCAGACAATACTAAATCGTGCCAAATTTCTCCTTTCAGATTTAAACTAACTCCATCATTATCCCATTCATTCTCTAAATATAGTCTTGCTTCATTTAGTGTCTGTTTTGTTTCGAATAAATTATCTGCTTGCTTCCTTATTCCAATTCCATATTCTAAAAAGCCACTCCAATTAGAGTCTGCAGTTTCTTCTCCCCATTCTCCTTCTAAATCTTCATCCCATAGGTTATCTTCTGCAGCTATGCCTGACATTGAGCTTACTAATAAAAAGCTCATTATTGTTATTTTTTTCATTTTAAACCTTTGGGTGGGTTTCTTAATGAGCGCGCACTAAACAGTGAATCATCCAGACCCACATCGTAATCAGGCTTTCTAAACTGTACTAAGGTAGAACTGCCAGTTTCGAAGTCTGTAATTTTTGACTTAAATACCGTAGCGTAACCATCGACATTTTTTAACTCTAAAATTTCTGCTTTTCTATATAGCTTTTCACCTTTGTAATAACTTATCACTCTAGGCATAAAAGTATTTTTTTCAATGGTTAATTCAAAGTGACTAAACTCCACACCGTCTAAAGATTTTGGTGTAGCCTTCACCCGATAGTAATCATTATCCTCGCTGATTAATTCGTAGTTATCTAATTTATAATTTCTTCCTGAAATATCTTCATAAAAATAATTAGAACCAACAAAGCTTGTTCTTTTGTCACTAGCAGATATTCGTTTTTCTAAATCTAAGCCTGGTAAATATAACCAGCGGTCATCTTCTGAGTCTAAATGTTTATTTACTAAAAATACCGTGCCTTTGACATCCGATGGCTTTTCAAATACCACTAAGAAATTTTGATCGCCTGCTTCTTCAACATCTTTTCTAAAAATATTAAATTGTCTTAGTTGTTTATTCCCACCTTTATCAACTATTAACATTCTTGCTTTACGTTGACCATCGTCTCCTGGATAGTAGCAAGCTTGATAAGACTTCTTGATAATTTCTTCTATGCTAAGGTTTTCTTCTTTTGCCTTGATTTGCGCGCTTAATATCCCTATACAAACTAATCCAGCTTTTACAAAGTTATTCATTAATTAAAACTCCATCGTTTCAATAGTTTTAAACCAATTGGTAATAGCAATAATGTAACTAATGCCGAAACTGCCATTATCATTGCCAAGAAAAAACCGACGGTTACATATGGCATTAATGGTGCCACCAAAAGTGGTGTAAAGCCCAATGCAATTACAATTGCATTTCTGCTAATAGCTGTAGCAGGTTCTTTAAACATCAACGCCATAGTTTTTTCTAAATTATTTTCTTGTTTATAGATATCTCTAGCTCTTTGTACAAAATGTATTGCAAAATCTATCGATAAGCCCAAAGTCAATGCCGATAAAACCGCTATTGGCATATCATAATCTTTACCAAACCATCCTATAACACCATAGATAGTGATAATGGTAATGCTAAGTGGCAACATTGCCAGTGCGCCCAGCCATAGATTTCTAAATAGTATAACCATCATAAGGAACACTACCACGAAGGCACTGAATAAACTCATAATCATTCCAGCGACCATTTCATCCTGCCAAACCTTATTCAAATAGGTTTTACCGGCCCATTTTGCTTTTATCCCTTTTGGCAAAGGATTTAGTTTTAAATAGGTTTCTGTAAGTTCGACGATATTCGTCATATCTTGATTATCACCCGAGTTCATTTGTAACCAGATCACACTCGATGAATAATCCGACGTTACCAAATGCCATAAATCATGCGGTCTATGCGACGATTGATATTGCAATAAAGCTTGCGCAACTCCGTTGCTTGTAGCAGGTATTTTATAATCTTCTTCCTTACCACTGGCCAATTCTCGATTTACTGTTTTAACCGCTTCAACTAAGCTTGAGGTTTTTCCTATCAAGCCAGAGTCCATCAACCCTTTTTGTAATTTTTGAATTTCTTTTAAAACTCCTGGCTTTAAAAATATACTCAAATCTGATTTTAACTTTTCTACTTTATTTAAAATCTGTTCTAAGTTTTCATCTTCCTCCTCGAATAATTTATCTTCTATTTTTACAATTAAGTCATTAAACTTTGAGCCTAAACTATTTTTATCTAAGTTTTCTAACTCTATTCCAAATCCTTTTAATTCAGTTTCTATTTGTTTAAATTCAAGCTCTAGCTTTTCTGTATCTGACTCTAGCACTAAATAGGCATCATAAGTTCCAGCAAAATGTTCATTTAACGTTTTATCCGCTATTCGAACCTTATGATCTGATTTAAACCAACGTACTGGGTTATCATTAATCTGTATTTTACTAATACCCCACGCAGCAAAACCTATAATGACCATGAACAATAAGATTATCACCTTCGCATTTGCTAAACTTAATTTGCCCAATGATGGTAACCATCGGTGTAGTAAACTCTTTTGTGTTTCTACTTTAACTAACGATTGCAGCGACTCTGCTTTTAAGGTTTGTATATATGCTGGAATAAATGTAATTGTCAGTATGAAGGCTAATAAAATTCCAATTGCTACAAAAGCGCCAAACACTTGCACTGGCGGTATCGGTGTTAACATTAAAGAGGCAAAACCTACCGTTGACGTTAGACTGGTAAACAACATCGGTTTATAAAGCTTATCTACTACGCGACGCATCACGTCTGTTTTATCATTCCCTTTTTTATAGTCGTCAGCAAACTCTGACATTATATGTATCGAATCCACAACCGCTATTGGCATTAAAAATATGGGGATCATAGAGCTCATTATATGAACCGTAAAGCCCATACCTATCATAGCTCCCATAATTATTATTACCGTAGCCATAGCGACGACCATCGGCGCAGCAATAAATTTAAAGTTTCTAAAGAATACCCACATTAATACGAAAATCATTACCGCTGCTAATGGTGCAGATATTCCCATCTGAACAAACATCTCAAAACCGAAGGTATCTTCTGCTACTGGTAAGCCTGTTATGTGGTAATCCAATTTGCTGTCCAAGCCCGTTATTTCTTTTTCGATTTCGGATGCGATTCGATAACTTTCATTTTTATCTTTAATTGGAACATAGATAGCTGCCGCTTTTTGATCCGCTGATACTAATGTATTTTGAAATAGAGGTAATCGCTCAACATTTGCTTCAATAATTTTTGCCGTTGCCTCATCCTTTGGTGCTTGCTTCATCATCCATTCAAATCGTATCGCACCTTCTTCTTGGCTAATATTATCTACTGAGGCTAAACTATATAAGTCTGGAATAATCACTCCATCAATTCTGCTAATGGCTTCTGTCAACTTCACCACTTCTGAAAGTGGTTCAGCTCTATAAATCGCTTTGCCTGTATCGCTTACCATCCCAACCACAATGGCATCGTGTAACTGAAAACGTTCCTTTATCTGATTATGATATACTCGCTCAACCTGATCTGCTGGAAGCATATTTTCAGGATCAGTATCAATTTTAATGTTGCTAATTAGCGCTGCCGCTAATAAAGATACGAATAAAAGCCCCCAAAATAAGGCTTTAGGTCTTGTTACCGAGAATTGGAATAGTTGATTTTTCATTTGTTATCTATTGCTTCTTTGTATGGCATCTAGTATATATTAGCAAATTCTAATATACAATTTATTACGGCATAATTTATTTATGAATATTTACCCCTTTTATCATCAATCCAGTGGGACTTGGAGCTATCTTGTTGCAAATTCCAGCGGTGAATGCCTTATCATTGACCCGGTTTTAGATTTTGATTTATCTTCTGGCAAGGTTAGCTTTGAAAGTGCTAACGCTATTATCGATAAACTTGTGGCTAACCAATTAAAATGCCTTTGGATTTTAGAAACTCATGCTCATGCAGACCATTTAACAGCGGCTGACTACCTTAAAACTAAGCTTAATGCCAAAACCGTTATTGGCGCGGGAATTACTGAAGTTCAAAAGCATTTCAGTCAGCTTTTTAATATGGATATGACTTGTGATGGTAGTCAATTTGATCAATTAGTCTCTGAAGGCAACTCTATCCCTTTTGATGATTACTCCATTGAAATTATTGAAACCGCTGGGCATACCAGCGATGGCATTGTTTATAAGATTGGGGAGAATCTATTCGTCGGCGATACATTCTTTCATCCGACCCTTGGCACTGCTCGTTGTGATTTCCCGGGTGGCGATGCCAATCTACTTTATCAAAGCTTACAAAAGATTCTATCTTTCCCAGATGATTATAAGATCTGGTTGTGCCACGATTATCCTGGCTCTGATCGCGAAGCCGTCAGTTGCGTTACTGTTGCTGAGATGAAACAAAATATTCACTTAACCCAATCTAACTCTTTGGATGATTTTGTGAATTTACGCGAAAATCGTGATAAACAATTGTCTGTACCAAAATTGTTATATCCTGCCTTACAGGTTAATATTTGTGCAGGAAAGTTGCCGACTACTGAAGATAACGGCGCTAACTATCTGAAAATTCCTCTTACTATTTCTAAAGATTAAATCCTTTCGTTTTTTGCTTTCCTTTGGCGGCAAATGCTTGTTACACTTGCCGCCTATTTGATTCTTTCGCGACACCATTTTGCATCAACTCAATCCACGCCAACACGACGCTCTAATTAATATTAGCGGACCTTTACTGGTTCTCGCGGGCGCAGGTAGTGGTAAAACGAGTGTGATCACTCGTAAGATGGTTTATCTGATTAAAGAAAAAGGTTTTAACGCTAAAAATATTGTAGCTATGACCTTTACCAATAAAGCTGCTCGAGAGATGAAACAACGAGTTAGCAAATTGGCTGGTTCTAATGCGACCCAAGGCCTAACGGTTTCCACTTTCCATAACTTCGGGCTTAACTTTATTCGACGTGAGTATAAAGCGCTTGGTATAAAGCCAAACTTTACTATTTTCGACGATCAAGACTGTTTGGCCTTATTAAAAGATTTAGGCTTTAAAGAAGCAGAGTCCGATAAAGAGCTTTTGCGCAAACTGCAAAACCAAATTTCTCAATGGAAAAATGATCTAATCACCGCGCAAGAAGTTATTAATTACGCTAAAGATCAAGAGCAGTTAATTTTTGCTAAAATTTATGAACGTTATGCAGAAAGCATGAAAGCTTATAACGCGGTGGATTTTGATGATTTAATAATGATTCCGACCTTATTACTTCGCGATAATGCTGAAGTTCGTGAGAAGTGGCAAAACAAAATTAAATACTTATTGGTTGACGAATATCAGGATACCAACACTTCGCAATATGAATTAGTAAAGCTACTTTGTGGATCTTTTGGTAATTTCACTGTGGTTGGCGATGATGATCAGTCTATTTATTCTTGGCGTGGTGCTCGACCTGAAAACCTCGAACTCCTAGCAAAAGATTTTCCAAATCTAAAAGTCGTTAAGCTGGAACAAAACTATCGCTCTTATGGCCGAATCCTAAAAGCCGCCAACGTTTTGATTGACAACAATCCCCACGTGTTTGAAAAAAAACTTTGGTCGGAAAAACCTTATGGCGATATCTTAAAAGTGGTCACTTGTGCTGATGAGGAAGAAGAAGCGCAAAGAGTGGTTACTGAGATCATTGCTCGAAAAGTTAAATATAAAGATTTAGGCTATTCTGATTTTGCCATTTTATATCGCGGCAATCATCAGGCGCGTATTTTTGAAAAAACGCTAATTACAAATAAAGTTCCTTATAAAATTTCTGGTAGCACTTCTTTTTTCGCCCGTGCTGAAATTAAAGACATGATGGCTTACCTGCGCTTAATGGTAAATCACGATGATGATAATGCATTTTTAAGAATTGCTAATACACCAAAGCGCTCTATTGGCCCTACAACCTTACAAAAGCTTGGCACTTATGCCTCGATGCGCCATGTTAGCCTGTTCCAAGCCGCAACTGAAATGGGTTTGGAACAATATTTACAAGGCGCAGGATTAGACTCCATCAAACGTTTTGTTCATACCATTGGTATGGCGGCGGATAATGCACAGCGCGGTGATGCTATTGGTGTTATTCACGATCTCATCGCCAAGATTGGTTACCACTCTTTCCTACACGAAACCTCCAGTACACCAAAAGCCGCCGAGTTCCGATGGAATAATATCCAAGAACTGCTTGGCTGGGTAGAAAAGTACGTTGATGAAAATGAGCATGACAAAAATCCTTTTGCAGCTGCCGTTACCAACTTAATGTTGCGCGATATGTTAGATCGTGAAGAAGAGGAAGAAGCAGACAATAACCAAGTTCAGCTAATGACTTTGCACGCTTCAAAAGGCTTGGAGTTTAATCACGTTTATCTAGTTGGCATGGAAGAAGAATTACTGCCCCACAAATCCAGCATTGAATCGGACGATATTGAAGAAGAACGCAGACTGGCCTACGTTGGGATCACCCGCGCACAAAAAACCCTAACTTTTACCTTATGTAAAAAGCGTAATCGTTTTGGTGAACTAATTAATTGCGAACCGAGTCGCTTCCTTGATGAAGTTCCAGAAGATGATTTAGATTGGGATATTAAACGCAAACCATTAACAGAAGAAGAACAAAAAGAGTTGGCTGACGATAATTTGGCTATGTTGAAGTCTTTGTTTTCTTAATAATCAACTCGTATTTTTTTATTTTCTTCTTCTAATTATTGAACGTACTATTCTATTTACAATAAAAGTCTTTTCGCTAAAATGCTTCTATTATAATTTTATATTTATGAAACTACGCATTCTTCGCATACTTGGTTTCCTGACAGGCTTTCTTTTTCTATCCGTTAGTGTATTTACTTCGTTTTTAGGTAACTTTGATCTTTGGGTAGGTTTTTTCTTAGGGCCGCTATTCTTGTACTATTCGATCTCTGGAAATAGAAATATTTTATCCTCTAATAAGAAATAACCTGTTCTCATATTTTTCTTCTCTGAGTTCTTTATTTTTGTTTTCCAATAAAAAACCCGCTTAGTGCGGGTTTTTATTTATTTTCTATTTAATTCAATCTCTGGAACACAGTAGCAATACCTTGCCCTAAACCAATACACATAGTCGCAACGCCAAATTCTTTATCTTTAGCTTCCATTAAACGTAGAAGCGTGGTTGAAATTCGAGAGCCTGAGCAACCTAGTGGATGACCTAGTGCAATTGCACCACCGTTAAGGTTTACTTTATCTTCCCAGCCAGTGCGCATTCCAAGACCATCCAGTACCGCGATGGATTGAGCGGCGAAGGCTTCGTTTAATTCGAACAAGTCAATATCGCTTAACTCCATCTTGGCGCGTTTTAATGCTTTTTTCACTGCTGGCACAGGGCCAAATCCCATAATAGAAGGATCACAGCCTGCAACACCTGTTGATAAAATTTTGGCTATTGGCTTTAAACCTAAAGCATCCGCTTTGGCACGAGACATAACTAACATAGCCGAAGCGCCATCTGAAATAGCAGAAGAAGTTGCCGCAGTTACTGAACCATTTTTTGGATCAAATACTGGACGTAATTTTGCTAGATCTTCAACCGTAGATTCTGGGCGAATGACTTCATCAAAATCAAATACCTTTAAAGCTCCAAATTCATCGTGCCCTTCCATCGGTAGAATTTCCGATTTAAAACCACCGTTTAATGTTGCTTGGTGCGCTAATTGATGTGAACGATAGCCAAACTCATCTTGTTCCTGACGTGACACTTTATGTATTTGCGCTAACATTTCAGCGGTTAAACCCATCATGCCTGCGGCTTTAGCAGTATATTTAGCTAGCTCTGGATCAAAATCGATACCGTGATTCATCGGTACATGGCCCATATGCTCAACACCACCAATAATAAACACATCACCGTCACCGACCATAATCGAATGAGCCGCTGTGTGTAATGCTTGCATTGACGAACCACATAAGCGATTGACCGTTTGACCAGCTACCGTATTTGGCAAGTCCGTTTTCAACATAGCATTTCTGGCAATATTAAAACCTTGCTCTAAGGTTTGCTGAACACAACCCCAGATCACATCTTCAACGTCTGCAGGATCCAGCGCTTCATTACGGTCTAACAAACCTTGCATTAAACGTGCTGATAATTCTTCGGCGCGAGTGTTTCGAAACATACCGCCTCTTGATCGTCCCATAGGAGAACGAATCGCATCTACTATTACTACTTCATTCATCATCTAATCTCCTATCCGTAAAACTTTTCGTTATTTTTTGCCATCTCTAGCATACGCTCAGTTGGTTTATAAGCGTTACCCAAATGACTAAATTGATTCGCCATATTAACAATCGCTTGCATACCTTGATCGTCAACATATTTAAAGACACCACCTCTAAATGGCGGGAAGCCGAGACCATATATTAACGCCATATCACCTTCAGCTGGGCTGGCAATAATGCCTTCTTCTAAGCAACGAATGGTTTCGATAATCATTGGCAACATAGTTCTGGCAATAATTTCTTCTGATGAAAACTCTTTTTGTTCTGCACAAACTGATTTTAAAAGCTCGTAAGTTTTAGGATCCGCTTCTTTGGTTGGACGACCTTTTTTATCTTTACCGTAAACATAAAAACCTGAGCCGGTTTTTTGTCCATAACGCCCTTCATCGAACATCACATCAAGCGCATCTTTTTCATCTTTGCTCATTCGATCGGGGAAACCTTCTGCCATCACTTGTGCAGCATGTTTACCTGTATCCATTCCGACTACATCTAACAAATAAGCAGGACCCATTGGCCAGCCAAATTGTTTATGCATCACTTTATCCGCTTGTTGGAAATCACAGCCATCCCTTAATAATTTGGTAAAACCACCAAAATAAGGGAATAAAACACGATTCACAAAGAATCCTGGGCAATCATTTACTACCACAGGTGATTTACCCATAGCTGAAGCATAAGCTACAACGCTAGCAATAGTTTCATCGGAAGTATCTTTACCTCGAATCACTTCTACCAATGGCATCTTATGAACTGGATTAAAGAAATGCATACCACAGAATTTTTCTGGGCGGGTCATGGCGCCAGCTAAACGATCGATCGAAATTGTCGAAGTGTTAGAACAAATAATGGCATCTTCTGGCATTAAGCTTTCTACTTCCGATAACACCGCTTCTTTAACTTTTGGATTTTCTACAACCGCTTCAACTACGATGTCAGTATTTTTTATTTCTTCATAGCTTAAGGTTGGTTTAATACTGGCTATCCCTTGGGCCATTTGCTCATTTGAGATTTTTTTGTATTTCACGCCTTTACCGAATAAACCAATCGCTTCCTTCATACCTAAATCTAAAGCAGCCTGATTAATGTCTTTCATAATTGCTGGTACGCCACGCGAAGCTGATTGGTAAGCGATACCGCCGCCCATAATACCTGCGCCCAAAACTGTCGCTGAACCAACTTTTTGGTTTGCTGTTTTTGCCGCAATTTTTGCTTTCTTTTTTAACACTTGATCGTTTAAGAACAATTGGATTAACGAAGAAGCTTGCTCCGTTTGTGCCATGTCCGCAAAAGCTTCATGTTCCATTTTAATGGCTTCTTCTAATGGCAAGTAAGCTGACTTTTCAACTAACTCTACACCTCGAACTGGCGCTGGATAATGTGGTCCCGCCTGACCTGCGATATAAGCTTTTGAAGTCATAAATGACATAGCAGCTTCGGTACGATTTAGTTGCAAAGTTGCTTTCTTTTCCGCTCGACGAGCATGCCAATCAATTTTTCCTGCTGCTGCATCAAGCAACATTTTTTCTGTTGCTTCAATTAAATTTTCAGAGTCTACCACTGCATCCAACGCGCCTAACTTTAATGCTGCATCTGGCTTATACCCCTTACCCGTTGCTAACCATTCAAACGCATTGTCTGGACCAATTACTCTCGCCAGGCGAACGCTGCCACCAAAACCTGGTACTAAACCTAATTTTGATTCTGGTAAACCCACTTGACCTTTTTGACTCGAAACAAGTAAGTCACAAGTTAAACACATTTCAAAACCGCCACCGAAAGCAATGCCGTCAATCGCTGCTGCTGTTGGGAATGGTAAATCTTCAAAACCGGTAAATACTTTATTCGCTTCCACTAACCAATCGATTAACTGCTCTCTGCTCGAAGCAAACAATTCATTAAACTCCATGATATCAGCGCCAACGATAAATACAGGTTTACCACTGGTTGCCATAACCGCTTTGACACCGCCATGATCTTTTAAGATTTGAGTAACTTGCTGCCACTCATTTAGGGTGCCGCGATCAAACTTGTTGACCGATTCATTTTGATTGTTAAAGCGCATTTCGGCGACACCTGAGTCGCGCAATTCGCATTGGATCGATTGACCTTCAAATAACATTATTAATTCTCCGTTATATCCTCATCGGAACGCTTCTGATTCTTATTGCAGCCGACAAAACAGTTGGATAGAAAGACCTGACAGTGTACTGCTAGCACCCAATAGGCACAAGCCATGTTTCTGGTCTGACCAATCATAGCCAACTTTTGACACAAACTAAAGTGTAAAAGGTGATACTGGCTATTGGGTCTATTCAAATTTTCTGAAATAATGGTGATATTACCTTAAATCTAAAGATTCTTATGACCATGGACGCACTATTTACCGATCACATCAATACCATTAGTCAGCGCTACTATACGGCGATGCAAAATCATGGTTTTGACCATTTGCTTATTCCTATTGGTTCTTTACATGGGGTATTTCAAGATGACAACAAATACCCGTTTAAAGCTAACTTCCATTTTCTTAGCTTTGTACCTTTATCCAATATCCACGACAGTTGTTTGATATTAACGCCAGGTAAGAAGCCAACTTTATGTTATTACCAGCCGGTTGATTTTTGGCACTTGGTTGCTGGCGATCCCGAAGGTTTCTGGGTTAAGCATTTCGATATTAAGCTGATGGCACAAAAAGACGAAGTTCGTGGGTATATGCCTTCAAACGGCAATATCGCTTTTATTGGCGAAATGGGCGCTCCTTTCCATGACGATGATTTTGATGCGATTAACCCTATGGGTCTAATCCATGAGGTCAATTGGCATCGTTCCATTAAGACCAATTATGAAATCGAGTGTTCTTCTCGCGCTAATCAAATGGGTGCCGCAGGTCACTTAGCGGCCAAAGATATGTTTTATAAAGGTGGTACAGAATTAGAAATTCACTTGGCCTATCAGTTGGCGGTTGGACAAACTGAAAATGAATTACCTTATAACAGCATCGTTGGATTAAACGAACACGCCTCGATTTTGCACTATGTTAATTACGAAACACAAAAACCTGCTCAACACAGAAGTTTCTTAATTGATGCTGGCGCTCGTTATAATGGCTATGCAGCTGACATTACTCGAACTTACGCTTTTGAAGAAAATGAATTTTCCGCCATGATCAAAGATATGGATATCATTCAACAAGCGATAAATCACAAAATTAAACCCAATGCATCTTATATTGATTTACATATTGGTTGCCATTTAGATATTGCAAAGTTATTGCACAAATATGATTTCTGTAACATGACGCCCGAGTCAATGGTTGAAGCTGGCGTCACTAGTACCTTCTATCCTCACGGACTTGGCCACCACATCGGTTTGCAAGTTCATGATGTTGGCGGACACCAAGCCAATATTGAAGGTGATATCGCGCCGCCGCCTACTGAGCATCCATTCTTACGTAATACCCGTACTATGGAAGCTGGCCAAATTTTAACGATTGAGCCAGGTGTTTATTTCATCGACTCCTTATTGGGCGATCTAAAGCAAACAGAACACGCTTCCAGTATCAATTGGAACAAAATTGAAACTATGAAGCCTTTCGGTGGCATTCGCATTGAAGATGATATTGTTGTGACCGAATCGGGGCATCGCAATCTAACTCGTGAATACTTGCCCGATTAATGGCTAAAACCAACAATTACTCTGTACCCATGCAAACATTGGGTACAGAGCTCCCTTTCCAAGTCGAAGAAACCATTAAAGGCAGTCGTTTTATTACTCGGGTGATTTTCGCCCCCGAAGTTGCAACTGCTAAAGCATTTATTAAACAACTAAATATTAATGAACCCGATGCCACCCACCATTGCTGGTCTTATATTGTTGGAAATCCAAAAAGTACCACTTTAATGGCGTGTTCAGACGATGGCGAACCCAGTGGAACTGCGGGAATGCCGATGCTTAACGTTCTAAAATATGGTGAAGTTGGCGATATTTGTACAGTAGTTACTCGGTATTATGGTGGTACTAAACTTGGAACTGGTGGTTTAGCGCGTGCTTACGGTGGCGGTGTAAAGTTAGCTCTTGAATCCTTGCCGATCCAAGAGCGCGTTTTTACGGAAAAGCTCATTCTTCAATGTGCTTATGACTTACAGCCACAAATCGAATATTTATTGAAAGAGCATCAAGCGGACATTAAAGCTATCAATTTTTCCGCACAGGTTGATTTCGAAGCCGAAGTACCGCAAGATCAGTTTGAATCCTTGTTAAGCAGCTTTGAAGCTTACCAAAACAAAAACTTATTAGAGGTCACCCATGTATCCAATGCTTAAACATTTACACATGACACTAGCTATGATCAGCATTCTTGGTTTTGTATTACGAAGTGTTTGGTTATTTACTAATAGCCAGCTTATTAATAAAAAACCAGTAAAAATTCTGCCTCATATTATTGATACACTATTACTGGTAAGTGGTTTAACTTTAATGGTCATTACCACTCAATACCCCTCACTTTTTAATTGGGTTACTATGAAGCTCGTGTTTATCATTGCATACATTGCTTTTGGTATTTGCACCTTTAAAGCTCAAGCGAAAAACAAGCAAGTACTATTTTTCTTACTAGCTATTGGCTCTGTATTTGCAGTGCTTCATCTAGCCTTTGGTAAGCCTGTATTTTAATACCTTGGTTTAAGGAAAAAACATGATTGATTCAAAAACCCTAGATGAGCTTGCCACCAAACTTTCAGCCCTTGTTCCCGAAGGATTAAAAAATGCTGGTGACGACTTAAGCAAACAATTTAAACAAGCCCTGCAAACAGGACTTAGTAAAATGGATTTGGTAACCAGAGAAGAGTTCGATGCTCAAACTAAGGTGCTTGAGCGTACTAGGGAGAAGTTGGAAGCTTTAGAAAAAAAAGTTTCTGAGTTAGACAATTAATATCAAACTTCTTGAGCCCCAACTTAGGTTGGGGCTTCCTCACAAATACTGCCCTTACTGCTCCATTTTTCTAATAAACCGATTCGCTTCGTCAATCGACAAATTCATTTCTTGAATCAAACTCGCAACGTTTGACTCAATTCCGCTGAGTTCATTTTGTAGCGAGGCGATAGCTCTGGCATTAAGGTTGTGTTTCAAATATAAAACCTGATCATTAAAAACCGTAAGCACCGGCTGAATCGAGCGCTCGGCTTTGCGCATGGCGCTTATTAAACCTGCGTATTGGCGACGGGTTTCATAGAGTTGGGCTTGGCTTTTTCTTTTAAGTTCTGGGTTAGAATATTGGTTTAATTCTTCAGCCCATTCATCAAATAATTTTTCAGCAACATACTCAACACTATCCACTCGCTTCGTAACATTTTGCGCTGCATCCTTACTGGCTTCGTATTGATCATTTAGTCGATTATAAGTTTGCTCTAATTCGCCACCATCAAACTTAACCACGCTTTTAAATTCTTGCAGTGCATTTTCAAACTGCTCTTTCGCTTCAAGCTGCGAATCTCTAGCTTTTTCAATTCTACTGACCAGTACATCGCGCTTTTCAAAGCCTAATTGTTCAAGAGCACCTAGCTTTACCGTCTCACAAGCGGTTAACAAAAAAACCACTAAAAATAATGCTATTAAATTTCTCATCTATGATTCCTTTTTACTGTTTCCCACCATTATATGGCTTTTAACCCTTTCTACTATCTTTACTATCCACATTTTACAGCCTTTTACCCTTTTATCGGCCTTGCTACTTGCGTTTTTCCTTGCTTGCGCTAATCTTGTTTATAATTTTAATGGTTTGGAAAAAAGATGCTTCTTATTGGTGGTAATCCAGAACAACAACATATCCAGTTAAATCCTAAAATGGCCAATCGCCACGGCCTAATAGCAGGCGCTACTGGTACTGGTAAAACCGTTACTCTGCAAATATTAGCAGAAGGCTTCTCTAAGATGGGCGTTCCTGTTTTCACTGCAGATGTAAAGGGAGACCTGTCAGGTGTTGCCGCCAAAGCTAATCCACACCCAAAAATTGATGAGCGTATTGAAAAGATCGGCATAGAAAATTATGAAGCTCACACCAACCCTGTTATCTTTTGGGATGTTTTTGGTAAACATGGACACCCTGTTCGTACCACCATTTCGGAAATGGGCCCTATTCTTCTTGCAAACCTTATGGATCTCAATGATACCCAAGAAGGTGTTTTACATATAGCTTTCGATATTGCTGATGAACAAGGATTGTTGCTTCTAGACATAAAAGATCTCCGAGCCATGCTAAATTGGGTTGCTGATAACCGCAAAGATATTATGCGCGAATACGGTAATGTTTCACCTCAATCCGTTGCTGCCATTGTACGCAAACTGTTGGTCCTCGAAAATTCCGGTGGCGATCAATTTTTTGGTGAACCTGCTCTAGATATTCGTGACATGATGCGCATCGATCACACCGGCAAGGGGTTAATTAATATTCTTCACTCTAAAGAATTAATGCTTAATCCACGTATCTACGCCACTTTTTTGTTATGGATGCTATCTGAATTATTTGAAGAGCTTGATGAAGTTGGCGATCCTGATAAACCACGTTTGGTTTTCTTTTTCGACGAGGCTCATTTATTATTCGATAAAGCTCCGCGAGCGTTATTAGAACGTATTGAACAGGTGGTTCGTTTAATCCGATCTAAAGGTGTAGGTATTTTCTTCATTACTCAACACCCTACTGATATTCCAGAAGATGTTCTTGGTCAATTAGGTAATCGTATTCAACATGCCCTTCGTGCTTTTACTCCTAAAGATTTTAAGGCGGTTAAAACTGCTGCAGAAACTTTCAGACCTAACCCTAACTTGGACGCTGAAGAGCTTATTACCACTTTAGGTGTTGGTGAAGCATTAGTTTCTGTTCTCGACGAAAAAGGTCGTCCATCTATTGTTGAACAAACTTTAATTTGTCCTCCAGAATCAAGAATTGGCCCACTTACTGATAAAGAAAGAAAGAAGTTTCGACAAGCATCTCCCGTCGCAGGACTTTATGATAAATCTATTGATCGCGAATCTGCTTATGAAGTTTTACTTGCAAAAGAACAAAAGCTTCAAGAGAGGCAAGAGCGAGAAATGGCCGAGGCTAAAAAGATTCGTGAGAAAGAAGAAAAAGCTAAATCTGCCGCTAAGAAAAAAAGAACGGGTTCAAAGCGCCAATCAAATTCAGAGGCTTTTGTGAAAACTTTAATTCGGACTGTAAGCTCAGGTATTGGACGCAAACTTGTCCGCGGAATCCTAGGCAGTTTACTAGGTGGTCGTTAATTATTTTTTCGCAAAAAAAGGAGCTGTTTAAGCTCCTTTTTCCAATATAAATTAGTCTTTTAAAATAAAAGTAATTTTCATAACCACACGGAAGCCAACTACTTCACCGTCTTTTATGATTGCTTGTTGATCCTTAACCCATGCCGACTGAACATTATCTAAAGTTTTATTAGCGCGTTTTACGCCTTTAACAACTGCATCTTCAAAACTTTTTTTAGAATCCGAAATGATTTCCGTTACGCGTGCTACTGACATTTTTATTTCCTCATAATGATTTAATTTACATAACTTATATTACGCTTTTCTTTGACCTCTTCAAGCTTCAAACTTTAAAGATTGTAAAATCATTGATTTTGCTGATGTTTTTGTGATGTGATAGTAATTATTTTCAGTTTTTAATATTTATGTTTACTGCCGTTAATCACCAGTTCCTTGTACCCTTTAATCTCGATTTCGATTTAAATGATTCTCCCACTTCTATTCCAACAGAGTTCTCTGATAAAGAATTAAAGAAGCAACTTAGAAAAGATCAGAATGACTTAGATGATCTTCAACGTTTACTTTATGCTCAAGATAAATTTTCTTTACTATTAGTATTCCAAGCCATGGATGCTGCTGGTAAAGACTCTACCATTCGGGCTGTTTTAAAAGGTATCGATCCTGCTGGTTGCCAAGTATTTAGTTTCAAACAGCCTTCTAAAGAAGAACTCGACCATGATTTTCTATGGCGTACTGCCAAATCTTTGCCTGAACGTGGTCGAATTGGTGTTTTTAATCGTAGTTATTATGAAGAAGTTTTAGTGGTAAAAGTTCATCCCGAATACCTTTCTGGGCAAAGGCTTCCTTTCCAACCTAATATAGCCAATTCTCAAGAGATGGATAGATTTTGGGATGCTCGATACGAGTCCATTCGTGATCATGAAAAACATTTAGCTCGTAATGGCACCTTAGTCTTAAAGTTTTTCTTAAATGTTTCACATGAAGAACAGCATAGAAGATTTCTTTCACGAATTGAGAGTCCTGAAAAAAATTGGAAGTTTTCAGACTCCGACTTAAAAGAAAGCGCGTTATGGGATCAGTATCAAACAGCTTATCAAGAAGCTTTAAGTCAAACGTCTAAACCATGGGCGCCATGGTATGCCATTCCTGCAGATAACAAAGCTTTAATGAGAAATATGGTGTGCGAAATCATTCTTGATAATTTGAAACAGCTCAATATGCAGTACCCTAAACTGAGCGCAGAGGATACTGCAAAATTACAAAGCTATAAAAAAAGTTTGAAGATTAAGGTCCTGTAAATTCACCTTTCATATTGTCGTTTCCTCCTACCAGAAACTAATTAGTCTTTATTATTACATAATATTTTTTTAAAAGTAAAATTTATGATTGTAAATATTTATGTTTCTTGCAATACCGAAAGCTCGAAAGAGCGCCTCATTCCCGGCTCTATGTTGTTGAATTTTATAGTTATTTTTTCCCCAATAGGGAACTCTTGTGTTTCATTGTTAGTTAAATCTTTTATTTTAAGGCCTTTTTCACTCCTATTAATAAAACTCAACACCGCTTCCTCTGTATATCTAGAAGCTATAAAACTTAAAGGCGTTGCTAAGTTTTCCCAAAGCCAGGCGTGTGCATTATACATTGCCTTTTGCTTAGGTTTTAAAGTTAAAGAGTAAGATCTTCTAAACTCATCTTCATCTTTTAATGTATGAACTCCATCTATAAATTTTTCTCTTCTTTCTCCATCATATATGATACTTAAGTCATAAATTTGACCTTTAATCCCTTTTTCATCACTAATTCCATCAGATTTCATGCCAAATGTGAGTTTGTCATGCTTAAAATCATTGTTATGATGAATGTTGGTTACGCTAACTTTAGTATCTACAGAAATTTTAACTACCTCTATCTCGCCGTTTTTTTGTTCTAAAAACTCTTCTAAAATAATTGTTCTTTCTGTATTTGTACTAATGCATGACATTTCATCAATTTCTTTAATCAGGTAAGAAAAGTGGTGAGATTGCTCTTCCACTTCAGGAAAAATGTACTTTACTTTTGCCGCTAAGGACTCATCTTTAGGATCTCTTAAACCTAATAAAAAAGCTATTAACCCTATTGAAGTGAAAAACAAAAAATCCTGCTCTGCTGACGCATAATACGAAATATCATAAGGTGTAGGACAGCTTTCACCTACAATACTTCTTATCCACTCATTACTTTGAAAGTATACTCCTTTAAAAGTACCAGCAATCAATAAATACAAACCATAAGCAATTAAAACTAAAAGTAGTAACCCTGTTTTTTTGTTTCTTTTAATCCACTCTTTTTTGTTGCTAGCCATATCCCTGCTACCTTTTTATTAAACGTCTAAGTTGGCTACTGACAATGCATTTGATTCAATAAATTCACGACGTGGCTCTACTTGATCACCCATTAAAGTCGTGAATAATTGGTCTGCCCCCACGGCATCTTCGATGGTCACTTGTAACATACGACGCGAATCAGGATCCATGGTGGTTTCCCAAAGCTGATCTGGGTTCATCTCGCCTAAGCCTTTATAGCGCTGGATGTGTTGGCCACGACGCGCTTCATTCATTAACCAGTCTAGAGCTTGTTTGAAACCTGAGATTTCTTGGATCTTTTCACCACGTTTCACATAGGCACCATCTTGCAATAAATCGGCTAGCTCTTCACCCAATGCCGTTATTTTCTCGTAATCCTTAGATTTAAAGAAATCTTCCGAAAGTAAGTATTCACTTTCAACCCCGTGGTTGATCATAACAATATGAGGTAAATAATGATCTAACTCATTATCTTTACGTAGATTTAACTCATAGCGTATAGCCCCAGAACTATTATCCGTATTCAGTAATTCGCCTAATTTTTCCGCCCAAGCTTGCACTTTAGTCTCATTAATTAAGTCAGCGGCGCTTAGCTTTTCATGGTAAATCAACTGATCTAAAATTTGGTGTGGGTACAAGCGAGATAGACGACGAATAGTGTGTTTCACCATACGATAATCATTCACTAGTTGCTCTAACCCTTGTCCAGAGATGGCTGGAGACTCTTTATTGATATAAAGTTCCGCATTAGTAAGTGCTAACTGCGTTAAATACTGCTCTAAAGCTTCATCATCTTTTAAATACTGTTCTTGTTTACCTTTTTTGATCTTATACAATGGTGGTTGAGCAATATAAATATAGCCACGCTCAATCAACTCTGGCACTTGACGATAGAAAAAGGTTAACAATAGGGTTCTAATGTGCGCTCCATCTACATCGGCATCGGTCATGATAATAATTCGATGATATCGAGTTTTGTCTGGATCGAATTCTTCTCGACCTATACCACAACCTAAAGCAGTAATTAAAGTGCCAACCTCTTGTGAAGATAACATCTTATCGAAACGTGCTTTTTCAACGTTAAGGATTTTACCTTTTAGTGGCAAAATGGCTTGGTTTTTGCGGTCTCGGCCCTGTTTAGCTGAACCACCTGCAGAGTCACCCTCCACTATGTAAAGTTCCGATAACGCAGGATCTTTTTCCTGACAATCCGCCAGTTTTCCCGGTAGGCCAGCGATATCCAGCGCGCCCTTCCTGCGGGTCATCTCACGTGCTTTTCGGGCTGCTTCGCGCGCTCTGGAAGCGTCAATCATCTTGTTGATAACTGTTTTAGCATCACCTGGATTTTCTAATAAGAAATCCTTCAA
Source organism: uncultured Kangiella sp. (assembly GCA_947503345.1). Lineage (GTDB taxonomy): Bacteria > Pseudomonadota > Gammaproteobacteria > Enterobacterales > Kangiellaceae > Kangiella. The sequence goes on along the minus strand of CANNCW010000001.1, from coordinate 769,666 downwards.
ATGCTCACCCATAGCTTGCTCTACAGCAGTTTTGACTTCACTTGAAACTAATTTATCTTTAGTCTGCGAGCTGAATTTAGGATCTGGAACCTTAACCGATACAACAGCTGCAAGCCCCTCTCGCGCATCATCACCGGTCGTGCTGACCTTGCCTTTTTTGTTATAACCTTCAGCTTCCATAAAGTTATTCAAACTACGAGTTAGTGCACCCTTAAATCCAGCTAAATGAGTACCACCATCTCTTTGAGGGATATTATTGGTAAAGCAGTAAATATTTTCTTGGAAGGAATCATTCCACTGCATAGATACTTCAACCGTAATCCCATCTTCACGTTCGTGGGTAAAATGAAATACCTTATCATGAATTGGTGTTTTCTTTTCATTGATAAAGGCAACGAATGCACTAATACCGCCATCATATTTAAAATGTTCTTGCTGGCCAGAACGCTCATCTATCAGTTTAATACTCACACCAGAGTTCAAGAAAGACAGCTCTCTTAGACGTTTTGCTAGGATATCGTAGTGGAATTTGATATTGGTAAAAGTATCTTCACTAGGCTTAAAGCGAACTTCTGTACCCGTTGTTTTAGCATCACCAACCACTTTCAACGGCTCTTGTGGCTCACCGTGTACATAAAGTTGCTCATGGCGCTTACCATCCCGACGAATCGTTAGCTTTAACTCTACCGATAAAGCATTTACCACCGAAACACCTACTCCGTGTAAACCACCAGATACCTTATAAGAATTATCATCGAACTTACCACCAGCGTGAAGTACCGTTAAGATAACCTCAGCAGCAGAACGTCCTTCTTCTTCATGTATTTCAGTTGGAATACCACGACCATTATCTTTGACAGAAACAGATTCATCCGTATGGATGGTCACAATAATATCTGAACAATAACCCGCCAAAGCTTCATCAATTGAGTTATCAACCACCTCAAATACCATATGGTGCAAACCAGTACCATCATCGGTATCACCGATATACATCCCTGGACGCTTTCGAACCGCATCCAAACCTTTCAGAACTTTAATACTCGAGGAGTCGTAATTGGTCTCTTCTGACATTCTATATTCCTATAAATCTATGAATTACCGACTAACAGTTAGCGGTATCTAATTGTTATTCTTTTCACTTATTTGGCCATGTTCCACGTGGAACACCTTGGCATTATTATACCCTTTTATGAGCCTTTTGAGGGGATCTAAATGCACTGAAGTGATAAATATTTGCTGTTTTTCAGGTTGTTTAGCCAAGAAGTCTAACAGTATTTGTTGGTGATTAACATCCAGCTCAGCTCCAATATCATCAAGCAGGAAAACAGGGTAGCCGGATTGCCTTTGTTGCATCAGCTTAAGTTGGGCAAGCTTCAATGCAATGGTCACTAACTTCTGTTGGCCTCGGGATAATTGCTCTGCTGCCAGTTGATTATCAATTAGTATTTTAAGGTCCGCTTTCTGAATACTGGAATGGGTAAAGCCTGTTTTTATGTCTAGGGAAAACTGCCTTAACAAGACCTCTTCAAGACTTTCATCTCCCTTCCAGCCGGCGTATAAACTAAAGCGGGATTCAATTTGTGGTAAGAATTTTGATAATATATTCTGATAAATAGGCTCAAGCTGTTCAATATAATTTAATCGTTGTTGATGTATGGTTTCAGATAGTGGAGCCAACTGCTTATCCCACGGAGAAATTTGCTGGTAATTTGTAGCCTGTTTCAGAGACTGATTGCGTTGCTTTAATATTTTTAGTGCTCTTTGCCAATCTAATAAGAAGGAGTGTTCCACGTGAAACACTCCCCAATCCATTAATTTTCTACGAGCACTTGGACCTTTGGTTAACAATTCATACTGCTCAGGGGCAAGAATTTGCATGGGTAAAGATTTACTAAGGCTACTTAACTTAGTAACTTTTTCACCATCGAGCTTAATTTGAATATCACCACTACGCTCACGCATCAAGCCAATTTTATGATTGGTGTCACCATTAAAAAACTGAGCAAAGACCGTAAATGCGTCAGCCTCTTTATTAATCACCTTAGAGTGCTTTGCGGTTCGGAAGGACTTGCCATTACCTAAAGTATAAATAGCTTCAAGTAAACTGCTTTTTCCAGCACCATTTTGGCCATAGAAAATATTGAGTTGATCGGAGAAACGAAGTTGGCAACTACTGATATTCCGTAGCTGCCCTATTTTGAGAGATTGGATCTGCATGATCCGAACTTAGATTAATAAACCACTAAAGACGCATTGGCATGACGACGTATAGACTTTCGCCACCATCAACCTCTTCAATCAAGCTGGAAGAGTTAGCATCGATAAAGGTCATTTTTACCTGAGGAGTTTTAATAGTGTTCATAACATCGATCATGTAGCTAACGTTAAAACCAATTTCTAAATCTTGGCCTTGATAATCCACACTAAACTCTACTTCAGCTTCTTCTTGCTCAGGATTGTTTGCATGCAATCGAACCTGTCCATCCGATAACATAAAGCGAACACCGCGGAATTTTTCATTACAAAGGATAGAGGCTCGAGACAAGCAATCTTTAATTAACTCACGATCAACCATTACCACTTTATCACCGTTACGTGGCAATACCTTGTTGTATTCAGGGAAGCGACCATCGACTAATTTACTGGTGAAACTATAACTAGGACTAGTAATTTTAACGTGGTTAGAGCCTAGAGAAATCGAAACAGTTTCATCTGAATGTTCTAACAAGCGTGCTAGCTCCATAACACCTTTACGTGGGATAATGGCATTAACGGTATCATCGGCATCAACTTGAGCATTAGCGCGAGACAGTGCCAAGCGATGACCATCCGTAGCTACTGTAGTCAATTTATTATCAGCAAACTCAAACAACATACCGTTCAAATAATAACGAACATCTTGTTGTGCCATTGCGAATTGAGTTTTTTCTATCAAACTTTTCAATAAGGTTTGTGACAACTCTAAGTTAACCAAGCTAGCGGTTTCATCTACATTAGGAAACTCTGCAGCTGGCATTGTAGATAAGCTAAAGCGACTTGAGGGTGTTTTTAAAGTCAGTCGAGTTTCACCCATGGTTAGGTTAATTAACTCTTCATTGGCAAAGCTTTTAACTATGTCTAAAAGTTTACGTGCAGGAACGGTGATTTCTCCAGATTCAAATTCACCTTCAAGCATAACCTCTGTTTTTAACTCAAGCTCGAGATCTGTAGCGGTTAGTGATAACTTACTATCCTCCACAACCATTAAAACATTGGATAAAATCGGAAGCGTTTGTCTTTTTTCTACCGCACCACTGATCAGTTGTAATGGGTTTAACAGTTGCTCACGTTGAATACTGAAACGCATAAAATCACCTTATAGGATCCCCAAATGATCCTTATTGTTAACTGGATAGTGTTCTTAATAAATTCGAAAAATCTTCTTCGATATCAGTGCTCTCACCTTTGAGCTCATTGATCTTACGACAAGCGTGCAATACCGTCGTATGATCGCGCCCGCCAAAAGCTTCTCCAATTTCAGGTAAGCTATGACTAGTAAGGTGTTTTGCTAACGCCATCGCCATTTGACGAGGTCTGGCAATAGAGCGACTTCTTCTTTGAGATAATAGCTCAGAAACTTTAATCTTGTAATAGCTAGCCACAGTTTTTTGAATATTATCAATAGAAATCATCTTATCCTGCGCTGCGATGAGATCTTTTAAAGCATCTTTTACAAAGTCCAGTGTAATAGAGCGACCTGTAAATTGCGCATTTGCAATGACACGCTTTAAAGCCCCTTCAAGCTCACGAACATTGGAGCGAATACGCTTTGCAATAAAGAAAGCCACCTCATGAGGTAATTCAATATTTGAAGCAGATGCCTTGCTCATTAATATAGCGACACGAGTTTCAAGCTCTGGAGGCTCAATAGCAACCGTTAGCCCCCAACCAAAGCGTGACTTTAGCCGATCTTCTAAGCCTTCCACCTCTTTGGGATAACGATCACAAGTCATAATCACTTGTTTATTATTTTCGATCAAAGTATTAAAAGTGTGGAAAAACTCTTCTTGCGTACGGCCTTTATTGGCAAAAAACTGAATATCATCAATTAACAAAGCATCAAGCGAACGATAAAAGTTCTTAAACTTCTCCATACTGTTAGTTTGTAAAGCTTTAATCATGTTCGCCATAAAACGTTCAGAATGTAGATAAATAATTTTTGCTTTAGGGTTTTGCTCTAAGATTAAATTGCCAATTGAGTGCATTAAATGGGTTTTACCTAAGCCAACCCCACCATAGATAAATAAAGGGTTATAGACAACTCCAGGATTTTCTACCACTTGCTGGGCGGCGGCACGAGCAAGCTGGTTAGACTTACCTTCAACGAACTTTGAAAATATAAATTTAGGGTTAAGATTATTGTGTTGAAATAAACTTGGCTGTTCAACAGAAGCAGAACCAGAAGTAGTAACCTTTGCCACAGGATTGGCTTTTACTGGCTGAGATTCGGAACCGACTTTTAAAGAGACTAACTTTGGTGCCGGATTATCATTGGTCAAGAACTCACTTATTTTTGATAAGTATTGCTGACGGATCCAATCAACGAAGAAAGGGTTAGGAGCATAAAGATTAATCTCTTTATCGGACTCTTCAACCCTTAACGGTTTGATCCAAGTATTAAATTCAGTAGCAGAAAGGTCGGATTGAAGTTTCTTCAAACAATCACGCCAATCCAAGTTTGTTGTAGTCATCTTAGTCACTAATAGCCATTACAGCCTTTTTTATTTTTGAATAACGATCAATCTTTGATCGATTTGCTTAAGTGTAGATCGGTTACCCGAAATAATCCACAGGCAAGTTAAAAAAAAACAATATATTTGAATAAACTCAACATAAATCTCGTTCTACTAAAATGAGCAAAAAGAGTACAAATGAAGCAAAAAATTAGTTTATAAGATAAATGTGCACAAGTTACGTATAAAAATTAAGATAAACTGTTAGAAAACACCTTAATAAGCCAAAAATAGAAGTTATTCATTTTTTAAACACAAGGTAACACAAGCTTTACCCACTGGGTTAAACTTCGGGCAAACAATTGATTGTATTAGTTAAATAAAGGTTATACACAGGGAAATGCTTTACTAATAATAATAATAAGATCTTTAAAATAATATATTATTATTATAAAGCTAACTTTTTAAAATATCTCTTAAACTTGGAACTTAGAGTAGAACTTATAAATAAAAATTAAATATTCACCGTTAAAAGCTAAAAAATAGCAAATATAAACAACAAAAAGAAAATCATAATAAACATAAAATATCCACAGAAAAACTTTAGATAGACATAAGGCACAAGATATAGTGATAAAAACAGACCAAATAACTAAATATATGTTTATGAAAAAATAACAAAAAAACAACCATAAGAAAATTCATAAAAGCCGTATATTTATTGGTTTTAAAGCTTGCTTAGCCGACTTAATTACTATAAAATTCCGCGTCCTTGTGAAGAGACCTAAAGATTTTAGGTTTGTAAGTTATTAACAAAGTGGGTTATCCCGATGAAAAGAACATTTCAACCAAGTAACATTAAGCGTAAACGTACTCACGGTTTCCGTGCTCGTATGGCGACTAAAAATGGTCGTGCTATTTTGAATCGTCGTCGTGCTAAAGGCCGTAAGCGTTTAAGCGCATAATACGATTTAAAATCTATTGTATTTCATTGTTTTACAGTGAGTAATTATCAGCTTGATTCAACCGAGAGGTTTCCTGCTGACTTTCGATTACTCACTGCAAAACAATATAAGCAAGTATTTACTAACCCAGTAAAATCCACTAGCAAACACTTCACCTTATTAGCCGTCCCTAATCAATTAGAGTTTCCTCGTCTAGGGATAATCGTTGCTAAGAAAAATGTCCGCTTTGCCGTTGATAGAAATCGAATAAAACGGATCATGCGTGAAAGCTTCAGAACTCAGAATCAAAAACTACCTGCAATTGATTGTGTAATCTTGGCTCGCCGTGCTAGTAGCGAGCAAGCGAATCAGGTATTATTCGGACAGCTTGATGGCTTGTGGAAAAAGATAAATAAGCGATGCGCTGGCTTCTGATCAAATTGGTACGACTTTATCAGCTAACACTGAGTCCACTAATTGGCAATCAATGCCGATTTGCACCTACCTGTTCCCATTACTCGATTGAGGCTTTGGAGAAACATGGTGCTTTAAAAGGGAGTTGGTTAACTGTAAAGCGGATAGCTCGTTGTCACCCTGGTTGTGAAGGTGGTTGCGATCCGGTTCCTGAGCCCCAAGATCATCAAATTAACAAATAGATAATCATTTAATATAAGAGAATTACCATGTTGGAATCAAAACGCGGTTTTTTGTTTTTGGCTTTTGCCATTTTAAGTTTTTTACTATACCAAGCTTGGCAAAAAGATTATGCACCAAAGCCTATTAAAACCAAGCAAGTTGAAGCAGCTAACTTAGCTAGCCAATCCAATAGTTCAGAGGAACAATTAATTACTGTTATAACCGATCTTATGAAGTATAAGATTGATCCGGTTGGCGGTGATTTAGTTTATGCGGAAACTTTAAACTATAACTTAGAGCTAAATGACGAAGCAGAAAAAGTTGTATTATTTGATTATCGTGATCGTGTATATCAAGCGAAAAGTGCTTTATTAGGCAATGGCGCTCCAGATAACCAGTTGCCACGAGCTACCTATAGCACTGATAAAAAAGTTTATCGATTAGATAAAGGTGCAGATGGCTTGTTGGTACCATTACGTTGGCAAAATGCCGATGGTATTACATTCAGTAAAAACTTTACCTTTAAACCTGGTCAATATTTGATCGATATGGAATATCAGATAAACAATCAATCTGAAAATGATCGCACCTTTAATTTTATTGCTGAATTACTGCGTGACCAAAAAGAAACAGGTTTAGAAGATAAAGGTGCTTTAGGAATGAGCCCCTTCTTAGGTGTTGCTTATTCGCCAGAAGCGGAAGTCTACGAAAAAATGGACTTTGAAGATTTAGCAGAAGAAGAGATTAATGTCAGTCGTCAAGGTGGCTGGGTGGCATTTATCCAGCATTATTTTGTTTCATCTTGGATACCTCAGCAAGATGCTAATGTAACCATTAATGGTAAAATTTTAGCGAACAAACAAAGTAGAATTCAGTTTTTACAACCAACTATTAGCGTTCCATCGAAAACTACTCAGTCAGTTAAAGCGTCTTTATTTGTTGGACCAAAATTGCTTGAGCAATTAGAGGAAGCTGCGCCGGGTTTGAACAAAACCATGGATTTATCATGGGTTTGGTGGATTGGTATTCCTTTATATAAATTATTGAACTTCTTTTACGGCTTTTTAGCGAATTGGGGTTTGGCGATTATATTGGTAACCGTTACGGTTAAAACCTTGTTATACCCACTTTCTAAAAAGCAATATAAGTCAGCTCATGCGATGCGTAAAATGCAACCAAAGATGCAACGTTTGAAAGAACGTTATGGTGATGACAAACAGCGTTTCCAGCAAGAAATGATGAAAATGTATAAAGAAGAAGGAAGTAACCCATTCGGTGGTTGTTTGCCAATGCTTTTACAATTCCCAATTTTTATCGCCTTGTATTATGTATTATTTGAGGCGGTTGAATTAAGGCATGCGCCATTCTTTGGTTGGATCCAAGATTTATCAGTTCAAGATCCTTATTTTGTGTTGCCGTTGTTGATGGGAGCCAGTATGTATTTAATGCAAAAAATGCAGCCAGTTTCACCAAATATGGATCCTATGCAACAGAAAATGTTCCAGTATTTACCGGTCTTCTTTACCGTATTTATGTTGTTCTTCCCTGCTGGTCTAGTATTGTATTGGTTATGTAATAACTTGATTTCAATTGCCCAACAAAAATACGTTAATTATAAAATTGAAAAAGAAGAAGCTTTAGGTAACACTAAAAAGAGTAAAAAATAGGATAGGAAATCTTTGTGTCAGATAAAGAAGCATTTCAACAAGACACAATCGCGGCGATTGCAACGCCACCTGGACGAGGTGGCGTTGGTATTATTCGAGTATCAGGGAAAAAATCTTTTGAAATTGCAGAAAAACTTTTAAAAACAGAATTAAAAGTTAGAGATGCTAGCTACTTACCATTTTATGATTCAGATGATCAAATAGTTGATCAAGGGATCGCTATATATTTTAAAGCGCCCCACTCTTTTACAGGTGAAGATGTTTTAGAACTGCAAGGCCATGGTGGTCCAGTAGTTTTAGATATTTTATTAAAAGAGTTGATAAAACTTGGTGTAAGGATTGCCCGCCCTGGTGAGTTTTCAGAAAGAGCTTTTATAAATGATAAATTGGATCTGGCGCAGGCAGAAGCTATTGCAGATTTAATTGAATCAACATCCGAACAAGCGGCACGGTCGGCAATTCGATCTTTGCAGGGAGAATTTTCAAATAAAGTACATAAATTAGTAGAGCGCTTAATTGCATTAAGAATTTATGTGGAGGCCGCCATTGATTTTCCAGAAGAAGAAATTGATTTTTTATCAGATGGGAAAGTGTTAGCGGATCTAGATAGTGTGATTTCATCAATAATCCATTTACAAAATGAAGCACAACAAGGTGCTATTTTACGAGAAGGAATGACAGTAGTCATAGCCGGAAAACCTAACGCAGGTAAATCTAGTTTGTTAAATGCGTTAGCAGGAAAAGATGCAGCGATTGTTACGGAGATAGCTGGAACTACTCGAGATGTTTTACGAGAACATATTCATATTGATGGTTTGCCAATCCATATTATTGATACCGCTGGTTTGCGTGAAGCTAGTGATAAAGTAGAAAAAATTGGGATAGAACGAGCATGGAAAGAAATAGAGCAAGCAGATCAAATTATATTGGTGGCAGATTCGAACGAAACACAAAAGTATACACCAAAAGCTATTGATAGCACCTTTGAGAGATTTGAAGAATTTAGGGATAAGTTGTTAATTGTAGCGAATAAAATTGACGAATCATTAATTACTCAAAAAGAGATTGATTCAGAATATAAGGTCATCCCGTTAAGCGCCAAACATGGTGAAGGCTTGGAGACTTTAAAGCAAGAATTAAAATCAATAGTTGGTTATCAACAATCAAACGAAGGTTCTTTTTTAGCAAGGCGTCGTCATTTAGATGCTATTGAAAAAAGTTTAGACTTTTGTAACAAAGGCCGAGAGCAACTCGTCTCTTTTAATGCCGGTGAACTATTAGCTGATGAATTAAGACAAGCGCAAAACTCATTATCAGAAATAACTGGTGAATTTTCAGCTGATGATTTGTTAGGAAGGATTTTTAGCAGTTTTTGTATTGGTAAATAAAATGAAAAAAATAATAGCTCTAGTTCTAACTTTATCCATAATTGGTTGTGGACCCAAGATCGATAAAAGCAAAATTTGGGATAATATGGTGATAGGCCTAGTGGCAAACTATGATGATGATAAGGTTTGTTATGGTTATACAGGATTTACTGTTTTTGGAAATAATGAAAGAGAATATATAAAGGATTATAAAACAGAAGAGCAGGTAAAAAAGGTTTTTTCAACACTTTCTAAACTACACAAGCATACGTTTGTTTATTTGGATGAAAGTATTTTAAAAAATATTGATAAAAGCTTTAGTTTTAGTTCTTGGGATGGGAAGGGTCGCGCAATTGATGGTAAAACTATTGATTTAGAAGCAACGCTAAAAAGAAGAAAAATTGACTTACTGGTTATTAAAACGAACAGCTCAGAGAGAAATTGCAATATAAATTATAGAACTTCATTTGATAATAAAAGAGGTGTAGTTTTTGGAACTAGCTCTTTAGCAGTATTTAAAGCAGATGGATTGGAGTGGGTTGGGAGTTTTCCAGTTATGGAGGCAGTGCAAGTAAAGTATGAACCAGCCAAATTAGATAATTTAACAGAGAAAGAGTTAATGGCACTAAAAATACACGTTGAAACAGGAATAAATAGAGGTGTTTCTAGTTTTTTCAGTGAAATTAAAAAATAAAGTATTTTTATGAAAATGAAAAAAATTTTTAAATGGCTTTTAGGGTTGGTTGTTTTAGCTGGTCTGGGCTTACTGTCGGTTTTATATTATGTAGGCTTTTTCTCTTCGTCGGCATATTTCTCCACTGATGAAGGTGCGATCCGTGGTTATGATACGGTAGCTTACTTTGAACAAGGAAAGCCAGCAAAAGGAAAACCAGAATTTACAACTCAATGGCAAGGTGCTGATTGGTATTTCTCCAATGCTAATAATTTGGCTTTGTTTAAACAGTCGCCAGAAAAATATGCACCTCAATATGGTGGTTATTGTTCTTATGCAGTTGCACACTATCATGTAGCGAAAACTCAACCGGATGCATGGCAAATTGTTGATGGGAAACTTTATTTAAACTATGACAAAGGCGTTAGAGAAAAGTGGCGAAAAGATATTCCTTTGTTTATTGAAAAAGCAAATGATTACTGGCCTAAATCAAAACCGGCACAGAATTTAAAATAAAAAAAGGAGCAACTAGCTCCTTTTTATTAAGAAGGAAAATTAAATCCCAGTATCACACTTATTATAATCACCGCTTCTTAAACCTTGATTAAACCATTGCATCCGCTGTTCTGAGGTTCCGTGGGTGAAGTTTTCTTTGCGTGGTGGGATCCCTGCTCTTTTCATAATAGTGTCGTCGCCAACAGAAGCTGCGGCTTGTAAAGCTTCTTCAATATCACCACGATCAAGAGATCGAGTTCTTTGTTCGTTATGATAAGCCCAAACCCCTGCGTAACAGTCCGCTTGTAGTTCCATTCGAACTTGCAAATCATTTGATTGGGGCTTGCTAGCTCTTGCTTGCATCTGACGTACCTTGCTGGAGGTTCCTGTTATAGTTTGGATGTGATGTCCTACTTCGTGTGCGATAACATAAGCTAATGCAAAATCACCAGAAGCCCCCATCCGCTGAAGTTCATTTAAGAAACTTAAGTCTAAATAGATTTTTTGATCACCTGGACAATAGAAAGGACCTGAAGCAGATTGCCCTGTTCCACAAGCGGTAGGAGTTGCGCCAGAATATAAAACTAACCCTGGTTCTTTATAGCGAGCATTGGCTTGGGCAAAAAGATTTCCCCAGGTAACTTCTGTATCACGCAGAACAACAGAAACAAAGTTAGCCACTTCCTGTTCTTGAGCTGATGGACGATAAGGTTCAGAACTAACTTGCTTTTGACCTTGACCGCTCATCACACCGCCGATAACTTGCATAGGGTCTTGCTTAAAAATAAAGATGGCAACTAGGGCCATTATGATACCGCCAATGCCTACACCGGCACCTCGTTTCATCCTTTGACCACGACGATCTTCAATATTTTTACTACCTTCTCTTCCTTTCCAACGCATAGTGATACCTCAAAAACTGAAATCAATATTTAAACTGTATCATATCTTATAACAAAAACGCGTCCAGAAAAGATAAAGACTGTAAAAAAGCCCGCGGTTGCGGGCTTTAAATAGATTGGTTTAAGGGTTATTCGGTAGCAGGCTGAACTTGTTCCCGTCGAACTAGAAGATCGGAAATTTCTGAAAGTCGAAATGGCTTTTCAACGTAATTACCGGTTGATATTTCATAACGGATATTAGCGGTAGAACCACCAACCGAAATAATATCTCCCTTATATTTTTTACCGCGATAGTTAAAATGTACATCATAGCCGACGTATTTGGCCATAGAAGAAACCGCGGTGTCCTGAAGTTTCAAACCATAAATGGTGGTTAGGCCATCGTCTTCAGGAGTTACTTTGTCTAGCTCTGGTAATTCAGAAGGATCAGGGCGATTGCCAAATAGTGGGGTAATGGTTTTATCATTTAAAGCAATATTAACATTAAGGGTACTTAAAAGACGTCTTGCTGACGAACCCATTAGGCTAACTGGCGCTAAACTATTCGTTGGATTAAAACTAAACTTTATAGAGCGAGGGTTAGCATAATATTTAGCATATTCTTGATAAAATTCTGGGCTGAAAAATACGTTCTCTTGAAATAATAAGTGCTTTAGGTATGAGATATGACGCTCTGTAAATTGCTGCTCTGATAGTTGAGCCTCATTAGCGCAAAGAGAAAGAATATCTCTTTGAACACCGTTGTCTGCCACTTCTATTGAGCCGTTAGCTAGAGTTATCCCCATTGGGTTATTAAAAGAAAAATTATCTAAAGTTAAATTTAACTTTGTAGTATTGAATTTATCAAGATTGATATAAAAATCAGAAAATACTTTTTTGCTAGCATTATCAAATGAAAACTTTATTTTAGAGTCTGTCTTTAAAGCGTTTATCCCCATGCTACCTAAATCATAAAAAGATAGTTGTGTACGATCACCGCAACCAGCAAAAGATGCTTTGTTGAAAAAGTTTGGTTGATTTCCAGTGGCTTGATCCATAATTGGGTCTAAAGGAAGTTGAGCCGCAACAACATCCAAATAAACATCAAAATACTCTGGAAGTGACGCTAAATCCTTAGAGGCGATAGCTTTAGAAACTTTTATATTGCTTAAGATGTTTCCAGTACCTGTTCTTAACGATTCGATAGTAGCAGGTTGTGCTAACCCTGGAATTTGGAAGCTGATACCTTTGATGACGCTATCACCATTAATATCGACGTAGGTTGTATCATAACTCCCACCATTTTTAATGATAAGATCATCCCAAGCTTGTTTATTTTTGTACCATGCATAACCATATGCAGCGGCGCCGATGATTAATAGAAAAATAAAAAGTCGAATAAAAAATTTCACCCCAAAACTCCTTTAGTCAGATCCCATAATAATTAGGGTTGTATTGTAAATTGCGTGTAGCAAAATTGGATTAAGCATAGAGTCGCTTTTATGGCGAACGAATGCAAGTATTATTGCTAGACAGAATACCGAAAACCAAGCTAACCAGTATTGATGGTATTCAAATAAATGAAAACTCGTAAAAAGAATTGACGATCCTAATGTGGCAACCCAGATCCCCCACTGTTTGAATAAGCTATCAAAGATAAGTCCACGAAAAAGATATTCTTCAAACACGGGTGCAAATAATATTGCAACTATAATGACTAACCACTTTCCAAAGCCATCGGAAGTTAAAGCGTTAGCAATGGTTAGGTTGAGTTCTGTTTGTGGCGGAATGATTTGTTGGAGCCACAATACCAGCAGCGCAAAAGATATTCCTAAGGAAATAGCAAATAATGCAGATGGAAAGCTACTGCTAATCCGGGGTAGAAAGTGTTGTTTGAAGTAGTTTCTAGTTAAACCGATTAAAAAACTATAACTGGCAAGAACAGAAAAAAATAAAGTGATAGCAAGGGTTGTGGGATCAAGCGCTAAGGTTTCTGGCGTTTGGGTAGAAAAAAGCCCTAAGAACAAAAATATTAATGCTGAACTAAAAAACATCATGATTAACACCAATATTGCCAAGAAGATGGACTGACCATAATTCGGGATGGTTGTAACTGGTGTGACTGTTGGTAATGAACTATTCATACCTTCCTTAAATTAGATTGCTGTTTGCAGAAGCGATTGCATAAATTTTGTAATTATAAGGTATGATAACAGGGATAAATGCGTCAAAAAACCGTAAAAGTTGTTCAAAAGATAGCCAAAGATCGGTATGATCGCTGACCCTTGCGAAATTAGCATGAATTTAGCTTAAAAAAGCCTAGAAAATGAAGTATCCAGAGAAATATTCAGTCATTATTGTTGGTGGTGGTCACGCAGGCACAGAAGCGGCGCTTGCTTCTGCGCGAATGGGTGTGAAAACCCTATTATTGACACATAATGTGGATACACTTGGCCAAATGTCTTGTAATCCAGCTATTGGCGGGATTGGTAAAGGCCATTTGGTTAAAGAGATTGATGCGCTAGGTGGCGCAATGGCAAAAGCGATAGATTTAGGCGGTATTCAATTTCGCACTTTAAATGGCTCAAAAGGCCCTGCTGTTAGAGCAACTCGTGGCCAAGCGGATCGTGCTTTATATAAAGCCGCCATTCGCAATATGCTAGAAAGCCAAGAAAACCTGCAAATCTTTCAAAATGCAGTAGTCGACCTAATTGTTGGGAAAGATGGTGATTTACAAAAAGTTTGCGGCGTTAAAACTCAAATGGGTTTGGATTTTTATGCGGACACCGTGGTTTTAACAGTTGGTACTTTCTTAGGTGGAAAAATTCATATTGGACTCGATAACCATTCCGGTGGTCGAGCTGGCGATCCACCCTCGATTGCTTTAGCCGAAAGATTAAGGGCACTTCCATTTAGAGTAGATCGCCTAAAAACAGGAACTCCGCCGAGAATTGATGCTAAATCCGTCGATTTTTCCAAGATGGAAGAACAGCCCGGTGATACACCTGTTCCTACCTTCTCTTTTATGGGTAAAGCTTCAGATCATCCTGAACAGATTAGTTGTTGGATAACTCACACCAATGAACAAACTCATGATGTTATTCGTGGCGGCTTGGATCGTTCTCCCATGTATTCAGGTGTAATAGAAGGCGTTGGTCCAAGATATTGTCCTTCAATTGAAGATAAAATCGTTCGTTTTGCCGATAAAAATTCGCATCAGATTTTTGTAGAGCCTGAAGGTTTAAACTCTGACGAGCTTTATCCAAACGGAATTTCCACCAGCTTGCCATTTGATGTGCAGATGGAGTTGGTGCGCTCGATAAAAGGTTTTGAAAATGCGCACATTACTCGTCCAGGCTATGCCATAGAGTATGATTTCTTTGATCCACGCGATTTGAAAGCCTCGCTGGAAACCAAGTTTGTGAATGGCCTCTTCTTTGCTGGGCAAATTAATGGCACTACTGGCTATGAAGAAGCTGGTGCTCAAGGTTTGATTGCGGGCATGAATGCGGCATTACAATCTAAAGGGATAGAAGCTTGGTCACCGCGTCGTGATGAAGCATATATTGGTGTTTTAATTGATGATTTGATTACTCGCGGAACTCAAGAGCCGTATCGTATGTTCACCTCACGCGCGGAGTACCGTTTGATTTTGCGTGAAGATAATGCCGATGCTCGCTTGACGGAAAAAGGTCGTGAGTTAGGCTTGGTGGATGATGCGCGCTGGTCGGCATTTAGTGAAAAAATGGAATCCATTGAGCAAGAATCAAACCGCCTAGCAAAATTAGTGGTTCGCCCTGATAGTGAGGCGGCAAAAACACTTAATTCACAAATTAAAGATCCCATTAGCCGTGCTTATAAAGCTCAAGAATTATTGCGTCGCCCAGATTTAAGTTATCAAGATTTAATCGATTTACCTGAAATGGGCCCCGCGGTAACTGATCCTAAAGTTGCTGAGCAAGTTGAAATACGCGTTAAATACGCTGGCTATATTGATCGTCAAAAAGAAGAAGTAGCGCGTAATCAGCGTAATGAAAATACTGCTTTACCCGCGGATATGGATTATAGCCAAGTGAAAGGCTTGTCCAATGAAGTGGCTCAAAAGTTAGCAAATATTAAACCTGAGACTATTGGTCAAGCTAGCCGTATTTCAGGTGTAACACCAGCAGCAATATCTTTACTGTTGGTTTATTTAAAGAAGCGAAAGCATTTAAAATCGGCATAAAAAAGAGGATTAAACATGGATACAGCGAACCTTGGGGCAATAATTGGTAGTTTGGTAGCAATATTTGCAGCATTATTTGTAATTTTTGTAGGTAGCAAAAAGAAAAAAGACGAAGATAACGAAAAATAAAATGGATCCACATTGTCAGAAGAAACAAATGGAGTTAATAACTAAATGTAAAGCATTTGGATTAACCATTGATTTTAAACAAGCAGAATTTTTATTAAAGTACTTAAGTCTATTACTGAAATGGAACAAAGCTTTTAACCTTACCGCCATAACCGATGAGCAAGAAGCTTTGGATCTACATTTATTAGACTCAGTTTCAATTTCTCCGTTTATAAAACCTTTTGAATCTTTATTGGATGTCGGAACTGGTGGTGGGCTTCCAGGGATCCCGTTGGCTATTTTAAATCCAGATAAAGAATTTAGTCTTTTGGACACCAACTCTAAGAAAACTCGCTTTTTGAAACAGACGGTTTATGAGCTGGGTATAAAGAATGTGCAAGTGATCCACTCAAGAGTACAAGACTTTGAGAAACTTTCGGGGTATGCTTGCATTCTTTCGCGAGCTTTTGCCTCGATTCAAGACATGGTTACTTGGACCGAGCACTTGTTAGCGAAAGATGGCCAATGGTTGGCGATGAAGGGTTTGAACCCGAAAGATGAGATTAGTACTTTGCCAATTAATATAGAAGTTTGTCGAACGGAAGCTATTGAGTTGCCGAACCGAACAGAAGAGCGCCATTTAATCTACTTACACAAAACTAATTGAAAAAAGAATTAGCAACAAGAAGCACGAGGTCACTGTGACGCAAGCAAGAGTCATTTCAATCACAAATCAAAAAGGTGGTGTTGGTAAAACAACCACCAGTGTTAATTTGGCCGCTTCGTTGGCGCAAGAAGGCAAGCGCGTTTTATTGGTTGATCTAGATCCGCAAGGCAACGCAACTATGGGGTCGGGTGTAGATAAGATGGAATTAGAAGTGTCGGTTTACGACGCTTTAATGGATCCATCAGAGACCAAGAGCCATATTTCGGTTTCAGAAGTTGCAGGTTATGATTTGCTACCTTCGAATGCAGACTTAACCGCGGCGGAAGTTCACTTATTGGAATTAGAAGATAAGGAGCAACGTTTAGCAAACGCCTTAGATGAAGTAAGTGATTACTATGATTATGTGCTAATTGACTGCCCGCCTTCTTTAAATATGTTGACGCTTAACGCTTTGGTGGCATCGGATTCAGTAATTATTCCTATGCAATGTGAATATTATGCCTTGGAAGGATTATCGGCATTGTTAAACACCATTAATCAGGTGCAAGCACACGTTAATGAAGATTTAGAAATCGAGGGGATCTTACGAACTATGTACGATCCGCGAAATCGTTTATCGTTGGAAGTATCACGTCAGTTGTTTAATCACTTCCCGAACAAGGTTTATAGAACGGTAATTCCAAGAAATGTGCGTTTGGCCGAAGCGCCAAGCCATGGGGTTCCAGTATTATTTCATGATAAACATTCTACTGGCTCAAAAGCTTATATGGCTTTGGCAGGTGAAGTGGTAAGAAAACAGTAATTTATTGGGCTGTCTTTAATAAACAGAGATATAGCCAATATAGGATCTTGATTTCATCAAGATGACAAAAAGAAAGAAGAAAAGATTATGAGTAAACCAGGATTAGGAAAAGGCTTAGACGCTTTATTGGGCGGGGCCATCAGTAAAAAGCCAAAATCGAAAAAAGCTGGCGAAGAAAGACCTGTGGCTGAGCAAAATGAATTGCGTGATATGCCGATTGAGTTTTTACAGCCAGGGGTTTATCAGCCACGTCGAGTGATGACCGAAGAAGGTTTGGAAGAACTGGCGGAGTCGATAAAAGCCCAAGGTATGATCCAACCTATCGTTATTCGTAAGATAGGAAAAGATAAATACGAGATTATCGCCGGTGAGCGTCGTTGGCGTGCAGCACAACGTGCAGGTTTACACCAAGTTCCGACTCTAGTTAAAGAAGTTCCTGATGAAGCAGCCATTGCAATGGCGTTAATCGAGAATATTCAACGCGAAGATTTAAATGCGATGGAAGAAGCTTTCGCGCTTGATCGTCTGATGAAAGAATTTGAGCTAACACAACAACAAACAGCCGATGCTGTGGGAAAAAGCCGTACAACTGTTACCAATTTACTGCGCTTATTGCAGCTTTCTGAGCATTGTAAAACTTTATTGGAGCGGGGCGATTTGGATATGGGCCATGCAAGAGCGTTATTATCATTAGAGCCGGCAAAACAAACGGAAACCGCGAAAATTGTTGTGGCTAAGGGAATGACCGTTCGAGAGACAGAAAAATTGGTTAGAAACATTAATGATCCTAAGCCAAAAGCAGAGAAAAAGAGCAAAGATCACCATATTACAGCGCTTGAACAACAGCTGGGTGAGAAAATTGGAGCTCAAGTGGATATTCAACATGGTAATAAGGGTAAAGGCAAAATGGTGATTAATTACCATAGCCTTGATGAGCTAGATGGAATCTTACAACATTTAGGGATTGAGCAAGAGTAAAAACACTAGGTTTAGTGGTATTAGAATTAATAATAGATAAATAGCGAACCATTAAGAAAAAAAACGCTTTTGAGACCGCGCTTTGGTTGATAAAAGTGTCCATAATCTTTATACTTGCCGCCCGAATGAATGGTGAAAGGCTCTTTTTTGTGACCCTATCTAAGAATTTAGAATTGATTACAAATATTAGAGCAACAAGAAAAGGTTCGCTATGAGTGAAACCATAGCTAAGAAACAGCGCCAAGCAGCCTATAAAATGGTTAAGATCCAGTTAGCCATAGCAGTAATTATAGGACTTTTTGGATTGCTACTTTCTCAACAAATAGCCCTTTCTTTATTGGTTGGTGGCCTCATAGTAGTAGTAGCCAACTTTATTTTTGCCACGATAGTTTTTCGTAAGTCGGGAGCACAGGCAACAGGCGAGGTTAAAAAACACTTCGCGATGGGTGAGAGCCTAAAGTTGTTGTTAACCATAGTGCTTTTGGCAGCTGTATTTACATTATTACCGGTGCATCCAGCGGCATTATTAATAGGATATATCCTGATAGTGCTGTCACAGTGGTTTGCACCATGGGTGGTTAAGCCTTCTTACTAAATGTTTGAATGGCAATTGATTAACAGGTTAAAGAAGTAATGGCATCAGAAAATCCAACCAGTGTTGAATATATCAAACACCATTTACAAAACTGGAAAGTTTGTAAGACTGATGAAGGCTGGGTATGGAACCAGTGTCAAGACGCTGGTTTTTGGTCAATCAACGTTGATAGCGTAATTTTCTCATTCCTTTTGGGTGCTATGTTCTGTTTTGCATTTTGGCGTGTCGCTAAAAGTGCCAAAGTAGAAAACCCTGGTTGTTGGCAGTCTTTTGTAGAGATGACTTTCGAGTTCGTTGATAAGTCAGTAAAAGATACCTTCCACGGCAAGAACCCTCTTATTGCTCCATTAGCACTAACCATTTTCGTATGGATCGTGTTAATGAACTTTATGGATTTGATTCCAGTAGATTTATTACCTTGGGCAGCGGATAAGATTAATGTCTTAGCATTTGGCGCTGAACCGGGTCATACCTATTTGAAAGTTGTTCCAACTACTGACGTTAACGTAACCTTCGGTTTATCGTTAGGCGTATTCTTCTTGCTACTTTTCTATAGCATTAAAGTTAAAGGTGTTGGCGGCTTTGTTGGTGAGCTTACGCTTCACCCTTTCTCAAGCAGCAACAAGCTTGTGCAAATTATCTTAATTCCTGTGAACTTGTTAATGGAGCTAGTTGGCCTATTAGCAAAACCAATCTCGTTAGGTCTTCGTTTATTCGGTAACCTTTATGCGGGTGAGTTGTTATTTATCTTGATTGCGGTATTAACTTCTGCAGGAATCGGTGGCTTTATTGGTGGTGGTATTGCTTATATGATTTGGGCGATTTTCCACTTGCTAGTAATTCCATTGCAAGCATTTATCTTCATGATGCTAACCATTGTTTATTTAAGCATGGCGCATGAAGATCACTAATCGTTGGTAGCAACAATTAGTAATTAGGTTTAGTTTTACTTTTATTTTTACATTTAACTATTAATT
The DNA here is from genome assembly GCA_947503345.1 of uncultured Kangiella sp. Classification (GTDB taxonomy): domain Bacteria; phylum Pseudomonadota; class Gammaproteobacteria; order Enterobacterales; family Kangiellaceae; genus Kangiella. The sequence continues at coordinate 749,936 of CANNCW010000001.1, read as the reverse complement.
TCTCGATTGGAGGAAAACAATGGAAACTTTATTCGCGTTCACTGCATTAGGTGTATTGTTAGTTTTAGGTCTTGGTGCTTTAGGTACTGCGATTGGCTTCGGTCTTTTAGGTGGTAAATTCCTAGAAGCATCTGCTCGTCAACCAGAGTTAGCACCTATGTTACAAACTAAAATGTTCCTAGTAGCTGGTCTATTAGACGCGGTAACCATGATCGGTATCGGTATCGGCATGTGGTTCACATTCGCAAGCCCATATGTTGCAGCTTTACAATCAGCATTAGCTGGATAATTGGTAAGCTTTTCAACTAACTATTTGGGAGGGGCGTAAAGTGAGTATTGACTTAACCCTAGCATTTACAATGATATTCTTTATAGGCTTTGTGTGGTTTTGCATGAAGTTTGTGTGGCCACCAATTATGGCTACGATTGAAGAACGTCAGAATAAAATCGCTGAAGGTCTAGCGGCTTCTGAAAGAAGTGCAAAAGATCTTGAGGAAGCGCAAGAAAAAGCAGCCGATATGGTTCGTGATGCGAAGACTCAATCAGCGGAAATCGTAGATTCGGCTAAAAAGCGTCATGCTGAGATTGTTGATTCTGCTAAGGACGATGCACGTGCTGAAGCAGACAAGATCAAAAATGGTGCTATGGCTGAAATCGACCAAGAAGTTAATCGTGCACGCGAACAGCTTCGCTCTAAGGTAGCTACTTTAGCAGTAGCTGGCGCAGAGAAAGTTATCGAGCGCAACATTGACGAATCAGCAAATAACGACTTGTTCGACAAGTTAGTTAAAGAGCTATAAGGAATTATTATGGCTGAGTTGACGACAATCGCACGACCATATGCAAAAGCAGCATTTGAATATGCTTTAGCTAACAGCAACATTGCTGATTGGGCTAATGCGTTAGATTTCGCTGCTCAAGTCGCCAGCAATAAAGACGTTGCAGCATTGATTGGTAACCCTGCCCTTTCTTCTGAAGAAAAAGGCAATGTGTTGTTAAAAATCGGTGAAGGCAAAGTATCTGATAAAGTAGAAAACTTTATTAAGTTATTAGCTCGCAATCATCGTCTTGAAGCATTACCTGCGATTAAGCAGCGCTTCGAAGTTTTAAAGGCGGAGTATGAGAAAGCTGCAGAAGTTGAAGTTATCTCAGCAAGTCCTTTAGGTGATGATCAGCTACAACGTTTAGTTGAAAAGCTAACGGCGAAACTTGGTCGCAAAGTAAATATTGAAACTAGAATCGATGAGTCATTAATTGGCGGTTTGGTTATCCGAGCTGACGATATGGTTATTGACGGATCGGTACGCGGTAAGCTCGACAAGCTTTCCGAAAGTTTAAGAGCTTAATTAGAGGAACAGGCATGAGTGTGCAACTGAATCCATCTGAAATTAGTGAGTTAATCAAAGATCGCATCGATTCTTTCGAAGTGGTTTCTGAAGCTCGCAACGAAGGTACTATCGTTAGCGTTTCTGACGGTATTTTACGTATTCACGGTTTAGCCGACGTAATGGCTGGTGAGATGATTGAATTACCGGGCGGCAAATACGGTATGGCATTGAACCTAGAGCGTGACTCTGTTGGTGCGGTAGTGTTAGGTGACTACACAGATATCGTAGAAGGTATGACAGCAAAATGTACTGGTCGTATCTTGGAAGTACCAGTAGGTCGTGGTTTATTAGGTCGCGTTGTTGACGCATTGGGTAACCCAATCGACGGCAAAGGCCCAATCGAAAGTGACGGCACTTCTGCAATCGAAAAGATTGCACCAGGTGTAATTGAGCGTCAATCGGTTGATCAACCAGTTCAAACCGGTATCAAATCTATTGATGCAATGATTCCAGTAGGTCGTGGTCAGCGTGAGTTGATTATTGGTGACCGTCAAACTGGTAAAACAGCAATCGCTGTTGATGCAATCATCAACCAAAAAGGCACAGGCGTTACTTGTGTATACGTAGCGGTTGGTCAAAAAGCTTCAACAATTGCTGGCATCGTTCGTAAGTTAGAAGAGCACGGCGCAATGGACCACACAATCGTGGTTGCAGCATCGGCTTCTGACGCGGCAGCATTACAATTCATCGCACCATTCTCTGGTTGTACGATGGGTGAATACTTCCGTGACCGCGGTGAAGACAGCTTAATCGTATATGATGATTTAACTAAGCAAGCTTGGGCATATCGTCAAATTTCATTATTGCTACGTCGTCCGCCAGGTCGTGAAGCATACCCAGGTGACGTATTCTACTTGCACTCTCGCTTACTAGAGCGCGCGGCGCGTGTTAACGCTGACTATGTAGAAGCTTTCACTAACGGTGAAGTTAAAGGTCAAACAGGTTCATTGACAGCATTGCCTATCATTGAAACTCAAGCTGGTGACGTATCAGCATTCGTACCAACTAACGTAATCTCGATTACTGATGGTCAGATTTTCTTAGAAACTGACTTATTCAACGCTGGTATCCGTCCTGCTGTAAACGCGGGTCTTTCGGTATCGCGTGTTGGTGGTGCAGCACAAACTAAGATCATTAAGAAGCTTGGTGGTGGTGTTCGTTTAGCATTGGCTCAGTATCGTGAATTAGCGGCATTCGCTCAGTTCGCATCTGACTTAGATGATGCAACTCGTGCACAGTTAGAGCACGGTCAACGTGTAACTGAATTAATGAAGCAAAATCAATATGCTCCGTTATCAGTTGCTGAAATGGCTGTTTCTCTGTTCGCTGCTGAGAAAGGTCACTTGCAAGACGTAGAAATCTCTAAAGTGGGTGATTTCGAATCTGCATTGTTGGATTACTTCCGTAACCAACACGGTGATTTAATGAAAGAGATCAACGACGAGTGTAACTTCAACGATGACGTTGCAGCTAAGCTTGAAGATGCTGTCTCTAAATTTAAGGCAACACAAACTTGGTAATTCATCTATTGGGCGCTTAGCGCCCATTAGTGTTTCACCGAGATGTTGAAATTAACAAGACTAACTGGAAAAGAGTATGTCAGGCGCTAAAGAAATTCGTACCAAAATTGGGTCGATTAAAAATACGCAAAAAATTACTTCTGCAATGGAAATGGTTGCAGCGAGTAAGATGCGTAAAGCGCAAGATCGCATGACTTCTTCTCGCCCTTACGCTGAGAAGATTCGTAATGTGATTAAGCACATAGCACAAGGTACTCCAGAATATCGTCACGCTTATATATCTGAAAGAGACATTAAGCGCGTGGGATATATCGTTGTTTCAACGGATCGTGGTTTGTGTGGCGGCTTGAACATTAACTTGTTCAAAAAAGCATTAACAGATATGCAAACCTGGTCTGAGAAAGACATCGAAATTGACTTGTGCTTAATCGGCAGCAAGGCTACTTCATTCTTCCGCAAGTTCGGTGGAACGGTGGTAGCAAAAACTTCAAACTTAGGCGATACGCCAGAGATTGAAGATTTGATCGGTTCAGTAAAAGTAATGCTTGATGCTTATGACGAAGGTCGAATTGATCGTTTGTTCGTAGTATCTAATGAGTTTGTTAATTCTATGACTCAAGACCCAACGGTAGAGCAAATTTTGCCATTGCCAGTGGGTGACGAAGAAGAATTGAAGCATCATTGGGATTACATCTATGAGCCAGAAGCGAAACCGCTTTTGGACAAATTGATGGTTCGTTTTATCGAGTCTCAAGTATATCAAGCAGTGGTTGAGAATATTGCATGTGAGCAAGCCGCGCGTATGGTAGCGATGAAAGCCGCTTCCGATAACGCAGGTGATTTAATTGACGATTTAGAGTTGGTTTACAACAAAGCTCGTCAAGCAGCAATTACTCAAGAGTTAGCAGAAATTAGTGCAGGTGCTGCGGCTGTATAGTCGTAGGCTTATAACTAAGTTTGTTAACACAGGTTTAAAGTAAAAGTTTTTATAAGCTTAAGATTGAGGAAATCAATATGAGCACAGGTAACATTGTAGAAATTATCGGCGCGGTTATCGATGTAGAATTCCCGCGTGATAGTGTACCTAAGGTATATGACGCATTAACAATTGATGGCAAAGAATTAACGCTAGAAGTTCAACAGCAGTTGGGTGACGGTATTGTTCGTTGTATTGCGATGGGTTCATCAGAAGGTTTACGCCGTGGTTTGGAAGCTAAGAATACTGGCGCTCCAATTCAAGTACCTGTGGGTCAAGAAACCCTAGGCCGTATCATGGACGTTCTTGGTAACCCAATCGACATGAAAGGTCCTATCGGTGAACAAGAGCGTATGGCTATTCACCGTAAAGCACCTGCTTTAGAAGAATTAGCACCTGCTAACGAATTGTTAGAAACAGGTATTAAAGTAATCGACTTGGTTTGTCCATTCGCTAAGGGTGGTAAAGTTGGTCTATTCGGTGGTGCCGGTGTTGGTAAAACCGTAAACATGATGGAATTGATTCGTAACATCGCGATTGAGCACTCAGGTTTCTCTGTATTCGCAGGTGTTGGTGAGCGTACTCGTGAGGGTAACGATTTCTATCACGAAATGACTGATTCAAACGTAATCGATAAAGTATCACTAGTATATGGTCAGATGAATGAACCACCAGGTAACCGTTTACGTGTTGCTTTGACTGGTTTGACTATGGCGGAAAAATTCCGTGATGAAGGCCGTGACGTACTATTATTCATCGATAACATCTATCGTTATACGCTAGCGGGTACTGAGGTATCAGCACTTCTAGGTCGTATGCCATCAGCGGTAGGTTACCAGCCTACTCTTGCTGAAGAGATGGGTGTACTTCAGGAGCGTATTACTTCAACTAAGACTGGTTCGATTACTTCGATCCAAGCGGTATACGTACCTGCGGATGATTTAACGGATCCATCGCCAGCGACTACTTTCGCTCACTTGGATGCAACGGTTGTATTATCTCGTCAAATCGCCGAGCTAGGTATCTACCCTGCGATTGACCCACTTGATTCTTCTTCTCGTCAATTAGATCCTTTAGTAATTGGTAACGAGCACTATGAAGTAGCACGTGGCGTTCAAGGTGTATTACAGCGTTATAAAGAGTTAAAAGATATTATTGCGATTCTTGGTATGGACGAGCTTTCTGAAGAAGATAAGCAAACTGTATCACGTGCTCGTAAGATTCAACGTTTCTTATCGCAGCCTTTCTTCGTAGCAGAAGTTTTCACAGGCGCGCCTGGTAAGTATGTTTCTTTGAAAGACACCATTTCTGGCTTTAAAGGTATCTTGAACGGTGAGTATGATCACCTTCCAGAGCAAGCCTTCTACATGGTTGGTTCAATCGAAGAAGCTGTTGAGAAAGCTAAGTCAATCTAAGCCTCGGTTTAGATTGACCTTCCCTTTTTGTTAATGGGAAGGTTTGAAAAGAGCGAGAAAGAATATGGCAACAACAGTACATTTAGACATCGTTAGTGCAGAGAATGAAATTTTCTCAGGTCAGGTTGAGCGTTTGATCGCAACCGGTGACTTGGGGGAATTAGGTGTTGAGCCTGGTCATGCTCCGTTATTAACCTCGCTAAATCCTGGTCAAATTAAAGTGACTATGGCTGGCGGAGTAGAAGAGTTCTTCTACGTTTCTGGCGGAATGCTAGAAATCCAACCACACCAAGTTACCGTTTTGGCGGATACAGCGGTTCGGGCTGAGGATGTTGATGAAGCAAAAGCAATCGAAGCGGAAAAACAAGCTCGTGAAGCTCTAGCAGATCAAACTTCTGAAATCGAATACTCTAAAGCTGCAGCGGAATTAGCTGCGGCAGTTGCACAGCTTAGAACCTTGCGTTCTATCAAGAAAAAAGCTGGTAAGTAACTGATAAATAGTAAAAAAGTATGAAAATGCTTACTAAAGGGTAGCTCTTGCTACCCTTTTTATATTATGGTTTATAAAAATATTAAATAGGACAGTCATGGGACTAAGCGTCGTAATATTAGCAGCGGGTAAAGGAACTCGTATGCAATCTTCTATGCCTAAGGTTTTGCATCCCATTGCGGGCAAGCCAATGTTGCAACATGTGATTGATGCCGCTAACCAATTAAATGCTGAGCAGGTTGTTGTGGTTGCGGGTCATGGGATTGATCAAGTTAAAGCAGAGTTATCCGCACAAAAGGTGGTTATTGCTGAGCAAGCAGAGCAATTAGGCACTGGTCATGCCGTGGACCAGGCGCTGCCATTTGTTAAATCTGAAAACTTAGTTTTAGTACTATATGGCGATGTGCCATTAATTAAGACTGAAACATTGAAATCATTAGTGGAGCAAACGCCGAAGAACGGTTTAGGTCTATTAACTGTTAAGTTGGATAATCCTCAAGGTTATGGGCGAATCGTTCGTAATAATAACGACCAAGTTGTTGCTATCGTAGAACAGAAAGATGCAAACCAAGATCAATTGTTAATAGATGAAGTTAATACAGGGATCTTGGTGGCTAAAGGTACAGATTTAAATCGTTGGCTAAAAAACGTTGATAATAACAATGCTCAAAACGAATATTACTTAACTGATACCATTGCAATGGCGGCTGATGAAGCTGGTGTTATTGCTAGTCACCCTAGTTCCGCGATTGAAGTAGAAGGCGTAAACAGTAGAGTCCAATTGGCACAATTAGAAAGAGCTTATCAATTGTCGCAGGCCGATGCACTTATGCAAAAAGGTGTGACTTTAATTGATCCTAGTCGAATTGATATACGCGGCGAACTGGAATGTCAATCTGATGTCTTAATTGATGTAAATGTTATTATTGAAGGCAATGTTTCAATTAAGACTGGTGCACAAATAGATGCAAATGTGATTTTAAAAGATTGTGTAATTGGCGAAGCAACACACATTAAAGCTAATTGCATGATTGATGGCGCTACCATTGGTAAAGATTGCCAAGTTGGACCTTTTGCAAGAATTCGTCCCAATACAGAATTAAAAGATGAAGCCTTTATCGGAAACTTTGTTGAAACTAAAAAAACGGTGTTAGGTAAAGGTAGTAAAGCGAGCCATTTAGCATATATCGGTGATGCAACCGTTGGTGAAAAAGTTAATATTGGTGCTGGCGTTATCACTTGCAATTATGATGGTGTGAATAAATTTCAGACGGTGATTGAAGACGGTGCTTTTATCGGATCAGACTCTCAATTAGTTGCTCCAGTAACGATTGGAAAAATGGCCACGGTTGGTGCTGGTTCAACAATAACCAAAGACGTGCCAAGCGATAATTTAGCGATAAGTAGGACACGCCAAAAACATTTAGAAGATTGGCAAAGACCGATAAAAATAGAAAGAAAAGAGGATAAAAAATAATGTGTGGCATTGTAGGCGCTATAGCGCAAAGAGATGTTAGCCAGATATTAGTAGAAGGTTTAAAGCGGTTAGAATATCGCGGTTATGACTCTGCTGGCGTAGCTTTATATGACTCCGAACATGAAGGCATTCAACGTATTCGTAGAGTTGGTAAAGTGTCAGAGCTAGATAAAGCTCTAAGTGAAAGCCCTGTTGCTGGTGGGTTAGGAATTGCGCATACGCGTTGGGCTACTCATGGCGAGCCTAATGAAAAGAACGCACACCCGCACATGTCCGAGAATAATATCGCTTTGGTACATAATGGCATTATCGAGAATCATGACGAATTACGTGATGAACTGAAAGCATTGGGTTATGTTTTTAATTCGGATACCGATACAGAAGTAATGGCACATTTGTTGCATCATGAATTGAAAACAGCGGGTTCTTTATTGCAGGCTTTACTTTCAGCTACCCGTAAACTTGAAGGAGCTTATGGAACAGTTGCAATTGATGCGAATCAGCCAGACAGGATGGTGGTTGCACGTTCTGGTTCACCATTAGTTATTGGTAAAGGTATAGGCGAGAACTTTATAGCTTCTGATCAATTGGCGCTGTTACCAGTAACTCGAGAGTTTTTGTATTTAGAAGAAGGCGAAGTTGCGGAAGTTACAAGAGCTAGCGTCAGTATTTTAAATTCATCGGGAGAAAAGGTTACTAGAGATTTTGAAGTTTCCGATTTGCAACATGATGCGGTGGATAAAGGCAAATATCGCCACTTCATGTTAAAAGAAATTTATGAGCAACCACAAGTTGTTAATGAATCCTTAGAAGGGCGATTAGTTAACCACAAGATTTTTGTAGAAACTTTAGGTGAAAATGCAAATAAAGTTTTTGAGCAAACTCAAGCCCTGCAAATTATTGCTTGCGGAACTTCTTATCATGCAGCTATGGTTGCGAAGTACTGGGTAGAAGATGTTATAGGTATTCCTTGTTTAGTGGAAATCGCTAGTGAATATCGTTATAGAAAAACTGCAGTATTAGATAATAGTTTGTTTATTACGATTTCACAGTCTGGAGAGACTGCTGATACTTTAGCGGCATTGAAAAAAGCTAAAACAGAAGGTTACCTGGGAAGTTTGACTGTCTGTAACTCCCCTGCCTCTTCTATGGTTCGAGAATCAGATTTTACTTTAATTACTCGTGCTGGAACGGAAATTGGAGTTGCTTCGACTAAGGCTTTTACCGCCCAGTTAGTTTCATTATTGTTACTGATGGTTTCAATCGCCAAAGCTAAAGGCTTGTCAGAAGAAAAGGAAAAGGAGTTAGCCATTGCTTTGGAGCACTTGCCTAGTGAAATTCAAGATGCCTTAGAGCAAGCAAAAGAAATTGAAGAGCTTTCAAAAGCATTTGCCGAGAAATACCACACCCTTTTCTTAGGTCGTGGACAGCAATACCCTATCGCTATGGAAGGTGCATTAAAACTTAAAGAAATATCTTATATTCATGCAGAAGCTTATGCTGCAGGTGAATTAAAGCATGGTCCACTGGCACTAATTGATAAAGAAATGCCGATTGTTGTGGTAGCGCCAAATGATAGTTTGTTAGAAAAATTAAAATCAAACATTGAAGAAGTGCGATCGCGTGGTGGACAGCTTTATGTGTTTGCTGACGAGTCAGCTAAAATTCAGGAAACTGATGGTATAAAGGTATTGTCAGTAAAAAGTAAATATGAGATTACAGCTCCCATAGTTTATACAATTCCTTTACAATTATTGTCTTACTATGTAGCGGTGATCAAAGGAACTGACGTTGATCAGCCAAGAAACTTGGCAAAATCAGTGACAGTTGAATAAAGTATAAGATGTTTATCTTGTAAGAAGAGTTTAAGAGGTCAAAATGAAATTAAAGTCATTATTTATAGCAGCGTTTTCATTATTAGCATTAAGTCAGGTTGCATGCGCAGATAGTGCTACGCCAGCTAGCCCTGTAAAAGCTAGTAACTTTAAAGAAGGCACAGATTACGCTGTGATAGAAGGTACTAAAGGGATCCAAAAACCACAAGTGATAGAGTTTTTCTCTTATACCTGTCCACACTGCTACAATATGGAAGGTTTTATTCACAAATGGTTACCACAAAAATCTGAAAGCATTGAGTTTATTCAGGTACCGGTGTTTATGGGGCAAGTTCCACATTTAACTCAGGGTTATTATACTGCTGAAGTTTTAGGTGTTTTGGATCAAGTTCATATGGGTATTTTTAATCAATGGCATCGCGATAAAAAAATTGTGCGCACGAAAAAAGATTTATACCCAATTTTTGCAAAAGCAGGGATTGATAAGGAAGCATTTGATAAAGCCTACAACTCTTTTGCTGTAGCGAGTAAAGTTCAACATGCGAAGAAAATGGTTAGGGATTTTAAAGTAACGAGCTTTCCTAAATTTGTGGTTAATCAAAAATATGAAGTGAAAAATTACCAACAACTTGATAGATTACTGAATGAGCTGCCGTTAGAGAAATCTAAGTAAGTTTATTATTACTTTTTAAAAAAGTGCCAGCATCGCTGGCATTTTTTTGTTGAGACAAGCGAAATATGAGTCAGAAAAAGAGTCAATCAAAGCCGTTTAAAACTCGGGCCATTTATGGTGTGATTTGGATTTTTGCAAAACTGCCTCTTTGGTTAACAAAACCTTTTATGAGTTTTATGGCTCGATTGGCAATGTTATTCAATAGCAGATCTTATTATGTCAGCAAAGTAAATATTGGTATTTGTTATCCAGATAGATCACAAGCTTGGCAAAAAAAGTTGGCTAAAGAAAGCTTGATTCATACTTTTAAGATTGCTCCGGAAATAGCCAAAGCTTGGCTTAGACCTTGTATTGAAGATTGGTTAGACCAAGTTTATGGTGCAGATAAAATTAAGCAAGACATAGCGAATGGCCAAGGCATTTTAATTACGGGCAGTCATATTGGTAATTGGGAGGTGGCTTTATTCTATTTGGGTAAAACTTTTGACTTTACCTGTATGTACAGAAAACCTCGTTATCAAGAATTAGACGAAATAATTTGTAAAGGGCGTTGTAAAAACACAACCGCAATGGTGCCGGGTGACTCCAAGGGGTTGCGAGAATTTTTAAAAGTTTTAAAAGATTGCAAAGTAGCAGCTTTATTATCTGATCAAGAGCCAGGAGGAAATACTGGGGTCTTTGTTCCTTTTTTTGGTAAGAAAGCCAAAACGATGAATCTAATTCAAAAAGTTCAGAAAAAAGCTAATGCAAAAATTTATCAAATCGCGGCTATTCAAAAGCCATGTGGCAAATACGATATTTTTCTACCGGTGGTTGATATTGATCCTGAGTTAAGCGAGCAGGAGTATTCTGAAAAGCTAAATCTTGAACTAGAAAAAATGATACGGGACTATCCAGAACAGTATCAATGGAGCTATAAACGATTTAAAACAACAGAGGATGGTTCAAAAAACCCTTACTCTAAATGATCTTCAATGGATAAAACAAATTCCTTTATTTCATCACGCACTTTTCGATAACAATCAAGCTGTTGTTCATGATCCTCAAAAGCTAAAGCTAATTTAGGAGGATCATCAAAACCAAAATGGATAATTTTGGTTTTTGCAGGAAAGTAAGGACAATGCTCATCGGCATGTCCACATACTGTAATAACATAATCAAAATTCTGAATGGGTAATTCATTTACTGTTTCAGATTCTTGATTAGAAATATCAACACTGGCCTCCGCCATAACTCTTATAGCGTTAGGGTTTTTGCCGTGCTTTTCTATTCCTGCAGAATAAAAGTCAAAAGCTTGAGATCGTAATGCCTTACCCCAGCCTTCAGCCATCTGGCTACGACAGGAATTGCCAGTACAAAGAAATAAAATGGATGGTTTCATAAGCGATACAAATTAATGACTATGGCCACAAGAGGCACCATGTTGATGTACATGGCCATGAGATATTTCTTCTTCAGATGCTTCTCTTACAGATAAAACTTTTACTTCTACTTTAACTGCTTGCCCAGCCAAAGGATGATTAGCATCAATAGTTACGGTTTCATCGGTAATAGACTTAACAGTTACTGCGTGAACTCCATCTTGTCCTTCAGCCGCTAAACGCATGCCTTCTGTAAGGTTATTTACTTCTGCAAAGGCTTCTAATGGAACTTGCGTGCACAAATCTTGTTCGTAGGGGCCATAAGCTTCTTCAGGTTTTAATTCTAATTTAAGCTTTTGACCAATCCCCTTTCCTATTAACTCTTTTTCTAAGGCGGGCATTAACTCGCCGTGACCATGTAAATAAACCCAGGGGCCACCTTCATCGGAAGATTCCCATGTTTGATTTTTAGTATCCATAAGCTTGTAGTCAAGCTCGACAACGCAGTTGTTTTCAATTTTCATTAAAGTGAAATTCCAAATATAAGTTGACTAGCAAGAATCAACCAAATAAATAATAAAACGATAGCGCTTAAAATAAAGGCGGCAAATCGGTGCATTACTTTATTATAACTACAATGAATAAAAGAATGAACCACTCTAAATGCTACGTAAGCCCATGCTAGCGCTACAAGTAACGGAGAAGCCGAGTTGGTAACGTAAATGGTTATACAAGCGACGTAAAACAAAACCGGCATTTCAAAAAGGTTCATGAAATTATCTGAAGCTCGCGTATCGGTTAATTGCTCAAGAGCTTGCGCTCGGGTTTGAACCTTTTGCGGATGGATGCGGTTCGTTTTCATAAAGCCAACGCGATGACTATACATTCTAATAGCTACAATTATGGTTAAAGCAACTAGTGCTAGCATTGGATAAAGAATTAACATAAATACTCCCGATGATTTTTTATTATTTTAGCATAGGGATAATGACTTAGGGTTGACCTCCCTGTGTTTATGAAGAGATCTAGGGTGTTTAGAAGCTAACTTGGTTTTTAAATAAGCTCGAAAACTAAAGAAGCAAGTCCAAATACTAAGTAAAATCAAAGGCATATAAATAAAGGCCAAAGCTGGGCTTAGCTTAAGGTTAAATCCAATTATAAAAAACACTATATTAGTGACTAAATGTAATAAATCAAAAATAGCAATAATGGGACGGATCATTTTTCACTCTCTAAGTTGTCTTGATAGGTTTATAGAGTAAATAAATAAGATCTGCTGAACAAAAGGATAATAATCAAGCTTATAGATGAATAGCACTCATCTATAAGCAGAGTTTATAGTGTGTCTATTTGCTGAATGAGCCAATTGATAAATTGTTGACTTGCATCGGTTAGTTTGCGGTGGGGGCTTTTGACAATGTAGATGCCTGATTTAAGCTGGGCTTTTACATCGAAAACTTGGACTAATTTATCTTTACTGATTAGGCTTTTTTCTAGTTCGTATATTGCGCTAACTAAGCCTATGTCTTGTAGCGCTGCCTGAATCGCTGTGCCGTAAGAGTGATAATTAAGAGGGTGTTTAATTTGAAAATTTTCAATTTTGAAATGTTTGGCCCATGAGTACCATGCTGATTCAATATGGCTTAGGCATATTAGCGGAAGATCTTCTAATTGATTGGGGCTGTTAACGGGATTTCTATCTAAAAAATCGGGACTGGCTAAAATAACTCCATGACAACGTCGTAACAATTGAGATCTGTACTGATCCCAATCACCGTAACCATAGCGAACAGCGAAATCGATGGAAGAATCATTACAATCAGCAAGCTCCTCACAAGAATCAATTTCTAAATCAATTTCAGGATGGGCATTTTTAAAATCTGCTAATTTTGGGTAAACCAAATTACTGGCAAGAGAAGGCATTATGCTGACTTTTACTTTTATCTTTTTAGCTTTATCTAAAACAACATTAGATGCTTGGTCAATCACCTGAAAAGCACGGGTTAGTGAGTAAGCATAATCCCGCCCTTCTTTAGTTAACTTAACACCGCGGGTAATTCTATTGAATAAAGCAAAGCCTAAAATCTGTTCAAGAGATTTAATTTGATGGCTTATAGCTGAAGCGGTGATGTTAAGCTCTAGCCCCGCTTTTTTAAAGCTTTCGTGACGAGCGGCCGTCTCAAAAACTTCTAACAGGTGGATAGGTGGTCGGTTCTTCCTTGGCATTTGATAATCCTAAGTTACCCTTGAACTTTATCGACGGCCAAAGCGGCCCAGGCTTGGCTAGTTGGCATTAGTTCAATAGAGTTGATATTGACATGCTGGGGTTGTTCAAAAGCCCAAATAACTGCATTGGCAATATCTTCTGCGGTAAGTGCTTGAGTATCTTCATACACCTTATCAGCCTTATCTTTATCGCCATGAAAGCGCACTAAGGAAAATTCAGTTTCTGCCAAACCTGGCTCGATATTGGTAACCCGAATATTAGTGCCTAACAAATCCGCGCGTAAATTGCGGCTAAATTGTTGAACAAAAGCCTTCGTCGCGCCATAAGCATTACCACCTGGGTATGCATAGCTACCTGCTATTGAGCCAATATTTATGATATGCCCTACTTTTCTATTTACCATGTTAGGAAGGATTTTCCGGGTCATTAAATATAAGCCTTTGATATTAGTATCAACCATCCTGTGCCAATCGGCTAGATCTGCTTCATGAGCCGGAGAAAGACCCAGTGCTAATCCAGCGTTATTAACTAACAAATCTACGGAAGAAAATGCTTCTGGCAAGGTATCAATGGAATTATTAATTTGTGCTTCAGAGGTTACGTCTAGTGGCATAACATAAATTTGATCAGCAAATTCTTGTTGTAAAGCTACAAGACGTTCACGTCTGCGAGCAGCTACAATTACCTTATGGCCTTTAGTGGCAAAAGCTTTTGCCGTAGCAAGCCCGAAACCAGAACTTGCTCCAGTGATCATGATGGTTTTAGTCATTAGTAAAAAATCGTTAATCTAATTGATTAAATGATAGCACAGGCTTGCACCAAAACCAGTTCCATTAGATACTGAGATTGAGAATTGTTTAATGCTTTAGCAAAAAGCAAAAGTTATAAGTAAAGCGAAATGGAGCCAGGGCATGAGTGAATATCAATTTCAAATCAAAGTGGCGACACAATACCTAGAAGATCAATCAGAACCTGATAATGAGCGTTATGCTTTTGGTTACACCATAAGAATTACAAATTCAGGTGACAATGGTGCTCGTTTGAATGCCCGTCATTGGAAAATTACCGATGCTAATGGCGAAGTCACAGAAGTTAAAGGGCAAGGTGTGGTTGGAGAGCAACCATTTATTGAGCCGGGAAAAAGTTACGAATATTCAAGTGGTGCAGTATTGACCACTCCAATTGGTTGTATGCATGGTTCGTATCAGATGAGCGGTGAAAATGGCGAAGAGTTTGATGCGCCTATCCCAGTTTTTAGTTTAAGCATTCCCGGAGTTTTGCACTAAGCGGTAATTAAGATCATGGCTACCTATGCAATAGGCGATATTCAAGGTTGTTATCAAGAGTTTCGCTTATTATTAAAAAAAATAAAGTTCAATCCAAACCATGACCAACTTTGGTTAGCGGGCGATATGGTCAGCCGTGGTCCGAAGTCATTAGAAGTTCTTCAATATATTTATGACAACCAAGACGTTTGTACCGCAGTTTTAGGCAACCATGATTTACACTTACTTGCCAGTTACCATCTAGATAAAAAGCTCAACCCGAAAGATAAATTAAAATCATTAATAAAATCGCCAGAATGTGATGCACTGCTAGCATGGTTAATTAGTCAACCAATAGCCTATTACGATAAGGAACTTAAAACCCTAATGACTCATGCGGGTGTGCCACCCAAATGGGATCTTGATAAAACCCTAGCAAATGCTTTTGAACTAGAAAACGTTTTACTCAAAGGCTCAAAGCGAATTAAATATTTTAAAAGTATGTATGGCAATGAACCTGTGGCATGGAGCAAAAATTTAAAGAAACAAGAACGGTTGCGTTTTACAACCAATGCCCTAACCCGAATGCGATTTTGCGATAAACAAGGCAGTTTAAACTTAGCGGAGAAAGGCTCACCGAATAGTAAGAATAAAAAATTAAAACCTTGGTATAAATTTAAAAAACAACTACTAAAAGAAACAACGCTAGTCTTCGGTCATTGGGCAGCGCTAAACGGCGAAGCTAAAACAAAAAATTTATACGCCCTCGATACAGGCTGTGTTTGGGGTAATAAACTTACTGCATTAAGGTTAGAAGATAAGAAATACTTTACGGTCAAAGCTGTGCAGAAATGGTCATAATAAATGAAGGAAACTCCAGCGAAGGTTGGAGTCCACTCTCCCGATATGTGTGGGCTTTAAGTAGACCCTGGTCTCCGCTGGGGTTTCATTAATTTATATGATGGTGTCTACAGTTGTAATTTTAGAAGTTACTAAAACAATAAAAAATAGTTTATTAACAGCTAAAATTCTTCTGCCATTTTGCCTATAACATCAAGACAAAGTCCAAGTAAGTCTTGAGCAGCATCTATTTCATATATGGCATCTGGGTGTTGAGTTGGATTTCTATAAGATTCCCTAATTAGGTCAAGAGAGTTTAATAGAGTTTTAGGGGGTTTATTCTTTGACTTATTACTTAGTTCTTTTAGCATAGATCCCCACATGGGTTTTTT
The DNA here is from genome assembly GCA_947503345.1 of uncultured Kangiella sp. Lineage (GTDB taxonomy): Bacteria > Pseudomonadota > Gammaproteobacteria > Enterobacterales > Kangiellaceae > Kangiella. Next base: position 734,077 of record CANNCW010000001.1, on the reverse strand, counting down.
TAGTCGTTTTTGCTTTTTGTGGTGGAAATAATAACACTTTAGTACTTCTTCTGTAGCTCTTAAAATATGAAAAGCGGCGGCTGTGCCCTCGCCATATAGAATACATTTACAAGAAGATGTTATATCGAAACATGCTAATTGTGATAGTTTATCGAATGTACCAACTTTAAAGAGTTTTTCAGGTTGGTTTAATAAGAAATTTGAGTTAAACCTTCTTTCTGGGATTACGTGTACTTTTTTAGTAATGCCTTCAGATAATACATGGCGCTCAAGGATATTCATTTCGGTTTCTAGAGCTCTTCTTACAGGTTCGCCTATAGGATCATCATCTGAGATATCGTCAAGTTTACTTTCTAATTCCATAAAAAAGGTAGTGTTTAGGTTGGAGCAACATACGTCATAACCAACAATAGTAAGATTAAATTTTAATTTTTGTAATTCTTCTATAACAAAGCTTTTTTGAGTTGCGGCTGTAACGTTAGCCAAGAGACGCAATACTATTCCTATTAAGACATAATCGTAACTATCCCTGTTTTGCATAAATTTTCTGATTTAAAAGAACTATTGGAAGTTAATTAAATATCTAAATAATAATTAATGCAAGTACGAAAAACTTACTTCTCGCCATATACTTACTAGATGGGTATAATTCAAGGTTCATGCCGAAAGAAATGGCTTATTAAATATAGCAAATAGTGTTCGGCGTTAACTTGTTGAAATGTAAAGACATTTAAGTCTTTGGTGGGAACGCACATGGTTAGAAGCATGACAGCTTTTGCCCGTCAGCAGCTTGCTGCGGATTGGGGCACCCTGACTTGGGAGTTAAAATCGGTTAATCAGAGATTCTTAGAGCCTAGTTTTCGGATGCCTGAATCATTCCGTCATATGGAGTTTGATCTGAGAAATGGTCTTAGAAAGAGCCTAAGTCGCGGTAAAATCGAAGCGAATTTACGCATCGAATATAACCAAGCAGAATCTGGCAAGATGAAGCTTGACCATGACTTGGCTTCTGAGTTATTGACCATCCACCAAGAACTGCAAACTTTATCGCAAGAGAATCAGTCACCAAATTTAATGCAGTTGATGCGTTGGCCGAATATTTTGCAGGCAGAAGAAGCGGATACGGATAGCATGGAGAAAGACGTTAAGGTGCTTTTTCAAGATGCAATTAAGCAGTTGATTCAAGTTCGTGAGCGCGAAGGTCAAGATTTGGCTCAAAACATCAATGATCGTTTGGACGGTATTGAACAAGAAGTGGCGAAAGTTACTGAGTTAATGCCACAAATTATTCAATGGCAAAAAGAAAAGATTCAAGGCCGTTTTGCTGAAGCAAAAATTGAGTTGGATTCTGAGCGCGTTGAACAAGAAATGGTAATGCTGGCACAAAAGCTAGACGTTGCTGAAGAATTAGACCGTTTAACTACTCACGTCAAAGAAGCACGTCGAATGGTTTTTAAAGGTGGTGCGGTTGGTCGTCGTTTAGATTTCTTAATGCAAGAATTTAATCGTGAAGCCAATACTTTGGGCTCGAAGTCGATTAATACCGATATTACGGCGAGCGCGGTTGAGATGAAAGTTTTGATCGAGCAAATGCGCGAACAAGTACAAAATATGGAGTGATACGAAAATAAGTCATGGAAAAGTCGGATAACAAAGTTACTGGAATTTTGTATGTTGTCTCAGCGCCATCGGGTGCAGGCAAAACTAGCTTATTAAAAGCGGTTTTAAACGATATTAGTGATATAAAAATTTCTGTTTCGACCACGACTCGCCAGCAAAGACCTGGCGAAGTTGATGGAGTAGACTATAACTTTGTTTCGGTGGAAGATTTTAAAGGAATGTTAGAGCAAGATGCTTTTTTAGAACATGCCGAAGTATTTGGTAATTATTATGGCACTAGCCAGTGGTGGCTAGAAGAGCAATTGGCCAATGGCCAAGATGTGGTGTTAGAAATTGATTGGCAAGGCGCGCAACAGGTAAGAAAGTTAATGCCGCAATGCCAAAGTATTTTTATATTACCGCCTTCTAAGGAAGAGTTATTGGCTCGCTTAACTGGGCGTGGTCAAGATAGTGAAGAAGTTATTAAAGGTAGAATGCAGGCAGCTAATAATGAAATGCAGCATTATGCAGAATATGATTATTTAATTATTAATGATGATTTTGAAGTTGCGCAGCAAGAATTAAAGTCTATTTTCGTTGCTAATTTACAACGACTAACGATGCAACAACAAAAACACCAATCATTAATAGAAGATTTATTAAGCAGTTGATCAAACATTAAGATCAAGGCTAAGATTTAGTTAAGAGCAAAGCTCTAAATAAGTGAGGTAAAAAATGGCACGTGTAACGGTACAAGACGCAGTTGAAAAAGTAGGTAATCGTTTCGATTTAATTATGTTGGCAGCAAAACGTGCTCGCCAAATTGCAACAGGTGGTCATGATCCCAAAGTCGATTGGGATAATGACAAACCAACGGTAGTTGCATTGCGAGAAATCGAAGAAGGATTGACTGATCAATTAACTGTTGATGCTGACGAAAGAATGGCAAAAGCAGAGCAAGAAGCTGGACCTGCTTTATTCTAAAGTTAATTAGAATTTAGGTAATTAAAATGGCTTATTTTGCAGGGTTAAGGGAAGTTGTAGAAACTTATCTTGAGCCTGCTCATATTGCCGATATAGAGCGTGCATATCAGGTGGCGGAAAAAGCCCATGATGGGCAAATGCGCTCAAGTGGCGAACCATATATAACACATCCTGTCGCGGCAGCGCGTATTCTTGCAGAACTAAATCTAGATCATCAAACCATCATGGCTGCATTAATGCATGATGTGATTGAAGACACTCCAGTAACCAAAGAAGAATTATCGGATCAATTTGGAGAATCAGTTGCTGAGTTGGTAGAGGGTGTCAGTAAATTAACACAAATCAATTTTCGATCGAAAGAAGAAGCGCAAGCAGAAAATTTCCGTAAAATGATGATGGCTATGGTCCAGGATATAAGAGTGATCCTGATCAAGTTAGCGGATCGTTTGCATAATATGCAGACTTTAGGCGCTTTACGTCCTGATAAGCGTCGTAGAATTGCACGTGAAACTTTAGAAATTTACGCGCCGATTGCAAACCGCTTAGGTATTTATAAGTTAAAAGAACAGCTGGAATTATTGGGTTTTGCCAATATGTATCCGATGCGCTATAAGATCTTAAAAGCGGCGGTTGAAAAAGTTCGTGGTCGTCGTAAAAAGATAATTGAAAATATTTCTGAGCAGTTAAGAGTCAGGCTTAAAGAATCACATATTGCTGGAAAAGTGTTAGGCCGTGAAAAAAGCGTGTTTAGTATTTATAAAAAAATGCGTGATAAGGTCGGTACTTTTAATGAAGTAATGGATATTTATGCTTTTAGGGTGATAACTGATAGTGAAGATTCTTGTTATCGAATTTTAGGTCAAGTACATAATCAATTTAAACCACTCCCTGGATTATTTAAAGACTATATCGCCATCCCTAAAGCCAACGGCTACCAATCGCTCCACTCAATATTACAAGCAAAAGAACAAGTTAGAATAGAAGTTCAGATCAGAACAGAAATAATGGATCAAATGGCGGAACATGGGGTTGCTGCACATTGGTTATATAAATCGGAAGATACAAGTCCTACAGAAAATAAAGCACGCGAATGGGTGCAAAGTTTAATTGAGTTACAGCAAAGTGCTGATGACTCTTTAGAGTTTATCGAAAACGTAAAAATTGATTTATTTCCTGATGAAGTGTACGTGTTCACTCCAAAGGGAAAAATCATACAGCTACCAAAAGGCTCTACTCCAGTAGATTTCGCTTATGCTATTCACACTGTAGTTGGAAATACATGTATCGCTTGCAAAATTGATAAGCAATTTTCACCATTAAGTACAAAACTTGTTAATGGCATGACGCTAGAAATTATAACCGCGCCTGATAGTAAGCCAAATGCAGCATGGCTAAGTTTTGCCATGAGTGGTAAAGCTCGTGCCAACATACGAAGCTTTATTAAAAATATGCGTCATGATGAAGCGGTTAATTTAGGTTATCGATTAATTGAAAAGTCATTGGATCAAAACCTTGAGAACTATGAGGTTGAAGATTTAGAGCAGGTTGCAAAAAGCATTAAATACGATAATTTTGAAGAACTTTTGGCAGCAGTTGGTTTAGGACGAGTGGCGTCAGTTTTAATAGCACATCGAATTAAACATGGTTCGGATGGCGAAACAGATTTAGAAAAAGATTCAGAAAAAGAAGACTCTTCGCCATTAGCCATTAAAGGTACAGAGGGTTTGGTGGTTCGCTATTCAAAATGTTGTTGTCCTATTCCTAATGATCCGATTGTCGCTTATGTTAGCGCTGGTAAGGGCTTTACTATTCATCGTGAAAATTGTTCGAATGTCAAAAGAGCTCATAAACAGAACGATCGATATATTCCAGTCGAATGGTCACCAGAAGTTGAAGGTGAGTTTAGTTGTTCATTAGATATTGAGGTGTTTAATGGACGAGGTGTTTTGGCTCAAATTACCAGTATTATTTCTAATCAAGATATTAATATTATCAACGTAAAAATTGATGAATTAGATGGTGATATTAATATTTTGCATTTTGATATTCGAGTAGAGCATCGTGTTCAGCTAGCTTCCATTATAAAGAAATTACGAGTGGTACCTTTTGTTAATAAAGTGCAACGCCATTAGTAATAACCGATCAATTTAGTGAGACAAGAATGACTAAGAAAATTATACATACCGATAAGGCACCAGCAGCAATAGGCACTTATTCGCAAGCGGTCCAAGCTGGCGATAGTTTATATCTTTCTGGCCAAATTCCTTTAATTCCAGAGACTATGGAATTGGTTGAAGATTTTGAACAGCAGGTTCACCAAGTGTTTAAGAACTTAACGGCTGTTTGCGAAGCTGCAGGAGCAGAATTAAAAGACATTGTTAAGTTAAATATCTTCATGTTGGATTTAAGTAATTTTGCAACAGTAAACGAAATCATGGCGCAATATTTCGAACAGCCTTATCCAGCAAGAGCTGCTATTGGTGTTAAAGAATTGCCAAAAGGCGCCGACATTGAAATGGATGGCGTAGTTTATCTAGGAAATTAGAACATTAGGTAGATAATTTTCATGCTCGATCAAAAGCCAGAACGATTGCAAAAAATATTACAGTTGGTTGCCAATCGACAACCAGATTTAACCGTTTTTATGGAGGATGTTCACAAACCCCATAATCTTGCTGCGATTGTAAGAACTGCGGATGCAGTAGGCATTGGCGAAGTTCATGCTACCTTTCCAGAGGATGTCCAATATCGGGGGCATCATACTGCCAGTGGTTCGAAGCGATGGGTAAAAACCCGTACCTATGAATCTTTACAACAAGGTGTTGCAACAGTGCGTTCACAAAAGATGCAGATCCTTTGTGCGCATTTCTCAGAAGAAGCTGTAGATTTTAGAAGTATTGATTATACCAAGCCAACTTGCTTGTTACTTGGATCGGAGTTGGTAGGCGTCTCAAGTGAAGCTGCAAAATTAGCGGATCAACATGTCATTATTCCAATGAAAGGAATGGTTCAGTCATTGAACGTTTCGGTGGCTGCTGCACTAATATTGTATGAAGCCCAGCGACAAAGAGAAGAAGCAGGAATGTATGGTGAGTGTAAAATGCAACAAGCTGAGGTCGACCTTCTTATTTTTAAATCATTACACCCCACGGTTAAACGTTTTTGTGATAAGCATAAATTGCGCTACCCAAATTTAAATGAATTGGGTGAAATAGATGACACTGTATGGGATTTTTTACGAAAAAACATTTAAAAGCATTTTGTTACGAATTTATTTTGTATAGCGTCGAACGAAGGTTTAATATAAATTAACTATAATTATTAGGGAATTCATGAGCAAAACTATGGATAAAGAGTTCAAGCCAAATTTAGAAAGATTTCTATCGCTAGATTTAATTCGTGGAATTGCAGTGTTGGGTATTTTAGTGATGAATATTGCAACATTTGCTCATATAAACGCTTTTTATATGAATCCGTTTGCTGCTGGAGACACGAGTTCAGCCAATACTACAACCTGGCTTGTTACCCACTTCTTTGCAGATCAAAAGTTTTATACCCTGTTCTCAATTCTTTTTGGTGCTGGAATTATGTTAATGGCACAAAGAGCCAGCAATAAAGGCGTGTCACCAACACCGATTCATATGAAAAGAATGGGATGGCTTTTGCTTTTTGGTTTGATCCACGGGTTTTTTATTTGGTATGGCGATATTCTAGCGACTTACGCGTTAATGGGATTCTGGGTTTTCTTTTTAGCACTTAATACAACAGCTAAAACGAAACTATTCATTGCTTCTGCTTTGATGGGTTTTTTCTTTGTTGTAATGGCTGGATTGTATTTTCTATTTCAATGGGTTCCAGCATCAGAAATGGAAGAAATGAATCAAATGTTTTATCCCACACGAGCGTTAATCGAAGAAGAAGTGACAGCTTATCAGGGTGGTTATCTAGAAAACTTAACGCACAGAGCTAAGTTTTATGGAATGGCATTGATAAATATGTTGTTCCTTGTTGGTCCTTTAAGAATTGGCGGAGCTATGTTGTTAGGCATGGCCTTATATCAGCAAAGAATACTAACTGCAGAGCGAAGTAAGGCTTTTTATATTAAGTTTGCGTTAACAATGTTTTTAATTGGAGCTGGATTACAAGCTTGGGATTATTGGTTATTGAATGATAACAATTATGATTTTAAAGGTTTGTGGCTTTCATTTGGTGTTGCTAACAGCGTGGCAGCTGTTTTTATTGCTCTCGGTTATATCGGCCTGTTCTGTTTATGGGCAAAGTCGAATATTCTGGTTTGGTTGCGTCGCAAATTCGAAGCTGTAGGAAAAATGGCTTTTACTAATTACATTATGCAATCGATAGTCTTAACCACGATATTTTACGGCTTTGGTTTTGGCTACTTTGCAGAGCTTGAACGCTATGAGCTTTATTACATAGTAGTTGCACTGTATTTAATTCAGCTAATAGGCTCTGAACTATGGTTGAAAAAATTCTATTTTGGCCCGCTAGAGTGGGTATGGCGATCATTAACTTATGGCAAAGCCCAACCCTTTTCTCGCGCTCACTCTTAAATCTTTAGAATCTGCGCAAGTCCCCATTATCGATATACGTCCCGTTACAGAATTTGTAACGGGACATTTGCCCTTGGCCACCAGCTTACCGTTAGAGGATCTAGAATCGTCTTGGCATGAACTACCACCAAAAGGTAGTCGTTTAAATTTATTGGCAAATAGTAATCAGCTTAATTGTTTGGCTGAAATTTTTGAGCGTCAAGATTATTCAATAGAAAATATTACCTTAGCTGATGAGGTTCCAAAAGATAGATTAGAGCAAAATAATATTAGCCAGCGATTATGGAAAGCCAATCCCCTGCTGGAGCAAAACATCGAGCTAATAAACAATCTCTGTTCAAACTCACAACCAAAGGTGTTTGATATTGGTTGTGGCTCTGGACGAGATTCTTTATTTTTAAGTTTGCATGGCTATCAAGCCATCGCTATTGATAACAATGATTATGCATTGGAGCGATTAAAAAAATTTAAGAAGCGTTGGCATGCCAATATTGAGACGTTTAATTTAGATTTACAGTGTCAGATGGCGGAGCTAGCGGAAATGATAAATCAGAATCAACCCCATTTAGTGGTGCAAGCTCGTTATTTGCACCGTCCATTATTAGATGTTTATAAAGATATGTTAGCAAAGGGTTCTATCGTCGCAATTCATACTTTTACCCAAGAAGCAGCAAAATTTGGTAAACCTAAAAATCCAGCTTACTTGTTACAAAACGATGAGTTGTTCGATAAATTTAAGGATTGGAATATCCTTATTGATGCAGAGTATCTACTTGAGGATGGGCGCCCTCTCTCAATGTTTTTGGCTCAAAAAAATTAATCATCAGAATTTTTGAATTAATTGTAATAAGTGGCTATGATTTTAGTCTGATTTATGGATCTTGGAATATAGATAGATACTAGCTATTAAAGAATAGACCATAAAATATTGGGGATAGGTGAAAATCATGACATTGACAGAATTTCGATATATCGTGGCGGTTGCGAGAGAGAAACATTTTGGTCGTGCAGCTGAAGCGTGCTTTGTAAGTCAACCAACATTAAGTGTTGGGGTAAAAAAACTTGAAGAACAGTTAGGGGTTACTATTTTTGAAAGAAGTAAATCCGATGTAAAGTTGACTGTTCAAGGTCAAAAAATTGTCGAACAAGCGCAAACCATTTTAGAACAAGTAGATAAACTGAAGTTAGAAGCAAGTCAAAATTCTGATCAATTAGAAGGAGCATTGAAAATTGGGGCAATCTTCACTATTGGCCCTTATCTATTCCCAACCCTAGTTCCTGAACTGAAACGCTTAGCTCCTAAAATGCCATTACACATTGATGAAGATTTTACCCATAATTTAAAAACTAAATTACGTAATGGAGAGTTGGATGCAATTTTTGTGGCATTGCCTTTTGATGAGCCAGAAATAGATACTATTCCTTTGTATGAGGAAGATTTTAAAGCCTTGCTACCTGCCAAACATCCCTGGGTAAAAAACGACAGTATGCATTTGGCTAATATTGCTGATGAAGTAATGATAATGCTTGGGGCTGGGCATTGCTTTAGAGATCAGGTGTTAGAAGCTTGCCCGCAATGTCGTGATAATAGTTTAAATCCCCAAAAAGATTGGATCACCGGTTCTTCTTTAGAAACCATCCGTCATATGGTTGCCAGTGGCTTAGGTGTCAGCGTGGTTCCTGCATCAGCTGCTGAGTTTCAAAATGAACGGCTAGAGTTAGTAACTAAGACTTTTGCTGATCCTGTACCGAGTCGAAAAGTGGCACTAGCATTTAGACGAAGCTTTCCGCGCAAAGACGCCTTAAAAGTAATAGAGCAAGCGGTAGAATTAAATAAGCTACAGGGAACTAAATCTTTATAAATGTCTGTGCAATTAAGCAAAATATCAGTAGAAACACTCAAAGGTGTTGGGCCTAAGCTAAAAGAAAAACTGGCTAAACTGCAGATTACAACTGTGCAGGATTTATTGTTTCATTTGCCCCATCGCTATGAAGACAGAACTCAAGTAAAGCCAATTATAGAGACACAAGATGGCGAACGAGTGATGCTTAGAGTAACCGTGCAGCACAGCCAAGTTCAGTATGGTAAAAGGCGCTCTTTAGTCTGTCGAGCGTTTGACCAAACAGCTTCTATCGATTTTCGCTTTTTTCATTTTATGGCGGCACAACAAAAAAAATTACAAGCAGGAGTGGAGCTTTTTGCCTTTGGCGAAGTGCGTCGTTTTGGTCGTAGTTGGCAAATGGTTCATCCGGAAATCACCTACATACAAGAAGATCAAACAGCGCCTTTATTAGAAAGCCTTACCCCTGTATATCCAACCACCGAAGGCTTGCATCAAGCTTCATGGCGGAATTTACAAAAGCAAGCTTTAGTAAAACTAGCACAAGAGCCGATAGAAGACTTAATGCCACAAGAGTTAATAGAACAATGGGCATTAATGGGCATTACCGAGGCATTACTTTGGCTGCATCAGCCACCCAAGAATACACCAATCGAGTCAATTAATAGTGAACAGTCACCTGCTATTAAACGTTTAATATACGAAGAACTTTTAGCGCAACAACTTAGTATGCAATTGCAAAGAGTTCGTTTTAAACAAGACAGTGCCTTTATCATGCGCAATGAGGGTATTTTAAAAAGCAAATTTTTAGAATCGTTGCCTTTTAAACCAACAAAAGCCCAACAAAGAGTGGGTCAAGAAATCGGTAAAGACTTGGAGTCAAGCAAACCAATGTTACGTTTATTACAGGGTGATGTTGGAGCTGGAAAAACTTTGGTAGCGGCGTTGGCTGCTTTTAAAGTCATTGAATCAGGCTTCCAAACAGTAATTATGGCGCCAACAGAAATTCTTGCAGAACAACATTACAATAGCTTTAAACAATGGTGCGACAAGTTAGAAATACCCGTAAGCTTTTTAGTTGGAAAACTAAAAACCGTAGAACGTCGTGAAGCGCTTGTAAAAATAGAATCAGGCGAAGCAAGATTAATCATTGGTACTCATGCCCTATTTCAGGACGAAGTAAAGTATCATAATTTGGGTTTAGCGATTATTGATGAGCAGCACCGTTTTGGGGTTAAACAGCGTTTAGCGTTAAAAAGCAAAGCACCTGAAAATAGACAACTACATCAACTAATGATGACTGCAACGCCTATCCCAAGAACGCTAGCGATGACCGCTTATGCAGATATGGACTTATCCATTATTGATGAATTGCCGCCAGGCCGAACACCAATAAAAACCATTGCCATTACAGAACAGAAACGCGATCAAGTAATAGCAAGAATTGCCGATGCTTGTGAAAAAGAGAATCGGCAAGTCTATTGGGTTTGTACTTTAATTGAGGAATCGGAAGAAATTCAAAGCCAAGCCGCTGAAACCACGGCTGATTTATTGGCAGAACAATTACCCAACTGCCGAATAGGTTTAATTCATGGTCGCCTAAAACCTGAACAGAAACAGATGGTTATGGCAAAGTTTAAAGCTGGCGAATTGGATATATTAGTGGCAACTACCGTAATTGAAGTCGGCGTAGATGTGCCAAATGCTAGTTTGATGATAATTGAAAACCCTGAGCGATTAGGATTAGCACAATTGCATCAATTACGAGGACGTGTCGGGCGAGGCACTGTGGAAAGCCACTGTTTGTTACTCTATGGGCACCCTCTTTCAGATAATGCAAAGTCAAGGATTCAAATTATGCGCGAAAGCAATGATGGTTTCGTTATTGCGGAGGAAGATTTGCGACTGCGTGGCCCCGGTGAGTTCTTAGGGACTCGTCAAACTGGAGAAATGACACTGCAATTTGCTGATATTGTTAAGAATGCGGCTTTGATCCCTGAAATTCAAAATTCAGCAAAGCAGTTAATATCTCAGAATCCCATAATAGCTAAGAGGTTATGTAAGCGTTGGTTAGGCTATCGCCATGAGTTAGCCGATGTTTAAGGCAGACTTGAGTTAGATCAAGGAATTTAAAGGCTTGTCAGAATGACAAGAAAGTCGGTTTATGGTAAAGTTGCCATCCGAAATTTCCCCCTTTTGTTATAAAAGATTGTTAATCAAAGATTGAGGATTCAGGAATGAAACAGCCTGTTCGCGTTACAGTTACCGGTGCTGCCGGCCAAATTTGTTATTCATTATTATTCCGTATTGCTAGCGGTGAAATGTTAGGTAATGACCAGCCAGTAATTTTAAACCTTTTAGAAATCACGCCAGCACTAAAAGTGTGTGAAGCGGTAGCAATGGAGTTAAATGATTGTGCTTTCCCATTGGTAAAAGACATCGTTGTAACTGATGATCCAGCAGTTGCCTTTAAAGATGCGCAAATCGGCTTAATGGTTGGCGCTAAGCCACGTGGCCCAGGAATGGAGCGTAAAGACTTAATTGCGGATAACGGTAAAATCTTCAGCTCTTTAGGTAAAGTGATTGACCAAGTTGCTGATAAAAACATTAAGATTTGTGTTGTTGGAAATCCAGCTAATACTAACGCTTTCATCTTAGCAGCTAACGCTCCAAGCATTAACCAGCGTAACGTTACCGCCTTAACTCGCCTTGATCATAACCGTGCTTTATATCAGTTAGCTGAAAAGTCAGGTTCTGATATTTCTGACATCAAGAAAATGATTATCTGGGGTAACCACTCAGTAACTCAGGTTCCAGATATTGCTTTCGCAAGCGTTGCTGGCGCTGCAGCAGCTGACAAAGTAGACGCAGCTTGGGCAAAAGATGACTTTATGCCAACAGTAGCTAAGCGTGGCGCCGCAGTAATCGCAGCTCGCGGTTCTTCTTCAGCAGCTTCAGCAGCTAACGCAGTTTTAGACCATATGCGCGACTGGTGCTTAGGTTCAGAATCAGGCGACTGGGTATCAATGGCGGTTCCATCTGATGGTTCTTATGGCGTAGAGAAAGGTTTAATCTACTCTTACCCAGTAGTATGCAAAGATGGCGACTACGAAATCGTACAAGGCTTAGAAGTTTCAGATTTTATCCAAGGTAAGATGGACGAGTCTGAACAAGAGCTTAAAGAAGAAAGAGAAGCGGTTGCCGATTTATTTTAATTAATAACTTCTTTCTGATAGATTAAAAGCCCAGCAATTGCTGGGCTTTTTTATGAGGATTGTATGAATTACAAAAACTTTATACGTGAAAGTGATGAGATATTAAGAGGTGATGTTTTACTCTGCTATTCTAACTGTGAGTATGAGGAAGCTATCGAAAAAACTAACAGTGCTTACTGTCATGCCGCATTAGTATTAGAAGAGGATCTAATTGCAGAAGCTTATATTGGGGGAATTAGAAAGGTTTCTCTAAACGAGTTATTAGCGGAATATGAATATGTAACAATCTTAAGAAGGCCAGATATTTGGAGCCCAAAAAGAATAAACGCTTTAGAAGACTTTGTAGAAAGAGCAATACAATTAAAAGCAAAATTTAATCTTAGGGGTATGAAGAAATTCAAAAGTTGTAGGACATTCTCTGAAACACGTGAAAAATTGGAAAGTTATTTCTCAGGAGAGTATAACCCAAGTTCTCCAGAAAAGAGCGCATACTTTTGTTCAGAGTTTGTGGTGGCTGCATTTATATATGTAGGCATTATTGAGGAAGCCGCAAGTATTGTTATTGAGCCTTCTTCTACATCGCCTGGAGATATAGGTAGAAATGCTTTGTTTGGACATTATTGGGGGTATATTCTCTCGAGTGAGGAATTCGAAATACCAGAACAAGATGATTTTTATTATACAAAGCTATTAGTTTATCCATAGTAATAATCTAAATGTTGGTTATCGTATTTAGAATAATGAACCTAATTTCACTTTCCTACGTCTTGTTAGTAAAGGCATAAGATAAATAGCATGAAAACAAGTCGTGAAGAGATATTGGTAATTTCGGCTCAGGCAGGTAATGAAGCTGCTTTTGCTGAGTTATACCAGATGATGTTTCAACCCTTAGTAAAGTTTGCTTATAAACTTTGTGGGCATCACGACTGGGCACAAGATGCGGTACAGGATGTATGGTTGGATACGGCTAAAAAGCTTAGAAGGCTTGAAGATCCAAAGGCGTTTCGTAGTTGGATGTTTCGAGCGGTGCGTTGGCGCTGTATTGATTTGGCACGTAAAGCTAATAAAACTGAGAAATTGGATAATCAGAATGAATTAGCCACTGAAGCAACGGAGCCTCAAGATAAAGGTTTATTAAAATTGATTAACCAATTATCTGAGGTGGAGCGACAGGCCGTTTATTTATTTTATCTTGAAGGGTTTTCGCTTGCAGAGATTGCGATTGTACTAGAAGTGCCTAAAGGCACGGTGAAGTCGAGGCTTAATCGAGCAAGGAGAAATTTAAAAGCTTTAATGACGGATACAGAGTGAGGTTTGAATTATGAATATTGATGAGCGTATTAAAAAAGAGTTGGAATCAGAGTCTACAAAATTGGATGAAATTTTGGCACAGGAGCCAGGTTTGTTTGGGCAAGTGGCTGGAATATTTAAAGGAAGCTTGAAAGGTTGGGTTATTTTTGTGAATGTATTTGTTATGCTTTTCACTGTGATTATGATCTGGTCAGGCTATGAATTCTTCGTAGCTGAATCAACAGATAATAGAGTGTTTTGGGGCGTTATAGCATTGGCATCTTTAAAAGCACAGGTATCACTAAAAGAATGGCTATTCAGCGAAATGCGCAGGAATTCTTTAATGCGCGAGATTAAAAGGCTAGAATTGTCCATAGAATATTTGCAGAAAAAAATTGAATCTTAATTTAGGAGTTAAAGTGAAAGTAATATCTATTGCCTGTTTTAGTTTAGTTGGTTTGTTACTTTCATCCGAGTTATTTGCAGCGAACTGTGAAAAATCTTTAGTGGGTAAAACCGAAGTATTGCCAAAAGATATTATAGAGACTTTATCAGTAGCATCGGAAGCTTTTTGCCAGATCCAAAAGTCACAACAAGATAAGGTTTATAAAGTTAGAGTGACAGGCTCTGCAAGAAGCATTGATGATCAAGCGCGTTATATTTATCAATGCTTACAGCGAGATGGTTGCACGATTTATGAAAACCAAGAAGCAATTCAAGAATATAAAGCTATCGAAAATGTAACGCCAATAAAATTGAGAGCACAAATTAAAGACCAGCTTTCTCGTAATTGTTTTATTTCAAAACATTTATCTAGTAGAGCTGTGGATATCGGTACACGAGGAATGCCTAAGAAATGGGTAGATACGTTAGCTAAATTAATTGGAGATACGGAATATTATTTTGATGGGCAGAAGTATAAGCCACAAGTTATAAATAGAAACCATGGAACGGGCCCTCATTTACACATTAACTTTAAGCCATACTTTTTTGATCCAAGTAGATGCCCCAAGGACTATGGCTTCAGAACTGATTAACTATTTTCTAGGGTTTTGCTTACGCCATTTCCAAGGTTCTACACGTTGGGGCTCTGGCAAAGCCCAAAGTCCTTTCTTTTCTTTCTTCGCTTGTTTTTGTAGCCACTGTAATTTTAAATTTTCAGAATAGCGCCAAACCCAAGCGTGTCCAGATTTGATCATTAAAGTATTCACAGATTCATCAGTTACTATGATGTCAGCTAATATGCGACCGTATCGATCTTTCTTCTTGCCTATCAACTTTAAAGGTTTATCACTGATGAGTTGTTTAAGATATTGCCTAGACTCCTTTGCAAAAGGTTGATGCTTTTCAGGCGCGTCAATATCTTTTAGTCTGACTCGAAAAGTTTGATTGTTAGCATCACAACAAAGCACAGCGCTATCGCCGTCTTGCACATATTTTAATTGATACTCTCCCGACGCTGGCTGACATGCTATTAAAAATGAAAAGGCAGCAAGTGATAAATATTTCATGGCTTTTTAGCTTTGGGCTTCGGCAAAATAGCGATAGAAGAAATAAGCAAACCTGTCACAAGAGCAATACCGGTGATGACCATACTAAATGCAATTTCTATACCTCCAATTATATCGCGTTCTAAAATAGCGGTTAAACTTTTAAAGCCTACAGAGCCAGGAACTAGAATAATAAATCCCGGCATCATTATTGCGGCCGTTGGCACCTTCTTTATTAAATAAGCGAGATTGGCAAATAACCCTACAGATAAAGCGCCAAGAAAAGCACCAGTAACAGGGCCAAAAAATTGCACGCCGAATTTAGAAACATAAAAAGCTATAAAAGTTGTTACCACTATCCAAGGGAATTCTTTCCAGCGAGTTTGAAATAACACCATAAATGACCAAGATGTTGTAAAGAGTGCTATTAACAAAGTCCAACCTGGCAAAGGGCTGGCATGACTAAGGGATTCTGCGGGAAACAAAGCATTAGCAAACTGACTACCTATAGCAACGCCAAATGCCATTTGGATAAAGATCATGCCTGCGCCTAGTAGCCTTGAAGTACCAGAGACAAGATTCTGAGTAGCTAATTCTGCCATAGCGATAGTTAGCATTAGGCCGGGAACTAAAACAATAATACCCGAGACAATTGGAATGTAAGTAGAGTGCAATCCGAGCCAATGATTAAATGCAAAAGAGACTATGGCAGCGATAAAAGCGCATAGAGCTGGCATTAAACTTGAAACAGACTGTAATCTAGGGCTGTTGTTTACTAACAAACCGACAATAAATCCAATGACAGAAGCAGAAACAACTTCTTGCCAGCCGCCATTAAAAATACGTGCAATGGATGCCGAAACTAAGCTAAAGCAAAACACCATCCAGATTTTGTTGTGAACTGGCTTTGATCGATTGATATCTGATAATCGTTGTGCGCCCTCTTCAGAACTTAGTTCACCACTAATAACATCTTGAGCAACCTCCATGGTTAAACGGAGCTTGTCTACATTCACTTCGCCAGAGTTAGAACGAATAACATAAGTTTGAGGATTATCTTCCTCTTGCATAAAGGTCATTGTGATACTGGTAGGTACTGCAATGATTTGAACGCCGTAATCAAGCTGGTCGGCAACTCTTGCCATTAATCTTTCAAGCTCATAAGTAGGCACACCATAGGTGTGTAAAGCTTTAACCAATCGCAACATAAAGCCAATAGGTTTATGCCTATCAGGAAAGTTAGGGACTTTATCTAAACGTCTTTCTGCAATGGATGAAGGAGCCAGTTCGGTCATGGGCTTGTTCCTCGATTGATATGGCACAATGCTACCGCTTTTATTTAGGTTTTGTAACAATTATTTGCAACAAAATTACTCTGCTAGATTGATCTACAGTTATGATTGGCATACTATCAAGTTAGGAATTTGGTAAGAATCTGAACTTATGCGTAAATTTTTGAAACACAGTATATTAGTGCTAGCTTTTATAGGGCTTGCATTATCGTCTGTGGTTCATGCAAGTTCGCAATCGCATGATTTTACCGAATGTTCTATTTGTATTTTTCAATCAAGTAATGATGTAAATACAACAAGCTCAGAAATACAAGTCCCGGCTTCATCTCTAGTTGATGAAAAGCCTTTAGTTGGATTATATGTAATTGACCTAACTAAAGTTCAAAGTCCATATTTTGGGCGCGCCCCACCTTTTATAGCTTAAATCCCACGTTTTACATTTAGAAAATATATAAGTTCAACATTGTAACCGTTGAGCTTCTTTTGGATTTATTAGGAATTTAAGTTATGAATGCAACACCGTTTAAAAAGTCGATCACTGCCCTATTAGTGAGTGGCGTGATTACTAGTTTCGCAAGTCAATCAGTGATAGCAGCTGAAAAAACTTTAAGTGGCGTAGTTGTCGATGAAAATGGCGTGCCAATTGAAAAAGCTGAAGTTTATGTTCGATCATTAAACAAAAAAGTTATTACCAATAAGCAAGGCCAATTTACTATTAAAGGCCTTGAAGAGGGTCGTTATGTTCTTGACGTAGAGGCATTTAAATATGGCCATGTGAATCAGTCAGTCCGAAATGACGGCACTATAGTGACCATTCAGATAGAAGATGATGCAAATACAATAGTCGTTACCGGCAACCCTCTTGAGCATTCGAGTTTAGAAATGGCTTCGCCTTCGGTGGTAATAGCCGGCGATGAATTAGTGAAAAGCCGTGGTGCAAATATTGGTGAAACCTTATCAGAAATTCCTGGGATTAATTTATCCAGTTTTGGTGTGGGCTCGGGGCGCCCAGTGATTCGTGGCCAACAAGGAAATCGAGTGACAGTATTGAGTAATAATACTTCTACCTCAGATGCATCAAACGCTAGCCCTGATCACTGGATTGCGGCAGAGCCATTACTAGCGAAAAGAGTGGAAGTATTAAAAGGGCCAGCTACTTTATTGTATGGCGGTGAAGCTGTTGGCGGCGCGGTAAATGTTGTAGATAACCGTATTCCAACCGTTGCACCAGAAGGAACAGAAGGCGGTGCCGAGTTGCGTTTAGGCGACTCTGCAACTGGAGAGAGAACCTTTGTTGGTACCTTATCAACAGGAGTTGAATTGGAATCAGGGACATTAGCTTTCAATCTTGATTTCTTAGATTCAAAAACAGACTCAATAGAAATACCGGGCTATGCAGAGTCATTTAGGCTTCGTGAGCTAGAGGAAGAAGACCACCATGATGAGCAAGAAGAAGAACATGATGAGAATGAAGAAGGCTTTGGTGTTTTAGAAAACAGTGATACGGATACGCGTGGTGCTAGCTTAGGTTTTTCATACATTACTGAAAACGGTTATTGGGGTGTGTCTTATACTGACTATGATCGTAACTACGGTTTACCAGGTCATGCGCATCATGAAGAAGAACATGAAGGCGAAGAAGAGGAACATGAGGAAGAAGTCATTCGTTTGGATCTTCGTCAAAAGCGTTGGGACATTAAAGGTCAATGGAATAATCCTTTTGAGGGTTTCCAAAACTTTAAATTTAGCTATACCCACACTGACTATCAGCATATTGAATTAGAGGGTGTAGAAACAGGCACTTTATTTGAGAACGATGCTAATGAATTACGCGCCGAGTTAGTCCATGAAGCATGGTCTGGCTGGCAAGGTGCTTTTGGCCTGCAATACAGTGATAGCGATTTTGCGGCGATTGGTGAAGAAGCCTTCATTCCAGCATCCAATACCAAGAAAGTTGGCATCTTCTGGCTGGAAGAAAAAGACATTGGCGATTGGCATTTTGAAGTGGGCGTCCGTTTTGACCGCCAAGAGCTCGATGCCGGTGCTTTTGGTTCAAGAGATGATACTGCTTTAAGTTTTGCTAGTGGCTTAGTTTGGCATATTGATGAGCATTGGTCTTTGCCAATGAATTTTGCACGAGCTCAAAGAAATCCGCAGGTTGAAGAGCTTTTATCTAATGCTGGTAATAATGAAGAAGACTATGTTGAGCATTTAGCGACTTTGACAGTTGAAGTAGGAAATCCGAATTTAAAAGAAGAAACAGCAAACAACTTTGATATTGGTTTACGCTATAACTCAGACGCTATTAGTGCCTCAGTTGCAGTCTTCCACAACCGAGTTGACGACTTTATTTACCAGGAGTTACTGGAAGAAGATCATGCTGAAGAGGAAGAGCATGAACATGAGTTACCAATATTAAGCTTTTCGCAACAAGATGCAGTATTTGAAGGTGTAGAAGCTGAATTTAATTGGGCATTTGCAGAGTCTGATTATGGTTATTGGCAACTAGGAGCATTTGGCGATTATACTCATGCAGAATTTTCAAACGCATCAGGTGCATACATCCCAAGACAACCTGGGAAAAGGCTTGGTGTGACTCTTGGCTATGGTTTCGAAGATTTTAGTGCAGATTTGAAATTCATTAAGGTTTCTAAACAAGACAAAATTAGCCGTGGCGAACTACAAACAGACGGATATGATTTATTAAACTTGAATCTTGGTTACAATTTAAGCTTTGAAAATTCTGACGGCTTGATTTTCATAAGAGCGCAAAATTTATTAGATGAAGAAATTCGAGATCATGCTTCTTTCTTAAAAGATAGGGCGCCACGAGCTGGCCGTTCAATTACCGCAGGATTTAGATTAACCTTTTAATTTATAAATACTTTCAGAAAGTAAGCTGGTGCGCTATTCTTAGCTCACCAGCTTTTTTTATTTAAGAAAATTATGCCCTCAAAAACATTGAAGTTACCAATAAACATAGTGGCAGCTAGAGGGGGCTACTGTGTAGAAATGGAGATTGGCTGTCATCAATCAAAAGTAAAATTATTATTAGATACTGGAAGTAGCACTATAGCTGTTGAAACAGGTAAATATATACCGGAAGATGATTTTTACTTGCACCCAACCAGTTATGCTCAAACGATTACTTATGGGCTCGGAGGATGGGCTGGTCCTTTAATAAAAACGCACCTGCAATTTGAGAGCCATAATCGGAAAATGACATTGAAAGATGGGCACATTGCGATAATCGAGTCAGAACAGAGAGATAACTTTTATGGAGCTGATGGAATATTAGGTCTGGCGTATCGCCAGCTAAATAGAGCCTATAATTTAAAAGAATATTTTAATGAACGGCAATCAGAAGTTAAATACACTTTCCCTTGGCCTTTTAAAATAGAAGAATCAAAGAAAGCAGTGAGGACTTTTAAGAATTTTCTAAAAAATTATGATTACATTCGTCCAAAAGCATTTTTTACAGAATTGGAAGAGCATAATATTTGTCGGAACAAGTTTTCTTTATATGTTAAAAGGTCTTTGTTACACGTGGATATTGAAGAAGCTACTGTTGAAGAGCTGGAAGCAGATCCACTTAACCAAGGCTGGTTAATTTTGGGTGCGGGAGAAGAACATAAAGAATTATATGACGGTGACTTGGAGGTTATCGATGTAGTACACGACGCCTATTATAATACTCAGTTGTTTGGGGTAAAAGTCGGTGATAATGATGAGATGATCTTTCCAGAGAATAATCCAAATAAAAAGCCCGCTAGATATTCCAATTCAATAATTGACTGTGGGTCCAGCTTTTTAGTTTTACAGGAAAATCTCTACCAAGAAGTCATGGATCAACTTTTGGAAATAAGTACTGATTTTATAGAGCATATTGAAGCATCGGATAAAGCTTATAAAACTGGTACTAGTTATAAGCCTGATGATTTAGATTTGGAGAAATGGCCCGAGCTGCATTTCTATTTTGTGGGAGAACATAAAGATGCTATTACAAAAGTCAGTTGTAGCCCGCAAAATTATTGGCAACTGAATGCCTTGGAGCCTGACCGTGCTTTTTTCATGATTATGAAAGAGTTACCAAATATACCGAATAAATCTATATTGGGTTTACCCTTAATGAGCAATTATTACTGCGTTTTTGATCGTGAGCATGATGAGAATGGAGTGATAAAAGTTGGAAAAATAAGGAAATAAGTTATGAGCAAAAAAATTACTATCATTATTACGGGGCTGTTAATTGCTTCTGGGATTGCAGCAGCGGGATACTTTGTAAGTCAAACTATCTATAATTCAAAAGTCGCTATGAATACTGCGGAAGCAAAAGGCTTGGCGGAAAGACGAGTAAAATCTGATCTTGCCAGTTGGAGTTTGTACTTTAGTGTAACTGGGCAAGATAAATCGAAAATAGCTGAGCTGTATAAAGATGCCGAGGCAAAACAAAATATTATTATAGGCCTATTAAAAGAGCATGGTTTTTCTGATGCAGAAATAGAGCTTGGCGTTATTGATTATAATGTTCAAGAGTATCGAGATGAGAATCAACAATTGGTAGATCGAAAACATCATTTAACGGGCTCCATAATTGTTGAAACCAAACAAGTTGATTTAGTTTCTAAGGTGAGAGCTAAAGTAAATAGTTTGATAGCACAAGGTATCGATATCAATAATCAAGCTCCTACTTATAGCTTTACAAAGTTGAACGAAATTAAACCTGATATGCTTCGAGAAGCAACTGAGAACGCCAAAATTGCAGCCAATGAATTTGCCCAAATTGCAGGAGTTAGCGTTGGTGGGATCCGAAGTGCTCGTCAGGGGAACTTTTATATCCGTGATGCGGGTGAAGATTATGGTGATACTCGCAAGATTGAAAAAGACGTTAGAGTTGTAACGACAATAACTTTTTATTTAACGGATAAATAGATTATTCTTTTGGCCTAAAGTTGCCAACAGTAAACACAATCAGTCCTAACCAAATAAAACCGAAACTGATAAGAAGATGTATATTGAAGTCTTCTTTAAAGACGAAGATGGCGAGTAGAAAACTTAAGCTTGGCGCTAAATATTGAATAAACCCTACGGTGTTTAGTGGTAGGATTTTTGCACCAGCGGCAAATAGCGCTAGGGGTATTGTGGTGATTACCCCTCCTGCGATTAACAACCAATCAATGTCGGCGTTACCTTGTAAGAATGCGCCCTGCCCTTGCGAAAATAAATAAATGATGTAGCCAGCGGTTACTGGGAGAACGATTAAGGTTTCTACCAATAGTCCTTGTAATGGACCTATATTAACTTGTTTTCGTAAAAGTCCATAAATAGCAAATGTTGTTGCAAGGCTCAAGCTGATCCAAGGTACGCCTCCCATGATCACAATGCGATAAACAACCCCTAAACAGGCAAGTACTAAAGCAGCAATCTTCCAATGATCGAGCTTTTCTCTGAGCACCACCATTCCTAGCGCTACCGTAAGCAGAGGATTGATGAAATAGCCTAAACTGGTATCCAGTACTCGATCGTTGACCACCGCCCAAGTAAAAATAAGCCAATTACTGGATATTAAACAGGCCGTTATCAGTAAGGTCACTAAGATCTTTTTATCTTGCCAAATGTTTTTAGGGAGTGGTCGCTTAATGGCGAACATGATGATTAAGACAACTGGAACAGACCAAGCAATTCTGTGAGCAAGTATTTCCAATGCTGAAGTATCACCAAAAGCTTTGAAGTAGATTGGAGCTAAGCCCCAAATAAGAAAGGCTAAAAAGGTATAAAGATACCCTGCTTTTAGATTTTCTGACATGCTGAACCTGCTTTGTAAGTGCTGAAGGCAATAGCGAGTTTGCCTGAAAACTTCCAAAAAGGATACGTTAAATTGGAATAAGATCGTGATCTGGAGCGCTTTGCTATTTAATCCCCTGTCGAATGGAGCTATAATGCTCGCCGCAACGTGAAAGATTGGACTGGCGAATGAGACCGTTCGCAAGCAAAGAGAGATACCAAATGAAATTATTTAAGACAATAAGTGTTTTCACTATCAGTGCCATTATTGCAGTATTTGCTGGTAACGCAGCTGCTAAACACATGAGCAAAAAGAATACGGAAGATCGTATTAAACCAGCATTTAAGGTTTATGTTGAAGGTGATAAGGTTCCTCAAGTAGCGAACGAATTACCTAAACCACCAAAACCTGCAGGCCCACGCACTGGTGAAGACGTTTACAATACTTATTGCACAGCTTGTCACGGTGCAGGCATTGCTGGCGCGCCAAAATTGGGTGACGCAGCAGCTTGGTCTGAGCGTATGTCAGCAGGCATTAATGAGGTTTATGCCAAGGCGATTAATGGCGTTGGCGCTATGCCAGCTCGTGGTACTTGTTCAGATTGTTCTGATGACGAAATTAAGAAAACGGTTGATTACATCTTAGCAAACAGCAAGTAATCAAACGAGTAAGATACTAGCCGATGACGTTTGCAAACTTCATCGGCTTTTTTGTGTCTGATGATAATGGTAAAAATACAAAATGAAAAAGTTATTAATTTTGCTAACCTTAAAGATATTGAGCGCTTGCCAGCAGTCGGAACAAAAACGTGACGGACAAGCAATATATTATCAGTCTTGTGTCAGTTGCCATGAGCAAGGTCATGGGGGTGCGCCGAAACGTGGTGATAATGAAGAATGGATGAGGCGTTTAGATAAGGGCAAAGATGTATTGCTCGAAAACTTAAAAAAAGGCTATAACACCATGCCTGCAAAAGGTGCTTGTTTTAGCTGTAGCGATCAGGAACTAGCCTTAGTTTTAGATTATTTACTTAATAATGACGCTTCAAATCATTAGCTGACAAAACAACGGACAAGCCTGACCTTTCTTTAAACAACTATTCATAAGTTGCCGCTAGACTAAACACTCATTCGTTAAATAATAAATATTAAGGATTCAAATGAGTTTCAAATTAGTAATGGCCATTTCACTATCTACTTTGGTCATTGGTGGATGCGCCAATAAAACAGAAAAACCCCCTCTGTCTAAGACACAAAAAATCATCGTGTATTCTGGTGAAGCTTTGAAGGAATGCGGAAAAGGTAATGTTAAAAAAGTAACCTATCAGGGCTACGAATGTTTTAAGAAATAATCCGTGTTTAGGGAAGTCGAATTTAGGAAGAGCAATAAGGCTATGGATGGCTATTTCTACTGAAGACCAGAATTGAAGAATTGACTAGATAAACAATCAAAAAGAATTGGTTAGTTAATTTTTCCTTACAATTTCAAGGGCTAAAGTGGCAGTTCCTTTTGCCAATTCAAACGCAAACCTCTATATTATTGGGTTAAGTTATTTATCAT
Source organism: uncultured Kangiella sp. (assembly GCA_947503345.1). GTDB lineage: Bacteria > Pseudomonadota > Gammaproteobacteria > Enterobacterales > Kangiellaceae > Kangiella. The sequence goes on along the minus strand of CANNCW010000001.1, from coordinate 710,450 downwards.
TCACCATTGAGGTTTTCTGCTGATCATGAAAAAAATCACCCTGTTAACGGCAATTTGTAGCTTAGCGCTTGGCGTTGTTGCGAATGGTGCTGAAGAAAAGAAACAAGACGATAAGAAATGGGACATCAACAAGGCTCCAGGTAAAGCTTATTTCGCTGATATTAAGGTGGATGAAGGCACTTGGATGAACTTGGATGTGAGTCCTGATGGTAAAACCATTGCTTTTGATCTTTTGGGTGATATTTACACCATGCCAATCACTGGTGGCGAGGCAAAAAATATAACTAATTCAATGGCTTGGGATATGCAGCCACGATTTTCTCCAGACAACAAGCAGTTGTCTTTTACATCTGATCAAGGTGGTGGCGATAATATTTGGGTGATGGATACCGATGGCTCCGATGCCTATCAGGTGACTAAAGAGAAATTCCGCTTGTTGAATAACGCTGTGTGGAGCCCTGATGGTAATTACCTTGCTGCGCGTAAACACTTCACGGGTACTCGTTCGTTAGGTGCTGGCGAAATTTGGTTGTATCACAAGTCTGGTGGTAATGGCATTAAGTTAAATAAACGCCCAAATGAGCAGAAAGATTTAGGTGAGCCTGCTTTTACGCCTGATGGTCAGTACGTCTTGTTTTCAAGAGATTCGACTCCGGGTCGTTATTTTGAATACAGCAAAAATTCGAATGAGCAGATATATGAAGTATTTGCCATCGATCGTAATACTGGTGACATAGAAACTTGGATTCGAGGTCAGGGTGGCGCCGTTCGTCCTACACCATCACCAGATGGTAAATACATAGCCTTTGTTCGCCGTATTCGTGAAAAAAGCAGTCTATTTTTACAAGATCGCGAAACTGGCGCAGAATTTCCCATCTATAAAGGGTTAGAGCGTGATATGCAGGAAACCTGGGCGATCCATGGGGTTTATCCTAACTTTGCATGGACCCCTGACAGTAAAGAGCTAGTTTTCTGGGCGGAAGGTAAAATTCATAAGATTGATGTAGCTTCTAAAGAAGTGAGCAATATTGCTTTTAGTGTGAATGATAAGCGTGAAATGCGCGAAGCAGTAACTCAGATGAATACGGCTGCACCAGAAGAATTTAATGCAAAAATGTTGCGTTGGTTGCAAGTTTCACCCAATGGTAAAACTGCAGTTTTCCAAGCATTAGGGTATATCTATAAAGTGAACTTACCGAATGGTAAGCCACAACGTATTTCAAGCCAAACCGATCATTTCGAGTTTTATCCTCGCTTCTCACCAAATGGCGGAAGTATTATTTATACCACTTGGAATGATGAAGACTTGGGTACAGTTCGAATTCATTCGATGTTCGATGGACGTCAGCGAGTGATTAGCCAAAAGCCAGGTCATTATATTAACCCAACGCTAAGTGCCGATGGCCGTACGGCTGTTTTTCAGGCGATTTCAGGTGGTTATTTAACTAGCCCATTGTATTCAAACGAAACGGGTATCATTAAAGTTGATTTGAAATCAAAACAGCAAGAGCGCATCAGCAAATCAGGCTCCAGCCCATTCTTTAATCGCGATGCTGAGCGAGTGTATTTTTCACAATCGAAAGTAGACGGCGAGGTGCATTCTCAAAAATTAATGAGTATGGACTTATCGGGTAACGATAAGCGCGAACATTATATGGGGCAATGGATTAATGATTTTGCGATTTCGCCGGATGGTCAGTGGCTAGCCTTTAATCGTCGCTACCAAGTGTATGTCACACCTTTTGTCGCTGGCGGTAAAGCCATTAACACCGGCCCAAAAGCTTCAAACTTGCCGGTACAAAGGTTTTCAGAGTTTTCTGGGGCGAATCTTTCTTGGTCGGGTGATAGTAAAAGTTTGAACTGGTCGATGGGCCCGAATTTATATCAACAACCATTAGATGAAAAATTTGCTTTCTTAAATGCGGATAATAAAGCACCAGAAAAAGCAAAAGCCAAAGTAACGGAAATTAAACTTCCAGCTAAAGCGGATATACCAAAAGGTACTATCGCTTTAACTGGCGCAACGGTCATCACCATGAAAGGTGATGAAGTAATTGAAGATGCGACTATTGTTGTTGAAAACAATCGCATCAAAACCATTGGAAAGTCAGCGGATGTAACCGTTCCTTCAGGTGCTAAAACCTTTGATCTAAAAGGAAAGACAATTATCCCAGGTTTGATTGATTTTCATTGGCATGGGCCTTACGCCAATTCACAAATGCAACCGCAAACTAACTGGAATGCTTTAGCGTCATTGGCATTTGGAGTAACTACTACTCATAATCCATCAGCTAGCACCGAAGCTGTCTTCTCAGCATCAGAAATGCAAAAAGCAGGACAAATTGTCGCGCCTCGCTTGTTCTCAACGGGTACCATTTTGTATGGAGCAAACCATTATATTACGGCGGAAGTGAATAGCTTAGATGATGCGGTTGGTCATTTAGAGCGTATGAAATCTGTTGGCGCATTTTCGGTAAAAAGTTATAACCAACCTCGTCGTGATCAACGTCAGCAGGTATTAGAGGCTGCTCGTAAAACCGGTTTAATGGTAGTGCCAGAAGGTGGATCATTGTTTCAGCATAATATGTCTATGGTGGTAGATGGTCATACAACCATTGAGCATTCTTTACCCGTAGCCAATATCTATGCAGATGTTAAGCAATTAATGGGACAATCAAAAACTGCTTATGTACCAACAATGGGTGTGGCATATGGTGGTATTGCTGGTGAGCGTTATTGGTATGATAAAACGGATGTATGGAAACACCCTATTTTAAGTAAATATGTGCCAAGACAAATTTTAGAAGCACGTTCTGTCCGTCGTTATAAAGCGCCGGACGAAGATTATAATCATGTTAATGTGGCGCGTGGCGCAGCTCAGCTTCAAGATGAAGGGGTAAAGGTTTTAACTGGTGCTCATGGGCAACGCGAAGGTTTGGCTGCACATTGGGAAATGTGGATGTTTGAGCAAGGCGGAATGACACCAATGGAAGCTTTGCGTACCGCAACGATTGATGGTGCCATTGTTTTAGGTATGGAAAAAGATCTTGGTACTATTGAAGCAGGAAAGCTGGCTGATTTGGTGGTGCTCAATGCTAACCCATTAGAAAATCTGAGAAATAGTGATCAAGTGAATATGGTTATGCTTAATGGTCGTTTATACGAAACAGCTACCATGAATCAGGTTGCACCACAGAAAATAGATCGAAATAAACTTTATTTCGAAGAGTAGGCTTTGATAGAGAGCATTGGTAAATTACCACTGCTCTCTACTCTTTATAAGTTGAAAGATAAAAAAATACAGTTAAAATTCAGCAACTCGAATAAATGATTGAGACAATTATGAGTCAATCACCCTTTGACAAGTTTGATCGTGAATACGACGCGATTGGTTTACGTTGTCCAGAACCGGTAATGATGGTTCGTTTAAATATACGAAAAATGCAAGATGGTGAAGTTTTATTGGTACATGCCGATGATCCTTCTACAACTCGCGACATTCCTAAATTTTGTACTTTTATGGATCACCAGCTTCTGGCGAGTGAAACAGAAAGCATTCCTTATCGTTACCTGATTAAGAAAGGTTTAGCAGCCTAAGTTTATGTCTATTAGCGACGGCTTTTCTACACTAGTTGCACAGTTGCAAAAATCAACATCGGGGAAATCGCTTCCTCCAGTCGATAATTGGGATCCAGATTATTGTGGCGAAATGGATTTAGTGATTAAACGGGATGGAAGTTGGCACTATCAAGGATCGCCAATCGGACGCCAGCGTTTGGTAAAGCTATTTTCGACAGTATTAAAAAAAGAGGGCGAACAGTACTTTCTGGTCACGCCTGTAGAAAAATTAGGAATTAAAGTCGAAGATGCCCCCTTCTTGGTGGTTCGGATGAAAACCATCGACACAGAACAAGGCGTGCTAATAGAGTTCGAAGATAATTGCGACAATAAAATCTTACTGATTAAGGGAAACCCTTTGTGGGTGGAAGTTGACCCAATAAGTGGTGAGCCTTCGCCATATATTAATATCCGTAAAAATCTTAATGCTTTGATCCATCGTAATGTGTTTTATGAACTAGTAGAATTGGCTAAAGAACAGGTTCTCAATGGCAGAAAGCATTTAGGCGTTATCTCGGCTGGTGAATTCTTTAGTTTGGGTACATTAAATGATTAAATTCCAATCCTTACCAAGATTTACCCTTATTTGTTATTTGTTATCCATAGTCATTATTGGATTTGTTATGGCGGAGCAATTTTTAGATTGGCAACTGATGTCCAAGCAAAGCAAAATAACTCTATTGATTGTGGCTGCAATAGTTGGTGTAGCTGGCTCAATTTTGAGTATATCGAAACAGCTAGCCAGTTTTTTAAAGAAAAAGTAGTGCTTTACCTATAATCACAGTCAGTGGTGTGATCATTAACCATGCCACAAGCTTGCATAAATGCATAGCAAATGGTGGAACCCACGAATTTGAAGCCATCTTTTTTTAATTGTTTAGCCATGGCGTCTGATTCTGCAGTGGTTGCTGGAACTTCCGAGCGATCATGGAAGTTATTAATGATCGGTTTACCATCTACAAATTGCCAGAGATAGTCACTAAAGCTCGAGCTTTGTTTTATTTTTAGGTAATTCTGAGCGTTAACAATAAAGGCATTTACTTTTAGCTTGTTGCGAATGATTCCAGCATCATTTAGCAGATTTTCACGTTTTTTATCGTCATATTGCGCGATCTTATTAGCGTCGAATTGATCGAAAACTTCTCTATAATGGGCACGTTTCTTTAAAACCGTGATCCAACTTAGGCCTGCTTGAGCACCTTCTAAGCAGAGCATTTCAAATAGTTTTTGGTCATCGTAAACTGGAATCCCCCACTCTTTGTCGTGATATTCAATATAAAGGGGATCTTCAGAAACCCAGAAACAGCGTTTAGTCATAATTAATTTCCTGTAATTTCATTATTTTTTACCACAAAAAGAAGGGAAAGGTTAGAAAAGATGCGGAATTACCGTATAATTTCGCTCTTTGAGCGAATTTCTACGCGACTTTGGAGAGTCAAAGTCAAATAAAGGCAATTGTAGTGACTATTGGTAACGAAAATACGAAAACATTTCAGGGGCTTATTTTAACCCTGCAAAACTATTGGGCTGAGCAAGGCTGTGTGATCCAACAGCCATTAGACTTAGAAGTTGGTGCGGGGACTTTTCACCCAGCGACATTTTTAAGAGCCATTGGCCCTGAGCCTTGGAGCGCAGCCTATGTGCAACCCTGTCGTCGTCCAACCGATGGTCGATATGGTGAAAATCCGAATCGTTTACAGCATTACTATCAATATCAGGTTGTAATCAAGCCTTCGCCATTAGAAATACAAGAGATGTATTTAGGCTCTATGAAGGCATTGGGTATTGATCCTTTAGAGCATGATATTCGCTTTGTTGAAGATAACTGGGAATCACCAACTCTCGGTGCATGGGGGCTTGGTTGGGAAGTTTGGCTCAATGGTATGGAAGTGACTCAGTTTACCTATTTTCAGCAAGTAGGCGGACTTGAGTGTAAGCCTGTAATGGGTGAGATTACTTATGGACTTGAACGAATTGCCATGTACCTTCAGGGCGTCGATTCAATTTTTGATTTAGTGTGGACAGATGGTCCATTAGGTAAAGTTTATTATCGTGATGTGTTCCATCAAAACGAAGTAGAACAATCAACTTATAATTTTGAACACGCGAATGTAGAAAAATTGTTTGAGTTTTTTGATTATTGCGAAAGCGAATGCGCTAGATTAATGGAGCATAATTTGCCATTGCCAGCATATGAAATGGTGTTGAAAGCTTCACATGCTTTTAATTTATTGGATGCACGTCATGCGATTTCAGTGACCGAACGTCAACGTTTTATTTTACGGGTAAGAACTTTAGCAAGATCAGTTGCAGAAAGTTATTATGCCGCAAGAGAAGCATTAGGATTCCCAATGTTAAATAATGGCGAAGAAAACAATTCAAATAATCAGGAGAGCAAATAATGAGTAAGCAAGATTTATTATTTGAATTGGGAACAGAAGAGTTACCACCAAAAGCATTAAAAGCATTAAGTGATGCGTTAGCTACCAATATCAAAGCTAACTTAGAAGCGAATGATTTAGAGTTTACTAAGATTGAAAATTTTGCAACTCCACGCCGCCTTGCGGTTATTGTTCGTGAGTTATCGTCTAGCCAGCCCGACAAAAATGTTGAGCGTCTAGGTCCTGCAGTAGCTGCAGCTTATGATGCAGATGGTAATGCAAAACCAGCGGCAATAGGCTTTGCAAAATCTTGTGGGGTGGAAGTAGAGCAGCTGCAGAAAATTGAAACTGATAAAGGTGAACGTTTAGGTTTTACCATTGCACAAAAAGGTAAAGCACTAAGTGAGCTAGTTGAAGATATTATCAATGGTGCCTTAAAGAAATTACCGATCCCGAAAGCAATGCGTTGGGGTGATAGAAATGAGCAGTTTATTCGTCCTGTTCATTGGGCGGTTTTAATTTACGGTAATGAAGTGTTGAAAGCTTCGGTGGTAGGTGTTGAAACCAACAATAGTAGTTTAGGTCATCGTTTTATGGCTCCTGAAGCCATTACTTTTAATTCCGCTTCAGATTATGTAGAGAAATTAGAGAGTTCGAAAGTTATTGTTGATTACAATAAACGAAAAGCCATGGTGAAATCACAAGTAGAAGCTGAGGCAGCAAAGTTAGGTGGTGCTGCACAAATTTCTGAAAGTTTATTAGACGAAGTATCTAGCTTGGTTGAATGGCCTGTTGCATTAACGGGTAGATTTGATGATGAGTTTTTAGCGGTACCAAGCGAATGTCTGATTTCGTCAATGGCGGAGCACCAAAAATATTTCCACGTACTAGATAAAGAAGGAAATTTATTGCCTAACTTTATCACTGTAGCAAACATAGAAAGCTCGAATCCGCAAAGTATTATTGGCGGTAATGAAAAAGTAATCCGCCCACGTTTGGCAGACGCTAAATTTTTCTTTGAGACGGATAAAAAAGTTAAGTTAGAAAGTCATCAAGAGCATCTAAAAAAAGTGGTTTTCCAAAAAGATTTAGGTTCGGTTCAAGATAAAGCCGAGCGTATTGCAAAAATTGCTAAAGCCATTGCTCCGAAACTTGGCGCCGATGAAGCGCAAGCAGAAAGAGCTGGCTTATTATCTAAATGTGACTTAACCACAAATATGGTGGGTGAGTTTGATAAGTTGCAAGGAATTATGGGAACTTATTATGCAGAGCATGATGGCGAAAATGAGAATGTCGCTGTCGCAATGACTGAACAATACTTACCAAAGTTCTCAGGTGATAAGTTAGCAAAAAACCCAGTTGGACAAGCAGTTGCGATTGCCGATCGTATAGATACTTTAGTGGGAATATTTGGCATTGGGCAAATTCCAAAGGGATCTAAGGACCCGTTTGCATTACGTCGTTCTGCTATTGGCTTGATTCGTACCTTGGTGGAAAATAATATTTCTATTGATTTAAAAGATTTAATTAATATTGCAACAAATAATTTTGGAAACAAGTTAAGCAATAAAGATGTAGAAAATAATGTTTTTGAGTTTGTATTAGAGCGTTTTAAAGCTTGGTATTTAGAGGCGGGAGTTGATGCAAATACGATTAATGCCGTACTTGCTTTGAAGCCGACAACGCCAACTGATTTTGATTCACGAATTAAGGCGGTTCAATTCTTTCAAACATTGCAAGAGGCGGAAAGTCTTTCAGCAGCAAACAAGCGCGTTAAGAATATTTTGGCTAAAGCAGATATAGAAATACCAAATGAAATTGAATCTGCGTTGTTGATTGAGGACGAAGAAAAGTCTTTGGCTGATAAAATAGAAAGTTCATCGCTGGGTATGTCGAAAATGGAAAGCTATCAAGATAAGTTAGCCCATTTAGCCAGCTTAAGAGATGATGTAGATGCTTTCTTTGATAAGGTCATGGTAAACGCTGAGGATACAAAGATTAAACTAAATCGACTAGCCATGTTAAAAAAATTACAGTCTCTATTTGGCTCAGTAGCAGATATATCTTTATTGCAAAACTAGTCAAATGATTGATTGGGACAATATTAAAGCAATTGTACTGGATCGTGATGGTGTCATTAATCATGATTCAGATGCATATATTAAATCTACTGATGAATGGATTCCTATTGCCGGCAGTTTAGCAGCAATAGAAAAATTGAATCAAAAGTACAAAATAGCTGTGGCAACAAATCAATCGGGTATAGGCCGTGGCTATTATGACGAGTCAGTGCTTACCTCCATGCATCAGAAGATGAGCCACTTATTGTCGGAAAAAGGTGGTCATATTGATCACATCGAATATTGCCCTCACCTTCCGGATGCTGGTTGCGAGTGTAGAAAACCTAACACGTTAATGCTAGAAAAAATTGCTGAAAAATTTGATCTTGATCCAACTGAGATGGTTTTTATTGGCGACTCTAAATCAGATTACGAGTGCGCCAAAAACTTTGATTGTCATTTTGTTCTTTTATTAACTGGTAAAGGGTTGAATACTTTAGAAAAGTTAGCAGGGAAAAAAATTGTAGTAGAGAAAAGTTTGGCTGCACTGGTAACGTCTATTGGCTAATATTCTCTTGGTAGGAGCTGGAACGTTTGGTCAACGTTTTTATCATTATTTAATACAGCAAGGTAATCAAGTTACTACTCTGTCTCGTACCGCTAAAAGTTGGTCAAAAGATCATTTAAAATATGATCTGTTATCCGAAAAAGCCTTGCCTCGAGGCTTATCCCAGTACGAAAAGATATATTTTATATTGGCGCCCTATGAGCGAGATAAAACGGCTTATCAAAATATTTATATAGACTCGATAACTAACTTTTTTAGCCATAATCTGCTTCCAAAAAATGCAAGGTGTGTTTTTCTTTCTGCGACCAGTGTATTTGGAAAAGATCAACTAGGGATAATCGATGAAAATACTGCCCCAATTCCTGATAATTATCGTGGAAAGATTCTTTTAGATGCTGAAAATAATATTAGAAAATTAACAAACAATGTGTCAGTAGTTAGGGCAAGCGGACTTTATTCAACGAAGAGAGCTCGATTGATAGAAAGTTTGTTGAAAAAAGAAAATTTAAATAACCCTAAGTGGCTAAACTTGATCCATGAAAATGATTTATGCCAATGGCTAGATTTAGCTACAAATAAAGAGTGGAACCTATCCATTGCCTCAGATGGTAATTCCTTTAAAAGAAAGCATTTATTCGTATCAGATGGCAAAGGTTTAGATCCCCTATTTAGACGATTTAATAGTATTTATTTAGAAGAAATGAAATTTCATTACCCTTCATTAAAGGATTGGCTAAATTGCCAATAAACACACAGATTTTTACATTTATTCATACTATTTTCAGGTTAAGCAGAGTAGAATTGCATCCGCTTAAATTAGAGAGGATTTATTATGAAATTATTAACAGTGTTTGTAGCAGTAGCGGCTGCCTTATCTATGGGTTCGGTAAGTGCTTCTGGCTTATTAGGCGATGCGCCGAAAGAAGGTTCAAAAGGTAATTTTGATCTTGGCTATGTAACTACTTCGGGTAACACCGATACAACGAGCCTAAATGGCGGTTTTAACTGGGTAACGCGAGTTTCTGAACCTTATTCAATGGGTTTTACAGTTACAGGATTAAACAATGCTACTGACGATGTTCGTTCAGCAGAGCGTTATACTTTTGCTTGGAATAATCGTTACGATTTGACGGATAAAGATTTTTTGTATGGTACTTTGGATTATGTGAATGATTACTTTGGTGCTTACGATTATCAATCGGGCTTGTATTTAGGTTATGGTCGTCAGATTTTTAAAGATGATTCAGGCCATTTATCATTGGGTATTGCTGCTGGATATCGAGTTAACGCAGTATTCGTAGGCGAAGATGAAAAAGAAGCGGTAGTTCGTGGTGATCTGGATTATTTGTATAACATTTCTGAGACAGCACAATTTAGTCAAAAGTTAACTGCAATTTTTGGTGAAGAAGTTGATACTTATACGTCGGAATCAGCAGTTACGGCAAAATTATCTGAAAGCTTAGCATTAAAAGCAGCTTACTTAGTTAATCATAACTCAGTAGTTCCTGTTGGACGTGATAAGACTGATACTACGTTATCAATTGGCGTTAGTTATAGTTTCTAAGTTTAATGACTTGAATAAAAAGGCCATCATTTGATGGCCTTTTTTAATCTAAATCACTATCTTCAAGATGTTGGTTCTTTATTCGTACGTAATTATTAGCGGAATATTCGAAAAAGCCAATTTCTTCTTCAGTTAACTTTCTTATTTTCCTAGCAGGCGAACCAACCCATAAATAGCCACCCTCTAACTCGCGACCAGGAGGCACTAAGCTATTAGCTCCAATAATAACATTTTCACGAATGATTGCTCCGTCCATAACAACGGCGCCCATACCAATCAAGCAGTTATCTTCAATGTGGCATCCGTGCAAAATGGCTTTATGACCAACAGTCACATTGTCCCCTACAACCAAATCAAACCCACCTGGATCAAAAGGTCCATCGTGAGTGACATGACACACGGTACCGTCTTGAATGCTGGTACGATTACCAATGCGAATAGAATGAACGTCGCCTCTTAGTACAGCCATGGGCCAAATAGAGCTATCATCGCCAATAATTACGTCACCAAGTACTAATGCACTAGGATCAACGAAAGCACCTTTACCAAGGCTCGGCGTGTGTTGTTTAAAGCGTCTAATGGACATAAATTATCAATATTAATAAATATTGAGTCATTTTAGCGGTAAATGGTTAAGGAGAAAACTGAAATTTTAGCTTATATTTGGACAATACTGCTTTGCTAGTTTATGCTTGTTTTGATAATTTTTTTGGTAATATATAAAAAAGAAAGGATCTACCTAGTTTGATGTCGAGTAAGCCTCCGATTCCAGATTCGTTGTTGCAGAGCATTTGTCAGCAAGATTTTGTTGCCATATTGATTTGCAATAAAGATGTGGTTGTAAAGGTTTTTAGCCATAAGCACTCGCTTTCATCTTCTAAATTGATGGGACTTGAGTACCGAAATTGGTTGCCTCAAGAATTGATTGATGGAAAAACCAATCGTTCAATTGTCAGTTTACCTGATTTAGGTATTGAAGAAGATTATGTGGCTTCTATGATTAAATTACCGAAAGGGAAATCATTATTCGAAACAGCTATTACCTTACAATCTATTCCTGCAAACATACTAACTGACGCGTCAGATTTAAATAAAGTCGATTTATATCAAAAGACATTAATCAAACAATTGCCAATTTGCATTTTTCATTTAGATTATTCTGCAAAGTTGTTTACACAAGGGTTAGATGCTTTCGCTACTTTGCTTGGCTATTCTGTTGATGAAGTTAAAGCAATGCCCGAAGGTGTATATACTCCAATTCATCCAGATGATATGGATATTGTAGCGGATCAAGAAAAAGCATTGATCAGCGCTGAAGAAGGCGCACTTATCAGTGTTAAATTTAGATTGAAACATGCAGATGAATCTTGGCACTGGTATCAGGTCAATAGCATTATTGCCGAAAGGAATGATAAGGGGGAGCCTATTAGTGAAATAGGCGCCATGATTCCAGTTTATCAGCCTGAGTCTGAGTACGAATCACTGCAAAAACAGGAGCGCTATTTCAAAAAATTAGTAGAAAATAGTTATGACTGTATTATGGTTTTTGATAGTGAATTTAAGGTTAGCTATATATCGCCGTCTGTAACGGATGTGACTGGCTATACGGAAGACGACTTAATTGGTAAAACTTTTGGTCCTTATATTCATGAAAGTGAACAAGAAGCTTCTTTCCAACATATAAAAGATGTAGCAGAAAATCCTGGAAAACTTTCAGTGTCTGAAAGAAGAATAATTCATAAAAAAGGTCATTCAATATGGATAGAGTCTCGTTTAGCAAATCATTTAGATGATCCCGCTATACAGGGAGTTACTATTAATTTTCATGACATTACAGATCGAAAAAAGAATGAAGATAAGATTCATACACTTGCAAATTATGATCCTTTAACAAATTTACCAAATCGATATTTATTGAGAAAGCGATTGTTAAAAGGGCTTGCTGATGCAAGTAAGCGTTCAACAAAACTTGCTTTTATGTATATCGATTTGGATCGGTTTAAAGAAATCAATGATACTTTGGGTCACACGGTTGGTGATGCGCTATTAAAAGATGTTGCTAAAACTATCAATGGTTGTTTAAGAGATACTGATACTCTTGCGCGAGTTGGTGGAGACGAGTTTGCGATTGTTTTGCCGGAGTCTAGCGAAAAAGAAGCTGGAGCAATAGCGGCAAGGATTTTAGAGCAATTTAAAACACCATTTAGGGCTGATGATCATACCGTTCAAACTGGGGCATCAATTGGTATCAGTATATATCCTAAGCATACAGAGAAATCTGAGGATTTGTTTAGATTTGCAGATATTGCAATGTATTCTGCGAAAAAAGAACGTAACTGTTATGAGTTTTATGAAATCAAGCATACAGAGCGTGAAAACAAAAAAAGAGCAACAGAGAAAAAATTAAAAGTTGCAATCGCGAATGGTGATTTAAGATTGTATTATCAGCCGCGAGTTGATATTCAGACCGGGGTAATCAAAAGTGTAGAAGCGCTGTGCCGTTGGTATGACCCTGATTCTGGCGATGTTTCTCCAGGTCTGTTTATTCCTATTGCAGAAGAATCTAACTTGATTAATGACTTAAGTAAGTTGGTTACAGATATGGCCTGCCGTCAAGTTAACGAATGGCGAAACATGGGGATTGATACTACTATTGCGTTAAATCTATCAATTAAAGATTTAAAAAACTTTAATATTGTTCGACAGTTCAGTGATACTATGTCGATGTATAACATTGAAGGAAACTCTCTTGAGATAGAAATAACGGAAAGCGCTGCCATGACCGATGTTTTAAATACGGTTAAGGTTTTGAATCAATTTAAGGAGTTGGATATTAAATTATCCATTGACGATTTTGGTAAAGGTTATTCTTCGCTTGCATATTTAAGCCAATTACCTGTCGATAATTTAAAGATTGATATGTATTTTGTATCACAACTTGGAAGTCAGAAGCGAGACAGACTTATTAATGTGAACATTATTCGCTCCATAATTTCATTAGCACAGAGTTTGGATTTGCATACGGTTGGAGAAGGAATTGAAACCGTACAACAAATGTCTATTTTACAATCGTTAGGTTGTGAAATGGGGCAAGGAATGCTTTATTGCCGACCGATGTCAGCAAATGCAATTACAGACATTCTAAAACAAGGGATTATCTCTTTCCCTTCTCAATCTTAACAAAAAAATTATAAACAGATAAAATCTGTTATATTCTTTTGATCAACACAAAACTGATTTTTACGATATGAATATAGCTATTGCTACTTGTACAAACCTTCCATCGTTTGAAAAAGATGATCAGCAGTTTTTTGAATCCTTGAGTGAACATAATATTAAATATGAAATAATTGCTTGGGATGCAGACAAAGACTGGTCTCAATTCGATGCATGTTTAATAAGAACCACTTGGGATTACCAAGAAAGAATTGACCAATTTAGAGAGTGGCTTGAAAAAGTATCAAAGCAAACAACACTTATAAATTCTAAAGAAGTTATTTTATGGAATAGTCATAAAAGTTATTTAAAAGAATTGGAGGATTCAGGAATTGATATCGCGCCTTCTGAATGGTTATTTAAAGGTGGTACTTATGATATCAAGTCGATTATGCAAAAACGCAGTTGGAATAAAGGCTTCATTAAACCACTGGTAGGAGCTAATGCTAGAGAGTGTTGTCGATTTGATCTATCTGAAAAAGGATTGAAAGCAGCGCAAGAACATATTAACAGATTATCTTCAGAAGAAGATTTAGTACTACAACCCTATTTAGAAAGCGTTGAGAAATTTGGTGAAACATCAGGAATATTCTTTAGTCATCAATTAAGCCATGGTGTATTAAAGGTTCCGGTTAAAGGCGATTTTAGGGTGCAAGATGATTATGGCGCCAAAGATTATGTTTATGATTTAAAAAAACAAGAGCAAGCGGTAGCAGAAAAAGCCTTAATATGGCTAGAGAAGAAATTTGGAACTTTGCTTTACGCGCGAATTGATTTTCTGCATGGAAAGAATGGAGAAGTCTATTTAAATGAAATAGAGTTAATTGAACCCTCGTTATTTTTTAGACATGGCAAAAAGAATAGCGCAGAATTTCTAGTAAAAGAATTAATGAAGAGATTGAAAGATTAGGAGATTGAGATGAAAAAGATATTATATGTTTTAGGATTGGCACTTGTAGTTGCTGTAGGAGTTTTTGTCGCGAAGTCATTTTTTAGCGGAGTTAAGGACGGTTATGACCAAGCTCATGCTGAACATAAATTAGAGCAAGAAAAAGAAAAGACTGCAGTAGAAAAGCCTACTATTGAAAAGCAAGAAGAAGTTTCTGTCGTTGAGAAGAAAGATGACTATTCCCCTGCAATCTGGAAAATAGAGCATGCGGGCAAAACTTCATATCTGTTTGGTTCTATACATGTAGGTGAGGATAGTATGTATCCACTGCCTAAAAAAATAATGGATGCTTTTGAAGCTAGCGAGGTGTTAGTTGTAGAAGCGGATATTAATAAAATTGACCAAATGAAAATGGCAACAATGATTCAGCAGCTTGCGCTAGATTTAGAGAATCCACTACCGACAGTTTTATCTGAAAAAACCAAAGTTGAATATGATGAGTTTTGTGAAGTTAAGGCAAACATTTGCAGTATGGTAAGAGTATTCGAGCCCTGGATGGCAGCAATGACCATTGAAGCTATGGGGGTTATGGAATCAGGATATTCAGAAGAACTGGGTATCGATAAATATTTTCTTAAAAGCGCAGAAGACAAAATGGTTGTTGAGCTTGAGTCTATCGAAGGTCAGTTAAATATGTTGGATCAAATGCCAAAAGAATTGCAAGACTTTATGGTATTAGGTGCGGTTTCAAAAGAAGAAGGAGACACTGAACTCCTTATGGAATCCTGGAGAACTGGTAAGTTAGAAGAATTTATGGAAGTGGCTGAGGAAAAAAGCAAATTGCTTGGCGTTTCTGATGATGTTGCAGCGCAATTTAACGAGATATTTCTATTTAAAAGAAATAGAGTAATGGCTAATGGCATTGCTGAACTAATTAAAGAAGGGAAATCAGTATTTGCAGTAGTTGGTGCGGCTCATTACGCAGGTGAGAATAGCGTTAACCAGTATTTAGAAGAAAAAGGATATAAAGTTGAGAGACTTTAAATAAAGATAAAAAAGCCCTTTTAAAAGGGCTTTTTTATAAAGGTTTATATATGTCCTACATAAGTACTAGCGCATGGTTACGAACTCTTCTGCAGAAGTAGGATGGATAGCAACCGTATTATCAAAGTCAGCTTTAGTGGCGCCCATTTTTAGTGCTACAGCGAAGCCTTGTAAAATCTCATCCATTGCATAACCTATTCCATGAATACCAACAATTTTCTCATCCTTGCCGACGCAAACTAGTTTCATCTTGGTAGGCTCTCGATGATTTGTTAGTGCTGAATACATGGCGGTAAAGGTGGATTGATATGTTCTTATCTCTTCAGCTCCAAACTGAGCAATTGCTTCGGGCTCTGTTAAGCCCACAGTACCAATTGGTGGGTGACTAAAAACAACGGTAGGTACATTATCATAATCAAGATGTTCGTTTGTTTTGCCGTTAAACAAGCGTTCTGCTAAACGTCTGCCAGCTGCAACAGCGACCGGCGTTAGTGCAGCTCGTCCTGTATTATCACCAATAGCATAGACACCTTGAACGTTAGTGTTCTGAAATTTATCAGTGGGAATGAAGCCTCGAGAGTCTAAATGTATGTCAGTATTAGATAAACCGATGCTATTGTTGGCAGGCGCTCGACCTACAGCCCATACGATAGTCTCCACAGGGCCAACGGTTTCTCCAGATTCTGACTCGATAACTAACCCATCTTTTGTTTTATGAATAGCTTTAGGAGTCGTGTTGTTATGAAGATCAATGCTAGAGTCATCAATAACTTCTTTCAAAGTGTTACTTAAAAGAGGATCAAAGTTGCGCAATGGTTTATCTTTGCGTGTAATTAAATGGGTTTCTGACCCCAGTGCATCAAAAACTCCGGCAATCTCTACCGCAATATAACCTGCACCAATAACTGCTACGCTACGTGGTTGTTGTTGAAGTTCAAAAAATCCGTCGGAATCAATGCCATATTCGGCGCCAGGAATGGCTGGGATGAGAGGGTAACCACCGGTAGCAATAATAATATGATCGGCAGTGTACTGCTCGCCATTCACTTCCAAAGTGTTATTGTTCACAAAAGTGGCAAACCCTTTAATAACCTCAACAGAATTATTGCTTAGAACTCTATCATAGCTTTGATGAATACGATTAATATAGGCTTGACGAGACTCTATAAGCCTTGACCAATCAAAGCTCATTTCTTGATAGCTAAAGCCATAATCAGAAGAAAGTTTAAAAGCCTCGGCAATTTGAGCACCATGCCACATAGCTTTCTTAGGCACACAACCAACATTGACACATGTTCCGCCAAGTTCTTTAGCTTCTATGATGGCGCATTTTGCACCATGCATAGCGGCTCGATTTGCAGTAGCAATACCACCGCTTCCGCCACCAATAGCAATTAAATCGAAATGTTTCATAATGGAAGATCCTAATGGTTTTCACAGATTATACGCAATAAACGCATGAACTTTAGAATAAGTTACAAAATTAATAAAAAATCGTTATCATAAGTTAATTTTGATAAGTCGTAATATTTATGAAGATTCCTAATTTCTCGCAAGCAAAAGTATTAGTTATTGGAGACTTGATGCTCGATCGCTATTGGCATGGCGATACCAGCCGTATATCACCTGAATCGCCAGTACCAGTGGTCAATATTCAAAATATTGAAAATCGAGCCGGGGGTGCTGCGAATGTTGCACTGAATTTGGCGGAGTTAGGCGTTGATGTGGCAGTTTTAGGGATAACCGGCCAAGATGAAGAGTCTGAGATTTTAGAAGCTATTTTAAAAGAAAAACAGATTCGTACAATTTTCGAGAAAAGACCAAGTCAAACTACCATTACAAAATTACGCGTTATAAGTCGTAATCAGCAATTGATTCGCTTGGATTTCGAGAAGGATTTTGCACTAGATAAACCGTTAGATATTGAGCTGGTAAAGGAGAATATAGACAAATACGATTTACTGGTTTTATCGGATTACAATAAAGGCACATTGAAATCCGTTCAGCAAATAATTCAATTAGCTAATGTTAATAACAAAAAAACGGTGGTTGATCCTAAGGGTAATGATTTTGGGAAATATAAAGGCGCAACTTTAATAACTCCAAATCAATCCGAATTTAGCGCTGTTGCTGGTGAAACTAACGAGCAAAATATTTGTAGCAAAGGGGAAGCGCTAAGAAATGAGTTAAATCTTGGAGCTGTGCTTATTACACGTAGCGAAAAAGGAATGGCATTAATTGAAAAAGACCAAGAGCCTTATTTGCAGCCTACTCAAGCAAGAGAAATTTCTGATGTAACTGGTGCTGGAGATACAGTGGTTGCAACATTAGCAGCTACATTAGCATCTGGAGAGAATTTAATTACCGCTAGCCGATTAGCAAATGTAGCGGCAGGGGTTGTTATTAGCAAGTTGGGTACTGCAACAACTAGTGTTATGGAATTAGAAGCGGCTATTGCTAAAAAAGACGGCGAAGTTGGAGGCGTGGTCTCAGAGTCAGAATTACTAGCATTAATAATCAATGCAAAAGCTAAACGCGAAACAGTTGTTATGACGAATGGTTGTTTCGATATTTTACATCCCGGCCACGTAGCTTATTTAAAACAAGCTGCCAGTTTGGGAGATAAATTAATTGTTGCTGTTAATGATGATGCCTCTGTGCAAAGGTTAAAAGGCGAAGAGCGCCCAATTAACCCGTTAGACCATCGCATGGAAATGTTAGCTGCGCTAGACTCTGTCGACTGGGTAGTTTCATTTTCAGAAGATACGCCTCAAAGAATTATAGCGAACTGCTTGCCGACAATCTTAGTAAAAGGTGGTGATTATAAAGCTGAAGAAATTGTTGGTTATCAGGAAGTTATCGACAATGGTGGTGAAGTAAAAATCTTGCAGTTTAAAGATGGTTACTCTACCACCAATATCATAAAAAAAATTAAGAGCTAGTTAAGTTTAATTTAGATTTTAAAATAGTAGAACTGACATTGGGCGTATATTGAAAGTATTCCATTTCGCAAGTAACTTCGGGGTAACGTCCTTTCCAATCATCACCAACTGAAATGGCATCAATTTTAAATTGATCGACGATAGATTGCTTATCTTTATTTACTTGTGGGATAACCTCGTCAACAATATTTAAAGCCTTAAGGATAGAGACTCGCTCTTCATAAGGTATTATTGGGGGTCTGCCTTTTTCTTTTGTAATCAGTTCGTCAGTTGACACCCCTACTATAAGATGATTGCAAAGCGCTTTACTTTTAGACAAGATATTTAAATGACCTTGATGGAAAATATCGAAGCATCCAGACGTATAGAGTCTTTGATATTTTTTTACAGGTAGTAACTCATGAGTAGTGATTTGAGAAAACTGTTTTATTAAAAAAGACTGGAGAGTGTCGATTTGTTCAGAATCTATGCTGATGAAATCTGTCAGGACAGGTGGTTTGGGCCAGTGAGCATCAGCATAATCTAATCCGTTAAACGTAACTACTCGTTCATAACGAGGTATAATATGAAAATGAACATAAGGATCAACCATCATTAACATTAAGTAATTAATCTTGCTATAATCGAAATTATCCTTAAGCACGCGCTCTATTTCTTTAATGATAATATATTTCTCTTTATTTGCTTCGAATGAAATAGCCGAGAAGTCGTTAACATTTTCTTTGCAGATTAAAATTAAAGAGCCAAGCGTAGTTTGTTGGGGTCTTAATAAAAGATGCCAATAATTATAGCTTTTTATCAAGCTATTAGGATAGTTGAAAGCTTTTAGAGTGGTTTCTAACATAGTCGTTATCATAATTTAAACTAAAGCTATTGTATAAGTTTCTAAACTTATAGCAATAGAAGAAAAATAAACAATAATATGAAAATTATTTTTGATACACAAAATATATATTATGTTCCTCAATACTATCCAATATATTTAGAGCTGTTATTGCGTGGTTTTGAAGCAGAGTTTGTATGTTATGAGAATAAAAATAGTAGAGCAATCTTTGCCAAGAGTCTCGATGCAAAACAACATTGGGTTTCTGATGAAGAAGAAGCCCAAAAATACTATTCGGTAGAAAAGCCAGATTGGATATTTTTTGGAAATAAATTTGAAGGATTAGGTTTAATACATCAATTCAGTAATACAGCACAATTAGGGCATGGCATCGGGCCAAAGCCAAGTTATTATCGGAAATCTGATACTCCTATGACCATAAGGTTTATGGAAGGTTTGTTACGGCTGAACACGATTAAAAAAATGTACCCGGATGATAAATTTATTCAGGTTGGCTATTCAAAGTTGGATCCTTTATTTGATGGCAGTGAAAGGGGTTTAGATTTAGAACAGTTTGGTTTAGATAGTCGTAAAAAAACATTGCTATACGCCCCTACATTTAATCCGAGTTCGATAGAAGCATTTCCTGATGATTGGCCGGATGACTTTAAAGATTGCAATGTCTTGATAAAACCTCACACATTCAGTTATACGAGAAAGAAATACAAAGCGCATCGTGAAAAATTTCGAAAATGGGATAAGTTTAATAACTGCTATGTTGCAAATGAGAAAGAGTTTTCATTGCTACCTTTCCTTAAAACATCTGATGTTTTAATTAGCGAAGCTTCTTCAACGTTATTTGAGTTTATAGCCATGGATAAGCCAGTCGTGGTGGCAAACTTTTTTAAGTTGAAATGGTCTTACAGAGGAATTTTTAAGAAACGATTTAAAAAAAGATTCATGAAGGATAACGTTTTATATAAAGATATTGGGCCGCATGTATCATCATATAAGGAAATAAAACCTATAATCTTGAATGAGTTAAAAAGCCCTGAGAGTTATAGGGAACGAAGAAGACAATATAGCATTGATCACGTTGGGCCTACGGATGGAAAAGTGTCTAAAAGAATTGTGGACTACTTAGTAAGTAACAGACCATAGAGAAAAAAATGAATAATTTATTAAATTTAAAAGCATTACCACCATTTTCTAAAATAGAACCAAAACATATGGTTGAAGCGGTACAAGCGATAATTGACGATAGTCGTGTTGCAATTAACGACTTGGTCGCTTCGAACGATAAAGAAACCATAAGCTGGAGTTCTTTTGTTTTGCCTATGGAAGCTATCAGTGATCGACTTGATCGAGCATGGGCCCCTATTAGCCATATGAACGCCGTAGTAAACAGTGGAGAAATACGTGATGCATATAACGCTTGTTTGCCGTTACTCTCAGAATATGGAACGGAAATGGGGCAACACCAAGGTTTATATCAAGCTATAAAAAACTTATATGACAAGGCGGATCAATTAGATCTTAATGCCATTCAAAGAAAAATCTTAAATGATGATTTGCGCGATTTTAAGTTATCTGGTGTTTCTCTTTCAGAGGATAAGCAAAAAAAGTATGGCAAGATTCAATTGAGAATGTCGGAGCTTACCTCTAAGTTTGAACAAAATATTTTAGATTCTACTATGGCTTGGCATAAAGACTTGGATTCCGCTGATGATTTGTCAGGTCTTCCCGATTCTGCAATAGCTGCAGCCCGTCAAACTGCGAAATCTAATGACGTTAAAGGGTATCGGATTACTCTAGAGTACCCTTCGTATTTGCCTATCATGATGCATGCAGATAATAGAGAATTGAGAAAAGAAGTTTATACAGCTTTTTGTACTCGAGCTTCAGATCAAGGACCGCATGATAAACAATATGATAATTCGGATTTAATGCCGGAAATTATAAAGCTCAGAGCAGAGCTTGCGGATTTACTTAACTTTGAAAGTTATGGGGATCTATCTTTGGCAACTAAAATGGCAAATGATAAAAAGGAAGTATTTAATTTCTTGCAGAATTTAGCGAATAAATCAAAACCCCAAGCTGAAAAAGAAATGCAAGAATTACAAATTTATGCTCATCAAAAGCATGGTTTAGAAAATCTGGAAGCGTGGGATTTGGCTTACTACAGCGAAAAACTAAAGAAAGAAAAATATAATATTTCGCAAGAAGAGCTTCGCCCTTGGTTCCCAGAGGATAATGTTATAAATGGAATGTTTGAAATTACCTCTACATTATTTGATATAAGTTTTAAAGAAAGAAAAGATGTGGACTTATGGCATCAAGATGCGCGTTTCTTCGATATATTTGATTCTAAAGGTAAGCATATTTCTAGTTTTTATTTAGATTTATACGCTCGGAAAAACAAACGCGGCGGTGCTTGGATGGCTGACTGTATTGGCCGACGCTTAGATTCCGGAAATGTACAAAACCCAGTTGCATTCTTAACCTGTAATTTTAATGGGCCAGTTGGTGATAAGCCTGCCCTTTTCACGCATGATGAGGTGACTACTCTATTCCATGAGTTTGGCCATGGCTTACATCATATGCTGACAAAAATTGATTACGCCTCAGTTGCAGGAATCAATGGAGTCGCATGGGATGCCGTTGAGCTTCCCAGCCAGTTTTTAGAAAATTTTTGTTGGGTTGAAGAAGGTTTAGAAAAAATAGCTAAGCATTTTAAAACGGGCGAATCGTTACCCAAAGAAATGTTAGATAAATTACTGGCCGCCAAGAACTTCCAGTCGGCCATGCAGATGTTAAGACAGATTGAATTTGCGTTATTCGATTTCAGAATTCATAGTGAATATGATTCCAAGAACCCAAACCAGATCCAAGAGATATTAGATCAAGTTAGAAATGAAGTCTCGGTAGTGGCTGCTCCCGATTTTAATCGTTTCCAACATGGGTTTAGTCACATTTTTGCTGGTGGTTACGCTGCAGGTTATTATTCTTACAAATGGGCCGAAGTATTATCGGCAGACGCATTTTCACGCTTTGAAGAAGAAGGTGTATTTAATCCAAAGGTAGGGAAAGACTTTTTATCAGAAATTTTAGAAAAAGGCGGTTCGGAAGAGGCTGGAGACTTATTTAAAGCATTTCGTGGTCGAGAGCCATCCGTAGAGCCATTATTGCGACATTCTGGGATCCAATAAAAAAGGCGCTTTGCGCCTTTTTTATTGGATGTGTTAGTTGGCTTTTTTAACCCCTTCAACATCATACCATGGGGTAGGGTTAATCGGACAACGATAACGGAAGCCATCGTCAGTTATAACTACCCTAGAAATTCGAGTTTGATTAGGTTCCAATGGAAACTTATCTAATTGTTCATGGGTTTTATAATTCTGGATCTGAAAACCGACTAATTTGTTTGTTTTATTAGTTACGACAAATTCGTAAGTTCCTGCTTTTAAACTTGCTAATGTTTCTTTGGCATCAAAATAGCCACCATATTGATCTAGGTGGATACGAGTTACACCATTTTCATCTGTAGTTGGTAGATCTGCAAAAGTGGGTGCTGATACCATTACTGTTATACTTAGTACTAAAATGCTTAATATGTTTTTAAATTTGCTCATGATTGTCTCCAAGGTTTAAATGAACAAGTGCATATTAGTATAAAAAAATGTACTTATAGTTGCTTTAAGTGCAAAATATTTGTCAATTCGTACTATTTATTTGTTTTATGGATGTTTTTGGAAAAATATTAAATTCTTTACATTTTGATGCGAATATTTATTTGCATTCGAAGTTTTGTTCTCCTTGGGGATTAAAATCTAGTAATCCTGGATTGGGTTCGTTTCACGTTATTGCTTATGGCAACTGTTTAATTAAGGTAGATGGAGAACCGGAACTGTTACTTAATGCTGGTGATCTTGTTTTTTTTCCGAGGAATATTCCACATAGGATACAGAATCAATCTCAAGGAGATGCTCAATATACGACTTTGATTTGTGGAAGTTATGACTTTGGCGAAAAACAAAACCCGCTTTTGGATAATCTGCCCGATGTTATTCACATTCAATCAAGAGTAATTAGTCAGCATGCTTGGTTTGAATCTTTATTCAGACAAATAGTTAATGAAGCTGAAACTGGGACCGAGGGAAAAAGTTTAATTTTGGACAGACTCGCTGAGATACTTTTTATTTATATCTTACGATATTACGTAAAAACTACTCAGAGTGAACAGGGCTTATTAGCAGGGTTAGCGGATAAACAAATTAGCAAGGCTTTAACCGCTTTTCATAATGATTTAAGTCAACCTTGGTCAGTAGAGGCTTTGGCAAAAGAAGCTAATATGTCTCGAACAGCCTTTGCCAATTTATTTTCTAAGTTGGTCAAAACAACACCAATGCAATATGTTATGCAATGGAGAATGCAGTGTGCATATAATGCATTAGTGTCTAGCAAGGATTCAATTTTAAAAATCGCATTGGATCATGGATATCAGACCGAAGCATCGTTTAGTAAAGTATTTAAAAAACAATTTGATATTAGCCCAGGTAAAACTCGTAGGTATAATAGATGAGCACTCAAGATACAATTTTAGCAATCGATAATGGAACTCAATCGATTCGCGCCATAATTTTTGATACCAATGGCAATACTATTGCCAAGGCTCAAGTGCCTCTATTAGACGCTTATTTTTCTGATCAAGCTGATTGGAATGAACAACACCCCCACTTCTTTTGGGACTCCTTATGCCGTGTTTGTAATATGTTGTGGCAAGAGCCACAAGTAAATAAAGAATCCATAAAAGCTGTATCTATTACGACTATGCGTAATACAGTAATAAATTTGGACAAACAAGGAGAGTCATTACGTCCCGCTATTATTTGGACGGATAAAAGGAAAGTTAAAAATATTAAACCTATATCTGGCGTTTGGAAGTATGCATTTAAAATAGCTAGAGTAGAAAATACCATACACAATTTTCAAGCGAGTTGCCAAGCAGCCTGGATTGCAGAAAACCAACCAGAAATATGGGGAAAAACCCACAAATATTTATTATTATCAGGCTATTTAAATTATAAATTAACCGGAGAATTTAAAGACTCTAAAGCTTCGCAAGTTGGTTATATTCCATTTGATTATAAATCTCATGATTGGGCAAAAGATGGTGACTGGAAGTGGCAAGTTGCGCCAATTAACAAAAACAAACTTCCTGAATTAGTGAAACCAGGTGAGATAATTGGCTCAATAAATAAGTCTGCATCGATAGCAACTGGTATACCTTTAGAAGTTCCAGTTATAGCTGCTGGCGGGGATAAGTCATCAGAAGTTTTAGGCTCAGGTTGCATTAAAGATAATCAAGCTTGTTTAAGTTATGGAACCACCGCCACCATAAACGTAACCAGTTCAAAATATATTGAGCCAATAAAGTTTGTGCCACCTTATCCTTCAAACGTAACTGATGCATACACCATCGAATATCAGATCTATAGAGGTTACTGGATGGTCAGTTGGTTTAAAGAGCAATTCGGGCATATGGAAAGAGATATGTCAGAAAAAATGGGTGTAGCTGCAGAGCAACTGTTTGATAAGTCGATTACTACAATTCCGCCAGGCTCAGAGGGGTTGATGCTACAGCCGTATTGGTCGCCAGGTGTAAAAGTGCCTGGCCCAGAAGCAAGGGGAGCTATAATTGGGTTTAGTGATATTCATACCAGAGCGCATGTATATCGAGCAATTCTGGAAGGCATTGCTTATGGGCTAAGGGATGGTAAAGAGTCTATAGAAAAGAAAACAAAAGATCCTATTAAGGAATTGATGGTATCAGGTGGAGGGTCGCAAAGTGCGGTGGCCATGCAATTAACGGCAGACATTTTTAATATGCCGGCAATTCGTCCCCATACTTATGAAACTTCGGCATTAGGTGCTGCTATTAATGCGGCGGTTGGCGTCGGTATATATTCAGATTATGAAGAAGCAGTTAGCGCTATGTGCCGTCATGGTGAAGTTTTTGAACCGATCCCAGAGAATGTTGCTTTGTATGAATCTTTATACCAACAAGGATATAAGAAAATGTACAAGCAGTTAAAACCAATATATCAACGATTTAAAGATTTATTAAATACTTAAAATAAAAAAAGCCGCACTAAAAGTGCGGCTCCAGCGCCAAAGTGTAACATCAACTTGCTTGGGGGTGACAAGTAGAATAACGAATATAAAACGTTATTTGATGTACACAACAGGGAGTAATCAGGCGCTTAAACTTTCAATATAATCTTTCAAACATTCACCTGCCTCATCAAAAGCTGTATCGTTCATATAACACTTACATTGACCAATAATTCCTTCCATTGCAGCGATTAGAAATCGGGCTACATTATTTGGTTTAACATCTTTTCTGATAAAGCCATTGGTTTGACCGCGAGCAAAAGCCTCTGCTAATGATTCATGCCAAAGTTGCCAGATGGCAGTGATGCGGATTCTGAATGATTCGTCAAGAGGTGACATTTCTTGAGTTAAATTATTCAAAGGACAACCGGTATGCAGTTCTGTCATGTTGATCTCTTCGCGTGCTTCAGTAAGCATCTGAATAAGATCTTTAACAGGGTCTTTGAATAACTTTAGGGGTTCGACCCACTTATCAATAATCCAAGGCTTTAAAATTTCATCAATTACGGCATGACCAAGTGTTTGTTTACTACTAAAGTGATGGTAAAAAGCACCTTTAGTCAGATTGGTTTTTTTCAATACTTGATCCACCCGTAAGCCCTGATAACCTTTGAGGAGAATTTCCTCAAAAGCAATATCAAGAATTCTTTGACGTGTGATATCGGGATTACGTAGAGCGACAGCAGACATTATTTAGCTCGCTTTAAACTACTTTTACTAAAATCCTTTTCAGTTAAGCCAGTGTTAAATTTATAGTCATCCCATTCGATACTGGTACTCTTGCCAGTTTGTACATTTTCCATAACTTGCTTATGTGCTCTCCAATACTTATCGAGATATTGTTTGTAATTAGAAAAAGTCATTACTTTTAAAAGCTTATCGTTTTTATCAAAATACTCGATTTTACGGACACGATAGTGATCTTGATCTAACCAAGAAATCGATTTGCTGTAGCCAGAATTTTTATAGAGAGGATAAAGTTCAGAAACAAAAACTTTATCACCATCGACTTCGTCTTCGCGTAAAAATTTATAAGAGTATTTTTCAATCTCAAATGATGTTAAATCTTCATTAGCAAATTCGCTCCCCATCCAAGGACCAGACTTGTTAGATGAAGAAATACGCTTGACTCTTTTAAGAGCTGGCAAATAAAGCCATTGGTCGTCATTCCCTTGAATATGAGTAAAGGATAAAAACGCAGTACCTTTTACGTCACGCGGCTCGTCAAAAATACTTAATCCTTTATCGCCATCGCCTTGAACTTCTAAACTTTTAGAGCGAACTTTTCGAATAGTTTCACGTCCAGCTTTATTTCGTAAAGTCATAGTCATACTGGCTTCACTATCACCCCAACCAATATTGCGCGCTTTGGCTTCTTTAGCAATGGCAAGGCCCTTTTCTTCTGGCGTTTCTGCAGAAAGTGTTAAAGGTAATACGGTTGCGAGTGTTAATAATAATATTGAAGGTTTAATCATGTTTATTCTCCGATTAGTCTTCGTTAAGTTGCTTACGTTTTTTTGAAAGCATCAATAATGGTGGTAACAATAAGAAATCAATAATAAGTGCGGCGGCTAGTGTAATGGCAGTCATAATACCCATCTCCGCATTCATTACATAATGAGACATACCTAATACTAAGAAGCCAAGTACCAAAACGATAGTCGTTACAGTTAAGGCCATCCCCACCGTTTGGAAGGCATAACGAACAGCTTCTTGTTGATTCATGCCTTTCTCTCGATAAGCACGTAAATATTTACTGAGGAAATGTACGGTGTCATCGACAACGATACCTAAGGTCATACCCATAACAACGGAAAGTCCCATCCCTACTTGGCCTTTAAACATTCCCCAAATACCGAACGCTACGGCCATAG
This sequence comes from uncultured Kangiella sp., assembly GCA_947503345.1. Taxonomy (GTDB): domain Bacteria; phylum Pseudomonadota; class Gammaproteobacteria; order Enterobacterales; family Kangiellaceae; genus Kangiella. Next base: position 683,297 of record CANNCW010000001.1, on the reverse strand, counting down.
GAATAATATTGGGTATTAAACTCAATAATCCAAGCTTAAAGGATCTTAAAGCGAACCCTAAAATAATTGAGATTAAAATTAACGCTATTGCAGTGCCTTGAATCATAGAGTAAATATTTCTCTGCCCAACGTGCGAGAACATGATGGCAGGACTTGAAGCAGAGATTTCATAATCAGCAGCATTAGTTTCAAACCAATCAGCAAATTTTTCTTCTAAGGCAATAACTTCGATACTCGAAATGTTTTTTAATGCTAACTGCATTCGAGTGGAGGATTTGTCGCCATTTAATTGATTGTTTAAGTCCATACCTCGAGGTAAAGAAGTTTCGTACATTAAAGTGTACTGAGCAGTCAATTCACGAATACGAGTACTGAGTTCAATACTCTCTTCATCAGGCTCCATCAATATGGAATTACAACCTTTTTCTAGCGACTGTTTTGGCAAGTTATAACATTCTTGTTTGTCGCCATTCATACTTTTGTTCAGGCGCTTCATAACATCGCCGTAAGATTGAACATGCAGAACTTCAGGTTGAGCTTTGGCAAAATTTGAAAAGTCCTCGATCGTATCCAAAAATCTTGATTCATGAATACCATCTTGTTGTCCTGATTTGATGCTGTAAAACATCACATACAAACCAGTGAGATTGTCAGCGGTATAATCAGAATCCACACGGAAGTCGATAGTCTCATCGAAGTATTTTACAAACTCATCGTTCAAATCATTTTTTGGTAAAAAGGCGATGATGGCAATACTCAATACAGTCATAAAAGGAAGTAAAACTTTTCGCTTGGTAATAACAAAATCTGCCAGCGAGTCCATCATGGTCGATTCTGATTTTTCACTAGCCTTTGCCTTAACGGGAAGTATCAACATCAAAGCTGGTAAGAAAGTAACCGATAAGAAAAATGCCCAAGCAACACCTACTGAAACCACGTTCCCTAAATCTCTTAATGGTGGTACTTCACTAAAGTTCATGGTTAGGAAGCCAATAATAGTAGTGATGCTGGTTAAGAAAATAGGCATCATATTGATGCGAATAGATTCAACCATGGCATCATTTTTATTCATGCCGCGGCGCATATTTTGCAAAAAAGTTACCAATAGATGCACTGAGTCGGCAACCGCCATGGTTGCGACAATAGTCGGTACCGAGAACACTGGCCCAGTCATATAAATACCAAGCCAGCCAGCCGCGCCCATTGAAGCAATGATAGAAAGCAAGATAACAAATACGCTACCAACGGTGCCGCTGATACTGCGTAACATAAAGAAAAGAGCCAATGGAATTACCAGAAGCAACATGATTGGTGTTAGAGTCATCATGTCGTTTAGACCGGTTTCAGCAAAAGCGTTATTCATCATAATAACGCCAGTCATTCTGACTTCTATGTTTGGATCACGTGCTTCAATCTGAACCTTTAAATCTCGCACAAATTGAGTAATTTCAGGAACCGCTAACATGATTTTGCTTTGCATTTCAGACTTAGCTTCACCCTCTAAACCTTCAGCATCAGCATCCGATGGCGGTTGCACAGTAATATTAACCGCGGTAACGGTTTTTTCTGGGTTGATTAAACGGCGCTTTAATTGAGGCTCACTAAGAATGACTTCTGATAATTGGTCTATCTGTTGATTGCTAAAGCTATCGATCATTTCATGAGTGACCGCCTCATGCTCACACTCACTGTCCATATCTGCAGATTTATCTGGGATACACAACAAAGCCCCCACCAACATATAATCTTCATCATCAGGACTTACCCAAGTGTGTTGATAGTTGGTAATCGAGTCGACCCGCGTGACATAGGGAGCCTTCCAGCCCTCTTCAGTAATCCAATGGATGGTTTTAAGGGTTTCTTTGCTAAATACTTTTCCATCTTTTGGTGTTAGAACAAACATGACATTGTCAGCTTTGTCATAGGTGTCTTGAATGTCTTCAAAAGCCAGCATTTGCGGATTATCTTTTGAAAAGAAAACTCGATAATCTGTTTTGATTTCTAGAAATGAAGCACCAAAAGCGGTTAGAAAGCTAAGTGCTATTGATAAAAATAGAACCATCCATTTGTTGTTGACAACAAATTGGGCGAATTTAACGGTATTAGTTTCGCTATGGGGGTTAGCGCTGTTCATTATTCATCCTTTACAAACTATTTAGTCTGTTTATGTTGAAAATTTTTTTCTGAGGGGTAATATTAAATAACAAACCAACTGGTCTGTCAATCTGGCAGACTTCGAAATTATAAAAAATATGAAGAGATAGACATTATGAATCCATTATTGAAAGAAGCGATGCAAAAAGAGCTAAATCAGGCAAAGAATCTTTACCAAAGGAAAGAATATACATTATCTTTCAGTTACTTAGAACGTTACCACATTCTAAGTCAGCCATTTTATTTTCCTCATCTCAATAGTCATTGGTGGATGTTTAAAATAGGAATAAAGCTAATCAGCCCAAAAGAGATTTTCGGTCAGATAGTTAGAATGATAGGATCAATAGGTTCATTATTCGGTAAATATCCGGTAGGTAATACGGGTGGAGCTAATGTTTCTCCCTTTAAGCCAATGCCTATCCCTGAGGATTTAAAGCCCTTTTTAGAAAACATAAAGTAAGAAAACAATCATGAAAAAAATATTAGCGTTTGCAGGTAGTAACAGTTCAGGATCGATAAATAAACAACTTGTTAGCTGGTTCTCGCGTCAACTTGATCCCAATCAAGTGACTTTATTGGACTTAAACCAATTCGAATTACCGATCTTTAGTCAAGATTTTGAAAATAGCCATGGAATACCTGAAGCGGCAATCGAACTAAGGAAAGTGTTTAGTAAGCATGATGCTTTTGTCATTGCGAGTCCTGAGCATAACAGTATGATGCCCGCCTTTTTAAAAAATATATTTGATTGGCTGTCACGGGTTAAAGTAGAAAATGAAAAGGGTATTTTTGCGAATAAACCAACCGTGCTGCTGAGCACATCTCCCGGTGGACGAGGCGGAATGACCAATCTTGAGAATATGGTAAAGATAATGCCTTATTGGGGAGCTGATATAAAAGGCCATTACAGTATGGCATCTTTTTATGAAAACTTTGTGGATGGCGAACCTTTAGCAAAGCCTAGGAAAGAGCTTTTAGCCTTAGTAAATAGATTAAAAGGGTTATAGGATTATCATGTCAAAAGAACTTAATGCCACCAAGTATTGGTTAGAAGAAACCGTTATTGGATTTAATTTCTGCCCATTTGCAAAAAAAGAATTTGTACGAAACAGCATCAATTATCAGGTAACGGACACCCACTCCAAGGAAGAAGCGCTGTATCTTTTGTTGGACGCTTGTGCTGAGTTAAATGATAAACCAGATATAGAAACAAGCTTAATAGTTTTTAGTGAAGGCTTTATACAATTCGATGATTATTTGGAATTATTAGAATTGACCAATAGTTTGATCGAGCGAGAGGGCTATGAAGGCGTGTACCAAATTGCTAGTTTCCACCCAAATTATTGCTTCGATGGTGTTGATCAAGATGATGCGAGCAATTACACCAATCGTTCCCCCTACCCTATTCTACATATACTACGAGAAGCCAGTTTGGAGAAGGCGTTAGAGAAAGTAGCAAACCCTGAAGAAATCCCTGAGCGTAATATCGCCTTAGCCCAAGAAAAGGGTCGTAATGTCTTTGAAGCGATACTAGAGAAAGCATTCAAACAATGATTAGCAACATATATTTTATGTTTATCATAAAATATATGTTGACTTGCATAAATTTCGATCATATCCTTAAAACATGAATATACGAATTAACTTAGACGTTGAGATGGCAAAAAACAAAATGTCACTCAAAGAACTGTCCCAAAACATTGGTATTTCAATGACCAATTTATCTTTGCTAAAAAATGGCAAGGTTAAGGCCATTCGCTTTAGTACTTTAGAAGCAATTTGCCATGAATTGAACTGTCAACCTGGGGACATTCTTGAATACATTGAGCCTAATAATAGCGTCGAATAGGATTGGAGAAATAAATGAAGAATGATTATGCCTTAGCCGGTATTGCGGCTTTAGTTTTAGCGATATTATTTCCATCGCTAATGGTTTACGAATTGATAAACTATGATGCACAATCTTGGAAAGATATGCTTGTAGATACTAGAGAATGGGGACTCAGTCATTACTTATTCATAATGGCAGGGATGCTAGCGATTTTTGTTTTGTACAACTTTAAGAAAATATTAAACGAGCAACAAAACTTTAAATCGTTAGACGTACTTTTGTGGATATTAATGATACTAAGTGCAGTATTCCACATCGTACTAGTAATAGCAGAAGCTTATGTTGGTGCTAGCCAGATTACAGCTGACCAATCAATGAATGTTGGGATAGGTTTAGCAGGAATGTCTATTTCGGTGCTTATTGCTTTCGGGATAGTGGATATTGTGGTTGGCGTTGTTTTAATTATTAATCGCAGCAAACTTCCTAATATTTTGACCGCACTTGGCATTGTCTCGATTATTCAAGGTGTTTTTGAAATAAGCATAATTTTAATGGGCTTGGCTATAGTGAGCTTCCCAATTTATATGATAATTCTTGCGATATATTTATTAAGCAAGCCCGAAACTATTGAAGTAGTTTAAGTGTTTAAACAAGCACTATCGAGTAATTTGATAGTGCTTACGCTCTTTGGTAATTGGGCAGACAAATCGTAATTCAAAAGCTGTAAGTTGGAGATCCAAGTCTTGCTCTTTGCCATTACCATAAAGACGGTCACCAATAATTGGAAATCCAACGGAAGCTAGGTGCTTTCGGATCTGATGCTTGCGTCCAGTTTCAATTTGGACTTTGAGCATTGATTGGTTTTGGCTTTCGTCATAATATATTAATGAAACATGACTGATAGCGGTTTTGTCGTCAATCGCTTGGTCGATAGTCTGCTCGAATTGAAAATGTCCTTGAACCCTTGCTTGATAGACCTTATCCACTTGCCTATCTGCAAATCTGTCAGAAAGTAAACGAGCGACCTTTTTGTTATGCGCAATAATAATTAAGCCATTGGCCGCACGATCGAGTCGATGCACTAGGTAGGATTGGCGAGCATAATCAAAATGCTTTTCTACTAAACGTCCGATAGAAGAGTGATCGCCCCACTTTGTGCCGTGTGACCAAACTCCATAGGGTTTATCCCAAACCGAATAGTCCTTTTCATCTGAGATTAATATCGGCGAATCTGGGGAATATTGGAGTACAGAAGGGTTGTAGTACAAATGAAGTTGATTAGCTAACGCCAGCTTAACGTTTTTACGACGTATGGGCTTGGCGGTTGTGGAATCGTGGGTTCTGCTTAGCCAAACCGCCCCTTTGCTCATTGCATCTTTCAATTTTTGCTTAGAAAGTTGTGATTGATTGACAAGGATTTCCAGCGCCGACAATTTTTGATCAATATGATCCTGAGTAATATCAATATGTAGCTCAATAATGTTATTCTTAGGATCTGAATTCATGATAAAAAATACTGTGACTCGCCAATTCGCTTTTTACCAACAAGATGATGAAATTTGCATCCCAGAATGGTTGCAAAATCTATCTGTGGTAACTGATGATAACCAATTAAACGATTATCAAGGTTATTTTGCCTATCAGCAAGTGGCTGGACAAGACTTCTTGGATTTCTACGCTCCATTGGGTGGAAAGATTGTTTCTATGAATGTGGATTTAGTGGCAGGTCAAGTCGCTTATCGTCGCCAACATGGGGGTGGTCGAAAACAACATATCGCCAAAGCTTGTGGTTTAAAAGCAAACTGGAACCCTAAAGTGTTGGACGCAACCGCAGGTTTGGGACGCGATGCTGCTGAACTGCGTAGTCTAGGTTGTAAATTGCGAATGATTGAGCGATCGCCATATGTCGCAAGTTTATTGCAAGATGGTATAAAGCGGGCAGTTTCAAATGATGAGGCGAGTGATTTATTTAAATCGGGCTATGAACTGTTTCATGGTCAATCAGTAGAATTAATAGAACAGTTATCCAAAAAAGAGCAACCAGACATCATCTATCTTGACCCCATGTTCCCCCCAAAGCAAAAGTCAGCGGCGGTTAAAAAAGAAATGCGCCTAGTAAAAATGTTAGTGGGTGAAGATCCTGATGCGGATAAGTTACTACCAGTAGCAATGGAATGCGCTAAGAAAAGAATCGTGGTAAAAAGACCCAGTTATGCACCATTCTTAAATGAAGAAAAACCGAGTATGAGTATTGAAAGTAAAGGGAATCGGTTTGATGTTTATTTGTTAAATTAAGGGTAAGAGTATATAGAAACTGATTAAGTAAAATAGAAAATACATATAGCTGGATCTAGAGCTTATTATTTAATATTATTTTTATATATTAATTACAAGGACGAATATGTTTTATAACCTTCAACCCCAAGCGCAAAAAGATATATATACATCATTACTCTCATGTGTAGGAACATTATCCCGACTTTTTTCAGATAGCAACAACCCCTATTTGCATTACAGGGCGCATGAGATTTTATTTGCTCATGCTTTCAACGCGCATGATATTTCCAGAGGTGACATATCTTTTGATGCAACAAAACAAAATATTGGCTTGGGTTTAAAAACATTTTTACATGGCAATGGTGCAACATATCAAAAAATTGCGGAATTTAACTCAGTAAGTAATGAAATTCGAGATATAGGTGACAATCCTGAAGAAATTATTCATTTTATTGCGAATATGCGGAACCAGCGACTGGAAGACACTTTAGCTATTACAGGTGTAGAGCAAATGCTTTACCATGTTATTACTCGAGAAACTGGGCAGTTTAATATTTCTGAACTTCCAATGACACCAATAGTTATTGATAATATTAGTGATATAACCCAAATAAATAATAATATTCATTTTAAAGATAGGTATTATAAATACAACTTCTCTCTATCTAAGAATACCTTACTAAAAAAATTTGACCTATCTAATAGTATTATTGATAGCTTCCCAGTTACTATTAACCCTAATCCATTTGAAACGCTCCAGAACTTAATATCACCAGAGGCACTTATTGATCAAAATGTTATAAACCAATCTATAAATCACAACGGTGCTCCCTTTATTGTATTGCCTTTATATAGCACGAAAGATGGAGAAGTTCATGAACGGTCTGGGTTGAACCAATGGAACGCTAGAGGTAGAAGTAGAAATCCTTTAGAAGTATACATTCCAATTCCTCGATGGATTCACTTACAAATCCCTACTTTCTTTGGATACAATCCAGACATCGATCGTCAATTCAATATTAAACTTCCTAATTGTGAAATAATTCCCTGTAAAGTTTGCCAAGGAGGCGGTAAAGCTTTGATGTCTAACCCAAACAAACTACTAGGGGACTGGTTAATTAATCAGGCTCTGCGCCTTCCAAATGAAACAATTATTACTAGGGATATGTTAAGGAAAAAAGATATAGATTCTGTTCTACTTACTAAAGTGGATAAAGAAACTCATGAATATGAAATAGATTTTCTTAAATATGGTTCTTTTGAAGAATTTGCATTAAATCACAAGAAATAGCAACGCGCCGCTATTTCTTGTGATATCCTACCTCAAAAGAGAGGTTAATTGTGCAAAAGTTTAATTTAATGAGCCTATTCGCGGGTGTGGGTGGTCTAGATTTGGGATTTGAGCTTACAGGTAATTTTCAAACTGTATATGCAAATGAGATTGATAAAAATGCCAGCTTTACGTTCAAAGAGAATTTTAATTGTAAATTAGAAATTAAAGATATAAGAGATGTAGTTGAAAGTGATATACCAGATATAGACGTGCTTTTATCCGGCTTTCCTTGTACTTCATTCAGTGTCGCGGGGTATAGAAAAGGATTTGAAGATGAAAATAGTGGTGATCTTTTTTTCGAAACATTAAGGATGATAAAAGCAAAGCGCCCCGAGGCTTTTTTACTTGAAAATGTTAAAAATCTTGTTGGGCATGATAAAGGCAAAACATTTCAGATAATCAGCGATGCATTGATGCAAAATGGCTATCATATTAAAGCGGCTGTTCTCAATGCGAAAGATTATAGTGATGTTCCTCAGAATAGAGAGCGAATATATATTGTCGGGTTTAAGGATATTGAAAATGCAAAAAAGTTTAATTTTCCTCTGCCTGAGTATTCAGATAAAGACATTACAAATTTTGTAGATTTTACCACTAAAATGGATGATAAATTTTATTACACGCCGGAAAAATGTAAATTTTATAACCAGTTGGAAGAATCTATAAGAACCCCAAAAACTTTTTATCAATGGAGACGAAAGTACGTAAGAGAAAATAAAAGTAATGTATGTCCAACATTAACAGCTAATATGGGTACAGGAGGTCATAATGTGCCACTAATACTTGCTGAACATGGAATTCGAAAGTTAACTCCGCGTGAATGTTTTAACTTGCAAGGTTTTCCGAAAAACTTCAAATTGCCAAAAATTGCAAATTCTCAGTTATACAAGCAGGCAGGTAACTCTGTAGTGGTGCCAATTGTGAAGAGAATTGCAGAAAACATATATGATTCCATCAGTAATCAATAAAAAATAATCATGAACAAAGCATCAGCATTACATATTTTAGTAAAAACCGAGCCAGAAGCATTAGCTTTAGCGAAGAAGTTAGACGGCGGGGCTGATTTTTCGCAGTTGGCGAAAAGGAATTCTATGTGCCCCTCGAAAAAACGGGGTGGTGATTTGGGTGAGTTTAAGCGTGGCGCTATGGTAAAGCCATTTGATAACGCGGTGTTTAAAAAGGGTTCTGAAGACCAAAGTTATATTGGACCTGTCAAAACCCGTTTTGGATTTCATCTAATTCGGGTGCTTTATAAAAGCTAATACTAACAATAACTTCAATTATCTTTTGGGGCAATCTTTCTATAGGCCCTTAATTACCCTTCTCTGCGCCGATGAAGAGCTATTGGAATAAGTAAAAAGCTTAACCAAAAAGAAAAGCTTCCTCCCCCTGAACTGGTTTCTGGTTCTGGTGGCGGAGTTGGTGGCGTAGGAGCCGCCGTAACTTGAACGCGTACGTTTCCTGTTGCGACTTGCCCTGTTCCATCGGCAACCTTATAAGTAAAAGTATCTGTGCCGGTATTAGTAGAGTTGGCATTATATAAAATATCACTGCCACTAATTGATAAGCTATTCCCTAAGCTACTGGTAGCATCAACACTTTCTAAAGATAAAGTATCACAGTTTGCATCTTCATCATTCGTAAGAACGCTAATCATTTGAGATTGATTTTGTTCAACAGTGGCATCGTCAAAATGAGCATAAGGCTCCACGGGGCTAGCGAAGTTGCCAATATCTTCGAGACAAGTAAAAGAGGGCATGCTTTGCATAATTACATCTTTTTCAGGGCCAGAGAAACGAGCAAATGAGTTTCCTGACATAATGGTTTCACCTTCTGGAGAGCCACCTTCGAAATGATTAGAGCCAAAGTTATGGCCTAGTTCATGGCGTAAAATAGGAATAAAAGAAGAGCCTAGCCCGTTTATAGAGTATTTAAATGAGCCACAAACAGTTCCAACGTAGGCAAGGCCACCGCCAATATCTGGATCAATTAAAGCCGCAAGGTCGAAATCCCCTCTATCGTTTGCGTTCCAATCATCTCGTAGCGCATCAAGTAAGTCGCCACCTTCGGATAGCGATGCATAAGGGTCAGTATCGGCATTATCTCGAATGAGTATCGAGCCTAACTCAAGCTCAACTCTTAAATCTCGGACATAGATAACATTTAAGGCATTTATAGCTTCAGCTACTTCTTGGTTGACTGCGTTAGCATCTTGGCTAAAAAATTGATAGCAATCACCAGAACAATCAAAGCTCACCGTGGCTTTTTTAACGCCGCAGGCACTCTGGGATTTTGGCTGAGCGAAAGTTGGTAATGGATTGGTAATAGCTTCTTGATAATTGACCGGGGTATTAGAGTGATCTTGAGCAGAGATTGAAAAATCAGAAGTCTTAGCTAGATTCTCTTTAGTAGCGGAAATAACATTTATTTCAGTAAATATTTTGATTCGAATGTTACTCTCAGAAACTATCGCAGTCGTTACATAATTGGTTCCTTTAACAAAGCCACTATAAGTGCGGATTGGATCAACGCTTATATTTCTTGAATTGTTGTGAACTTTGAAGTTATCAGAATAAACGTTAGTTCGATAGAGTTCTAATCGGTAGTTTTCATCACGAAAAGGTACAGTGGTAATAAACTCGTTTGCATTTACCTTAATGGAAAGTGAAGCGGAACTCGGTTCACTGTTAGCTTTCAAAGTTTGAGAAGCCAATATAAGGACGAAGAATGAAAAAAGAATTAACCCCAATAGTCTTGGCATAAAAGACTCCAGATAGTTGCGTAATTAGCTATAGTATCTGTCAAAGAAATTTACAAGTCTAGGCGTAGGTCTCAGTATTAGAATGGAATGCTTGTAAGTCGTACGGGTTATTTTGAGGCGTAAATCCAAGCTTTTCGACCAGATAAAAAATCACCTAATACCCGCTGATAATCGTCAACTTCATAATGATCAGCTTTTAACAACTCTTCATGAGTTATCTCAAAAACCATTCCGGTAACCGTATCATTTATATTTTTAGTCTTGATAAGTATCGGGTGATACTGTTGCTGGCTGATAGCTAGAACTTGTGGGTCTGTTATTTCTAATGCTTCAACACGGTAACCGATTAAAGTATCTTCATGACCAGTTAACTCACGGCCAAAAGCATCAAGTTGAACCGACCGAAGTTGTAAAGTACCGTAGGAAAATAATAATTCTGTATTAGATATCATCGGAAACCTCATTAACTTCAAACATTTTGTAGACTAGCTGCCCTGCTTTTTTATCCTTGCTGAGTTGCCATGTATCTGGAATATCAAGCGTCAATCCTTGTTCAATTTCTAAGTAAATTTTGTTACCAGGTTTCAACCATTTGGATTGTGCTAAAAGATTAATAACCTCCTGTGCGATCCCTTTATGGAAAGGAGGATCTAGGAAGATCAAGTCGAACTCATGTTGATTGGTTTGAATAAACTTTAAGGCATTCCCAGTAACTAGGCTGGCTTTATCTGTTTTTAGCAAATCTAAGTTATTAGCGAGTTGTCCAGCTGCTTTGCTGTTTAGTTCTACAAATTGAACCCAATCAGCACCACGTGAGAGCGCTTCTATTCCAATCGCACCAGAACCGGCAAACAAATCTAAGGCTTTGGAGCCGTGAATTTCAGTTTGTAGCCAATTGAATAAGGTCTCACGGACTCTATCTAAACTAGGCCTTAAACCTTCGACTTCGATAAAATTTAATTTGCGCCCTTTCCATTGGCCACCGATAACTCGAAAAATGCCTTTTTTGCCACTTTTGGACGATTTTGTAAAAGCTTGGTTGCGTTTTTGTCGATTGGCCATAGTTTATAGGTTTGTAGGATGCGTTTATCCTGTTTTAACTAACGGATTGGGCTTTAAAATGATAGGATAGCGCCTTAAATGATTTTAACAAGTGGCGAATGACTTTTGCCCTTGATACTAATGCAAAAAAACAGAATTAGAGCAACATGAGCGAAAAGAAAAAAGGTGGCCTATTTGGCTTTTTCCGAAAAAAAGAAGATTCTCCAACAGAGATTAGTGACCAAAAAGATGAGCAAAATACTGAGTTAGAAACTGAGCAGTTTGCTGATGAGTTATTGGAAAGCGTAACCGAGCTAGATTCCGTAGAAGAAATTGAAGTTGTTTCTGAGGTAGATGAGTTTTTGGAAGAAACCATTGAATCGGTAATCGAGGAAGAAAAGACTGAACAAACGTTTGATGAAATGGTTGAAGAAGTTGTTCAAGAGCCTGCCGAAACATTAGAGCAACCGCAAGAAAAACCTAAGAAAACAGGCTTCTTTGCGCGTTTAAAGTCAGGTTTAAGTAAAACCAGAACCCAACTTACAAGTGGTATAGCGGACTTAGTTTTAGGTTCTAAACAAATTGACGATGATCTATTAGAAGAAATAGAAACACAGCTTTTAATGGCGGATGTTGGGGTTGAAGCAACTCGTAAGATTATTGATGATCTAACGGAGAAGTCAGCCCGCAAAGAGTTAAAAGATCCGGCAGCATTAATGGACCGCTTGCGTGAACTGTTATCAGAGATTGTCGCGCCCTGCTCCGCGCCTTTGGAGATTACAAAGAAACCTTTTGTGATTTTAATGGTTGGCGTCAATGGCGTCGGTAAAACTACAACTATTGGTAAGTTAGCTAAAAAATACCAAAGCGAAGGCAAATCCGTAATGTTAGCAGCGGGTGATACTTTCCGCGCGGCAGCGGTAGAGCAATTACAGGTTTGGGGTGAACGAAACAATATTCATGTTACGGCACAACATACAGGAGCTGATTCTGCTTCGGTGGTATTTGATGCACTACAAGCAGCTCAAGCTCGGAATGTTGATGTGTTAATTGCCGACACCGCAGGACGTTTGCATACTAAGTCCAATTTAATGGATGAGCTTGAGAAAGTGGTGCGTGTAATGCAAAAGCTTGATCCAGAAGCACCTCATGAAACTATGCTGGTGGTGGATGCTGGGACAGGGCAAAACGCTTTAAGTCAGGCAGAACATTTCCATGAAGCGGTAGGTTTGTCAGGTATTTCGATCACCAAGCTTGACGGCACAGCCAAAGGTGGAGTAATTTTTGCATTGGCGGATAAATTATCCATTCCAATCCGTTTTATTGGGGTAGGTGAAGGGATTGATGATTTGCGCCCATTTGATAGCCAAGATTTTATTGAGGCACTTTTTGAAAAAGAAGCTGCGCAAACTGATTAAAAGAGAATTAAAACTATAAATGATTGAATTTCACCAGGTTTTTAAGCGATACGAAGGTGGCCACGAAGCCTTAAAAGGGGTCAGCTTCGCGCTTAATCATGGTGAAATGGCATTTCTTACCGGCCATTCTGGTGCTGGGAAAAGTACCCTTTTAAAACTTATTGCATTGATGGAGCGCCCTACTCGTGGACAGGTGATTCTTGACGGACAAAATATTTCCCAAGCCAAAGATCGTCAAATTCCCTTTCATCGCCGTAAAATAGGCATGATTTTCCAAGATCACCGACTGCTTTATGATCGCACTGTTTATGACAATGTCGCCCTACCCTTAGTGATTGCTGGGGTAGCTGAACGCGATATTCCGAAGAGAGTGCGAGCCGCTTTAGATAAAGTAGGTCTACTGAAAAAAGAAAAACAACTTCCGATCCAATTATCCGGTGGTGAGCAACAACGTGTTGGTATTGCACGTGCTGTGGTGAACAAGCCTCCGCTTTTACTCGCTGATGAACCGACGGGTAATTTAGATCCTGAGTTGTCAGCGGAGATCATGAGTTTATTTGAACAATTTAACCAAGTGGGCGTTAGCGTTTTGATTGCCTCGCACGATCTTGGGTTAATTGCTCGATTAAAACATCCTGTAATTACCTTAAAAGATGGCAGGACCATTCGAAACGATTTAAATGAAGAGGCGCATTCCTAATGGCCGGTGCAACTACTTCTAAGGTTAGCTTTGTTGATCGTTTTAAAATGGCAGTCCAACTGCATAAGAAAAATTCGATCGATAGTTTATTAGCCATTTTTAAACATCCTGCAAATAGCTTGTTAACGATTTTAGTTTTGGCCATTGCCCTCGCCTTGCCTGGTATATTTTATATCATGACTAACAATGCTAAAGCGCTTTCCAGCGACTGGGACTCAAGCATGGCGATTTCTTTATATTTGCAAGAATCGGCGAGTCAGTCTCAAGCACAGGAATTGGTCGCACAGCTTTTACAAGATGATAGATATCAATCCGTTTCATTGGTTACTAAAGAGCAAGCCCTAGAAGAATTTAAGCAACACTCCGGATTTGCAGATTCATTGGAAATGTTGTCAGAAAATCCACTGCCCATGGTCATTAGTTTGGTTCCTGATGATGGCCAAGTTGCATTATCGGAGTTGCAACCTTTGGTTGACAGCTTGGAAGAATTATCTTTAGTGGATACTTCTAGCTTAGATGCTGAATGGATTAACCGTTACCAAGAAATTTTAAAAATATCTGAAAAAATAGGTTCTTTTATAAGCTTTCTATTGGGGGTTGGTGTTTTACTAATTGTTGGTAACACCATTCGTTTGGCAATTTTAAATCGTCGTGAAGAAATTCAAGTGATTAAATTAGTTGGTGCAACGGATGCTTTTATTCGACGTCCTTTTTTATATACAGGTTTTTGGTACGGATTAATGGCGGGAGTTATTGCTGCGCTTATGATAAGCATTTTAGGTAATATGGTGGCCTCTTCGACCAGCCGCCTAGCTGAGCTGTATCAAAGCCAATATCAATTGCTAGGATTAACCCTAAGCCAAACCTTTGCTTTAATCGGTATTGGCGCCCTACTCGGTTTAATCGGTTCATGGATTTCCGTGAGAAAACACTTAAAAGAAATCCAGCCGACCTAAAACTTAAAACCAGCTGGCTAATTCTTGTTGAAAGAAATCCTTTTGAAACTGGTTATCACTAAGTTCAATGGCTTTATTTAGAGCTGCTTTACTCGACTCCTTTTCCCCTATTTGCTTTAAACAAAACGCTTTGCTTGCATAGAGTAGATGGTATCCATTTAATTGACCCTCTTGCTCTAATGATAGGATGTTTTGCAAGGCTTGTTTCGGATGACCTGTATAAGCTAGAGCTATCGCTGCATTGAGTTCGACAATAGGAGTTTTATGGTATTGGAGTAATTTTTGGTAAAGACCATATATTTGCAGCCAATCGGTGGTTTCAAACGAGTCAGAAGTTGAATGCACTGCACTTATTGCTGCTTGAATTTGATACGCTCCAACTTTTTTTAAAGCTACAGCGGACTTTAGGTATTGATTGCCATTTCTAATCTGTTCGTCAGACCAAAGGGCTCTATTTTGTTTATTAAGACTTATACTTCGCCCAAACTTATCCAGTCGAGCATCAAACCTAGAAAAGTTAAAACTCATCAAAGCAAGTAGGCCAAGAAGTTCAGCTTTATTTGGTAATTGTTGGTTAATTAAATGAGCTAAATTAATGGCTTCTTCAGCAAGGGCTTTAGAGCTGAGATATTGACTCCCTTTGGAATAATAAGCTTCATTAAAAATCAAATAGAGAACACCCAAAACTCCAGTCAATCGTTGCTCAAGCTCATCAGCCGTTGGAATACTGTAAGGTATTTTAGCTTTAGATATTTTTTGCTTGGCCCGAACTAATCGCTGAGCCATTGTGGCACGTTTTAATAAAAAGGCTTTAGCGATTTCATCCGTACTGAAGCCACAAATGGTATTTAAGGTTAATGCTACTTGCGAAGCTGTATCAAGGGCTGGATGACAACAAGTAAAAATTAACTCAATCCGCCTGTCTTGGTGAGTCTGTTGATTATTATCGAGGTCAAAGGTGTCAGAGGCTAGCACTTCATTAAATGCTTTAAGATTTTGTTGTTTTTTGTAATGATTTTGGTTTTTTCTAATGATATCGATGGCTTTGCGTTTGGCAGTTACATATAGCCACCCTTGCGGATCGGAAGCTAGGCCTCGCTCTTGCCAATGTTTTAAGGCGCTAATTGAAGCTTCTTGCATTGCTTCTTCTGCTAAATCAAGACTTTTAAAATGATAAGTTAATTGCGAAATGATTTTGCCATAACAAGAGCGCACTGCCCTTTCGATATTAGACTGAATAGAGACAGTGTGCTTATTTTTTTCCACTATTTAAAACTAGCTGGGAAGTTGCATTATAGGTCTAACTTCAACACTTCCATATTTCGCACTTGGAATTTTGGCAGCATATTTCAAAGCCTGATCCAAGTTTTCACAGTCTAATAAGTAATAGCCCCCCAATACCTCTTTGGTTTCAGCGAAAGGACCATCTGTTACTAGTGACTCATTATTGCGAACACGAACAGTAGTAGCTGTGGAAATGGGCTCCAATGGCTCACCGCCAACATAAACCCCCGCAGCCATAACTTCTTCGGTAAAGGCGCCATACTCTTGAATTAATTGCATGAATTCGTCACTGCCAGGGGCGGGCTCAGCAGATTCGGCAGCATAGATCATTAATAAATATTGCATATAAATTCCTCTTTTGATTAATTAAAAATCTCATTCGTAATATAAGACGAATAGAAATTTAGAAAATCGACAGCTAATTATTCTTTTTATTAATTAACCATAAGATTAGACCAATAAAAGCAGGCATAGCTTGGGTGAATAAAATACTGGGTTTAGCTGTAATGGCGCCTGCAATACCTGCAATAACAACGCAACTTAGGAAGAATATTTTCACATCACGTCGATCGGCAACTAATCCCCAAATTAACCCCGCCGCAAGAAAGCCATTATAAATACCTTGGTTGGCGGCAAGTGTGGCTGATAAATTGGACACTTCTGGCGTCATATTAAATATTTTCCTACCGACGGGGTGGTCCCAATAGAAAACTTCAAGAATCAATATTCCAATATGTTCGATAGCAACTAAGCCAGTAATGAAATTAGCAATTTTTTTTAACATAATGTTAGCCTTATTGTTATTCAGGGAAGGTCATATGAAAGAAGTTAAGTTTATTTCCATCGGGATCGCGGAAATAACCGGCATAAAAGCCCCCTTCTCTAGCCCCAGCTGGTCCCTCACAAGTTGCTCCAAGCTCAATTGCTTTTTTATACATTTTATCGACTTGTGCTGGTGACTCCATTTGTAGAGCAACCATAACACCATTACCAATTGTTGCTTGTTGCCCATCGTAGGGCTTGGTAACTGCAACGCCAGCACCATTTTTGCTCAATCCATTCCAAGCAACAAATTGTGAGGTTTCCATCATACGTTCGACACCCAGCTCGGCAAATAAGGCATCGTAAAATGTGGCTGCGCGGGTTAAATCATTAGTTCCCAAAGTGACATAACCAATCATAAGGCATCTCCTTTCAATAATTAAAGATTAGGAGCACTATATAAATAATTGCCAAAGAAATGAAACTTTTTGCCTCCTAGTTTCTCTTATAAGTAGATATTTAGCACTCTATACCTAGGAGTGCTAAAAAATTAGCACTCTAGCTAAAAGAGTGCTAATATAGATTTTAAGTATTAATAGGAGGAAAGCATGAGCAACACTTCAATGTCTATGGCGTTAGCCGTACCTACAGGCAGCATCGAGGGTTATGTCTCGACTGTCAATGCAATTCCTGTCCTATCTGTTGAGGAAGAACAGGCATTAGCTCATAGCTTCAGAGATGAAGAAAATTTAGAAGCTGCACGCGACTTAGTGATGGCTCACTTACGCTTTGTGGCTCATATAGCAAGAAGTTACAACGGTTATGGTTTGCCACAGGCTGATCTTATCCAAGAAGGTAATATTGGTCTAATGAAGGCGGTTAAGCGCTTTGACCCAACTATGGGTGTGCGTTTGGTGTCTTTTGCCGTTCATTGGATTAAAGCAGAAATTCATGAATATGTATTGCGCAACTGGCGTATTGTGAAAGTGGCGACGACTAAAGCGCAACGTAAGTTATTCTTTAACCTGCGGTCAAAGAAAAAGACTTTAAGTTGGTTAAATCAAGCGGAAGCTAAGGCAATCGCAGAAGATTTAAATGTATCTCCAGAAGAAGTTGTTCGAATGGAAGGGCGTTTAAATGCTCATGATGCAGCTTTTGATGCGCCAGCGATTGATGATGACACTCAAGCGTATGCACCAGTGCATTATTTAGAGTCTAAAAGTCTTGATCCGGCTTTGGAAGTTGAGCAAAACGATTGGCAAGATCAAAGAGAAGCGCAGTTGTTTTCAGCTTTAAAAACGCTAGACGACCGTAGCCAAGATATTTTGCAACAACGCTGGTTGGGCGACCAAAAAGCAACCTTGCATGATTTAGCCGAAAAGTATGGTGTTTCTGCGGAGCGTATCCGCCAATTAGAAAAGAATGCCATGAATAAAATTAAAAACGCCATTTCTTAATGGCGTTTTTCTTATAGGACTGAAAAATGGCGATAACTATCACTAGTATCTTTGTATTTCTAGCAATCGTTGGCGTTCTATATATCCTACCTATCATATTGATTTTATTATCAAAAAAGACCATAGCAACCGAAAAATTAGGCTGGATATTAGCCATTTGGTTTGTGTCTTGGTTTGCTTGGATTTTCTACTTAATTTTCGCTCCCATTCAAAAAGAATCAAATAATAGTTAACCGTACCTTTTAAAACTGTCAGAAAATTATACAGGAAACTTGATCTAGTTCACATTTCGACCGATACTGTTAGTCTGTTTTTCGTACAATTTGTGCTGAGGGGGCTAATTATGAAAACAGTTAAGAGTTTAGCGATAATAACAGCTTTATTATTAGTGGCTTGTGGTGGGGAAGAAAAGAAACAGCCGCAAGAACAAGCAACCAATACCAAGCAGTACGATTGTAGTATTACTTACGGTTGGGAATCCCGTAAGCCTTATCAGTTTTTCGAGAATAATAAAATGCAAGGCATTGATGTTGATGTCCTAGCAAAAGCCGCCGATAGTGCTAATTGCGGACTGGTTTTTGTGGAAAAGTCATGGTCAGAGTTATTAGAAGATGTTGAGGCTGGTAAAATAGATGTTATTGCTGGTGCGACTCCAACCGAAGAAAGGAAGGTTTTTTCTGATTTTTCAATAGCTTACAGAGAAGAATCGTTTATCTTATTTATTCCAGTTGGAGATAGCTTTACAGGCGATAGTTTGAGCAACTTTCTGAGTTTTGGGAATAAAGTTGGGATATCAACGGGATACTATTATGGTGATTCTACCGATGATCTGATGAATCACCCTCAATATAGTAATTTATTTGTTGCAAGTCCTACGAATGAAGCAAGCTTTTTTAACGTTGAATATGGCCGCGTTAATGGAGTGTTAGTAGATCCGATAGAAGGGCGCTATATTGTAAAACGTAAAGGTATGGGTTCAAAAATGAAAGAATCAGGTTTAGTGATCCCAGCTGATAGTGTTGCTTATATGTTTAGTAAAAAGAGTGCAAAACAAGATAAAATTTCTATGATTAAGGCTAATTTGGAGCAAATAGTTGCCAATAATCAGGTTGAAAGCTTTATTAAAAATTATCAATAAAAACAAATACTTGATGAAAAGGAGCCAATTGGCTCCTTTTTATTTTGGGAGTTATTTGAGTTGTCCAAATTGCTGCTTTATATGCAAAATATCAGAATGAATGTTTTCTTTCGCTACACCACGATCAAGTAAATCTTGATAAACAGACATAACCATAGGCTCAGAGCCAGCAACATAAATATCCATGTTAGTAATATCGTCATAATCGAGCATAAAGGCATGATGGACAAAACCTTTCCGGCCTTGCCAGTCAGGATCGATCCCAGACAGCACAGGAACAAACTTTAAGTTATCCGCCGATTGAGCCCATTCAGTCGGCTCATCGAGTAAGTAAAGATCAGAAGTGGTTTGCGCGCCCCAATAAAGGATCAGTGAGCGTTGATCACCACTCATCAATGCGGTTTTGATGATGGAGTGAAAGGGCGCAAAGCCTGTGCCACCGGCTATAAAAACTGCGGGTCTATCTGATGGTGTGAGTAAGCAGCGACCGAAAGGCATCTGCACTCGAATCTGATTGCGATGTTTTAAATGGCTAATAATTCGATCCGCTTCATCATGTCCCGGTAAGCGTCTTATGTGCAGTTCTAAAACATCTTGTAAAGGTGAACTAGCGATTGAGAAGGGCGCTAAATGGCCATCAGCAAGTTCCAACATTAGATATTGGCCTGCGGAATAACTAGGTAATTCGGATAAGGGATTTAGTTGTACCCAATAAACGTCGGAGCTAACTTTGCGAACAAGGCGAACTTCAAAATCATAAAAAATATCTTTATTATCAGTCATTTATGAATTCTCTTCTTCAGGAAGTTGTAAGCCAAGCGAGTCCCACATAGCATCAACTTTATCTTTAATCGCTTTATCCATCACAATAGGCTCGCCCCATTCACGATCGGTCTCACCTTGCCATTTATTGGTCGCATCAATGCCCATTTTCGAACCGAGACCAGAAACAGGCGAAGCAAAGTCGAGATAATCAATCGGTGTATTATCGATTAAAGTCGTGTCACGAGTTGGATCGACACGAGTAGTTAGGGCCCAAATAACGTCTTTCCAATCACGAGTATTCACATCATCATCCACCACAATCACGAACTTGGTGTACATAAATTGACGCAAGAAAGACCAGACTCCCATCATAACTCTTTTGGCATGGCCAGGATATTGCTTTTTCATGGAAACTACCGCTAAACGATACGAACAGCCTTCAGGTGGTAGGTAAAAGTCGGTAATTTCGGGGAACTGCTTCTGTAATATAGGCACAAAAACTTCGTTTAAAGCTTCACCTAAAATAGCTGGTTCATCGGGTGGGCGACCCGTATAAGTTGAGTGGTAAATAGGATCTTGACGTAAAGTGACTCGTTCAACGGTAAAGACAGGGAAACTCTCGACCTCGTTGTAATAACCCGTATGATCGCCATAAGGACCTTCGTCCGCCATCTCATTGGGATCAATATAGCCTTCTAAAACGAACTCAGCAGAAGAGGGCACTTGCAAGTCGTTACCAATGGATTTAACCACCTCGGTTTTCTCGCCCCGCAAAAGTCCTGCAAAAGCGTATTCGCTTAAAGTGTCAGGAACAGGAGTCACCGCACCTAAAATAGTCGCAGGATCGGCGCCAAATGCCACTGAAACAGGGAAGGGTTCACCAGGGTTAGTTTCACACCACTCTTTAAAATCAAGCGCGCCGCCACGATGTGCCAACCAGCGCATGATTAATTTATTCTTACCTAAGAGTTGCTGGCGATAAATACCTAAGTTTTGGCGAGATTTGTTTGGGCCTTTAGTTACCGTTAAGCCCCATGTCATTAATGGCGCAGCATCACCTGGCCAACAGGTTTGCACGGGGATCTTATTCAGATCAACCTCGTCACCTTCCCAAACCTGCTGTTGGCAAGGTGCTTTTTTAACGACTTTAGGTGCCATGTTTAAAACTTGTTTAAACACGGGCAACTGTTGCCAAGCATCTTTGAAACCTTCAGGCGGTTTAGGTTCTTTTAAAAAGGCTAATAATTCACCCAAATCACGCAAGCCCGATAAATCTTCCTTTCCCATCGCCAAAGCCACACGACGAGTAGTACCAAATAGATTACCCAATACAGGAATCGAATGGCCTTTAACATTCTCAAATAAAATCGC
The DNA here is from genome assembly GCA_947503345.1 of uncultured Kangiella sp. Lineage (GTDB taxonomy): Bacteria > Pseudomonadota > Gammaproteobacteria > Enterobacterales > Kangiellaceae > Kangiella. The sequence continues at coordinate 662,049 of CANNCW010000001.1, read as the reverse complement.
GGGCCCACCAGCGCGTAGTGTACGATCACAGATCTCGGTCATCTCCAAATTAGGATCGACTTCCACCGAAACACGTTGTAACTCGCCCATAGATTCGAGCTTAGAAATAAAATCGCGTAGGTCTTTGTATTGCATAGTGATGAGGATTGATATTAATGCAGATATGGTAACTAAATTAGTCTTTAAAAGAAATGGCAGTAAGAAAAAGTCCTCTATTGAGGACTTAATACTTAAATAAGGACTTGTTATTTAGTTAATTGAGAATGGTATCTAGAACTGCTTGAGGGTAATTTTCCTGATTGTCTAAGGTATAAGGAACCTTTTGAACAGGAAGTCCTTGGATATTTCGTAACTTACCATCTAGAGTCACTGTCTTAGAGTAAGGAAGGATGATTTCCGCAATCTTATAATCTACGTTATCTAAATAGAAACTATGGATTTCACCTGAGGCTTTAGTTTTGATTTCGCCATATTTATCGAGATACAGAAGAATGCGTGCTCTAGCGTAAGTCGCATCTTGTGCAGGCGAAATACCGTAAAGTTTTGCGTTAGCAAATTGATGCATTCGCCAAACGAAATCATCACAGGATGAAACGCACATCCAGTCTGTCATTATTGAAATTTTCTCAGCTTTATAAGCATTGGCTCTTGGCTCAATCATAGAAAGGTGACAACCATTCTTGCCACGACAAAAATCACCACGAATAGGGAAGTAGTCACCTTGATAATCTTTAACGGATTGATACCAGTCTTCGGCAATGGGATTACCCCAAAATAAACCATTGCGAGTATCTTTATCATGGATCTCTTGCGTGTTGCGATAGATTACTGCCAGATCCATAAAATTATTTGGCATGAAAGCTTTTAAAATAGCTGAGTTTTCATTACCACCAAAGTTGTGGGTCATATCAAAAATCAGGTGCTTAGGTTTTACTTTATGCAAAGCCGTTAACAACCCTTTAATATCTGAACACATGGCAGTGTTGGTTTTAGGATCGTTACAAAAGAAGTCCGGAGTTTTATGATCAGGGTATATAAAATGTCTTAATCGAACAATAGCAGTATCTTCCTTATTAAAAAGGCAAGCATTGGCACCAGAAAAATAAAGAGAAAAACCTTGGTAGCCAATATGAGTCTCACAATATTTTTCAGCCAAAGGATCAGGCTGGGAAGAAGGGTTAGCATCGTAAACAAGTTGATGCTCACTGCTATTGCCGTTTTTATCAGTAATTCGATAAGAACTAATATTATCGCCATTAACTTGAATTGCACCAGCTTTAAGATAAAGGCTAAACATATCGATACAACCGGCAGGGTTGTTGTGGCGACAACGATAATTACTGAAATCTGCCAGAGCATCTGTTATAGGCGTATTATTTAAGTGTGTAATTTCTGCCTTAGTCGATTGTAAATAGAATTTACTTGCAGGGTATTCGAATAAAATATCATCATTTAGCCAAAGCTTATTCTTGGATTTGCGATCGTAAACTAGAAATTTGGATTTGGTGTGCAAATTAACTAGCCCTTGAGAGAAGTGTTTAAAAGCTAATCTGAACTCTTCCCAATTATTAGCATTAACAACCTTATTTTGATAGTGTTGCTTGAATTGATCCCATTTTACTTCTTTAGCATGATTCCGAGTTTCAATAATCTCGGCGTCTAATCTTTCGATTTCACTGATCATTTGCTCATAAAAACTGAGTCTTTGCTCATGAGATAAAAAATCAGGAATGGTTATATCTTCGGCAAATAGTGAGAAGCTGGTAATTAGTGTGGCGATGAATAAAAGTTTTTTCAAAAGGAACTCCTTCTTATATTTGATTTCCTTATTAAATAAGCAAGAAGTATGCCAGAGAGTTTTTTAAGTTACCGTCAGGATAATGTAAAGGAAGCTAGAGATTTGTTATGTGGATATATTGTAAGAAGGCATAAATAAGGGCACATAATGCGCCCTTATTTATTATCTCTTCATCGCATAGGAGTTTTGATTTTTGATGTTGGGGGTATTCTAGCGAAAGTGATCAGTGATATTAAGTTTTTGAATTTTTCAATTCATCAAACATAGCCAATTTTTTTAAGTGGTAAAAACAAATAAGACCACCAAAGAGGCCTGCTAAAGTATAAGGTAGCCATGTGGCTCTAAAAAAGGGTTGCCATTGTTCATTTGGAAATATGAGAACAGCAAAGAGAAATCCTATAAGTGCACCAGTTATAGCTAAACTGAGGTAATTGACATAATTAAAGTAGCGAAGGATTAGCAATGTTGGAAAAAAGGGGATAGAGATAAAAGGACTGAAAAACAAACTAATAAAAGGGGTAATAGCTGGAAGTATAAATAGGGTGCCTTGAAATGAGCTGTGATCCCAATAGTAGATTAAAGAAACTACAATTCCGAATACGAACCCACCAGCAAATAGACTACTTATAAGCGCTGAAAATAAATGAATTGTTCTAAACTGTATGTTGTGAATTTGCATAGTCGATATGAAAGTTGTGCACTAAAAAGGGCGCTAAAAGCGCCCTATAATTTATCTCTTCATTGCATCGAAGAATTCATTGTTACTCTTCGTCAATGACATCTTATCGATTAAGAATTCAATTGCATCTAACTCATCCATTGGGTGGAGAATCTTACGCAATATCCACATCTTCTGTAGCTCGTCTGGTGTGGTAAGCAAGTCTTCTTTTCGTGAGCCTGAGCGGTTGAAATCGATAGCAGGGAAAACACGTTTTTCCGCGATTTTGCGCGAAAGGTGTAATTCCATATTACCGGTGCCTTTAAATTCTTCATAGATAACTTCGTCCATCTTAGAACCTGTGTCTACTAGGGCAGTTGCGATAATGGTTAAGCTGCCGCCTTCTTCGATATTACGTGCTGCACCGAAGAAACGTTTTGGACGTTGTAATGCGTTGGCGTCAACACCACCGGTTAAAACCTTACCTGACGAAGGAACTACCGTGTTATAAGCACGTGCTAAACGTGTAATAGAGTCTAATAAAATCACTACGTCTTTTTTGTGCTCAACTAAACGCTTGGCTTTTTCGATTACCATTTCGGCGACTTGTACGTGACGTGCAGCTGGTTCATCGAAAGTCGAAGCAACCACTTCGCCTTGAACCATGCGTTGCATCTCAGTAACTTCTTCAGGACGTTCATCGATTAATAATACGATAACCATGCAATCAGGATGCTGGGTAGTAATCGATTGCGCAATGTTTTGTAGCATCATGGTTTTACCAGCTTTTGGTGGCGAAACGATTAATGCGCGTTGGCCTTTACCGACTGGTGAAGCTAAATCGATAACACGAGCGGTAATATCTTCGGTGGAGCCGTTACCACGTTCCATACGCATACGCTCATCAGGATGTAATGGCGTTAAGTTTTCGAATAAGATTTTACGGCGAGAATTTTCAGGACTGTCATAGTTAATTTCAGCAACTTTTAATAGGGCAAAGTAGCGCTCACCATCTTTTGGCGGACGGATTTTACCTGAAATGGTATCACCCGTACGTAAATTGAAACGGCGAATTTGGCTTGGCGATACGTAGATATCGTCTGGACCAGCTAAATAAGAGCCTTCAGCGGAACGTAAGAAACCAAAACCGTCGGGTAAGATTTCTAAAACACCACCACCAAAAATGTCTTCGCCAGATTTAGCGTGGTTTTTTAATAAGCCAAAGATAATGTCCTGTTTACGCATACGCGCCATATGCTCAAGACCAGCCGCTTTAGTTAATTCAGCGAGTTCTCGGGCATTTTTTTTCTTTAATTCAGATAAGTTCATAGGGATGTACTAGAAAAGTTGAGAAATGATTGTGATCGAAAGATCAGTCCTGTTTAGTTTATTTAAAAACAAATTTTGAAATTTAGAGTTGCCGTTCCAGTTATTATTGAAACTTTATTAAATGGTATAACGAACGACTAAAAGGTTGCTGGTTTCAGCAGGGTTCAATTTATCATCGGAAGTGGGCTTTGTCTAGTGCTTTCAAGCCTTCACAGCTGATTGTAATTAGTCTTGAATTAGGACTATAAAAATCACAAAGATTAACACCATTGAAGCTAGTCCTAACGCACCAGCCATATCGCTATCTCCATCTACACAATCTTTGGGAAGAAGGTGCTTAGCTATAAAGTTTCCAATGATTGAGACTAGTTCGTACATATTATTATAATATTAAAAAAAGAGGCAAAAGCCTCTTTTGTAATTCAAAACGAAAGGTGTCTTAAAGGTTTGAATCAATAAACGCCATTAATTGAGATTTTGATAAAGCGCCAACTTTAGTCGCTTCAACTTGGCCACCTTTGAATAACATCAAAGTTGGGATGCCACGAATACCAAACTTAGGTGGTGTTTCGTTATTTTCATCGATGTTTAACTTAGCAATCTTAACTTTGCCTTCGTATTCTTCAGCTAGTTCGTCAAGGATTGGGCCAATCATCTTACAAGGACCGCACCATTCTGCCCAATAATCAACCAATACTGGACCTTCAGCGTTAAGAACTTCGGCGTCGAAAGTTGCGTCACTTAAATAAACAATTTTGTCACTCATTAAAATATTCTCCTGCTATCGCTTGCGCTCAAGCCATTAGATGCTCACAATGGCACTATTTGAAACAAACAAGCGCTATTTTGCAAGCGCTCATGGTAAAAATTTAGTATATGGACACTTCGCACCTATCAAATGTTACATTCGCAGAGCTGGGTTTACATCCAAAACTGTTAAAAGCGGTTCAAGATCTAGGATTTGAACGCTGTACGCCGATTCAGGCGAAAACTTTGCCACTGTTATTAAAAGGCCAAAATGTGGCGGGCCAAGGACAAACCGGTACTGGAAAAACCATTGCTTTTCTTTTGGGCATTATGAACGATATGCTCACTTTGCCTGAAATCGAAGGTCGTCGCCCGAATGAGCCAAGATCATTAATTATGGCTCCAACTCGTGAACTTGCGGTTCAGATTGCTAACGATGCTAAGCAACTTAGCAAGCACACTGATCTCAAGATTCGAGTAGTATATGGGGGCGAAGATTACGAAAAACAACGCTTATCATTAGAAAATGTAGATATCTTAATCGGTACAACAGGGCGCATGATCGATTATTACAAACAGCATGCTTTTGGTTTGGAAGCGATTGATTCAGTGGTGCTAGATGAAGCCGATAGAATGTTTGATTTAGGTTTTATTAAAGACATTCGTTATTTATTCCGCCGTATGCCGCCAGCTAATGATCGTTTAAATTTATTATTCTCTGCGACTCTTTCGCATCGAGTGCAAGAGTTGGCTTATGAGCATATGCACAACCCGCAACATGTCCAAGTGCAAGCTACCCAAGTGACCGCGAAAAAAATTCGTGAAGCTTTATTCTATCCAGGCCGTGAAGAAGCTTTGCCATTGTTAGTAGGTTTGATGAAGCGCTTACAGCCAGAGCGCTCGATTGTGTTTACCAATACTAAACGCGCTGCTGAGCAGGTATGGGCTTGTTTAAAAGGTAATGATATTGCGGCAGAAATGTTGACCGGTGATGTACACCAAAAGAAGCGTCTACGTTTATTGGGCGAATTAGAAGCAAATAAAGTGAATGTATTAGTGTGTACTGATGTTGCCGCTCGTGGGTTGCATATCGATGGCGTATCACACGTTTTTAATTTCCACTTGCCCGATGATCCAGAAGATTACGTTCACCGTATTGGCCGAACTGCTCGTGCGGGTGCCGAAGGTGATGCGGTAAGTTTTGCTGGTGAAGACTTTGCCATGAACCTGACCGCGATAGAAAAGTATATAGGTCACGAGTTGCCGAAATTGGATATTAAAGCTGAGTATATGATGGAATTAAAGCCTTCAGTAAAGTTACAGCAAAAGCGTAGGCATCCCTCACAAAGAAGATCTGGAAAACCAAGGCAACAAAATTAATAAATAATATTAGATGACTTTAGCGATGCTTCAAGATTATAAATGGACTAGACTGATAATAAGTATCGCGAGCTTTTTTATTGTGACTTCTTGCGCAGGCATTTTTGTACCATCTGTTTCAAAAGAGCTAATTCAACTTAAAAAAGGGGAATATACACTTGATCCTAAGCATTCTAGTTTAATATTTAAAGTTAATCATTTAGGGTTGTCTGATTATGTTGGGCGATTTAATCGATTTGAAGCGAGTTTGAATTTTGAGCCTGAAGATCTAAACTCTATGCAGCTAGAGGCAATTATTGATACCAGCTCAATTGATGTGAATAACTCAGATTTTGAAGAGACATTAAGGGAAGCAAACTGGTTTAACTCTAGCGAATACCCACAAGCCTACTTTGTGTCAACAACTATAAAGCAAGTATCTAAGATGCAGTTTTTGATAGTTGGTAATTTAACAATAAAGGACGTCACAAAGCCGATTGACTTAAAGTTAACTTTTAATGGGGGAGCCAGTAATTTTCTAACGGGAAACTACACAATTGGCTTTCATGTTACAGGTCAATTAAAGAGATCAGAATTTAGAATTGAAGATTACATGGGCTTCGTAGGAGATCAAATTAAGATTGAGGTAAATGGAGAGTTTCTAAAAAATTAACTCCACTTCTCAACCACGTGCTTAATTCGCTCTTCGCGTCTTTTCACGTGGTTTTTTATTTGCTCAGCTAATTCGTGATGCTTGTGTTCAGTTTCGGTTTCAATAATTAACTCTGGAACCTCTGAAGGCTTTCGGTCTTCATCAAAGGCTACTAAGGTAAAATGCGCGGTAGTGCTTAATATATCTTTTTCGCGGTCATCGCCAGATTCGCCTTTATCAACAAAAACATCGGTTCTTACCATCATTGATGTTCTACCTACCAAAACTACTTTAGCAACTGTTTTAATTCTATCGCCAACAAATATCGGGTGCTTAAAAATAACTCTTTCTGATGATGCTGTGGAAACTGTTTTACCTGAATAACGGATGGCTGCCATAGCTGCAGTAGAGTCCATAATAGCAAGCAACTCGCCACCAAACATATTGCCATAAGGATTGCTTTGATTAGGAAATACAAAATTCCAAGTTTCAATTGCTTCGGCTTTTTTAGCGTTTCTATTACTCATCAGATTTTCCATTTAAGAAATTAAACATAGGTTGCCATAAAGCTTGTTCAATTTCCTGCTTTTTCTTAAAAAGGCCAAAATGACCGATCTGGTTTAAACCAATGGACTTAGGGTTTATTCTTAAAGCTTGTGCAAATTCAGCATTAGGATACTCTTTTAATAAAGCTTGGAAAGCCTTAATGGGAGCATACCTATCATCAGTGATACTTACCGGCAATAGTGGCTGCCGAATTTCAGCGTAACCACTAAGATCTAAGCCGTGAGTTGGAGTAAAAAGATACTTTTCCGATCTAGCCCAATTTAACCAATCATTTACTAGGTTTCTGGGAATGGGAACTTTGCCTAACAAATAGGAGTTAAATAACGGTTTTCTTCGGAAAAACATTGCAATAGGGAATAGTAATTTCCAAACTAGAAACATACCAACTTTGTATAAGCCAGGCCATAAACTCCAATGACCGATACCAGTAGCAGTCAAGATGATCTTTTTGAATTGTTTAGAAGAGGGGATAAGACCTACAACTTGACCACCAAAACTATGGCCTAAGTAATAAATGTGTTTTGCTTCTTCTTTTTGGGAAAGGAACTTAACAGCCGCTTCGAGATCCTTTTCTGCCCAATCATTGAGACGCATATTTTGAATAGTAACCACGCCCTGTTGCGAGCTTTCTATTCCTCGATAGTCAAAGCTCAGAACATTAATACCCTGCAGAGCCAAAAATTGAGCAAAATGGCGATAATAACTGTTCGGAACTCCAAAAGCAGAACCAATTAATAAATAACGATCGGTTTTAACATTAGAGTAAAGTTTACCCTGTAAGACGAAGCCGTCAGAAGCGGTAAATTTTATTTCTTTAATGGATAGTTTGTCTAATTCCAACAGTGGGCTTACGAATATATAAAGGTAAGCCCATTATTCATGAAGAAGGGAAAAATTGCCAATGGTATGACCAGGAGTTTGCATTATTGCTGGGAAAATACTTTACGCAATAATTCAGTGGTCCTTGCGACTGGATCTTTGCGGATCTTAGCTTCTTCTTCTGCGACCAGTGTGAAAAGACCGCTAAGAGCTTTATCAGTAACATAAGTTTCAATGGATAGATCTTGCTTATCAGTAAAAGGAAGCGCGTTGTATGTATCCAATAGTTTGTTGTAGTCGTTATAAAAGCCAACTTTTTGCATATTAGTTTGAATTATTGGCTTGAAACGATTGGTTAAAGTGCGGGTAGTATGTTGCTTGAAATAATTAGTAGCAGCATTTTCACCCCCTCGTAAAATACCCCAAGCATCTTGAAGGCTCATGCCACTAATAGCATCAAAAAACACCGCTTTGGCTTCACCAGCAGCAGACTCCGCTGCTCGATTCATTTGCAGTTCAAATTTGTCCACATAGGAACCAAGGCCAATTTTACGTACTGTAGAAGCCACTTTATCCAGTTTTTCTGGTACTAGAATTTTTATCAGAGAGTTGTTGCTAAAACCGCCATTTTGATTAGTTCTAAAAACAGTATTTTCAGTACCGACTTGTAAAGCTTGTTTTAGACCAGCGGAAACGGTTTCTTGAGATAACCCTTGAGATTGATTTAAGGTATCAAGCACTCTGACCACATCTGCGGTTTTGCAACTATTGAGCAATAATGCAAAAAGAACAACTAATAATAACTTATGTAAAGACATATAAAATTTCCAGATTTTAAACAGATCTTTAGCTTAGCGAGAAGCTTGAATGAATGCTAGTGGAATTGGTTTAGCGCTGGCTAACTTGTGAGGCGTCGATGAGATGTTTAGTGCTGATAGTGAATTTTTGCTTATAAGATACGGGTAATCCACCCTTTCGCTTAACAGCTACTTCACGGCCAATGAAGACTTTAAGTGCCTTTTCACGGATAGATTTAGGCGTTGAAGGTTGCATAATTACTTTTTCAACTTTACCAAAGGCATTAATTTCTAATATCACAGGGTATTGATTAGCCACAGCTTTATCTTTCGCACTAGCAGTTGTCGCAAAAAATGCGATAAATATAAGTGCTAATAGAGTAAGTTTGGGCATTAATCTAGGTCTGTTTTTAGAAATTATGTGAATTGTACCTCATTTTTGTGTGCTGTGTCAGTTTTTTATACAATTTTACATTTCAAGGCATCTATTTTACATTTGGATAAGAAACTAAAGATTATTTCAATAACTTAGCAACATCTTTTGCGAAATAACTTAAGATTACATCAGCTCCAGCACGTTTGAAAGCCATTAATGATTCAAATATGACTTGCTTCTCATCTAGCCAGCCATTGGCTGCAGCGGCTTTGATCATGGCGTATTCACCACTGACTTGGTAGGCAAAAGTAGGTACTTTAAATTCGTCTTTGATTTGACGGATAATATCTAGATAAGGCATCCCGGGTTTTACCATAACCATATCGGCGCCTTCTTCGATATCGAGCGCTACTTCGTGAAGAGCTTCATCGGAGTTAGCGGGATCCATTTGGTAAGTCTTTTTGTCGGCTTTACCAAGGGCGCCAGAAGAGCCTACCGCATCACGGAAAGGCCCATAAAAGGCAGACGCATACTTGGCGGCATAGGACAAAATCATGGTATTGACAAATTCAGCAGCTTCTAAGGCTTCGCGAATAGCAACAATACGTCCATCCATCATGTCTGATGGGGCGACTATATCCGCACCTGCTTGAGCGTGAGTGAGCGCTTGCTTTACTAAGGTTTCTTTAGTGACTTCGTTAAGAATATATCCTTTGTCGTCAATAATGCCATCTTGTCCGTGAGAGGTATAAGGATCGAGCGCAACATCGGTAATTACACCTAACTGAGGGAATTGAGCTTTAATGGACTCAATAACCTTTGGAACTAGACCGTTGGGATTATAAGCTTCTGCTGCATCTAAAGATTTCTTGTTATCAGAAATCACAGGAAATAAGGCGATGGCAGGAATACCTAAATCAACAATCTCTTGGCATTCTTCTAACAGTAAATCCAAAGATTTTCGTTCCACGCCGGGCATGGATTCAACCGACTCACAACGATTCTCGCCTTCTAAGATAAAAACTGGATAGATTAAGTCTTTAGGAGACAACTCATTTTCACGAACCATGTCGCGTGAAAAAGCGTTTGCTCTAAGGCGTCTTAATCGTCTGTTGGGGTAAAATCCGCTATTCATTCGTAATCCTAAACTTACAGTGAAAGCCAGTCTTTTGGCTTTAAATAATAATCAGTTAATTCTGCTTCAGAGCTATCTGCTTCAGCATGGTAATTATAACGCCAATTGACCACATTAGGCAGTGACATTAATATTGACTCGGTTCGACCGCCAGTTTGTAGGCCAAATAAAGTGCCACGATCCCAAACTAGGTTGAATTCAACATAGCGACCGCGACGGTACAGTTGGAAGTCTCGTTGTGACTCTGAGAAGGGTTCATCTTTGCGTCTAGCCAAAATAGGACGATAGGCTTTTATATAATGGTCGCCAACGGAGCGCATAAATTCAAAACAGCGTGCAAAGTCCCAATCAGTTGAGTCACTGTTTAAGTCATCAAAGAATAAACCTCCAATGCCTCGGTGCTCGTCACGATGCTTTAAATAGAAATAATCGTCACACCATTTTTTGTATTTGGGATAAATTTCTTCACCAAAATCAGAACAAGCATCTTTGACAGTCTGATGCCAGTGAACGCAATCATCTTTGTTAGCATAATAAGGGGTTAAATCAAAACCACCGCCAAACCACCAAATGGGCTCTTCACCTTCTTTTTCAGCAATGAAAAAGCGAACATTCATATGAGAGGTTGGAGCCATTGGGTTTTTTGGGTGAATCACCAAGGATACTCCCATCGCTTTAAAACCGCGGCCTGCTAATTCTGGACGATGGGCAGTGGCCGAGGCAGGTAGATTAGTGCCTTCAACATAAGAATAATTAACGCCGCCTTTTTCGATGACAGCGCCATCTTCCATAACACGGGTAACACCGCCGCCAACGATTTTTTCCCGATCCCATTTATCGATAATAAAGTCTTTTGAACCATCTTCTTCTGCTAATTGCGAACAGATATCTTTTTGTAGAGATAACAAGTATTTTTGGACAGCTTCGATTTTTTGCTGAGCTTGATCGGCTTGCATAATTAATAGGCTCGAATAACGGTTTTGGAGTCGGCGTCGATTATAGCTGATGGTTTACTAAAACCACCAACATTTCCTGTAATAACTTGATCGAGATCATTAGGAAACTGAGCGCGAACTTGATGTGCATGGATGGCAGGGCTTATACCAGCACGATTTGCGCTGGTAGAAACGATTGCGCTATTTGCTGCATGGCAAAGGGCTTTTACTATGGGGTGATTAGAAATGCGAACAGCAATTTTTTCATGAGTCCCGGTAAGCAGAGGACTGACATAAGAATCAACGGGTAAAAGCCAAGTGACAGGGTAATCATAAGTTTGGTTAAGACAATCAAGTTGCTGTAAACCTTCGTCAGATATATAGGGAATGACTTGTTCAACAGAAGATGCAACCAGTAACATTCCTTTTTGCCAAGATCTGTTTTTGATTTGTAAAATACGAGCAAGTCCAATTTCCGATTCTGGATGACAACCGAATCCATAAACTGCTTCTGTGGGATAGGCTATAACGCCATCTTGGTAGTTTATCCACTCTGCAGCTTTTCTTATGGTAAAAGAGCTCATGAGAATTTCTTGTGTTATACATTTAAAGTAAATAGTAATTAGATATTACCGATTTTAAGGGCTAAAAGGTAGTGACCGAATAAATAATTGTGTTAGGGTTATGCGGTTATTTCAGAATCAATAAAGGAATTAAAATGCAAAGAGCAATTATGGTATTAGCGCTTGGAATATTATCTATGAGTGCACCAGCTAAGCCATCTGTTAATGAGATGCAGGCCTGTCAGGCGTTAATTAATTTTATCGAGCAAAAGTTAGAACCAAAGCCAGAGCAATATACCGTTGAAGAAGTTTCAACAGTGCTAAAGGGAATAAAGGCTTATGATAATTATATACAACAAGAAATCGTGACACCTGGATTACTTCAATTTAATGGTAATGACAAAGCAAAAGCTGACGCTATGCAAAAGCAAGTGGATGCTTATAAAGCGCAATTAAGTAAAGCCTACCAGAGTCGGTATCCGCAACCGAGGTTGTTTAGCGATCATGCAGTGGCACTAAATGAATGTGCTAAAAAAGCTGTTCCTTCGGGTAAAAACCTTGAGGATTTGAAGGCCAGTTTACAAATGATACTAAGCCTAGCTTCAAGAGATTAGAAAATAGAAATCGCTAGCAAAAGTCCTAAGACAATAACAATGACACCTGAGATATAATTAAACCTAGTTAGTATCTTAGGTGTCATCTTTTTCCCCAGAAATACCGATAGGCCAGATAAAAATGACCACCAGCATAAAGCGCCTACAAAGATCCCTAATAGTAGCTGTCCAATCGAAAGCCAAGCGGTAGAGTCATCAAGCCCAATTCCCACAGCATTAAAAACACCTAAAAAAATAAAGATTGCAGCTGGATGCGTCATTATCAATAAAAATGGACTCAGGAAAGACTTGAGTAAAGTTGGCGCTTTATTAGACGAAACTGCTGAGTTTGGTTTGGCATTTAAAAGTGTTTGTACACCCATGTAGATAATTAAGGTAGCACCTATAATGGTAGGCCAGGGGTTATCTTGCAACCAAGGCTCGATAATTTTGGTAAAACCAATTGCCGCCAACATTGCAAAACATAAATCGGCCAAAGTTGCCCCAAGACCGGTGGTTAAGCCATAGCGGAAACCGTATTGAATAGAGCGTTGAATACACCAAATGCCGATAACCCCAATCGGAGCGGATAAGGCCAATCCTAAAAGAAAACCTTTGAATAGCATAAAGTGTTACGGAAGATAGAGTGTGAAAAGTATCTTACTGGCCGTCAGCAAGTTTGTATAGACAGTCATGGCTAGTCGCCAAGTTTAATAGGTTAGTGCAAATTAGTGTGCCGCTAACCCCATATCTAAGTTTTCAACCCAAGCAAATTCTGCGTCGCGATTAGGCATATTAAACAATACCATCATCACTACCCAGCGAAGGCGCTCCAATTCGATTTCTTCATCGTCTTGTGGGCCAAGGGCTAACATACGGTCGATCACCATTTCACGGGCATGCATATCCAGAGCTCCAATTTGCTCAAAGAACATAATAGCGCCTTGAGCGCGAGTGGAGAGTTGGATCTGCTCGCTAGGTGAAAATACGCGTAATGCGCCTTGAGTCGTTGTCTTGGGCTTGAAATTATCAGACGTAGCTACCACCAAGCCATCTAACCAGTCGATAGCGCCTTTAATTTCGCCGTCGGAAAATCCAACGTCTTCTAGGGCTTCAACGAGGTTATCATTAGCGAAAATGTGATTGCTTTCTTCGTCTTGAAAGTTTTCAAAGATATAAAGTAGTACGTCGAGTACGTCTTCTTTCATTCAGCTCTCTTTGGTTGTTAAGAATAACAATAAGCTAGATTTATCACCTTGCTAGCCAGTTTATGGGCGTTATTTGCGTAAATAGCCGCCTGCAACGCTCGCAATGTGATTATTCAATTCTAACAGCAATAACATGTGGCTGACTACTTCTATTTCAAGCCCAGAGCGCTGAATAATTTGTTCGATACTGGTGGTGTCATAGTCAATTTGTGCCAGCAGAGCTTGGTAATCGCTGTCGAGTTCAAACTCTGAAGAAGCTGGGGTTTGCGCATTAGTTTGTTGCGCTTCAAGTTGCCAGAGGGCTAGCGCTTGCAATTCTTCAATAATTTCTTCGGCAGTTTCGACTAGTTTCGCGCCTTGTTTAATTAAACGATGACAACCTTTGGCTAATGGATTATGAATAGAACCTGGAATGGCAAAAACTTCGCGACCTTGCTCAGTAGCGAGGCGAGCACTGATTAATGAGCCACTCTTAATAGCCGCTTCTACCACTAAAGTGCCTAAGCTCATGCCGGTAATAATCCTATTTCGAGCAGGGAAATTAGTTGAGCGAACTCCCGTTCCAAGCGCAAAATCACTCACCAATGCTCCTGTTTCAACGATTTGCTCTGCTAATGCTTTGTGTTTTGCTGGGTAGACCCTATCAAGTCCTGTACCAGTAACCGCTATGGTTGCTAGTTTTGCATCAACAACCGCTTGATGCGCAAAACCATCAACGCCTAACGCCATACCGCTAGTAATTACCGCGCCAGCCTTAGCTAGAGAACTAGCGAACTGCTGTGCATTGGTTTTACCTTGTGGAGAAGGATTTCGACTACCGACAATGGCAATTTGGTGTTGGTTTAGTAAAGCTTTATTGCCAAAACAAAATAGAAAAGCTGGAGCGCCGGAAGTTTCTTTTAACAGGCTAGGATAATCATTTGAGGTGATAGGGATTAAATGTTTATTATCTTGATCAAACCAGTCTTGATCTTGTTCTACTTTGTCCCAGTTGGTTTTTTCTAGCTTATGGGCAAGCCCTTGTCTAAAGCCATAGCTTTGTAACTGAGTTTCGCTTAATCCAAATAATCGCTCAATAGAATCATGATGATCAAAAAACTGTAGTAGCTTATTTCCGCTAATACTAAGTTGCGATAATGCGAGCCAATATTTGGAGTCTGAATTTTGCGTCACGGGATATAAATACTAATAATGGATATGTTTATTATACAAAAACGGAGCCTAATGGCTCCGTTATTTCGTAGATTACAGTGTAAGTAATCTCTGCAATTAGTAGGGGTTTTTTGCTATATCCAAAATATGGATTGGGCGAGTTGCCGTCATAACTAAACCTAAACTAACTTTATCAAAGGTACGGAAGACCATTAACTCGCCTGCTCTTTCTTCAGGTAAAGTAACGGTAGTCACTTCATCTCCTCGCTCTTTAGCAATGCGATCTTCAACCACACGACCTTTTTGATAGATGGATAATACGTGACCAGCTTCTACGCCATCGCGAGCGCCTTTATCTAAGACTACGATGTTGTATTGACCGATTTGACTAACACCACCATAAACAGAGATAAGATTTGCTTGTACATCAAAGGTAGGAGCTCTTGGCGCAAATATTGGCGCCATTGGATCTTCGTTCCGAGGAAGAACTGCATCACCCTCTAAGATCTCCAATTGCGACTTCTTTATATCCATCGTAGCTGGATCGCCAGTGCGCATCACATGGCCATTAGCAAGATAACGAGCTTCTACCCCTAATATTTCTTCAGAACCTGGGCTTTTATATACTTGCCCTTTACGGTAAACGCCATAAGCTGCACCACGTTCTGTATTTAGGTTTCGTACGTAAATACGGTCATCAAGTGCTCCACCAATAATGTGATCTTCATTATGCGCTACAACGTACGGAGCTGAATCAAAAGTGGATGGGTCCACAACCGCGTCATTAATTAAATAAGGGCGAATCATGTCTAATGGAATAGTCGCAATCGCATCGCCTTCAGATAATACGCGAGCTTGAGGACGTAATTTAATGGTGCCGTTAGACGCTTTGACTAAGTAAGGCTTACCATCGATATAGACTAATTTAAGAATATCGCCCGGATAGATTAGGTGTGGATTGGCAATTTCTGGATTAACATGCCAAATTTCAGGCCAATGCCAAGGCTTTTGTAAAAAGCGTCCTGAAATATCCCACAAGGTATCACCTTTTTTGACCACATAGGTATCAGGATGATCAGCGCGTAATTCAGCTGCTTGCGCTGAATTTACGATAGTCCCCATAAGTAGTGTTGCTGAAGCAACTACAGATACTAGTAATTTATTCATGACTTTCCTTTTATTTGGTTTCCTGTCTATTAGAAGTAATAATTCCCAATCGGGTTACTATACCTCAATTAAAAGCCAAGAGGAAATACCTCTATAGCCATTTTAAGGTGTTTTTCTAACAGCTAAGCTACCATTAAAATCTTTAAGGATCATCATCTTATCAGCATTTCTTGCGAAATTACTACAACTTAATCACACTCTACCTAGCTTTTTGGCTCCCAACTGCCATTGACTTGTAAACTTGGCATAACTTCAACAATCTTTTTATAACGATCTGGATAGTAGGTTTTGAGATACAAACTGTAATCCATGTGATTGGCATTAATAGGGAAACCAACCTGATTCAATTTTTCGTAAATTGATTGATCGATGCCCATTTGTCGTAAAACCATGTCTAGCGAGTCATAGCCATGAGGATCAGGTTGAAAACTAACACCATGTTTGATTAAGAGGTCAATTTTTTCAATAGAGCTAGTTTTAACTGCATAATATAAAAGGTTTTTATTGTTTTGATCTGTGGCGTTCAAGTTAAAACCATAACTAATGACTTGATCGAATAATTCTGGATTATGGAGAGCTTGACCTAATAATTGAGTATTGTTTTTATTGCTGATTTTGGCCATGGCAGCAATCGCAGACTCCGGTGCCTTTTTCTCAAGCATAACAGCAATCATACTGCCAGGAGTGATGTCCCAAGCAGGGTTAATGTCGGCTGTTTTCATAAATTCCACCATGCCGCTCCAATCTTCTTGACGTAAATAACCAATTAAGGTGCGAACTTCAGCGGGCATGCTGTCCATCTGATTGGTGACGGAACTTTGATTTCTAAGAGTTCGAAGATAGGTATATCCGTATTCCACACTTTCTTTATTTAAAGCGGCTAAAGTAGCAATTATCTGTTGATAGTCGACTTTTTGTTCCACTAATTGATCAACGGTTTGCTCAATTTTGGACTTATCAATGGGCTGATATTCAGGAATTTTAGGTTTGGCGTCATTTTCTTGAGCTATACAGGCTAGATACTGCTTATTGAGTGGTTCGTATTGCTCTTCATAAGCATTAATAATAGTTTTAAATTCGTTGGGAAGGTTTGCAAATTCTATTGCTTTGGCATTATTTAATTGAGCTTCAATGGTATTAACACGAGCGGCTAAGTCTGGGTAATTTTCTTGAAGGCTTGTAGCGAGATGTTTAGCCGATGAAGCATTTTGAGGAGTAAAGCCTCTATCTAGCAAGGTTGTGATGACTTTCCCTGACTCTGGGTTACTTCTTAAGAAATAGTTTAAAGAAATCCTAGAATCGGAAGAATCAGCTTTTGCGCCTAACTCTAATAACACTTTAGTGGCTTCTAATTTATTGTTTCGAACAGCTAATTGGATCAAGCTACTTGGCTTGGAATTACGGTAAAAAGTTCCAGAATTGGATGCGTGTGCATTAATGTCGGTTACTCGTGACAGTAGTTCTCGTAAAGTTTTGGGATCTTCAACCGAATGAATGATAGAAGCGGCCACATCTGGAGTTAAACGCGATTTATCTCCATAAAGCTTTTTGATAGCGCTTGGCAGTTGATTGTTTCCGCTCATTGCTATCATATTGAGTAAGTAGTGTTTATGTAAGGCACTATTGGTATCTAAAGGTTGTATGTTTCCCTTGATGAAACGATCGACGATTTCATCAGAATCGCCCGCCCATACTGCTAACATCAAGTCTTCGATCAGTTCTTTATTTTGTTGCAACTCATCGATGGCTAACTGTGCCGAAGATTTCTTTGGTTCAGTTATTTGAGGGGTAGGATCTGCAATTTGGTTGGCAAGGGCATGATCTTTAATATGGGTCTTAACCATATCGCTGAGTCTTTTAGCTTCAATACCTTGTTGAGTTAATGCTTTGATTCGCTCATCCCTATGGGATTTTAAAGCATCCATTTCAGCGAGTATTGCCTTCTGGTCACATTTGAGCTCTTCAATAGTAGATTGAATGATGGGTGGCGTAGCTGTTGAAGGCTTTATATATTCAGTAGTGGTTTGAATACCCTTGGGCTTGCTGTTGGTTGGCTTGGACGTTTGTTCTGGTTTGGTGAAATAAACCATTAAAATAGCAACTGCAAGAATGGCGATACCAATAATTATTTTTTTCAATTAAAAACTTCCTTAATACCCGTGAATAACCTTGAAAACAATGGTCTTTATACCCACATTTTATTATCATAGTAATATAAATATCTGTACTGATTATAGCGAATTCAATGGCAATATTAGAAATTTTAGAATATCCCGATTCACGATTAAGAACTAAGGCGAAAGAAATATTGCCTGAAGAGTTTAATGATGCGCTACAAAAACAGATCGATGATATGTTTGAAACCATGTATGACGCACCGGGCATTGGCCTAGCAGCGACGCAAGTGGATTTTCATAAGCGTTTGTTTATTATCGATCTTTCGGAAGATAAATCTGAACCATTGGTTTTTATTAATCCTGAGATTTTGGAAAAGCGCGATTTATCTCTGAATGAAGAAGGCTGTCTGTCTTTTCCTGGCATCTACGCCAAAGTTGAGCGCGCTCAGGGTATAAAAATTAAAGCTCTTGATCGCCACGGTAAGCCGTTTGAGATTGATACTGATGAGTTTTTAGCGATCGCTATTCAGCATGAGCATGATCATATAGAAGGCAAAGTATTTGTGGATTATTTATCGCCATTAAAGCAACGCCGCATAAGAAGCATGCTAGAAAAACAACAAAAGAAGAAATTAAGAGCTGGTTAACCCCGGCTTTTTTGATAGCTTTCTCAAGTCCAAATTAAGGAATCCATTCTTGAAAATTATTTTTGCAGGCACGCCAGATTTCGCGGCAACTAATCTACAAGCATTGATCGACTTTTGTCAGAATTCGGAACATCAAATTGCGGCGGTTTATACTCAACCAGATAGGAAGTCTGGGCGGGGTAAAAAGATTAGCATGAGCCCAGTGAAAACATTAGCACAAGAATATTCTATTCCTGTGGAGCAACCTGTTAATTTTAAAGAGCAATCCGATCGTGATCAGATGGCGACATATGATGCTGACTTGATGGTGGTGGTGGCTTATGGCTTATTGTTACCACAAACAATTTTGAATACGCCAAAAAAAGGTTGTATTAATGTGCATGGTTCGTTGCTTCCAAGATGGCGTGGCGCTGCACCTATCCAAAGAGCGATTGAGGCAGGTGATACGGAATCGGGAATCACCATTATGCAAATGGATATTGGTTTAGATACTGGCGATATGCTGTTAAAAGCCGTTACGCCAATTACAGAAAAAGAAACGGGCTCAAGTTTGCATGACAAGTTAGCCGAGCAGGGCGCGGGTTTATTAGTAGAAGCGATCAAGAAAATTGCGAATGGCGAAATCGAGCCTGAAAAGCAAAATGATGAGCTAGCAACCTATGCTCACAAATTATCTAAGAAGGAAGCACAAATCGATTGGACTCAGTCTGCGACTGAAATTGAACGCAAAGTGAGAGCCTTTAATTCGTGGCCAGTGGCGACTGCGAAACTTGATGAAAACTTAGTTCGAGTATGGCGAGCAGAAGTTGTTGACAATGTGACTGATGAAGCTGATGGCACTATTTTACGCGCAGATAAAGAAGGAATTTTGGTGGCGTGTGGAGAGCAATTATTATTGTTAACTCATCTGCAAATGGCTGGCTCAAAAATGATGCCTGTGAAAGATTTATTGAATGCACCAGCTAGACAAGCTCTGTTTGCCCAAGGCAAGCAGTTCGACCTAACTGCTTAAAACAAAATAGCCATGATATTTACAAGTGATAAGCTTAGAAGTCAAGCAGCAAAAACCTTACAGCAGATAGCTTTTGAAGGTCGTTCGGCAAATGATTTATTGGCAACTATTGAGTTTGATAATCCAGCTGATACCTCTTTGTTTAAATCATTGGTTCTGAATGCGTGTCGTTATTTTGATCGGTTAGAGGCAGCTATCAATCAACTGCTACAAAAGCCTTTACGAAATAAAGATTCAGATGTTTTATGCTTGTTGGTGATTGGTTTGTATCAGTTACAGTACAGCCGTATTCCGGATCATGCGGCTATTGCAGAAACAGTGGAAGCTTGTGAACAATTTAAAAAGCCCTGGGCTAAAAAATTAATTAATGGTGTGTTAAGAAACTATTTACGACAAAAAGAAGAGATTACTCGAAAGCTCGATCAAAACTGGGATACAAAGTTTAGCATGCCAGAGTGGTTGATTGGCAAGATAAAGCAAAGTTATCGAGCTAAAGAACATAAGGGTAAAGTAGCTGAGATCTTAGAAGCTTCTAACCAACAAGCGCCATTAACTTTGCGAGTTAATTTAAGCAAAACCAGTAGAGAAGATTATTTGGCTTTATTAAATAAGTCGGAAATTGAAGTCAGTTCTCATTCACTTGTAAAAAGCGCCATTGTTTTAGATACGCCTGTTAGCGTGACTAAATTACCCAAATTTTCAGAAGGTTGGGTATCGGTTCAAGATGCCGCCGCTCAAATGTCTGCATGGATATTACAACCGGAAGCAGGTATGGAAATTTTAGATGCTTGCTCAGCACCAGGCGGTAAAACAGCTCATCTTTTAGAATTCAGCAATAATGAAATCGAGTTAACCGCGATTGATATTGATGATCGACGTTGTGAAAGAATCGAGGAAAATTTAGAGCGATTGCAACTTGATGCCCAAGTGATTTGTTACGATGCCATTGAGTATTTAAAAGAAACTAATCAGCAATTCGATCAAATCTTACTCGATGTTCCTTGCAGTGCCACTGGCGTTATCCGCCGTCATCCTGATATAAAACTGTTGCGTCGTGAGTCGGACATAGATGAATTAGTGTTGATCCAAAAATCCATGTTAGAGCAAGCATGGAGAGCTTTAAAGCCCAACGGCAAATTGCTTTACGCCACTTGTTCAGTCTTGCAACAAGAAAATAGTGAACAGATAAAAGCCTTTATGGATAGTAACGCTGATGCAGAGCTAATGGGATTTGATAAGGAGCTAGCAGAGCTTTCCAATAGCGAAATTGGGCTGCAAATTTTGCCAAATCAGCTGCAAATGGATGGTTTTTATTATTGCTTACTGACCAAACAAGCGGTTGATAAATAGACGATTTTACGAAAAAATCCTTTAGATCAGTGGCTTATAGCGTTAGCATATAGGGATAGGCGAATGATGGAGTGGTGCAAAGGCGCAATTCTTTAAGCGAGCCATAGAATAAATATATGAAAATTATCATTTTAGGCGCAGGGCAAGTTGGAATGAGCCTGGCGTTGAATTTAGAAGGCGAAGACAACGACATAACGCTGATCGATACCGATGCTAAGCGCTTGCGTGATATTCAAGATCATCTTGATTTGCGCACCATTGCGGGTCACGGCGCGCATCCTAACGTTTTGTATAAGGCGGGTATTGATGATGCGGATATGTTAGTGGCGGTGACCAACAGTGACGAAGTAAATATGATGGCTTGTCAGATTGCCCATACTTTATTTCAAACGCCAAAAAAAATCGCGCGCATACGTTCGCAAAACTATCACTCTTTCCCTAATCTTTTTGAAGACAACCATATTCCAGTGGATGTTGTGATTAGCCCTGAGCAACTAGTTACTAATTACGTGACTCGCTTAATTGAAAATCCGGGTGCATTTCAGGTGCTGGACTTTGCCGACGGTGCGGTACGTCTAGTTGCAGTTAAAGCCTATTACGGTGGCCCATTGGTGGGTAATGCACTGTCAGAATTACGCGAGCATTTACCGAATGTAGATACTCGAGTTGCCGCAATTTTCCGTCGCGGTCAGCCAATAGTGCCAACAGGCCATACAATCATTGAAGCTGACGATGAAGTCTTTTTCCTTGCAGATAAAAAGCACATTCGCGCAGTTATGAGTGAGTTGCAACGTCTGGAAAAAGATTATGAAAGAGTCATGATTGCTGGTGGTGGTAATATTGGTAAAGGTTTGGCGCTAAATCTTGAAAAAGATATGCAGGTAAAAATTATCGAGCGTGATGCCGAACGGGTACAGCATTTAGCGGACACATTGCAGGATAGTTTAGTTTTACATGGCGACATTTCTGATCAGGATTTGCTAGATGATGAAAACATCAAAGATTTTGATTTGTTTGTTGCTGTGACCAATGATGATGAAGCCAATATTATGTCAGCAATGCTGGCAAAAAGAATGGGCGTCAAAAAAACTATGGTGTTAATTAATCGTCCAGCTTACGTCGATCTTATTCAAGGCCAAGAAATTGATATTGCCATTTCTCCTCAACAGGTGACTATTGGCAGTTTGTTAAAGCATATTCGTCGTGGTCTAGTTTCTAATGTTTATTCTTTACGTCGTGGTGCTGCTGAAGCAATTGAAGCGATTGCACGTGGTAATGAACAAAGCTCATTGGTAATAGGTCGTGCGATAAGTGAAGTGCCTTTGCCGCCAGGAACTACTATTGGTGCTTTGGTACGTGATGGTAAAGTTTTAATCGCTCATGATAATGTGATTATTCGTGAATACGACCATGTCATTTTATTCATGGTCGATAAAGCTTATATTCATGATGTAGAACGTTTATTCCAAGTAAACGTCACCTATTTCTAAGGCCTGAGGTTCTAGAGTTTAGATGCAAGTCACTACTATCATACGCTTTCTAGGCTTGTTGCTGATGTTATTCAGCTTAACTATGATGCCACCAATTTTAGTCGCTTCGATTTATGAAGATGGTGGTGGAACTGCATTTTTTACCACTTTTTTAATTTCGTTGTTTACTGGCTTCGCTCTTTATTTACCCAATCGGAAATCCCGTGCAGAATTAAAAATACGAGACGGTTTTTTGATCGTAGTTTTATTCTGGACTGTGTTGAGCTTATTTGGATCGATTCCATTATTGTTAACCGATGGTTTAAACCTTTCTTTGGCTAATGCCGTGTTTGAATCTTTTTCCGGCCTAACAACGACAGGTGCAACGGTTATTAGCGGCTTAGATGACTTGCCTCACTCGATTTTGTTTTACCGTCAACAACTGCAATGGCTTGGTGGTATGGGTATCATCGTGTTAGCTGTGGCAATTTTACCTATGCTTGGAATTGGTGGAATGCAATTGTATCGTGCGGAAACGCCAGGACCAATGAAGGATAATAAGTTAACGCCAAGGATTGCTGGGACAGCTAAAGCGCTTTGGTATATTTATTTGGGATTGACCATTGCTTGCGGACTTGCTTATTGGCTTGCAGGGATGGAACCTTTCGATGCCATTGCTCATAGTTTTTCGACTATTGCTATTGGTGGTTTCTCACCACACGATGCCAGTATTGGATACTTTGAATCCAATGCGATAGAACTAATTTGTAGCTTCTTTATGTTAATTGCAGGGATTAACTTTGCACTGCACTTTGTCGCTTTTAAACGCTTGAGTATTAAGCCTTATTTGAAAGATCCTGAATTTAAAAGTTATTTATTAATCTTAACGTTAGTCTCGGTTTTGTGTTCCTTAATATTATTTGGTTACGGATTATTTGATTTTAGTGACTCAGTAGTCAAAGGAATTTTCCATACCATTTCAATTGCTACTACTACAGGATTTGCAACAACTGAATTTCATACTTGGCCAATCTTTTTGCCTGTATTATTAATCTTTGCTAGTTTCGCTGGTGGTTGCGCTGGTTCAACTGCAGGCGGAATGAAAATAATACGAGTGTTATTATTGTTTAAACAAGGTGCACGAGAAATTAAACGTTTGATCCACCCCAATGGTGTCTTTCTGATTAAGTTAGGAAAAGAGTCAGTTTCGGATAGAGTAGTTCAATCAGTCTGGGGTTTCTTTGCCACTTACGTGGCGTTATTTGTAATATTAATGCTGATATTAATTGCTGATGGCCTGGATCAAGTTACTGCCTTTTCAGCCGTTGCAGCTTGTATGAATAATCTTGGTCCAGGTCTTGGTGAAGTTGCCCTAAACTATAACGGTATTTCCGACCTATCAAAATATGTCCTAAGTTTTGCCATGCTTTTAGGACGCTTAGAAATTTTTACGCTTCTGGTTTTATTTACGCCTTATTTTTGGAGAAGGTAGATTTAATGGGCGGAAAAATTAAACAGGAACTTAGCGAAAGTGAAGTCCCAGCACTCTTATCTGATAAGTACCCAGAATTGTTGGAAGAAGCTCGAAATGTTGTGCTTGCAGGAGAATAAATTGAGTAGAAAGTCGGATGGGTTGTCGCCACTGTTACCCATCCGTGGGGCAATCTTAACTAACCTTGATAACCCTTGTCTTAGCAATATCGTCATGCAAACAATTATGCTCTTCTCTAAATATCATTAAGCAATCAACAATCGCAATTAAACCACCAACTATTGGAAGGTAGGAAAGAACAGACATGGGAAGATATCGAACAAATAAGTAATGGTTTCCTGAAATCGGTCTTCCTTCCAAATCAACTACTTTCATTCCAAGAATTTTCTTACCCAAAGTTTGCGATGAAGTGTAGATCCAATAACCTTGAATCAAAACGAATAATCCAAATGCCAATGCTGAGGAAACAAGCATTTCTACGAACAGGTTGGATTGAGTTTCTAAAATAAGACTCAAGAATGCAGAGCTAGTTTCTCCCGTGGAAATAAATTCGGTGATGCCAAGCATGAAGAATATAATCAAAAGCGGAATAATTAGAAATATAGTGTCTAAGATAGCCGCGCCAAATCGACTTCCTCTGGAGGCATAAAGTTGAGAAAGGTTTTGTTGCTCTACCTGATCAAAGAATCCAATGTCAGATTTCGGAGCTTCATATGGGTTGTCATTTTGCATGATGCTTTCCTTTTATAGTTATATAGTTAATTTTATTTACTTATTGCCTGCTTCTGCAAATCAAAAATTTCACGAATTCCTTGCTTGCCTAAATCTAATAATGCCATTAGTTCGTCTCCAGAAAAGGGTTCGGCTTCTGCAGTACCTTGAAGTTCGATAAAACCACCGTTCTCATCCATAACGATATTCATGTCGGTTTCGGCCTCAGAATCTTCTGGGTAATCTAAATCTAATACTGGCGTACCTTTATAGATACCCACAGAAATGGCACCAATCCAATGTTTCATCGGGTTGGTTTTGATGATTCCTTTGGCACGCATGTGGGCTAAAGCATCATGCAACGCAACGCAGGCACCGCTGATTGATGCAGTTCGAGTACCGCCGTCGGCTTGAATTACATCACAATCAATATAGATAGTATTTTCGCCGAGCTGGTTCATATCTACCGCGGCGCGTAAAGAACGTCCGATTAAGCGCTGAATTTCAAGCGTACGGCCACCTTGCTTGCCATTACTGGCTTCACGACGCATTCTTGAATGGGTAGAGCGAGGTAGCATGCCGTATTCTGCGGTTATCCAGCCTTGACCTTTACCTTTTAGAAAACGGGGTACTCCTTCCTCTACGCTGGCGTTACACAAAACTTTGGTTTCTCCAAACTCAATCAGCACCGAGCCTTCTGCATGTTTAGTGAAATTACGAGTAATAGTTACGGGTCTTAATTGGTTGCTAGTACGGCCACTGGGTCTCATGAAATGTCCTAATAAGTATATTTTGTAGCATTATACGAAAAACTGTTAAAGCTGTCAGAACTAAGCGGTGGATTTCGCGAAAAGCTGTTACTATACTGGTAAGATCTCTTTAAATCCTTAGAAATTTAGATAGTGGACCGTAGAAAATTCATCAAATCTAGCGCCTATTCAAGTTTTGGCTTGTCAATATTAGGCATAAGTGGCTGTATAAATAATCAGGAGCTTCCAATGATTAATATTAAAGAGGCTTTGATTAGCAGTAATAAGAATAAGGATTACTTTCCTCAGTCAGTGGCATCAGGTGACCCAAAAGCAAACAGTGTTATTTTGTGGACGCGTTACGAAGAGCAGGGGCAATCTGTTGATACAGAATTAGTAGTTCAGATAGCAAAGGATAAAGCGTTTAAAGATCTAGTGATTTCAACAAAAGCTGAAGTATTAAAGCGCAATGATGGTTGTTTAAAGATTAAAGCTAAGGATCTTGAGCCGTATCACTATTATTATTATAGATTTTTGAAAAAACGGGGAGAAGAATACCTTTCTAGTAACATAGGTCGAACTAAAACAGCGCCTAGTGAAGACATGAAAGTGGATGTTAGTTTCGCACAGGCTTCTTGTCAGGATTACATTGGGCGTTATTACAATCTGTATCATTCGATACTTAAGCAAGACGATTTGGATTTTGTGGTTTTTCTTGGGGATTATATTTATGAAACCACTCGTGATCCAAGATTCCAAAATGATAGTGGAAGAACTATTACATTTAGAGATCAAGCTAATGCCATTGCCCTAGGCGAAGGTGATGGACGTTTTTATTCTGCGAAAAGTCTGAATAATTATCGACAGCTTTATCAAGTTTATCGAGCTGACGAATTATTGCAAAAGGTGCATGAGTCCTTCCCAATGATTCTGACTTGGGATGACCATGAATTTTCAGATGATAGCTATGGAGCTACTGCAACTTTTACAAAAGGCAAAGCGGATGATAGCGATTTACAGCGAAAGTTAAATTCAGAACGTGCCTATTATGAATACATGCCATTAGACTTAGATGATAATGACTTTGTTTCTCAGATAAAATCTTATAATGCGGAAGACAATCAATATTATCCTGAAACTAAAATTTACCGTAATTTTAATTTCGGCAAAAATTTAGATTTATGGTTAACAGATTTTAGAACGAATCGGCCAGATCATTTAATTCCAGAAGATGCGTTCCCTGGAACAATACTGTTCACGCAAACAGTTCTAAAGCTGTTACTTGCCTCGCAAGGTATTGAATTCGAAAGCATTAAAAGTTCGATGATGCCCTATATCGATATAGAAGATAAAAAATATCAAGAGCAAAAAGTCGCTTTAGTAAAGGTTCTTGAGAATGCTTATCAAAGAGAGGGCTTAAGATTTGATGAAGCAAGACTTAAAGCTATAGAAACAATATCTGGAAATTTATCCGTCCCTATTATTAACCATTGGTTAGAACGATATAACAATGATAAGCCTAAGGAAGACCATGTTTTTCCTTTAAGTTTAGCAGAGCAGGAAGAATTACCTGTTGGTTTTTGTTATGCCTTATTAGGAAAGCTAGAGTTGTTTGGGGAAATTGGTTCAAGGTACTTTGTGGTCAAAAAGTCATTCGATTTATTAGCAGCAGCAACTCATTTTATCAATAAAAAAACACAAGATGGCTTAGGTAAACATCAAGAGCTGTGGCTTAAAGATCAAGTTTTAGGTTCTAGAGCTAAATGGAAATTCATTGCGAATTCAGTATCTATGAATTCATATTTATTAGACTTAACGGATCCTAAACTAGGCATACCTGCACCACTAAATCAAAATTTCTACTTTAATCTAGACCATTGGGATGGGATGCCAAACAAGCGAAAAGACTTGCTTGAAACCTTTAGTAAAAAAGAAGGGGTTGTGTTGTTATCTGGTGATTTACATGCATGCTTAATTGGCAGACATGGGAACAAGATAAAAGAATTTACAGTACCGTCGATTACATCAAGTACTCAGCGCGATATGATTAAAAAAGCAGTTAAAGGCAATGAGCTTTTACAACGAATTCCAAAATTAAATGAATTATTAGAAAGGGATAGTGAATTAGTTTTATCAGCGAATCAGAAACTTGATTATGCAGAAATGAATATGCATGGAATATTCATATATCAGGTTAGTTCTGATTCAATTAAGGTAAGCTTGCATAAAGTTTCTTCCGACATGGTGTCGCAGTCCTATTATGGCGAACCAAAAAATTATTTTAAGAATGTTGTAATTGAACAATTTGAATTAGAAAATGGAAGTTTAAGACAACTATAAGCAAGAATGTAGATTTGAATAAATATAATAATTTTAAAAGGCGCCTGCAGGCGCCTTTTTTGGGTTTATTATTTAACTCGTCTGAAATATAAAAGTCCTAATAAACCAACTATTGTCAGTGGCATTATTGGGCCACCACCGCCGCCGCTATTATCAGGTTCAGGCGTTGTAGTCGGTTGATCACTAGTATTGATAGTTACAGTATATGTAGAATTATTCAAACTAGAGTCACCCGTTGGATTAGTTAAAACTACGGTGAAGTTTTCACTCGACTCTTGAGCTGAATCATCAAGAATAGAAACGTTAATGGTTTTATCAGCAGCATCTCCATCAGCCCAAGTTAAGGTGCCTGAAGTTGCGGTGTAATCAGAACCAGCAATAGCAGAGCCATCTTGCGTTGCAAAATCGATTGATATTTCACCATCAGAACCATTTATACGTGCGACATTAATGGAGACAGTGGTATTAGCTTCGTTAACAGAAGATGAGGTAGTACCTAGATTGATTTGACCATTTTGAGCGCCATCACTAGCCTTAATGCTAACTGTGAAACTTGAATTGGTTAAAGTGGCTCCGCCTTGAGGATTTGTTAAGATAAGATTAAAGTTCTCAGCGTCTTCTTCAACAGCGTCATCTAAAAGTTGAATATCAACGTACTTAACTCCTGACTCTCCAGCCGCCCAATTAATGGTGCCACTGGTATTGGTAAAATCTTCGCCAGCAACTGCGCTTTGAGCTTGTAAATTGTAATCAACACTTACTGCATCTTTTGAACCAGCAAAACGGCCGACACCGACACTGATGGTAGCATTGGCTTCATCATAAGTAGCAGAGTCGTATAAAAGTCCAATGGTACCAACATCCGTTGAACGGGTTCCGGTAGAATCTTTAACAATAAATAGACCATTAGTAATATCGCTAATTAAAATATTACCGCTTGGTAAATAAGGATAAGTTCCCCAAGCACCATCGAAGTTTGCGTCGTTAGCTTCAGGAATTGGATAGCTATCAAAAAAACCAATTTCTTGTGGTGATATAGGGTTGCTGACATCCAATACAGTTAAACCACGTTTGTAGTTTGACATATAATATTTGTCGCCCAAGGTAAATCCATTATGGTCAATGGCGCGAGTTGGACCAACATATGATCCAGCGATTGATGGGCCAGTTAAGTCAGAAATATCCATCACATATAGCGTAGTATTAACACCTTTTGATTGCTCATCAGTTTCATCTTGAATGAAAATATATTTCTTATCATCTGAATACCAACCAGAGTGTGTATAAGATGCGTTTGGATAGGTTGTTTCACTTATCTTGACAGGTGATGATTTGTTGGTGGTGTCCCAAATATCGACAGTCTTTTCATTAAAATCGATAAATAACTCGCAAGGATTATGGCCATTAGAGCATTGACTAGTTCTACTATCAGTAATGGTCATACTGGTTGCATCGTGAACGTAGCCCGTTGTTGGTGGTGTTGTCACCAATGTTGGGTTAGTCGGATTGGTTAAATTAAAAATGCGATAAGAACCATTACCATTACTGGAGCCAGCAATATAAATATAAGCTTCTTGCCCTTCAAGCGCTAAACCAGTCGCGTAATCAATATTGCCTAAATAAACATTGTGCGCGGTTTGGAAAGCATTAACCGTATTGGCTAAAGATATACTATTTGGCGCATTGGTTAAGTCTAAAATTTGAAAGCCACCATTACCTTCAGTAGTGACATATGCATAGGCTTTATATTTCTTAGTGGCGTTGTCGAAATGTTGATAAACTTTAACATCGCGCCAGCTACTGCCAACACCAGAAACGGTGCCTACTTCAGTAGGAGCTGTAGGATCAGTTACATCAATAACGATAGTGCCATTAAATAAGCCGACAACAGCGTATTCTCGACCATTGTTTAAGTCACGATAACCCCAGATGTCATTAACGCTAGAAGGGGTTGAGCTCATTTGAGCACGGGAGAATTGGGACTGTAAGCTGATATTGTTACAAGGGAAGTTACCGGCGTTTCCATTGACACAATTTTCGCTTTTAGAAAAACTACTGCTGATTTTATTATATTGATCTAATAGTTGTATGTATTGGGAGTTTTCGCGGTTACTGGCTTTAGAGTCGGCTAATAAGCGAAATCCTTTTTTTGCTAGTAACTCTCGGTATTCAGCGGGAAGACCTATGATTGTGGTAATATTGTTATCTGATTTCTTTCGATAATTATCGATTCGAGAATAACCACCAGAGATAGCGACCATATCATTTAATAGATAAAACAAATCCATATCTTTAACTTGATAGTCACCAGCTGCCATCCTAATTTTGTCGCCTTTATTAGACTTGTTGACAGCATAAGCTATGGTTTTACATGGTTTTGTTGGTTTAGCACATTCACCTTGGTCAACTCCTTCTGGAGCGATATAGCGAATTGGGTGACCGCCGCCATGCGACATCGCAAGTGGCGCAGACAATGCCATTAATATTGTAAGCATCACTGTTAAGTAAGAATTTTTCATAGAGCTACCTTTTATGGATATACGTATAAAGACAAAATATCATAAATCAATATTACTGATTTGTTATATAGGTCATAAAGATACAAATTATCTACAATATTAAATTTAAAACAGATATTTTGTTACATCTTCAAACTTAACAATTCAGTAAAAAGTGGTAAAGATGATATTTTAGTGATTAATGGGGATAACAATGCGTTCAATTTTAGTTTTATGTTTATTGGTAGGGGCATTGGGGTTAGATGATTTAAAGTCAGAAACAATAAACGTTGATGGAGTTGAGCTATCAATAATAAAAAAAGGTGAAAATTTTTCAAGCAAGCCAACGATAGTTTTATTATCCGGTCCAACGGATAATTGGCATTCGGATCTAGCTTGGTGGATTTTAGGACAAAATTTTTTATCTGAGCATTACTACACAATAGCAATAGAACGGGCAAACCAGGGTTTTTCACAAAAAATAGAACAACCTTCTTATACTGACTTTGCAACGAGACTTTCCACATTTATAAAAAAACAGCCGAATCGAGTTATCGTAGTGGCTTTTGCAAGTTCAAATTTAAGTGTGCAAATTGCATTGAGTGACAATGAAGTAAAAAACAAAGTGCAAGGTGTCATTTTCCTAGATCCAGATGTTTTAACAGAGCACTCAATTCAACATTACACACAAGATACTGAAAACTACCGTAAGAATTGGCAACAATTATCTGAATATATTAAGTCAGGTAAATATCAAGAGCGAGCTGCTAAGAAAGTCGAGGATGAAAAAGCACACTTGAAGGTAATTATTTCAAAGGGGTTTGAGAAATATATGGACTGGAATTTCTATGAGGACTATGAAAATATTCGGAAGTCAAATGAGTATCAATGGAACAAATTCAAAGAAGTGACGGTTTATAAAGATGACTTGCAAAACGCTTATGCCAATAAATTTCCTAAAGAGACTCCATTAGTGATTTTAGATTCAGATTTTGAATCAGGTTATTTAACAAATATAAAAGACGAGAAAGTCAGGGCATCGATAATTAAATGGCGTGATCAAGGTAAACAGCAATTTTTTGAGTTGGCAAAATTGAATAAGTGTAACGCTTATTGGCCAGTAGACAGCCAAGAACATTTATTAACATTTACTGAGTTAGACAAGATAAAAAGGGCAATCGAGCGGATAGAAAAATGCCAACAGTAAGTTGGCATTTAAAAAGAACAGTTATATCGGTCGTTGTAACTTTTCTTCAATAGCCCTTTGCTTGACCGCTTGAGCAACTTTCTGTGCTACGTTGCGATTCAAAGGATCAGGAAGAACGTGCGAGGTTGAAAGGTGAGTCACACAATCTGCCAAAGCATGAGCGGCGGCAATTTTCATGCCCTCGCTGATCTTTGTTGCTCTTGCATCCAAGGCTCCACGGAATATTCCAGGAAAAGCTAAAACATTATTAACTTGATTTGGGAAATCACTTCGCCCCGTTCCCACCACCGATGCGCCTGCGGCAAGTGCTTCATCAGGCATAATTTCAGGAATTGGATTCGCCATGGCCAAAATGATTGGATCTTGATTCATCAATTTAATGTCATCGCCACATAATAAATTGCCTTTAGATACTCCAATGAAAACATCGGCATCTTTTAATGCGTCTAATAGTTTGCCATCGCGATGAAAGCGATTGGTGTAAGCTAACAACTTTAATTTTTCGTCGTTTAGATTATCACGGTTTTTGGAAATGATTCCTTTTGAATCGCAAACCAAAACATCTTCAACTGGAATACAGGCATTGGCATCGTGACCAACACAACGAAGTAATCGTGCGATTGCAGTTCCGGCCGCCCCAGCACCATTAATAACCACTTTAAGTGAAGAAATATCTTTACCTGTAATTTTGCAAGCATTGATCAAGGCAGCTAGCAAAACGATAGCCGTACCATGTTGATCATCATGAAATACAGGGATGCCTATGTCCTGTAGGCGTTGCTCAATTTCGAAACATTTAGGTGCAGCAATATCTTCTAAGTTGATACCGCCAAATGTTGGCGCGACTGTTTTTACGGTGGTCACAATCTCTTCAACACTTTCGGCATCAATTACTAAAGGAACGCCGTCAATATCCGCAAATTCTTTGAATAAAATCGCTTTACCTTCCATCACAGGTAAAGCGGCTTCAGGACCAATATCACCTAAACCTAATACCGCAGAACCGTCAGAAACAATGGCAACAGAGTTACCTTTCATTGTAAGTTCATAACTAGAATTGGTATCTTCCGCGATTTTGTTAGAAACCGCAGCCACACCAGGTGTATAAGCAACTGATAAGTCGTCACGGTTTTGTAAAGGGACTTTGGATTTAATTCCCCATTTGCCACGAAGGTAACGGTGGATATCTAGGGACTGCTGAAAGTATTTGCTCATAATGTTGTTATTACCAAAAATATTGGTCAAAGATCATACGCGCATTGTAGCTTCTTTGTGGTCGGAGTTGCAGATAAAATCCATTAGATTGATTTGGATGGGTATGACGTAAAGTTATGAAAAAGGGCGCTTATAGCGCCCTTGAAATATCTTAATAGCTTAATTCGGTTTTTTCTTTAGCGAATACTTTATTTAACCAATAATCGATGGAGAAATATTTTCCGCCTCCTGTGATAAATAATGAGAAGAGCATGATGAAATAAGTTGCTGCAAATTCGATACCATTTTGCAAAATAACAAAACTTCCCTTGCCTGTTAACCATTCATAGTTTCCATGCTCTTGTAAAATAGAGCGTCCGGCCTCTAATCGACTAGCAACATCCGGATCGGCAGATTGAGCAATGGCAAACCATCCGTTATCCCAATGTACAGTTAATGCAGCAACAACCATGGTTACGATTAATGGAATCGCGGCCCAGCGGGTTGCAAAACCTACTAATATACAAACCGCTCCAACCGTTTCTGCGCTAGCCGCTAAAAAGGTCAGTAAATCGGGAAATGGTAAGCCCAAGCCCCATTCAGCATTGCCAAACCAAGCAGAAGTATCTTCGAAGTTAGTAAATTTTCGTGTGCCAGCTTCAAATAGAGGGAAAAATAATAATATTCGGAACATTAATGGTGGGATTCCCGAAAGGTGTTCTGCTTTGCTGAATAACCAGCGGTGTAAACAATAGTAGTTCTTTATTAATGCTTGCATATTGGCTCCTGAGTTTGCTGTTTAAAGCTGCTTACTCTTAATTTCATTGACTTGATATGGATGTAACTTATCTAATGGAGTCGATAAACCCGATTCTGTTACAACTCGAACGTGTTCTCTTTTAAGTTCAGAAGGAGATTTGACGCCACATGAGTGTGCAATCATCTCAACTGCCTTGACCATATTTTTATGATAATTGGCGACACGCTCAGCTTTATCGGAAATTACTAAGCCTTTTTGCAAATCTTCATCATGAGTGGTGATCCCCGTTGGACAGGTGTTGTTACTGCATTGCAAAGCTTGGATACAACCCAGTGCAAACATAAAGCCGCGAGCAGAAACCACAATATCGGCCCCCACCGCCATTGCCCATGCCACGCCTGAGGGAGTAATCATTTTCCCTGCACAGATAACTTTAATCCGATCACGCAGGCCATACTCTTCGAGTAGATCAATGGTTAATGGCAGGCTTTCTTTTAATGGCAAACCGACATAATCAAATAAAGGTTGTGGAGCCGCGCCTGTGCCACCGTCAGCACTATCAATCGAGATAAAATCAGGTGCTGATTCAATTCCGCGAATTTTGATTTCGTCCAACAAATCAATAAGGTATTGGTGTGAGCCAATAACGGCTTTGAAACCTACGGGTAAACCAGAAACTCCTCGAACGCGATGGATCATGTCCAATAAATCTGAAACGGAAGTGATTTCTAAATGACCATTGGGACTAATCGAAGCTTTGCCTTGAGGGATGCCACGAATGTTAGCGATTTCATCGGTGACTTTTTCGGCGGGCAAAAGACCACCCTTGCCTGGTTTAGCTCCCTGACTCATCTTTATCTCAATCATTTTGACTTGAGGTTGGTTGGCTATTTCTTTTAGTCGATCATCATCAAGTTCGCC
The DNA here is from genome assembly GCA_947503345.1 of uncultured Kangiella sp. Taxonomy (GTDB): domain Bacteria; phylum Pseudomonadota; class Gammaproteobacteria; order Enterobacterales; family Kangiellaceae; genus Kangiella. The sequence continues at coordinate 627,727 of CANNCW010000001.1, read as the reverse complement.
AGCTTCGTTACGAACACCATATTTAGCCGTACCAAACTGGAAAACCACATCGCCATCACCTTTGAGGTGATAAGGAGATAATCCGCCTTCACCTGTATTGATCCAACATCCTGCTTTTGCCGAACCTTTGGCTAAAGCGGTGACTGCTTTTTTCGAAAGAGCACCAAAACTCATGGCGGAAATATTAAAAAAGCTGGGTACCGAATAAGGATTTTTGGAGTAAGGACCGATAATAATAGGCTGTGATTTCTGCGCATCTCGCTCAAGTACAGGGAAAGGGTCATTTAAAAACATGACGGTACCTGTTGGGTTTAAGTTTCGAGTAGAGCCAAAGGCCATAGTACGGCTAACATTTTTTGCGGCGCGATAAGCCCAGCTTCTTTCTGCACGGTTAAATGGCATTTCTTCTCGATCCATGGCAAAGAAATATTGTCGAAAAAACTCACCTAAGTGCTCGAAGAAGTAGCGGAATCTACCAATTACAGGATAGTTACGGCGAATAGTCTGTTTGCGTTGGGTTTTATCGATGATGTAAAGAATGATCACCACTAAAACCAATAACAGTAGCGCAAAAACTAAAACCGCCCCAATCCAGTCTAAAGCAGTTTTAACGAATGACATTAAAGCAAGAGAGCTCATATCCATCAGTTCCTAATGTAGATAAGTTGCGAATTGTATAAATATGCCTATACTTTGTCATAAATAGAGAAATGATCCTAGAGGTCATTCCAAGCTTTAACAAAAATTCATTTATTACGACGATAAAACATGAGTGAAAAAGATTTACCTGAAGAAAAAGAATTAATTGCAGGCTTGTTGGGGAATGATCAGGCATTGTTTAATAAAGCGGTCAAGGCTTATTATCCGTCTATGTATTCCGTGGCTTATGCCATTGCAGGACCTTCTATTGCTGATGAGGTGGTACAAGAAGCTTGGATTTCTGGTATTCGAGCATTGCCAAAGTTTGAAGGGCGCGCCAAACTAAAAAGTTGGCTGATTCGAATTGTAGCCAATGAAGCAAAAACTCGTCTCCGTAAGGAATCGCGCTCGGTCAGCTTAGATGCTATGAATGAATCATGGGCAACGGATCCTCGTTTTGACAATCGAGGACATTGGAACGAGCGCAATCCAGAGTGGGATACGGCGTCACCAGATGAACTATTGTCAGCAAATGAGTTGCAAGATTGTTTCGATAAACATTTGGAATTATTACCCGATAATCAAAAGCAAGTGTTGAATTTACGAGATGTTGGTGGAATGGATATGGATGAGATATGTAACATCTTAGAGGTGACCTCATCTAATGCGAGAGTGCTATTGCATCGTGCAAGAGACAAGATGCAACAAATGGTTGCTCATTTTCAGAGGACTGGACAATGTTAACCTGTAAAAAAGTAATTGAAAACGGTAGCGAGTATATCGAAGGCGATATGACTCGATGGCAACGTATTGATTATAAATTCCATTTGTTTATGTGCGTATCATGTAAACGTTATATCCAACAATTAAAGCAAACCATTCTTATGATTGGCCGTTCTCCAAAGAAGCAGATTCCAGAGGAAGTTGAACAAAAGCTTTCGAAAGAATACGAAGAAGCTATGAAAAAATAGTTATAAATAGATATAAAAAAGCCACTTGATCAAGTGGCTTTTTTTATGGAAATTAAGTTTTACTCTTCAATTTCAGGCTTTTCAGTACCAGTCATTGAAACTAGTTTGTCATCTTCAAAAGTTAAAATTAGACGTTTTTCAATTCGATCGCCACGTGATGGGATTAAATAGTAGAGATAATACCAAGTGTTGTTGTCTAAATTAGTATTCAACACAGGATTTCCTAATACAAAGCGGATCTGCTCTTTGGTCATTCCTGGGCGAATTTGATTTATTTCTTTTTGATCAAGCACATTACCCTGCTGAATATTCGGCTTATAAACGCAGCCTACAAGAGTTGTGAAGCTCAAGACGAGGGTTAATATTAGTAGTTTTTTCATTGGAAACCTTATTTATCTATCACACGGGCTAAATATCTTAGCTGACGCCTTTTCATTCAATCTCGGCATAGTATAATCATTTCGTCGCTTAATGCTATCGGAGTTTTGATTTTGGAAAACAAACAACTAAAAAAAGCTGGACTCAAGGTTACACTACCCAGAGTTAAGATTATGCAAATTCTGGAAAGTTCCGAAGATCGCCATTTAAGCGCGGAAGATGTCTATAAAAAACTGCTTGAAGCCGGTGATGACGTAGGCTTAGCCACCGTTTATCGCGTTTTGACCCAATTTGAACAAGCTGGACTTGTTACACGCCATAATTTCGAAGGTGGCCATTCGGTCTTTGAAATGGACGATGGAGAGCATCATGACCACATGGTTAATGTCGATTCAGGTGAAGTAATCGAGTTCTTCAGCGAAGAAATCGAAGAATTACAACATAAGATTGCTGAAATGCATGGGGTTGAGATTGTTGATCATTCGTTGGTTTTGTACGTTCGCCCCAAAAAGTAAGCTAACGGGCTTTATTTAATAACCACTTAGCAATAGTTTTACTTTTTAGAATTAATACTGCGGATATGGCTATTTGGATTCCTGTAATCCAAATACTTGCTTTCTGCTCTGGCAAAAGAATTACTGTAGGTATTTGTGATGAAGAAGATATTGCATTATAAAAAATTATCCAATACCAAGTATCAACAAAAGCATAATAAAAAGTAAATAAACCTATCCCAATTATAATTATTGAAAGTAAACTCTCTGTTTGTATAGAGTTAGGCTGGTATATATCATTGCCTAATAGTTTTTTAGTTATTGTGCGTGGGGAAAGCCACATAAATACCGCTAAGAGAAGCGGTACTATAAAGTTAGCTAAAACAACGACTAGTGATGGCTTAGCATTATATTGATTTTCATCAATGTAGTATTGAAAAAAGAGCCCAAATGCTTCGAGGCTGTATAATAATGATGCAATGGCAAATAATCTGACGCCTAAGGATAAGTAATTCATTAAGTTCAAAGTGGTACCGAGTTAAGTTGTTAGTAGTTCTTTTGCGTGATTTCGGATAGTTTCAGTAATCTCAACCCCGCCTATCATTCTGGCTATTTCTTCAACCCTTTGTTCTGAATTAATTTCTATCATCTGATTAGAAGTCGAGTTTTTACCTTGTGACTTGGCAACTAATAAATGTTGGTGACCTTGGGCGGCTACTTGAGCTTGGTGAGTGACTGTTAGGATTTGCGCTTTATCGCCAAGTGATTTTAATAATTTACCAACGATCTCAGCGGTTCCGCCACCGATGCCAACGTCGACTTCATCGAAGATTAGTGTTGGTAATTGGGTGGTTTGGGCGTTGATAACTTGTAGCGCTAAACTGATTCGAGATAATTCACCGCCTGAAGCTACTTTGCGTAAAGGCATGGGCTTTTGTCCAGCATTGGTGGAAACCATAAACTCAGCGGTTTCTAGCCCATTGACTTTAAAGCTTTGATCATCTTGCAATTTTAAATCGACTTCAAAGATGCCAGAACCTAAACCAAGTTGGGCCATTAATTCAACAATTTCTTTATTAAGTTTTTTAGCCGATGAATTACGTTTTTTGCTAATGGTTTGGGCAAGTTTATTGTACTTTTCCTTCAAGCCACCCAGTTCTTTTTCGAGCTCTTCAAAGCTAGCTTCATCACCTGCTAACTGCGCTAATTCGTCATCTAGTGACTCAAGAACCGCGGGCAAGGCTTGAATCTGAGTTTGGTGCTTGCGTGATAAATCGTGCAAGGCGGACAAGTCATTTTCAAGTTGTTGGAACTGTTCAGGATTAACTTCGATCGACTCAATATAGTTCCTAAGCTCACTAGCAGCTTCATCAATTTCTACCAAGGCCGATTGCAATAAATCATTAGTGTTTTTTAAGTTTTCATCAACCGCGTAAAGCTCACTGATTTGTCCAGCGACAGAGTTTAATACTGAAGAAATACTTTGTTCATCTTCACTTAAAGCTGACAAGCTGGCTTGTCCTTTATCCATTAACTGACTAGCGTTAGCCGCACGCTTATGCTCAGACTCAATGGTTGCAACTTGATCAACTGGTGCTTGCGAAAGCTCTTCTAATTGGTACTTTAGTAAATCTTTGCGATCGTTTTTGTCTTTCAAAGCTGCTTGGAAATCGCTTAATTGAATTTGGATTCTATGAATCGATTTAGCAATCCCGCCAAGCTCGTTAGTCTTATCAGAAATTCCTGCGTATCGATCTAAAAGTTGCAAATGGGTCTGTGGCTTAAATAAAGATTGATGCTCATGTTGACCATGAATATCCACCAAGAAATCGCCAAGCTCAGAAAGCTGAGTTAAGTTGACGGGCTGTCCATTAACAAAAGCTTTTGAACGACCGTCATGGTTTATCACGCGACGCAAAATACAATCTTGCTCATCGTCTAACATTTGGGCTTCGAGCCAAGTTTGAACCGATTTTAACTTTGCAATATCAAAAACAGCGCTAATCTCAGCACGTTTAGCGCCATGTCGAACCACGCCTGAATCTGCGCGGGCACCTAATGCAAAACCAAGCGCGTCCACCACAATGGACTTACCTGCACCTGTTTCGCCAGTAATAACGGTCATGCCAGACTGCAACTCTAAATCGAGCTGTTCAATAATGGCAAAGTCTTTAATATGGATACTGGATAGCATGGATATTGTTATTAGCGCTTATAGCTTTGAGCCCCAGCCAAGTTTGGTTCTTAGCAGGCGGAAATAATCATAATCTTTTGGATGCAATAACCACATTTCTTGTTTGCGCTTGCGAACGGTAATTTTCTCACCGGGCATTACAGGAAAGCGCACCTGACCATCACAACTCAATCGCGCTTCGTTTTGATTGTCTTTACTAAAAACAATATCCACTTTGGAATCCGCGCCAATCGAAATAGGGCGACTCGATAATGTATGTGGGAACATAGGGACCAAAGAAATGGCATTTATCGCTGGCGACATAATGGGACCACCTGCCGATAAAGAATAAGCTGTTGAGCCAGTGGGAGTGGAAATAATTAAACCATCACCGCGCACGCTATAAACAAAGGAGTCATTGATATAAACCTCAAACTCAATCATGCGTGAAATTTCACCGGGATATAAAACAATATCGTTTACCGCATCACTAAATCGAGGTTGATCAGAGTCTTTATCTTCGGCAATTTCAGCTTCCAATAAAAATCGGCGCTCTTCTTTATATTCACCTGCCAAAACTTCGGCAACTTTTTCACATACTTGTTGCGGTTGAATATCAGTTAAGAATCCTAAATAACCACGATTAACGCCCAATAATGGAATATCGTAATCGCTCATCAAACGTGCGGCATAAAGCATAGAGCCATCGCCACCAACTACGATCACTAGATCACACTGTACACCCAGTTTTTGCCAAGGCACTTGTAACTCGACGGCAATGGGTAAATCTTTTGCGACCGAGTCTTCCACCAACAATGAATAATTTTGTTCTTGGAGGAAGTTAAATAAAGTCAAAATGGTTTCGCCGACTTCTTTATGTTTCGGCTTGCCCATGATGCCAATGGTCGAAAATGTGAGTTTGGTATCCGTATTCAAAAAAGCCCCAATCGATGCTTTCTAACTATTTAATAAAAATAGTCACTTGTAATTGATTTATTGACCCATATTTAACAATATATAGGCAGATAAATAAACAATAGAATCTTTAGTGACGAAGATATTTCGTCCAAAAAGGAAAAATCGCCCCAAGATGAGCAAATTCGATCAGCGCGCCCAGACATTGATGAAAACATTGGTAGAGACTTATATCTCTAGCGGGCAGCCTGTTGGTTCGAAAACCTTATTGGAAAACTCACAGCTTAGTGTCAGTCCTGCAACCATTCGAAATGTCATGCATGACCTGGAAGCAATGGGTTTATTAGCGTCGCCGCACACTTCTGCAGGTCGTATCCCAACGGCGCAAGGCGTCCGTTTATTTGTCGATCAGCTTTTGACGGTTAAAGACGTCGAACAGAATTATCAAGAACAGCTCAAGCATCGATTAAATAAAGCTACTGAAACAGGGCAAATGCTAAACAGCGTGACCAGTATGCTGTCGCAAATGACCAATATGGCGGGTTTGATCAGAGTGCCAAGGCGCGATATCACCTGCGTCAATCAAGTTGAATTTGTGCCCTTATCACAAAAGAAAGTGCTGGTGATATTGGTATTAAGTAATGGTGAGGTACAAAATCGCGTAATCCAATTGGATGTGGAAATTAGTCGCGAAGAACTTCAGCAAGCAGCGAATTATGTAAATCATCATTATGCAGGTAAAGAGCTGGATACCGTACGCCGTGAATTGTTTGAAGAGTTAAAATCAGACAAGGCTCAAATGGATCAAATGATGGCTTCGATGATGGCGGTTGCGGAAAAAGGCTTTGCTGGCGAAAAGCAGGAAGATGAAGTTCAGATCACGGGTAAGTCCCAAATGTTGAATTATGTGGGAACTGGCGATATCTCAGATTTGCAGTCGGTGTTTGACGCTTTTGCCGAGAAAACGCAAATGCTGGGTTTATTGGATAAATGTTTATCGGCCGATGGGGTTCAGCTCTTTATCGGTGAAGAGTCGGGCTATGATGTGTTGAACCAATGTTCGGTAGTTGGTGCACCATATTCAATCGATGGCCAAGCGGTTGGTGTTTTGGCGGTTGTAGGGCCAACTCGAATGGCCTATGACAAGGTGATCCCAATCGTTGATATTACCGCGAAAATCCTAACTTCAGCCTTGAATTCTGAACAATAATCGCTATATTCCCTACAACTTAATTAATTAGTTGTCATTGCGAGCCTTCTGGCGAAGTAATCTCGCAAAGGCACGACTCTTTTGGAGTAATCCTCATGTCTGAAAAAGACGTTAAAAATCAAGAAGATATTAAAGCGGCAGGCGACAATGTAGAGGCGACTGTTGAGCAAGCTGAAGCCATTATTGAAGAATTAGAAGGCGAACTAGTTGAAGAATTAACTGGCGATGCTGCTCGAATTGACGAATTAGAAAAAGCTTTAGAAGAAGCTGAAGCGAAGGCTGCTGAGAATATGGATCTGGCACTGCGCACTAAAGCAGAAGCAGAAAATATCCGTCGTCGTAGCGAAAACGAAGTATCTAATGCGCGCAAATATGCCATTGAGAAATTCGCTAATGAAATGTTGGCAGTAGTGGATAGCCTAGAACAAGGTTTAGCGCAAAAAGCGGAACACGAAGAGTCAGTTGCTATGAAAGAAGGCATGGAGTTGACACTTAAAATGACGCTTTCCACTTTAGAGAAGTTCGGCATCGAGCAACTAAATCCAGTGGAAGAAGTGTTTGATCCTCAGCTACACGAAGCTATGACTATGATCCCAAGTCCTGATCATGAGTCGAATACCATTATTGACGTTTTCCAGAAAGGTTATAGTCTTAATGGACGTTTGATCCGTCCAGCAAGAGTGGTTGTTGCACAATAATTTTATGATCACAATTACCCCGCCAAGCCAATTTAAGAAACTAGCTTGGAAGAATGGTAAAGGTTTCACCACCGAATTAGCAATTAATGCAAATGGTAACCTAGATGGCTTTGAATGGCGCTTAAGTATTGCTACTGTTTCTGAAAATGGTGCTTTTTCCGACTTCTCAGGGTATGAGCGCAATTTGGTATTGATTGAAGGTAATGGGATAACCTTAGAGCATCATCAAACAGATCAAGATATACAAACGGATCATTTAGTTGAGTTGTTAGATTTTGCTACCTTTGATGGCGCTGCTAAAACACTATCCAGTTTACATTCAGGGGCAATTAAAGATTTCAACATCATGACGGATACCAATAAATGTCGTGCTGATGTGAAGACATTTAAGACTAGCCAATCTATTAGTATTAATGATTGTGATGAATGTTTTGTGTACAGTCTGTCAGGAGTTATCAAGCTGTTTAGTCAAGAAAAGCTGCATGAAACAATTAAGGCAAACCATTTATTACGGCTGGAAAAGCCACTTAATGGTCAGTATCGAGTTGAATCGAACCAATATATTTTGGTAAGGCTTAAAGAAATTTAGTATAAAAGCAGTAGAAAATATTGCTCACGTTAGTAAAGGTGTTTATTTATGGGTCGCGCATATCAAAACCGTAAAGATTCGATGGCGAAAACCTCGAATCAGAATTCAAAAGTTTACAGTAAGTTCAGTCGTCAGATATATGTTGTTGCTAAACAAGGTGGCGCCGATCCAGAAGGCAATTTAGCACTGCGCAGTTTAATTGATAGCGCTAAACGTGCGCAGGTTCCTGCTCACGTTATCAAAAATGCCATTGATAAAGCCACTTCGGGTGCTGGCGAAGATTTCTCGGTTGCTCGTTACGAGGGTTATGGCCCAGGCAATACCATGGTGATTGTGGATTGCTTAACTGATAACCCAAACCGTACTTTCGGTGAAGTTCGTCTTTGCTTTACTAAAACCAAATGCAAAATCGGCACTGAAGGCAGTGTTAGCCATATGTTCGATCACAGCGCTATTTTCGCTTTCCCACACGATGACGAAGAAGCGGTTTTAGAAGCACTAATGATGGCGGACGTTGATGTATCAGACATCGAACTTGAAGACGGCATCATGTCAGTCTTCGCCCCAAACACCGAATACGCCAAAGCCAAGCAGGCCTTAACTGAAAACTTTGGTGAAATTGAATTCGAAGTCGATGAAATTCAATTTATCCCTAAAGTCATGGCTGAAGTTCCCGCTGAAGACATGGAAATGTTCGAAAAATTCATGGAAATGCTAGAAGACCAAGATGATGTACAGAATGTATATCATAATGCTGAGCTTTAGAATAAATGATAAAGAAAAGCATATTAGTGTTTTTAGTTTTTATTTTGACTGCTTGCGGTGTTAAACAAATACAGAACCTCAAAATCATTAAGCTTCACTCTCCTGAAGCTAACAGTTCTGATTTGATAAGAATAATCGTAATTAATAATGATTCGTTAAAGTATAAACTAACAAAACTGGATAGTGAGACTTTGTTGGATACATCCGGAAGCTATCCTTCTTATCAAATTATCGATCAAACTAATCTAACTCCTGTTATAGAATACAAGTCTGCTGATTATACCGCTGAGGGTAGGAGCATCTCCGAGAGTCGAGGAACTATATATAAAACCCTGAAGAAAGGGCATTGCTATTTATTGAACAAGCGACCAGCCGTTAAGGCCAAATTTATAGAGACGGCAACTCTTGAAACTATAGGTCTACTCAATGGAGAAGAATGCAAGGAAAAGCTTCAGTTACTTAGCGAGTAAGATTTAAGCTTGTCGTCAAAGGGACTGACGGAGCAAATAAAAAAGGTTATTTTCTGAATAACCCCAAAAAAATTAAGAAATTATCCAAAAGATCCCTTGATCTCCTAAACCCAGCCCACATATAGGTTCCAAGCAAGATTAAACTGTATTTTTCGGAGTAGAAAAATGGGCAAGATTATCGGTATCGATTTAGGTACAACCAATTCATGTGTTGCGGTGTTAGACGGCGACAAAGCGCGTGTTATCGAGAACTCTGAGGGCGGTCGTACGACTCCTTCTATCATAGCATTTACAGATGGCGAGACTTTAGTTGGTCAGTCTGCAAAGCGCCAAGCGGTAACTAACCCTGAGAACACTTTATACGCGATTAAGCGTTTGATCGGTCGTAAGTTCAAAAGCGACGTCGTTCAAAAAGACATCTCAATGGTGCCATACAAAATCGTTGAAGCAGACAATGGCGACGCTTGGGTATCGGTTAACGGTAAAAACATGGCTCCACCTCAGGTTTCAGCTGAAGTTTTAAAGAAAATGAAGAAAACTGCAGAAGACTTCTTAGGTGAAGAAGTGACTGAAGCGGTTATCACGGTTCCTGCATATTTCAATGACTCTCAGCGCCAAGCGACTAAAGATGCTGGTAAAATCGCAGGTTTAGAAGTTAAGCGTATTATCAATGAGCCTACTGCTGCGGCATTGGCTTATGGTATGGATAAAGAGCGTGGCGATCGCACTATCGCGGTTTATGACTTAGGTGGTGGTACTTTCGATATCTCTGTTATCGAAATCGCGGAAGTTGATGGCGAGCACACCTTCGAAGTATTAGCGACCAATGGTGATACTTTCTTAGGTGGTGAAGATTTTGATAACCGTGTTATCGAATATTTAGCGGACGAATTCAAGAAAGAACAAGGCATCGACCTTAAGGGCGACGCATTAGCGATGCAACGTTTAAAAGAAGCGGGCGAGAAAGCGAAGATCGAATTATCGTCTAGCTCACAAACTGATGTGAACCTACCTTACATCACGGCTGATGCTACGGGTCCTAAGCACTTAAACATCAAATTAACTCGTGCCAAGTTGGAAGCATTAGTTGAAGATTTAATTGAGCGTTCAATGGCGCCAGTTAAGCAAGCGTTACAAGACGCTGGTTTGGCAACTTCTGAAATCGACGATGTGATTTTAGTGGGCGGTCAAACGCGTATGCCTAAAGTACAAGAGTCGGTAACGGCTTACTTTGGCAAAGAGCCACGCAAAGACGTTAACCCTGATGAAGCAGTAGCCATGGGTGCGGCGATTCAAGGTGCGGTACTTGCTGGCGACGTTAAAGACGTATTGTTATTAGACGTAACGCCATTATCTCTAGGTATTGAGACAATGGGCGGCGTGATGACTAACCTTATCGACAAGAATACAACGATTCCGACTAAGGCTTCGCAAGTATTCTCGACAGCAGAAGATAACCAAACTGCGGTAACGGTTCACGTATTACAAGGTGAGCGCAAAATGGCACAGCAGAATAAATCTCTTGGTCGTTTTGACTTAGCGGATATTCCACCTGCGCCACGCGGTATGCCACAAATCGAAGTATCTTTTGATATTGATGCCAACGGTATTATGCACGTTTCAGCTAAAGATAAAGCTACGGGTAAAGAGCAGTCTATTCAAATTAAAGCATCTTCTGGTTTATCGGATGAAGAGATCGAGCAGATGGTACAAGATGCTGAAGCTCATGCGGAAGAAGATAAGAAGTTCCAAGAGCTTGTCGAAGCTCGTAACCAAGCGGACGGACTTGTTCACGCGACTCGTAAATCATTTGATGACGAAAACGTTACTTTCGAAGATGGCGAGAAAGAAGCGATTGAAGCGGCTGCTAATGATTTAGAAGAAGCGATTAAGACGGACGACTTAGAAGAAATCAAAGCTAAGACAGAAGCCTTAAGCCAAGCATCTGCTAAGTTGGCAGAGCGTATGTACGCACAAGCGCAACAGCAAGCAGAAGCTGGTTCTCAACCTGGAGCTGAACAAGCTCAAGCAGGCGGCGATGATGTGGTAGACGCTGAGTTTGAAGAAGTAAAGGATGACAACAAAAACGCATAAGCATTTTTGTTGGAAGTCATCATTGATGGCCATCTAAATATAAAGCAGGAGTTTGTCTCCTGCTTTATGCGTTAAAAGAAATTCAATTTTTGAAGAAGATTAACTAAAGAAGAATAGTATGTCTAAACGTGATTATTACGAAGTATTAGGTGTTGGAAAAAGCGCTGATAAAGCGGAGCTGAAAAAAGCTTACCGTCGATTGGCGATGAAGAATCACCCTGATCGTAATCCTGATGACAAAGAGGCGGAAGCGCGCTTTAAAGAAGCGAAAGAAGCTTACGAGATTTTAAACGATCCACAAAAACGTCAAGCCTACGATCAATTTGGTCATGCTGGTGTTGACCAAAGTGCTGGTGGCCAAGGTGGTTTCCATGGCGCTGATATGGGCGATATTTTCGGCGATATGTTTGGCGATATTTTTGGTGGTGGCGGTCGTCGCGGCGGCGGTCGTGCAGGCCCGCAGCGCGGTTCTGATTTGCAATACAATATGCAAGTTACGTTAGAAGAAGCCGTTAATGGCGTTTCTAAAACCATTAAAGTTCCGACTTATGTTGATTGTGAGCCTTGTGATGGTTCTGGCGCTAAGAAAGGTTCAGAGAAAGTGACTTGTGGTACCTGTAATGGCCAAGGGCAAGTCCGCATGACGCAAGGTTTCTTTTCGGTACAACAAACTTGCCCAGATTGTCAGGGACAAGGTCAAACCATTAAAGATCCTTGTAACTCTTGTTCTGGTCAAGGACGTGTTCATAAAACTAAAACCTTGTCAGTTAAAATTCCAGCGGGTGTAGACACTGGCGATCGTATTCGTTTGTCAGGCGAAGGTGAAGCCGGTGGTCCTGGCGCACCATCCGGTGATTTATACGTTCAGATCAATGTGAAAGAGCATGAAATCTTTGTACGTGATGGTGCGAATTTGTATGCAGAAGTCCCTGTTAGTTTTGTAACCGCAGCATTGGGCGGAACCTTGCAAGTGCCAACGCTTGATGGAAAAGTAAGTTTGAAAATTCCAGCAGAAACGCAAACCGGTAAAATGTTCCGTTTAAAAGGCAAAGGGATAAAAGCTTTACGTCAAAATTATACAGGCGATTTAATGTGCAGGGTGATTTTAGAAACGCCGGTTAAGTTAAGCAAAGAGCAAAAAGAAATGCTTGAACAATTCCAACAAAGTGTTGAAGAATCTGGTGGTAAAAACAGCCCGAAAGAGTCGGGTTGGTTCGATGGTGTTAAAAAGTTTTGGGATAACATGACCAGTTAATGTTAGATTGAAAGCCCGCATTTAGCGGGCTTTTTTATGGAGGGAAATAAATGATATGTATTAAGGATGGTTGTCAGCATGAAAGCTACGAAGGGGATGAGTATTGTGCATTGCATTGCACTAAATCTACTTACAGCGAAGACTTTGATAGACCTTTTCTTCTTAGACAATTTTATAACTTATTGAAAGAAGAAATACGAGAGAAGGTATTAGCAGTAGAAGCTAAATATAGAGTAGAAGAAGTTGAAAGTGCATTAATAGAAGATGAGCCGACTAATGGTTTTATTGGAACTTTGTTAGGACAAGTAAAGTTTGTTTTTGATAGCATAAAATTCCCTGAAAGAAATGAAAGAGACCCTTTTGATTATAAGAAATTGCTATGGAATCTTGGTAGAATCCACTTTATAAGATGTACACTAAACAATGAAAGTTTTAGCCTGCCAAAAACAAGGGTGTTTTTTAACAACTGTATATTCAACAAAGAATGGTGGCTTAAAAATTATGAACAATTAAAGAATGTAAATGGAGTTTTATACCAAAACTGTACTTTTAATAACGAAGTGATAATAGCTTCTATGCCTAATGATGAGTTAATTATTAATAATGATCAGTTTTATAACTGTAGATTTCAAAAAATAGAGATAGATAACTGTACTGTAAACGGATTATTATTCAAAGAAGGCATTACTAAAGAAATTGAGGACAATATAAGAGTTAGGAATAGCACCTTTCAGGATCGCTTTTTGCTTAATGGTGTATTACTAAGTAATTTTGAAATCAAAAATTGTGAATTTAATGATAAATTTGAATTTAAAGGTAGTGTTGTTGACGGCTTTACTGTAATTGAGAACACAAACTTTAAAGAGGTTACTGATTTTTTTGGATCTTCTTTTAATATTTTTGAAATGAAAAAATGTATTGCTACATCTTTTGTTGGATTTGAAGATTGCAAATTTGAGGGTGAGGGGGGAATTCAGGCATTCTTTAAGTTTATAACTTTTGAAAACTTCATCAATTTCAGAGGTGCTCAATTTAAATCAGGAGTTGAGCTGTCTACTATTAATTTGAGGCAAAATGCTAACTTTTATAACTGTGAAATATCTTATAATAAAACAAGTAGAGAATCCTTTAGAATCGTAAAAAACTGCCTCGATAAAGATGGAAATCATATAGCAGCTAACAAGTACTACTCCTTTGAAATGCGAAAATATCGAGAGCAAATTAAAGGAGAAAGCGGGAGATACCAAGATAAGTTCATATATTTCCTTAATGAGAAAATATCAATGTTTGGACAAAGTTATTTGAGACCAATTTTGTGGGTGATCGTTTCAGTTTTAGTATATATGCTTCTTTCAAATTTGCATGATAGTCAATTTGCCTATAAAAATTTGGGATTAGGGAGCTGGTATAACGAAACGGCAATATTCGTAAATAATTTTGCTAAGTCAATATTACCGTTTAAAAAGTTGTTAAAGCCAGGAATGGAGTTTATAAGTTTAAGCTTCATAGGTATGTATTCAGTTTTTGTATGGCACTTAGTTGTTGCAGTTAAGAGGCATGCTAAGAGATAGGTCATTAATGAAAAACACTTCAAATAAAAAATCAATACAAACATTATTACCAATATTAGCTTTTCTAAAGCCATATAAAAAGATGGTAGCTTTTGCATTATTAGCACTACTGCTAACAGCCGGGGTGAGCTTATCTTTAGGGCAAGGCTTGAAGATGGTGATCGATAATGGCTTTGCTGCGGGCTCCGTTGAGCAGTTACGAACGGCTATTTTTGTGATGATTGGTTTGGTGAGTCTGTTAGCCGTTGGGACTTTCTGTCGTTTTTATTTGATGTCTTGGCTAGGTGAGCGGGTTAGTGCAGATATTCGTAAAGCGGTATTCGATCAAATTGTGATGCTACACCCTGCTTATTTTGAGGAAAACCGTAGTGGCGAAATTATGTCGCGTCTCACAACTGATACTACCTTATTGCAGTCTATTGTTGGTTCTTCCTTTTCTATGGCCCTTCGTTCTAGTCTAACCTTTATTGGCGGCATAATTATGCTGTTTTTTACCAATGTTCAGTTGACTCTTTATATTTTGATTGGTGTGCCAATGGCGATTCTGCCAATGTTATTTTTTGGCAAGAAAGTCCGAAAGTTTTCTAAAGATAGCCAAGATACCATTGCCGATGTGGGTACTTATGCTGGCGAGATTATTCAGAATATTAAAGTGGTTCAGAGCTATAGTCGAGAAGAGCAAGAAAAGATGGCCTTTAGCGATGAAGTGGAAAAGGCTTTTGTGACTGCGAAGAAAAGAGTACGTCAAAGATCTATATTAATCGCCTCAGTGATTCTAATGGTGTTCGGTGGGTTAAGTGCCATGATGTGGGTTGGCGGTAATGGTGTAATTTCTGGTGCCATTACTGGCGGTGAGTTAGCGGCATTTGTTTTTTACGCCATGATGGTTGGTATGTCAGCGGCGACTATTGCGGAAGTTTACGGAGAAGTGCAAAGAGCAACGGGTGCGGCAGAGCGTGTTGTTGATCTGATGGGCGTTGAATCGAATATTTTACCACCTGAGCAAGTAAGCCAGCTAGATCTGAAAGGTGATCCAATTATTGAATTTAAAGATCTGTATTTCAGCTATCCCTCTCGACCAGATGACTTGGCATTAAATAATATCAATTTACAAATAAAAGAAGGTGAAGTGATTGCCTTAGTTGGTCCTTCTGGTGCGGGCAAGACGACATTATTCGAAATATTGCAACGATTTTATGATCCACAACAAGGCTTAATAAATTTTAAAGATACAGATTTGAGAAAACAGGTGCCATCAGAGCTACGTGAGCATATGGCATTAGTACCGCAAAATCCTATTTTGTTTAGTAATGATGTTTGGTACAACATTCGTTATGGCAAAACTAATGCTTCTGATGATGAGGTCATAGTTGCAGCTACCAAAGCCCATGCGCATCAATTTGTGAAAGATTTACCTGATGGTTATGAAAGTTATCTAGGCGAACAGGGCGTGCGATTATCTGGTGGACAAAAACAGCGAATTGCATTGGCGCGGGCTATCTTGAAAGATCCAGAAGTGTTGCTACTCGATGAAGCCACTAGTGCTTTGGATGCTGAAAGTGAGCATCAAGTCCAAGCGGCCCTGAATGTATTAATGAAAGATAGAACCACATTAATTATTGCTCATAGATTATCTACTGTAGTTCATGCAGATAGAATTGTTCTGATGGACAAAGGGAAGGTACTTGATATAGGAACACACGAGGAGTTGTTAAGTCGTTCAAACTTGTATCAAAGGCTATGTGAACTTCAGTTTGATTTGGCAACGGAGTAAAAATGAATCGTCTTAGTATTTGTCTATTGCTGTTAGTGTTTGTTGTCGCTTGTGGCGAAGACAAACTGAATAAATTGAATTCGTCTCAACCAGTCTTAGCCTTTGGCGATAGCTTAACTGCGGGTGTTGGCGCTAACGAAGTTGCTGCCTATCCACAGCAATTAGAAAGATTGATTGGTTTTAATGTGATTAATGCTGGTATTTCTGGTGAAACTACTGAGGAAGGGTTAGCTCGTTTGTCCTCAGTGTTGGATGAGCATAATCCTCAATTGGTGATATTGTTAGAAGGTGGCAATGATATTCTTCGTAACTATGATCTTAATAAGACCGAGCAAAACTTAGCTAGAATGATTGAGGAAATTCAATCGAGAAGTATTCAATTGGTGTTTCTTGGGGTTCCAGAGAAAAATATCTTTTCCGATTCAGCTCCTTTGTATAAAGAGTTAGCGAGTGAATATAATTTAGTCTTTGATGGTGAAGTCATCTCTAAATTGATTAAGAAAAAACGCTATAAATCGGATCCAATCCATTTTAATGCTTTGGGCTATCAAAAGTTAGCAGAAAATATTCGGGATTTGTTAGATGATAATGGTGCGCTGTAAATGAACCGAATTGAGAGTCGTTTATATCAAGCATCTGACAAGCAACAATGTATTGAGATATTCCAAAGTAATATTGGTTTGTATTTTGCGAAAGAAGAGCAGAAGGATTTTGTTGAGTTCTTAGAAGCGCAAACCAGCAATTTTTATTACCATGTTTTTTATGAGGCGAATAACCCTCAGTCAATAATTGCTTGCGGAGGATTTGGAGAGCTGAATGAGGGTATCTTCTTACGCTGGGGTTTGGTTGATAACCACTTACATAAAAAAGGGCTTGGTACTAAGTTGTTGTTGCTAAGGTTGGAATTGGTAAAGAAGCATTTAGGAGAGGTTGCAGTACTAATCGATACTTCTCAGCATGCTCAGGGTTTTTATGAAAAATTTGGCTTTAGAGTGGAATCGACCATTAAGGATGGTTTCGCAACAAATATTGATACAGTCAGAATGATTTTTGAGAATTGGGCTGGCAAATCGTAAAACCTGCCCCTAAAGTTGCTGAAATTATTTGCAATTCAGTTGGCACCTTGGGTATTGTGTTGCCAGTTTCTTAGTTTTTGAAGTGTTAAAGGTGTTATGAAAAAGTTTCTAATTTTATTCGCTCTATTATTCTCAACGGCTACTTTCGCTCAAGTTGTGATCTATCCTGATTTTCAAGTGCCACCAGAGTTTAAGTCCAAACCTGATTTTAATCCTTCGACTTATTTAGCGAAATATCCAGTAGCGAATGTTTATAAAAAGCTTGCTGATGATAAGAAAGAGAAGTTAGCTTGTCTGATTGTGGCTTCAGAGAAATACACCCAACAAAAATTTAAACACTCCTTTATGGTGGATCTAAAGCAACCTTTGATCGCTTTGACCATGACCAATTTTCCAGAGATTCGTCAAATGGAATGGGGCGGTCGTCGTGATGCCAACGTTAAATATATGAGTTTAAGTCAAATAGCCAAAGGCGTTGAGCCAATGGTTAACAAGGATCAATGTAAAGCTTAATGATAACTTCAATTATAGTTAACGCCGCCACGGGGCGGATGGGTAAGGAACTACTTACTTCGGTGGTTAGTGATGCAGAGTCTGTGATTGCTGGTGCGATGGCTCGCGAAAATCACCCTTTGTTGGGGACTGATGTTGGCTATTTAATCGGGGCGAATCCGCAAAATAAATCCTTAAGTTGTAACTATAAGGAGGCCTTTACAGATGGCGAAATCATGATTGATTTTAGTTTGCCGGAACACTCGATTGAGACTCTTAAAAAAGCGGTTGTGGCAGGAAAACCAGTGGTAATTGGCACAACCGGTTTTAATGATGAGCAATTAGAGCTAATTAAACAAGCTTCTCAGTCTATTCCTATCATGTTATCCGCTAATTATAGCTTAGGTGTTAATAGCTTGATTCAGTTGGCAAAGCAAGCCACTCAATTAATAGGTGATGACTCGGATATTGAGATATTTGAAGCGCATCATAAGCATAAAATTGATGCACCGTCAGGAACCGCTTTGGCTATAGGAGAGGCAATTGCGGATACAAAAGGGAAGCCTCTCTCGGATATCGCTGCGCATGACCGTTCTGGTAAGCGCCAATCGGGTGACATTGGTTTTGCGGTAATGCGGGCTGGTGAGATTATTGGTACTCACGAAGTGACTTTTGCCCTAAATGGTGAGTTAGTGACCTTAAAACATGAAGCCCAATCTCGTAAATGTTTCGCAGATGGTGCAATTGCTGCTGCAAAATGGTTAGTTACACAAACAAGTGGTCTTTATTCGATGCAAGATCTGCTCAAAAATAGAGTAAAAGCTTAATTTTTATCTTAATTTAGGCCAAATTTGTAAGAGATCGTCCATTCTAATTGTCAGAGATTTCCTAAAGGCAAGTCAGCTGTTGTATTTGAAACACTTAGTTTTTGTTTAGATTGTTTGCAATATAAATTTTAAATCATTGATATTTAAGGGCTTTAGCTATAATTAGAGTCTTATGTGGGTTTAAAAGTGCCATTGCAATTGAATAATAAAAGCGTAAATTAACACTTGTGCAAAGGATGCACAGTTTAAGGAAGAGTTAGCCAAAGGATTTGGTGAAACACGGAAGTCGCAGGGAGCAACTTTTTGGCATGAGGCCAGATGAAAATGGGCACGAATTAGTGCCCTTTTTCTTTTCTAAAGGTTTTATCCTTAAACTTTCAAATGGATTAGAAATTCTTTTCAAAAGCTCTAACGATCTAAGTGAAATTCATTAGACTTAACAGGTCTGATCCCTTAAAATATCGCGATTTTGCCAAAAATCCGTAAAACTTTGTCGTTACGGACTCATTTATGGATGAGTCTGGATTTTTTGCACCTAATTTTTACAGGCGCGTTAGCAGCTTTTGCCGTCGCTTGAGCATAATTTTTGGAGGTTTCCTTGTCAGCCCAGCAGCCTTTTCAAGAGCTTCAACCTGCCATTCTTGTCCTAGAGGATGGTAGCGTTTTCCGTGGTACTTCAATTGGAGCAGATGGTCATTCAGTCGGCGAGGTGGTTTTTAATACCGCTATGACTGGTTATCAAGAAATTCTGACCGATCCTTCTTACGCCAAACAAATGGTGACTCTAACTTATCCGCACATTGGTAATACTGGTACCAATGCTGAAGATGAGGAGTCTAACGAAGTTTGGGCGGAAGCTTTGATTATCCGTGATTTGCCATTGTTGCAAAGTAATTTCCGCTCAGAAGAAACTTTACCTGAATATCTAAAACGCCATAACAAAGTAGCAATTGCTGACATTGATACTCGTCGCCTCACTCGAATTTTACGAGATAAAGGCGCACAAAATGGCTGTTTAATGGCCGGTGAAATTGACCAAGATAAAGCACTTGAGTTGGCTAAAGCTTTCCCTGGTTTAAAAGGCATGGATTTAGCTAAAGAAGTTTGCACTAAAGAAACATATCAGTGGGATTCAACCTCTTGGGAACTTGGCAAAGGTCATGGCAAGCTGCAAGATAAGAAGTTTAAAGTGGTTGCTTATGATTATGGGGTTAAGCGAAACATCTTAAGAATGTTAGTCGACCGAGGCTGTGACTTAACGGTAGTTCCTGCGCAAACGCCAGCAAACGAAGTGTTAGCTATGAAACCTGACGGTGTATTTTTATCAAATGGCCCAGGCGATCCGGAGCCTTGTGATTATGCAATTGAAGCGATTAAAGAAATCGTTGCTACTGGCACACCAACTTTTGGTATTTGTTTAGGTCACCAATTATTAGCATTAGCAAGTGGTGCTAAAACTGTGAAGATGAAGTTTGGCCACCATGGCGCAAATCATCCAGTACAAAACATGGATGACAAGACCGTATTAATTACCAGCCAGAATCACGGCTTTGCGGCCGACGAAGCTACTTTGCCAGAAAATTTACGTGCAACGCATCGTTCGTTATTTGACGGTTCTTTGCAAGGTATTCACAGAACTGACCAACCAGCATTCAGTTTCCAAGGGCACCCAGAAGCAAGCCCTGGGCCACACGATGCTGCTCCATTGTTCGATCATTTCATTGAACTAATGACTCAACACAAATCATAGGAAATTAAGATGCCAAAACGTACTGACATAAAAAGTATTTTGATTTTAGGTGCTGGCCCGATCATTATCGGCCAGGCGTGTGAGTTTGATTATTCTGGCGCACAAGCTTGTAAAGCACTTCGTGAAGAAGGTTATCGAGTAATTTTGGTTAACTCGAATCCCGCAACCATTATGACTGATCCCAACATGGCCGATGCAACTTATATCGAGCCAATTCATTGGGAAGTGGTTTCAAAAATTATTGAAAAAGAAAGACCAGATGCCATCTTACCGACTATGGGTGGTCAGACAGCACTTAACTGTGCACTGGACTTAGCATCACGCGGCGTTTTAGAAATTTATGGCGTAGAAATGATTGGTGCGACTCGCGAAGCGATTGATAAAGCTGAAGATCGTGAGTTATTTGCAAAAGCCATGTCAAAAATTGGTTTAGATCAACCAAAACAGGACGTTGCGCACAGTTTAGAAGAAGCTTGGAAAGTCCAGCAAGAAGTTGGCTTCCCTTGTATTATTCGTCCGTCATTTACCATGGGTGGTACCGGTGGCGGTATTGCTTATAACAAAGAAGAATTTGAAGAGATTTGTGCCCGTGGTTTAGATCTTTCTCCAACCAACGAATTGTTAATTGATGAATCCTTAATCGGTTGGAAAGAGTATGAAATGGAAGTGGTTCGTGACAGAAACGATAACTGTATTATCATCTGCTCGATCGAAAACTTTGACCCAATGGGCGTTCACACCGGCGACTCGATTACCGTTGCCCCAGCACAAACTTTGACTGACAAAGAATATCAAATCATGCGTGATGCTTCTTTAGCAGTATTACGCGAGATTGGTGTTGAAACTGGTGGTTCAAACGTTCAGTTTGCAGTTAATCCAAAAAATGGTCGTATGACAATTATTGAGATGAATCCTCGTGTATCTCGTTCGTCAGCGCTGGCATCAAAAGCAACTGGTTTCCCGATTGCAAAAGTAGCCGCTAAGTTAGCCGTTGGATATACCCTTGATGAATTGCAAAATGATATTACGGGTGGCGCGACACCAGCTTCATTCGAGCCAACCATTGATTACGTAGTGACAAAAATCCCACGCTTCAATTTTGAGAAGTTCCCTAATTCTGATTCTACTTTGACGACACAGATGAAGTCAGTTGGTGAAGTTATGGCGATCGGTCGTAATTTCCAAGAATCGATGCAAAAAGCATTGCGCGGCTTAGAAGTTGGTTCGGCTGGTTTTGAGCCTCAATTAGATGCTGACGATGAAAACTTAACGGATTTGTTACGTCAAAGATTACGTGTTCCGGGCGCTGATCGTATTTGGTATGTAGCTGATGCTTTCCGTCATGGCTGGAGCTTAGAAGAAGTATTTGAATACACCAATATTGATCGTTGGTTCCTTGTGCAAATCGAAGAGTTAATTGCGATTGAAAAATCATTAACTGAAATGTCTTTGTCGGAATTAAACGAAAATATTTTACGCACTTTGAAACGCAAAGGTTTCTCGGATAAACGTTTGGCGGATATTTTCGCAGCTAGCGAAAATGAAATTCGCAAACTTAGAAAAAGTTTTGGTGTTCTTCCTGTTTATAAGCGTGTTGATACTTGTGCCGCTGAATTTTCGACTTCTACCGCATATATGTATTCAAGCTACGACGAAGAGTGCGAATCAAATCCATCGGATAAAGACAAGATTATGATCTTGGGTGGCGGTCCTAATCGTATTGGTCAAGGTATTGAGTTTGACTATTGCTGTGTTCACGCCGCATTTGCGATGCGCGAAGACGGTTATGAAACCATTATGGTGAATTGTAATCCTGAAACGGTTTCTACTGATTATGATACGTCCGATCGTTTGTATTTTGAGCCGGTAACATTAGAAGACGTATTGGCGATTGTAGATGTTGAAAAACCGAAAGGTGTGATTGTTCATTACGGTGGCCAAACGCCATTGAAATTAGCACGTGATCTTGAAGCTGCTGGCGTACCAATTATTGGTACTTCTCCTGACGCGATTGACCGAGCAGAAGATCGTGAAAGATTCCAACGCGCAATCGAACGTTTAAATTTATTACAGCCACCAAATCGTACTGCGCGAAACCTTGAAGAAGGTGTTCGTTTAGCAGAAGAAATTGGCTATCCATTAGTTGTGCGTCCGTCTTATGTATTAGGTGGTCGTGCAATGGAAATCGTCTATAACGAAGATGAATTACGTCGTTATATGAATGAAGCAGTAAGCGTTTCGAATGAGTCTCCAGTATTGCTAGATCGTTTCTTAGATGATGCGATTGAGGTTGATGTTGATGCAATCTTCGATGGCGAAGAAATATTGATCGGTGGTGTGATGGAGCATATTGAACAAGCAGGTGTTCACTCAGGTGACTCAGCATGTTCTATTCCTCCGTTTAGTCTTGGACAAGAAGTTCAAGACGAGATGCGTCGTCAGATGTTGGTGATGGCTAAAGAATTACAAGTACGCGGTTTGATGAATGCTCAGTTTGCGATTCAAGGTGAGAAAATCTATATTTTAGAAGTCAACCCGCGAGCTTCGCGTACGGTTCCTTTTGTTTCAAAAGCTACTAGCACGCCACTAGCAAAAGTAGCTGCGAGTGTAATGGCAGGCAAAACTTTAAAAGAGACAGGTTATACACAGGAAATTATTCCAAAATATTATTCTGTGAAAGAGCCAGTGTTCCCATTTAATAAGTTCCCAGGCTCTGATCCAATATTGACTCCAGAGATGAAGTCGACGGGTGAAGCAATGGGCGTTGGTAAAACTTTCGGAGAAGCATTCCACAAAGCCAAACTTGGCGGCGGCGAAGCGGTTCCAATGTCTGGTCGTGTTGTAATTTCTGTAAGAGAAGCGGATCGTCCAAACTTACCAGCAGTTGCTAAATCATTGGTAGAACAAGGCTTTGAATTATTAGCTACAGGTGGCACCGCGAGAACGATTCGTGAAGCGGGTGTACCTTGTCAGCGTATTAATAAAATGTTCGAAGGTCGTCCACACATTGTTGATACTATCAAAAATGGCGAAGTGGATTACATTATTAATACTACCGAAGGTAAACAAGCGATTGCTGACTCTTATTTAATTCGCCGTAGTGCTTTACAACATAAAGTTCCTTACACCACGACTCTGGCGGGTGCGGTAGCTTCTTGTGCGGCGATGAAAGATCATTCGCGTAGTGATATTAATTCGGTGCAAGAATTACATACTCAGGTTGAAAAAGTATGAATAGATTTCCAATGACAGCAAAAGGCGCCGAAGCCTTACAAGCTGAATTAGAAGAGTTAAAAAAAGTTGTACGTCCTCGAATTGTGGCTGCGATTGCTGAAGCACGTGAACACGGCGATTTAAAAGAGAATGCTGAGTACCACGCCGCGCGTGAGCAACAAGGTTTTGCCGAAGGACGAATTCAAGATATTGAAGGCAAGCTAGGAAATGCTCAAATCATCGATATCTCAAAAATGACTAACAACGGTAAAGTGATTTTTGGCGCTACAGTTATTTTGATCAATATGGATGACAGTGACGCTGATGAAATTCAATACCAAATTGTTGGTGATGATGAAGCGGATCTTAAGACAGGCAAGATTTCAGTTAACTCACCAATTGCACGTGGTCTTATTGGTAAAGATGAAGGCGACATCGCCAATATTCAAACCCCAGGTGGGGCGGTTGAGTACGAAATAGCAGAAGTGCTGTATATTTAATTAAAAGGCCTCATTTGAGGCCTTTTTTATTGTTTATGAATAATATAAAGATCGCGATTAGTTCATGTTTAATGGGGAATGCTGTTCGTTACGATGGTAAACATAAGCGTTCTATTTGGTTACAGAAGTTATCTGAATATGGTTTCGAGTTTGTTCCCATTTGCCCTGAAGTTGAGATTGGAATGACAGTACCCAGACCGCCCATTCATTTAGTTAAGGATAAGAATGGGATCAGCGTCAAGTTAGTCGAAGATCATCAACAAGACTTTACTGAATCTTTTCTTCGTCTTGCAGAAGATAAAGTTACCCTGTTGCAAACTTGTGTCGCATATATCTGCGCGGAGAAATCGCCTTCTTGTGGTTTTAAGACAACACCGATAGTGAATACCAATTCTGAGCCATTGGACGATATAGGCTCAGGGGTTTTTATGCAAAGAGTTAGGCAGTTATTTCCGAGCCTTATTATCATTAATCATTGTGAGCTGGCTGATGAAGAGGCTCTGCAAAATTTTGTTAGGAAGCTAAAGGTTACTTCTTTGGTAAAATGATTTTAGGCTCTTTAGCTTTACGATATAAAACTAAATTATGGCCAATTAAATGAATTTTATGAGCGTTGGCGTTTTGGCATAAGTAATCAACCATTTCAGTTTTATCTTCTCGGTCTTCGGCCCGAACTTTAACTTTGATAAGTTCATGGTGATCTAAAGCTCTATTTAATTCTTCCATGACCCCTTCAGTTATGCCGTTACCGCCAATCATTACCACAGGCTTTAAGTTGTGAGCTTGGGCTCGTAAGAATTTAATTTGTGATTTCGATAATTGAGTCATTTTATGGGGCTGATTTAAGGAAAATATGCGTTATTTTACCTTAAAAAGGGTACAATGGTGAGACTTTTAATGATTAAGTAACCACCTATTTAAGTATATATGGCCAAAAGTAAAAGTAGTCACCGTTGGATGAAAGAGCATTTTGACGATCATTATGTGAAGCGATCGCAAAAAGATGGCTATCGTTCACGCGCGGTGTATAAGCTGGAAGAGTTAGATAAAAAGTATAACTTGGTGAAACCTGGTCAAACTATTGTTGATCTGGGAGCTGCTCCTGGCGGATGGTCTCAATATTGTGGTTTGAAACTAGGCTCTAATGGCAATATTTTTGCTTTAGATATATTACCAATGGATGCTTTGGCAGATGTCCATTTTATTCAGGGTGACTTCCGAGAAGAAGCTGTCTTACAACAACTGTTAGATAGTATTGGAGAGCGTAAGGCACACCTTGTATTATCTGATATGGCCCCCAATATGAGTGGAGTGGATGCGGTAGATATTCCGCGTGCCATGTATTTAACTGAATTAGCTTTGGAATTAGCACAAATTGTGCTGGCCAAAGACGGAAATTATTTGGTTAAAGTGTTTCAAGGTGAGGGTTTTGACGATTATGTTCGTCAATGCCGCCAATTATTTAACAAGGTTATGATCCGCAAGCCAGATGCTTCAAGGGATCGTTCGCGCGAAGTCTATGTGCTAGCTCAAGGCTTTAAAGGTTAGTAAATAGTTCCTTGCAAAATTAGCGTAATTGAAACTGTTAGGATTTGTAAATGGGGCTTTAGTTCTCCAAATTGCATGGCATAATGGTGAGATTATTAGGAAATAGACAAGAGTCTGAATTTTAGAGGTTCAAGTTTGAACGACTTAGTAAAAAATATATTATTTTGGGCGCTCACGGCCGTTATTTTGTTTTTTGTTATAGAGCAAGTGAACGAGCGCGCTACGGATAACAGTAAAATTCCTTATAGCGAATTTCTAGAAAAAGTAGAGAAGAAGGAATTTGATTTAGTTGAAAGTGATCCTAATACAGGTTTGGCTATTGGTTATGTAGATGCAAATAGTAGAGATAATCATGTGCTAACACAGGTGCCACTTGGGGCTTATCAAAATCTTAACGATATCGTTCTAGAAAGCAAAGTGCGTTATGAGGGGGTTAAGCCTAAAAGCAGTAGTGTTCTAGGAACTATCTTATTTACTTTTGGACCTATTTTATTATTGATTGCCGTTTGGATTTACTTTATGCGCCAAATGCAAGGCGGTAAAGGTGGCGGTGGTGCCTTGTCTTTTGGTAAGTCTAAAGCTCGAATGTTATCAGAAGATCAAGTTAAAACGACCTTTGCTGACGTAGCTGGCGTTGAAGAAGCTAAGGAAGAAGTTGGTGAATTAGTAGACTTTTTACGTGACCCTCGAAAATATCAAAAGTTGGGCGGAACCATTCCTCGCGGTGTATTAATGGTGGGTCCTCCTGGCACAGGTAAAACATTGTTAGCGCGTGCTATTGCAGGTGAGGCAAAAGTACCTTTCTTTACGATTTCCGGTTCAGACTTTGTTGAAATGTTTGTTGGTGTTGGTGCATCGCGTGTACGTGATATGTTTGATCAAGCTAAAAAGCATGCACCTTGTATCATATTTATTGATGAGATTGATGCCGTTGGTCGCCATCGTGGTGCAGGTATGGGTGGTGGACACGATGAACGTGAACAAACCTTGAATCAAATGTTAGTTGAAATGGATGGCTTTGAAGGTGGTGAAGGCGTGATTGTAGTTGCGGCTACCAACAGACCAGATGTTCTTGACCCTGCATTGTTACGTCCTGGTAGATTTGACCGTCAAGTCGTGGTCGGTTTACCTGATATCAAAGGTCGCGAAAAAATCTTACAAGTCCATATGCGTAAAGTTCCGGCTGCTGATGATGTGCAAGCTGAATTGATTGCTCGTGGTACGCCTGGTTTTTCAGGTGCAGATTTAGCTAATCTTGTTAATGAAGCTGCATTATTTGCGGCACGTGAAAATATGCGTACCGTCAATATGGCGCATTTTGAAAAAGCTAAAGACAAAATCATGATGGGGGCTGAACGCCGTTCCATGGTCATGACGGAAGAAGAAAAACGTAATACGGCTTATCATGAAGCGGGTCATGCTATTGTTGGTTTGAAAGTGCCAAGCCACGATCCGGTGTATAAGGTGAGCATTATTCCGCGTGGCCGTGCATTAGGTGTGACTATGTATTTGCCAGAACAAGATCGCTATTCAATGTCCAAGGAGCAATTGGAATCACAACTATCTTCTTTATTCGGTGGTCGTATTGCTGAAGAGATTTTAAATGGCCCTGATCAAGTCACTACTGGCGCTTCAAATGACATTGAACGCGCCACTGATATTGCGCGCAATATGGTGACCAAATGGGGTTTATCAGATAAGTTAGGTCCATTATCTTACGCTCAAGATGAAGGTGAGGTATTCTTAGGGCGCTCAGTTACTCAGCACAAAAACATTGCTGATGATACTGCTCGTGCTATAGATGAAGAAATCCGTGATTTCATTGATCGCAATTATCAAAGGGCTGAAAAGATCTTAAATGATAATTTAGATAAATTACATGCTATGGCAGATGCCTTAATGAAATATGAAACCATTGATGCCAAGCAGATAGAAGAGATTATGAATGGTAATGACCCTCAGCCACCAAAAAACTGGGGAGATAAACCAGACGCTCCGAATGAGCCACCTGAAGCCCCTCAGCAGGCGAATGTTGAGCCAGGAAGTTCATCCGATGATAATCCTGTCGTCGTGAAGTTGCGTAAAGATTAAAAAAGGCCGAAAGGCCTTTTTTTATGGCTAAGTTAATGTTGGATTTATAATAATGCAGTCAATATTAAACCGTAAGGGCCCGTTGGTTATGGGTATTTTGAACACTACTCCAGATTCTTTTTCTGATGGCGGTCGTTTTGTCCAAAAAAAATCAGCATTAAAACATGCTGAACACATGATTGATGAAGGTGTTGATATTTTAGATATTGGTGGAGAATCAACACGACCAGGTGCCGAGTCAGTTTCGGTTCAGGAAGAAATTGATAGAGTCTTACCACTGATTGAGGCCTTGAAAGGTTCAAAGGTTCCAATCTCTGTAGATACTTCGAAACCTGAAGTCATGCAAGAAGCAATATATGCAGGTGCTTCTATGATTAATGATGTGTACGCATTACAAGCAGAGGGAGCTATTGAGGTTGTTGCGAACTCCCAAGTTGAACTTTGTTTGATGCATATGCAAGGGACGCCAGGTACCATGCAAAAGGCGCCTCGTTATTTAGATCCTGTTACTGAAGTGAAAGATTTTTTGCAACAGAGGATAGTGGCGTGTGTAGAGCAGGGGATTAATAAAGATAGAATTTGTTTAGATCCAGGCATTGGATTTGGGAAAAATTTAGAACATAATTGCCAACTATTAAAGCATCTAGATTCGATAGTAATTGATGGATTGCCTCTGTTAGTAGGAATTTCCCGGAAAAATATGTTGGGGCAAATTTTAAAATTAGAAGTCAGTGAGCGACTAAATGCTAGTGTAAATGCGGCTTTGTTGGCAATTACTAAAGGTGCTAAAATTGTTCGGGTTCATGATGTAAAAGAAACGCGCCAAGCTGTTGATTTGTATAATGCAATTGAGTTTAGTTAATTAATAACAAAAAGAATTCATAAATAAAGGTAATAATAATGAGGAAATATTTTGGTACTGATGGGATTCGTGGAACAGTTGGGCAATATCCAATCACCCCTGAATTTGTATTAAAGCTGGGTTGGGCTGCGGGCAAAGTCTTAGCGCAAAGAGGCGAGGGCCGTGGCAAAGTTGTCATCGGCAAAGATACTCGCATTTCAGGCTATATGTTCGAGTCAGTATTAGAGGCTGGATTAACAGCCGCTGGGGTCGATAGTTTTTTAGTCGGGCCTATGCCTACACCCGCAGTTGCTTATTTAACTCGAACCTTTAGGGCTGATGCTGGTATTGTGATCAGTGCTTCGCATAACCCTTTTCATGATAATGGTATTAAATTCTTCTCAAAAGACGGAACCAAACTGGACGATAATATTGAGCAAGAAATAGAGTCTTGGTTGGATAAAGAGATGGATACTCTGCCATCAGAATTACTGGGTAAGGCCTACCGAATTGAAGATGCTTCAGCGCGGTATGTTGAGTTCTGCAAAGCTAGTGTACCGAATGACTTTAGCTTAAAAGGAATGAAGGTTGTACTTGATTGTGCTCATGGCGCTGCCTATCACATTGCACCTTATGTCTTTAAAGAATTGGGTGCGGAAGTTTTGACAATGGGTGTTTCGCCAGATGGGCTGAATATTAATAAAGAGTGTGGTGCGACACATACTATCCCTTTAGCTGAAAGGGTGTTGACAGAGCAAGCGGATTTAGGAATTGCCTTCGATGGCGATGCTGATCGTGTGATGTTTATTGATTCGGCGGGTCAATTAATTAATGGAGATCAATTAATATTGTTAATTGCTCAAGTTCTAAAAGCTAACGGAGAATTAAAAGGTGGTGTAGTCGGAACTTTGATGACCAATATGGCGGTAGAAAAAGCCCTGGAAGAAATTGATGTACCGTTCGTAAGAGCGAAAGTTGGTGATCGCTATGTTATGGAGCAATTGAAAGGACATGGTTGGAATCTTGGCGGAGAATCATCAGGTCACGTTATCAGTCTTGATCATAACTCTACAGGTGATGGAATTGTAGCTGCCTTACAAGTTTTAAAAGCTATGAAAGTAGATAACTTAGATTTAAATCAATGGGTTACAGATAACCCGCTGTTCCCGCAAACCTTAATAAATGTAAGAGTAGAGAGCTCAGAAAATGCTTTAAATAACGAAGAATTAAAAGCAGATATTGATAACGTTAATAAGAAATTAGCGGGTTTCGGACGAGTTTTAATACGAGCTTCAGGTACTGAGCCACTGATTAGAGTAATGGTCGAAGCAAATGATCCAGACTTGGCAAAGCTAAATGCAGAGTATTTAGCGAGTAAAATATTGTAAAATGACATAGGTTTTGTGAATCTTTGTACAAATATTCTGCAAATAATGTGTGATAAGCCGTTGTTTGTATGTATAATTGAAGCTTATTGTTTATAGGAATACTTCTAAATTAAGAGAGGGCAAATCATATGAAGAAGTTAGTTTTAGGAGCTTGCTTATTATCTGCAAGCGTTGCTGGTTTTGCTGGCGAAGGTGAAGTTAAAGATCGTGATGGCTTTTATGTGCACATGGGTATTAATAACTTTGACCCTAATTCAGACCGCGGTGTTAAAGACGAAGACGGTTGGTTAGCTGGAATTGGTTATTTATTTAACAAAAATTGGGGTTTGGAAGCAAATTATTCTGAGAATGTTCATACAGTTCCTGGTTTGTTTGGTAGTCAAGCAGAATTAGATACAGTTGGTTTAGATTTAATCTACAACGATACTAACTTTATTGGCAATGTTAACACTCATCCTTTCCTTAAGCTTGGTTATGGTGAGTATAACCTAGATTTTGATGCTCCATATGATGCGGCTACTGGTGCGGCACTAATTGACTTTGAAAATGAAGATTATATTAAAGCTGGCTTAGGTTTAGAGCATTATTTTACTGATAACTTTTTTGGTCGTGTTGGTTATGATGTATTTCTTGCAGAAGAAGATGATAGTCAATGGTACGTAACAGTGGGCGGTTTCTTTGGTAATACACACAGAAATAATGCTACAGCAGTTGTAAAAGAACCAGAAGTTGCTCCAAAAGATTCTGATGGTGATGGCGTAATCGATGCTAACGATCGTTGTCCTGGTACTCCAGCGGGCACTAAAGTTGATGCTTATGGCTGTGCTTTAGATTCAGACGGTGACGGTGTATTAGACAATCAAGATGCTTGTCCAAATACTCCAGCAGGCGCAAAAGTTGACGAGAAAGGCTGTCAAATCCAAGAGAAAGTTGTTATCGATATGCGTTTGAACTTCGATACTAACAAGTATGCTATTAAGCCTGAGATGGTTTCTGAAATCGCAAAAGTAGCTGAGTTCTTACGTCAATTCTCTAATGTTGATGCTGAAATCCAAGGTCACACTGATAGCGTTGGTTCTGCTAAGTACAACCAAGGCTTATCTGAGCGTCGTGCTAAATCTGTTGTTGACTACTTAGTAGCTAACTTCGGTATTGAAGCTTCTCGCTTAAGTGGTGTTGGTTATGGTGAAGCTCGTCCAATCGCTGACAATGCTACAGCTGAAGGTCGTGCACTTAACCGTCGTGCAGAAGCGAACTTAGAATCTAAATAATTTTAGATTTTTAAAGCTTTAATAAAACCCAGCTTCGGCTGGGTTTTATTTTGCCTGTAAGAAAATTTTGAGCTATTATCAAGTAAAGACAAGAATAATATTCTTTAAATCAATAAGTTAAGATAAGTGTATTGCACAAATAGGAGTCTTGAATGCTTAAATCTGTAGCGGTAAGAGATTATATGACCTCGGCCATGATTACACTGGCTCCAGAAACCGATGTAGTTGAAGCTGCGCAAACCATGTTGGAATATCGATTAACCGGCGCACCTGTTTTAGACGACCATAACCGTTTAGTGGGGTATCTATCAGAGAAAGATTGTTTGCATACGGTTCTAAGTGCCATCTATCACGGTGACTTGGGTGATAGAGTTATGGATAGGATGACAAAAGAAGTCAGAACGGTTCATCCAGATGATAGTATTGCAGACGTTGCAGAAAAATTCCTACAGGATAACTGTCGGATGTATCCTGTCATTGAAAAAAGTCAGTTGGTTGGGATGATCTCTCGACAATCTATTTTAAAAGCGTTGCAGTATATTGGAGTAAACTGGGAGTAAAAGTTAGTTAGAAGCTAATCTTCAATTACTTGTATATTTAAACGGCGCTCGTTTCTAAGTCGAGCGCGCTTTTTGGCGCAAGGTTTTTCACAGTCACAAGCTTTTTCGATACCAAGAGCATCTAGGCCACCGCAACTGCCACTAATTCTTTTCTTCTGAAAAATATAACCAACGGCCATAATTAAAATCACGAAACCAAAAAGTGAAAAAGCTAAAATGAAAGTGTCCATGAGGCTGCCCGGTTATGTACGACTTGTATATTTTACCATATTAATAATTCACGATTAAGGTTTAACGTCGAATATAAGCTTGAAAGGATTTATTAGAAGAGCTTTCAAATCCATTTTTTGTTTTACTAATAGTATATATAGGGAGTTTGTGTTTATTAGCAAAGGAGTAAGCTTCGTCGGAGCCAAGTACGTTAAGAGCTGTTGCATAAGCGTCAGCGTACATATTACTTGAATGAATTACAGAAATAGATGTTAATTGATGCTTGATTGGATAACCATTGAGAGGATTGATGGTATGGGAGAAACGTTCGCCATCGTGCTCAAAATAATTAAGATAGTCACCAGAAGTCGCTATTGAGGAGTTAAATAAGTTGATAGCTACAGCTTGTTGTCCAGCAAGAACGCCTGAAGGATTGACGACTGCTGTAGTCCAATGTTGATTAAAACTCTTTAGACCGCTAGCTTTGACCTCGCCCCCTATCTCTACTAGGAAATTGCTAACATTGAAATTGGACAAGATTATTGCCAACTGATCAACGGCATATCCTTTTGCAATTGCAGACAAATTGATAGTTAAATCAGGCGTTGCCTTGGAAATACATTGATTAGTTATATCAAAAATTAATTTGTCGGTTCCAACTTGTGTGAGTAACTTATCAATTTCTGCTTGCGATGGTACTTTTTGTACAAACTCTTCAACATTGAAGCCCCAGCGTGAAATAAGGGGACCCAAAGTTATGTCAAAAGCACCATTCGTTTGCTCATAAATTTCTCTCGAGGCTAATAAAACATGCCAAGTCTTATCAGAAAATTTAAAACAAGAGTCATCGTTTAATTTATTAAAGCGATTGATTTCTGAGTTTGGAATATAAGTAGACATTAACTGGTTAATATCAAGTAACTCTCTTTCTATGGCTTGGTGGATTAAATTTATATCTTGTTGTTTTATCTCTAAAATGACACCGTAAGTAGTACCCATGGTAGAACCTATAATCTTTTTGAAGTTAGATTCTTTGTTACAACTTAAAAGGGAACTTGTTATTAGCAGAATGCAAAAAAACTTTTTCATAAGTACAGGCAAAAAAATAGGCGACATATTGTCACCTATTTTAACTGAAAATTTACTTAAGTGTTAAGTTTAACCACCAAAGTCATCCAGTAAGATGTTTTCACGCTCTACGCCCAGATCTTCAAGCATCTGAATAACAGCAGCGTTCATCATTGGAGGTCCACACATATAGAACTCACAATCTTCTGGAGCAGGGTGATCTTTAAGGTAATTTTCTAAAAGAACGTTGTGAATAAAGCCAGTATAACCTTCCCAGTTATCTTCTGGTTGTGGATCGGATAATGCAACGTGCCAATCGAAGTTTTCATTCTCACGAGCAAGCATATCAAAATCTTCAACATAGAACATTTCGCGAACCGAACGAGCACCATACCAGAAGCTAATTTTACGGTCTGATTTAAGTCGACGGAGTTGGTCGAAAATATGCGAACGCATTGGCGCCATACCAGCACCACCACCAACGAATACCATTTCGGCTTTCGTCTCTTTAGCGAAGAACTCACCATAAGGACCAGAAATTGTGACCTTATCACCAGGTTTCAAGTTGAAAATATAAGATGACATTTTACCGGCAGGCAAAGACATATCACGTGGCGGTGGTGTAGCGATACGCACGTTTAACATGATGATACCTTCTTCCAATGGGTAGTTTGCCATTGAATAAGCACGAATCGTTTCTTCTTTAACTTCAGATTCAATATCGAAAAGTTTAAAGCGATTCCAATCTTCGTGATACTCTTCTTCAACATCGAATTCTGAGTACTTTAATTTGTACGCGGGCGCTTCGATTTGGATATAACCACCAGCGCGGAATGGTACGCTTTCACCGTTAGGAATTTTAAGCTTAAGTTCTTTAATGAAGGTTGCTTTGTTTTCATTAGAAATAACTTCACATTCCCATTTCTTAGTACCAAATACTTCTTCTGGAACTTCAATTTTCATGTCTTGCTTAACAGCAACTTGACAAGATAAACGATAACCTTCAGCAGCTTCGCGCTTGTTGATATGGCTTTCTTCGGTTGGAAGGATAGAACCACCACCTTCAGTAACTTTACAAACGCACTGGCCGCAAGTACCACCGCCACCACAAGCAGAAGATACGAAGATCCCAGAATCCGCTAAAGCCCCAAGAAGTTTACCACCTGCTTGAACCTTAATAGCTTTATCAGCATCGCCATTGATGTCGATAACCACATCGCCAGAACTTACTAATTGCTTGCGGGCAACCAGGATAACTAGCACTAGCGCTAAAATTACTGCTGTAAATAATGCAACGCCTAAAATAATTTCATTCATTAGTGTTCCCCTTACAGCTTAATGCCAGTGAATGACATGAAACCTAACGCCATTAAACCTACGACGATAAAGGTAATCCCTAAACCGCGCAGACCATCTGGAACGTCTGAGTATTTCATTTTTTCACGAATACCTGCCAAAGCAGCAATCGCAAGCGCCCAACCGAAACCTGAGCCTAAGCCAAATACTACAGATTCAGAAAGGTTGTAATCACGCTCAACCATAAATAACGAGCCACCCATAATGGCACAGTTCACCGTGATCAATGGTAAGAAGATACCCAACGATTGGTAAAGTGCAGGGAAGAACTTATCTAGAGTCATTTCCAAGATTTGAACCACCGCCGCGATAACGCCGATGTAAACGATCAAACCTAAGAAGCTTAAATCAGCCTCAGGAAAGCCAGCCCAAGCCAGTGCGCCTTCTGCTAACAAGTTATTTAGTAATAAATTGTTTACGGGAACGGTAATGGTTTGAACCACAACTACTGCGATACCAAGACCGATAGCTGTTTGAACTTTCTTAGATACTGCTAAGAAAGTACACATCCCAAGCAGGAAAGATAAGGCTAAGTTCTCAACGAAAACCGCGCGAACAAATAAAGAAATATAATGTTCCATTAGTCTTTCTCCTCTACTTGATCAGTTTTCCAAGTACGAAGGGCCCAAATTAATAAACCGATAATGAAGAATGAACTTGCCGGTAATAACAACAAGCCATTAGTTTGATACCAGCCACCATCAGAAACGGTTTGGAAAATAGTTTGTCCCCATAGTTTGCCCGAACCAAACAATTCACGGAAGAAAGCTACTACAATTAATAAAATCGAATAGCCTAAACCATTACCAATACCGTCTAAGAAACTCATCACAGGACCGTTTTTCATGGCATAAGCTTCGGCACGGCCCATTACGATACAGTTGGTAATAATCAATCCAACGAATACTGCAAGCTGTTTCGAAATCTCATAAGCGTAAGCTTTCAAGACTTGATCAACTAGAATTACCAAAGAAGCGATGATCGTCATCTGCACGATAATTCGAATGCTTGATGGAATATGGTTACGGATCAAACTGATCAATAAATTTGAGAAAGCAACAACCGCAGTTAAAGCTAAACTCATTACGAAAGCTGTTTCTAACTTAACGGTAACCGCTAAGGCAGAACAGATCCCCAGAACCTGTAAGGCGATGGGGTTGTTATTAAAAAGCGGTCCTAGCAATACCGCTTTAGCTTCTTGTCTATCAAAAGCCATCTTAAATTTCCCCCGCTCTTACTTTGTCTAAGAAAGGACCAAAGCCATTCTCGCCAAGCCAGAAATGAACCATGCCCTCAACGCCATTAGTCGTCCAGGTTGCGCCTGAAAGGGCATCCACTTCATTAGCGTCATCAGCAGGTGTTTTGGTTAAAGCCAAAATTGGTTTGCCACTAGCATCTAACACTTGCTTACCAGGCCATTTGGCTAACCAGTTTTGATTTTCAACTTCACCACCCAAACCTGGGGTTTCGCCATGCTCATAATATTTAAGACCTTTTACTGTCTTTAAATCTTTATCTAAAGCAATGAAGCCGTATAAAGTTGAGAACAAGCCTTTTCCGTGAATTGGTAAAATCAAGCTATCTAACTGGCCGTCTTTTTTTACGATGTAAACGTTAGCGATTTGTGAGCGAGTACCGATGCCGCCTAAATCTTGCTCGGCAGTTAGGCTTAAGTTAGTGGCGGAATCTTTCGCAAAAGCGCGCTGATCAAAACCAGCAGGCTCAGCAACAAATTCACCAGTCGCTAAATCAACAAACTTAGATTCAACTTGGCTGAATAAATCTTCAACGCTATCAGAAGATTTTTCATCCATCATGCCGGCTGAAACTAAGATGTTACGTTTCTTGTCGAGCTCTTTATTTTTTTGCTGGATTGGCTTTAGTTTGATTGCCGCAGTTGAAACCACAACCGAGCAAACCAAACTTAATAACAATGCAACAACAATCGTTTTAGTAGGACTTTCTTTACTAGACATGACGACGAGCCCTCCTTTTAATGTTTGCTTGAACCACGAAATGGTCAATTAATGGTGCAAAGACGTTAGCGAATAAGATCGCAAGCATCATGCCTTCTGGGAACGCAGGATTAACCACACGGATTAAAATAACCATCACACCGATGAGCGCACCGAAATACCATTTACCTTTATTGGTCAATGACGCTGATACAGGGTCGGTTGCCATAAAGAACATACCGAACGCAAAACCACCAGTTACTAAATGCCAATACCAAGGCATGGCGAACATAGGGTTTGTGTCACTACCAATGAAGTTCAACAAGTAAGATGAAGCTACCATACCGATCATCACACCCAGCACGATTCTCCAAGAAGCAATACGCGCGGCTATGATAAATAGACCACCAATCATAATGGCTAAAGTAGATGTTTCGCCAATTGAACCAGGAATGAAGCCATAGAACGCATCCCACCAGCTTTGGTTTACTGTGTAATCAGTAATCGAACCAGCTGCTGCTGCCGCTAATGGTGTAGCGCTGGTAAAGCCGTCAACTGCAGCCCAAACTTCAGTACCTGAAATATCCGTTGGATAAGCGAAGAATAAGAAAGCACGACCTGCTAACGCTGGGTTCATGAAGTTCTTACCAGTGCCACCGAAGATTTCTTTAGCAACTACCACACCGAAAGTAATACCTAAGGCAACTTGCCATAATGGAATTTCTGGTGGCACGATTAACGCGAATAAGATTGAGGTTACGAAGAAACCTTCGTTAATTTCGTGTTTACGGATACTTGCGAATAGAACTTCCCAGAAACCACCAACGATAAATGTCGTAGCGTAGATTGGTAGGAAGAAACAAGAACCATAGAACATTAGGCCAAGTGCGCCCGTTTCAGCGTTTAACACACCGCCGAAGAACTCAAAAAAGCCAACTTGCCAAACGTCTGGTAAGGATAAACCACCTGCTAAACCTAATTGTGCTTGGTAACCGATATTCCACATACCAAAGAACATAGCAGGGAAAGTAGCGAACCAAACCATGATCATAATACGTTTCAAATCGATGTTATCACGCACATGAGAGTTGTTAGTGGTAACGTGACCTGGAGTGTAGAAAATGGTCGCCGCTGCTTCATACAAGGCATACCACTTTTCCCACTTGCCGCCTTTTTCAAAATGCGGCTCGATCTTTTCAATAAAATTCTTTAAACCCATGCTTAACCTTCCTTCTCAATTTTAGTCAGGTTTTCACGAAGAATCGGGCCATACTCGTATTTGCCTGCGCAAACATAAGTACACAACGCTAAATCTTCTTCATCTAACTCTAGCGCGCCTAATTGTTGAGCTGTGTCTGTATCGCCAGTAACCAAAGCTCTTAGCAATTGCGTTGGTAATATATCTAATGGCATGACGCGCTCAAACAAACCGATTGGCATAATGGCTCTTTCAGAACCGCCGGTAGTGGTTGTCATGGCGTAGCTCTTCTTTGGGAAGAAAGCCGAAATAAAGGCACGAGTCATCGAGAACTTGTCGCTACCTGGCAATGCCCAACCAAAAAATTCTTTATCACGGCCTTCGCGAATAACGGTAACTTGGTTGTGATAACGACCTAAGAAAGCACGTGAATCAATGGCGTGGAAACCATTAAACACAGAACCTGACAAATGACGGTTATCCGCATCAGTCTCTTCGCCCACTAATAATTCATCAATGTTGGCGCCAACACGAGTTTTTACGAGATGAGGCTTTTTGATCATGGTGCCACCAATGGCAACCACGCGATCCATAGAAAGCTCACCTGAAGTAAATAACTTAGCCAATGCAATCACGTCTTGATAGCCAATGTGCCAAACGGTGTTATCCGCAGCAGCAGGGTATAAGAAGTGGATATGAGTACCAACGTTACCCGCAGGATGAGGTCCTTTGAAAGATTCGTACTGAACTTTTGGATGTTCAAGCTTATTTAAGCTAGAGCCATCTTTAGTGCCAACAAAAACTTTGCCCGACGATAAGGTGGTTAATAAACTCAAGCCTTGATTGAAGGTTTCTGCTTCTTCTGCGATAACCACTTCTGGGTCGGCTGCTAATGGATTGGTATCCATAGCCGAAACGAAGATGGCTTTAGTTTCGCTGTCGATAGCTGGAACTTTCGAGAATGGACGTGTACGCAAGGCTGTCCAAAAACCAGACTCTACCATTTGCTCAACAATAGCTTGGCGCTCGATGCCAGCCAGTTGCTCGGCAGAATATTGAGTAAAGCTAACCGCTTCTTCTTGTTCAGCAATTTCTACAACTACTGACAACAGCTTACGCTTAGCACCACGGTTAATGGCGGTTACGGTTCCACCCGCTGGAGCAGTATATTTTACTCCTGGCGTTTTCTTATCTTCGAAAATTAATTGGCCTTTTTTAACCGAGTCGCCCGCTTTCACGTGCATGGTCGGTTTCATGCCAACATAATCTTCGCCGAGAATCGCGACGGTTTTGACCGTAGCACCGCTTGAGATCGCTTGCTCAGGCTTACCTTGGAGCGGTAAATCTAAGCCTTTTTTAATCTTAATCATAGGTTGCTACTTTTGTTGGTTAATGTGTTAAAACTAAAAACTAGGGTAATCACGACGAAATGCCGGCTTGCGAGCTCCGCAACCAGCTTGAAACATTAATATTATCGATGTACCCAAAATAGAGATTTTCGGTAAAAAATCTAACAATTAAACCGAAACCCTAAACGGCGCGTATTATACTTGGATCAAAGGTGTAAAATCCATGCTTTTTATGGGGAAAAGGCGCTAAAATGGTGAACTTTCGGGATCAATGCTTGTTTTCAGGCTTGTGCTCGGTTACTATTTGCGCCCTTTTGTAAAAAGGCAAAATATCGCTAAAAATCCTGTTGTTATAAAAGCAGTAGTAAAACAGCGGTATCTATCAGATTTAAAAAGAGTTTTGGATATGGCACGACAACGACTAATCGCTGGAAATTGGAAGATGAATGGTTCAAGTGATTCGATAAAAGAATTACTTGCAGGAATTCATGGTGATTTAGACCCAAGTTGGAAATCAGCAGTATTGGTATGTGCCCCAGCAGTATATTTGCCTCTTGTGAGTGATTTAGTCGCTGAATCTAAGGTTGCGATGGGCGCACAGAATCTTTCTGAGCAAGCTTCGGGCGCCTATACGGGTGAAATCAGTGGCGCAATGCTGGCAGATATTAAAGCTCAATTCGTATTGGTGGGCCATTCAGAACGCCGTAGCTTATATGGCGAAAGCTCAGAAGTGGTAGCCGATAAGTATAACGCCGCACTTGAAAATGGTCTAAAGCCAGTGCTTTGTATTGGCGAAACCCTTGAAGAGCGCGAAGCTGGCACCACTATGGAAGTAGTTAAAGCGCAAATCGATGCCGTAATTAATCAATATGGCATCGAAGCGATAGCAAAAGGTGTGATTGCTTATGAACCAGTATGGGCAATTGGTACGGGTAAAACCGCAACACCAGAACAGGCGCAAGGGGTTCACGCAGAAATTCGTGCACATTTAGCGCAGTTTGATGCTCAAGTAGCAGAAGAAACACAAATTTTATATGGCGGTAGTATGAATCCTACTAACGCTGAACAACTTTTAGCACAAGCGGATATCGATGGTGGTTTGATTGGTGGCGCTTCGTTAAAAGCCGAACAATTTATTGCAATATGTAAAGCAGCAGGTTAAACACGATGGAATTATTTTTATTAATCAGTTTATTGATAGTCGCCCTTTTATTGATCGGCATTATCTTAATTCAACAAGGTAAAGGTGCAGAAATGGGCGCTTCGTTTGGTGCCGGTGGTTCTAACACTTTATTCGGTGCGCCAGGTGCAGGTAACTTTTTAACAAAAAGTACCACTATCTTAGCAATTCTTTTCTTCGTGATTGCTTTATCTACTTCTTGGTTAAAGAACAAAACAGCTGAAGAAGCGGGTATTGCTGATGAAGCTGCCAAGTTAAATGAAGTTACTACTGAAGCTTCTACTGAGCCAAGCTTAAATGCTATTCCTGGCGAAGAAGTTCCAGCTGCTGAAATCCCAACAGAAGCGGTAGAAACTATTAGCACTGAAATCCCAACGGG
Source organism: uncultured Kangiella sp. (assembly GCA_947503345.1). GTDB lineage: Bacteria > Pseudomonadota > Gammaproteobacteria > Enterobacterales > Kangiellaceae > Kangiella. Next base: position 587,479 of record CANNCW010000001.1, on the reverse strand, counting down.
TGAAGACGTAAAAGCAGCGGTAAAAGCTGAAGCTGATAAAGCGGCTGACAGTGTCGAACAAAAAGTTGAAGACATCAAAAAAGACGTTGAAGAAAAAGCAGACGACCTAAAATCCGATGCTGAAAAAGCATTAGAAGACGCTAAGAAAAAAGCTGAAGAAGAAGTTAAAGAAAAAGCTGACGGCGACCAATAAGCTAACCGATTCTGCTCGGGTGGTGGAATTGGTAGACACGCCATCTTGAGGGGGTGGTGGCCGTATGGCCGTGTGGGTTCAAGTCCCACTCCGAGCACCAAAAATAAAACCGCAAAGCGAAAGCTCTGCGGTTTTTTGTTAATCAAATAAAGAAAAAATTAACTTAATACTTCTCGCAAAATAAATTCATCTGCCCAACTTCGCAATTTTATATTTTTTATAAAACCGCAATGACCGCCGAATTGACTAACGTGGATTTTTAAATTTGGATTTTCAGCAAGTGTTAGTGTATCGCGATAGTGGAGAACGGGATCGTCTTTGGTGACAAGTATGGAAATTTTCTGGTCTAGATTTTTCAATCGTTCCCCCGCTAGTGAATAACCATTAAAGTATTCTTTTTTTGAGTCATAGTCGCCGAACAGGTTGAGTAAATGGTCCGTAATTTGCCGCATGGATTTCATTGGACGAATATCATCGAATTGATAGATTTCCGGGAAATATTTTTCTTTTTTGAAAAGTGAACGCTTCCACTTCTTGACGAAATAATCGTGATAAAAGCGCAGGCCATTCTCCATCTGATTCAAACTGTCTTCTGGGTTGATAGCGGGACAAATAGCAATAGTGTTGTTTAGCTGGATGGTATTTTTGGTCGCATTTTCTGCCACTCGACAAGCAAAGTTTCCGCCTAAAGAAAAACCAATAAGCATAGTTGATTCTGGTTTTAATTCTTGTTGTACAAATTGAATACTATCGAGAACTTCTTGGAGGCGATTTGAATGAAAAATTTCTTCATTCAAATGGTGGCTAGTTCCATGGTCTCTTAAGTTTAATCGTAATACATCGTAACCTGCTTGAAATAAAGTGTTTGCAGCTGAAAGCAGGTAAAGTGATTCATGACTGCCTTCCCAACCATGGAGTAGTATGGCCAATTTTTTCGAAGGTTTTTTATGAGGAGAATAGAAGCTTTGCAAACGAATTCCATCATGAGCTTCTAGAATCATTTCTCGACTTTGATTTAACAATGCAGCGGATTGCTTTATCAAAATTGGACGTCTAAATTTGAGAGTCCCCAATAAAGATTGCACATGGCGGTTCTTTGCCCAGAAAGGCGGAACGAAGCTTTCAAAAATTAGTGAGTCGGGGTTAACAGCCATAAAATAAAGAGAACCGAATTTCGAGATTTATGCTGCAATATGCTCCTGAATAAAGTGGTTCATGTCAATTTCTAATTCATTATCAGAAACACTTTTTGAGATTTTCAATTCTACGCCTTGATATTTTTTACCTTTAGATAAATCAACAGCAATTTTACGCTTCAGTGGTGTTTGGTTTGCATCGGCGATAATTTCAACGACTGGGTTTAATTTAGAGTCAGGGTTAGCTGATAATACAATCGCAAAGAAACCGTTATTAAGTTGCACAAAGGAGCCCACAGGATAAACTCCCACCATTTTGATGAATTCTTTAACTAAGTATTCGTCATAACGATGTTTTGTTTCCTTATAGAGAATGGACGTCGCTTTATCCGCAGACATTCCTTTTCGATAACAACGATCACTAGTCATGGCATCGTAACTGTCAACGATTGCTATAATTCGATCAAATAAACTTAGATATGCCGCATCAAGTTTACGGGGGTAACCATCTCCAACTAGGCTTTCATGATGGTTATAAGCAGCTGTACAAACTTGTTCTGCGATACCGCCATGTTCGGATAAGAAAACGTATCCTAGAACAGTGTGTTCTTTAACGATCTCAAATTCTTCATCAGTCAGGGGGCCTTCCTTATTCAAGATGGAGTTGGGGATTTTCATTTTTCCAACGTCATGAAGCATTCCACATAGACCTAAGAGCTCTAAATCTTGCTTAGTAAGTTGCAAATGGCGACCAAAGGCTATCGCTAAAATACCGACCCTCAAGCAATGCTCTGCAGTGTATTCATCTTGATCTTTGATTTTGGTCATCCAAAACATGGCGCTGGGCTCATTTAAAATGCTGGCGACGCACTCTGAGACGATTTGTTTCGAGCTATCGATGTCGATGCTGCCATCCTTTTGCACTTGAGACATGACTTCATGAATGTGTTTATTTGATTTATCAAACGCTTTTTTTGCTTTAGGTAACTCTTGCTTTATATCTTTACTGACCGTTTCAGCTTTACGTACTTTATGTTTATAGCGTATATTTTTACGCAATGCTTTGATTTGTTCTTCTTGGTGTAGCTTAAAGGATTCATAATCAATGAACACATTTTGGCAGTATTGTTGAAGTAGCGTTATTTCTTCTTTTTTAGAAATGGTAAGCTCTTGAAACATTACAGGTAAATCAGTCCAAGGACGATCCAGCTCGATAACGGTCATGCCAAGTTTTAGTTCGTGAGTGGCTACTTCCTTTTTAACAAGCTCCCGCTTGACCTGCGGTTTAGGCCGATTTGCTATTGGTGGTTTCTTTCCTGATTTTTTTGAGGAAAATAAGTTCGCCAGAAAACCCATTTCGTTTCTCTCCTTTTCTTACATGATAATGATATATTGATATTTATCAAATAGTTATTTTTAGATTTGGTGAATTAATTCAATTTTATTTTGTATGAAAAGGCTAGCCAAAAGCCCATGCTACTGGTAAGGTTATTGGAAAATAAAAGATAAAAATTTTAAGAGGGTAAGGTCGCGCGCAATAGTAAACAGACCACTTCAATATGATCGCAGAATATGCACCAATACTCGTATTCGTATTAATTGGCCTCTTATTTGGTGGCGGACTCTTATTGGCAGGTTACTTTGCCAGCCCTTCTAACCCTTCTGAAGATAAAGAAAAACCCTTTGAATGTGGCTTTGATGCCTTTGAAGACTCTCGCATGAAATTTGATGTGCGTTTCTATCTAGTTGCAATACTGTTTATCATTTTTGATTTAGAAATTACCTTTTTATTCCCATGGGCCGTGGTATTCGATGAAATTGGTTGGTTTGGGATTGGCGCAATGGGCATCTTTATCCTTCTCTTATTAGTCGGTTTTGCTTACGAATGGCGCAAAGGCGCGCTTGAGTGGGAGTAATGACGAATGGGTATTGAAGACAAATTAACCAAAGATGGCTTCTTTACCACTAGCGTTCAAGATTTATTTGATTGGGCGCGCACTGGTTCAATGTGGCCCATGACCTTTGGTTTAGCTTGTTGTGCGGTGGAGATGATGCACGCAGGCGCGTCTCGCTATGATCTCGACCGCTTCGGCGTAGTGTTTAGACCTAGCCCAAGACAATCTGATGTGATGATTGTGGCGGGGACTCTTACCAATAAAATGGCACCAGCATTACGCCGCGTTTATGACCAAATGCCGGATCCAAAGTGGGTTATCTCCATGGGCTCTTGCGCCAATGGCGGCGGTTATTATCACTATTCTTATTCGGTGGTGCGCGGCTGTGATCGTATCGTACCAGTGGATATCTATGTTCCTGGTTGTCCGCCAACTGCAGAAGCCTTGCTTTATGGGATTATCCAGCTGCAAAACAAAATTAAGCGCAGTAAGGTGATTTCGCGTAAGTCTAATCCTGAAGAGGTGGCGCTTGGCTGATTCATTGATTGCGCACTTAAAGTCTGCCTTGGGCGATCAGCTAGTAAGCTGCCAACAATCTTTTGCTGAAGTTACCATTGAGGTTGCCAAAGGTGACTTATTAGAGGTCGCCACTAAATTGCGTGATGATGATAATTTGCACTTTGAACAATTAATGGATTTAACGGTGGTGGACTATTTGCAGTTTGGCCTTGATGAGTGGGCAACTGATGAAGCTACTGGTGCAGGTTTTAGTCGAGGACGGCAAGATTTATCGCAGAAAAAATCTAAATGGGAGCGCGAGCGTTTTGCGGTGGTTTATCATTTGTTATCGATTGGCTTAAATCAACGTTTGCGCTTAAAAGTGTTTGTGGAAGAGAGCCGTCCCACCATCGATTCGGTTATTAGTATTTGGAATGGTACTGATTGGTTTGAGCGTGAGGCTTTTGATTTATATGGGATTTTATTCGTTGGCCACCCTGATTTGCGCCGATTGTTAACCGATTATGGTTTTGTTGGCCATCCTTTTAGAAAAGATTTTCCTTTGATTGGCAATGTAGAAATGCGTTTCGATGCAAAACAAAATCGTTGTGTGTATGAGCCAGTTTCCATTCAGCCAAGAGTGTTAGTTCCGAAGGTTATTCGCGAGAATGATGAAACCATTTATGTGGCGGATCCACAGGCTTTAAAAGAGTCGTTAAAGCAAGCCCAAAGCGCCGATGCTAAAGGTGATTCCAATGGCTGAGATTCGTAACTATACGGTGAATTTTGGCCCACAGCACCCTGCGGCACATGGGGTATTGCGTCTGATCTTAGAAATGGATGGCGAAACGGTGGTGCGCGCTGATCCGCACATTGGTCTACTACACCGCGCTACAGAAAAGCTAGCCGAGTCCAAACCTTTTAATCAGTCCATTGGCTACATGGATAGGCTCGATTACGTTTCCATGATGTGTAATGAGCATGCTTATGTCATGGCGATTGAAAAGCTAATGGGGATCAAGCCTCCTAAGCGTGCCCAGTATATTCGCGTCATGTTCGCCGAAGTTACGCGCATTTTGAATCATTTGATGTGGTTAGGCGCTCATGGATTGGACATTGGCGCCATGACCGTCTTCTTATATGCCTTTAGAGAGCGTGAAAGCTTGATGGACGCTTACGAAGCAGTATCTGGCGCTCGAATGCATGCTACTTATTTTAGACCTGGAGGCGTTTATCGGGATCTGCCTGAGAAAATGCCTCAATACAAAGTCTCAAAATTTTCGAATCAGAAGAAGGTTGATGAATTAAACGAAAATCGCCAAGGCTCTTTATTGGATTATTTATGGAATTTTACAGAAAGTTTTCCCGATCGAGTTGATGAATATGAAACCTTATTGACTGACAATCGAATTTGGAAGCAAAGAACTGTAGGCGTGGGAGTGGTTTCACCAGAACGTGCTTTGCAGTTAGGTTTTTCTGGGCCTATGTTGCGCGGTTCTGGTATTGAATGGGATTTGCGTAAAAAGCAGCCTTATGAAGTCTATCCAGAATTAGATTTTGATATTCCAGTGGGTTCAAAAGGCGATTGTTATGACCGCTATTTGGTAAGAATCGAAGAGATGCGTCAATCCAATCGAATTATTCGTCAATGTATCGAATGGTTAAGAGATAACCCTGGTCCTGTGATGCTGGATAACCATAAGGTTACCCCGCCCAATCGTGAAACCATGAAAAATGATATGGAAGCTTTGATCCATCATTTTAAATTGTTCACTGAAGGTTACTGCGTACCGGAAGGCGAGGTGTATGTAGCTACGGAACATCCAAAAGGTGAATTTGGAATTTACTTAACGTCCGATGGTGCCAATAAACCTTACCGTTTGAAAATTCGAGCGCCAGGTTTTGCTCATTTGTCAGCCATGAATGAAATGGTTAAAGGCCATATGTTGGCGGATGTGGTAGCGATTATTGGAACTCAAGATATCGTCTTTGGCGAGATAGATAGGTAGGTGGCATTGGTATGAGTAAAGCTGATTTACCACAAATAGTATCTGCCGAAGCGGTTGAAAAAATTAATGTTTGGATCAGTAAATTTCCAGATAATCGTAAGCGCGCAGCCATTATTCCTGCGTTAACCATTGCGCAAGATGAGCTAGGCTATTTAGCCAAAGAAACCATGAATGCAGTGGCGGATTATTTAGAAGTTCCGCACATTGCCGCTTACGAGGTTGCGACTTTTTATTCTATGTTTGCACTTGAGCCAAGAGGCAGGCATGTGGTTTCGCTTTGTACCAATGTATCTTGTATGTTGGCAGGAAGTGAAGAGTTGAAGCAGTGGTTCAAAGATGAGCTGGGTATAGCTCCAGGCGAAACTACAAAAGATGGTCGAATCACCTTAAAAGAAGTGGAATGTTTAGCGGCTTGTGGTGGCGCACCTATGTTAGAAGTGGGTAAACAATATCATGAAAATTTGAGCGTGGAAAAATTGGCCCATTTAATTACTGAGTTAAGTTAGGATTTTTTAAGAAGATGGCAAACGAAGTTTGTTTTAGAACCTTACATCTGGATAAGCCTTGGACACTGGAGACGTACCAGTCTATGGGTGGATATAAGGTTTGGCAAAAAATCTTAAAAGAAAAAATAACACCTGAAGAAATTATTGATGAATTAAAGTTGTCGAGTTTACGTGGTCGTGGTGGTGCAGGTTTCCCAACGGGTTTGAAATGGAGCTTTATGCCACGCCATTTGGACGGGCAGAAGTATGTGGTTTGTAATTCTGATGAAGGCGAACCGGGAACATTTAAAGATCGCGATATTTTACGCTTTAATCCGCACCAATTAATTGAAGGCATGGCCATTGGTGGCTATGTAATGGGCGCGACAGTTGGTTATAACTACATGCGCGGAGAGTTTTATGAGCCTATTGACCGCTTTGAAGAGGCATTAAAGGAAGCTTATGCTGCAGGCTTTTTAGGAGCTGATATTTTAGATTCAGGCGTAGATTTTGATTTACACGCTCATATTGGCGCTGGTGCTTATATTTGTGGCGAAGAAACAGCATTGATTGAGTCGCTTGAAGGCAAAAAAGGCCAACCTAGATTTAAACCACCTTTCCCTGCAAATTATGGTGTTTTTGGTAAACCGAGTAATGTTAATAACACAGAAAGCTTTGCTTCGGTTCCTGTAATTTTAGATAAAGGCGGTCAATGGTTTTTAGATTTGGGTATTCCCAATAATGGTGGTACTAAAATCTTTTCTGTATCGGGTCATGTAAACAAGCCTGGTAATTATGAAGTCGGTTTAGGAACGCCATTTTCCGAATTATTGGAAATGGCAGGTGGCGTTAAAGATGGTAAAAAACTAAAAGCAGTGATCCCTGGGGGTTCTAGTGCACCAATTTTACCAGCCTCAACCATGATGGACTTAACCATGGATTATGACGCCATTGGTAAAGCGGGATCGATGCTCGGTTCAGGCGCTGTAATGGTATTTGATGAAGATACCGATATGGTCCAAGTTTTAGACCGAGTAGCACATTTTTATTACGAAGAATCTTGTGGTCAATGTACCCCATGCCGTGAAGGTACAGGTTGGATGTCGAGAGTCATTCACCGCATTGCCAAAGGCGAGGGGCAACCCGAAGATTTAGATAAATTGGATGAAATCGCGGGCAATATTATGGGGCGGACCATTTGTGCATTAGGTGATGCTGCCGCGATGCCAGTACAAAGCTTTTTGAAGCATTTCAGAACAGAATTTGAAGCTAAGATTGAAGGCTTGGTTGATAAGAAAGTGAAGAAAGCTAGTTAATTAAATTTAGACGAGAAGAATCAATGGTAACAATAGAAATCAATGGTCAAAAAATCGAAGCTGAACAAGGTTCGATGATTATTGAAGTGGCGGACTCGATAGGCGTTGAGATCCCACGTTTTTGTTATCACAAAAAATTATCGGTCGCGGCAAATTGTCGAATGTGTTTAGTCGAAGTTGAAGGCCAGCGCAAACCCTTACCCGCCTGCGCCACGCCTGTCGCCGATGGTATGATTATTAGAACTGAATCGGATTACGCTAAAGATGCGCAGAAATCCGTAATGGAATTTTTATTAATTAACCATCCGCTGGATTGTCCAATTTGCGATCAAGGTGGTGAGTGCGAACTGCAAGATGTGGCTTTAGAATGCGGCAAAGATGTTTCGCGTTTTACTGAACAAAAGCGGGTGGTTGAAGATAAAAATATTGGCCCTTTAATAGAAACAGAAATGACTCGCTGTATTCATTGTACTCGTTGCGTTCGTTTTGGACGAGAAGTGGCAGGTATTCGCGAGATGGGTGCAGTAGGTCGTGGTGAGCATACTGAGATTGGCACTTTCATAGAAAAGTCTGTGGACTCAGAAGTTTCAGGCAATATTATTGATTTATGTCCGGTCGGAGCATTAACTGCAAAGCCGTCTCGTTATCAGGCGCGTGCTTGGGAGATGATTCAATATGACTCGATTGCTCCGCATGATTGTATTGGTGCTAACCTTCATGTTCATACCAGACGTAATGAGGTGATTCGAGTTGCACCAAAAGAAAATGAAGCCACGAATGAAGTTTGGTTGTCGGATCGCGATCGTTATAGTTATGAATCATTAACCAAAGGCCAGCGTTTATTAGCGCCTATGGTTAAACAAAATGGTGAATGGCAAGAAACTGACTGGGAAACTGCTCTAGAAAAAACTGCTAGCAAGCTAAACATGATTAAAGAAGCCCAGGGTGCCCAACAAATTGCTGGGATAGGTAGCCCAATTTCCACTACCGAAGAATTGTATTTGTTGCAAAAAATCATTCGGGGTTTAGGTTCTAATAATGTAGATCATCGTTTGAGGATTTCAGATTTTAGTGGTCAAAAGTTTGAGTCTTTATTTCCTCAGTTAGGAATTGAATTAAAAGATTTAGAATCGCTAGATGCTTGTCTATTGGTAGGTTCCAATATGCGTAAAGAACAACCTTTAGCAGCATTAAGAGTGCGTAAGGCAACGCGCCATGGTGATGTTGCGAGCATTTCTGCGCATAAGAATTTTAATAATTTTAAGTTAAAACATGAACTGGTAGTAGAGCCACAAAACTGGGGAATGCAGCTAGCTGGAATGGCAAAATATTTATCAGAAGATGAAACTAATCAAGAAGCCTTATTAAAATTTGAAGGATTAGAAGCGTTAATTGCGGATGTTGAGGTTAATGACAAGCATAAGGCTATGGCAAAAATTCTGGCTGATGCGGAAAACTCAAGTGTGATTTTAGGCCTGGAAGCGGTTGAGCATAGTGAAGCTTGTGATTTACGCCAGTTAGCTAAAGTGGTCGCAACATTATCCAATTCAACTTATGGCTTTTTATCTCACGGAGCTAATAGTGCTGGCGCTTATTTAGCTGGTGCAATTCCGCATCGGGGGCCGGCGGGTGCTGATGTAGAAGAAGGTGGCGAAACGATTGATGAGATGGTGTCCAATGGTAAGAAAGCCTTAGTCTTATTAAAAACCGAATTAAGCAAAGATGCTGTCCAAAAGATTCAAGCAAAAACTATGGCAGAAAATGCAGATTTCGTTGTGGCACTTTCTAGCTTTGCCGATGATGAAGCCTTTGAATATGCTGACGTAGTTTTGCCCATTGCAGGTTACTTAGAATCCGCAGGATCTTACGTTAATGCCAATGGTATTTGGCAGGATTTTTCCGCTAGCGTTACTGCGCCGGGTCAGGCAAAGCCAGCTTGGAAAGTGTTAAGAGTGTTAGGCAATTTATTAAGGTTGAAAAATTTCGACTATGTTTCAGCGCAAGATGTGATGCAAGAAGTGAAAGGTCGTATGGGTGCGGTTGGTGACAAGATAAAATCGAAATGGAATTGCCCTGAATCACTTGAGCATTCAGCTACTTGTCCTGAATCGGTTAATATTTATCAAACGGATTGCTACGTTCGCAGAGCAACAGCATTACAAGAAACAGCATTGGCACAAGGCAAAGATGAATTAAAGCGTCCGCAGCTAAGCCCATTCCATAATATTATTGGAGGCGTTTAGTGGATTTTATGCAACTGGTTACTGAAGGTTTATGGATCGTCGCAAAGATTGTGATGATTTTATTGCCTTTGATTTTAGCCGTTGCTTATACCACTTATGCCGAGCGTAAATTGATCGGTTATATGCAGTTGCGTTTGGGACCAAATCGAGTAGGCCCTAAAGGTTGGTTACAGCCTATTGCCGACGTCATTAAATTATTGATGAAAGAAGTGGTAGTGCCGTCAGGAGCCAATAAAACCTTATTTTTGTTAGCACCTATCTTATTTATTGCGCCATCATTTGCGGCTTGGGCAGTGGTTCCTTTTGATGCTGAATTAGTTTTATCGGACACCAATGCTGGCTTATTATATTTATTAGCCATGACTTCAATCGCTGTTTATGGCGTTATTATTGCCGGCTGGGCTTCAAATTCGCGTTACGCGTTAATTGGTTCATTAAGATCCGCATCGCAAATTGTTTCTTATGAAATTGCTATGGGGTTTGCATTAGTCGCAGTTTTAATGGCTGGCGGTAGTATGAATCTAGGTGACATTGTAGAAGCACAAAACGGCAGTGCTTTGCATTGGTTCTGGATCCCACTATTCCCGATCTTAGTCGTTTATTGGATTTCAGGCGTGGCGGAAACTAACCGTGCGCCATTTGATTTACCTGAAGGTGAGTCAGAAATTGTAGCGGGTTTCCATGTGGAATATGCAGGCATGGCCTTTGCATTATTCTTCTTGGCAGAATACGCCAATATGATTCTAATTTCTGTGCTAACCGCATTATTTTTCTTTGGTGGTTGGCTTAATCCATTCCAAGGTATTCCCTATTTAGAGCCAGCTACCGCTTGGATACCAGGTACCATTTGGTTGTTATTAAAGGCTGCTTGGTTTTTGTTTATGATGATTTGGTTACGAGCGACTTTCCCACGTTACCGCTATGACCAAATTATGCGCTTGGGATGGAAAGTATTTATTCCTGTAACAGTAGTATGGTTAATTGTTTTAACGTTTTGGATCAAACTTGAATGGGGTTGGTGGTTTGATGGCCGTGGTTTAGCTCAGCTTGCACAGACAGTAGGAGGAGCATCCTAATGTCTAAGTGGAAGCATTACTTTAAGACTTACTTTTTAACAGAGTTACGAGCGGGTTTGTGGCTAACATGGAAGCATTTGTTTAAGCGTAAAGTTACGATTCAGTTTCCAGAAGAGCAGACGCCCCAATCACCACGCTTTAGAGGTTTGCATGCTTTGCGTCGTTATCCCAATGGCGAAGAGCGTTGTATTGCTTGCAAATTATGTGAAGCAGTTTGCCCTGCGGCGGCTATAACCATTGAGGCAGGTCCACGTGAATCCGATGGTACTAGACGTACTACTAAATATGAAATTGATATGTTTAAGTGTATCTACTGTGGGTTCTGTGAAGAGTCATGCCCAGTAGATTCGATTGTAGAAACGAGAATTTTTGATTACCACTTTGAGAAACGTGGCGATAATATTTTAACTAAAGAACAGTTATTGGCGATTGGCGATCGTTATGAAGTAATGATTGCCGAAGACAAAGCTGAAGACGCACCTTATCGATAGGAAATAAAAGTGAATTTAGAAGCGATTATCTTTTACTTTTTCTCAGCAATTACTATTGTGGCTGCGATCGGTGTGATCACGGTTAAAAATTCAGTGCAAGCCGTCTTATGTTTAGTGCTAACTTTCTTTTCAGCCGCCGCACTATGGCTTTTATTAGAAGCAGAGTTTTTGGCCATTACCTTAGTGCTGGTTTATGTTGGCGCTGTGATGGTTTTATTCCTGTTTGTGGTCATGATGTTAGACGTAGACTTTGCAGCAATGAAACAGGGTTTTGCTAAGCATTTGCCTTTGGGCATATTAGTAGGTGCAGGATTATTTGGTGCCATTTACTGGGTGATCCGCTTTGAAGTATTTGGCAGTGATAAGGTTGCTGAGCCTGCCAAACATACACAAGATTATTCAAACGTCGAAGAATTGGGACGTTTGTTGTATAGCGAATACTTTTATCCTTTTGAAATTGCTGGCGTGATTTTATTAGTGGCGATTATCGCAGCTATCAGCTTAACCTTCCGAGGACGGCGCGATCGTAAAGGGCAATCGGTTAGAGAGCAGCATCAAGTATTGAAAGAGGAACGCTTGAAAATTGTTTCGATGAAATCTGAAAAAATAGACTCAGGGGATGACTCATGAGTTTGACTCATTATTTAATTGTTGGTGCTATTTTATTTGCAATAAGTGTCGTGGGCATTGTCGTCAATCGCAAGAACGTTATCACGTTATTAATGTGTATAGAGTTAATGTTACTGGCTGTAAATACTAATTTTATTGCATTCTCGCGCTATCTTGATGATGCCACAGGACAAATTTTTGTATTCTTTATATTAACTGTAGCCGCAGCTGAGGCTGCGATTGGATTAGCAATTTTGGTAGTTTTATTTAGAACCCATAGAAATATTGAGATTGATAAACTTGAGGAACTAAAAGGTTAATGAGTATTTTTAATCAGCTATTAATCATTGCATTTGCACCTTTACTTGGCGCATTGCTAGCTGGTTTTTTCGGAAAGAAACTTGGTAAAACTTGGAGTCATCGGTTAACCATCGGCTTGGTTGCCGTTTCGTTTGTTTTGTCACTAAAAGTATTCTTAAGTTACTTCTATGGCGACGCCGAGCCTTTAAATCAAACGCTTTATCATTGGGCATCATTTGCCAATATTAATATTCAAGTTGGCTTCTTGATGGATAGCCTAACCGCCATGATGATAGTGGTGGTGACCTTCGTTAGTTTAATGGTGCATATTTACTCAATCGGTTATATGCATCATGATGATGGCTATCAACGTTTCTTTAGCTATATTTCGCTTTTTACCTTTTCAATGTTGATGTTGGTAATGGCGAATAACTTCCTGCAACTGTTTTTTGGCTGGGAAGCTGTTGGTGTAGTTTCTTATTTATTAATCGGCTTCTGGTTCAAAAAAGACACCGCCATTTTTGCAAACATGAAAGCTTTCTTGGTAAATCGTGTTGGCGACTTCGGTTTCTTGCTAGGAATAGGCGGTATTTTGTATTTATTCGGATCATTAGATTACGCGCCAGTGTTTGAAAAAATGCAGCAAGCAAAAGCAATGCAAGAGTCAGCGCAGGGCGCACTATCAAATGGTGAAGTTTCAGCGCTTGCGGCGGTAGGTTTAGAAAAAAGTTTTTCGCCATGGTCTGGCGTTGAATGGTCAGCCATCACCTTTATTTGCATTTGTTTATTTATCGGCGCCATGGGTAAGTCGGCACAAGTTCCATTGCACGTTTGGTTACCAGATTCGATGGAAGGTCCTACACCTATTTCAGCATTAATCCATGCCGCGACCATGGTAACCGCTGGTGTATTTATGGTGGCGCGTATGTCGCCATTGTTCGAATTTTCTGAAACCGCCTTGGCAATGGTTACGGTTATCGGTGCTATTACAGCTTTATTTATGGGCTTAATTGGCATAGTGCAAAACGACATTAAGCGGATCGTTGCTTATTCGACTTTATCCCAACTCGGTTACATGGTGGTGGCACTTGGCGTTTCAGCTTATTCAGCGGCGGTGTTCCATTTATTTACTCACGCGTTCTTTAAAGCTTTGCTTTTCTTGGCGGCCGGCTCGGTGATTATTGCCATGCACCATGAGCAAGATTTGCGAAAAATGGGTGGCTTGAAAAAACAAATGCCAATTACCTATTGGACTTCTGTGATTGGAACTTTGGCTTTGATTGGCACGCCTTTCTTTGCGGGCTTCTATTCCAAAGATGCAATCATTTCAGCCGTTGCTGAAGCCGATGGGTGGGGATCAAGCTTTGCTTATTTCGCCGTAATGGCTGGCGTTGTAGTTACCGCATTATATAGCGTGCGAATGTTGTTATTAGTGTTCCATGGCCAACCTAGCATGGATAAGCAAACTGCTAGTCACTTGCATGAATCACCTAAAGTGATCACTTATCCATTATTGTTATTGGCAATCCCATCTTTAGCTATTGGTTGGGTTACTGCTGAGTCAATGTTAATTGGCAACTATTTTAGTGATGCCATTATGGTGTTGAAAGAGCATGATACTTTAGCCCCGTTACAAGAAATTTTTGGTAGTGCTTGGGCATTTGCCTTACACGGTTTTGTAACCCCGGTGTTTTGGTTGTTAGTTTTAGGCGCAGCGTTAGCTTGGTTAGCCTTTGCGTACAAACCTCAAATTGCCGAGATAGTAGCCAAAACCTTGGCGCCAATTCGTAAGCTGTTACAAAACAAATATTACTTTGATGAATTTAACCAGAAAGTTTTCGCTAAAGGCTCTGTGAACTTGGGTAAGTTTTTCTGGCGTTATGGCGATAAAGCCATTATTGATGATGGTATTGTCAACGCAAGCGCGCGCAGTGTAGCAAAAGTAGCTGGCAAAGCGCGTAAATTACAAACGGGTTATTTGTACCATTACGCTTTAGTCATGCTGATTGGCGTGGTGGCTTTAATTGGCTACTTATTTATTAAACAAGCATAAACGATGAAAGGGCTAAGATAAAAATTTAATGCTAACTCAAATCCCAATATTAAGTTTATTGATTTGGTTGCCACTAATCGGCGGCTTCTTGGTGTTGTTTGGTCCTGGCGATAAATTGTTGGTTTGGAGCCAAAGAATCAGTATCTTTGTTTCAATTTTGATTCTACTGTTAAGCGGTTTATTGCTTTATATGTTCAATGGCGCTTCAGGAGAAATGGAGTTGTCCGAGGTTGCGCAATGGATTCCATCACTCAACATTAATTATTCATTAGGTGTGGATGGGATAGCAGTTCCGTTGATTGTATTAACAGGTTTTATCAATCTCTTAGTAATTATTGGCGCCATAGGTAGTATCAAATTTAGGAGAGCACAATATTTTTCGGCAACACTAGTTTTAACCGGCTTGATGAATGGTGTCTTTGCTGCGCAAGATGCTATTTTGTTTTATGTTTTTTGGGAGGCAATGTTGATCCCCATGTTCCTAATGATAGGAGTTTGGGGTGGACCAAATCGAATTTACGCCACAATAAAGTTCTTTTTATTCACTTTCTTTGGGTCTATTTTTATGTTGGTGGCGCTGATTTATATGGGCTCTAGCATAGGCTCCTTTAACATTGCCGATATGCAAAAAATGCCATTAAGCCTGTTAGAGCAAACTTGGATTTTTGTTGCCTTTGTCGCCGCCTTTGCGGTGAAAATTCCTATGGTGCCAGTGCATACCTGGTTACCCGACGCGCACGTGGAAGCGCCGACAGGTGGCTCAGTAATTCTTGCAGCCATTATGTTGAAAATGGGTGGTTATGGCTTCCTGCGTTTTGCTTTGCCGATTACGCCAGATGCGGCTTCTGAATATGCTTGGCTTCTAATTGCCTTCTCATTGGTGGCGATTGCTTATATTGGTTTTGTGGCATTGGCCCAGCAAGATATGAAAAAGTTGATTGCTTATTCTTCGATTGCCCACATGGGTTTTGTTACTTTAGGTACTTTTATTATTTTCAATTTGGCCAGTGTCGATATTAGTTCTATGGCCTTACAAGGCGCTATGATCCAAATGATTTCTCACGGTCTTATTTCTGGAGCACTCTTTTTCTCGATTGGCGTTTTATACGACCGAGTTCATAGTCGAAATATTGCCGACTATGGTGGCGTAATAAATAGTATGCCAATCTTTGGTGCCTTGATGATGCTGTTTGTTTTAGCCAATGCAGGTTTGCCAGGAACTTCAGGTTTTATCGGCGAATTCTTTGTGATTCTGGCGTCCTTCCAAACGGATTGGCGCATTGCCTTGGTGGCAGCGACAACCTTAATTTTAGGTGCAGCTTACAGTTTATGGCTTTATAAGCGCGTGATTTTTGGCAAGCCCTTAAATGACACCATTGAGCGGTTAGAAGATATTAACAGCCGTGAAAAAGTAATTTTGTTCAGTCTGGCGATTTTAATTTTGGCATTAGGTATCTTCCCACAACCTTTGATAGAAATTATGCAACCATCGTTAGAAGTCTTGTTGGAATTAACGGATTCGAAAATTGTTGAAGTAGCTGTTGGAGGTGCGCACTAATGGATATCAATTTAGTTGCAGTCGCTTCGCAAGCTTTGAACCAAGTTAGCCATGACTTCTGGCCAATTATGCCAGAGTTGTTTCTATTAACGGCTGCTT
Organism: uncultured Kangiella sp.; assembly: GCA_947503345.1. Lineage (GTDB taxonomy): Bacteria > Pseudomonadota > Gammaproteobacteria > Enterobacterales > Kangiellaceae > Kangiella. The sequence continues at coordinate 571,518 of CANNCW010000001.1, read as the reverse complement.
CGATTGTTTTAATTTTGGATGTTTTTTCCACCGATTTAGACCGAAAACTTACTTATAACTTATCGCAGTTTATTTTATTGGTGACGGGGATCATGATTGTATTCCAATTCCCTTCCAGTCAAGATTTTCTGTATCACCGCCATTTTATTCACGATCCTTTATCAGCGACCTTAAAGATCTCGATGGTGGTGTTAACTGGAATTGCTTTAATGTTTGCACGACCTTATATCTTGCAACGTAGGATCTTGCGCGGCGAATATTATCTATTACATTTATTTGCGTTATTGGGAATGATGTTGCTTGTGAGTGGTTCAAGCTTATTGAGCCTATATCTAGGCTTAGAACTAATGTCACTCTGTTTATACGCACTGGTTGCCATGAACCGTCGAGAAAAATTGAGTGCTGAAGCTGCGGTGAAATACTTTGTGATGGGGGCTATTGCCAGTGGCTTTATTTTATATGGCATTTCATTTGTCTATGGCGTTACCGGGAAAATCCACGTCGCCGATATTGCAGCTTTTTTAAATGATAATGAAGCCAGTTTAACCTTACGTTTTGCATTAGTCTTTATCGTCACAGGACTGGCCTTTAAATTTGGGGCAGTTCCATTTCAAATGTGGGTACCGGACGTTTATCATGGCGCACCAACTTCGACTACTGTATTTTTGGCATCAGCACCAAAGGTCGCAGCATTCGGTTTAGCCATTAGAATCTTGGTGTTTGGCTTTGCAGGAGCTTTGATAGATTGGCAAAGCTTGTTAATAATTCTTGCTGTCTTATCGATGGTAGTGGGGAATTTAGTAGCCTTGGCACAAACCAACATTAAGCGGCTTCTTGCCTACTCAGCCATAGCGCATATTGGCTATTTCTTACTGGGCTTTATTGCAGGTAACACTCAAGGTTATACTGCATCGCTATTTTATATTTTGACCTATGCCATTACTTCTCTAGGCGGTTTTGGATGCTTAATCTATATGGCCAAGGGACAGCAAGAAGTTAGTCAGATTGATGATCTAAAAGGTCTAGGCCAACGTAACCCTTGGGCTGGTCTGTTGGTTAGTTTCTTGTTCTTATCCATGGCGGGCCTACCACCATTTGTAGGCTTCTGGGCAAAACTTGAAGTGATTAAAGCTGTGCTCAACGTTGATGGATTAATCTGGTTAGCACTAGTCGCCGCCTTTATGTCCATCATCGGACTATTCTATTACCTAAAAGTAGTCAAAGTTATATTCTTCGACAAAGCCGAAAACGACACTAGAATTCGAGCCGAACGCAGTCTACGTCTAGGACTGGGTATCACCAGTATATCGGTTATTGCGCTAGGGCTATTTCCCTCGCAACTTTTAGAATTCTGCAAGCAAGCATTTCAGTATATATAAAGTATTGATTTTTATTGATTTTATTTGGGTAACTATGTTTTTACCCGCAGTTTTAGTAAAAGAAATTGAATTTGATAATAAGAATTGCGAACATCTATCGCATAAATTCATACAAGAGAAATTTCAATAATGAAAAAATTAGTAATGACCTTGAGCTTAATGTTAATTAGCCATTTGAGTGTAGCTCACCAATTACCTCAGAAAATACATCCACAAATCGCAAATAATGTAGTAGCAGTTGAAAGTATAAGTTTTGGTGAGCAGGAAATTGATCAGTGGTTAGAATATGCTAATACCTTGAATATCTCAGTAATAGCCGAACAAGTAAATATTCCAGGTCTGATTTCGTATAAAGCTGCGACAATAACTAAGGCTAATCCTGATGTAGAATGCAGTATTTATGTTGACCAAGATGATGACAAGGATGGGTATTTTTGTGGCGACATAGATCGACATGCCACATTTATGAATGCGGGATTATCAGCAATAGGCTATTGTCATCATACGCAACAAAATTTAGCTAAACAAAATGGCAGTCAGAAATCTTTAGTGCCATATTTTATAGGGCCAGATACTTTTATATCTAGCGTTAACGAGTCCACTGATGGCGCACACCATGATAATTATGATGCAAGCCATGGTATTCAATTTCATTGTGTAGAAGCCTACTCTGCTTCGGATGCCTCAATTGGGATAGAAGAAGCACAGGACTCTTAACTTAGCTTTTATCAAATGCTAGGATTTTATTCAGCTGATTTTCGATAAATATACGCTCAGAACTTGCCACTTCTTTATTCGATAATAAGAAGTGGCAGGTTTTAATGACGTTTTTTAAGCGAGGTTGTTTGGGCAAAGTATTTAATGACAAATATTTATCTAAAGATCTAGTTCTTAGGCGTCCTTCATCAATATTAACCTTCCAAATTTTGCTTTGATCTGCAAACTCTATCTTATTACTATTGGTTAAATTAACCCAAGTATCTACACATAAAGTCATGGTATCAACAATAATAGGGCGCAGTAATCCGATATCATTTTTATCAATAATTAAAGAGTTTATGGATTGTGAAAAGCGATTTATAATATTAATTTTCTCTGAAATTGGTAGTGATAAAGAGCCTTTATCTAATTGAGCAAAGATGTAATAGTCACCATTTAGTAAAGGTGAAATCCTATAGGTAGATTGGGTTTCATTGTCTTTGGATATCATGGCGGCAACATCAATAAACTCGCTTCCACCAATTACTAACTCTAAACCAGAGTTAAGTTCAGTAGATACTTCTTGTATATTAAGATTTTTTGTAACCAGAGTATGCTGTATTCTTTTTATATTGGTAAATAGTAAAAAACCGGCATCATTACATATAAGCACTTCTTCTTTAATATCAGAAAATAGGTTTTTGAAATTCACTAAAGGCCTTTCAAGCTCTTGTAGCTTTTCTTTATGTATTTTAAGCTGTGTATTTAGTTGCTTCCTTTTGTGCTTATTAACTTTAAATAAGTAGAAGATGAAGAAACCGATGAAAAATATTAGGATAGCCGAGGTAGTAAGAGCAAAAGTTAACTGCTTATTTTTCGAATCACTGACCAGCAATTTATTGCTCTTTTCCAAGAGTAGTTTCTCATGTAATTCAGTTTCTAGTCTAAGCTTTACTTCACTAAGGCTTTCATTAAATTTGTTTTTATTTTCTTTCTGCGTTATTAGCATGTGTTCTTGGAGATTTGAATAGGCTTCTTGATATTCTTGCTTCTCAATTAATATATTAGCATTAAGGTTGTAGGCTTTTAATAATATTAAATTATCATTAAACATTTCAGCCATGGAAATTGACTTGTTAATGTATATCGAAGCAGATGTATTGTTCTTTAACTCATACTCAACCTTGCTTAATAAGTAGTACAATCTGCTAAAATTACCATCTTTATTATCTCTTAGAAGATTGTTAGCCTTATATAAAAATTTCCGTGCTATTTCATAGTCTTTGGCTTCTATTAATCCTTCAGATAAATCAATAATTCTTGATAATTGAATTTTTGAATCGCTTAATTGTTCAATCGCTAAGCTGACTTTATTCAAAGTTTTTTGACTCAAATCTGTATTACCAAGCCTGCTATAAACAGCGGCAAGTTCTGCATTAATATGAATAATTCTACTATTTATAGCTTTATCATTGGGGGCTGAAAGTAATGCTTTTTGATAACCACTTAATGCTTCTAAATAAAATTTTAAGGCTTTTTCGTTATCATTTAATCTGTAATAAACTAATCCAATATTACGAATGGTTACAGCAATGCTTTCTTCTAGATCGAGAGCTTTCTTTATTTCTAGGCTTTCTTGAAAAGAGACCAAAGCTAGCTCATATTTTAAATTCCTGAATTGCATAAGCCCTGTTTCATTTAAGGACTTAGCAATAAGCTCAGGCTCTGCTATTTTCTTTGCTAGCTCTAAACCATTACTAAAGTAGTGCTCAGCTTTAGTAAAATCACCACGATGATAATAATGCTTGCCTTGTTCTCTTTGGACCTCGTACAGAGCTAAATCTGAATTTGCTATAGATTCTAGTTCGGCAAAAAGAACTAAAATTTGATGATGATTATTCTGTTCCTGATGGAGGCTAATCAATAGCCTGATAATTGCTAATGAGCTTTTCACATTTGATGAAGCTTCCAACTTTGCTTTCTGACAAATATTGATAGCTACTTTAGAAGGTTCTTGTTTAGAGGCTTCTAGACATCTATTCACAAATAGATTCTTTGTTTGCTCAGAAAAAACTGCAGTGCTTACCAATAATGATAAGAAGGTTAATAGATATTTCGCCATGATTTAAGAAGAATTAGATAGCAGATTCATCGGTTTTTTAAAGAATAGCATAAGAAACCTTACTAAAACTAAGATTTCTCGGTGATACTAATAAAATAATAACTTACAGATCTTAATATGTTGAATTAGCCATTAATCTCGTGAGTAATAATCCTAGATTGAAGTTGATGCTAATATGCTTCAATACTGTAGTCCTTACGAGAATTTGAATCTTCTCATTTAGCGTTTCGTTATCCATTGCACTATCTTCGAATAGGTAAGGAGGTTTGCGCTTCTAATGATGCGCTTGAGATAGAAAGAAAAAATAGTAGCTAATAAAGTCTTTTAAATAGACTCCTACTAGTTTCCTTTTCAATATTTAATAAAAGAACCTTTCGCAGGCTAGTCATTAAAAAAATATGTATCAATAGAATAAAGGGGTAGAACCAGGGTAAAGTTTGCTACTGCGACTTTCGTATATTTTTACCCAGGTTTTACCCTGTAAAAGTCTATACAGAAGTCCTCCTAATAATTACTGTAAATTTTTTAAGTAATTTAGGAATTTATCTATGAGACTGATTAGAAATTTGGTTACAGGGTTTGCATTAATTCTGTCTTTTAATGCGCAGGCATTAACGATTGTTGTCGATACCAATAGTGGAGGCTCAGGAGGGCCGGATTGTAGTTTGGCAGATGCCATAATTGCTGCGAATACTGGCTCTACCTCAGCTGGATGTACCACAGGAAGTAATGGCGCTGATGAGATTGTTTTTGATAGCAGCTTGAATAACACCGTCATCACTTTAACGGCCCCCTTGCCGGTAGTGACAGATGATTTAGATGTTATAGGACCTATAGAGAAAGTCGCTATAAGCGGCGATAATACTTATTCCATATTTATAATTGAAGGAGTGAAAGTAAATTTAGCCAATCTTAGGTTAGAAAGGGGGATCGGCACCACGAATGGAATATTTAGTTCTGGAGCAGGAGGAGCTGTCGCTGCTTTGGGGGGCGCTTTAGTCAATATAGATGAGAGCTATTTAACTGGTAATAGTGCTGTAGGTTCTTCTGGAGGAGCTATTTATTCAGAATATTCTGCTGTGAATTTGGAGGATAGTTGGATAGAAAATAATACTGCTCATCGAGGAGGAGGAGTGTTCTCTGTGTATGGTTCTATAAGAGTGCTCTATAGTGTTTTTAGAACTAATAATACCGTTTCTACCTCAAGTGTTTCGACTGGAGGCGCTATTGACGCGAACGGTGGAGCAGATAGCAGCTTATTTATTAAAGGAAGTTATTTTATTAATAATGAGAATGATGGATACGGAGGAGCAGTTTTTATAAATGATGGTGTAAGTGCAAGTGTGTACGATACTACTTTTTCGGATAATAGTGCTTATTGGGCAGGAGGAGCGATTCGAGTTCAAGGAGCATCAGCATCACTAAGGCTGACCAATAGTTACTTGATAAAAAATAGCAGTAATATTTATGGAGGGGGATTATATTCAGAGATAGCCACGGTAAATATTGGTAACACTACTTTTTTAAACAATAGTGCTCAAAATTCGGGAGGGGCTATATTTGCGTACTCTGGAACGGTAGATACGCGAGGACTTAGAGCTTCTAGCAATAATGCTAATAAAGGGGGGGCAGTGTATGTTTATGGTCACCCTAACTTCCCGAATGGTAGTTTTAATCTGAAACAAGCCATTATTTCGGATAATACTAGTTTAAGTTATGGAGGTGCTATTGCGGCAGAGAACAACGCATTCTTAAAGGTGATTCACAGTACTTTAGACAATAATAGCTCCGTTATCCGCGGAGGGGCAGTTTTATCAGACGAAAGTATTGTTGAGTTTAGTAATAGTACTGTATCGGGAAATGATTCTGGTAATGAAGGTGGGGCGCTTTATGCTAACAATAGCTCTTCAATAAAATTGAATAATAGCACTTTTGCCGAGAATATCGGAGGATCCGTTTTTGCATTTAATTTTTCAGGGGCAGTGATGAGAAATAGTGTTTTGGCTGATGGAGGTTGTTATGCTGATCCTAATAGCTCCGTTGTGCTAACTGACGGAGTTCATATTGATGATGGCACTTGTGGGGCAACATTAACTGGCCCTTCTCAATTAGGGCCTCTGGATTTCAATGGAGGGCCTACTCGCACTCATTTACCATTGCTGGGAAGTCCATTGGTTGATAGTGGTGTTGCAGGCGGTAATCCGACAACAGATCAACGTGGATTCGCACGTGTTGTTGGAGGTGTCATTGATATTGGAGCTGTAGAACTTTCAGACCCTCCAATGTTTGATATAGATAGTTTCAGTGCGTTAATGCAGAATTTAGAAGTAGGACAGAGTATCGCCATTGATTTAAACAGTTATATAAGTGATACCGATAGCTCAAAGTTCACGGTGACCGCTACAGGCTTACCAAGAGGATTAAGATTGGATAGCGAATCAAATCTGCTGCAAGGTGAGTTAGTTGAAGCTGGCGTATTTAAAAGTGAATACACAATTGAAGACGATACTGGCAATCAGATAAAAGTGACTGTTGGAACTACAGTGGCTAAAAGTAAAAGATAAGAATATTTTTCTTGTCATGGCTGGTTAAATCCGTATAATTGCCCCTCGTCGATGCGGGGTGGAGCAGCCTGGTAGCTCGTCGGGCTCATAACCCGAAGGTCGTCAGTTCAAATCTGGCCCCCGCTACCAAATTTAGGTTAATAGAGTTTGCTTAACTATTGACCAAAGATCGACTTAAGATATTGTTTTTTGAGTCTATCTGATTATAATAACAAGGCCCCTTTTATAGGGGCTTTGTTTTTTCTAAGCAAAACTAAAGAATTAGTAATTATTTGTTAGTTCTTTTTGGGACGGTGTGGGTTTAACTGCAATTTAGTTTAAACCATTGTCATTGACCCATCATATATAATGCTATTTGTGATGGGCCTTACGGGCCTTTTTTTGTTTTTAAATCAAGGATTTATTGATTTAAAAACACAAGCTATAAAATTTGTGATAAGAGTTAAGTAATGGCAAAAAATGCTATTTTAGAAGAATTGATTCGTCCTGCAGTTGAAGCTACTGGCTTTGAGTTTTGGGGTTTGGAATATTTAGCGCAGGGTAAGCACTCTGTGTTGCGCGTCTATATTGACCATGAAAATGGCATTGATGTGGATAATTGCGCAGAGGTTAGCCACCAAGTGAGTGGTATTTTGGATTTAGAAGATCCAATTCAAGGTTACTACAATCTTGAAGTTTCTTCGCCAGGCATGGATAGACCTTTGTTTACCGAAAGCCAGTTTGCCATGTATGTCGGTCAAGATGTGGAGTTGCGTGCGTCGGTGGCGGTGAATGGTCGTCGTAAATTCAAAGGCACTATTGAAGCGGTGGAAGATGGTGTTGTGCATGTTTTAGTGGATGGGGAGTCGTATCCGATTTCTTGTCAACAAGTTGAAAAAGCCAATTTGGTTGTGAATTTTTATTGAAAATTTTTTTAATTTCGAGGAAGTGTGAAGGTTAATAGCTATGAGCAATAAAGAAATTTTGTTAGTAGTTGAAGCGGTTTCAAACGAGAAAGACGTAAACCCAGAAGTTATTTTTGGTGCTTTGGAAGCAGCTTTAGCAACAGCGACGAAGAAAAAACATGGCATTGATATCAATGTGCGAGTGGATATTGACCGTGAAACAGGTGAATACGACACATTCCGTCGTTGGGAAGTTATTGAAGATGATGCTGAGATGGAAGAGCCATTAGGTCAGATGACTATTTCGGCGGCGCAAATTGATGAGCCAGAAATTCAACTAGGTGAATTTGTGGAAGAGCAAATCGAGTCTATCGAATTTGGTCGTATCGCTGCGCAAACCGCAAAGCAAGTTATTGTACAAAAAGTGCGTGAAGCTGAACGCGCTAAGACGGTTGACGCTTTCCGTGATCGCGTTGGTGATTTAATCACTGGTGTGGTTAAGAAAATTACTCGTGACTATATCTTCTTAGATTTAGGTAATAACGCGGAAGCGGTGATTAAGCGCGAAGAAATGATGCCACGCGAAACTGTACGTGCTGGCGATCGTGTTCGTGGTTTGCTTTATGAAATCAACGAAGAGCATCGCGGTCCTCAATTATTTGTAAGCCGTACTAAACCACAAATGTTGGTTGAGCTTTTCAGAATTGAAGTGCCAGAAATTGGCGAGCAAGTTATCGAGATTAAAGGCGCAGCTCGTGATCCAGGTTCACGCGCGAAAGTTGCAGTAAAAACAAATGACAAGCGTATTGACCCTGTTGGTGCTTGTGTTGGTATGCGAGGCGCACGTGTTCAGGCGGTGACTGGTGAGTTAAATGGTGAGCGTATCGATATCGTGTTATTTGACGATAACCCAGCGCAATTTGTAATTAATGCAATGGCACCAGCGGAAGTAATGTCGATAGTGGTTGATGAAGATAGGCAATCTATGGACATCGCTGTTAATGAAGATCAATTAGCACAAGCGATTGGTCGAAGTGGTCAGAATATTCGTTTAGCTAGTGAGTTAACTGGCTGGGAATTAAATGTGATGACTGAAGAAGACTTCGCTGAGAAGAACCAGTCTGATTCTGAAGCAGTATTAGCAGCCTTTGTTAAAGATTTGGATGTTGATGGAGAACTTGCCGAAATGTTGGTGCAAGAAGGTTTCACAACTTTAGAAGAAGTGGCTTATGTACCAGTTTCTGAAATGTTGGAAATTGAAGGTTTCGATGAAGGATTAATCGATGCGCTTAAGAGTCGAGCAAAGGATGCGATTTTAACTAAAGCGATTGCCAGCGAAGAAAAACTTGAGAAAGCTGAGCCAGCAGATGATTTATTAAACATGGATGGCATGGATAAGCACCTTGCGTTTGTATTAGCAAGCAAAGGTATTATCACCATGGAAGATTTAGCTGAGTTAGCAACAGATGATTTGGTTGGTATTGAAGATATCAACGAAGAGCGTGCTGCAGAGTTAATTATGACGGCACGTAAACCTTGGTTCGAGGACCAAGAATAATAGAGCGGGGTTATTGAATGTCCGATATTACAGTAAAAAAATTAGCAGAAAGCGTTAAGACTCCCGTTGATAAATTGTTGGAGCAGTTAGCTGCGGCTGGCATTAAAGTTAAAGGCGAAGATGATTCGATTTCTGACGAGCAAAAGAAAACCTTATTGGCGTATTTGCAAAAAAGTCATGGTGGAGAAGATGGTGCATCTAAACCACAAAAAATTACTTTACGTCGTACGCAAAAAAGTACCTTAAGCGTTACAAGTGCAGAAGGTAAGAAAAAGAATGTACAAGTTGCAGTTAAGAAAAAACGTACTTTTGTTAAGCGTTCTGCGGAAGAATTAGCGAAGTTAGCGCAAGAAGAAGAGCAACGTAAACAAGAAGAAGCGGAACGCCAAAAAGCGGAAGCGGAAGCGATTAAGAAAGCTGAAGAAGCGGCAAAACAAAGAGCAGAAGAAGCAGCCAAGAAAAAAGCTGATGAAGAAGCTCAAAAGAAAGCTGCTGCTGAAGCTAAAAAAGTTGCTGAAGAAAAAGCTGCTGAAGATGCTGCACGTAAAGCTGAAGAAGAACTTCAACGTAAAATAGAAGAGTCAAAGCTTACGGATGAAGAAAAAGCGAAACGTGCAGAAGAAGCTAAAAAGAAAATTGAGCAACAGTTGGAAGAGAAGAAGAAATCAACTTCAGATAAGCCAGCGGTTGTTAAAGCAGATCCAAACGCTAAAGTTAAACCAATGTCGATTGCTGACTTTGAAGAAAAGTCGCCTTTCCGTAAGAAGAAAAAGAAGAAAGGTAAAAAGAAAACTTCTGATGCTGATTTAGTAGCAAAGGCAGTTTCTGAGCGTAATAAGCAGGGCGTTGTGATCGAACAAAAAGTTTATAATGCGCCGACAGATATGAAAAAACACGGATTTAAAAAACCAACTGCAGACATTGTTCATGAAGTCATGATCCCTGAAACCATCACTGTGGGTGAGCTTGCGAAAGCGATGACAGTTAAAGCACCTGAGCTGATGAAGGCGATGATGAAAGTTGGTGTTATGGCAACTGTAAATCAATCCATCGATCAAGAAACAGCATCGTTGATTGTTGAAGAAATGGGCCACACTCCAGTAATGGTTAATGAGAACGAAGCTGAAGAGAAAGCACTTTCTGAAGCCTTGTCTGATTCTGGTGATGCAAAACCTCGCGCACCAGTTGTGACCATTATGGGCCACGTTGACCATGGTAAAACGTCATTACTAGATTATATTCGTGCCAGTCATGTTGCTTCGGGTGAAGCAGGTGGTATTACTCAGCACATTGGTGCTTATCACGTAGAAACTGACAAAGGCATGGTAACTTTCTTAGATACACCTGGTCACGCAGCTTTCACAGCAATGCGTGCGCGTGGTGCAGAAGTTACTGATATTGTTATTTTGATTGTTGCTGCGGATGATGGCGTTATGCCACAAACCATTGAAGCAGTTCAGCACGCTAAAGCGTCTGGCGTTCCAATGATTGTTGCAGTAAATAAAATTGATAAAGAAGATGCTGATCCAGATCGTGTGAAAAATGAATTGTCACAACATGACGTTATTCCAGAAGATTGGGGTGGTGATGTGCAGTTCGTTCACGTTTCAGCTAAGACAGGTGAAGGTGTTGATTCATTATTAGATTCAATTTTATTGCAATCTGAATTATTAGAATTAACAGCAGTCGATCACGGTGCAGCTAAAGGCTTTGTAATCGAAGCACGTTTAGATAAAGGCCGTGGTGCAATTTCTTCTGTTCTAGTTCAAAAAGGTGAGTTGCGCAAAGGTGATATCTTATTAGCTGGCACTCATTATGGTCGTGTAAGAGCCATGATGGATGAGAATGGCGAAACTATTGAAGTGGCAGGTCCTTCGATTCCAGTTGAGATCTTAGGTCTTTCTGGGGTTCCTGTAGCTGGTGATGAAGCAACGGTTGTTGCTGACGAAAGAACGGCTCGTGATATCGCAGCTAAGCGTGAACAAAAGCAACGTGAAGATCGTCAAGCACGTCAGCAAAAAGCTAAGCTAGAAAATATGTTCGCAAACATGGGTGATTCTGAAGAAGCTCAACAGCTTAATGTCATCATCAAAGCGGACGTTCAAGGTTCGGTTGAAGCATTAAGCAAGTCATTAACTGATTTGGCACATGACGAAGTTGAGGTTCGTGTAATCTCAAGCGGTGTTGGTGGTATTAAAGAAACTGATGTAACTCTGGCTGCGGCTTCGAATGCTATTATTATCGGTTTCAACGTTCGTGCTGATGGTACTGCGCGTAAGACTGCAGAAAAAGAAGCGGTTGAGATTCGTTATTACAGTATTATTTATGAAGCAATCGAAGAAGTTAAAGCGGCTCTAAGCGGTATGTTAGCGCCTGAATTCCGCCAAGACATTATTGGTTTGGCAGAAGTTCGTGATGTATTTAAATCGCCAAAACTAGGTGCGATTGCAGGCTGTATGGTTATTGAAGGTGTAGTGAAGCGTAATAATCCAATCCGCGTATTGCGTGATAGCGTAGTAATTTACGAAGGCGAATTAGAATCACTACGTCGCTTTAAAGACGATGCAAACGAAGTGCGTAATGGTATGGAGTGTGGTATCGGCGTTAAGAACTACAATGATGTTAAAGTCGGCGATCAAATCGAAGTCTTTGAAATTGTTGAAGTTAAACGTAGCCTTTAATTAAGTAGTAAGGAAATTATTAATGGCAACTGGTTCTCGTGCGGCAAGAGTAGCGGATCAAATCCAACGTGATTTGGCGGTGCTTTTGCAGCGTGAAATGAAAGATCCAAGATTGGGCATCGTTACTGTTTCGGCAGTAGAGGTGTCCAGTGATCTGCAAAATGCAAAAGTGTTTGTGACTTTCTTGGGTAAAGAAGAAGCTGAAGAAATTGAAGCTGGTGTTGAGGTGTTATCCAATGCAGCGGGTTTCTTACGTTCGCAATTAGCAAAGTCTATTCGTATGCGCAGTGTTCCAACTTTAAGATTCTTTTATGACAAGTCGATCTCTGAAGGTCAGAAAATGTCTTCATTGATTGAGCAAGCAATTTCCGCTGACGAAGCAAATCACTCTGATTCCGATTCAGACTCTTAAACACTAGTACTAGAAAGATAATCATGGCAAGAAGACGTAAACGCGGTCGCGATATTAGTGGTATTTTATTACTGGATAAGCCCACTGATATGACTTCTAATTCGGCTTTACAAGATGCGAAGTATTTGTATTTTGCAGCTAAAGCGGGACACACTGGTGCGCTTGATCCCATTGCTACGGGTGTTTTACCTGTGTGTTTTGGAGAAGCTACTAAGTTTTCACAATTTCTATTAAATGCTGATAAAAAGTACCAAGTTGTAGCTAAGTTAGGTGAAAAGACCACAACTTCTGATCGTGAAGGTGAGGTGGTTGAGTCTCATCCTGTGAATGTCACAGAGAAACAGTTTGTAGAAGTCATGGAGCAGTTCCGTGGTGAAATCAAACAAGTTCCTTCCATGTATTCGGCCCTAAAACATAATGGCACGCCATTACACAAGTTAGCGCGTCAAGGCATTGAAGTTGAAAGAGAAGCAAGAGAAGTGACCATTTACTCTTTGGAGTTGGTAAGCTTTGATGATGATGAAGTGACAATGGATGTTCATTGTTCTAAGGGAACTTATGTCAGAAATCTTGTCGAAGATATTGGTGATACTTTAGGTTGTTGCGCTCATGTATTAGAGCTTGAACGCACCGCAGTCGGTCAATTTGATTTATCGGAAACGGTTTCTATGGAGCGATTACGTGAAATGAAATCGGAAGATCTTAAGTTAGAAATGGATCAGTTGTTGTTACCAATTGAGCAAGCGTTGCAAGGCTGGCCGCAAATAGAATTAACCGATAACGAGGCCTACTATATTAAACAAGGCCAAGCACTACAGATTTCAGATGCGCCAGAAGAGGGAATGGTGTGTTTGTTTGAGCCAAACCAAGATTTTTTAGGTGTGGCAAAGATTGATGATGATGGCAAAGTTGCCCCTCATCGTTTATTAAAACAAGATAATTAAAAGCCAAATTGGGCTATCCCCGATTTAGCGAATAATAAAACAAGGATAATTAAAAGGTAGTTTTTATGCAGAATGATGCAATGAAACCATTAGTGATTTTTTCGCACGGCAAAGTTTCTGGCCCTAATGGAAGTCGTATTAAATCCCTATCTCAGATCGCAACACGCTTGGGTTATGACGTGGAATCTTTAGATTATCGCCGTTTACCCACTCATGAACGTGTAAATAAGCTTGATCGTTATTTAGAAGAATTAAATCGTCCTTATGTTTTGGTAGGTACCAGTATGGGCGGTTATGTTTCTGCAGTTTCAGCTTTATCCCATAACCCACAAGGCGTATTTTTAATCTCGCCAGCACTGTACATGGATGGTTACGCCGAAGCGGAAGTTGAAAAGTTAACTTGTCCAACAACGGTTGTACATGGTTGGGATGATGATATTGTTCCGGTGCAGAATGTTATTCGTTTCGCTAAATCTGCTAATGCCAACTTGCACGTTTTCTCAGGTGGTCATCGCTTACGTGAAAAGCTACCTGAGACTGAATCTTGCTTTGAACAGTTTTTGCGTGAATGCTTCATTAGCGCAACTAAAAGCATAGAAACAAACCTAGAAAATATGGCGGATGTGGTCGATATTACTCAAACGGAAAGCCATCGAGCAGTAAATTAAGCAAAATATCCCCAAATACTCGTATTTCAAGGTTTTTAGGGCTTGTGGTAGCTCTAAAAGCTAGGTAAAATCGCGACTTCGTTTGATTGGCTGAATTAGTGATTGGCCAGTCAGTATTATTAAAGACTCAAACATTTTGGAGTAGAGATATGTCACTAAGTGCAGAAGCGAAAGCTGAAATTGTAAAAGAACACGCTCGTGCTGAAGGCGATACAGGTTCACCTGAAGTACAAGTTGCTTTATTAACGGCGCAAATCAACCATTTGCAAGGCCACTTTAAAGCACACAAACATGACCACCATTCACGTCGTGGTTTATTACGCATGGTTAGCCAACGTCGTAAGTTGCTTGACTACTTAAAGCGTAAAGATAATTCGCGTTACGCAGATTTAATTAAGAAATTAGGTCTACGTCGCTAAAGAATAAAAAGGGGCTTCTAGCCCCTTTTTTGTTTATGGCATCTGTAAGGGTGTTATGAAAAAAATACTTTCGGACGAAATAGGTTCTGAAAGGGGGTCGTAAGACTCTAGTAATTAAAATATAGGAAAATATTGTGGATTATATAAAAAAATCTTTTGAGTACGGCGGTCGCACCGTCACTATGGAAACTGGCCGAGTAGCAAGACAAGCATCTGGCGCAGTTATGATTGATTGTGAAGGAACTACTGCATTCGTTTCAGTGGTTGGCAAAAAAGACGTTAACCCAGGTCAAAGTTTCTTCCCATTAACGGTAAATTACACCGAGAAAACTTACGCTGCTGGTAAGATCCCTGGCGGATTCTTAAAGCGTGAAGCGCGTCCTTCTGATGAAGAGACTTTAATCGCTCGTTTAATCGACCGTCCACTTCGTCCATTATTCCCAGAAGGGTTCATGAACGAAGTTCAAGTGGTTATCACTATCGTATCTATCAACCAAGACATTCCGACTGAAGTGATTGCTATGATTGGCGCATCTGCGGCACTAGAAATCTCTGGCATCCCTTTTGCTGGCCCAGTAGGCGCAGCACAAGTTGGTTATATCGATGGAAACTATGTACTTAACCCAACTGTTACTCAGTTAGGCGAATCTAAGTTAGATCTTATGGTTGCTGGTACTAATGACGCGGTATTGATGGTTGAGTCAGAAGCGCAAGAATTAGAAGAAAACATCATGCTTGGCGCTGTGATGTTTGGCCACGAAGAATCAAAGCGTGCCATTAAAGCGATCGAAGAATTTGCCGCAGAAGCAGCAAAAGACAAGTGGGATTGGGCTGCACCAGAAAAAGACGTTGCACTTTATGACGCAGTGAAAGGTCATTCTTTCGCAGCTATCGAAGAAGCTTACCAAATCGCTGATAAAGCTGAGCGTTATGCAAAAGTTCACGAGCTTTCAGATGCCGCAGTTGAAGCGTTAGCGGGCGAAGAAGAAGGCCAACCAGAAGCTGGTGACGTTAAAGATATGTTCCACTCGATTGAAAAAGAAGTGGTTCGTTCTCGTATTATTAACGGTTCTCCACGTATCGATGGTCGTGAGCCAGACATGGTTCGTATGCTAGACATCCGTACGGGTGTATTACCAAGAACTCACGGTTCTGCAATCTTTACGCGTGGCGAAACGCAAGCTTTAGTAGTAGCAACTTTAGGTACTCAACGTGATGCACAAATCAAAGACAGCATCATGGGCGAGTCAAAAGACTACTTCTTATTGCACTATAACTTCCCTCCATACTGTGTAGGTGAAACGGGCTTTATGGGCTCACCAAAGCGTCGTGAAATCGGTCATGGTCGTTTAGCAAAACGTGGTGTGGCTGCGATGGCTCCAACTATCGAAGAGTTCCCGTACACAATTCGTGTGGTTTCAGAAATTACTGAATCAAACGGTTCTAGCTCAATGGCTTCTGTTTGTGGTACTTCATTAGCATTGATGGATGCGGGCGTTCCAATGAAAGCGCCAGTTGCGGGTATCGCTATGGGCTTAGTGAAAGAAGGCGACAAGTTCGTAGTTCTTTCTGACATCTTAGGTGATGAAGATCACTTAGGCGATATGGACTTTAAAGTAGCAGGTACTGAAGCTGGTATTACTGCACTGCAAATGGACATTAAAATCGACGGTATTACTCAAGAAATTATGCAAAAAGCATTACACCAAGCAAAAGGTGGTCGCTTGCATATCTTGAGCGTAATGAACCAAGCGATTGATAAACCACGTGAAGAGCTTTCTGAGCATGCTCCACGTATTACCACTATCAAAATCCCTCAAGACAAAATCTCTGAAGTGATTGGTAAAGGTGGTTCTACGATTCGCGCGCTAACAGAAGAAACTGGCGCAACTATTGAAATCGAAGATGATGGTACGGTAAAAGTTGCTTCTAGCGATGCAGAAAGTTCAGCAGAAGCGATTAAGCGTATCGAATTAATCACCATGGAAATTGAAGCGGGTATGGAGTTTGAAGGTAAAGTTGTTCGCCTAGCAGACTTCGGTGCATTCGTTCAATTAACTCCTGGTAAAGATGGTCTAGTTCATATTTCACAAATCGCTCACGAGCGCGTGAATAAAGTAACTGACTACTTGAAAGAAGGTGATATGGTTAATGTAAAAGTACTGGAAGTAGATCGCCAAGGTCGCGTTCGCCTAAGTATGAAAGCATTGATTGAACCACCAGTTCAAGAAGAAGCACCAGCTGCTGAAGCAGCACCAGAAGCTGACGCTGAATAGTCATTTAGTATGATTAAGAAAAAGGGAGCTTAGGCTCCCTTTTTTTATTTCCTCCGTTTGAGTCTGCTAATAGGTATTCGAAATACACCACCCGTTGGGTGGTAAATTTTTTTACCTTTTATTGTTATGAATTTAGTGAATATATATTCATCACTATCATTTTTATTGGCTTTTTTATTAGCCATAAGTAAATCTCCTCTTTAGAGGTTCAAAAATGATAGACAGGCTCAATTGACTTTTAGATATCTTAGGTCTAGGATTGTCATTCTACTAGGGGACAATCATTATTGAGCTGTCTACCGCCTAAAGGGACGACTACAATTCGTCCCTTTTTTTATTCTCTTTATAAACAAATGATTATAAAAAGAACAAGTACAAGATAGTGAGTTTTAAATACCTTGGCAAGTGTCTTTCTAACGTAATTTCTGTGGATAAAATGTTGATATTACAGGTAATAAGCGCAATGCCTTGAGCTTCCTGGCTTTGGGGGTTGTCAAGAGAAAAAAACTTTTTTTGATTGTCTGAAATTTTTACAGCGAATTTTTGCTTGGATACACGATCAAGTGTTAGATGCACGAATCGAACCCAATATCTTGGGTTAAATAGTATCTTATGTGACTGCCACATAACAGCTTGTATCGACGTTTGTTCAAATAATTACATGCCTAATTAAACTTTCGTATTAATCTATGAAAATAATTCCTTACAAAGCTAATTTCCAGAATATAATCTCTTTTAGTAAGGTAATTCTGTATAAATTTATGGGGAAACTGTAAAAAGTCATGAAAAAGTTATTATTTGTTTTATTGGTGGCAATAGCTTGCCAAGCAAATTCAGCACAGCAACCTGTTCCATGTTCAGCAGAAGAGTATCGCCAATTTGATTTCTGGTTAGGTGAATGGGAAGTGTTTAATCCACAAGGCCAAAAAGTTGGCGAGAATAAAATTGAGAAAATTCTTAATGGTTGTTCACTAAAAGAGTCATGGGAAAGTACGACTGGCTATCGTGGTCATAGCTTTAACATTTATGATCAAACCAGTGGTCAATGGCACCAAACTTGGGTGGATATTGGCGGTACTTTATTGCAACTTGATGGCGGCTTGACAGACGGTGCCATGGTGATGAGTGGAGTAACTCAAGGACAAAATGGCGAAGTTATGAATCGTATTAGTTGGACGCCAACAAAAGAGGGTGCTCAAATTCATGTGAGACAGCACTGGGAAACCAGTACCGATTCCGGTAAAACTTGGCAAACCGCGTTTGATGGTTTATATAAAAAGAAAGCATTAGAAGAGGAGTAACTCATGGGACGTTCAATTATTGGGGTAATCGTTGGGATCTTGGCTGGAGTCTTGGTCATTTCATTAATTCAAATGTTAGGACACAGCATCTATCCAGTACCTGAAGGACTAGACATGAAAGATCCTGCGGTGGTTGCCGAATATATTAAAACAGCGCCAGTAGGAGCCATATTGTCCGTACTGATAGGTTATTTATTAGGGGCACTGGTGGCAGGCTTTGTTAGTACCAAGGTCGGAAAAGTTAATCACATCAAACTTGGATTAATATGCGGAATATTTTTATTGCTAGGCGTAATAATGACTATTTTCGCCATTCCACACCCTGTGTGGTTTATGATTACTAGCGTAATTTTGACGGTACCAATGGCTTTATTGGGTGCAAAGTTAGCGACAAAGAAATAAAAAATGGGCTCTCGTACCAGTGGGGAGGTTTGGTTATAACTTACTTAGGAGTAACCACTGGCCGAGAGTAAAGGTTCCTTGAAATAAATATTCACTTCCTTGTGATTTGGGGAAATCGTTCTTTAAACTTATTTCTTAGCAACCAGCTCTTGGTTAGCGTTTAATTGAATTAATGGTGAATTAGCTTTTGCAGGAAAACCCATCACACTAGCGTGGTGCGGTGAATCATCAATTAATTCATAGCCATAACGAACTTTAAGCTGATCGTTTTCAAGTAAAGTTACCGTGGTATTAGGCATCTCATCGCTGGCTTGAAAATCGGTGCTGATCTGAAAATTCAGAAGGTGGCTGTTGTATGGTAATGGGAAGAAATATTCACCATTTATCGCCTGCTTTGAATTATTAGCAAAGGCCTGGCTAACTTCAACTACGGCTTTATTTTTGTAAATGCGGGTAACAATGGTGGTTGCACTAGCGACTTGACGTTTGCTGGCGTCATTTTCGGCATAATTGATATGACCAACTTGCTCCATCACAACAGCTTCTTTTTGTTCAGCTAACTTGTTTAATGATGGCTTTTTCTTGGCCATTGATGGGGTTGCGACTAAAGCCAGTGATAATGCTAGGCCTGAAATCATTAAGTTTGATAGTTTCATAATATTCTCCAATTCAGTAAGTTTGATAATTGCTTTGCTTGATGCTTATTAAAGCAAGCAGTTATGGCTGAATTCGTTGGGAAATATGATGCAAAAATGCCAAATATGGCGAAATCTGGCTAGGTTTTAAGTTACCAAGCTTGTTGGCAAATTGTTCAAAAAATAATCGTGCAAATATGGCGGTAAATGGTGGTTTGAGCTATAATTCGCGCCCTTTTTAAGATTTTATACGAATTGGTAGATTCATGAGCGAAGTTGTTGTCCAGCCAGCAGAGCAAGCGACTAAAAAGTTATTTATTAAAACCTGGGGTTGTCAGATGAATGAATATGATTCATCTCGTATGTCTGATCTTCTTAACAAAACTCACGGTTTGGAAGCGGCTGCTAGTGCGGAAGAAGCTGATGTGATCCTTTTGAATACTTGTTCAATTCGTGAGAAAGCGCAAGAGAAAGTATTTTCACAATTAGGCCAATGGAAAAATCTTAAAGATAGCAAGCCAGATTTGATTATTGGTGTTGGTGGTTGTGTTGCTTCGCAAGAAGGTAAAGTGATCCGCCAAAGAGCGCCTTATGTGGATGTGATTTTTGGCCCACAAACTTTGCACCGTTTACCAGAAATGATTCAACAAGCTTCTGGTCAGAAGAAAGTTGTTTTAGATATCAGCTTCCCAGAAATCGAAAAATTCGATCGTTTGCCAGAGCCGCGTGCTGAAGGCCCAACAGCTTTTGTTTCTGTAATGGAAGGTTGTTCAAAATATTGTTCGTTCTGCGTAGTGCCTTATACACGCGGCGAAGAAGTGAGCCGTCCGTTTGATGATGTTTTAGCGGAATGTGCCCAGCTGTCTGAGCAAGGCGTTCGTGAAATTAATTTGTTGGGTCAAAACGTTAATGCTTACCGTGGTATTACTCACGAAGGACATAAAGCAGATTTAGCAGAGTTGATCACTTATGTGGCAGCGATTGATGGTATTGACCGTATTCGTTATACCACTTCGCACCCTGTGGAATTTTCTCAGCGTTTAATTGACGTTTATGCCGATGTCCCTGAATTAGTGAGTCATTTGCATTTACCGGTGCAATCGGGTTCGGATCGCGTTTTGGCCATGATGAAACGTGGTCATACCGCATTAGAATACAAATCTAAAATTCGTAAGTTAAGAGCTATCCGTCCGCAAATTTCGATGTCTTCTGATTTTATTATTGGTTTCCCAGGGGAAACGGATAAAGATTTTGAAGACACTATGAATTTAATTGCGGATATTGGTTATGACCATTCATTTAGCTTTATTTATAGCGCGCGTCCTGGCACGCCAGCTTCAGATTTAGTGGATGACACGCCGGAAGAAACTAAAAAACAACGTTTAAGCTTGCTACAACAACGTATTAACCAACAAGCATTTTCGATTAGCCGCAACATGGTTGGCACTCGCCAAACGGTTTTGGTAGAGGGACCATCAAAGAAAGACCCTATGGAGCTTCGAGCGCGCACAGAAAATAATCGTATTGTTAATTTCCAAGGGCCACACTCGGTTATTGGTAAATTTATTGAAGTGGATATTACAGATGCTTTCCCTAATTCATTGCGTGGTGAATTTATTGCAGACGGCAAGATTTTCTAAGAATAAAAATATAAGGATAGTATGTCAGATTTAGCTTCGCAATCGTTTGAATTATTGCCAGCCGATAATGCTCGAATTTCAGCATTAGTCGGCTATCTTGATGAACATATTAAACACCTTGAGCGTCGTCTTGGAGTGGAAATTAATGTGCGCGAGAATCAAGTACAAGTTATTGGCGGTGCGAAAAATGTCGCAGCCGCTCGGCAAGCTATTGAAAGTTTGTACGCACAAACTAAAAAGCGCCAAGATTTAGATAGTGCGGATATTCATTTAGCCATTCAAGAAGTGATGGCGGAACAAGCCTTAGCTGAGCCTGCGAACCATGACGATGTGAAATTGATTACCAAGCGTGGCTTGATTAAACCAAGAAGTCCTAATCAGAAACACTATATTCAGGCGATAAAGCATCACGATATTTCTTTTGGTATTGGCCCTGCGGGAACGGGTAAAACCTATTTGGCGGTTGCCAGCGCAGTTGATGCTTGGGAGAAACAGCAAGTTCGCCGTATTCTATTAACTCGGCCTGCGGTTGAAGCTGGCGAGCGATTAGGTTTTTTACCCGGTGATTTAGCACAAAAAGTCGATCCTTATTTACGCCCACTTTATGACGCTTTATACGAAATGTTTGGTTTTGATAAAGTGGCTAAATTGATGGAACGAAACGTTATTGAAGTAGCGCCATTGGCCTATATGCGTGGTCGTACTTTGAACGATGCTTTTGTGATTTTGGATGAAAGTCAAAACACCACGCCTGAGCAAATGAAGATGTTTTTAACGCGTATTGGCTTTAATTCCAAAGCGGTGATTACGGGTGATATAACTCAAGTGGATTTACCGCGCGGCCAAAAGTCCGGTTTACGTCATGTGATTGATGTTTTGCAAAAAGTGGATGGGATAAGTTTTACTTTCTTCCAATCCCAAGACGTAGTGCGTCATCCAGTGGTTCAGCGCATTGTACAAGCTTATGAAGCCTTCGAAAAAGACGGCGAGTGAAGCAAAAGCGCATGAACACTAATCAATCAATCAATCTTGATTACCAGATAGCAACTGAAACAACTGAGTTGCCAACAGAGCAGAATGTGCAAAGCTGGATTGCCCTGGCGCTAACAGTGGAAGCGGAAACCCATGGCATAGCCAAACAGTTATCAAGCCCGCTGGATATTACGGTACGAATTGTGGAAAGCGAAGAAAGCCAAGAGCTCAATCATAATTATCGTGGCAAGGATAAGCCAACCAATGTTTTATCTTTCCCTTTTGAAAACCCGCCCGGTTTAGCCGAGCCACTACCAATTTTAGGCGACTTGGTGATTTGTGCGGCGGTAGTTACGCAGGAGGCGGCAGAACAAAGCAAACCTTTGCTGGCGCACTGGGCGCACATGGTGATACATGGTAGCTTGCATTTATTGGGCTACGATCATATAAATGAATCTGAGGCACAGCAGATGGAGTCTCTAGAGATTGAAATTTTAAAGCAACTATCAATTTCTAACCCTTATGAGCTAACTGAATAGCTATAAGAGCATTTGAATTTTTTAAGCAGACTATTTTTAACGAGAGAGAGGCCAAAATAACCGTAAATGAACGACGACAAACCTCCGTCGAGAAGTTTTTTTCAGAAAATCACTCAACTGTTCCAGTCGGAACCACAAGATCGCCAAGACTTAGTTGAAGTTTTGCGCGGTGCCAAAGATGACGAGCTCATCAAGCCTGATTCACTTTCCATGATGGAAGGGGTGTTGCAAGTTGCAGAAATGCAAGTTCGCGACATTATGATCCCACGTTCGCAAATGAGCGTTATCCATGAAGATGCCAAACTTAATGAAATTCTCCCGATGGTGATTGATACTAAGCACTCTCGTTATCCCGTGTTTGGCGAAAATCGTGATGATATCGAAGGCATTATGTTGGCCAAAGAATTGTTGGTTTATGCTGCGGAAAATAGCATTAACCTGTCAGAATCAGAGAAGCAAGTTTTTGATATTAAGGATATTTTGCGTCCTGCGGTGATTGTTCCAGAAAGTAAAAAACTCGATATCTTGTTGAAAGAATTTCGCCTGAACCGTAATCATATGGCAATCGTTGTTGATGAATACGGCGGCGTTTCTGGTTTGGTAACGATTGAAGATGTTTTGGAACAAATCGTGGGTGAAATTGAAGATGAATTTGATATTGATGAAGATGAAGGCAATATCAGAGTCCATGACAATGGTGTCTATATGGTCAAAGCGCAGACGGAAATTGAAGACTTTAATGAAGAATTAGAAGCTGACTTTTCTGATGATGAGTTTGATACCATTGGCGGCCTTGTTGTGAATCAATTTGGCCATATGCCGGATATTGATGAATCGGTAGAAATGGGCAATTTTCAATTTAGCATTGTGAATGCTGATGAACGTCGAGTGCATTTATTAAAAGTAACTAAAATTCCAAAAAATGACTAAAAATTCAAAACTTGCCCAATGGGGACAATATCTAATGGCGCTGATTGTAGGCGCCATTTATCCATTAGCCTTCGCGCCTCTTGAGCGTTGGGCACTAGCTATTATTTCGGTCAGCGCTTTTTGGTGGTTTTTAAGAGACACCAAGCCGAAAATGGCATTTCGATTGGGGCTTTCTTATGGCCTTGGAATGTTTGGCGTTGGTGTTTCTTGGGTTTATGTCTCAATCAATACCTTCGGTAATGCGGTGCCACCTTTGGCAGTATTTTTAACCATTTTATGTGTTGCTTTATTGGCGACATTGTTTGGTTTGATGGCGTGGGCATTTAGAAAATATTTTTCAAATTATTCACTTGTTACTCAAGTTATTGCTTTCAGTTTATTATGGTTAGCGGTTAACTTTTTCCAAGGTTATAGTTTCTTAAGTTTTCCATGGCTCTATTTAGGTTATAGCCAAACCAGTGGGATTTTTATGGGGATCGCTTCCTTGTTGGGGGTGCATGGAGTTACTTTATTTTTATTACCATTGTCGATCCTAACAGCAGAAGTAGCTACCAATAAAACTACCGCTAAAATGGTGGCTTTAGGCACTTATTTGGTATTAGGTTTAGGGCTTTCTTGGTGGGGTTTATCTGGGCAAGTTAAAGACAGAGGAAGTTTAACGGTAGCTTTGGTTCAGCCGAATATCGATCAGCATGAGAAATGGATACCTGAGAATTATGTGCCAATTGTGACAGGACAAATCGAACAAACCAGTGCCTACTGGGGCGCGGATTTGGTGGTGTGGCCTGAAGCTTCAATCCCGCGAATGGATGCTTATGCACAGCCCGTTCTTGAAATGCTATCGAACCAAGCCGCTAATGCTAATTCCACTTTTATTACTGGAATTCCGATTCTGCCAGATGCAGATAATCAATCAGAATATTATGCAGGCATGAAGCAACTGGGTGCGACTCAAGCAGAATATCGAAAACAGCAATTGGTCCCCTTTGGTGAATATGTTCCTTTTTCTTTTGCGCTAAGAGGCTTAATTGAATTTTTTGATATGCCTATGTCGTCTTTTACACCTGGTTCAAGTGAACAAAAAGGTTTTAGTGACAGCAAGGCTTATTACATTCCAGCGATTTGTTATGAAATTGCATTTCCTGAATTGATCCAAAACTTATCCAGTAAGAATGATACAGACTTACCACAAGCTATCGTCACTATTAGTAATGACACCTGGTTTGGTGAATCATGGGGACCACTACAACATTTCCAAATGGCCAAAATGCGCGCCATCGAAAATGGCCTGCCCGTCATTCGTGCCACCAACAACGGCATCACCGCCCTAATCGACCATCAAGGCAAAGTGTTAGACCAAGAGCCCCGCTTCGAAAAATCAGTCTTAGCAGGTGTTATCCCAATGACTCAAAGAGCTACCATATTTAATCAATATGGACAGTGGTTGTTGTGGGGGTTGATTGGAATATTAACCATTTGTATTATAGTTTTTAGAAAACCAAAAGATAGATAAATTTCTTTATGAAACTTTTGTAAGCCGCATTTGCCGTATTCATAGCGAATTTGTTTGAGTTTATTTAATGCTGAAGATTAAGTGAGAAGAAGTATGCTAAATATGAATCAAGATTTTTCGAAATATGCTTATCAGCTACAAACTCAGGGTAGAGTTCAAATTCCAAGTTACTTAGATGAGAATTTAGCTGAACATTTATATCACTGCTTACATAAAGATGTTCCTTGGGATTTGGCATTTCGAGATGAAGAGGTGGATAGGGTCTTTTCTAGTGCAGAATTACAATCTTTAGATAGTGATGCTCTTGTTGAAATAAAAAATCAGTTAAAAGCGTTGGAGCCAAAAAAATATTCATATCATTATCATACCTACATGATGGTCACGGCATATCTCGAAAGGCGAAACCCCAATTTATTTTTAAACACTTTCCTGGAAATGTTGAATTCCCCTAATTATATTAACTTCATAAGGCAGTTAACGGGGCAAAACAATATTAATAAAATTAATGCGCAAGCGACTAAATATGTTGATGGTGATTTTTTACGCGCCCACAATGATCTTAATTCAACCGAAGGCCGTGAATTTGCTTATGTTATTAACCTGACTAAAGATTGGAAAGATGGCTTCGGTGGTAAATTGACATTTTTAGATGAAGAAAATCAAAAGGAGGGAGATTTCTTTCCTAGCTTTAATTCTTTGAGTATTTTTAAAGTTCCAAAAATGCACAAAGTATCAAAAGTGAAAGGTACAGATAAGTCTCGATATGCAATTACAGGATGGTTATTAAACAAATAAACATCCTGCTTAAGTAGCAAGTTATGGCTTGATGTGCTTTTTTAAAAACTCCGCCATTTTAGAATAAAACTCTATCTTGTGCTCAACTTTATAGAATCCATGGCCTTCTTTGGGCTTAAGTAGAGTTGTAACATTTTTTCCTGCATCTTCAAGTGCGTCAAGCATATCTCTGTAATGCTCGTCTCTTGTGATATAGTCTTTTCCACCATGGGCTAGAAAAATGGGCTTAGTAATTTTCTCAACATGGTTAATTGGAGATCTTTCAAAAACAAAGTCTTTGTCTTTTATATTCCAGGCTTCATCATAGAACCGTCTTAATCTTTGACTATTTTTGTATCGTCCTTTTCTTTGCAAAGAAATATCGTAGATACCTGCATAGCCTATGGCGCATTGGTATAAATCAGGCTCTTTAATTAAGCCCATCATTGCAGAATAGGCTCCATAACTAGCGCCATAAATACATATAGATTTTTTATCGGCGTGGCCATTATTGATTGCCCATAAGGTACCGTCAGTGATGTCATCTTGCATTTCTTTACCCATCAAACGATAAGAGTCATATTGGAAATTAAGACCGTAGCCGCCGGAACCCCTATAGTTGATTTGTAAGACGGAGTAACCTAAGGATGTTAGAAATTGGACTTCAGGATCATACTCCCAGTTGTCTCTTATACCGTAAGGGCCTCCATGAACCATTACTACCAAAGGAGCAATATCACCTTTTTCTATTTCATTTGGTTTTGATAAGTAACCATAGATTTCTAAACCGTCTCTTGCAGTAAATTGAATAGGTTGAACTTTAGATAATTTATTAGTTTTCAAGCCAGGTCGCTTTGAAACTAGAAATTCTAAGTTTTTATTTTTTATATCAAATAAATAATAATCCCCAGGATTTCTATCGCTTTCAACTAGAATTAAAGATTTTGAACCGTCGGTAGTCATCTCTTGAACTACTAGCCGGTCATTTGGGAAAGATGATTGTAAGCTTTTTAGTAATTTAGAGTAGGGCTCATTAATGTCAAAGAAAGTTAATTCATAGTGCCCAGGTTGCTGCTCAACACCTATTGGAGCGGACCTATTGAACTTCCCATTATAGACCGTTCTAACATTAAATTTATTATCATGTTGAAATAAAAGCTCATATGTGTTTTCTTCGGGATCATATAAATAATAACCTTTCGAACTTGCTCTACCATCATAGACGTAAAGTTTGCTGTCATCAGAATTAAAAGTTAAAAAGCTCAGAGATGCATTTTTTTCTTTGAAAGTAAAAATGCTTTCCCAGTCAGTTTTTTTGTTTTTTCTATAGTAAATTTCACCGTTTCCAGTGATGGGGTTTACATCATATGCGACTCTTACTACTGAGCTTGAGTCGGCTATTATTCTACCCCTGAAAGGTATGCGCTCTATCTGTTTTACATCACTATTATTTTTATAAGCCTTATAAATGACAGGTTTTCCATCATCATAAAAGTAAGTAAGCATATAATCAGGGTTGTTTGGCAATCTATCCAGAATATTACCCTGAGTACCTTTGCTCTGATTAGAACCATCAATATTAGTAACTATATAGCCCTTTCTAACAGGGATATCTAAAGAACCGTATTTATGTCCTAATGCAACTTCAATACGTTCTTCGGATATCCACTCCATCGAAATAAATACGTCGTCTTTTTTACCTTTTATAAAATTAAACAAACTTTTATCTTGTGTTTTTATTATGGCAACTCCTGAAGCGTCTTCTCGGTCGACTATTGCTGCAAGATATTTTCCATTGGGAGATAAATAAACTTCCTCAAATTGACTATCCTTGAAGAAATCTTCCGTTGTGTAACTGCCTATAGATTGTAGTGGTAGGGTTAAAAGAGTTATTAGAATTATTATTTTCATATTATATTTTGCCCATAAAAAAAGCTCCCGAAGGAGCTTTTATACTATTTCCCAATGTGTTTATCAAAGAAATCGAGCATTTTAGTATAGAGCTCTATATTGTTATCTTCTTTGTAAAAACCGTGACCTTCTAGATCTTCTACAACAGATTCATATGGGTAATCAATTTTATCAAGTGCAGAAGTTAAAGCGCTGTAATTCGAGTAAGGTACTCTTCGGTCTGCTTTACCATGTACTAGCATTACCGCGGCTTTTAGTTTGTCTAAGTGATAGATAGCCGAACGTTCTCTGACGAAATCTTCATCTTTAATGTTCCAAGCGACATCTAAGAAATAGCGACCGCCTTCCCAGTCACCTATATCGCTACGGTTTTGCAGCTCGATATCATAAACTCCTACATAACCAACGGCACATTTATATAGGTCAGGCTCTTTAACAACCCCCATCATGGCCGCATAACCGCCGTAACTACCGCCGTAAATACACATGCGGTTTTTATCCGCAATTCCTTGATCAACAGCCCAAAGAGTGGCGTCTGTTAAGTCGTCTTGCATTTCTGCGCCCATTTGTCTGTATGCATCATATTGGAATTTGGTACCATAACCGCCAGAACCACGATAGTTTACTTGCAACACAGCGTAGCCTCTATCAGCAAACAAGGCTGCTTCTCTATCATACCACCAGAAATCTCTAGGACCGTACGGGCCTCCATGAACTAACAAAATTAGTGGTAAGTCTTTTTTCTTTCCGATCGGACGAGTTAAATAACCGTGAATAGTTAACCCATCTCTTGCTTCGAAAGATATAGGCTCTCTTTTTGCTAGAGTATTAGGCTTAATCCAAGGTGCACTTGATGCCAAGTAGCGAAGCTTCTTAGTTTCGGTATCTAAAAGATAAAAGTCACCAGGGTTTCTATCACTTACAACGTTTACTAAAGTTTGCTTACCATCTTTTGTTGAACGTTGAACAAATGCAAAGTCATCAGGGAAAGCTGCTTGAATTTGAGACAATAACTTTGAGTATGGGTTTGAAAGGTCAAAATACTCAACAGTTGGAACGCCATCGTGTCTAGAAACACCAATAGGTTCTCTTATAGGGTAGCTATTATCAAATACTAAACTAGGAGTAACTACACCCTTATCCTTCCATAATAATTCTTTTGAGCCAGATTCAGGGTTGTAAAGATAATATCCTTTTTGACCTTCTCTCTCGTTATAAATATAAATGTTTTCATTATCATTACTAAACGATATAAAGTTATAGCCAAGTTGGCCTTCCTTTCGAGTTTGGATTAGTTTCCACTCAGAGTCTTTATCTTTCCTATAATAAGTTTGTTGTAGTCCATGTTGGTCATCATCTACAGCTAAACGAATGGTCCCTTTATGATCAACTAGAATTGGTCCTCTATAAGGCGATGATTCCAAAGTTCTTGCTGTTGTGCCTTTAGTTCTAGAAGCAATGGTGCTTTCGGCGGAGCGGTCATAAAGTTTAATCTTTTTTAAAGTAGCGTAACCTTGACGACTAGTGAAAACACCAAGAATATGCTTAGGGTCTTCTGGTAATAATCCCGCTACATAAAAACCAGATGGCATAAACATTTGTTTAGTGCCGTCATAATTGGATGCCATAATTTCGCCTGTTCCAAAAGGACGAGCTAATGAACCGAATTGTTTGCGGACTCTAAACAAGAAGCGCTCATCATTAACCCATTGCAAAGAAGTTACTTCTTTATTTTCTGCAACGTTGATAATCTTGATGAGTTTTAATGTTTTTGTATTTAAGGTTGCAATTTTATATTTTTCATCATCTTGGAATACAGCTGCTAGGTACTCACCGGTTGGTGATAAGTATAAATTGCTGATATCTTGATATTTAAAGAAGTCTTTTAAGGGTACTTCTTTAGCATTTATATGGAAGGATGTCAGTAATAACACCCCGATTATTAAGAGTTTTTTCATAATATTATTGCCTTGATTCTACGTAGTCACTCTTTATATCCTTGAAGTTAGTTTTTTTCAATCTAATTTATGTATATATTTGTTGCTATCATTTAAAATTAGCTGTTTTTTGAAAGGTGTGTAAGGTATCCTTTGCGGTTATTCCTGATGATTTTATTTGAGTTTGGTTTTGTCATTGAAGCCAAGCTAACTTATTGAAAAATAATACAATGCAGATGAACGAACATTATCAACCTTCGGAGATCGAGGGTAAAATCCAAGACTATTGGCGAAAAAATAAAACTTTTAAAGCGATTGAAGACGCTTCGAAGGAAAAATATTACTGTTTGAGTATGTTGCCATACCCGAGTGGGCGCTTGCATATGGGGCACGTTCGTAACTATACCATTGGTGATGTGATTTCACGTTTCCAGCGTATGCTGGGTAAAAATGTGATGCAGCCGATTGGTTGGGATGCCTTTGGTTTGCCAGCGGAAAATGCGGCGGTTAAGAACAATGCTTCGCCTGCGCCTTGGACTTACGAAAATATTGAGTACATGAAGGGCCAGCTGGAAATGTTGGGCTTTGCTTACGATTGGGAGCGTGAGTTTGCCACTTGTGATCCTGATTACTATCGCTGGGAACAATGGTTTTTCACTAAGCTTTATGAAAAAGGTTTGGTTTATAAAAAGACTTCATCAGTCAACTGGTGCCCGAATGATGCAACGGTATTGGCTAATGAGCAGGTGATTGATGGTGCTTGCTGGCGTTGTGATTCACCAGTGGAACAAAAAGAAATTCCGCAGTGGTTTATTAAAATCACGGCTTATGCAGAAGAATTATTAAATGATTTAGATACGCTAGAAGGCTGGCCAGAAATGGTCAAGACCATGCAGCGTAACTGGATTGGCCGCTCAGAAGGTGTCAACTTAGATTTCGGTGTGGCGATTGATGGTTACGCTGAAGATTATTTGCGAGTATACACGACTCGCCCAGATACCTTATATGGCGTGACTTATGTGGCGGTAGCGGCAGCGCATCCATTGGCGACTTTAGCGGCGCAAGATAATTCTGAGCTGCAGGCTTTTGTTGATGAATGCAAAAACAGCAAGCTTTCAGAAGCGGAAATGGCGACTTTAGAAAAGAAAGGCATGGCCACGGGTTTGACCGTAGCCCATCCGCTTACAGGCGAACAGGTTCCTGTTTGGGTCGCTAACTTTGTATTGATGGATTACGGCACCGGCGCTGTGATGGCGGTTCCAGGGCACGATCAGCGTGACTTTGAATTCGCTAGCAAATACGGCATTGAAATAAAGCCTGTGGTGAAGCCTACCGATGGGTCTGAGCTAGATATTTCAGAAGCAGCTTATACTGAAAAAGGCGTTTTAATTAATTCTCAAGAATTTGATGGTTTAGCATTTGAAGATGCTTTTAATGGCATTGCTGCTAAGCTTGCAGCCGAAGGTAAAGGCGAAAAGACGGTTAATTATCGTTTAAGAGATTGGGGCGTTTCTCGCCAACGTTATTGGGGCGCGCCAATTCCAATGGTTAATATGCCTGACGGTTCGGTAGTTCCTGCTCCTGAAGACCAGCTGCCTGTACGTTTGCCGACGGATGTGAAAATGGATGGCGTGACCAGTCCATTGCACAGCGATAAAGAGTGGCAAAAAGCGGTGGTGAATGGGGTTGAAGGTATTCGCGAGACGGATACTTTTGATACATTTATGGAGTCGAGTTGGTACTATGCGCGTTACTGCTGTCCTGATCATGATGAAGGGATTTTAGATCCTGAGCGCGCTAATTATTGGTTGCCAATCGATCAGTATGTGGGCGGCATTGAACACGCCATTATGCATTTAATGTATTTCCGATTCTTCCATAAATTACTGCGCGATACTGGTTTTGTAAATTCTAATGAGCCAGCCAAAGCACTATTGTGTCAGGGTATGGTATTAGCAGATGCATTTTATTATGTAGACGACAAAGGTGCGCGAAATTGGGTGTCGCCATTAGAGGTTGAGGTGACCGAGCGCGATGAGAAAGGCGCTGTGGTTAAAGCGGTTGATTCAACTGGGCGTGAAGTGGTTCATGCGGGTATGACCAAAATGTCCAAGTCGAAAAACAATGGTATCGATCCCCAGTCGATGGTGGATCAGTATGGTGCTGATACCATGCGCTTATATACCATGTTTGCATCGCCTCCTGAGCAAACTTTGGAGTGGCAAGATTCTGCGGTTGAAGGCTCATTAAAATTCTTGCGCCGTTTGTGGAAGTTGGTACATAACCATACACAAAAAGGCGAAACCGTTGCGATTGATGCGACAAGTTTGAACGGCGATCAAAAAGCACTTCGTCGTAAGACACACGAAACCATTGCTAAAGTTACTGACGATTATGCTCGTCGCTATACTTTTAATACGGCGATTGCTGCGGTGATGGAATTATTAAATCAAACTGCAAAAGCAGAAGAGTCGAGCGAGCAAGATCGTGCAGTGATGCATGAAGCTTTGCAAGCTGCGGTATTATTGTTATCACCAATTACTCCGCATATTTGTAGCGAGCTTTGGACTGCACTAGGTAATGAGACTGATGTGGTGAATGCAGATTGGCCTGTCGCTGATAAAGCCGCTATGGTACAGGACGAGAAGTTAATTGTTATTCAAGTGAATGGTAAAGTTCGCGCCAAGATGACGGTTGCAGCGTCGGCTTCTAAAGATGAAGTTGAAGCGATGGCGTTAGAGAACGAAAACGTGAAAAACTTTACGGATGGTTTAACGGTGCGTAAAGTGATTGTTATTCCAGGTAAATTGGTGAATATCGTTGCTAACTAGAAGTTTTAAAACATACAGCTTATGGATTGGATTGGTGTTTGTCAGTTTAGTGCTGAGTAGTTGTGGTTTTCATTTGCGTGGTCAAGGCTTTGATTTAGCTGGAACCAAAGTCTGGTTACAAACTTCAAGCCCTAATGCCAATTTTGAACGTAGTTTAAAACAACGTTTATCGATCCAAGAAGGCCAATGGGTTACGGATTTAGAGCAGTCGAATTTGCAATTAGGCATTGAACAATACTTTACTGAAGAAAGAGTAATTGCACGTGATGCCAATGGACGTCCAAGTGAGTTGGAGTTGATCTTTAAGTTGGAATATCGATTAGGCGTTTCTGGTAAGGAATACGAATCAGGTATGGCACCTTTGCAAACTTTATCAAGCCGTCGCGAGATGGCATATGATCGAAATTTAGAAACGGGACAAACCGTTGAAAAAGAGCGATTGCTGAATGATATGCAGCAAAAGATCATTACCCGCTTGCTATTGCAAATGGCGAAATCTAGCTAAGTATCTAAAGGTGACCTTTGAAAGTTTATCCTGAACAACTGGAACAAAACTTAACGCAGTTAAGCTCTGTTTATTTAGTTTCGGGTGACGAACCTCTACAAAAAATTGAAGCGGCCGATAAAATTCGCCGCTTCGTAAAATCTCAAGGCGTATTAGAACGCCAAATTCTCGAAGAGTCTGGTAATAAAAATCCTTTGACTGAACAAGCGGGCACTATGTCTTTGTTCGCTGAATCTCGTTTGTTGGAGTGGCAATTTGATAAGGCCATTAAGAAAACACAAGGCGATGCCATTTTAGATTTTTTGCAAGCGGGCAGTGATGACATTCTATTATTGATTGCGCCAAAATTATCCAATGAGAAACGGGCAGCTTGGTATAAGCATGTGGAAAAAAATGGTTTGTGTGTTGAAGCATGGCCAATTCCTGCGGAGCGTTTAAGTGGCTGGATGAATAATCGTGCGCGTCAGTTGCAAGTGAAATTAGATTCGAGTGCGGTGCAAGCTTTGATTGAGCGTTGCGAAGGGAATTTGTTAGCTGCTCATCAGGATATGCAAATGCTCTCTTTATTGGCTGATGGCAAAACGGTTACCAATGAAAACATTAAGCAGTATGTGGGACAAAACGCTCGTTACTCCATTTACGAGTTATCCGATGCAGCATTACTTGGTCAAGCGGAGCGAGCTTTGCGAATGCTCAATAGTTTGCGCGCAGAAGCGACTTATCCTTTACCTTTGGTCAATCAATTAACGCGTGAATGTCAGTTGCTCGCCAGTTGGAGCGAGCAACAAGAAGCAGGCGCTAGTTTAGCTGAGATTATGCAAGGCTCGCGATTATGGCCAAAGCGTCAGAAGTTACTACAGGCTGCTTTTAATCGCGGAAGCAAGAAAAAATGGTATGCCTTATTACAGCGCCTGAGTTTTATTGATAAGTCGGTGAAAGGTCAGGCGGATGGTGATATATGGCAAGAATTGGCGCAAGTGATTTGTTTGATGGGAAATTTGAACCCATTCAAAAATAAAACGGCGACTAGCAGTGCCAAACCTACTTCTACTTCATCGGGCGTTAGCTCGATGGAGCAGATGAAAAAATCGTTAGGATTATAGGGTAAGGATTAGAGGTTAGCCATGTCGAATTCTGAAAAAGCAGTTCATATCATTCTAGGAGGCACTTTTAATCCTGTACATTTTGGCCATTTACGAATGGCGCAAGAAATGTTGAATCAGTTTTTTGAAGCGAAAGTTTCATTAATGCCATCCGCATTCCCGCCCCATCGTGATAAACCAAGCGCAACGCCCGAGCAAAGAATTGAAATGTTGCAATTAGCGCTAAAAAATTCTGAAGGGATTGAGATTGATGCTAGAGAGTTAGAGCGTGATGAACCCAGTTACAGCGTTGTTACCCTAAAAAATATTCGTAAAGAAGTTGGCGAGTCCAGTTTGATATTTTTGATGGGAACGGATGCTTTTGCCAAATTAAATCAATGGTATCAATGGCGTAATCTGTTGGAACTCACCAACATTCTGGTGATTGAACGCCCTAACAACGACTTCCCTGTCGATGGAGAAGTTGCCGATTATTATGCTCAGCATCAGGTGGAGGATGCGACTGAGTTGGCGCAATACTCTCATGGTAAGATCGGCCGTTTTACAATGCCACTATTGGATATTTCATCCACTAAAATTCGTCAGCAAATAAAGTGCGGAAAATCACCACGTTTTTTGTTACCAAATGCTATACTAGACTACATAGAAACCCATCAATTATATCGAGATTAGCGACACCGCATGCAATCAAAGCAGTTAAAAGAGCTGGTAATAGAGCAGCTAGATGATTTAAAAGCCAGAGACATCAAAGTTTTAGACGTACAAAAGATGAGTTCTATCACCGATTATATGGTGATTTGTTCGGGTACTTCTAATCGTCACGTGAAATCTATCGCCCATAACTTGGTAAGCGAAGTTAAAGATAAGGGTATGCAGCCTCTTGGAATTGAAGGAGATGATGTATCGGAGTGGGTTTTAGTGGATTTAGGTGATGTTGTAGCACATATCATGCTACCTCAAGCTCGTGATTTCTATCAGCTTGAAAAGCTATGGGATCCAGCTTGGCAAAGTGCCGAAACCAATCATTAGAACCAGTAATTAGAATCCTAGCCAATGCAACTTCGCTTAATCACTGTTGGTCAGAAAATGCCTGCATGGGTCGAGCAAGGCTTTCAAGAATATGCTAAACGCTTCCCGCGTGATTTTAATTTGGAACTTGTTGAGGTTAACGCTGCCAAAAGAAGCAAGAATGCGGATCTTGAAAGAATTAAGAGCCAAGAAGGCGAAGCCATCTTAGGCAAAATTTCCAGTGCTGATTGGGTAGTGGCACTGGATGTTAAGGGCAAGAAATTTACAACGCCACAATTAGCGCAACAAATCGAGCATTGGCAACAGCATCATCCCAGTTTAGTAATGATGGTTGGTGGGCCTGAAGGTTTATCTCAAGCTTGTTTAGAACGCGCCAACCAAAAGTGGTCTTTATCCGATTTAACCTTTCCGCATCCTTTAGTTAGAGTCATTTTGGCCGAGACATTATATAGAGCTTGGTCGGTAACGGTGAACCATCCTTATCATAGAGAATAAATTTTAATCCATGTACAAAAGGCAAGCGGTAAAAGATTACGGTCGAGAAATTTCCATATTCTATATGCGAGCTGTGATTGCCTTAATTATTGTTATTGGTTTATTGCTATTACTTTTCTTTCGTCAATTTAAATTACAAGTCCTTAGTTACGATACTTATCAAACCCAATCTGAAAATAATCGAATTCGAGTACGTCCAGTTGCGCCTATTCGAGGCTTAATTCTTGATCGTAATGGTGTCTTGCTAGCTGAGAATCGCTCGATCTTTGCTTTGGAAATTACGCCAGAGATTGTTGGAAAAAAACAAATGGACGATACTCTGACGCGGTTAGGATTATTACTAGATATTGATGAAAAGCAAATCAACGAATTTAAAGAGCAAATCAAGTTTCGCTCTAAATATAAATCCTACCCGATTAAAAGTAAGCTAAGTGAACAGCAAGTAGCTATTTTTTCTGTGAATAAACATTTATTCCCTGGCGTATCAGTAGAGGCGAGGCTTGAGCGTTATTATCCTCACGGAGAAGATGTGGTTCATGCTATTGGGCGTATGTCTGCAATTAATAAAGCTGATTTGGAAAAGTGGGAAAAAGAAGCGCAAGCAACTAACGACTTTTCAAGAATTAATAATTATGCAGCTACGAATAAAATTGGGAAGCTTGGTTTAGAAAGGTTTTATGAAAAAGAGTTACATGGAACCGTTGGTCAAGAAAAAGTAGAGACGGACGTACGTGGTCGTATCGTGCGTGTGCTAGAACGACAAGATCCTATCGCGGGTCAAAATCTACATTTACACCTTGATTATAGTTTGCAAAAAAAAGCCAACGAATTGTTTAAAGAAGTTGGCGCGCGTGGAGCTGTGGTTGCGGTTGATCCAAACAGTGGCGGAATTTTGGCTTTGGTCAGTCAGCCCGGTTATGACCCCAATTTGTTCACAGGTGGGATTTCTCAAGCCAATTATTCAGCATTAATAAACTCTGAAGAAAGGCCGCTTTATAATCGTGCGGTCCAAGGTACTTATGCTCCAGCTTCAACCATAAAACCTCACTTAGCGTGGCTTGCATTACAACAAGGTGTAATAAACAGTAGCACTCGAATTGCTGATCCGGGTTGGTACTCGTTACCGGATAATGAGCATCGTTATCGCGACTGGAAACCTTGGGGGCATGGCGCCACCATGAACGTAGTAGATTCTATTATCCAGTCTTGTGATACTTTTTTTTACGAGCTGTCTGTTATGTTGGGAATTAATAATATTTCAGCAGGAATGGAACAGTTCGGGTTTGGACAAAAAACAGGATTGGATATTGTCGAAGAGAAAGTAGGTATAATGCCAAGTCGGGCTTGGAAAAAAGAGAATCGTAATCAGTTTTGGTATATGGGTGACACAGTCAATATAGGCATTGGCCAAGGCTTTTGGACGGCTACACCATTACAGTTGGCAAATTCTAGTGCGGTACTGGCAAACGACGGGATCCGTTTCGATTTACAGTTAGTAAAAGAGTTCCAAATAGGCACTAAAGTCGAAAGCAATATTCCTGAAATGTCGACAGAACAAATAACTACGGGTGATGGTCGTTGGTTAGATACGGTAAAAAATGCCATGCATCAAGTTACTTTGCCGCCACTTGGAACAGCAAAAACTGCTTTTGAGGGTGCCTCGTTCTCTGCAGCTGGTAAAACAGGGACTGCTCAGGTAAAAAGTATCGCTCAAGATGAAACTTATGATGCAGAAACCGTTGAAGATAAATTTAAAGATAACGCTTTATTTATTGGTTATGCGCCATTCGAAAATCCACAAATTGCAATCGCCGTGGTTATGGAGAATGCTGGAGGGGGCGGTGGAAATGCTGCGCCAATAGCTAGGAAGTTGATGGAGCATTACTTGAAAAGCAATGATAAAAGCCTGGCCTCAAATCAACCTATGGGGCAACAATAATGCTAAGTAGCTACAGCCCAAATGCCAGCAGTAATACTCATAAAGCAAAAAACAGTTTACTTTGGCGCTTCCATATCGATGTTCCCCTGTTGCTTGGCTTATTAATGCTAATGGGTTTTGGCTTAATGGTAATTTATAGTGCTGGCGGTGAGAGTAGTTTTTTAATTAAGAAACAATTGGTTCGATTAGGTTTTGGCCTAGCAGTAATGTTTTTCATAGCGCAAATACCGCCGCGCATATTGCAACTTTGGGCTCCTGCATTATATGTGTTGGCTCTTGGATTCTTATTTGCGGTGTTACTTTTTGGTGAGTCGAGTAAAGGCGCGCAACGCTGGATTAATATTGGTATACGCTTTCAGCCATCTGAAATGATGAAGCTTGCGATGCCCATGATGATTGCTTGGTTCTTTGCTGAAAAAGCACTCCCCCCAAGTTTTAAAAACTTAGTAGTTAGCTTGTTATTAGTTTTTGTCCCAACATTATTGATCATGAAGCAACCAGACTTAGGAACCTCATTGTTAATTGCAACTTCAGGTCTTTTCATTATTTTCTTTTCTGGGATCCGCTGGAGATATATTGCAACAGCTGTTGTAGCTGCGGTGGTGATGATACCTATCATGTGGTATTTCGTAATGCATGATTATCAAAAGGGACGCGTACTAACTTTCTTAAATCCTGAAAGGGATCCTTTAGGCGCTGGCTATCATATCATCCAGTCTCAAATTGCCATTGGTTCAGGCGGAGTTAGCGGGAAAGGCTGGTTGCAAGGTACTCAGTCCCAACTTGAGTTTTTACCTGAGCGCCATACGGACTTTATTTTTGCAGTTTTAGGTGAAGAGTTTGGTTTGATTGGTGTTGGTATTTTATTGGCGCTGTACTTATTTATTATTATTCGTGGTTTGCAAATCAGTTTGCAAGCGCAAGATACTTTCGGCCGCTTATTAGGCGCAGCTATTACACTTACATTTTTTGTATACCTGTTTGTTAATATTGGAATGGTTAGTGGTTTGCTTCCTGTAGTGGGTTTACCATTACCACTTATCAGTTATGGAGGCACATCGATGGTGACCTTGTTGGCAGGATTTGGTATTTTAATGTCTATAAAAACCCATAGGCGTTTACATTCGAGATAAAGGAACATTTAGTGAATAAATCTATGATTAAAAAAATTATTTCATCGGCAATAGCATCTGCATTAATGGTTGCTCCATTAACTGCTAAAGATGTAGAAAAAGCACCAACTAATGCTAAAGATTTTGCACAATTTATGGTGAAAAAACATGGCTTTACCCAAGATTATGTTGAGCAAGCATTAGCAAAAGCAGAAAAACGAGAAAGCATTTTAAAAGCGATGAGCCGTCCTGCTGAAGGTAAAGATTGGTATGAATATCGCCCAATCTTTTTAACGGATAAAAGAATCAAGCAAGGTGCAGAGTTTTGGGCTGAGCATCAAGAAACTTTGGCTCGTGCAGAAGAAGAGTTCCAGGTTCCAGCAGAAGTTATTGTTGCGATTATTGGTGTAGAAACTTATTACGGTAGAATTCAAGGAACTTTCCCTGTAATTGATGCCATAAGTACTTTGGCGTTCCATTACCCAAAGCGAGGTAAGTTTTTTGCAAGCGAGTTAGAGCAATACTTTGTGTTAGCGCGTGAACAAGGCTGGATACTTGATCATCATAAGGGGTCTTATGCTGGTGCTATGGGCATGGGGCAATTTATTCCAAGTTCTTATCGCCACTACGCGGTTGACTTTGATGGTGATAATAAAATTAATCTGTTTAATAACCCGGTTGATGCCATTGGTAGTGTGGCTAACTATTTTCATCAACATAAGTGGAAACTTGATGAACCAGTTGCTGAGTTTTTACCTGATCTAGATAAATCAATTGCAAAAAAATTCCGCATTGAAAAATTAAAGCCTAAATATACTGTAGAAACTTTAACTCAAGCAGGCGTTAAGTTGCAATCCGGCGCGACTGATAAAGATAATGTTGGGGTATATCCTTTCAAACAAGAAAACTCAGTGGATAATTGGGTGGGTTATCACAACTTTTATGTGATTACTCGTTATAATCGTAGCTCAATGTATGCCATGGCGGTTCACCAGTTAAGCCAAGAAATTAAACAAAAGTATCAAAACATGAAAGTAACTGCTGCTAACAAGCAAAGCGAGTCAGCTGAATGAAATTGCTAACGACTAGTTTTGCATTGTCGAGTTTGGTGTTTTTGTCGGCTTGTACCACGACGAATATAAAAAGTCCTGGAAGTCAGGAACCGCTGGATCGAAGTATCCCTGATTCGGCCCCTACCGACTCCGACCGCTCTTTTAGCAGTAGAACCCCAAGGGAGCCGAAACCTAAAGTTGAACCTAAAAGTCGCTATGGTAATCCGCCATATTATGAGCAAGATGGTAAGGTTTACCATGTGCTAGATAATGCCGAAGGTTATATTGATGTAGGTGTAGCCAGTTGGTACGGGAAAAAGTTTCACGGGCGCAGAACCTCTTCTGGTGAAATTTATGATATGTATCACTTCACGGCGGCCCATAAAACTTTGCCTTTGCCTTCTTATGCACGTGTGACTAATTTAGATACTGGCAAATCCGTGGTGGTAAAAGTAAACGATCGCGGTCCTTTTGTGAAAAACCGATTGATTGATTTGTCTTATGCTGCAGCTAAAAAATTGGACTACGACACTAAAGGTACGGCAAGAGTAGAGGTGCAAGTTTTAGCTTCACCAAGCTCAACAGGTGTTGGTACTCGTTATGAACGCGGTGATTTAGTGATACCGCCCATAAAAGAGCAAACAGCAACGCCACAATTATTTGTTCAAGTTGGCGCTTTTAGTGATGCACTACGAGCTGACACTTTGGCTGCTAGATTGCGAGAATACTTTAAACAGCCTATTCAGGTTTCGTCTTTTAAGACATCAAGTGGCCAAGATTTAAATAGAGTGCGAATTGGCCCATTGACTGATCCAGAGCTTGCTGAGTCCATTTTGAATCAATTAAAACAATACGATTTGGGTAGCACACCTAAGTTGGTAACTGATTAACTCTTATATAAAAAATGAAATTTAAAAAATACATTAAGCAATTATCAACGGTACTTATCTTTGGTGCTGTTTTGTCGACGAAAGTTTATTCTGATGGCATGCCAGAAGTTGAAGCCAAGTCTTATATTTTGATGGATTACCAAACGGGACAGATCTTGGCTCAATCGAATGCTGAGCAAGTGTTGCCTCCTGCCAGTTTAACAAAAATAATGACCAGTTATATTGTTTCCGATGAGTTAGCTAAAGGTAACATTACTACAGATGATAAAGTATTAATCAGCGAAAATGCTTGGGCGCAGAACCCTAAGCTAAAAGGTTCATCCTTAATGTTCGTGGAAGTTAATAAATATGTCAGTGTCGATGATTTACATAAAGGCATTGTGATCCAATCTGGGAATGACGCCAGTATCGCAATGGCAGAATTTATATCTGGAAATGAAACTGCATTTGCCGATTTGATGAATCAACATGCACAACGATTAGGTTTATCCAACACTCAGTTTAAAAATAGCACAGGCCTGCCTGCTTCAGGGCATGCTACTACCGCTAAAGATTTGGCCGTTTTATCGCGTGCTTTAATTAAAGATTTCCCAGCGGATTACTCTATCTATGCAGAGCGCGAGTTTAGTTACAATGGAATTACCCAGCAGAACAGAAACAGTTTATTAAAAGATCAAGGACTCTTAGTTGATGGCCTTAAAACTGGTCATACTGAAGAGGCTGGTTATTGTTTGGTTTCTTCTGCCATTAAAGATGATATGCGCTTAATTGCCGTGGTAATGGGAACGGATAGTAAAGCAAAGCGTGCTAGTGAAAGTCGCAAGTTATTAAATCATGGTTTCCGTTTTTATACTAACATTACGCCGTTCAAGGCAGGAGTTTCTTTGAAAAATGCTCGTGTCTGGAAAGGTGAAGAAAATGAGTTTCCAGTAGGTTTAGCACAAGATGCAACTTTAAGTCTTCTTAAAACGGATAAAGAAAACTTAAAAGCTAATTATGTATTAAATTCAGAAATCATAGCTCCAATTCGAAAAGGTCAAAAAGTCGGTGAAGTGTTTTTCAAAGTAAACGGTAAAGAAGTTAAGCGTATTCCCATGGTGGCACTTGCCAATGTAGAAGAAGCAGGCTTTTTTGGCCGCGCTTGGGATAGCATTAAATTATGGTTCTAATGATGCCTATTAGAGTTAGTTAAATGGCTATTGTTTATTTAAATGGTGAGTGGCTGGAAGACTCAGAAGCAAAAGTCTCGGTATATGACCGGGGCTTTTTGTTTGCGGATTCGGTTTATGAAGTGATCCCAGCTTATGCTGGAAATTACTTTCGCTTTTCTGAGCATATTGAACGCTTAAACCGAAGCTTACAACAAATTAAACTGGGCTTGGTATTTGATAAAAAGGAATGGTTAGCGATTGCTGAGCGACTGTTAGCGAAAAATGATCTTAGGCAAGCTTCGCTGTATTTGCAGGTAACCAGAGGAGCTTACCCTATCCGTAGCCATGAGTTTCCTAAGGGTTTAACTCCAACTGTGTTTGCCATGGTTTCTGAATTACCTCCAGTTTATGACGACTCGCTGGAACCAATAGGAATAAGTGCAGTAACTTGTGAAGATATTCGTTGGGATCGCTGTGATATAAAAACCACCAGCTTACTGGCCAACTGCCTTTTATTGCAAAAAGCTCTTGAATCTGGCGCCGATGACGCCATATTAGTGCGACAGGGCAGAGTGGTTGAAGCAACTGCAAGTAATGTGTTCATGGTAAAATCAGGTGAACTATTAACACCGTCATTAAATGACGAAGTGCTTGCTGGAGTGACTCGAGAGTTTGTTATTTTATTGGCTAAGCAGCTGGGTTACAGAGTCCGTCAGACTGAGTTATTAATGGCTGACTTAGTGGAAGCCGATGAAATCTGGTTGACTAGTTCCAATAAAGAAATTCGCCCTGTATTGAGTTTAAACCATGTTAAAATTGGTGGTGGTAAAGTCGGTAAGGTTTGGCACGAGATAAATGCGGCTTACCAAAAATTGAAATTTGAACTGTATCACGGACAATTTCCGGAAATATAAGGCGTTAATCGAATGAATCAAAATTACGATAGAGATAAAGTGTGGGAATTTCCTGCGGACATTTGCTTTAAAGTGATGGCTGTCAATCGTGAAGGTGTGGACTTGGAAGTGCTTGAGGTGGTCAATCGTCATGCTCCAACCAATCAAATACCAAGCTCGAAGCCGAGTCGTAATGGTAATTATGTTTCCTTATCATTTAACATTCGAGTGACCAATAAAGAGCAAGTAGATGCTTTGTATAAAGATGTTTTCACGGTAGATGGCGTGAAAATGACCCTCTAGTGAGTTGAACTGATGTCAATAGAAAAAAGTGTCGTAATAAGAGAGCTTGGTCGTCAAGATTATGTGCCTATTTGGAAAGCCATGCAGGCCTTTACCGATGAGCGTAACCAACAAGTCTTAGATGAAATTTGGTTGGTAGAGCATGATCCTGTATTTACGCAAGGCCAAGCAGGTAAAGAAGAACATCTACTATTCCCTGGCGATATACCAGTAGTTCAAGTGGATCGTGGTGGTCAAGTTACTTACCATGGTCCAGGCCAACAAGTGGCCTATTTTATGATTGATTTGCGCCGTAAAAATATGGGGCCACGAGATTTGGTTTCTGGGATCGAAAATGCCATTGTCGATATGCTCGCTAT
This sequence comes from uncultured Kangiella sp., assembly GCA_947503345.1. Lineage (GTDB taxonomy): Bacteria > Pseudomonadota > Gammaproteobacteria > Enterobacterales > Kangiellaceae > Kangiella. The sequence goes on along the minus strand of CANNCW010000001.1, from coordinate 528,696 downwards.
TTATGGTATTGAAGCTGCGCCAAGAGCAGATGCTCCCGGAGTTTATACAGGTGAACAAAAAATTTGCTCATTGGGTTTACGAATTCGGAAAGGGAAGTCATTCCATGGTTTAGCGCTAAATGTAAATATGGATTTAGAGCCTTTTTCACGAATTAATCCCTGTGGGTATCAAGGAATGGAGATGACGCAAGTATCGACGAAGGGTGGTCCTGAATCATTGGAACGTATTCAATCTGACTTGATTGATCAATTGTGTGAGAAATTAGGTTATACTAAGCGACTTGAAAAGGTCGGTTTAGAAGATTTACAAACCGCCGAATAAGTAAAGAGAGACTCATGTCTGAACAAGTAAAAAAAGGGCGAGTTACCGGTAAGGTGATCCCTGGTCAAAAGATGCGTGCCGAAGACAAGATGGCGCGAATTCCTGTAAAAATCATGCCAACTGAAGAAATGCCACGAAAGCCAGATTGGATCCGTGTGCGTTTACCTAATGGCAATCAAATCACCAAGATTAAAGATATGTTGCGTGATAAGAAGTTGCATACTGTTTGTGAAGAAGCTTCTTGTCCAAATCTGCCTGAATGCTTTGGTCATGGAACCGCGACTTTTATGATTATGGGTGACGTTTGTACTAGACGCTGTCCTTTCTGCGATGTTGCGCACGGTCGTCCTTTACCTTTAGATCCAGAAGAGCCTCAGAATTTAGCAGACTCGGTAAAGTCTATGGGTTTAAATTATGTTGTCATCACCTCTGTTGATCGCGACGATCTACGCGATGGCGGTTCTGCTCATATTACCGAATGCGTGAGAGTGGCACGTGAACAAAACCCTGAATTAAAAATTGAAGTGTTAGTTCCTGATTTCCGTGGACGTATGGAAAAAGCTTTGGAGCTAATGGCTGGTGGTTTACCTGATGTTTTTAATCATAATTTAGAAACAGTACCGCGCTTATACAAACAAGCGCGTCCAGGTGCGGATTATCAATGGTCATTGGACTTATTAAAACAGTTTAAAGAACGTTATCCAGGCATTCCCACTAAGTCTGGCTTGATGATCGGGTTAGGTGAAACCAATGAAGAAATTATCGAAGTGATGAAAGATCTTCGAGCGCATGGTGTGGATATGCTGACACTTGGTCAATATTTACAGCCGAGTAAATACCATCACCCTGTGATGCGTTTTATGCCACCAGCAGAGTTTGATGAACTGGGAAGGATTGCTGAAGAATTAGGTTTTACCAATGTAGCAAGTGGACCAATGGTGAGATCGTCGTATCACGCCGATCAACAAGCTGCCGGCAAGAAAATCAAATAAAGTGGCCTTTTTGAATTAGAACGAGGCATTTAAAAATCCACGGTTTATTTACTAGTAGAGTAATAGAACTTAAATTTTAAAACTGGTTATTTTAGTTTGCGTTTGTTTTTTACGTTGGCGATAACCGAAATTAACGTTAGAACTAAGCAAGACAAACTAAGAGAGAATATTATGCAAATTGAAAAAAATAAAGTAGCTGTTATTGATTACAGTGTTAAGACTGCTGAAGGTCAGATGATTGATACTTCGGAAGGAACTGAACCATTAGCTTTTTTATGCGGCTTTCATAATATTGTTCCTGGTCTTGAAAGTGCTTTAGTAGGCAAGTCGGAAGGTGATCAAGTTGAAGTTGTAGTCAACCCAGATGAAGCTTATGGCCAGTATAATCAAGAGATGGTAAAAGAAGTTCCATTAAGTGCTTTCCAGGGTGTTGAAAAAGTCGAAGAAGGTATGCAGTTTCAAGCTGAATCTCCAAATGGTCCTCAATTGATTACGGTTACTAAAGTAGAGAACGAAATGGTTACTGTCGACGGAAATCATCCATTGGCCGGTATTGAATTACACTTTGATGTAACAGTTAAACAAGTGCGTGATGCTAGTGAAGAAGAAATTGCTCATGGCCACGTACATGGTGAAGGTGGGCATCACCATTAAATTATTCTGAAGCGACTCTAGGGTCGCTTTTTTTATGGGTTAGAATGAAGTTTATTGCAATTCCTGTCGATTAGCTTTACATTAAATACAAAATTACTCCTACAGATTAAACATGAGTAAAATAGAGCAACCAATTTTAGTAAGTTTTAAATTATGTCCCTTTGTTCAAAGGGCTGTAATAACCTTGAACCATAAAGAAGTTGAGCACACGATTGAGTATATCGATTTAAATAAAAAACCAGATTGGTTTTTGTCGATTTCTCCTTTGGGTAAAGTTCCTTTGATGAGAGTCGGTGAAGAAGTTCTTTTTGAGTCAGCAGTTATTAATGAGTTTTTAGATGAAACTTATGGTGAAAGTATGTTGCCTGCAGATTCATTAACTAAAGCAAAGCATCGAGCATGGATTGAATTTAGTAGCAGTCTTAATAATGCTCAATACCAGCTCACTCAAGCTCGTCGTGAACAAACCTTCCGTCAAATACAATCAGATCTTGCTAAGAAATTAGCACATTTAGAACAACAGGTTGAAGCTAATGGCTTTTTCGCTGACGATAAGTTTGGTTTAGTAGATGTGGCATTTGCACCTTTTTTAATGCGTAGCCAGATTTTAGCGGATGAAACAGGTGAAGATTCACTAGAAGATTTTAAAAAGCTAACCAAATGGCGCGATAATATTTTATCAATAGAAGCCGTTCAGAAATCTGTGGTCGAAGATTTTGAAGAGTTATATAACGAAGCTTTATATGAGCGAGATGGTTATCTTGTGGCGTTAGCGAATTAAAACATTTTATATTAATTATAAAAAGCCGAGCAATGCTCGGCTTTTTTTACGCTTATAGTCGGCAATTAGGCTTTTTACCTTGGGCTTTCGCTTGATGATAAAGCTCTAAGGCCTTAGGCATTTTTCGATTTAAATCATTAATCCGAGTCTGATTCGACGGATGAGTTGAAAGAAACTCTGGAGGTTTTCGACCTTGTGCCATTCTAGACATATTTTGCCAAACTTGCACGCTTGCTCTAGGATCAAAACCGGCACGAGCCATTAATGTTAAGCCAAGATTGTCAGATTCAGATTCGTGATCACGGCTAAACTTTAATCCGCCAACTTGAGTGGCTACTCCTAACAAACCTAATACTTGTTGTTTCTGCTGTGTTTCAGTTCCACCTAAAATAGCCGTTAATTGTAAAGCTGTGTTGCCAAGTGTTTGATTGGACATACGAGCGTTACCATGCTCAGCCCAAACATGACCTATTTCATGACCAATCACTGAAGCTAACATATCAGTATTGCTGGCAACTTTGAACATGCCAGTATGGACGCCGATCTTTCCACCCGGTAAGGCAAAGGCGTTAGGTGTAGCTTCATCGAATACACTCACTTCCCATTGAGTTTTGTGCATACGGGCCTTTTTACCAAAAATACGCTGATCTTCTACCAGTAACTCAGGAATTAAAGCGTTAACAATACATTGAACGTAACGATTGCTGCTAGGTGAAGAATCAAGTTTCTGACTTTTCTTCATAGAAGTGAATGCTGCTGCACCCATTTGGCTCATTTGACTATCAGGAAAGATTTTTACGTACTTCTTACCGGTTGGCGAAGTTGCACAGCCCGAGGCAAGTAATATTAAGCTGGTTAATAAAATTAATCGCATAATAAAGACACTCCATTTTATAAGGATTTATTACTCATACTAGCTAGAATTATGAGTTAAAACAAATGATAGGAGTATGTTTGACAAATGTTTTCTTTTTGTGACTTACCTCACATTAAGCTTGGTTGAATTATAACCAGCTATCTTGTACTTTAGAGCAACCATAGCCCTATATATAGTTAAAAATAAACGAACATCAAGGGCTTACATACAGAGGGGGCAAGGTGGCGGATTCTGAGCTTAAACTAGACAAAGAGCTAGTACTAACAGTGCATGGTAGTGAGCATGAGGATATATTGCTGACTATCTCTGAAATTCTTTATCGATTTAAAGGCCGTTTTGTCTCAAGTCATTTTAATCGCGTTGGTTTGCAATTTACAGGTTTAATGAAAATTGCCATTAACCATATGTATCTCAAACCCTTTATTACTTGTCTCGATAGTTTAACTTCTTATAGTGTTCGTTTTGATACTCAGATATTAACAAATGAGCAGGGTCAAAGAATTCATGAACAAATGCGATTTGAATTAGAAGCATGGGGTGCTGAAAACTCGGATTTTAAGTTGAAATTTTTAAAATGGCTAAGCCGCCATCGACTCGTTGTTGAGTCAATGCAAGACTCTATCAAAATAGATGCTAGTAATAATGCACAAGTCCACTCACATATAACAGTAGCAACTGAATATGTAGTGGATGAAAATGAAATTCAGGAAGAGTTGTATCAGCTTGGAAAAGAAACAGGAATGACTGTTTTAATGCTTAATCAAGATCTTGCTGATGATGAACAATTAGACTCGTTCCAAAAAGTAATATAAGAAGCTATTAGAAGTAGCTTCTTATACGCTTATTCTTCCGTTTCTTTACCATCAATAATGAACCCTATCTTTTTCTCGGGCGCTTCTTCAGCAATTTTTTCAATATAACAAAGTAATTGCACATTTGATTGGTGGGTTAATACCATGCAAGGATTTCCACCTGCAGTCCCTTCAATTCGAATACCGTGGAAAGACTCTTGTGCTAAGCGACTAACTTGAATCTGAAGTCCGCCCGATAGAATTGCACTGATTGCCGGTTGCGCATCAGCTGGGGTATTTTGTCGCCATAATCGAATAGTATTGGCTAAACTACGGATTAATTCACCAGATGAACGGTAATCATTTATTTCGCGATTGGCTAAATTCATTTGGTCAATTTCTAAACGAGGTGGAGCTACATCCGGGTGAATGTTTTGAAATATCTCGACGTCTTGTGGTTGACGTTGTTGAATAATAGTTTTGTATTGATCGCTCATAATATTGGGCTAAATTTGGATAATTATAGAAAGATAAACGACTCATATATAATTAGCAAGACAAATACTAACCAGCTATCGACTTTTCTAATGATTTTCGTCATCATGCGCTGATGGAACAAATGGTTAATGAAATTTTAAATTGGATCAGCGCTAATCCTCATTGGGCGGGATTGGTGGTTTTTGCTATTGCCTTTTTGGAATCATTGGCAATTATTGGTTTAGCAGTACCTGGTTGGTTGCTATTAGTTGGGGTCGGGTCATTAATTGGCGCTGGTCATTTGAATTTTTGGGTAATGAGCTTAGCTAGTTTTATAGGGGCATCATTAGGACAATTAGTGTCTTTTTCAGTAGGTTTTTACTTTAACGATAAAGTGCATCAATGGTCATGGGTGAAGCGGCATCAATCCATGATGCAAAAGGCAGAGAGTTTTTTTAAGCAACATGGATTTGCAGGAATTTTAGTTGGACAGTTTATAGGGCCCATACGGGCAGTTATTTCGCTGGTAGCTGGAATATTAGATATGCCAATAAAGAAGTTTGTTTTGGCTGTTATTATGGCAACACTTATTTGGGCACCTGTCTATTTGATGCCGGGGGTCTTAGTTGGAGCGGCATTAACATTTGCGCAAGAGCAAATGTGGATCTTGTTAGGCTCTATAGTAATGTTACTAGTTCCGCTATGGATGCTGATTAGATATCTAATTGATCGTTATAAAGTAGGTCTAAATAATAAAAGTTTGGAGACAAAACGTCATTGGGTTGCTTTATTGATGGTGATAATTTTTATCGTGACAGTATGTTTTTTGTTGTTTACTGAATACGGAAAGTTAATGTTAGATTTGCTCCAAAAAATTTGGGGGGTAATTACTTAATGTTGACGGAATTATTTGATAATTACTGGCAAGAATTTTTATTAATTGCCACTGCTCATATATTAGCTGTGGCAAGCCCTGGGCCTGATTTTGCGATAGTAATGAGGCAGAGTCTTTTATTTGGCAGAAAACCCGCAATAGTCACAAGTATAGGTATAGGCTTAGCAATATTTGTGCATGTAGCAGTTGCTTTAGTAGGCGTTGGCGCCTTAATAAAAAGCACTCCATGGTTGTTTACTGCGATTAAAGTTGCCGGCGCCTGTTACCTAGGTTATATAGGTCTACAAGCTATTCAAGCAAAAAAGCCAACTTCAGACAAAGCTCAACAACTAGAAAAAACTACAGAATCAATGCTGTTGTCAAAAGCATTCCGACAAGGATTTATTACCAATGTGCTTAACCCCAAAGCAACTTTGTTTTTCTTTTCACTATTTACAGGATTAATTAGCGTTACCACACCAATAGGTATCCAAGCCATATACGGAACTTGGATGGCTTTTGCTACTGGAGTTTGGTTTGTTAGCTTGTCCTTATTATTGAGTCAAAAAAAGGTGCGCAGCTTCTTTGCAAGTTCAGGATATTTAATTGATAGAGTACTTGGTGTTTTCTTAATTGGTTTGGCTCTAGTATTATTATTCGCGAAAATTAACTAGAGCTAATTTTAGTTAATAGGAAGGGTGATAGTTACTTTTAAGCCATCAGCAAGGCCACAATTAACACCATTTTCCGCATAAATATTACCACCATTGGCTTCAACTCCACGCTTAGCAATAGCTAACCCAAGACCAGTGCCACCGGAGGTCCTTTCTCGAGCTTCAGTTGGCCGATAGAAAGGTTCAAAGATTTTGTTGATATGTTCTTCTTTCACACCTGAGCCTTGATCTAATATTTGAATTTTAATTTGATCGTCATATTGGTAGAGCTTTAAGTCCACTGTGGTTTGCGACTTTGTATGGCGTATGGCATTCCTTAAAATGTTCTCAACTGAGCGAGCAATTAAGCCGTAGTAGCCTGTAAATTCAAATTCTTTTTCAGCCTTAAATGTTACAGACTTGTTGTGCGCCGAAGCCTCAAATTTAGCATCGTTTACTAAAACCGAAATTAAATCATTTAAAATGAACTGTGACTTTTCTTCATAGAAGTTGCCGCGCTCTAAGGCCGCGACTTGCAATAATTCACCAATCATTTCATCGAGCCTTTCAATCTCGGTTTCAATTCTTTCAAGATGATTTCGATTATCATCAGTAGCTTTATTTAAAGCTAGTCCTGAAGCTATTTGCATACGAGTCAGTGGAGATCGTAACTCATGCGATACATCGCTGAGTAAGCGTTTTTGTGAGTGGATCATTTTGTCAATCTTATTGGCCATCTGATCGAAATCTTTAGCCAGATCGATAAATTCATCATGACGATTGCCCATATAGTTAGTTGCGCGAGCTTGTAAATCGCCTGCCGCAAAGGCTTGAGTGGCTTTTTGTAGTTGATGAATAGGGCGGGTTAAATACCAAGCCAACCCAAAACAAACTAATCCACTAATGCCGAAAGCGGCCAGAATAGTCCAAATTGAAGTAGAGTGATAGATATGAGATATAACGGAGTAAAAATGCTGTTGTGTCTTTTTACTTAAATAAAGTTGATAATGCTTTCCACGATTGAAAACAACTTCTGGACCAAAGTAAGCTTCGTTATTATTGATAACTTTTGCTAGCTGTTGACGTCGCTTATTGAAGGCCCTCAACTTATAAATAGCTTCAGGCACATCACGATCAAAAAGATCTTTTCCATATTTGTCTAAAATAAAAGTTTTAGATAAGATTTTTTCTATCTTTTTGGGCTGGAGAATTTTAAGTTCATCGTACTTATCAATTAATTTCTTTTGCTGAACAAAAATAGCGGTTTTCCGCAACTCAATTCTTTCGGAGCGTTCAATAGGAATGAGCCGACTTTCTTGCTCGGATAAACTATATAAAAAGACTGTGCTTGCTAACACCGAAAGTGTAGCTAGCCAAAACCATAAAAATATCTTCCAAAATAAATTTGGTCTAACAAATTTACGAATCGAGAGAGACATATTGATAGCCAACACCACGAACAGTTTTAATTCTATCGTCCCCTTTTTCATTGGGGCCTAATTTTTTTCGCAAGTTACTAATGTGCATATCAATGCTGCGATCATAAGGTTCTAACTTGCGCCCCAAGCATTGTTCTGAAAGTTGATCCCGATCTACTAGATGACCAGCTTGGGACATTAGCAAATATAGAATATCAAATTCTGTAGCGGTAAGTTTAACTGAGTTGTCGTCTTGTAAAACTTCACGAGTGGAAGGATTAATTGAAACGTCAGACAAAACAATAGATTCTAACTTTTGTTGCTTGGCTTTATATATATTTTCAGTACGACGTAATATTGAGCGAATCCGTGCAGTTAACTCTCTAGGATTACAGGGTTTGCCAATATAATCATCAGCTCCGAGCTCTAAACCTACGATTCTATCGATTTCATCGCCACGAGCGGTTAACATTAAAATTGGAACCTGTGACTCTTTTCTGACTTCTTTTAAAACTTCAAATCCATTTAAGTTAGGCAGCATTACATCTAATACCATTAAATCAAATTCTTGGTCTAATATAAGTTTCGCAGCTGTACTACCGTCGTGAGCTAGGCTTATGTCAAAGCCTTCGTGACTTAGGTATTCGTTCAAAAGCTGACAAAGCTCAATATCATCGTCAGCTAATAATAATTTTGCCATGTTCGTTATTCTTAGTAATAGTAAAAATAAATAATATCATGATTCTGGATAATATATGTAAAGTTTGGTCAGGAGTCTTTACAGGACATTTACTCAGTTTTACGGAATCCAAAGAGATAATGCTCATCAAAGGTGTATATTAGGCATACAGAGTTAGTCTAGTAGTAATTTACAAGTGTAACCCAACGATTATTTCATGGAGAATGGTATGAATAAGTTAAAGTCAGTTTCAATTGCAGCGGTATTACTATCTGCATTAGCAACAACTTCAAGCGTAGCTGTTGCAGGACCTAAGCATCATCATGATAAAAAGATGCACCACAAAGAGATGTTAATCAAGAAGTTAGATTTAACAGAAGCGCAAAAAGCGCAAATGAAAGCAAATAAAGAGCAACGCCAAGCAAAGTTAAAAGCAACCAAAGAAGAGATGAAAGCTATTAAAAAAGAGCTTCATCAGGTAATGCAGGCTGATAGTTTGGATCAAAAACGCTTACGTACTTTATTACGTCAAGAAGCGGACCTAAAAGCACAAAAAATGGCGGACAAGCACGCTGCAGCTCAAAGTTTCAATCAAATGTTATCTGAGGAACAAAGAGCAAAATTTGCTGAGCTAAAAGCGCGTATGAAAGAAAAAAGAGCAATGCACCGAGAAAAAAGACAAGCGCGTAAAGAAGCTCGTAAAGCAGACGCTTAATTGTGTTGGTTAAGGCAGTAAAACCTTAAAATATTACCCCTCAAATCTTCAGTCCCTCTGACTTGGAAGTTGAAATTAGCCACCATGAATTTGGTGGCTTTTTTTGTTATTATCTAACACACTAAATCCTTATCACTTATTTATGCGTCCTTTTGCCGACCAAGGCTGGTTATTAGAAAGTCCAGAACTCCTTAACCTAACTGAGGAGTTATCTTGCGATAAGCTTAGCGGTGAATTAACAGCTAACAAAACTTTTCATGGCAAGAAAACTCACCGCTTGGGTGTCTATTTTGAACAGTTATGGGCTTCGATTCTGGCAAACTCTGATAATGTTAAGCAACTGAAAATTAATCTACAGGTCATTGTTGAAAAGCAAACTTTAGGTGAGTTTGACTCAATTTTTGATTATCGAAATATAACGACTCATTGCGAATTAGCGGTAAAGTTTTATTTGAAAGTTGGTGGTAAAGGATCTTTATCAGATTGGGTTGGTCCAAACTTAAAAGATAGATTTGACGATAAATACAAGCGACTTTTTCAACACCAGTTATCGTTAGATTCTAATCCTTTAGTTTTTCGGTGGTTACAACAAAAAAATATCGTTATTGAGCAAAAGAAATTGTTGTGCAAAGGTCGCCTGTTTTATCCTTTTCAAGATTTCGTCGAGAATCGTTTTGAATATCCCAATGAAGTGGCAGAAAAGCACTTAAAAGGTTTTTGGGTTCATTATTCTGAACTTAAAAACTTAATATCTGACGAACAATACCAATGGTACCAATTGCCACGCTTTTACTGGTTAGCAGAGATTGAATCAATTAATGAAGATTTATTGCCAGTAGAGTTGGAGTTTGATGGTTTCAGCTTGCAAAAAATCGTGGCGCTGCAAGATGGCAAAGAAGTGATGCGAGGCTTTGTTGTCAATGATGATTGGTTAAACAAAGCCCAGCAGCGGGTGATGGATTAAAAACTAAGGGCGCGTCACTCCCCTGAAAAGGGGAATCCTCTTATAGGGAAGTCGAAAGGTCTATAAACGATTATTAATCAAGTCCTCAACAACCGACGGATCGGCTAAAGTAGAAGTATCTCCTAAGTTCTCCAGTTCATTCTCAGCAATCTTACGCAAAATTCTACGCATAATTTTTCCAGAGCGAGTCTTTGGCAAACCTGGCGCCCATTGGATTTTATCGGGCTTAGCAATGGGCCCAATTTCTTTTGCTACATGAGCAACCAGTTCACCAATTAACTCATTAGACATTTCAGTGCCCGTCATTGGTGTAACATAGGCATAAATACCTTGGCCTTTAATATCGTGCGGATAGCCAACCACGGCTGCTTCAGCAACTGCTGGATGTAAAACTAATGCACTTTCAATCTCCGCGGTTCCTAAACGATGGCCAGAGATATTCAAAACGTCATCCATGCGACCAGTGATCCAATAGTAACCATCAGCATCACGACGGGCACCGTCTCCAGTAAAGTAATAACCTTTATATTGCGAAAAGTAAGTATCAAAGAAACGTTGTTGATCGCCATAAACGCCACGCATTTGACCTGGCCACGAAGCTTTCATAACTAAGCTACCACTGGCTTCGCCTTGCTCGTCGTCAAGAACCTCATTGCCATCTTTATCTAAGATAGCTGGCTGAACACCAAAGAATGGGCGAGTGGCAGAACCGGGTTTTAATGGCGTAGCGCCAGGTAATGGCGTAATTAGAATTCCGCCAGTTTCCGTTTGCCACCAAGTATCAACAATTGGACAGCGCTCTTCGCCAACAACTTTGTCATACCATTCCCATGCTTCAGGGTTAATTGGCTCGCCAACAGTTCCTAGTAAGCGTAAGGATTGGCGAGAAGTCGAAGTAATGGGTTCATCGCCAAGCGCCATAAGGGCTCTAATAGCGGTTGGCGCTGTATAGAAAATATTAACTTTATGCTTATCAACAACATCCCAAAAACGCGAGGCGCTAGGGTAGTTAGGAACACCTTCAAAAACTAAAGTGGTTGCGCCGTTAGCCAATGGACCATAGAAAATATAGGAGTGCCCCGTGATCCACCCTGCATCAGCGGTACACCAATAAATATCGCCCTCATGGTAATCGAACACGTATTTATGGGTCATGGCAGCATATAAAATATAACCACCAGAAGTATGTAAAACACCTTTCGGCTGACCTGTTGAGCCCGATGTGTACAAAATAAATAATGGGTCTTCGGCATCCATGATTTCTGGAGTACACTCAGGTTCCATATCAAGCTTAAACTGATTGTAATCAATGTCTCTATCATTGTGCCATCCAGTGTCAGCTTGGCGATGCTTAATCACAAAAACTGAATGTACGTCAGGACAGCCTTCAAGAGCAATATCCGTATTCGCTTTTAATGGAATACCTTTACCGCCACGAACGCCTTCATCGGCAGTAATCACCACTCGACAATCACTGTCTAGAATACGAGTCTTTAAAGCTTCTGGGGAAAAACCACCAAAAACCACAGAGTGGACAGCCCCTATTCGAGCACAAGCTAGCATGGCATAGCCCACTTCTGGAATCATCGGCATATAGATACAAACACGATCGCCTTTTTTAACGCCACGCGCTTTTAAAGCATTGGCAAAGCGACAAACTTCATCATGTAATTCTTGATAAGAAATATGCTTCTGCTGATCAGGCTCATCGCCTTCCCAAATAATGGCTGTTTGTTCAGCCTTATCCTTTAAGTGACGATCAATACAGTTGTAACTAACGTTAAGTTTCGCACCTTCAAACCATTTAATCGAAGCCTTGCTGTAATCAACTTCATTCAAGGTCTCCCAAGGCTCAAACCAATCCACAAACTCATTCGCCATTCTCGTCCAAAAGCGATCAGGATTTTCGATAGATTGTTGATACATTCGCTCATAAGTCGCTTCATCAATATGCGGCGTATGCGCACGAATTGAACGAATAGGATAGGTTTTCACGTCAGACATGCTTGACTCCGTAAATTATATTTATAGAGTCAGGATAATTGAAATAAGATAATATTTAAAGTGAGTTTTTTCCTTGCCTATACAAGGGGAAGTATTGATTTAGTGGCTCTTTGTAAGTATGGAAGAAGTGCTCTGTATTTCGTAAAGAATACTTCAAGTCTTCTAGAGTTTCATTTGTAGATTTATTAATTACCACGATATTCAGTAGGAGGTTCGTAGTCAGAGAAACAATCATTCTATATTTATTACTCATAATGATAAGAATGAATTCTTCTGAGAAATAATGCAAAGAATGCTCCAATCTTCTAGCATTCAACCTAGACTTAATGCCACTCTCATAGAACTTAGAGAATTCTCTTTCTAATATAAAGCTTTTAATATCAGGGTAAGACATAACTAAATCTGAATATTATCTATCAATCGAACTTTGCCCATAAAGCTAGCCAGCAAGATGACCAAATCTTTATCACAGCTTTCAGCCAAGGCTAATGTTTCTTGGTTTGTGATATTGAAATAATCGGGAACAAAACCTAAGGCTTCAATTTTTTGATTAGCCTCAATTTCTAATTGACGAAAATCGGTGCAGCCATTTTTAATTTCTGACTTCGCCCACTGTAAGGTTTTTTGCAGATGACTGGCGTGGTCTTTTTCTTCAGTGGATAAATAGCCATTGCGCGAACTCATGGCTAAGCCATTTTTCTCACGAATAATCGGTGCGCCAATAATTTCAATTGGGAAATTAAGATCTGAAACCATACGACGAATAATGGCGATCTGTTGGAAATCTTTTTCACCAAAAATAGCGCAATCAGGACGCACCATATTAAAGAGCTTAGAAACTACAGTAGTGACGCCATCAAAATGACCTGGGCGCGAAGCACCGCAGTGGTTATTGCCGAGCTGAGCAACATGTACAGAAGTAATGTTTGGCCATTTTGGATAGACTTCCTCGGTGGCAGGAGCGAAAACAATATCGGCACCTTTGCTTTCTAATTTCTCACAATCGGCTTCAAGGGTTCGTGGGTAAGAATCAAAATCTTCATTAGGCCCAAATTGAGTAGGATTAACGAATAGACTTACCACTACAATATCGGACTTAGTTTTAGCAACTTCTACTAAACTTAAATGACCATCATGCAAATTGCCCATGGTAGGAACAAAGCCAATGCGTTTACCATCTTGGCGATGCGCATTTAATTCAATTTGTAATTCTTCAATAGTGTTTATAATGATCATAATGTTTCTCTGTCATTGCGAGTGATGCTTTTTATCTTATCGCGCGGCAATCTGGTCAGTTGCGAGATTGTTTTGTCGTGATACTCCTCGCAATGACGTGTTTAAGCTACCCGTCATTCCCAAGCAGGCGGGAATCAAAGAGTTCAAATCCCAAACTAGCAGGATTTACCACAGGCACTTCCTTTGGTCGCCCATTTACATGGGAGCGACGATAGCTTTGATTACTCAAACCCATGCTCATCCGCAGGAAAATTCTGTTCTTTAACTTCATTATGGTAAAGCTTAATGGCGTCTTGAATTGAGCCATTAGCATCCGCCATAAAATTGCGTACAAATTTAGCTTGGAATGGCGAAACGCCTAACATGTCGTGTAGAACTAGCACTTGTCCATCAACATCTACGCCTGCACCAATACCCATAACGGGTATCTTTAAGGATTCGGTAATTAACTTTGCCAGCTCGCTTGGTACGCATTCCAACACTAACATTCGGGCGCCTGCTTTTTCTAAGGCTTTGGCATCGGATAAAATTTTCGCCGCGGTTTTGTTATCACGTCCCTGAACTTTAAAACCGCCAAGTGCGTCAACGGATTGCGGCGTTAAGCCTAAGTGTGCGCATACAGGAATTCCGCGTTCCGTTAATCCTGTAATAGTTTCGTATAACCATTCACCGCCTTCGAGTTTGACCATTTGCGCACCAGCTTGCATGATGGCCGCAGCGGTGTCATAAGCTTGCTCAGGCGTAGAATAAGACATATAAGGCATATCGCCCATGATTAAACAACTGGGGCAACCATTGGCCACACAAGCAATATGATATTCCATATCGTCAAGCGTAACTGGAACCGTTGTTTCTTGGCCTTGAATAACATTGCCTAACGAATCGCCAACCAAAATCATTTCCACGCCAGCATCTGAAATTACTTCCGAAAAGGTGGCGTCATAACAAGTTAAACAAGAGAATTTTTCACCTTGCGCTTTTAACTTCTCAATGTGACTAATAGTGATTTTTTTCATGATTCAGTACCTACGATTTTTTCCTTAGGCTGGATGAGGATTAAAATAATTTTTTCCGCGTTTAGTACGTGCGATTTGATCTAACAAAGTATTAAAGTCTGCTTCATTTTCGACTAAGTCTAATCCTGAGGCATTGACGATTAATAATGGCGACTCATCATAATAGTAGAAGAAGTCGGTATAAGCGTCGCAAATGTTTTGCAAATAATCTTTAGTGATTGGGTTTTCAATCGAACGCCCACGCTTGCGAATGCGGTTTAATAAAACATCTACCGGTGCTTGTAAGTAGATGGTTAGATCTGGTTTTGGCGAATCAATGGTCAAGTTATTATAAACTTGCTCATACAAACGCAATTCATCCGCATCTAAAGTCGAACGGGCAAACAAACGATCTTTTTCAATTAAATAGTCAGCGACACGAACAGGCGTGAACATATCCGATTGACGCACTTCTTGTAATTGGCGCACTCGTTGAAATAAGAAGTATAACTGAGTGGGTAAAGCGCCAGTTTTAGGGTCTTGGTAAAAACGCTCTAAAAATGGGTTGTCTTCAGCTTGCTCTAGAATTAATTCAGAACCAAGAACTTCCGCGAGCTTACGCGCTAAAGTGGTTTTGCCAACCCCAATTGGCCCTTCAACCGCGATAAAATTATGGCCTATATTATGGCTAATTTGATGATCACTCACCTATCTTCTCCATGTAAACCCTTGCTTGGGCTTATTCGAGTATTTTTAAATTATAGTGTTCAGAGCTATCGACCAAAGAAGCTATCGGCGTACCATCAGGTAAGCATACCTTGTTATCGATTTCGAGCAGGGGCTTTAGCACAAAATCCCGCTCTGCAATTCCATAATGAGGAATGGTTAATCGCTCTGTTTGTATGATTGTATGATCGTAGAGCAAGATATCCAAATCTAAAGTGCGTGCTCCCCAACGTTTTTCACGAACTCTTTCATGTGAATTTTCAATGGCTTGTAGTTTATCCAGTAAATCCAAGGGCTCTAGCGAGGTTGCTAATTTAGCAACCGCATTAATATAGTTGTCTTGGTCATCGGCATTATTATCCTTGGTCATGGGTGCTGATTGATAAAGGCTCGAATAAGCCAATAAATAAGAGTCCGTTAATTGATCGAGTTCCAATAACGCTTGTTTGACCTGCTCGATGGGATTGGCAAGATTAGAACCAAGCCCGATGTATGCGATAAACAGTTTAGGCATTTGAACGAGGTTTGCGCTTTCGAGTGCGGCGCTTTTTACCTTGTGGTTTATTTTGTGACAGCATTTTAACCCGTTGCTCGCGACCGACTTCTTGGAACTGGGTCCACCAATCAGCTAATGGCTTTAAGCTCGGGTCCACTTCTGAGCGCAATAGCAAGAAGTCATAGCCCGCACGGAAACGCGGATGGTCAAAAACACTCCAAACCCGCTTGCCATGATTGAATTTTAAGCGAACTTGTAATGCCCAAATATCCTGCATCACAGCACCATAACGCTTCATAATGGAAACCGTCTGGGTTTGCTTGTTTATAGTGGTGTTAAAATTCTTATAGAATGCATCGTTAAAATGCATGCCTTTATTGACCAAGCGATCGGTGCGCTCCATTAATGGCTTCCAAAGCATAACCGCTAATAAAAACGCAGGATTAATGGATTTATCTTGGCTAATTCGGCGATCGGTATTTTCTAACGCCAGTGTTACAAATTCGGCAAAATCGTCATCTTCATTAATCGCTTTAACGGTTTCTGGGAATAGATAGGGAAGCAGACCAAATGATTTTAATTGATTAAAAGTTCTTTGCCCTTTGCCAGACAAGAACATTTTTTTGTACTCTTCCCATAAGCGCGCCGCGGGAATGCCTTCGAGTAAATGCGCCATCTCGTTAATAGGTTTGGCGGTATTTTCTTCAATGGTGAGGTTTAATTTACAACCTAAACGAACCGCACGAAGCATTCGAACGGGATCTTCTTTATAGCGCTCAATAGGATCGCCAATCATTTTTAATTGACGCTTTTCTAAGTCTTCTAACCCGCCACAATAGTCATGGATACTAAAATCGGCGATATTGTAATAAAGCGCATTCACCGTAAAGTCGCGACGAATAGCATCTTCTTCAACCGTACCATAAACGTTATCGCGCACAATCATACCATCGCCACGTTGCTCGATATTGTCATCACAATGGGCGCGGAAAGTGGCCACCTCGATGACATCACGACCATAAAGAATATGTGCTAAACGGAAACGACGGCCAATAATACGGCAGTTACGAAACAGCTTTTTGATCTGCTCAGGCGTCGCATTGGTCGCAATATCAAAGTCTTTCGGACGTAAACCCAATAAAATATCGCGTACACCACCGCCCACTAAAAAGGCCTCATAACCACCTTTATGCAGACGATATAAAACCTTCAGCGCATTCTCGCTAATAAAATCGCGAGACACTGAATGCTGATCGCGAGGGATAATGTGTTGGTTGGGAGAGCTCATAATTTAATTGAGTAACTTCGAGAATTGATTTATTAAAGGGCTAATTATTGTTTGATCCGTTTCAAAGCTAATTTCGGCAGATTGGTCTGAGTCAGAATGCTCTACCAAAGAGCTGGATACAGTTACTTTCCCTAAAGAGTTACATTTCAATATGATTTTTTGCTCTTCGAATTGCTCTTTAAGAATCGCATCGCCCTTAAAATGGTTATTCATAATCTCAAGATTTTCTAAAAATTGTTTTATATGAAAAACATCGAAGAAAAACTGTCGCTCACAGGTTATCCATTTTGATCTTATATTAAGCGTACACTCATAAGTATCATTACCAACATCTTTAATGTCATTTAAAGAGAGTAAATAATCCGGATGCCCTGTTTCTATAAATATTTTCATGTCTTTGTTGTTACTGATAAAGCGTTATTCAAAATTTCTTGAGGAGAATCTTTAGTATCTAAGGATTCTACGTTATAACTTAGAAAGTCTAACGCTTTAATCAACAACTCACTAGCATTTTCAGCTTCAATCGCTTTGGCACCATGCTGTTTGCAAAGTTTATCACCGTTTTTATCAAGCGCTAATGGCAAATGGTAATATTCTGGTGGTGTGGCATTTAAAGCTTCATAAAGCCTTAATTGGCGTGGCGTTGAATCGAGAATGTCCAAACCACGAACCACTTGGTTAACACCTTGGTCAATATCATCAACCACTACTGCTAGTTGATAGGCTATTAAGCCATCTTTACGTTTAATAATAAAGTCTTCGTCATAGATGGATTGGTCAAACTGACAATGACCTTGAATTCCATCATTGAAATCATATGAACCATTGCCATGACGCATACGCCATGCCACATCGCTTGTTTTTGTCGCAGCTAAATTTTTATCGGCACAAACATTGGTATAAATTCGGTCTTCTCGCTGGGCAAAGATTTGTTTACGAGTGCAATCGCAGGCATAGACTAGATCTTGCTGACGTAGATCATTAAGGATTTCTTCATAGCGATTCAGTCGAGTACTTTGATAAAGCACTTCGCCATCCCATTCAAACCCAAAGTCTTCTAATTGACGTAAAATAACATCGGCAGCGCCAGCAACTTCTCGTGGCGGATCGATATCTTCAATTCGAACCAGCCATTTACCACCAGTCGATTTAGCAATGAGGTAAGAGCCGACAGCGGCAACTAAGGAACCGAAATGAAGTGGGCCCGAAGGCGAGGGCGCGAAACGACCAATAACTGGTTTAATTGTAGTCATTGGTCATTAAATTCGCTGATAAAAGGATTAGCCGTATTGACGCTCTTTAATCTCGTCAAGGGTCTTACAGTCGATACACATTTCTGCTGTTGGGCGTGCTTCAAGACGGCGAATGCCAATCTCGATTCCGCATGATTCGCAGTAACCGTATTCTTCTTCGTCAATTTTGACGATGGACTGAGAAATTTTCTTTAACAACTTACGTTCGCGGTCGCGAGTTCGTAGCTCTAATGAAAATTCTTCTTCTTGAGAAGCGCGATCTACAGGATCTGGGAAATTAGCGGCTTCGTCTTGCATATGATGCACGGTACGATCCACTTCTTCCATCAACTGTTTTTTCCAAGTCTCAAGAATCGTTTTAAAATGCTCGTATTGAGCATCGCTCATGTAGTCTTCGCCTTTTTTCTCAGCGTAAGGCTTAATTCCTAGTTTCTCTAGGGTTGCGTTAGTCGCAGCTTTTTTCTTTGGCATCTAATCAATGCTCCATAAAAAAATGGTCAAACAATCACTCTTTTGCTTATTTTTTAGCCTGTTTTAATGCGCAAGACTTAAAATAGCAATCAGGGATAGTAGCCCTCTGAATGACAATTGGAAAGCACTATTTATCAAAAAAACGACAATTAGTAGCTTTCCTTTCCTAACTCTTTGATTTATCTAAAATAAATGGCAATGAGTCTTGCAGAATTATTTCTGCGGGGCTGATATGGGTGCGGTAAACCAGTATTTCAACCCCTGTTTCAATAGCCTTTGATAAATTTTCTGCATATTTAGGGTCGATGTGCCTTGCGGGGCTGACGGATTTAATACCCGAATGTTGAACAAGGAAGAATAAAACCGCTCTTTGCCCTGATTCGGCTATGGTCATTAGCTCTCTTAGGTGTTTCTGACCGCGAGTGGTCACTGCGTCAGGAAAGAAACCTTTTCCTTCTCCCAATTCATTTTCGAGAAGGGTAACGGTTTTAATTTCTACATAACAGTTTGATTCGTTCTTTGCGCTCAGTAATAAATCAATACGGCTGTTTTCTTCGCCGTATTTAACTTCGGGTTTGATAGCGTCATAGTTTTGGAGTTCTTTAACAACACCACTGTTGATACCTTCAATCACGATTTGGTTGGCAAGATGAGTATGTAAACAAAGCCAATCGCCAGATGGAGTATGGCTTGAGATCCAAGTGTATTGATATTTGCGCTTAGGGTTTTGTGAATCCAGTAGATAAACTGAATCACCCTCGGACCAGCAATTTTTCATTGAGCCAGTGTTGGGACAATGAACCGTGAACTCACCTAGCTCTTCATGGGTTACATCAGCTAGAAAGCGCTTGTAGCGTTTGAGGAGGGTGGCTTTCAGTAGTGGTGGTTGGAATTTCATTCAAGGTTTTGGAGGATATATGGCAAAAATAGCTTCTTCAGGACTCGTTGTTACAGGTACAAACTCATATCCTCTATCTTGTCCGAGCTTTATTAGCGATTGATACAGCGCCTGTAAGTGTGTGCTAGATTCTTGTTTAGTTGTAATTAAACAGGTTTCGGTTTTGCATTTAACATTTACCTGATCAGCGGTTTTGACACCTTCATTGGCATAAACTTCTTGAGTGAGAAGATTATAAATTAACTGCTCTTGAGTATAAGCCCAGCCTGCATCTAAGGTTTCTTCTTTTTTGAAAGATGCTAGTGTTTCGTTGGAGTCTTGCGTCAGAAATCGGCTTAGAGGCTTTTGTTTAACCTTTTGCTCTGGGTTCGTTGCTTGAGGTTTTTGTCCCGTAACGTTTTCAACCTTGCTAGTTTTTACAGGCTCGGGAGCTTCTGGGGAAACTGAAATAATAGTGCTACCAGCTTCTTTGCTTATTTTAAACCTAGTTTCTTCGAGCTTAGGTTCAGGCTTTTGAATGAATTTGATGGTACCAATAATTGCAATAGCAAATATGAGTAAACTACCAACTTTTTTATTATCCATAGTTTTCTTTTCTGTTACCCAGCCACAAAAACCTTACCATTCTCAACTTCCAATGGAACGTCAGATAATCTCGCGCCAGCGCAAGGCCCTGCAACACAAGCGCCTGTTTCGGGTTCGAATAAAGCGCCATGAGTAAAGCACATTAAATAGGCTTGGTCGTCAGTCATGAATTGATCTTCTTGCCAGTTTAGGTCGGTACCAGCGTGTGGGCAGCGGTTGATGTAGCCATAAACATTTAAGCCGCGACGCACTACGATTAAGCTACGATCTTGTGCAGGATCGGGATGTGGATAAGCTCTGGCTTTTCCGTCTTCGATGTCGGTGACTAGGCAAATGTGGGACATAAAACTTCCTCTAACAATTTAATATCGGTAAAAGGCTTTGTTGAGCCCAGTAAATATGCGATATTTCCATTAATTATTCAATCCATCAAATTTTACCGATAAACGGATAAGGTGCAACTGCTCGCATGAAGCCTCTTTTAATAATTTTTTCCATATTGGCACTGCTCTATATTATTTATGTGCTGGCGTTTTATTTGATGCAAAGGACGATTTTATTTCCTTTAAAGCAATTGCCGGCGCCCAATGCCGAACTTATTCATAGCGCCGATGGAGAAATTGTTCGATTAGCATTTTCTCAGGGTGAGTTTGAACTGGCTTACTTGCCAAGTTTAAAAGCATCGGATTCAAAAGCGCCGGTTATCATGTTGGCTCATGGTAATGGCAATATTATGGACTCATGGGCATCGAGTATGGATATTATGCGAAACCGTGGTTATGCGGTGGTGTTGGTGGAATATCCTGGTTATGGTCGCTCGCAAGGTAAACCAAGTTATGAGTCAATTAAAGAGACTATGGCGATTACTTATCGATGGACAAGGGAGCATGAGGATTTGGATAATCAGAAAATTACTTTAGTGGGCCGTTCAATGGGCGGAGGTGCGGTGTTATCTTTGTTTGATGGTACTATTAATAATGATAGTCAGCCCTATCGCTTGGTATTGATGTCCACCTATTCTAGTATCGCAGATATTGCTAATAAGCGTTTTCTACCGAGCTTTTTAGTTCGAGATCCTTTTGATAACGTAACTCAATTAGCAAAATACCAAGGCAAAAGTTATTTGATCCATGGCGAGCAAGACAAGATTGTGCCATTTGATTCGATGGAAAAATTATTGGCTGTGGCAAAAGATCCAACCCATCGCATTTATTCGGGGGGGCATAATGATATTCCGGACGACTGGCTCGAATTTTGGCAACAAGTGGCTGATTTTATTGAGCAAGAAGATTGATAAAGCTGATACTTGCCCTCAGCTAGTGTAAAATGAACCTAATTTATAGATTAAGAGCCTTTTGACAGATGGCGACAACAGACAACAACAGCCGCTTACAAGCCAAGCTTCCTACGCCCTATGGCAAATTTACCATTCATGCCTTAGATTTGGGCGATGGTAAAGAGCATGTGGCATTGACCTTAGGGCAATGGCGCGAAGAAGATGCAGTTATGGCGAGAATTCACTCTGAATGCTTAACAGGCGATGCATTATTTAGTTTGCGTTGCGATTGTGGTTTCCAGTTAAACGCAGCGCTACAAAAAATTGCAGAATCTGGCGCTGGTGTATTGTTGTATTTGCGTCAAGAGGGCCGTGGCATTGGCTTAACTAATAAAATCCGAGCTTACTCTTTGCAAGATCAAGGCATGGACACCGTAGAAGCTAATGAACATTTGGGTTTTGGTGCTGATGAGCGTGATTTCAAAGTGGCGGCAAAAGCTTTAGACCAGTTAGGCATTGAGCAGATTCGATTGATGACTAATAATCCACGCAAAGTCAGCTCAATGTGTGAGGCAGGCATCAACGTAGTGGAAAGAGTTGCTTTGCAATTTGGCGAAAATCCGCACAACGAATCGTACCTTTCAACCAAGCAATCTAAGCTTGGGCATTTATTCAATAAATAATTTTAACACTCTGATATAGGCAATTTTATGAGCTTACAAGTTTTTCTATCCGAGCAAGAAGCTACCAACGTTTGGCAAGGTAATTTAATCAGCTATGGTGAAAACCAAGCAACGGTTCATAGTTTAGATGTCGAAGCTGTGCAGATTGCTGCGCGTAAATTGGTGACTACTGGAATCGCAAATTTTGAGTTGGCGGGTAACTGGGATTTAGAAAATCAATGGGCTTTCTTCCAAGGTGCTTACGATCCAAAGATTGATGTTCAAATTGAATATGCGGAGTTGGATGATGCTGAAGCAAAAGAATTAGATGCAAGAATTCAAGTAAGTCGCTGGATGCGCTCGGTTGTAAATGAAACGCCTGAAGTATTGGCGCCAATGGTATTAGCGCAAGAGGCTGCCGATTTTATTCAAAGTTTATCGCCAGAACAAGTCAGCTATGAAATTATTGCTGGCGAAGATTTAGAAAAAGCGGGCCATATTGGCACCTGGGAAGTTGGACGTGGCAGTATTCGTCCGCCAGCGTTATTGAAACTAGTCTTTAATCCAACTAATGAAGAAAGCCCGACTCCGGTGGCTGCCTTAGTGGGTAAAGGGATAACTTTTGATAGTGGTGGTTACAGCATTAAATCAAGTGCCGGCATGATGCACATGAAATGTGACATGGGTGGTGCGGCAACAGTTACAGGTGCCTTAGGTTTAGCTATTTTACGCGGGCTAGATAAGCCTGTGAATTTGTATTTATGTTGCGCCGAAAACTTGATTAGTGGTCACGCTTATAAACTTGGCGATATTTTGACTTATCCAAATGGCCTTAGCGTTGAAATCCAAAATACTGATGCTGAAGGTCGAATCGTATTAGCAGATGGTTTATTGCTAGCTTCAGAGTCGGGAGCGCCGACGATTATCGACGCCGCAACTCTAACAGGTGCAGCTGTTACTGCATTAGGCGAAGACTATAACGCAGTTTTTGCTTTGGATGATGACGCGCGCAACGGTTATTTACAAGCAGCCCAAGCAGAAAATGAACGTCATTGGCCATTACCCTTAGAGCCATTTCATGCAAACAAGTGTCCATCGAATTTCGCCGACACAGCCAATAGTCGCCCAGTAAAAGGTGGTGGCCCAGGTGGCGCATCCAATGCGGCAGGCTTTTTATCACGCTTTGTTCGCGATGGCGGCAAAGGTTGGGTACACGTCGATTTAGCAGCTGCATATCGAGATAACGCTACTGCCAAATGGTCTGCTGGTGGTACGGGGATTGGGTTTAGAAGCATAGCGAATTTTCTCTTTAAATAAATTTACTGTGCTAACTTTATCAAGACTAACTATTGAGGATGAGCCTTTGTATATTGCTTTGTATAGTTCAAAGCAAGTAATGAGATATTTAGAAGAGTATATTTCAAGTACTCCAACTACCGAGAGCTTTTTTGACTATTTAGATGGGAACGGTTTTATAAAGGGAGTAATCAGAAATAAAATTATTTATAGGGAAAAAGATATAGGAATTGTGAGTGCCACAAAAGCGATATCAAAGAACAAATGGGATATTGGTATGCTTATATTGCAGGAGTTCCAAAATAAAGGAATTGGAGCCGAAGTAATGCTTAAATTCATGCGCTCCTTAAATGAAGAGCACTTAATAGGAAAGTTTACAGGCACAATTCCTTTGAATAATCACAGATGCGTGTCTATGGTTAGAAAAATTGGATTTATCAAGGTCAAAGAGAGCGAGGACTTTTCTTATTGGCAATATGATTGGGGTTTGAAGAAAGATGAAAAGTAAAGGAAAACTAGTTTGTGTTGGGACGGGGATGAAATTAGGTGCAGATTTAACTCCTATAGCAAAAAAATATATTGAGCAATCTGATGTGGTTTTTTCTTGCGTGTCTTCAGGTATTGTTGAACTCTGGCTTGAAGGGTTAAACTCTAATTTTGTAAGTCTGCAGCCATTGTACAAAGAAGGCAAATCTAGATTAAAGACCTATAAGGAGATGGTCGACACAATATTAAGCAGTGTGAGCACTGGGAAGAATGTATGTGCGGCGTTTTATGGGCATCCTGGTGTTTTTGCTTGGGTTGCACATAAAGCTATAGCCAATGCAAAACAAGCAGGGTATTTTGCCAAGATGATACCCGGCCTTTCTGCAGAGGACTATTTATATGCAGATTTATCAATAGACCCAGGCAGATTTGGCTGTCAACATTACGAAGCAAGTCAGTTACTACTTAGAAAAAAGGAGATAGACAATAGTAGTTTTTTGATAATATGGCAAATTGGTGTTGTGGGAGATAAGAGTTTAAAAAAATTTAAAACTGGCTCTAAATACCGTGAAGTATTTGTAAAGCTACTTTCGAACCTCTATACATTGGAGCATGAAATTATCTTATACGAGACAGCAGTGTTGCCTATAGAAGAAACAAGAGTCGAAAAAATCTCTATTTCTGAGCTAATTGACGCTGAGGTTTCATTAAAGACCACAATAGTCATACCTCCTATTAAGGAGTCTTTAGAGAATATTAATTATCAAGAACAATTGAAAAAAGTTGAGCAGTTAGCTAATCTGTAACTTATTTCATATAAAGGGGAATAAAATGAACAACGAAAGTGTTAAGTACCTAGAATCGTTAGGAATGAGAATAGTTTTTAATGAAACAGAAGCTTTAGCTGATAAAGATGTTCCGAAAGAAGTTGTGGCAGCTATCAAAGAGAGAAATGTTGATGAACTTGAACGTTTATTAGGAGCTAGAACAAATCTTGTTTGTGGGATCTTTCCTGCGGAAGATGATGAAGAGGACGATTCAGAGGAAGAGCCCCAAGAGTCTGCGCAATTAAAACAAGCAATTTGAATAATTCGAAATCGAAGAAAAACACTCTTCCATTGGGAATGAGTGTTTTTTTCGTATTGATGATTTTTATGGCTTTTCCTGTTCAGGGAGATGCAAATATAGAGCTATTGATACAAGAAGGTTATCAAGTAAGAAGTTCAGATATAAATAGACTATCTGATATTATTTCTGAATTAGAATTACAATCAAGCATTACCAGCCAACAATCAGACCATTTGCAGTACCTACAAGCGTATTATAACGCCTTTGAAGGAAATTATAGCAAGGCAATTGAACAATTCGAAAAAGTTGAAAAAACAGCCAAGGAAGCAGAGCTTAAATATAGAGCCTTAGTTACTTTAGTCAATGTCTTAGGGCTTAATCGAAAATATAAAGAGTCTTATACATATTTAAACAAACTAGAAAAGCTTGGCAATGAAATTAGCAATCCTGAGCTAAGAGATGGAGCGTTAATAGCTTCATCATATACCTATTTATCATTAAAGCGTTACAGTCTCGCAGAAACTAAAGCTAGCCAACTTATGAATGTGGCAAGAAATGATAGGGTCAAGTGTATTGCAAGCCAAATTTATCTAGATGCATATTTTAACTTGATGCCAAGTGAAATTCGAAATAACGATGTGGAAAGGGCTTTATCCATTTGTAAGAAATCGAAAGAGCCTTTATTTGTTGGTTTAATTCATTTAATTGAAGCTAAAAAACTAAGTTTTGAGGGGCGTCATTTAGCAGCGTTAGAATTGCTTGTTAGTATTAAAGAGCTAGTTAGTAGAGTTCAATACCATAGGCTTAATATCGAATATCATTACTTATTATCTGAAGTTCAGTATCGCTTATCTGATAATGAAAATGCAAAAATTAATGCTTTGAAAGTAACTAAAGTGGCTAGAGATGAGTCTTTTGAGCCATACATAATGTCATATAAGTTATTAGCACAAATGAGCAAAGAAGAAGGAAAGTATAAGGCATCGAATCAATATTTAGAATCCTACATTGAGTTGGAGAAAGCCTTTTTCCAGGATCTTGCAAATAGAGAACTTGCTTATCAGAGTGTTAAGTATGAATTAACTTTAAAAAACAATACGATTGAATCTTTGAATAAAGAAAATCAACTTCTATCTTTAAAGGAAAGACTTGCGAAGAAGGAGTCTTCAAATAATAAACTTTTGATTTTGTTGTTATTTACAATAGTATGTTCATTGATCTTTTGGTCTTATAGAATAAAGCGCAATCAAATGGAGTTCAAACGCAGATCTGAAACAGATGCTTTGACTGGGGTAAGTTCTAGATTTCATTTTTATTCGATTTGCCGAAAAATATTGAAGGACTCGGAATCTAGAGGGTTAGAAGTCAGCTTAATTTTATTCGATATGGATAGGTTTAAGTCAGTAAATGATAAATATGGTCATTTGGTAGGCGATTGGGTTCTGCAAAAAACAATTGAAGTGTGTAGACCTTGTTGGAGACAAAATGACATTGTTGGGCGTTTAGGCGGAGAAGAATTTGCTTTGATGTTACCTGGATGTGATTTAGAAAAAGCAACTGAAATTGCTGAATCTTGTCGTAAAGCAATTGAGGATGTTGATACGATAGAATCTGGGCATAAGTTTCATATATCAGCTAGTTTTGGTGTTACAACCTCTAAAATATCAGGCTATGAATTTAGTAAATTAATTGGTGATGCCGATAAAATAATGTATCAAGCAAAAGCAGCAGGAAAAAATCAAGTTTTACGAGTGGCGAAAAAATCATAATTCGCCATAATTCTTACGTTTTAGTTCCATCTTTTTGTTTCCAAATTTGATATTATAAATCTAAGCTGGAAAACTTTTTTTAAACATGGCTAAGACGTCAGTAAAATCAAAACGGAACCTCAACTCAAAAAAAACTTTATGGCAGAAAGTAAAATCCCTATGTTGGAAGCTAATGTTATTAGGTTCAATGTTTTTGCTACTGCTGGTCATATATTCTGATGCACAAATCAAGAAGAAGTTTGAAGGGAAGCGTTGGCAATTGCCTGCTAAAGTTTATGCTCAACCTTTAGTCTTGGCTGAAGGTAAGGCGCTAACTCCAACTCGGCTGAGACAAGAGTTGCAACTACTTGGTTATCGCAAAGCTGTAAAAGCCAGTCGGGCTGGCGATTATGAGAATTATGGTGATTACTTTTATATTCACGTGCGTAGCTTTAAGTTCTGGGACGAAGGTATTCCTGCAAGAGAGGTCGCCTTTAGCTTGCAGAGTGGAAAAGTAGAGCAGCTAAAAGATCATGTGAATGGACAATCCTTACAATATGTAAGACTGGATCCTTTATTAATAGGACAATTTTATCCCAATCATCAAGAAGACCGTCTATTAGTGCAATTAAGTGAGATTCCTGAATCTTTAAAGCAAGCCTTAATTGTTACAGAAGATCAGGGGTTTTATGAGCACTATGGCGTATCTTTAAAGGGTATCGCACGAGCGGCTTGGCACAATGTTAACAACGATGGCCGTGCACACGGTGGTAGTACTATTACCCAACAGCTGGTCAAAAATTATTTTCTAACTCGTGAAAGAAGTTTATGGAGAAAATTTCGAGAAGCTATTATGGCTGTCAATTTGGAGTTCCGATATGAGAAAGATGAAATTCTCCAGGCTTATTTTAATGAGGTTTTTTTCGGTCAAGAGAGAAATCGAGCGATACATGGCGTAGGCTTGGCAAGCCAATATTATTTTGATAAGCCAGTGAGCGATTTAACTATTTCGCAATCAGCTTTACTGGTTGCCATTTTAAAAGGTCCTAGTAGTTTTAATCCTTATAAGAACCCCCAAAATGCCTTAGAACGCAGAAATCTTGTGTTAAAGCTTATGAATCAGCAAGGTGCTATTACTGATGATGAATATCAAGATCAGCTAAGAACCAGTTTAGCTGTGGTGAAAAAGCCAAAGTTAAGACTGTCTCAAGTGCCAGCCTTTATGGATTTAGTTAAACGTCAGCTAAAGCAAAATTATTCCGATGAAGAGCTTAATTCAGAGGGGCTAAGAATCTTTACTACATTGGATCCTGTTGCTCAGAGATATATGGAAAAGCAACTAGCTAAAGCTATTGGTAAGGTTGAATCCAGTAGAGTGATTAAAGAAAACACTTTACAAACAGCAGTAATTATAACCGAGGCAAGCACTGGCAAAATTATAGCCTTTGCAGGCGATCGAAAAGAAGGCTATTCAGGGTTTAATCGTGCGATCGATGCTAAGCGTCAAATTGGTTCTGTGATAAAGCCGTTTGTAGTTGCTGCGGCGCTAGAAGAAAACGAAAACTTGCAGCTGAATAAAGTTTTAAATGATAGCCCAATTAGTATTAGGCAGAGGGATGGTAGTGATTGGAAACCGAAAAATTACGATAATAAATTTCATGGTTCAGTGACTATTTTCGAGTCATTAAGTAAATCTTATAACATCCCAATGGTAAAGCTAAGCCAAGAAACAGGGGTAAATAAAGTTGCAAATTTTATCGAGTCACTAGGTGCTAAGAATGTGAGAGCTTTAGATGCACTACCGCTAGGAGTTTTGGAGTTGTCTCCTTTGGAGCTAACGGAGTTATATCAAGTATTAGCAAGTAATGGTCTAAAGATTAAGCCTTCATCTATTGAGGCGGTTACGGATAATGAAGGAGAATTATTACAAAGATATCCGGTTGAAGCTGAGCGGGTCATTGACGAACTGCATAGCTACCTTCTTAAAGCTAATTTGGTTGAGGTCACTAAAACGGGTACCGCTAAGCGATTGCGACAGAGAATTCCCTGGACTAATTTTGCTGGTAAGACTGGCACGACCAATGATTTGAAAGACTCTTGGTTTGCGGGTTTTTCAGATGAGCACTTAGGTGTGGTTTGGGTCGGCCGTGATGATAACAAGGCTTCCAATATTACAGGCTCTTCGGCTGCTTTGCCTGTGTTTATTGATATTTTTGAAGGGATTAATACTCAATCATTAAAGCTTGGCTATAATTCGGAAATTGAATGGCAAAGAGTGGATTTAAATAGTGGAAAGCTCGCTGGTGACGGTTGCAAAAGAACAGAAAGCATTCCATTTAAGTATGGAAAAGGCCCAACTGAAAGAGCGAAGTGTGAATTATAATAATGTTTAAATTAGATAAAGTATTGGCAAGAGATACGGTCGAAGTTGGCGAACTAGAATTGTGCAAAGTGCTCTTAATGAATGATGTGCAGTATCCGTGGGTAATTTTGGTTCCAAAAATCTCTACTATCACTGAAATTTTCGAATTAAATCCCAAGCAACAAAGACTTCTAATGAATGAGTCTAATCAGCTTTTGGAGCTGATGGCTAAAGAATTTGATGCTGACAAGATGAATGTAGGGGCCTTGGGAAATGTTGTTTCACAATTGCATATTCATCATATTGTCCGTTATCAAGCCGATAAAGCATGGCCAGCTCCGATATGGGGGCATAGCTCAATGGTAAAGTATTCTGAAGTGGCACTAGCAAAAATGATAGAGCGGTTGAAGAAATTGGTAACGAAAATAAAGAGCTCCGATTGAAGCTCTTTATTTTAGAACTAAGGTCGTTTGAAATTAAAGTGAGGGTTGTCTAGCCAAGTGATGTCTGTATCTTCAGGAATTGATTGAATA
This sequence comes from uncultured Kangiella sp., assembly GCA_947503345.1. Taxonomy (GTDB): domain Bacteria; phylum Pseudomonadota; class Gammaproteobacteria; order Enterobacterales; family Kangiellaceae; genus Kangiella. The sequence goes on along the minus strand of CANNCW010000001.1, from coordinate 499,116 downwards.
GCTTTTGAAATAGCCAAAGAAAAGTTTGTTAAGTTTTCAAAATCTATTACTGATAAGTCATCATTCACTTTGTGGTAATGATTTTGACCTTTCCAAATTGAGATGGCATGCACCGGAATTCCTTTAATATCTGCCTTTTCCCCTTGATTGAAAACTTTATTACCTTTTTCTCTATTCATATCCATTAAGGCAAATGGAGCATTGTCAGAGCGCATAAAAAGCATCTGTTGAGCAAATGGGTCTTCTCCAAGTGTCCAACCTTGTTTTGCGAGCTGCTTTTTCATAAGCGGGTAAAGAGAAGAATATTTAAAACCTGTCATCCACGCATTGTTTGGCTCGCTTTTTGAGCCAACTAACTCAAACATGAATCCAGACTCTATTTTTTCAAGTGGTACTAAAGGATTGTCTACAAAGTACTTAGAACCTAGCAAACCCTTTTCTTCAGCATCCCATGCGGCAACGATCACATTAAATGGGAGTTTCTGAGCTTTGGCTAATTCTCTTGCAATGATTAATGATGCGACTACACCGCTGGCGTCGTCATCTGCGCCATTAAAGATTTGATCACCGTCGAGCTCTGGGTTCATTCCTACATGATCATAGTGTGCGCCTATAACAAAATAACGGTCATTATCACACTTGCAATCGATATAACCGATAACATTGGCCGCTTTTAATTCGGTTCCTTGGTATCTAGTTGTGAAGTTTTGAATATAAGTCGTTTGGTTTGGCAAAGGTTTGACTCCAAACTCCTGAAAGCGTTGAATTAACCAATCTTGGATTTCTTTCATTGGTTTAGAGCCAGTTTCACGACCTAACTTATCATCATCAACTAAATAAGCCATCATTTGCTCTGCCGTAAGCTCAGAATTCTTCTCTGATGTTGCAGGACTGGCGCAAGCACTAGTGATTAAAAAGCATGTAACTATGCTGGCAATTATTTTTATACTCATGGTAAATATTCCGTTGAAATGGTTTCTAATTGTGAAACTAATTGTTTTGCATCTTCCCAGTTTACTTGATCAATAGAGTCAATGTTAGAGGTTAATTGTTGCAAAATATTTGCTTGGATTGCTCCTCGTGATTGAGCCATTGCATAGGGTATGTGATGAAACATGACCATAGAATAGCGAGGAATAAATTTATTAGGAAACTGTTTTTCTAACTCAAAAGCGACAGCTTTTTTCAGATGGAACTTAGGATCTCTAACAGAGCTTCGCATTTCTACATAGTTTTCTAGAGCCATATCCGCAATAGCATTAGCATTAGCAATACGACTGGATTCAAAAGCTGGCATTGCTAGCTCCCAATCGTCTTGGAATTGATTAAGCATTGAATTCAGTACAGAGCAATCTTCAAAACCACAATTCATTCCTTGGCCATGAAATGGAACAATTGCATGTGAAGCATCGCCGAAAATCAATACGTCATTATGATGCCAGTCCTTACTTCTAACAGTTCCTAAAATTCCGGTAGGGTTATCAAAATATAGCTTAGATAGATTCGGTATTAAATCGTAAGCATCTTTAAAGTGAGCTTTAAAGAAGTCATCTACTTTTTGCTCACTATCCAACTTGTCAATGCTAAACTCTCCTGATTTGGGCATAAACAAAGTAACGGTAAAGTCACCTTCAAGATTTGGTAAAGCTATTAACATGTAGCCACCACGAGGCCAAATATGTAATGCTTCTTTTTCGATTAGATAAGAGTTATTTTCGCCAGCAGGAATGGTTAGTTCTTTGTAATTATGCTCTAACAATTCAGAACTAAAACCTTCAATGCCATGAGACTCCATCAGACGCCTTACTTTAGAACCCGCCCCATCTGTCCCTAATAAAATATCAAAGCTAGCATTAAAACTATGGTTAGAGACTGTGTCACTGATCTCAATGATGTTGTTATCAAAGTCAACGGAATTTAATTTATGTTTAAAATTAAAAGAAACGTTGCCAGTAGCTTCTGCTTCGTCTCTTAGCAGACTTACTAAACCTGCTCGTGATACAGAATAAATAACTTCTTCAGCTTTTTGTCCATAAGATTGAAATTGTAGACTGCCATCAGTATCGTGCAACATTCTACCTTTCATGGGGATTAAAAGCTGCTCGACCTTTTCCAATATACCAACTTGCTGTAGCGGTCGAATCCCTCGATTGGCTAACGCTAGATTTATAGAGCGTCCAGCGGGAATTTTTTCTTTTCTAATGTCAGGAAGCTGTTCGTAAACCGTAACTTTATATCCACGTTGGCCTAAATAAATACTCATTAATGAGCCGACTAATCCTGCACCAATAATGGTTATATCTTTATCAAGCTTTGACTTAATCATTATTAATTCTCCAAAGCGTTTTTTAAGATATTAGTAAACTGATAACAATCTTCAAACGAATTATAAAGAGGCACTGGCGCAACACGTATCACATTGGGATGGCGGAAATCACAAGTAACACCCGCCGCTTCAATCCGATCGAATACGGTTTTGCTGTCAAGTCCATGTAAATCAACCACAATGGAAAGTTGGGCACCAGACGCGTCCAGATCCTCAGGCGTTAAAATACTAATGTCTTGAGCTAACTCTTGGTTTAATAAATTGCGCAAATAGCGAGTTAGCTTAATTGATTTTTCGCGCAACATTTCAATACCACCAGCTTGCTTTACCGTATCTAAAGAAGCTCGAATGGCTGCTAAGGATAAAATTGGCGGATTTGATAACTGCCATGATTCAGCAGATTCAATCGGCTGGAAATTGTTTCCCATGCGGAAGCGCGATTCTTTATCATGTCCCCACCAGCCCGCAAAACGTGGCAGTTGATTATTTAAATAAAGTTCCGACTTATGATGTTTTTCATGCACAAAGCAACCAGCGACGGAACCCGGGCCAGAGTTCAAATATTTGTAAGAACACCAAGCGGCAAAATCCACATTCCAATCATGTAATTGCATTGGAATATTACCGGCGGCATGCGCCAAATCAAAACCCACCTTACAGCCTTTGGCATGAGCAGCTTCGGTGATGGATTTCATATCTAAAACTTGCCCCGTGTAGTATTGAACTCCCGGTAACATAACTAAAGCAATTTCATCGCCTTCTTTTTCTATTAATGCCAATATATCCTCGGTGCGCAAGGTTTCTTCGCCGTTACGAGGCTTGGCTAATAGCATGGATTCACGGGGATCAAAGTTATGGAAGCGAATTTGTGATTCCACCGCATAATGATCAGAAGGGAATGCATGATCTTCAATTAGAATTTTATGGCGTTGTTTAGTGGGGCGATAAAATGACGCCATCATAAAATGTAAATTTGCGGTCAAAGAGTTCATGCAAACGACTTCAGAAATCTTTGCACCGACTAACTTTGCGGATTCTTCCGTTAGAAACTCATGGTAGGGCATCCATGGGAAGTCACCAGAAAAGTGGCCTTTAACGCCAAGCCTTTGCCATTGGCTTAGCTCATAGTTTAAATATTCTTGAGTACGCTTGGGTTGCAGTCCCAATGAATTACCACAAAAGTAAATTTCATCTTTGCCATTGGCTTGTTTTGGAATATGGAACTCGTCACGCATATGGCTTAAATTGTCTTGCTCATCTAATTGGCGAGCATATTCGAGAGAAAAAATGTTCATAAATTTTAGACCGGTTCTAAATTTTAATTAAAGGGTATAACAGCGGTCGACTTGGAGCTGCGTCTAATTCAAATGCTGGTACTTGTAAATTAAGAGCATAAAAGCCATCGATAGCATTATCGGGTACGTAAATCATTTCGCTCACAGTGCGCTCGATACGAGCATGATCATTTAGCTCATGGCTATCGGCTTCTAAGTTCCAATACAAATGATGATTGGTTAAATGGCCATCGTCATACATTTTATCGAGCGATGGAAAGTCAACCAGTAAGTGCTTAATCGAGCTTTGCGCTAACCATTGCATAGCTTCTTGTGTAAAGAAGGGTGGTTGTGCCTCATCAGAATAAATAACTGAAATTTTGTGCGAATGATTTGGCAAGGTTCGAATCACCAAAGCTTCCGCTTGAGCAAGATCTTGATTACTGATGTGTAACTGTAATTCTGCTAAGTCGATAACCCAGTCGTTGTTTTCTAATTCAGGGATGTAACTATCAATAGTCGAGTTAGCTTGCTTGGGAGTGACACTTATCAATAAAGCATGGGTTAGACTATTGGAATGAATAGAACCAATACTTATAGAGTCATTGACTAGATGATGAATAGACTCGGTATGGGTTCCATTGCAATGAGGAGTCATTGAGATCTGTTCAACATTACAACTCCCGCCTTGCTTGGTATCGCCAACAAAACCGCCACCAGCTAATGGTTTGCCACTAGCAATGGGCGCACCGAAATGATTTGGTTGTTCGCCATTAAATTTTAATGGTATAGCTAGAGAAATTGGATTCTCTAAATCTAATTGATAAGCCTCACCATCTAATTGAGTAATCAGATTCATGGTAAAAACAATTCCTTTTTAAGATTTAACCACTCTAAAGCAGTGCCATGCATTAAACGATCATGAGTTGCCTGATCGTAATTCATAGAAGTAATTAATTTCCCCGGCTCTAATTCGCCCAATGGGAACGGATAGTCAGTACCCAGTGCTAATTTATTGGGCCCCATTAAGTCCACAATGTATTTCAACATATTAGGGTCATGAACTAATGTATCTAAATAAATTTGCTCTAAATACTTACGCGGATGGTGCGGGTTATCCACCGCTAGTAAATCAGGACGCACATCGAAAGCATGCTCAATTCTTCCTATCGCGGATGGAAAACCGCCACCGCCATGAGCGAAGGCGATGCGCAAGTTTGGTAAGCGCTCCAAAACGCCACCAAAGATGACTGAGCAAATAGCCAGTGAAGTTTCCGCTGGCATGCCGACTAACCAAGGAAGCCAATACTTTTCCATTTTCTCCTTGCCGACCATGTCCCAAGGATGAACAAAAACCGCCACGCCCAGTTCTTCGGCCGCTTGGAATATTTCAAACAAATTCGGGTCACTTAAATTCCAATCGTTAATGTGCGAACCAATTTGAATCCCAGCCAAGCCTAACTCTTTTACGCAACGTTCCATCTCTTGAATGGCAAATTTTGGTTCTTGCATCGCAACAGTTCCAAGGCCAATAAAACGCTTGGGGTATTTTTTTACGATGCCAGCGATATGATCATTTAAGTAACGAGATAAATCATGAGTGTGTTCTGGCTTGGCCCAGTAATTAAACATGACTGGAACCGTTGATAAAACCTGTACGTGTACACCATGCCTATCACATTCGTGCATACGAACTTCTGGCGACCAACAGTTTTCTTCTATTTCTCGGAAAAATTTATCGTCAACCATCATGCGGGCGCAACCGCACTTGTGATGATCTAAAGAAACAAAACCACCATAACCATACTTTTCTTTTAGATTGGGCCAATTTTCGGGCAGGATATGAGTATGGATATCAATTTTTAAATCGCTTATAGGTGCAGTCATAGTCATAGCTCCAACTTATTATCTTTAGGCATGACAGTTCCGCACTCTTTACAAGTGCGGCTTTGTTCGCTTCCCAAAAAGCGCTCAAATACCGGGAAGAAATCTTTTTCCACATTAGTCAGCGGGAACATTTCTTCATACAACTTGTTATCGCAGTTTTCGCAAAACCACATCAAGCCATCAAGTTCGCCATTGACTCTTTTGCGCTCAACTACTAAACCGATAGAACCTGCAAAACGAACAGGCGAGTGGGGAACTCGCGGAGGTAGTAAAAACACTTCACCAGCTTTAATCGGGTAGTCAATTTTTTTACCATCTTGAATGGTTTTTAAAAGCATTTCGCCTTCTAGCTGATAGAAAAACTCAGGGCCTTCATCATAGTGATAATCGCGACGACCATTAGGACCGCCTACTACCATGACAATAAAATCGTCTTGCTCAAAAACTTGCTTGTTACAAACCGGCGGTTTTAATAAATGGCGATGCTCGTTAATCCATTGCTGAAAATTAAAGGGTGCCATTGGTTTAGAGTCTTTTTGATTTGACATAGTTAATGCTCCTTAATCAATAGTCGCAACACACTTTAGCTCAATCGCTATCGGCGTTGGTAAACAATTAATTTCAATGGTAGTCCTGCAGGGCTGATTATCGGCAAAGTATTCAGCATAAACTTTGTTATAAGTTTTAAAGTCGTCTTTCATGTTGGTTAAAAATACTTGCACATCAACTAACTGATCCCAACTAGAGCCCGCATCTTCCAACACCGCGCGAACGTTATCAAAAACACTACGGCATTGGGTTTCAATGCAATAGTCGCTAATATTGCCATCCGCGTCTAAAGTAACACCTGGAATGTCTTTAGTGCCTTTTTGACGTGGGCCGACGCCTGATAAGAATAATAGGTTGCCAACTTTACGGGCGTGCGGATATAAGCCAACGGGTTCGGGGGCTTTGCTGGATACGATTTTTTCTGACATATAGAGCCTCAAAATGTCTATCTTGCCATTGCTAGGAGTGCCTTTGACGATACGGCAATCTATTGCTTGAGATTGCTTCGCTCCTTAGGGTCGCTCGCAATGACGTGATTATTATTAATTTATTGAAAATACTAGGATTTACAGGCGTGTGCAAATATTCGCCTATAACAAATTGATGTTTAGGACGTTAATTTAAGATCCATTTGCAGCCAGAGATGCTAGCAAATATCGATCCTGAAGTTTTTTGGTGAGGGAAATAACGCATATGGTATTTATAAACTAAAGCTTAAATATTGTCTAGTTTCGGGGAGCTAGATCATCTTGCTTTTCTGCCCCCCTTGGTAATTGAATATCATAGATTAATCCTACCTTTTCCATTCCCTTTATAAACCACCAAGAAGGATCAATTTGATATTTATCTAGTCCAATTTTGGCAGACTCAGGGAATGCATGATGATTGTTATGCCAACACTCACCATAAGTAATTAAGCCAAGTCCAGGCAGATTTGAGGCTTGAACGGAAGCCCCTTTAACATCCCACTTACCTTTTCCAGGGTTATGACAAAAATAAGTAATTGTCCAATGCCCGATAATGCTTAACGAAACCCTTACCAAAACACCCCAAATAAGCCAAGGCAAGCCTCCAACGAGGTATAGAGGAATCGCAATCAATAATTGATGCTATTTCCAGGTTTTTTCTAGAAACCGGTAAAAAGAATCCTGGCTTAGATTACTCTCAATTCGAATTCTAGGTGGCTTTTCAAATTTAAAAGTAAAAGATAGTTGCCAAGCTAGATCTTTAAAGTAGTTTTCAGTGTGAGCAAAGAAAGGATGACAGCTTGGTTGTCTCTGTGCCCAATCACGCAAATCGTGGATTTTAATAATCCCATAAGGGCCTGACATCCCAACTAAAACACCGATATAAATTAGAACGCGCTCTACTAACTTATTAGCTTTAAAAGATCTATGGATCATCATTCTATGCATCCCTACACTATGACCTACGAGTAAGCTAAAGTAAGTAAGAGTTAGACAAAGAAGTAATGCATCGAAACTGAAGGTTATTGGCGCAAGAATAACAGAGGAGACAATGATAGGAATATTCCAAATTAGCTTATTTCTATCTAATATAACATTGCCACTTGTCGCTGAAGCGTTGGATCCATCTATCCTTAGAACTGGCTCCATCATAGAAGGTTAATCCCTAAAATTCTTAAATTGGAATGGTTGACCCAGTTCAGCGCCTTTGATTAGTGCTATGGCACCTTGTAGGTCGTCACGTTTTTTACCGGTTACGCGCACTTCGTCACCTTGAATGGCGGCTTGGACTTTCATTTTGGCTTCTTTGATGGTTTTTACGATTTTTTTAGCCATATCTTTATCGATGCCTTGTTTGAAGGTGGCTGTTTTAAAGAAGGCTTTGCCTGAATGAGTGGCTTCTTCAGTAATGTCTAGCGATGCTGTGTCGATATTACGCTTTACACAACATTTGTAGAGCATGTCTACCATCTGATCCACTTGGAAGTCAGCTTCGGCGGTAATTTTTACCGCTTCGCCAGTTAATTCAAAGTTGGCTTCTACGCCGCGGAAATCAAAGCGGGTACTTAATTCACGGTTGGCATTATCAACTACGTTGGTAATTTCGTGTTTATCAACTTCAGATACTATGTCAAAAGAAGGCATTATTATTTCTCAATTAGCTGTAATGGGCTGATTATATGCTAAAAATGTGGTTTCGGTAAAATGATAAGCGTTGAGATGACAAGCAGGCTTGAATTAGTAATAATCAGAACATTAAATTAAACCAAATGGAAACAAAATGATTAAGAAAACCTTAGCTGTGGCGATTGCTTCAGCACTTTCATTAATGGCTTGTGAGCAAGCTGAGCAAAAGAATACTTCGTCAATTCAAGTAGTGGAAAAGCAAGAAGTTAAGGTTGTCGATGAAGCTGCCGTTGAACAGGCAATAAAAGATAAAGCAGAACAAGAACAACAGCTTACGAAGCTCAATGATTTATTTAACAAAGCGACCGTAGCCTTATTAAAAGCTAGACCTTTAAGTGCTACTGCTTTTGGTGTAAGTGAAGCAGATGCTGGTGGTTATTTTAATGATCGTTTACCACTTTACTCGCCAAGTGCAGAAGCTAATTTACGGGCAGAATTGGCCAGCTATTCAAAGCAACTTAATGACATGAGCTTTGATGATGCTCGAGTGGACGAAAACCGTAAAGTGATGGCTTCTTTGGCTCGTTATTTCTCAGGCGAGCCAAGTTTTGATATTGGCTACATTGATACATGGATGGGGCAATCAGCGTTTGTAGTGAACCAGATTAATGGTCCTGCGATTGATGTGCCTAATACGCTTTCGAATAATCATCTCATTAAAAGCCTTAAAGACGCCGAAGATTATTTGGCGCGTTTGGCACAGTTTGATCAAGTCATTGGTAGTGTTAATCAAAAGGTTTTGGCTGATTCGGAAAAAAATTGGATTCCGCCTAAAGTGGTTATTAATGGTGCCTTAAAATTTCTGGGTGGCTTTACGAGTGCCAAAGCCGAAGAGCACGCCTTAGTAACTAGCTTTAGAACAAAAGTTGAAGCTTTGGAATTAGATTCTGAAAAGAAAACTGAGCTTTTAAATAAAGCTAATCAGCTAGTTAGTGAAGTGGTTTATCCTGCTTATCAAGAGTTGGCAAAAACCATGCAGTCGTTGCTTGATAAAGGGCGAGAAGAATCGGGTATTTGGGCACAACCTAATGGCGATGCTTACTATGCTGATGCGGTTAAGCAATTAGGCGATACCGATTTATCGCCAAACGAAATTCATAACATCGGTTTAGCTGAGGTCGAAAGAATTACCAAGGAAATGGATTCGATCTTGTCTGCAAATGGTTATAAAGAAGGTTCAGTTGGAAAGCGAATGATGCAGTTAAACGATGAGCCGCGTTTTTTATATGAAGACTCCGATGCAGGTCGCCAACAATTACTGGATGACTTAAATGGCCAGATTGCAGAAATAAACGAGCGTATGCCTGAGCAATTTGCGACTGCGCCGCCTTATGATGTTGAGGTGCGTCGAATTCCAGTGGAGCGTCAAGAAGGCGCGCCAGGTGGACAATATAGTCCGCCATCTTTAGATGGTTCTCAGCCGGGTATTTATTGGATTAATTTACGTGATATGAAAGCGAATCCTAAATTTGATTTAAAGACTTTGACTTACCATGAGGCAAATCCTGGGCATCACTGGCAGATCGCTTTAAATATGGCGCAAGATGACTTGCCATTGTTAAGACGTTTAGCTTCTTACAATGCTTATATTGAAGGTTGGGCGCTTTATTCGGAGTTAGTCGCTTGGGAAATGGGCATGTACGAAAATGATCCTTTTGGTGACTTAGGTCGATTGAAAGCTGAGCTATTCCGTGCAGTACGCTTAGTGGTTGACACAGGATTACATGCAAAAAAATGGACGCGGGAGGAAGCCATTAAATACATGGCGGAAACCACCGGTAATGCTGAGTCAGCAGTGGTTTCTGAAATCGAGCGTTACATGACTTGGCCAGGACAAGCATTGGGTTACAAGCTGGGGATGATCAATTTAGTTAATCAAAGAGAAAAAGCTAGGAAAGTTTTGGGTGATAAATTTGATCCCAAAGAATTTCACGATTTAATTCTTTTAGGGGGAGCAGTACCAATGTCGGTACTTAATGAAAAAATTGATACTTGGTTAAAGAGTAAAATTTAATAAAAAAGAGCCAGCGTTAAGCTGGCTCTTTTATACAAATTCAAAGGCGATAGCGTTGGATTCGCTTCTAACAAATACCACTTCATGCACGGATGTCTGAGGGCAACTATTCTTTATAAAGCCCTCAATTTTCAATTTCAAATATTCGCCTATAAAAAAGATATCTGAAGGAAAGTTCTTTGCGGCTAAAAGTACGCCAGACTGAGAAATGTTAATTGTCTCAGTATTCAAAACGGTATCATTTTTAGTCAAGCTTGCATTAAGAGTTAGTCTTTGACGCGAAGCTCTTCTATATGTATGAGTGAAGTTTGTAATGGTAAATACCCTAAGCGTTACTCAATAAAACCATACTAGCAACTTACATGAGTAAAAGAATATACTCTATGGGTATCAGTTTGTAGAATTGCTAACCAATTCTCATTCAGTATTTAATACAAACATTTTTCGGCTCCGTAAAGAAACGCATAGCTTCTAATCCTCCTTCGCGACCAACGCCCGAGGATTTTACGCCTCCAAATGGAGTTCTAAGATCTCGTAATAACCAACAGTTAATCCAAACAATACCAGCTTCAATATTCTTAGCGACTCTATGGGCACGTTTTAAATCGTTGGTCCAAACACTAGACGCTAACCCATATTGAGTACCGTTAGCCAATGTTACAGCTTCTGTTTCGTTATCAAATGGCATTAAGGTGCAGACCGGACCAAAGATTTCTTCTTGGTTAGTTCGACATTGATTATTCAATCCTTCAATAACCGTTGGTTCAATAAAGAATCCATCTTGACAACGGCCTTGCACTTTAGCACGTTTGCCACCGGTTAGAATTGTTCCGCCTTCTTCTTTGGCTAACTCAATATAAGAGAGAACTTTTTCCATGTGAGACTTCGAAACTGTAGCGCCATGTTGGGTCTGTTCATCTAAAGGATCACCAATGCGCAATGAATTTACTTGTGATACAAATGCGGCCTTAAACTTTTCATAAATAGGGCGCTCAATATAAATTCTTGATCCGCATAAACATATTTGCCCTTGGTTAGAAAATGCAGCTCTAACTACTTCATTAACGGTTTCCTTAAAATCGCAGTCAGCAAAGACTAGAGTTGGATTTTTGCCACCTAATTCTAAAGACAGTTTTTTAAACATTCCTGCAGTAGCTTTAGTGATATGAGCACCGGTCGACGAACCGCCAGTAAAACTAATTGCTTTAATTTTAGGGTGAGTGGTAATTGGAGCGCCAATTGATGGCCCAGTACCGTGTAATATATTTAATACTCCGGCGGGTAAGCCAGCTTCAATGCATAGCTTAGAAAAAAGGTAAGCTGTCATGGGAGTAACTTCAGAAGGTTTGGCAATAACTACATTACCACAAGCTAATGCTGGCGCGATTTTCCAAGTAAATAAATACAGTGGAAAATTCCAAGGTGATATACAGCCGACAATTCCGATGGGATCTCGTAAAGTATAGTTAATGGCTAGGTTACCCATAGCGTGGCTTTCGCTTGCAAATTGAGTGCCAGCTTGAGCAAAAAAACGAATGTTGGCCGAGGAGCGATAAACATCAACAGCTTTAGCAAAAGTTACTGCTTTACCATTATCGATAGCTTCAGCTTTTGCTAACTCTTCTGCATTTTCATCTATTAGATCAGCCAGTTTCGAAAGAATCTCGGCTCGTTTCTCCAAGGAGGTATTTGCCCAAGTTTCTTTAGCCGCTTCGGCAGCAACTATCGCGGTTTCCAGATCTTTGTCATTGGATTCTGGAACTAACGAATAGATTTTACCCGTAGCAGGTTCAATATTATCAATATAGTTGCCGGAACTGGGAGCAATGAGCTCTCCATTTATATAATTTTCGATTTTCTGCATAAATTTATTATCGTTTTATAAGCTAGAAGTTCTGCCACCATCAACAGGCAGGTTGATGCCAGTTATATAGCCAGCTGCAGGCGAGGCTAAAAACGCTACCGCATTTGCGAATTCTTCAGGCTCACCAAAACGCTTCATGGGAATGATTGATTTCTCTTCAGCTTCCATTTCTTCAATACTGACCCCTGCTTTCGAAGCTTTGTTTTTGATAATGCTTTCTAATCGAACTGTGTTTGTTGCTCCAGGCAAAACATTATTGACGGTAATATTAAATTGGCCAAGCTCATTAGCTAGAGTTTTTGCCCAGTTAGCCACTGCGCCTCGTACCGTATTGGAAACGCCTAAACCATTAAGTGGCTGTTTAACGGAGGTAGAAATAACATTAACTATACGACCATATTGAGCTGACTGCATGCCAGCTAATAAAAGCTTCATCAATTCATGGTTACAAACTAGATGTTGGTTAAAAGCAGCAAGAAAGCTGTCAGTTTCTGCTGTATGTGCAGGGCCTGGTGCAGGGCCACCAGTATTGTTAATTAAAATTTGGACAGTCTTTCCAGACTCTAAATAATCACCAACAGAGGCTTTGACTTGTTCAGGATATGCAAAATCAGCCAATAGAATATCGTGCTCTTGGCCTTGAGATGTATCCAACTCAGCTCTGACTGCATCTAAACTAGCTCGGTTTCGAGCCAAAAGAACAACGTTGGCCCCTTGCTTTGATAACTGAATCGCAATGGCTTTACCCATGCCTTGACTAGAGCCGCAAACTAAAGCTCTTTTATTGTGTAGTGATAATTCCATAGTGGTTTTCTTGAATAAAATAAAGGCTATTTAATCATAAATAAATAGCCTTTCCAATGAGAGTCTGCGGGTGTCAAGAATGGAGCTATATAGAAGAAACGCGATTTCGTCCTTCATTTTTTGAGATATACATTGCTTTATCGGTGCGCTCAAAAAAATCTTTAAATGATTCACCGGAAGAGTATTCACTGACACCAAAGCTACAGGTTAATTTACCAATATATTCTTGGCTTTGATTCTCTATAAGAGCTCGTAGTTTTTCAGAAAGCTGTACGGCTTCTTCTTTACTTGTTTCTGGACAAAGAACGGTAAACTCTTCACCACCCCAGCGAGCCAAAATATCATTCTTGCGTAAATTACTAGAAATGTAGCTTGAAATCCTTTGCAAGGCTTTATCGCCAACAAGGTGGCCATGCTCATCGTTGACCAGCTTAAAGTGATCGATATCAATGAGAATCATAGATAAAGTATTGATATCTTTTTTGTGCGACTCAAAATAACTTTCAAGATAGTCTCGGTTATATAAACCGGTAAGGCCATCAAGTTGAACTTTTGTTTCAAGAATCTCGGTCTTGGACTCAAGCTGTCTAGTATTTTGCAGTAGATAAAAAGCAATTGCACCTAATGACATCAAGTAGAGAATGTAAGGGGCGAAATCAGGAGTAGCATCTGTAATTAGTTCAGGCTCTGAAGGACGCTCCAAAGCTTTAGTTGATACATCTAGCCTTTTTAAAATACTGGTAGCAGAATAGGTGTTATAGATATCCCCACCATACTCACCAGGTTGATTTTGATTGGATAAAACAAACTGAACAATTGCATTTTGATCGATTTGATCCATTAAATCTAAATCTGTAAATAACCATATCAATAGATGGGTGGCTTTCATTGAAGGGTTGTTACTGTCATACCTAAGGGTAAAAATACCTTCATCATTGGTAAAGTGCTCTTTGATGGTCGCTATTTGCTGGTCAGAACGAAAATACGTTTTTGCAAATTTAATTCTTTCACTAACAGGTCCAGAACCCATAGTTGATAATGATAAATAGGCTCGGAATATATCGAAACTATTATGCGCTTCTTTATCAAGACTGTCGGAGTAGGTTTGTTCTGATGAAACCCATTTAGACTCTATAAAATTTATAACTTTGGATTTGATTTCATCACTTTCATCAACGCCTAATCTAGAATTGATAATGCTAAGCGCACTTAATGCAAATGAAGTACATCGCAAGCAAGATGTTTGGTCAGATAAGGAGTAATAAGGATCCCAAAAGCCACCATCGGAATTTTGGTGCATTAATATGAAGCTTTTGACCTTGTGAAGATCGATTCTGCTAGAGTCGATTGCATTTAAACGCCATAAACTTAATAAAGCGTCCATGGTCGGTCTGAGCCCTAAAGGTTCGCCTTTGATGCTATAAAAGCCTGCAATTTCTTCTCCATTCGTAGTCTCAGTGGAGTAATTGCTGTAAATGTAGTCAATGGTCTTTATTTTGTTAATATCCCAAATGCCATCCAGTCGATATAAAGTTAAAATAGCGTGGCGAGTGGCTTGCAAGGTATTTTTATTTAATTGCGAGGGTTCGTCCATTGAATCTGGATTTTCAACAAAATACCCTTTTGGGTGCTGTCTTTCCGCTAGCCATTGGATAATGGCTCTAGGATCATAGTGAATATTATTATCGTTATAATACTTGATTTGAGCTTGATGAGAATCTATAACCGATTGATTTTTAATGAAAATGTTTTGTTTGTAGGCATGTAAAGCTATCCCTAACAAAAGTAGGATAAAGGCTACGGTTAAAAAGCTAATTTTTCCAAAAGCTTTCTGGATTATTGATCTCAAGTCAGTAACTATTTATATATGCAAATTTGCATTAATTGTATAGAAAATGGACATATTAGCCAATAAAAATCATCAATTTGCTTCAATTTCTATTAAATAGAATGTCGGAAGGCTTCTAGGGTTCTATCCAGTTCATTCGCCGAGTGTTCGCTTGAAACAAAACCTGCTTCGAATGCTGAGGGTGCCATATAGACTTTTTGCCCTAACATTTTGTGATAGAAGCTTTTAAAGTATTCCATATCGCCAGCAGCAACTTCTGAATAGCGAGTAATTTTTGGAGTTTCTGTAAAGAAATATCCGAACATTGAACCAACATGGTTGGTTGTAAATGAAATGCCTTTCTCACTAGCGATGGTTTGCATGCCATTCACTAGCTTCTCAGTGTATTCGAATAAGGGCTGGTAAAAACCTTCTTCTGAAATTTCATTCATGGCAGCAAGACCAGCAGCCATAGCGATAGGATTTCCAGATAAGGTTCCTGCTTGATAAACAGGGCCAATAGGTGCCATATGTTCCATGATTTCTTTCTTTCCGCCAAAAGCACCAACGGGCATACCACCACCGATAACTTTACCTAAACAAGTTAAATCGGGTTTTATACCGTAAAAGCCCTGCGCGCCATCTACACCCATTCTAAACCCAGTCATGACTTCGTCAAAAATTAGAACGGCACCATATTGATCGCACAATTCACGCAAGCCTTCTAAAAAGCCTGCCACCGGTGGAATGCAATTCATGTTACCAGCGATGGGTTCGACAATGATGGATGATATGGCTTCTGGATATTGCTTAAAGAAAGCCCTTACGGAATCTAAATTGTTAAATTCAGCGGTTAAAGTATGTTTAGCAAAATCAGCTGGAACGCCTGGTGATGTTGGCTCACCTAGAGTCAAAGCGCCTGAACCAGCTTTAACTAACAAACAGTCTGCATGACCGTGGTAGCAACCTTCAAATTTTATAAATTTGTCGCGCCCAGTATAACCACGAGCTAAACGTAGGGCGCTCATGGTGGCTTCGGTACCTGAATTAACCATACGCACCATTTCAATCGAAGGAATTAATGAGCAGATTTTTTCTGCCATTTCTGCTTCAATTTCCGTTGGCGCACCATAGCTTAAGCCTTTCTCAGCAGCCTTAATCACTGCTTCTTTAATCGCAGGGTGGTTATGGCCTAAAATCATTGGGCCCCAAGAACCAACATAATCGACATACTGCTCCCCATCGGCAGAGGTAAAATAGGCACCATTTGCTGATTCGATAAAAATCGGTGTTCCACCAACGCCATTGAAAGCTCTTACTGGCGAATTTACGCCACCTGGGATGTGGGTTTGAGCGCGTGCAAAAAGCTGCTCTGAAGATAAAGTTTGTTCTGAGTTTGCCATAAAATTATTTTGTTTTGTTGCTGTACCAGTTAACGTCGGATTCATGTTGCTTAAGTTGTTTTTCAACGCCTAAGACTAAGGCAAAAAGTGCCATACGCACTTTTACCCCATTATTGGATTGACGGAAAATTGCAAGATTAGGGTTGCGGTTCATGTCGTCGCTGAGCTCATTAGCTTCAGGTCGAGAGTCGCGTGGAAGAGGGTGCATGATAATGGTATTAGTTGCACAATATTGCTCATAGATTTTTTGCGTCAGTCGATATTTGCCACGATAAAGATCTGCTTCTTCCTGTGTGTTAAAGCGTTCTTCTTGCACTCGAGTCATATAAACTAGGTCTTGATTTTGTAAACCAGTAGATAAGTCTTGGGTCATGTTCATGCGGTGTCCTGCATTATCACAAACACTTAAGATTTTCTCAGGCATGCTCAAGGCATTGGGTGCGACGAAAGTAAATTCAACATTTGGGAATAAACTCAAGATACGACTAAGCGAATGCACTGTTCGGCCGTTCTTTAGATCGCCAACTAAAGCAATTCGTATGTTTTTAGTGTTTTTCCCCACACGCTTTAACTCATCAAAAATAGTAAAAGTATCAAGCAAGGCTTGGGTTGGGTGTTCATTAGCACCGTCACCACCATTTAACACTGGAACTGTCGCGCCACTAGCAAACTCGCTGACCGAAAAGGCTTCGGGGTGACGCATTGCAATGGCATCAGCGTAGCCAGAAATCACTTGCGCAGTATCGTATAGGGATTCACCTTTAGTTAAAGACGAAGCGCCCATACCAACGGTTTCCATGACTTTTCCGCCGAGTAAATTAAAAGCGCTAGAGAAGCTAACGCGAGTTCGGGTACTAGGTTCAAAGAAAAGGCTAGCAAGGATAGCGCCGTCTAAAACGGTTGAGCGTTTTTGGCGATTGAGATAAGGCGTCATTTGCTCTGCTAAAGTTATGACTTGTTCTACTGCTTCGCGATCAAATTGTTCAATAGAAAGAATATGTTGACCTTGAAAATCCATAAGGAACCCAAACATTAGTCTCGATTAGGAATTGGCGCAATTTTAGCATGAAGTTATGTGTTTTGGGTTAATAATTCCTCACTGACTGGTAATTCTAATGAAATTCACTAGAATAGCCGCTGGCTTGTTGCCACTTTTCGTTAGATTGTATTTTGAGGTTGATTGTGGAATTTAAAAAATATCGCTGTTTAGTTTGTGACTTTATTTATGATGAAGAAGAGGGCTGGGAAGAAGATGGTATTGCCCCAGGTACTAAATGGGAAGATATTCCAGATGATTGGTACTGCCCCGATTGCGGCGTTGGCAAAGAAGATTTTGAGCTAATGACCGACGAACTTAAAAAGTCACTTTAAGTTTGTAAAATATGAAAAGCCCGCTGAGTAGCGGGCTTTTTTGTTTGCTTAAGAAGTAGGTCGGTGTGAGTTTACGAACGCCGACAATAGAGTTCTTGCTAGCGTATGATTAATGGGCGAACTAAATGCTCAAGCACAAAAAAAGCGCCAAATAAGCGCTTTTTTTATATTTGAATGACAAAAATAGCTAAATCGTAAACGAACTACCGCAACCACAAGTGGATTTCGCCATTGGGTTGTTAATTAGGAAGCGGGAGCCTTCTAAGCCTTCGATGTAGTCTATTTCTGAGCCCATTAGGTATTGGAAGCTTAAATGATCAATGACCACTTTAACGCCATCTTGCTCGATCAGCATATCGTTGTCTTTTTGTTCTTCATCGAAGCTAAAGCCATATTGAAAACCTGAGCAACCGCCACCTGTCACAAAGACACGTAATTTTAGCTCTAAATTTTCTTCCTCTTCGATAAGAGTGCGGACTTTGCTGGTGGCCGCTTCAGTTACAGTAATAGACATACGATTAGATATTAGTTAATTGGTGGTAATTATAAACTTAAATGGGGATAGCGGGCTATCCCTTCAAGTATTAATTTTACGCTTGTTTGGCAACATTGTATTTATCGCTGCCCGCTTCTGTTTCTTCTTCGGCTTTATGTTCAAGCTTAGCGCTCTCGCCCATGGCAATCATTTTGCCATTGACTTCAGAACCAGCATTCATTTCTATCACTTTATAATACAAATCACCTTCAACTTTAGCGCCAGGCTTTAGCTCAACTTTTTCGGCCGCATGAACATCGCCTTTAACATGACCAAAAACTACGACATAAGGCGCATAGAGGTCACCGCTGATTTCACCATTTAAGCCAACCGAAACTATGGCTTCTTGACTATGATCGCTGCGAATATCCCCTTGGATTTGACCATCAATGAAGAGGTTGCCCGCAATGTTAAAGCTACCTTCGACTCGAGTGCCTTTTGCAATAATGGTGTCTATCTGATTGGTTTTCTTTTTGTTGCCCCACATGAAATTATTTACCTCCGCTAGGTGTGTCAGAATCGGGCGCTGGCAATTGATTATTATCCTTTTTAATTGCAGTAGTAGGGTTTTTATCCCATACGAAATCTTGAGCAATGGTTTTACCATTACGTCCACTACTAGTTACAAGCACACGTATATTTTTTGGTTGGAAATTTTCTGGCAGCTTAAATAAGCCATCCCTTACTTCCATATATTTAAATTTAAATTGTCTTTCTTTGTCTGTTAAAGATTCAAGCTCATTAAAGCTGATTGATTTATTTTGTCCTTCTTGGCTTCCTATTAGCTCAATAGAATATTTCCCGCTGATATTTGTCGTTTGAGTCTTGGCTTGACTTAAAATTAGACGATAACGGAAGTTATCGGGGCTTATTGGCTCCCAAATAAAGCTAGCAATTTGTAAACCTGACTCTACTGAGTCGGGGTCGAAGACACGCTGAAATGCCTCAACTTCTTTTTTTCGGTTGTGTAATTGAAGCTCTAAATCAAAAGTGTGTTGGCGTAATTCTTTAGTGATAGCCTTTTCAAGCTCATATTGCTGTTGCCATCGAACAGCACTGGCATTAGCCTCTTCTAAACTGGCTTGAACTTGATTAAATTGCTGTTCAGCGGTTTCTGAGAAGTCATAACGCTTTTGATTAAGCCAATAACCTACCAGCCCTGAAGCAATTAAGGCGACAACAATCAGTAGCGAAATAGCCCAATACCAGTTACTGGAACGGCGCTTACGGATTACGTAGTCAGGTTTATGGTCATTTTGAGTCATAATTGTCTGAAATAATTTGTTCTTATAGCCATATTTATTTATTATGTAACTAATTGAATCTAATGGCTAATTTTAAAATATCTTAACTGAAGACTGCAGTGACGGAAATCAATTAATTAAGACTATTAGAACAAAAAATTCATATCAAGGGAATTAGCTTAGAAACAAGCTGTGACTTATGACCTTAATTGACCGTTTGCGATTAAAACTTGGTGGCTTTGATGCTTTAGCGTTAATGGCTGTTATTGGTTTGATTTGCGGTATTCTTGCCGGCGGTTCTAACATTCTTTTTCGCCTTTTCACTGAATCCAGTATCGTTCTTTGGGCTCCCGATAATCTAGCGGGCGAATCATCGGAACATGACTTCGAAGATATGAGTTGGCTTTTTAGATTAGCTCTGACGACTTTAGGTGGAATGGCCGTTGGTCTGATATTGCAAAAATTAGCGCCCGCAACACGTCAGGTGGGCGTTTCGCATGTTTTAGAAAGACTTAATTATCATCAGGGACATTTACCAGTAAAAAATGCTATTGCGCAGTTTTTTATTGGTGGCTTAACTATCGCCTCGGGACAATCGGTTGGTCGTGAAGGTCCCGGTATTCATTTAGGTTCAACTTCAGGTTCATGGCTAGGTAGAAAATTAAAACTTCCCAATAATAGTACTCGCATCTTAGTGGGCTGTGGTTGTGCAGCTGCAATATCAGCAAGCTTTAACACGCCTTTAGCTGGCGTAGTTTTTGCCATGGAAATCATTGTCATGGAATATGCGGTTGCCAGTTTTATTCCTATTATCTTGTCATCGGTTGCTGGAGCTGTGTTAACTCAATGGGTATTTGGCCCCGATCCCGCATTTGATGTTCCTTCGCACTTAGATATTCAATCTCTATGGGAAATGCCTTACTTTTTATTGGTAGGAATATTAGGCGGTACCCTTGCAAGTGCTTTTATTTATTTAACCCGAAAAGTTTCTCGTCTTAGCAAAAGCTGGAAAGTTTGGGTGAAAACTACCGTGGCTGGCGCCAGTGTGGGTGTGATTGCAATTGGTGTGCCAGAAGTAATGGGGATTGGCTATGATACGGTCAACGGCGCGATTCATGACGAGTTATTACTCAATGTACTTATTTTGGCGTTAATGGGGAAATTCGTTGCCACTATTATTTGTTCTGGTTTGTCCTTGCCTGGTGGAGTGATTGGCCCAACGCTATTTATGGGCGCAATGCTGGGTGGTGTTATGGGGAATGTTGGTGGAGGTATTTTCCCAGAACATTCTAGTTTCGAAGGCTTTTATGCCATTATCGGAATGTGCACCTTGATGAGCGCGGTGTTGCAAGCGCCATTAGCGGCCTTAATTGCTTTGTTAGAATTAACCAATAATCCAAATATCATTTTGCCGGGTATGTTCTCAATTGTAATCGCCAATATGGTGGTGACTCAGGTGTTCAAACAAAAAGCATTCTGGGAAACGCAAATGGGTGATCGTGGACTAGATATTAAATTAAACCCAATCAAGCAGGTTCTCCGCTCAATTGGTGTCGCTGGGGTCATGGAGCGAGGAGTGGTAGTGTCTAATCGTTTGAATGACCATTTAGAATTGGAAATATTGTTAAAAGATAATCCTCGTTGGGTATTAATTAAAGAAGATGACCATGTGGTGTCACTCATGGTTGCTAGTGATTTAGCTCGCTATTTAATGGAGCTAGAAACACCTGAAAGCGAAAATGATGAAACAGATTCTGCGGTTGAAGCGGAGCAATTTATCAAACGTCATCAGGTGGATTTAATGAAAATTCCAGCCAACCGCCAAGATGTCATTTCCATCAACTTGCAAGCAACTTTGGAAGAAACTTTTGACAAGATGGAACAAAGAAAAATTAGCGCTGCTTATGTCTACCGTTTAACGGCGGATGAACAAGAAAGAATATACGGTGTGATTACGCGCGAAATGATTACCGATCAATATATCTTTGCCAAAAAAGATACTGGTCGTCTGGAAACTGCTTAAAAAAAGGTACAAAGATGCTTTGGGTTAAATCGTTGCATTTAATATTTATGGTCAGCTGGTTCGCTGGAATATTTTATTTGCCAAGAATTTTTGTCAACCTAGCTATGACCGAAGATGACGGTGCATTTAATCAATTAAATCTTATGGCGGGAAAGCTGTATCGATTTATTACTCCTTTTATGATTCTGACCATTATTTTTGGTATCTGGCTTACAACGTATAGCTGGGAATATTATAAAGGCACAGGGTGGTTTCACACTAAGATATTTCTGGTCAAAGTTTTAGTGGCGTATCATTTGATTTGTGGGCATTTCCAAAAACAATTTGCTGAAGGACGCTGTTCAAAAAGCCATGTATTTTTCCGCTGGTTTAATGAATTTCCAGTGCTAGTCTTAGTGGGGATTGTTTTTCTCGTGGTCCTAAAACCATTCTAATTAACGATTTTCAGGTTTGATGTTTTTAATAGCCTCAATAACAGCTCTATGCGCTTCAGGATCAACTGGTTTAAAAACTTTTTCAGTAGTCGCAGGATATTGAGCTAAGCTAACACCTTCGAACCATTCTTGCTGTGGACGAATCGGACGAGGTACAAAGCCACCTCCACAGTTTGGACAAACGTTAAATAAAATAGTCTCCACACAATCACAACAAAAAGTACACTCAAAACTACAAATCATCGCCTCAGAAGAATTAGCAGGTAAAGCTTTGTCACAATGTTCACAAGTTGGTTTGAGTTTTAGCATGAGTAAACCTTCTAGAATTGAAAGGTAATAATCCTAGAAGGTTTGGTAAGAAAGTACCAGCTTTAATTGTGACTTGAGCCTGTCTGATACCAATTGATCTTTCGGGTTAGATACATCACTGCTGCTAAGAATATCCAGATAACAATGGCGCCCATTAATAACGATGATTCTTCGGCTTTAACCATAATAAAAATAAAACCATAAAGCAGTGCAAAAAGCACCCCTGTAAAAATCCCACGCTTTATTTGTGCCAGTATGACGGAGCAATAACTTGCAATTAAACTTATGACCGCAAGGGATGAAATCAAGAATGCCCAGTTGAAATGTAAGTATTCTGAGATTGCTAACAAGAGTAAGTAAAATACGGTTAGTGAGAATCCTATGAGCAAATATTGGAATGGATGGAGTTTTAAACCGAATAATATTTCTGCAAGGAAGAAGCCTGAAAAAGTTAATAGCATGATTAATATGCCATATTTAACGGTTCTTTGATTAACTTGATAAACATTGGCTGGGATGATGATCTTTGTTCCGAAACTGGGATGGTTATTTGCTAATGAATACTTCTTATCAGAGCTTAAGACACGGCCGAAATTATGGTTAAGTTCATTAATACTCCAGTTTGCGATAAACCCTTCCTCAGTGATTTCGCGAGCCTCAGGTAGAAAGTCCCCTACAAACGATGGCGAAGACCAATTGGAAGTAATCTCTACTTGTGTTTGTCCTGCCAAGGGAATAACGCCCATCTGATTAGAGCCCGTAAGAGTAAAAGCCATTTCATAATGAAGTTCACTCGTTGATTTCCACTGGCTGGTATCTATACTTAAGCCATTCAGATCGCGATAACTTTTTTGTTGTTGAGCAAGTGAAGCTTTTTGTCCATTAATCTTTAAGTACTCGATATTTTTAATCCCTTTCATTTGTTTAATAGGGATAAAAATATGATCTATTTGCCAGTCATTAATTTGTCCTAAATGTTCTTCTGGCTTAATTCGAATGGTTCCTGATAGTTTGGCGTATGCAGTAAATACGGGAACTTCATAAATACCTAAGTAGCGCTTTTGGGCATCCAATTGGATTTGTAAATTAAAAGATTCAGCTAAAATGCTATCTTCTTTTGCCTTATGGATCGTTTGGCTCATTCCGTTCGAATCAGTAAGTAGCTTTTGGTATTTCGATTTTACTACCGCCATTGGAGCGCCGATGTGTTGTTCACTACCCCAGCGCTGGCTGATTTCGTGTGCAGCACCATCTTCAAGTGATTGGCGCTCGTAAATTAGACTACGAACATAGGATAGGGGTATTTGCAATATTAATAGCAGAAAAGCAATGACCAATAGTTTAATTGAAATGCTTTGTTGCAATCTTTGTTTAAAATTACTTACGGTGTCCACGAATTACTCCATTATTTTTGAGATATTCATTTAAAAGTTTTCGGTTACTACTTTAAAAATTAAATCTGCAATTAGAATGGAGCAATTATGGTGAATTATGACGGATGCGAGTATTTGAGCTAGACATCAATTCGAGGCTTAAACTCCAATACAGTGGCATTAATACAATAACGCTTTTGTCCATTGGGACCGTCATCGAAAACATGACCAAGATGAATGCCTGAAGTTTTTGAACGGATTTCAGTTCTGACCATACCGTAGCTGGTATCTAGGTGTTCGGTAACTGAGTTATCGATGGGTTTGGTAAATGACAACCAGCCCGTTCCAGAGTTAAAGCGATCACGAGTATCGAATAATGCTACGCCACTAAGTTTATCGATAAATTGACCATCAGGGGTGTTTTTAAAAATTTCGTATTGTTTACAAAAACGACCATCAGTGCCTTTTTGGAAGGCAACTTTATAAGCTTCAGAGTCTTCAAGCTTAAAGCCACCTAATACTTTATAAAAATTTTCGGCATCGATGTAGCCACGATGCCCAAACACTTCTTTACCATTATTTAAAAATAGAATGGTTGGCGTTGCCCAAGTTTCTGTGGTGATGTCAAGTCCATCAAGCTGTGAAGCATAGCGATACGTGAGTGGAATAGAACCTTGATAATCGTCAGCCACATCCTTTTTGAATTTCTCACAATAGGGGCAATAGTTTTCTGAATCGATCACTACAATTTGTTTGCCTATTTGTAACTCAGAATTATCAATTTTTGCAACTTGCTCAATGCCATCAAATTTCACACCAGTGGAATGATCAGGGCAGTAACCGTTAGGATTTTTTTGTAAATAATCTTGGTGATATTCTTCGGCTGGGTGGAATTGATCTAGCAACTTAACGCTAGTAGCAATTTCACCATAACCCGCTTTTGTTAATAGAGGTTGGTACTCCTTAATCAACGCATTGGTTATTTGAGTTTGCTCATCGCTATTAGTCAAAACAGTAGAGCGGTATTGAGTTCCGATATCATTACCTTGACGGTTAACTTGAGTTGGGTCATGTGCTTCAAAGTAATCCTTTAAGATAGTTTCTAAAGAAATTTGCTGTGGGTTAAAAGTAACTTTTACTACTTCAGCATAATTGTCAGGATTGTTTTTATTTTTTCTTTGAGTGATTTCTCGATAGGAAGCTTCTAGCCCGCGACCATCAGCATAACCTGACACGGCATCGATGACACCCGGTAAAGCTTCAAGGCGCTTTTCGGCTCCCCAAAAACAACCTTCACCTAAAACAATTGAGTCTAATTGTTTAGTTGCAGGCATTTCTTTCGAAGTAGTAGTTACTTTGGGTTGATAATTTGGATTTGTGGTATTGAGTTGGTTTTTAGCAAAAGTAAAAACACCGGTCGCAATTAATGCGATATAAAACAAAGATTTTACTATTTTCATGGATACTGTTAATTAACTGCTATCTAATGGTTTGTTTATTAGATAGCAGAACAACCGTAAAAGTTACATGAATTATTCTTTTTCGATTACAACTGCGGTTCCAAAGGCTAGTAGTTCGGCTGCGCCCTGAGAGACCATTGAAGTAGTAAAACGTGCTCCTATAACAGCGTTTGCGCCCAGCATTTGTGCTTCTTCAACCATTCGGTCTATGGCTTGTTCACGGCTTTCGGCCATTAGCTTGGTGTATTCCATGATTTCACCCCCAACAAGATTGCGAAGCCCAGCTAAAATATCACGTCCAAGGTGGCGAGCTCTAACGGCATTTCCGCGCACTAAACCAACTACTTTTATAACCTTGTGATTGGGCACTTGTTCCATGGTGAATACTTGAATATCGTGGCTCATTTTGAGTCTCCTATAATTTTACGTTTTTGTACTTGTCTGTTTTTCTGGCGATTAATCGTTGGCGTAATACGCTTAAAAATAGCCCCAATAAGCCAGCTTCAATTAAAAAGACAATAACTTTCAATGTTAATGGTACTTCGCTGACACTGTAAAAAGTAAATACTTGGAATAGCATAAATGCTATTAAACCAAGACTTAATAAAGCCCAGCCAATCCATGAAATACTTTTCGACACAGGTTCGCTTAATATTTTTTCCATTTTGTCTTCCTCACATTCTGGATATTGAAGTGTTCCTACTGATGCTTGCATGGCTTTTAGATCCTTATAGAGAGTATGACACTGCTTGCATGAATCAATGTGGACTCGCACCCTCTGGTTCTGTTGTTGGGTTAACTCTTGATCTAAATAACCGCTAATAAGTTCTTGGGTTTTATGGCATTGATGGTTATTAGTGTGTTTCATAACGCACCTCTTGCATTGAAGTTTCTAATGTTTTTTTTGAAGCTTGTTCATTTTGGACTTGCAATAAAATTTCTCTTAATGCCAATCTTGCTCGATGCAATCTGGACATTACGGTGCCTTGTGGGATAACTAGAATTTCTGCAATGTCGTGATAACTTGTTTGATGGTAATCACGCAACACAATGATTTCTCTTTGCGCCATAGGCAAAAGTGATAGCGCTGTAGCAAGTTGCTTTTTCAGCTGATTGTGCTCTAGCTGTTTTTCAGGACTCTGTGCTTCTTCTGTCGTTCCCGAATCTTCCTCTTGAAAACGAGCTTGTTCGCGTAACTTATCAATGGCCGCATTACGAACTACTCGATAAAGCCACTTTTGTAAATCCACGCCACCGCTTGGTGCGTTTGGGTGCGATAAAGCCTTAACGATGCTGGTTTGTACTAAATCTTCAGCATCACTGACATTGCCCAGCATTTGCTTAGCAAAGATAAAAGCCTTATGACTATATCGCAGTAATTCTTGTGAAGATTTTGCGTTCACTTTTTGCTCCAAAAATATTGAATTAATTTGTTCTTACAATGATTTAACGTTGCTATAAGATATTTATTCCATAAAAATATAAAAAAAGCGACTAAGAAGTCGCTTTTTAGGTAACGGTTTGTGAATGACGCTAGAAAATCGAACCTTCATCTTCTGACTCTTCATTCGGATCACTAAGATCAAGCGGATCATCTTCATTAATATCAGGCAAGATGCTGCTATCGATTTCAGCGACTTCAGAGGGAACATTATCATCGCGAAAATATTCAAAAATACCATCTGATTGGCCAAGTGCTGCGAGTTTACCAGAGACTGGATCGATTTTTGCCGAAACCACGCCTGGTGGCTGAATAATCAATTTTTCTGGAGAGTTGATCAAAACTTTTTCCATAAAATCTGCCCAGATAGGTAATGCTGCTTTACCTCCGTATTCAAATTTACCAAGACTGCGTCGGTGATCGGAAAAACCAACCCAAGCAGAGCCAACTAGCTCGCTATTAAAGCCAGAAAACCAAGCATCTTTGTAATCATTAGCGGTGCCTGTTTTCCCAGCTAAATCTGAACGCCCTAATAAATGGCTTTTACGGCGAGCAAGAGTTGTGGTAGCGGTTCCACTTTTGATCACATCTTTCATCATGTCATAGATAATGAATGCATCACGCGGGTCCATAACAAGTGGTGCTATTTGCTCTTCGGCAACCGGTAGCTCAGGATAGTTCTTGATTTCGGAAGATGGCTTATCTGCATTAAGTTGACGATCAATAATTAGTTGTTCACATTCTTGGCAAACGACTCTTGGAGTGGCTTCAAAAACAACATCACCTTCTGAGGTACGGACCTCTTTCACAAAATAAGGATCCACTTGGTAACCACCATTCGCTAGCACAGCATAAGCCATCGCCATTTCCATTGGCGTAAAGCTGGCGGTTCCAAGGGCTAGTGATTGGTAAGGGTCCATATGCTCATCAGGCAGACCAATTTTCACTAAGTATTGTTCTGCATAATCAGCGCCGATAGCATCTATTAAACGGGTTGATATGGTATTTATTGATTTCTTTAAACCCACTCTTAAACGAGTTGGACCATTGTATTTCAAGTTATCATTTTGCGGACGCCAAACTTCATCAATGGCTTCATTAACCTTAATAAAAGGCGCATCGTTGACTAAGCTTGATGGAGTAAAGCCTTTATTTAAAGCCGCTGCATAGATAAAGGGTTTAATGTTTGAGCCAGGTTGGCGGCGAGCTTGAGTCACCAAGTTAAATTTATTCGAAAGGTAATCAAAGCCGCCCACTAAAGCGGTAACGGCACCATCTTTTGGATTTAAAGCTACAAAGCCTGAAACGGCTTCAGGAACTTGGCTGAGTTGCCATTGATGCTCGGCTATCAGATTACCGTCTTTATCCTTTTTTGGACCCGCATCTATAATTCGGATAAGACTGCCAATAGAAGCGATTTCTTCTGCTTTCTTAGGTTTAAGGCCAATTCGAGTATCACTGATAAATTTTGCTGCCCACTTTAGTCCATCCCAATCGATAGTGAGGGTTTCTAAGTTAGCATTGATGACTTCTATGGATTGCTCATCAACTTTAGTGACGATTGCTGCTTCTAAACCACCGACTGATGCAGTGCTACCCAAAAGCGTAGTGAGTGCTTCCTTGTCATTGATATCAAAATCCTCAATGATTAGTTCAGGACCTTTATAACCGTGACGACGATCGTAAGCTAAAAGCCCTTTGCGTAATGCTTCGTTAGCGGCAATTTGATGCTTGGAATCGAGAGTGGTGAAAACCTCAAGACCTTCAGTGTAAGCTTTTTCACGACCAAAGCGCTCTAATGTATCAAGGCGAACCATTTCAGCAACATAAGGCGCATTCAGATCTAAATCTGCTGTATGTTTTTTAGCGCTTAAAGGAGTCTCTAATGCTGTTTGATATTCTTCTTGGGTAATGTATTCCTCAGAAAGCATACGGCTTAGCACTAGATTACGTCTACCGATGGCACGTTCTGGGTTCGAAATAGGGTTATACGCCGATTCACCTTTTAGCAAACCAGCCATCATGGCCGCTTGGGGTAAGTCGAGTTCAGAAACATCTTTGCCGTAATAGACTTGCGCCGCAGCTCCCAAGCCATAGGCTCTATGACTGAAATGAACCTTGTTGGTATAAAGCTCTAGAATTTCATCTTTGCTGAGCTCTTGTTCCATACGAAGCGCCAAAAACATCTCAATTAACTTGCGCTTTAGACGTTTATCACGCGTTAAGAACATATTTCGCGCGGTTTGCATGGTCAAGGTGCTGGCACCTTCTGTAGCTTCTTGGGTAGTAAGCGCGACTTTAATAACTCGAATAATACCAAGCAAATCAACCCCAGAGTGTTCTCGGAATCGTTTATCTTCAGTAGCAATTAGCGCATTGACAAAATTTGTCGGTACTTGGTCTAAGGTGACTGGAATGCGTCTAACGTCACCAAATTCACCAATTAACTTGCGATCCGCTGTATAAATACGCATTGGCGTCTGTAATTGAATATTTTTTAAAGATGCGATTGTCGGCATTTGGGGCGCAGAATATAGGTAGGCGCCTAAAACGATCATAACACCAAATATTGTGAGTAAACTCACAAAAAAGGCTATTTTCTTCAATATGTTGATGGCAATTTTCATAAAAAGATCTAAGGTATCGATTCGATTGGGAATTTCAAACTGTTCACCAGTATACCTTTTTAGAAAAAAAAGGCTGAAATTTTTTGTAAATTATAGAAAATATAGTATCTTAGAGACATTAGTTAAGAAAAAAGTTTAACTTATTACCAATTAAAAAGTTTATCTTTTTAGAAGGAAGCGCTAATATTGGGCATAGATAAGGACATTAACGAACCACACAGATAAGAGGCATAGGATTTATGGTTCTGGGGTTATTTCAAAAAAAGCAGGTATCCGTCGTGGGTATCGATATCAGCTCCACCGCAGTCAAGGTGTTGCAGCTGGGCAAAGTTGGCAGTCGCTATCGTGTTGACCGATATGCGGTAGAGCCATTACCACAAGGCGCTGTTGTTGAACGTGATATTCGTGATACAGAAGCGGTTGGCAATGCCATAAAAAAAGCCATTCAGAAAGCAAGAGCTAATACTAAGTACGCTGCTGTTGCAGTTTCAGGTTCTGCGGTCATTACACGCTCTATTCAAATGGAAAAAGGTTTGGATGATGAGGAAATGGAAGATCGTATTCGTATTGAAGCGGATCAATATATTCCATATCCACTGGAAGAAGTGAACATGGATTTCCGTGTATTGGGTGACTCGGCAACTGCTGACAATATGGTAGACGTGTTATTAGCAGCTTCTCGTAGTACCAATGTTGATTCACGAGTTGAAGCGCTAGAAGATGCGGACCTAATTCCTAAAATCGTTGATATTGAAGCTTACGCTATTGAGCGAGCTTATCAATTAACGAAAAAGAAAACCGTAGAGCATATAGAAAATTCAGTTGTAGCGATTATTGATATTGGTGCAACTATAACTAGTTTGAATGTTTTGCAAAATGGACAGGTTATTTATAACCGTGAGCAATTATTTGGTGGTAACCAACTAACTGAAGAAATTCAAAGTCGTTATGGACTTTCGTATCAAGAAGCTGGTTTGGCTAAAAAGCAAGGTAGCTTACCGGATGATTATGAAGCGGAAATCTTAATCCCGTTTGCAGAAGTTATTACTCAACAAGTTGGACGGGCATTGCAGTTCTTCTTCTCAGCAAGTGAGTTTAATGCAGTAAATGAAATTATTCTGGCTGGTGGTTGTGCCTCGATCAATGGCCTAGATATGATGATTCAAGAGCATTTAGGGACTCCTACTCGTGTTGCTAATCCATTTGCTGAAATGTCAATTTCTTCGCATGTTAACACGCAAGCGCTAAGCTCGGATGCGCCAGCGATGATGATCAGTTGCGGACTTGCACTAAGGAGTTTTGACTAATGGCTTTAATTAACTTACTCGATTGGCGTGAAGAAGCTCGTCAACAAAGACAAAAAGAGTTCTTTATCACATTAGCCCTAATGGCCATTTTAGCAATAGGCATTATGGCTCTTGCTTATTGGTTTATGGAAAATAAAATCGAAGGTCAACAAGAGCGTAATAATTATTTGACTCAAGAAATTACTCAACTGAATCGTCAAATAAGTGAAATTGAGAAAATTGAAAGTGAGCTAGAAGAACTAAAGAAACAAATGGACGTTATTCAAGATTTACAGCAAAGTCGTCCTGAAGTTGTTCGCTTGTTTGATGAATTAGTGAATTCAGTTCCTGAAGGTATTCACTTGAACACTTTTGAGCGTAAGAACGATAAAGATTTGTCTTTTAATGGTCGCGGTGAAACCACAACCAGAATCTCAGAGTTTATGCGTAAGATGGAAGCTGCAGAACGCCTAGAATATAAAGATATCAAAGATATTGAAAAAGATAGGCAAGGTATCCCAGCTCAAATATTCACATTAGATGCTATGCAAGTCATTCCAGGCAAAGCAACTAATGAGGATTCTCAAGGAGGGGCTCAATAATGGCTGATATGAGTAAATATCAAGATATTAATAATATTGGTAACTGGCCTTGGCCAGGAAAGATTGTGGTCATTGCTTTAGTCATGCTGGC
Source organism: uncultured Kangiella sp. (assembly GCA_947503345.1). Classification (GTDB taxonomy): domain Bacteria; phylum Pseudomonadota; class Gammaproteobacteria; order Enterobacterales; family Kangiellaceae; genus Kangiella. The sequence goes on along the minus strand of CANNCW010000001.1, from coordinate 468,218 downwards.
AGTATTTGGTTTAGGCTATTATTTTTTTACAAGTGATCAATTACAAGAACTTGAATCAAAAGAGCGTATCGAAAGAGATAAACTCACCGAGTTCACCAATAAATATAAAAAAGCTGCAAATTTAGAGTTATATCGCCAACAAAAAGAAGATATGCAAGGAATTTTTAATGACTTGCTAGAGCGTCTTCCTACTAGTTCAGAAATTCCAGGCCTATTAGATGAAATTTCTTATGCAGCTTCAGGTGCTGGTGTCGATTTAATCTCTCACTCTTATCAAAGTGAAGTTCCTAAAGAGTTTTATATGGAAAAACCGATTGCCATCTCTGCAATAGGTAGTTTCCATCAAATAGCTGACTTTGTAAGTAGAATATCAGGGTTACCTAGAATTGTGACTATTCATGATTTTAAAATTGAACCTGCAAAAAGCACTTCTAGAAGAGCTGGTGAAGAAGAAGGTGCTGAGATATTAAGTTTTACGGTGGTTGCAAAAACTTACCGTTATGAATCGCAAGATGAGCAGGGAGGTTCTTAATATGCAAAAGTTTAAAAATGTATTTGTTGGGATTGCTGCTCTAGCTATCTTGTCAGCTTGTCAAGGAAGTGGGCTAAATGAGCTTCAACAAGAAGTACAAAGAATTAAAGATAGTACTCCAACAGGAATTCAAGAGCTTCCTACTGTAATTCCTTATGAACCTTACGCTTATGCAGCGTTTGATGTAAGAAGTCCTTTTGCTGAACTTGATCCTGAATATGAAACTCGATTACTGCAGATAGAAGAAGGTTGTGATACAGACTTACAGCCTGATCCAAACCGTCAAAAGTTTGATTTAGAGCGATTTGGGTTAGATGCACTGCAGTATGTGGGGTTAATCTCCAATAAACGCGAGCATCGCGGTTTAATAAAAGTACAATCTGGTGAAAGTGCAGGAGTTGTTCAGCCTATTCACGTTGGGGAATATATTGGATTGAACGATGGTAAGGTCTTGAAAATTGATAGTGACCAAATAACTATTGAGGCGATAGTACCTAATTCAAAGGGATGTTGGGAAAAACGTCCACAGTACCTAGTGATAGGGCAGTAGGGGGCAATAATGAATTTAACGAATATATGGAATCAACAGTTACACTTGGGTAATAAAATTATGTTGAAAATAACGAATGGCTTTTTTAATAAATGTTCATTGGCATTGGTAGCTTTATTAGCGTCTTGGGGAATTAACGCCAGTCAATTGGAATCGATTGATTATCAAGTGTTGCCTGGTGATAAAGTTCAACTTAAGTTTGAATATACAAGCACTCCACCAGCTCCTTCTGAATTTACAACGGCAAGTCCGGCAAGAATTTCTATGGACTTTAATGGTGTGGATTCAGCTCTAAGCTACAAAACTAAACAGATTGGCGTTGGAGTAGTAAATTCGGTAACAGCTCTTGCTACTGGTGATAGAACCCGAGTTATTATTAATTTAGATGAAATGGTTACTTATAATAGCCAAGTCCAAGGAAATTCTTATTTAGTAACCTTGGGTGGAGTTGGTTCAGCGAATACGAACAATGTTGCGGCTAGTATCCCTGCTAGCTCAGGTTCTGGCAGTAATTATGATATATCAAGTATTGACTTTAGACGCGGTACTGATGGTGCTGGTCGAGTTTTAGTCAATTTAGGAAACCCAAATGTTTCGGTAGATTTGCGTCAAGAAGGACGTAATGTTATAGCAGATTTCTTACAATCAGATATTGATCCAAACTTTATTCGTCGTTTAGATGTGGTTGATTTTGCGACGCCAGCTCAAATTATTGAAACAAGCCGTAGAGGGAATATGGTGCGACTGGTCATAAGAGCCACGGACAACTTTGAATATCTTGCATACCAAGCGGATGACCAATACACAGTTGAATTAAAGCCACTTACTAAACAAGAAATAGAAAGAAGAGAAAAAGATAAACCTAAATGGACGGGTGACCGATTAACATTGCAATTCCAAGATATGGACTTAAGAGCTATCTTAGGTACATTAGGAGATTTTGCGGGCTTAAATATTGTTATTAGTGATGATGTTGAAGGCTCTATGACACTAAATTTAGTCAATGTGCATTGGGATCAAGCATTAGATATTATTTTAAAATCCAAGGGTTTAGGACAAAGACGTGAAGGTAATGTGATAATGGTTGCTCCTGCTGAAGCTATTGCGGCTCGTGAAGAGCAAGAGCTAGAAGCGATGAAGCAAATTGAAGAGTTAGCTCCGTTAAGAACAGAAATTATTCAAGTAAATTATGCTAAAGCGGTTGAGCTGGCTTCTTTATTAAAGCCTTCTAACCTTTCAACTTCGAATGACGCAGGCTCAACATCAGCGGAGCAATCTGTTGGTATTTTATCTGATAGAGGTGCTGTTTCGATTGATGTGAGAACTAATAGCCTAATCGTCAAAGATGTATCTAGTAAAATTGAGGAGGCTAGAGCCTTAGTTGAGTTATTGGATCGCCCAGTTCAACAAGTTCTTATTGAAGCTAGAATTGTGACAGCTGATGATGGCTTCTCCAGAGATATTGGTGCGAGAGTTGGTGTTACAGATGTGTTTAACTCTAGTGAAGCAGCAATTTCAGGTTCTTTAGACGGAGCTATTATTAATAACCCAGGGATAATTAGAGTTGGAGAAGAGAATAGTTTAGGTTCTTTCCCTGATCGATTAAATGTTAATTTACCAGTAGCAAACCCAGCGGGTTCACTTGGCTTGTCATTCTTTAGATTGGCTGAGGGTTTAATATTAGATTTGGAAATATCAGCTTTAGAATCGGAAAATAGAGGGGAAGTAGTTTCAAGTCCAAAAGTAGTAACTGCTAATCAACAAGAGGCTTTTATTAAGGCAGGAGAGGAAATACCTTATCAACAGAGTTCTGGTGGTGCAGGTGGTGCAACCACAATTGCATTTAAAGAGGCCGTTCTTGAGTTGAAGGTTACACCGCAAATTACCCCTGACGGAAGAGTGAATTTGGATTTGGCAATTAAACAAGACCGTCGAGGTGAGACTCTAAATTTCGATGGGATTACCGCAGCCCCTTCCATTAATACTCAAGAAATTGGAACACAAGTATTAGTTAATAATGGTGAGACCATTGTTTTAGGTGGTATTTTCCAGCATAGGACTAATATAACTGAAACCAAGGTTCCATTATTGGGAGACATTCCTTTCATGGGATGGTTGTTCAGAAATACTGAACGTTCAAATAGTAAGCAGGAACTATTGATCTTCGTTACACCAAAAATACTTAATCCTGACTTGAAATTATAAGAATCATACCCAATAAGTTAAAACCTAGGTATAATCGCTATGCCTAGGTTTTTAACATTAATAGAAAAGTGAAATTAGAGTACAGAATAATTCATGAAAGGTAAGCGCAATATATTTTTGATTGGCCCAATGGGCGCAGGCAAGACCACGATTGGTAAGCAATTAGCAGAAATCTTAAAACTAGACTTTATTGATAGTGATCAAGAACTTGAACGTAGAACTGGTGCGCCAATCGACTGGATCTTTGATATCGAAGGTGAAGACGGCTTCCGTGTTAGAGAGGAAAACGTTATTGAAGAGCTTACCCAAATGCAGGGTGTGGTTTTAGCTACTGGTGGTGGCGCGATAGTTTCGGATAAAAGTCGTAATTTTTTAGCTGCTCGTGGAGTAGTTGTTTACCTTGAAACTTCAATTGAGCAGCAGCTAGAGCGTACTCGTAGAGATAAGCGACGTCCTTTAATTCAAAACGGCAATCCAAAAGAAGTTTTGGAAGATTTAATGAAAGAGCGTGAGTCAATGTACACGGATATTGCTGATCTTACAGTTCCTACTAACATCAGCTCAGTTAAATCTGTTGCCAAGCAGATTGTAGAGTTGATGGACCAATCTATTTAAAATGAAGAGCGGTAAATTTGCAAACCATTGATTTATCGCTAAATAGAAAACCTACTAGTTATCAAATATTGATAGGCGACGGTACCTTAACGCAGCCTATCAATGTACTTTCAAACAAGTCTTATCAACATATTGCAATCATTTCTAATGAGATGGTTTCTAGCTTATATCGTACCAAAGTACTTACGTCGCTACTTTCTTCGGGTTATAAAGGTGAAGTATCTACCATATTAATTGGTGACGGTGAGTCCTATAAATCGTTTGAAAGCTTTACTACAATTATGGATGAGCTCATAAATAAAAAGTTTAGAAGGAGCGATTTAATCATTGCTTTAGGCGGAGGAGTAGTGGGAGATATCTCGGGCTTTTCCGCAGCTTGCTATCAACGTGGAATGGATTTTATTCAAATACCTACAAGCTTGTTAGCGATGGTAGATTCATCTGTCGGCGGTAAAACGGCTATTAATCACCCACAAGGAAAGAATATGGTTGGTGCTTTTCATCAGCCAGTTCAAGTACGGATCGACACTGATTGCTTAAAAACATTGGCGTCAAATCAGTTTAATGCTGGGATTGCAGAAATAATTAAAATTGCTGCAATTTACGACAGTGAGCTTTTTGACTGGCTAGAACTTAATCTTGAATCAATTAAAGCTCTTGAGCCTAAAACACTTGAAGAAATGATATATCAAAGCTGTAAGCTAAAAGCTTTGGTAGTAGAGCAAGATGAGCTAGAAAGCGGTATAAGAGCAGTACTTAATTTTGGGCATACTTTTGGCCATGCTATTGAATCATTATTAGGCTATGGCAAAATTTTGCATGGAGAAGCCGTTGCAATTGGAATGGTGTTAGCAGCGAAGCTATCCGAAGAAAAGGGATTGCTTGAAACTACTATTACAAGTCGTTTAAGCTCTTTGTTACAAACTTTTGAGCTGCCTATTACCCTTCCAAAAGGCTTGTCTGCAAGAGATATAGTTGAATACATGAGTATCGATAAAAAGAATATCAATGAAAATATTCGTTTAATTCTATTAAAAGAATTAGGCAAAGCTTCTGTTCAAGAAGTTGAAAGAGAAGAGTTGATTAATTTTTTAAAGCGCTATGAATAATCCTCCACCTAAGATTCCTCGAATTGTGATTCATTTGCCTGACTCTTGGCAGAGGTTAATGACGGTCATTAAGCATCAGGCACGAGAAGGTCAGTTTATTTTTATAGAAGCTCCTCATGGAGCTGGTAAAACTACTTTTGCGAAGATATTAAAGAAAAAACTCACTTTAATCTCAGAAATTACAGTGTCCTATCAGAAGCTACATCCATTAAGTAGTTTGCCGCAAATTTATTCGTTCATTCCAGACTCGGACGTTCTTTTATCAGTGGTAATTCTAGATGATGCTAGTGAGGTTGGCGCGGAGGTATTAGAAGAGCTGATTTCTTCAAACATTGATTATTATTTTGTTATTTTAGCCGAGCCTGACTTAGTTAATCGAGTTCCCCGTCTGCAAAATTCACGCTTTAACTTACCACTATTTAATAAAGAAGACTGTCATAAATTATTGAATAAAATGTATCAAATAGAGGACCCTAGTCTTGAAGTTCAACCAATTGATAGTGAGTTGGTTTATTATGAGAGCAAAGGGTTTCCCGCTCGTGTTAAAGAAATAGGTGGTGGGCTTAAAGGCAAGCTAGAAAGTAAACGATTTGGTATAAATAGCTTTGAGAGTGTTAACAAAAGTGTATTTTCTTCAATTCTGATGGCTCTTGGAGTCGTTCTGTTTTTAGTGTATTTATTCTGGCCAAAAGATCAGAAAGTTGATAATGACGGCGTCCTAATTGAGCAAGATATCGATGAAAGCCCTATAGGAATCAATAAGAATGAAGGTGAATTAATTTTAGATTCTACGGCTGATGCAAATGTTTCTGAACCAATTATGGAGACCGGAGAATTGGAGCTCAACTCAGAAGTTGAGGAAAAAGTAGAAACATTTGACACATGGTTGCAAAAACAAGATCCTGATTCATACACTATTCAACTTTTTTCGAATCGCTCTATCGAGGCTGCAAACCATTTTAAAGCCGACTTAGATCTGGCTGAGTCATTTGTTTATAAGGCAAAAGTTGAGTCTGGTATTACATATCGTGTAGTTTGGGGAGCTTACCCAAATCGTGCTAGAGCACAACTAGCCATTGGTTCTTTGCCAAAAGAGATCTTAGCTCAAAAACCTTGGCTGAGATCCTTTAGCAGTATAAATAAAGAGCTGAACGATTAGCTTATAGCGCTATTTTCTCTATCACTGATCTTTAATTCGACTTATAATGGCGACAAACTGTTCGTGTTAACTCTATTATGTCGATACCATTGAAAAACGATCGTTATATCAAAGCCGCTTTAAATCAAAACACAGATAGAACGCCTATTTGGATGATGCGCCAAGCAGGGCGGTATTTACCTGAATATCGTGAATTAAGAGCAGAAGCTGGTAGCTTTATGGATTTGTGCACAAATCCGGAGCTTGCTTGTGAAGTGACATTACAACCCTTACGTCGTTTTCCTTTAGATGCCGCAATTTTATTCTCGGATATTCTAACGATTCCAGATGCAATGGGTTTAGGCTTGTATTTCACACCTGGAGAGGGGCCTGCCTTTAAAAAGCCTGTACGCTCTATGGCGGAAGTATCAGCTTTACCAGTCCCAGATCCAAATGGTGAATTGAAGTATGTTACCGATGCTGTTTCAACAATCCGTAAAGCCTTAAATGGTGAAGTCCCTTTAATTGGTTTCTCTGGTAGTCCCTGGACATTAGCAACTTACATGGTGGAAGGTGCTAGTACTAAGAACTTTTCTTTGGTAAAAGGCATGATGTATCAAGATCCTAAAGCGATGCACGCTTTACTGGATAAGCTAGCAGATTCAATAATTGTGTATTTAAATGCGCAAGTGGAAGCTGGAGCGCAAGCTCTAATGATATTTGATACTTGGGGTGGAGTATTAACACCTAGTGATTATAAAGAGTTTTCTTTAAGCTACATGCAAAAAATTGTTGATGGTTTAAAGCGTGAACATGATGGTCAGAGAATACCAGTAACTTTATTTACCAAAGGTGCAGGGCGATGGTTAGATATTATGGCTAACACAGGCGCTGACTGTTTGGGAGTTGATTGGACTACTGACCTTTCTGATGCTCGTCGGATGGTTGATGGTAAAACTGCATTACAAGGCAATATGGACCCTTCAATTCTATACGGCTCAGAAGAACGAATTAGAGAAGAAGTCTCAAAAATATTAGCAAGTTATGGTCAGGGCACTGGGCATGTATTCAACTTAGGGCATGGTATCCACCAAACCGTTGAGCCGCAAAAAGCTGGTGCCTTCATTAAAGCGGTTCATGAACTTAGCCCTAAATACCATAAATAGTTGAAAACTTATGGTCAAGGAAAGCAAATTTAATCCCCCTTGGTGGCTAAGCAATAGGCACTTGCAAACCTTTTGGAGTCCACTTGCACCAAAATTATCTTTGCCAGAACTTGAGCGTCAGCGGATTAGTTTAGACGACGGCGACTTTTTAGATATTGATTGGCTTAACCCTGATAAAAATGCGCCAACAGTTGCTTTATTGCATGGCTTAGAAGGGAATTTAGACTCTCCTTACTTACGCCGAATGCTCTTTCGATTGAATGAAATAGGGTGGCGAGGGGCACTAGTTTATTGGCGTGGCTGTTCAGGCGAGAATAACCCAAGTAGTAAAACTTACCATGCAGGTCGAAGCGATGATTTGGAAGCTGTGATTAATGCCATTTCGCCAAATTCACAACCACTATTTATTGCGGGCTATTCTTTGGGAGCCAATGTTCTACTTAAATGGTTAGGTGAAAAAGGCCGCGACAATATAGATGTACCTATCAAGGCTTCTTTTGCAGTATCAACACCCTTTGATTTGTCGATTTGCGCTGATGCGATTGATCAAGGTTTTTCAAAAATATATAAGCATTACCTATTAGCTTCTTTAAAGAAAAGAATTATTAAAAAGCATTCACAAGAAGAGCTCTTATCATTATTGAACTTGACTCCTAAAGATATTCTTTTAATTAATGGTATGAGAGAGTTTGATCAACGAATTAGTTCGAAGCTTAATGGTTTTATCGACGCGGATGATTACTATATCCAGTCTTCTAGTCGCCCTTTGTTAAAATACATTACAAAGGATACTATGATTTTGCATGCCGAAGATGACCCCTTTATGACGCCTGAAATTATACCTAGCCGTGAGGAGTTATCTGATGCTTTAGAGCTAAGAGTATCTAAACATGGCGGTCATGTAGGTTTTGTGCAAGATATTGATAAAAAAGGAAACAGCTTCTTCTTAGAAGACACAATTTTAGATTATTTTAGAACTAAGCTATCTTAGTTTCAGTAACGTCTCAAAGTAAATTTACTAGCAATTTTAATACCTTCTGCTATTCTGGTTAGACCAGAAATTGCTAGTTTTACGATGAAAAATAATTTTAAAAATTTGCAGGCTGCCAGCCGAGCGCATAGTTTCCCTACATTAAAAGAAAGACTCGATTGGCTTTCTACGTTAAAAAAATTAATTCTTGAAAATGAAGACTCTATAGTTGAGGCTATAAATGAAGATTACTCAGGCCGAGCTAACTTCGAAACTAAAATTGCAGAAATATACCCAAGTATAAAGGCCATTAATTACACCAAAAAGCATCTGTCAAAGTGGATGAGACCACAAAAACGTTCTACATCAATCTGGTTTCAACCCGCAACTTCAAAGATCGTCTATCAGCCTTTGGGAGTTATTGGGGTTATCACGCCATGGAACTATCCGCTAACCTTATCAATAGGTCCTTTAGTAAATGCTTTGGCAGCTGGAAATAGAGTTTTTCTTAAAATGTCTGAATTTTCTCCTGTTTTTGGGAAGCTGTTTGAAAAGTTAATTTCGAAGTATTTTTCTGATGAGGTGATTTCGGTAGTAAATGGTGGTGTAGAGGCAGGAATCGAGTTTTCTAACCTACCTTTTGATCATTTGCTATTTACAGGCTCTAGTCAGATCGGGAAAAAAGTGATGGCGGCAGCCAGTAAAAACTTAACACCAGTGACATTAGAGCTTGGAGGTAAATCTCCTGTTATTGTTGACGAACAATTCTCAATTAAAACTGCGGCCGAAAGAGTTATGTTTGGTAAATTGCTAAACTCCGGTCAAACCTGCCTTGCGCCTGATTACGTTTTTGTTCCTGAAAGTAAATTGGAAAATTTTATCGATGCTTGTAAGGAAGTTGCGACCAAACTTTATCCTAATTGGAGTTGTGAAGATTTTACTTCAATCAATTCGGAAAAACAGTTCATTAGAAAAAAAGCAATGTTACAAGATGCCATAGATAAAGGCGCTGAGATTGTCTATCTTAATAATGAGTCGTTGGATAAAACTGACGGGCGAAAAATGGCACCCGCTATAATCAAGCAAACCTCAACGGATATGATGTTTAGACAAGAAGAAATTTTTGGGCCTTTTTTGCCGGTGGTGACCTATAAAAACATAAACGAAACCATTGAGTACGTAAATGAGAACCCCAGACCTTTGGCGATTTATTTATTTAGCCATAATTCAAAAGTGATTGAATCTATCCTTGCTAATACTAACTCTGGTGGTGTTACTATTAATGACGTGGTATTGCATATTAGCCAAGAGTCTTTGCCTTTTGGGGGGGTAGGCAACTCGGGAATGGGGAATTATCATGGTTATGAAGGCTTCTTAACTTTTTCCCATGCAAGAAGTGTTTTTCACCAGAGTCGTTTTGCGTTAACTAAAATGATGTATCCACCTTACTCTAAGCTTGCACATCTAGTTTATAAGTTGATGCGAGGACGCTAATGCCTAATCGTCGTCAGCTATTAAAGGGAGCTTTGGCAACTAGCTTTGTTGCTACTTCTGGAATAGCTGTATGGCAATTAAGTCTGCAAGATGAACACCAATTAGTTACTTCTGACCCATATAACTATCATTATCTAACTGAGGAGCATCGGCTGGTTCTAATGGCCATTATTCCAGTTGTACTCCAAGGGGCATTAGATGAAAAATATAAGCAAGATATAAAACTAAAGCTTATGGCGAAACTGGATCAAGCTATCGGCTTTCTATCAGAGTCTAGCTGGAATGAATTGGAAGAGCTGTTGAGTTTACTTGCCAATCAACTAGGCCGCTCTTTTCTTGCGGGAGTATGGCAAAGTTGGAACCAAGCTTCAGCAGAGGTTTTAAACAAATTTCTTATGGATTGGCGTAACAGCTACTTCAAAATATTGCGCAGTGGTTATTTTGGGTTGCATCAACTAATCTTAGGAACCTACTATGCATTACCAGAGTCTTGGGAAGCCATTGGCTACGCTGGACCGCCCAAATTAAACCTTGACGATAACTTCTATAGTAAATTCGATTTATAGTAACTCTATGGATAAACAATCAATAAACGCTAATGAACTTAATAAAAGGGTAATAGAAACCGATATTGCCATTATAGGTAGTGGCGCAGGTGGTGGAGTCAGTGCTGAGATTTTTGCTAAAGCAGGTTTTAAAGTATTGTTAATTGAAGAAGGACCTTACCTAACTGGGCGAGATTTTAAGATGCAAGAGCAGGATGCTTATCCAATGCTTTATCAAGAATCCGCCGGACGTAAAACAAAAGACAAAGCCATTAATATCTTACAGGGTCGTAATGTTGGCGGTTCTACTACGGTGAATTGGACAACAAGTTTTAGAACACCGGAAAAAACCTTGCTGCATTGGCAGGAAGAGTTTGGTTTAGAAAACCTTAGCTCAGAAACCATGGAGCCATGGTTTGAAAAAATGGAAAATAGATTAAACATATCGCCTTGGCAAATTCCTGCTAATAACAATAATCAAGCCATCAAGGATGGAGCTAAAGAATTAGGTTGGACTTCAGGTCTGATTTCGAGAAACGTAAAAGGCTGTGCTAATTTAGGTTATTGCGGGCTTGGTTGCCCATTAAACGCTAAGCAATCCATGTTGGTGACTTGTATCCCAGAGGCTAAAAAGTTTGGAGCTACTGTTTTATATCAAGCAAAAGTAGATTCTTTGCTAGTAGATAAGGATAGAGTTACGGGAGCTAGAGTAATTCCTGTTGGTGTGAATTCTAAAGTTAATTCTAAAGTTCCTATTGTTATAAAGGCAAAGCATACGATTCTTAGCGCAGGTGCTATCGGATCTGCTGCAGTGCTTTTGCGTTCTAAGGTACCCGATCCCCATCAGAATGTTGGAAAGCGAACATTTCTGCACCCAGTGGTTGCGAGTTCGGCAATAATGCCAAAGCTTGTTAATGGTCATGCTGGCGCTCCGCAATCAATTTATTCAGATGAATTCTTATGGCCCAAGAATGATAAAAGTGTTGGCTTTAAAATAGAAGCCGCGCCGCTCCATCCCTCGTTAGTTTCTACGGTGTTGTTTGAGTTTGGACAAGAACACTTTGACTTAATGAGGAAATTTCAAAACCTTCAAGCGAGTTTAGCTTTATTGCGAGATGGATTCTCAAAGGAAAGCCTTGGCGGTTCTGTATATTTAGATGATTACTCCAATCCTAAGCTTGACTACACAATGACTGATTACTTATGGAATGGTGCAAGAAAAGCGTTAATGGCAATGGCTGAGATGCAATTTGCGGCTGGAGCTAAACAAGTCTTACCGATACATAAAGATGCAAAACCTTATACAGGTTGGAGCCAAGCCGAGAAGGCTATAAAGGGGTTGGATATGGCGGCTTTAAAAACCATGGTTTTTAGTGCGCATGTGATGGGAGGGAATGCTATGGGGGCGGATGAAAAATTAGCGGTTGTTGACCCCAAAGGAAAATTTCTACACTTGGACGGTCTGCATATTTTTGATGGCTCGATATTTCCAACAAGTATTGGTGCCAACCCACAATTATCCATTTATGGATTAGTTGCCAAATTGGCAACTGAGCTAGCTAATGAACTAAGGACAAAGCGTTAGGATAATGGTTTATTGATTGATTATTCAGTAAGATATAGCTTTAAAGGCTGAACGGATTTTTCATGAGCAAAACAATTTTATACCCAGGAACCTTTGATCCCATTACTAACGGTCATATTGATTTAGTTAAAAGAGCGTGTCGTTTATTTGATAAAGTGATTATTGCCGTAGCTTATAATCCAAATAAAAGACCATTGTTCGATTTAGAAGAAAGGGTGGCTTTAGCGAGCGAAATATTCAAAGATAATTCGCAAGTAGAGGTCGCGGGTTTTAGTGGTTTACTGGTGGATTTTGCTAAAGAAAGACAAGCAAATGCAGTGTTAAGGGGGATTCGAGCTGTTTCAGATTTTGAGTTTGAATTCCAGTTGGCAAATATGAATCGCCATTTAGATCCAAATTTGGAGTCTCTATTTTTGACGCCTTCAGAAAAATATTCTTACATATCATCTTCCTTAGTTCGAGAGGTAGCATCTTATGATGGTGATATTGACGCTTTTGTAGATCCGATAGTCGATGTTGCTCTACAAAAAAAGTTTGCATCAAAAGTAATAGACTGACGTTAAATACTCGAACTTTAAGTGGAAATCGTAGATAATATGCAGGTGATATTAGCAAGTGGCAACAATAGCAAGAGAAGACTATGGCTTTAAAAATTACTGATGAATGTATTAACTGCGATGTTTGCGAACCAGAGTGTCCAAACGAAGCGATTTATCAGGGTGAAGAAATTTATGAAATCGATCCAAATAAATGTACTGAATGTATTGGTCATTATGATGAACCACAATGCCAGTTAGTCTGTCCCGTGGATTGTATTCCTTTAGATGAAGACAATGAAGAATCTAAAGAAGAATTGATCGTTAAGTATGAGAAATTAACCGGACTTCCCTACGTGGAAGTTTAATTAAAGCGGCTTGGCCGCTTTTTTTTTGTGCGAAATTAATAAGCGAATGATATTGGAATGAAATTAAAAGATTGGTTAGCTGAAGAGCCATTTACCTTAACTTTATCGTCAGGTTTTTTCGGTTTTTTTGCCCATACTGGAGTGTTAACGGTACTAGAAGAAGAAGGGTTAATGCCGCAAAAAGTGTTAGGTGCAAGTTCGGGCGCTTTAGCCGGCTCCTGTTGGGCTGCCGGAATTGATTCTATCAATCTTCGTGAAATATTATTTGATTTAAAGCGCCAGGATTTTTGGGACATAGGTTTTGGACTTGGTTTGTTAAAAGGGCAATTATTCAAAGCTAAGTTAGGTGAAATCCTGCCGGTTAAAACATTTGAAGAGTGTCCAATTCCATTAGCATTATCTGGTTATGATTTACGCAGTAAGAGCACAGTAGTCTTAGATTCTGGGGATTTAGTGCCAGCAATATATGCTTCGTGCGCTATTCCTTTTTTGTTCCAGCCGATTGAACATCAAGGCTATAAATTATTGGATGGTGGTATCAAAGATCGACCAGCATTAGCCGCTGCAGCAAAAAACGAAAGAATCTTTTTTCATCATATTGCCTCTAAGTCTTCTTGGCGAAAAAAAGATGCACCGTCAATCCAAATTCCAAAGCGTGATAATTTGGCCTCAATGGCGATATACGATTTGCCTAGATCAGGCCCTACTAAATTGGAAGTAGGAAAAGAGGCTTATCAACGCGCTTATTTTGCCACACGCCGTGCCTTGAATATGGAACTGATTAATAGCAATATCTCTATTGCGGGCTAGCCAATATTAATCGACTAGATAAATACCATCACTACGAATTTCAATAGTACGCTCGCGATACAGTTGACCTAGGGTGCGCTTAAAGACAGCCTTGCTCACTTGGAATTTTTGATAAATATCTTCAGGCTTACTTTTATCATTCAATGGCAAGAAACCACGATTAGACTTTAATTCTTCTAATAGCATTTCTGCTAAAGAGTTCTTCGCTTGAATAGCGCCTTTGTGCAATGACAAACTGATTTTCCCGTCATTGCGGACTTGTCGAATATAGGCATTAAGCTCTGTTCCAATCTTTAGATGTTTTACCGTTTGGTCTTTAAAAATCATGGCCGAATGGCTGTTATTGATAATGCACAAATAACCCAAGTCGGTTTTGCGGCGGACAATCGCTCTAACTTCTTGTCCTTTGCTAAAGCTGGCAGGCTCTTTATCTAGGTGGCGATCTAGTTTAGTAGTAGCGACAATACGCTGACTAGCATTGTCGATATATAAATAAACCAGATAGTTACGACCAACTTGTAATTCTTTAAACTGCTGGCCAAAAGGTACTAATAAGTCTTTCGGCAAGCCCCAATCCATAAAAGCACCAATACGATTAATTTCGAGGCACTTTAAAAAAGCAAACTCACCCACTTGGGTATATGGGTTTTCGGTGGTGGCAGTTAGTCGATCTTCGGAATCTAAATAAACAAAGACTTCAATCCAGTCGCCTTCTAACATGGATTTTTCGACATAACGATTTGGTAAAAGCACTGTGTCATGCTCGTTAAATCCTAAATCTAATCCGTATTCGTTAGAACGCAGGACTTGTAGTCGATTAAACTTACCTAGTTGGATATTAGCCATTATTCTGTCGACTCCATTTCTACAATAATAGGATGTTTACCTTGCATAACGATATGCCCAATATAACGCTTAGAACCTGTTGTCGCGAACTCAAATTGATAGCGCTTTAAAAAGCGAATTTGGTTTTCAGGGTTACGGCCAAAATAAATCTTTTTTAAGGACACATAACCATCTAAATTCTGCACACCAGATTCCTGACAGGCATTAATCGCCGCCCGATGCGCTGCCTCACGAATACGTGAGTTGTAGAAATAAAAGCCTAAGGCTAAGGCAACGGCTAGTATGATTAAAAGTTGGTCCATAGGTTTTAGATTTAATTTAAGCTAGAATCAAAAAAGGCGACTTGAAGCCGCCCATTCCTAAATCAATCGTCAGATTAATTTAGTTGGTCATACGAGATACAGTGATCTTGTTTTGATCAACCCCTGCGGCGCGCGCTTGGTCAACGGCTGATAATAAAGAGTTGTTCAATGCATCGTTATGTACACGAATTAAAACTGGAGAGCGTGGATCTTCAGCTAATTTAGCTTCGATGTTTGCACCAATACGTTCTGCATCAATTACACGATCATCGATACTAATATCATTTTCATGATTAATAGTAATGGTAACAACCTTCGGTGGATCTTCAGTCTTTTCTTGATTTGGTGGAGAATTACTTGGACGTTTTAAGCCAATACCTTCTTCTCTGATAAATGAAGTCGTAACGATGAAGAAAATTAACATGATGAATACGATGTCCAGCATCGGGGTCATGTCAATATTAGTATCGTCGTCTTCTCTATGTTTTCTTCTCATTTTATTTCCTACCACATAAGACGCTGTCAAATTGATAACGTCGGAATTCGTTCATTACTACATTGTAGCTGAGTCATTAAAGGTGATCTAGTGAAAAAAGTCCAGTTTTTGCTGGGGTCAGAGTTACTTTTTTGTAGACTATTGATTAATGGTTCTTAATATATATAAAAAGTAACTCTGACCCTATTTAAAGTTTACTGCCATCGACTTACCGTAGGGCGGTTTAACCCCACTTGTTTTGCCTGATCTACAGCAGTTAATAAAGCAAGACTTGAGGCTTCATCATGTATTTTGATGACTAAACCTGAACGCGGGTCTTCAGCAAGCTTAGCTTGCAAATTGGCGCTGATGGACTTTGAGTCAATAATTCTATTATCCATAGAAACAACATCTTTAGCATCAATCGATACCACCATGGGTTGTGGGCAATCTTCAGTACAAGGATTAATTACCTTTGAGCTAGGCCGTTTTATCTCAAGACCATCTTCTTTAGTAAAGCTAGTGGTAACAATAAAGAAAATCAGCAGGATAAAGACAATATCCAACATTGGTGTCATATCGACGTTCTTTTCACTAGAATCTTCACGGCGTCGACGTAAAAATTTACTTAACATAACCTTCTCCTTCTTTGTGAATGTCACTTTCAGACTAACAGCTCATCACTGGTCTGTCCAGAAAAGGGCTTATTACTCGATGAGGGCATTCCTGCTCACCAATACAGCATTCTCAATTATTCGTAACGTCATTCCCATGAAAATGGGAATCTTGCTAAAGACAGACTGCGTAGCTTAAAGAGGGCACTTTAAAAGGGCTATCATATGTAGTCTACAAAAGCTTGAGTATGGTACTCGAGAAGATTCCCAATCGAGTTGGGAATGATGAGCATAAGTTAAAGAGTGACTATGCTGAACTTGCTAAAAGCTAACGCTGGCAATTCCCGCAATAATAACTGGCTCTTTGCCCAATTACTTTCCGCTTAATGGTGGATTCGCATTTAAAGCAGTCTTCACCATCACGTCCATAAACATTCAGTTGCTGGGCGAAATAACCGGGGTTGCCGTCGGTTTGAGTGAAGTCTTTTAGGGTGGTGCCACCTTCTTTAATGGCTTTGGCTAAGACTTGTTTAATGGCTTCGACTAATTTGGCTAAACGAGGTTTGCTGACTTTATTGGCAATAGCCGTGGGTTTAATCCCTGCTAAAAAAAGCGCTTCAGAAGCATAAATATTACCAACGCCAACTACCACTTGATTGGTCATAATGGCGTTTTTAATGGCGCCTTTGCGTTTGGATAGAGATTGATGCAAATAATCAGCATCAAATTCGTCGGTTAATGGCTCCGGTCCAAGGTTTTCCAAAATAGCCAATGGATCATCTTGAGTTTGCCATAACACAGCCCCAAAACGACGTGGATCGTTAAAACGTAAGGCCTTACCATTAGCAAAAACCACCTCGAAATGGTCATGCTTTTGTAATGGCTCTTTGCTTGAGACAATTCTCATAGCGCCCGACATTCCAAGATGCATGACCACACTGCCATGCTTAAAATGCCATAACAGATATTTAGCACGACGTTCGATGCCAAGACTTTTTAAGCCTTTGATAGAAGCAATTTCATTGGGAATAGGCCAACGCAAAGTTTTAAAGTGGATATTTACCGCTTTAACTTTGGAGTTAAGAATAAAAGGCTCTAAACCTTTTTTAGTGGTTTCGACTTCGGGTAATTCAGGCATGGATAGTTTTGGACTATATATGATGAGTTAACTCAGTGTAACCCATCAATAATGAAAATTAAATTCGATGGATTACAATTTAGAGTAAATCTATTCCACAAGTATTAACGACTTGAAATTTCAACTGTAGTTTTATATTGCCCCCTTATTCGGACCATTATGGACGAGATATAAGCAAGAAATAATGCTGAGAAAGCGCTGAAATATATGGCGTCTGTGGTGGTTAATCCAAGAAATCCAAGGTTGACCCTTGGAATGAAAAATGAGGAGGTGTATGCGAAAAAAGCATATGCTAACAAGTATTTTTCATGCCTATTTAAGGCTGAGCCTTCTAGACGGCTCAGGGACGGTAAATTTAGGATGATTCTTACCCATAGTGGTTTTTCAATAAACTCATTTTTTGAGTTAGTCATGGAATATAGCTCCTGTTCTAGTAAATCGACATTGATTTCAAATACCGCAGCTAGAGAGCGAAGTGATGCATAACTTACACGGTGTCCCGCTTCAATTCGTTGAATGGTTCTTAGGCTTAATTGAGCTGCTTCAGCCAGTTGCTCTTGAGAAAAGCTCTTATCTTGTCTAAGTTTTTTGATTAGCATAACAATCTCCAGTTGCGACTCTACTAATTTAGAGCATTTCGTAAGCTGTCGGTGATGACAATTACCGCCAAATTTACCGCCAATCCTATTATTAAATATATTATTGGGTGTTAAAAACAAAAAAGCCCAGCAAATGCTGGGCTTTTTAAACTACCTAGGAGGCAAGCAGTAATTTAAGGTTTTAACCAATTAATTACTTTATTTTGCCTTCTTTGTACATTACGTGCTTGCGTACAACAGGATCAAATTTTTTGATCTCCATTTTACCAGGCATGTTTTTCTTGTTCTTGTCAGTGGTATAGAAGTGACCTGTACCAGCGCTAGAATTTAAACGAATTTTATCACGCATGATTTAGCTCCTTATACCTTGTGTCCAGCTTTACGAACTTCAACTAATACAGCATCGATACCTTTCTTGTCGATGATGCGCATACCTTTCGCAGAAACGCGTAGTTTCACGAAACGGTTCTCAGACTCAACCCAAAAACGGTGTGAGTGTAAATTTGGTAAAAAACGACGCTTAGTGCGGTTTTTTGCGTGTGACACATTGTTACCTGTCACTGGGCGCTTACCAGTTACCTGACAAACTTTAGCCATGATTAGCCTCCAAAAAATAACCTTAAATTTCGCCTCAATTGGTATTTTTAAGGCGATACTGCAAATTAGGGCGCACTTTATACCAAAATCAGCAGTTATAAGCAATGATTTTAGCTGGAAAAGGCGCTTTTTTGCCTGTTACGGCAATATTTTCACAAGATCCCATGTTCCGCGAAAGAATAGGTCTTGGACTGGGCGACGATTATATGATCCAGCGTACGAATATCAACCAAATTTAGTGCTTTTTTTAACTGCTTGGTTAAAGCTATGTCGGCATCACTTGGATTGGGGTTGCCACTGGGATGATTATGGGCAAATATCACCGCGGAAGTTTGTTGTTTCAGCGCTTGCTCAACCACGATCCTAGGATGGACTTCAGAGCTGTTAATGGTGCCTTTGAAAAGTAGTTCGCTAGTTATCAGCTGGTGCTGGTTATTCAGCAACAGGATATAGAAACATTCCCGCTTTTTTTGCGACAGTAGACTTTTAAGATACTGCTTGACAGTGTTGGGGTTAGTAAACGCTTGCTCAAGCTCTAAAGATTGCTCTAGATAGCGCCTAGAGAGTTCTAAACAGGCTTGTAATTGACAAAATTTGGCAGAACCAAGCCCTGGATAACTGTTAAATGTCTTAAAATCAGCATCTAAAAGAGGTTTTAAACCAGAAAAATCGTGCAATAAATATCGAGCTAAATCGACCACGTTTAGCTTTTTTGTGCCAGTTCTTAGAAAGATAGCAAGCAGTTCTGCGTCGGACAAATTGCCTGCACCCTGCGTCAATAGACGCTCTCGGGGGCGCTCTGTTTGTGGCCACTCCATAATTTTCATTTTAATGTCCTTTTAAAATGGTTATAAGGATTTAATTTTAATGTAAAACTGAAGTAAGTAATTGCTTATATTGCTACAAATTTTGTGAGCAAAAGCGTAAGATGATGCCATCAATGTGAACTAATTCAATAATTTAGGATGAATTTAAGCCACAAGAAAATACTGTTGGGCTTAACGGGGGGGATTGCTGCTTATAAAGTGGCAGATCTTTGTCGTCAGCTTATTAAGGCGGGTGCCGAAGTTAGGGTCGTTATGACCAATGGTGCCAAAGCTTTTATCACACCTTTAACCATGCAGGCCTTATCGGGCAATCCAGTGCATGATGATTTGCTTGATCCCAATGCGGAAGCAGCCATGGGGCATATTGAGTTGGCCAAGTGGGCAGATTTAATAGTGGTGGCGCCAGCCAGTGCAGATTTTATCGCACGAGCAACTGCAGGTATGGCCGATGATTTATTGGCGACTCTTTGTGTGGCGACTTCTAAGCCGATAGCGCTAGTACCAGCGATGAATCAGCAAATGTGGGCTAATAAAGCGACTCAGGCCAATATCCAAACTGTTGCAAAAAGAGGTTTTCATATTTGGGGGCCAGCTTCAGGTGAGCAAGCTTGTGGTGATGTGGGCTTAGGTAGAATGATTGAGCCTGTGGAAATAGCAGAGAAAATAGATGAGTTTTTTAATCATAAGCCTTTAAAAAATCAGCATTGGGTAATTACCGCTGGGCCAACGGTTGAGAAAATTGATCCAGTGAGATTTTTAACCAATCGTAGTTCGGGCAAGATGGGTTATTCAATTGCTCAAGCGGCGGCAAATTTAGGTGCTAAGGTAACTTTAGTGTCAGGCCCCGTTAATTTAGATACGCCCAATGGTGTTAAACGAATTATGGTGCGGTCCGCGAGTGAAATGTTAAAGGTTGTTGAGTCTGCGACAGAGAAAGCTGATGTGTTTGTGGCTTGCGCTGCGGTTTCTGATTATCGAGCGAAGGAAGCCTCTGAGCAAAAAATGAAAAAACAGGGCGATGATGGATTGGTTTTAGAGCTTGAACAAAATCCTGATATTTTGAAATGGGTTGCAAGCCATAGAAACTGTTACGCAGTGGGCTTCGCCGCTGAGACTCAGAATGTAAGTGATTATGCGCAAGCAAAAATGAAGCGAAAGGCTATTCAAATGATATGCGCTAATGATGTCAGTCGTAGTGATATCGGGTTTGCCAGCGATCAAAATGAATTGAAAGTTTTTTATCAAAACAATGGTGAATTAGAAATGGTTTCTTTAGGCCCAGAGCTTAAAAGTTTACTAGCTTTTGAGTTAGTTGAATTAATAAATAAGGTTAAATAGTTAAAGTTAAAAAATAAGAATAATCTCTGACACAATGCCGTAACAATGAGGTGGTTAATATGGCAAAAGCAAAAATTGCGAAAGGAAAAAAATTAATAAGTTTTTTTGTACCAGCATTTGCGATAGGTGCATTATTATTAGTAGCAGCGTCTGCTGCATTTTATGTTTTCGGTTACCAACAACCGTTAAAAGAGCAAGCTAGTTTTTATTTGAAATCAGCTGCCGATGATAAAGCTAATGAGGTTTCGAGGCGTTTTGAGCAATTACAAACAGCCGCAGACAAAAACGCTAAGAGCTATTCTGATGAAAGAACTATGTTGTCACTACTTCAGAATTTATTTCCAGAAGTAGCATCTTTAGAAGCCGTTGACGTTGAAAGTACCGAAGTGAATTTGGAAGCAACTCCAATAATTACCCACGTTACGGTAGATATTTTACGCAAAGCCTCCAGTGGTGAAAAAGTTTACCCAGAGCTAGTTTTAAATGGTACTCAACCTGCTTACATCGCAATGGTGACTCAGGGACGCGATAAAACTTATTTAATGACCATTGACTATAAGCAATTAGCGAAAGTTTTAAGTGCGGATTCTGGTCAAATAGATGTACAGTTACGTCAGAATTTTGATGCTGGCCATCATCTAATATCTTCTAGTTCTAACGCCACGAATATTAATGAAGCTTTAGCTGAGTCTTCTCAATTTGGTGCAAAATGGTCAGTGGTGATGAATCAGGACCCTAGCGCATTTAGCCCTGATTTCGCCTTGCCTCTTGTTTTATTCTTAGCAGCTTTAGGTGGATTAATAATTGCGGGCTTACTGCCTTTTATCGGTTTGCAAAAAACGTTAAAAACAGAAGCAAGAAGTTTTATTCAAGGCGTTGTGAAAAATAGAGTACCATCTAATTACAGCATGGATTTTTTCAATGAGTTAGCCGCAAGTTATCGTCGCGTTCATCAAACAGAAGAAGAGAAGCCGGTAGATTTAATGGAGGCTGATACAACTGCTGAAGAAAAAGAACCAAGTGAAGATGTTGAAAAGCTAAACGTTGATTTAATACAACTTGCCGAAAAGATTAATCCTGAGATTTTTAGAGAATACGATGTTCGTGGTGAAGTTGGTAAAACACTAAATGAAGACGTGGTTTATGCGCTTGGTAGGGCAATAGGTAGTGAGGCTTATGCCAGAGGGGAGCAAAAAGTATTGGTCGCTCGTGATGGTCGTATATCAAGTCCTTCACTACACAATGCTTTAA
The DNA here is from genome assembly GCA_947503345.1 of uncultured Kangiella sp. Classification (GTDB taxonomy): domain Bacteria; phylum Pseudomonadota; class Gammaproteobacteria; order Enterobacterales; family Kangiellaceae; genus Kangiella. Next base: position 446,608 of record CANNCW010000001.1, on the reverse strand, counting down.
TTCAAGGTTTAATTTCTAGTGGTCGAGATGTTATTGACCTTGGAATGGTCCCATCTCCAGTTTTATATTTTGCAACAGAAGCATTAAGCATTCGCTCTGGAGTCATGGTTACTGGCAGTCATAATCCACCTAAACATAATGGTCTTAAGATTGTCTTGGCTGGCGATACGCTTTACGGTAGAGACATTACTGCACTTTATAATCGCATTAAAGAAAATGACTTCTTAAGCGGTAAAGGGCGTAAGAAAGACTTAGATTTCGAACAAAACTATTTGGAAAAGTTAGTTTCGGATATTAATTTAGAAAAACCATTAAAAGTGGTTGTAGATTGTGGGAATGGCGTTACCGGTAATTTGCTACCTCGTTTATTGCAAGCATTAGGTTGTGAAGTGTTGGCTCTACATACTGAGATCGATGGTAATTTCCCTAACCATCACCCGGATCCAAATAAAGCTGCAAACTTACAAGACTTAATCAAAATGGTTACGACTGAGAATGCCGATCTAGGTATTGCATTTGATGGGGATGGTGACCGATTAGGTGTGGTGGACTCAAATGGTAAAATTATTTGGACTGATCGTGTAATGATGCTTCTTGCATCTGACGTTCTTTCTAGAAATCATGGTGCAGAGATATTGTTTGATGTGAAGTGTAGTCGCTACCTATCAGATGTGATCAAGCAAAACCACGGTATTCCAGTTATGTGGAAAACTGGCCATTCTTTAATGAAGGCTAAGATGCGCGAGACTGGAGCTTTATTTGGTGGTGAAGGAAGCGGTCATATTTATATCAAAGAACGTTGGAACGGTTTCGATGATGCGATTTATGCCGCTGCTAGAGTTATGGAGTTGCTTGCAAAAGATACTCGAACTTCAGCAGAAGTTTTCGCAGGGTTCCCAGAAGGTGTTACCTCCGAAGAGATGAATATATCCATTCCGGATAAAGTGAAATTTAAGCTAATTGATGCTCTTTCTCAGAAAGTGACTTTTGAGGGTGCAAAAATTAACACCATTGACGGAATACGTGCAGAGTATGAACAAGGTTGGTTCTTAATTAGAGCATCGAATACTACGCCAAGTGTAGTAGTAAAATTTGAGGCGGATAACGATATTGCTTTAGAGCGTTTGAAAAGTATTCTCAAAGCGCAATTAGGTGTTGTTGCACCAAAACTTAAAGTTAATTTCTAAAGAGAATAAGAACTATGAGTATTAATCAAAAAAAATCCAAAAGAAAAGAGCAAATCTTACAGTCATTAGCTTTAATGTTGGAGAAGGAACCAGGGGCTAGGATCACCACTTCAAAACTAGCTAAAGAAGTGGGTGTTTCAGAAGCTGCTTTGTATCGTCACTTTCCAAGCAAAGCGCGTATGTTTGAAGGTCTTATTGAATTTGCAGAACAAGAAATGTTTTCTCGGATCAATTTAATATCTAAAGAAGTGGAAAGTCTTGAAGAGCAATGTCAAAAAATTATTACTTTGCTTTTAACATTCGCTGGTCGTAATCCAGGCATCAGTCGTTTATTAACTGGAGAGGCGCTAACGGGTGAACATGAGCGTTTGCGTGGCCGAATTAGCCAGCTGTTTAATCGAATAGAAACACATCTAAAGCAACTATTTAGACAGGCTGAAATTAATAATCAGAATAAATATTCGCCCGACGTTTCATCACGAGCGAATATTTTAATGGCATTTACCGAAGGCCGTATTCAGCAATACGTGAGAACAAACTTTTTACAATCGCCATTGGCCAGTTTAGAAGAAGAATGGTCTCTACTGAGAAGCATTTGCCAATAGTTATTCACTATTATTAGTTAAGTAATCTACAAACCGCTGTTTCATAGCACTCACGTTAGGGCTTTGACACAGCTGTTTACCTTTGTTTGAAGAGAAGCAATCTACCTTTATTACTATGTTCATTGACTCGAGTTCGTTCTTTTGAGGAACCTTAGTAATGGTTAAAGCAACTTCATCATCAGCTTGGGGTTTTCTACTGACAATTAGAGTATTGGTGATAATGTTGAGTGGGTGGCTTGCATTTTCTAAGGCAAAGATTTGTGCATAACTCCAAGCTTTATCGCAATGAATCTTAGTCGTACAGTTATATATATCTTTAACTTCAATAAGATTGGGATCTCTTAAAGAATTTTGAACAAAAATTTCAGCTTTTAATTCTTGAAAACGAATCAAATCTTTTTGGAACTGCTCTTCAATGCCATTAATTTGAGCATTGTATCGATTCACTGAATCTTGATTAACTGCGATTTGATTTTTGATAGCGGCAATTTCATGCAGGGTCATTTCAGGTACTGCTCTGCCCTTACGTTCGTAATCCGCCGCTTTTGCTTCTTGTTCTGCGAGTTTTCGCTCCAATGATTTGGTATGACTTTCAACAATACGTAAGTTGATTTTGAGAGTTCCAGTTTGAGAATTTTTTGTCCTTTCAATATCGTTCACAGTTTTATATTGACGTAATAATAACGTATCACGCTGTCTTTCTTTTTTTCGACTCTCCGCTTGTTGCTCAAGTTGTTGTAGACGTATATTTTCTGCTATTCGTTGCTCTTTTGTGAGGGCTGGTGCGACCTTCTCAATAAGCCTTCCAGTTTCACTAATAATGTCATAGCCTGTTTTTACAGCTTCGGTTGGCAAATAGTCTTTAACAACCACTTTGCCATTAGCGTCGGTGTAACGATAGTAGTTTTTCGCGAACAAACTATTAGAAGCCAACAAAAATGTAGCACTAATAAAGAATACAAACCAAAAACGCATAATTTTAAACTCCATAGTTCTCGCGATAATCAATTACCTTATCATAAAACACATTGAGTTTGTCGTCTTGCTTTAGGTAGTGAATAAGGTCATTAAGTTTTATGATGGAATAGACAGGGATGCCGTAGTCTTTTTCGACTTCTTGTACCGCAGATAGCTCGCCTTGCCCCTTTTCTTGACGATCTAAAGCAATGAGAACTCCTATAGGGTTGGCGCCGTTAGCTTTAATTATGTCTATAGCCTCACGAATAGCGGTACCAGCAGAAATGACATCATCAATAATCAAGACATCACCTTCTAGTGGGCTACCAACAATACTACCGCCTTCGCCATGATCTTTCTTTTCTTTACGGTTGAAACTATAAGGTTTGTTAATTTGATGTTGCTCAGATAAAGCCATTGAAGCAGCACTGACTAATGGAATGCCTTTGTAGGCTGGCCCAAAGATAACATCAAAATCAATTTTATTACTGACAATGGTTTGCGCGTAACAACGCCCAAGTTGCGCTAAGTCATAACCATTATCAAACAGCCCAGTATTAAAGAAATAAGGACTAAGACGGCCGGATTTAAGGGTAAACTCACCAAATTTCAGAACTTGCTTGTTTAACGCTAACTCAATGAATCGTTGTTGATAGTCTTGCATGTGATTGATTATATGTGAATAAATGTGACTGTTACCTGAATGGTAACTTGGAATGATTAAAATATAAAGTCATAAAAAAAGCGACTCAGATGAGTCGCTTTTAAACTTTAGGTTAATCTGAAATGATTATTTAAAAGTTAGAGTCCAGCTATCGATATAACCAGTATCGCCACCGGCTTTATCTTCAACTTTTAACTTCCACTCGCCGTTACCGCTATTGGTAACTGCTGAAGCACCTTTAGTGTAAGTTTGTAAGATATTATTAGCACTTCCGCCTGAGCGATTGTGTAATACAACAGACTTACCATCTGGAGCTACTAAAGTCACAATCAAATCACCAATGTAAGTGTGCTTGATGTCTACCTTAACTTCTACATCGTTTAGTGAACCTGAACGACCTGATACAGTCACTGGGCTATTAACAGTGCTATTATCACGGATTGTATAGTTAGTATTATTAGTTACAGTTTCAGTTCCAGAACCACCGCCAGGAGGGTTAGTCGTTGCTTCTGTATAGTTAGCCGTTAAGCTTGCACCAGAGAACGCGCTATAAGCATGTACTAATACATGGTACGTATCTGTTGCTGGTGTAGCAAAAGTACAAGACTCAGTGTTACCACTTGCCCATGAACGACAATCGTATGTAGAACGTGTTGGATTAGCGCCTTTACTAACATAAAGGTCAGCATCACCAGTTCCACCAGTCATATTGAAGGTTAGGTTAGTTGCGCCTGCAGGTACGTCAATAGTGAAGAACTGGTCACTTTTAGAAGCTCCAGAAAGTCCGGTTTTAGCTACACCTTTAACTAATACGTTATCGCCAGCAGGTGGATCAACTGGACCGCCACCATTGCCTTGAGCTGCTAATACTGCTGCGTGAGCATCCATGATGCCTGCGCCACAATTAGACGTCGAACAAGTAGAACCTGATGGGAAAGAACGTGCAGAATCTTTCAACATTTGCTCAACTTGATCTGGAGTTAAGTTTGGGTTAACTGCGAACATTAATGCTGCAACACCAGCAACGTGAGGAGCTGCCATTGAAGTACCAGCAGAGTATGCATAGTTATCAGTAGTTGGAGTTGTCGTGCCTGCATTTTTAGTCGATGCAACACCATCAGAACCACCCATACCACCTGGAGCTGCGATATCAATGCTAGAACCAAAGTTTGAGTAAGTTGCACGGCTACCGTTGCGGTCAGTTGCAGCAACGTTAATTACGCCATTACAGCTAGCAGGAGTGAAACCTGAAGCATCACGGTTAGAGTTACCAGCTGCAACAACAACAACAGCACCGTTAGAACGAGCTGAATTGATTGCATTTTGAGTAACGCTTGGGCATGAGCCACCACCACCAAGTGACATATTAATTACTTTTACAGGGTTTGGATTAGCTGGAACACCAGAAACTGACCCACCTGCAGACCAAACGATTGCATCAGCGATATCAGAGGTTGAACCGCCACACTTGGCTAATACACGAACTGGAACAACTTTAGCGCCGTAAGCAACACCAGCAACACCAGTATTGTTATTAGTAACAGCAGCGACTGTACCTGCTACGTGCGTGCCATGCCAGCTTGAGTTGCTTGCGCGGCTACCTTGGTAACATTCGTTGTCTGTTGCTACCCAATCACCTTCATCACGCGCATCTGAATCACGACCATTTCCATCGCGAGCGTTAGAAGAATTAGAAACAAAGTCATAACCGCCAACGATGTTAGCTGCTAAGTCAACGTGAGGACGATAACCTGTATCAAGAACAGCAACTTTTACGCCAGCACCATTTGTAATGTCCCATGCGGCTGGAGCGTTAATGCCGCCAGTAGCATCAGAGTAGTGCCATTGAACACCATAATGAGTATCGTTTGGTGTAAGTTGAGAGGTTAGCATGCGGTCAATGTCAACTATAAAGCCTTGAGCACGTAACTTCTGAGCCATGCGCTCTAGCTTGGCTACAGATTTCATGCCGCTTTCAAAGTTTAAAACTTGTGCACCATTGAACATAAAACGTTTGTGATTTGCTTTCACACCTAAAACAGTGCTTATTTTTTCCATAGCTTTGGTACTTGCCATTGCTTGCATGGATTTAGTGTTTGCTTGAACACCAGGCTTTGTAACGATTAGACCAAAAGCCATTTCTTGTTGTGCGTTATTGATGCGCTCATTTAGTAAATTTTCAAAATCACGCTCATTTTGATTTGCTACTGCTGATGTGGCAATCAATGCGCAAGACACAGCTAAAGGTGCTAAAGCCTTATTAAAAGGTTTTTTCATTATGTTAACTCCTAAGATTAGATACTACCCCGTGGATAATCCACTTATTAGATGCTTTGCAAGTGACTTATTAAATTTACATTTGCTTACAAAGCGCCGCTGAATATACAGCATTAATGGGAGTTAAATGTGACATGCCTCACGTTTGTACAAAAGGCAACAAAAAAGACTAAGGAAAAGTGATCTTTGTCATAAAAAAAACTTATGTGAGAAGTTGCTAAATTAGAAGCTTCTTATATTGTTAGATAAATTCTAGTGCGATGATAGTTTCTTCTATACGAATAACTTTCATTTCATGTAGTACCATCTTGGACTGTTCTTCACCGAGAATCCCATCAATGTGCACTTTAACTGTTTCGCCAGTTTCAAGAGAGGCGTTTTCATTATTGCGAACTAAGATACCACCTTCAGATATATCAAGGCTTTCAGAAAGGAATACTTGGGAATCCTTTTGCCTAATTGCAACAGGAAGATTGATATTTACTCGACTAAAGCGACGAGCGTTTTCGACACTTTGTTCAGCATGCGCACTCATAATAAGGTCCTACTTGGGCTGAAATCCTTATTAAATATCATAGAACATCAAAATACCCCTTGTAAAGTAAAATGAGAAATAGGTCTCAAATTGTTAGCTTCTAACCAACATAGTTAAAAATCAAAGACTTACCCTTGTATTGATTAGATATACTAAGGCACTAACAGGAGCTGTCACGCGTGAAAACGACATTATTTGTCAGCTAAAGCCATCCAATTAGAAATTTTTATATAAGTATCTATTGAAAGTGTTTCTGGTCTTGCTGCAGGGTCAATCTCCAGCTCCACTAGCACTTCTTCATTGATGTATTTCTTTAGATTGTTACGAATGGTCTTGCGTCTTTGGTTAAAGCTGGCAGTTACCACTTCTGATAATAACTTTGGATCTAGCGCAGTTAAAAACTGTTCTGACTTAGGAGATAGTTTAACAATTGCGGAGTCGACTTTAGGTGCCGGTTGGAAGGCTCCTGGTGGAACGGTAAACAACATCTCAGCGTCACAATAATATTGAGTCATAATACTTAAACGACCATATGTCTTACTATTTGATTCTGCACAAATACGCTCAACCACTTCTTTTTGAAGCATAAAGTACATATCTTGAATATGCTCTCGGAAGCTGAGCAAGTGGAATATTAATGGCGTTGAAATATTGTAAGGTAAATTACCCACAATTCTAAGTTTTGGACTGTTTTCTTTATTTAACCTTAACTCGCCGAAATTAAACTTAAGTGCATCCGCTTGATGAATAGATAAATGTTGTTTGCCTGAAAACTTCTGCTCTAACCTTGGGATTAAATCTTTATCTAACTCTACTAGATCAAGTTTATTTACAGAGTTGATTAGAAGCTCTGTTATAGCGCCAAGGCCTGGACCAATTTCTACCATTTGATCCTTATCACTGGGAGATATTGAATCAACGATACGGTTTATATAATGGGGATCGGACAAAAAGTTTTGACCAAAACGTTTTCGAGCTTGATGGCCTTGAACCATGTTTGAATTGCGTTTTGCCATTAATTAACTCGCTTGGTTTTTTGACTGTATGAGATCTATTGTTACTTGCAGCGCATACTCGAAACTTCCCAGCGAAGCTTTGTTTTTACCTGCAATATCTAGCCCAGTGCCATGATCAACTGAAGTTCTGATAAAAGGTAAGCCAAGCGTTATGTTAGCGGCACTGCCAAATCCTTTGTATTTTAACACAGGCAATCCTTGGTCGTGATACATAGCTAAAACCGCATCAACTTCGGATAATATTTTTGGCGAAAAAGCAGTATCAGCAGGTAAAGGACCTATAAGTTGAGAAGATAATTTAGGTGAAACTTTTTCTAAGGTTGGAATAATGGTTTCTATTTCTTCTTGTCCTAATAAGCCGGACTCTCCTGCGTGGGGATTAAGTCCAAGAACTGCGATAGTAGGTTCTGCAATTCCAAACTTAGAAGTGAGCTCATTATCTAGGATAGATAATGTCTCATTTAGTGCTGATTCTGTAATGGCTTCTGATACATCTTTTAAGGGTAAATGAGTAGTTACCAAGGCCACACGTAAGCCTTCAGTTGCTAGCATCATCACAACTTTGTTTGCCCCTGCTTTATTGGCAAAGAACTCGGTATGACCTGAAAAGAAATAATTGGCGTTATCAATTTCATTCAATACGGCTTTATGCACTGGGCCCGTTAAAATAGCATCTACTGCACCTGATAGTGCCATTTGCGCGGCGGTTTCTAGTGTCGATATAACATAAGGGCTATTTTTAGGGTTTAATTGACCGGCTATAGGTATTGATTCAAGCGGGTGATCAATTATGTAAAGAGTCTGTTCTTTGTTGGCTTTAGTAGTTTGCTCTAAAGAAAAATCGATTAAGGTAATGTTTAAGCCAAGCTGTTTGGCTGTATCGAGAATAAGACTCTTATTGGCTGCAACGATGAGTTGTGCTGAATGAGAACTCTGGGCGAGCTTTACGACTAATTCAGGCCCAATGCCCGCTGGTTCCCCAGCGGTAATGAGAATTCTTGGGGTGGTCATTGCTGATGATTAACTTTCTTCAACTACTTTTTTAACATAAGCTTCGTCACGGATTTCTCGTAACCAAGTTTCTACTTCTTCGCTAAATTTACGCTGACGTAAAATTTTTGCAGCTTGGTCGCGTTTCATTTCAGTAGTTTGATCTTCTTGACGATCACCTAAATATTGAACGATATGCCAACCAAAACTACTTTTGAACGGCTGACTAATTTCATTTAAGGATAATTTTGAAAGCTCATCTTTGAAAGTAGGATCGTAAATGTTTGGGCTTTGCCAGCCTAAATCACCGCCTAAGTTTGCAGAGCCAGGATCTTTAGAGTGTTTCTTTGCAAGATTGGCAAAATCTTTTTCGCCATTTAGTATTTGCAAACGCAATTGAGTTAACAATTTTTGAGCATCTTCTTCGCTAGTAATAACATCCGGTTGAACTAAGATGTGACGAGCATTAACTTGGTAAACCATGTGCTGTTCTTCGCCACGTTTATCAAAAAGCTTTAAGATATGGAATCCTGATGGTGAACGAATTACACTAGAAGTGTCACCTTTATCCATATAATAGACTACGTCGGTGAATAAACTAGGCATAGAATTATCTGTATGCCAGCCAAAGTCTCCGCCATTTTGAGCATTTTGCCCATCCGAGTTATTAGAAGCTAAGACTGCAAAGTCACCGCCACTTTCAATTTGACGACGTAGGTCATTGGCTTTGTCTTGATAAGTTTTGATCAATGCCTCATCAGCATCTTCTGGCACTTGAATGAGGATATGTCCTAAGTGATATTCAATTTTTTGCTGAGAATCGATAGTTTGGATTATTGAATCGATTTCTTTATCACTAATTTGAATTCTTTGGTTAACAATGCCTTCTCGAACTCTGTTTACCATTATTTCAGAGCGCAAGTCATTTAAAAAGACTTCGTAATTGATACCTTGAGATGCTAGCTCAAGGCGAAACTCAGGAACACTGAGCCCTCTTTGCTTAGCTATTTGAGCCGCAAAGTATTGCAGCTCAGGATCAGAGATTTGTACTCCTGCCCGAGTTGCCATTTGCAATTGAATATTTTCTAGGATTAAAGAGTCAAAAATTTCTTTCTTTAAAACATCCTCTGGAGGCATTTGTCCTCCACGAGCGACAAGTTGCGAGCGAATCTGGTTCATCTTTCTGTCCAGCTCTGATTGAAGTACTACATCTTCATCAACTTGTGCGATAACTTTATCAACCACCTCTGCACTGGTTGCAAATGAGGCGCATAGTGAAATGGCTGTAACGCCAAATATTCTTGTTAAATTCATAAAAAGCTCAATAATTAATTATTTTCCGAGTTGGTCTCGGTAACCATAAATACTTTCTTCCAGGAACTGAGTCGTACTGCCACGTAAACTACCTATTCCTTTCAAGACAAATTGGACAAAAAAGCCTGTATTGTGTAAATCGCCTTGTCCAGCGAGCAGTTGTCCTTGGCTATCTAACTGGATATTTAAATAGCGTCTATTAACTAAACGGACTGCCCAACAACAGGATTCATATTCTAGACCAAAAAAAGACTCATTGGTTCTATTTTGTGATAAATCTCTGCTATAACGACCTAAAACACGCCAGTTTTCTTTAATTGGCCATGAAAATGCCACTTCTGCTTCTTCTATGCGACGATCAAAATTACGGCGGAAGCGATGCCCAATATTAATAATATGATTATCTTTGGGCTCGTAGTGAACCAAGAATGAGCCGCTATTGGTAGTGTCTTGCTGATCGTCCCAATCAATTGCGCCTTTAATTTCCACTTGATCGGTCCAGCGCCAATTTAATTCGGCCAATAAACCCGATTGACGGAAAGTATCGCGATTGGGCGAATCATCTATTTGCACCTTGCGATCAATCAAATGAGCAATTCGGCCAATAGTAAAAGCAACCCGCTCTTTGCCTTCGTCATCAATTAAGCGACTGGTAATAGCGCCACTGATTTGATTGGCGTCGCCAATTCTATCGATGCCTGCAAAGCGATTGCGACTAAATAGCTGGGTAAAATTGAAAGTAGGTAAATTGGTATCGAATAGACCAATGCCAGTTTGATCTTCATAGGGAGTATAAAGATAAAACATCCGCGGTTCGAAAGTATGAGTAAAATTTTCGTCACCAATCTTCCAATCACGCTCAAAAAATAAGCCTGCATCTAACGAAGCAGTTGGTAATGCTCGGTCGAATGTCTGCTTATCACCATTTACATCTTTTTGTTCGTATTGGCTAAGCGCATAACTTAGCTGTGGACGAATAAATCCATATAGGCGTTCGAAATTCCAACCGACAGTTGGCTCAATATGAAAACGATTAGCGCTTTTTAGCGATGTCGGATCCTTGTGTTCAAAGCGAGTTGCTTCTGTTCGAATATTGGCATAGTAACCATCACCTGAGAAATACCGGGTAGCACTGATCTTTGGGGCGATTTTGTAGCGATGGCTGGCACTGTTTAATAACTGCCAATCTTGGTATTGAGCTTTAAAGTGCCAGTCTTGTGTTAAATATTGAACATATAAATTCTGGGATAAACTAGCTTGATTCGAATTATTAACCCCACCACCAAAATCTTGGAAGTAAGCATCATCGCTGACTTTACGCGCATCAATCGTGGCGCTCCAAGCATCAGAGAATTGATTATGGTGTTTAACCGAGTAAGACCAGCGCTGTGCATCTAATTCAGGATTATCACGAGCCAAATCATCATCGGGTAAATATTCTAAATTGAGTTCACCCGCATAGGTTGGCATCAAATAACGAAACTCTGTGCCTAAGCTAGCACCACGTTTACTCATGTAACGCGGTGTCAATGTTAGATCGTAATTCGGCGCTAAATTAAAATAATAGGGCGCACTGATGTCCACACCATTACGACTAGAGTTGCTAAATGCTGGCGGTAATAAACCTGTCTTGCGTCTATCGTCTACCGGGAAGGTGATATAGGGTAAATAGAAAACTGGGATATCGGCAACTTTGACCACACTACCATAAGCTTCGCCCCAACCGGACTCTTTATCGATAATGATCTTGTCAGATTCAAAAGCCCAGCTTCGCTGATCTTCGGGACAAGTTGAAAAATCACTGTTGTGCAAGGTTAAAACTTGCTTATTATCAATGGTCAAACTTTCCGCGGTGCCATTGCCATTATTTGCGTATAAATGGAAACGACTGTTATCAATTTGACTGGAAGCGGTTAATTCTTGATAAGCAAGACTCTCTGCTTCAACCATTAAATCAGGACTGGAAAAAGTTACAGTCCCTTCGGTGTAATAACTTTTATCAGTATTATCAGCAACCAACTTTTCAGCTTTGATCAGCTGATCACCTTGTTTAATAATGACATTACCCGCTAAGAAAGCTTTGTTATCCTCGGTATAAGCGCTATCCGACCAGACACGCATTGGAATTGGAGCACCGTTAAAAGGGTTCGCAATTTGGTTAACTGAATTGCTAGTAGCGCTAGGCGCTTGTGGTGCATAAGCACAGCTTTCAAATTTGGGAAATTCAAAGTCAGCGGGTTCAGGCGTTTCTCCCGCCCATAAACTAGGGGTAACAATGGCCAGCGCTATGCTAGAAGCGATGCTTTTTTTATTTGTTTTTGGCAAAGGATTTATTGCAGATGTTTGCAAAAAACGTTTTACCCTGTTCGCTTTCTTGATTACCATTTATGATTGAAAATACGCTTGCCACTAAGCTTTTGATATAAGGGACTAATGATAAACCCTAAAGGGCAAGATTGAAAATTTAATTAACGCTTTTTAGCCTTTATATGCTTTTAGTGCGTGCTATTATCGCGAACCAGATAAACGGATAAACAAAATCGTGGATTTACAGAAAAGAGAACAACAATTACAAGATTGGTCATTACAACAGCTGGAGTTATCCGAATACGATTGGACTGTGGTATCGGGTGATGCCAGCTTTCGACGTTATTTCCGAATTACCGCTGGCGGGAAAAGTTGGATCTGCGTGGATGCGCCTCCTGAGCATGAAAATTCTGAGCAATTTATTAAAGTGGCAACCTTACTAGAAAAGGTCAATGCGCCAAAAGTAATGGCTTATGATTTAGCTCAAGGCTTCATGTTGCTATCAGATTTGGGTGACGAACTTTTGTTACCTTTATTAAATGAAAATTCCGCCAATGGACTTTATCAGTCAGCTATTAATAGTTTAGTTGAAATGCAACGTATTGATTCTAATGGAAAAATACCAAATTATGATAGCCAGCTATTAAATATTGAAATGGAGCTGTTTCGCGATTGGTATATTGATAAGCACTTGCAAATGACGCTGTCTGATGATGAAAATGCCATGCTCGATCAGCTCTTTCAATGGCTAACCGATAGCGCTTTGGAGCAACCCCAAGTGTTTGTCCACCGTGATTTCCATTCTCGTAATATCATGTTTATTGAAAACCAAACGCCAGGAATTATCGACTTCCAAGATGCAGTACATGGGCCAATCACTTACGATTTGTTATCGCTATTGCGCGATTGCTATATCGAATGGCCAGATTTTAAGGTGCAAGAGTGGATTGAGTATTTTATCGAACAGTCGGATTGGGAGTTGGATAAGGCCCAATTTATTCAATGGTTCGATTGGATGGGCTTACAGCGACATATCAAAGTCGCAGGGATTTTTTCACGTCTAAATTACCGCGACGGTAAATCGGGTTACTTGAAAGATCTGCCATTAACCCTCAAGTATATTGTTCAACAAGCAGAAAAATATCCCCAATTAGAGGAGTTTAGCCGTTGGATGTCACAAAAAGTGCTGCCAAAGATGGAGTCATTGGCGCAGATCCAATAGGTTTTTCTTTTCCATGAGCCAGTATTTAAGAGTCGACAAGTATTTATGAGTCAGATTAAAAAAGCCATGATATTAGCAGCAGGGCGAGGCGAAAGAATGCGTCCCTTGACTGATACTTTGCCCAAGCCCTTATTAAAGGTCGATGGTAAAGCGCTAATTGAATACCATATTGAAGCGCTAAAAGATGCAGGCATTACCGACATTCTGATTAACACTTCATGGCTTGGCGACATTATTCCAGAGTATCTTGGCGATGGTGGTTATTGGAAAGTAAACTTAACTTTTTCCCATGAAGATACTGCGCTAGAAACTGCTGGCGGGATCCGTAAGGCACTCGACTTTTTTGGTGACGAGCCGTTTGTGGTGGTGAATGGTGATGTTTGGACCGACTTTGATTATGCGCTTCTTAATAAGCCAAAAGCCAAAGCCCATTTGATCTTAGTGCCAAATCCAGCACAACACCCCAATGGCGATTTCGGCTTGGATAATGGTTCTGTATTAGCAAGCTCCGAGACCCAATATACCTTTTCGGGGATTGGTGTTTATCATCCAGAAATCTTTAAACATCTTACTGAGAATGAAGCTGCACCATTGGCACCGATTTTAAGAAATCTGATGGAAAATGAAGAAGTAACAGGACAACTGTTTCAAGGCGAATGGCGCGATATTGGTACGCCAGAGCGACTAGAAGCTTTAAATAAAGAGTTTCAAAAAACACTGAAAACGATAAATTACGACTTCGGTCAGGATAAGCCAGAGGATAAAGCTTAATGGGGTGGTTTGGAAAATTAATAGGTGGCTTAATCGGTTACTTTTTGACAAGAGGTCCCATTGGAGCCTTAATCGGCGCTTTTTTAGGACACCAATTCGACAAAAAGACTGAAGAGATGCAGGAGCGAATTGACCCTGCGGCACAACAAAAAATTCAAGCAGTATTTTTTACTTCTACCTTCTCTATCATGGGACATATCGCCAAATCCGATGGCCGTGTTTCCGAACATGAAATAGCCCATGCGGAAAATGTGATGGCGCGAATGGGTTTAGATACTGCCACTCGTAAAGTTGCCATAGATCATTTTAAGCAAGGTAAAGAAAAGAATTTTGATTTTGATGGTGTGATGCGTCAATTCAAACAAGTAGTGGGTCGCCAAAGAAACTTGCTCCAAATGTTCCTAGAAGTTCAGATCAGTATGGCGATTGCCGATGGTGATTTGGCGCCGGCAGAACAAGATATTTTAAGACAAATTGGGCAAAGGCTCGGTTTCCCAGCTTTTGTAATTGATCAACTGATCAAAGCCGTAATAGCAGCTAGAGGCTTTAACCAGTATTCACAACAAGGTCAAAGATCGGCAGGCCAGCAATATGGCGCGCCAAATCTAGAGCAAGCCTACCAAGTGCTTGGGGTAACGGCATCTGATGATAAAGCGATCGTGAAAAAAGCATATAAACGCTTAATGTCACAGCATCATCCTGATAAACTGGTTTCCAAAGGCTTGCCTGAGTCGATGATTAAAATTGCGACGGAAAAGACGCAGGAAATCAAAGGCGCTTATGAGTTAATTGAAAAGCACAAAAATTGGTAAAATTAACCGTCATTCCCACGTGACCTAAGGAAATCCCTTTAGGGACAGGTGGGAATTTAAGAGAAAACAATGACAAATACAGAATTAATGAAAAAACAAATCGCGGTAATGCTCGAAATGCAAAACGCGATGAACACTAAAGTAAACGACAACTGGTTCGAGCAAGGTTTCGAATGGTATCGCGCCATTTGGATCGAGTGCGGTGAAATGCTGGAGCACTACGGTTGGAAATGGTGGAAACACCAGCAACCTGATGCTGAGCAAGTGAAAATGGAATTGGTGGATATTTTTCACTTCGGATTAAGCGCGCGTATTGACGGTAAAATGTCTTACGAAGAAATTGCTTCAGAGCTCGCTGGCGAATTGTCGGAGCCATTGGTTAAAGATGATTTTAAGCAAACGCTAGAAGTATTAGCTGGCCAAGCGGTAATGTATCAACATTTTGATGGCACCAGTTTCGCAGGCTGTATGCAACAAATGGATATGCCATTTGAAGAGCTATACAAAAGCTACGTCGGTAAAAATACTTTAAACTTCTTTCGCCAAGATCATGGCTACAAAGACGGTAGCTACATTAAAGAATGGAATGGCCGCGAAGATAACGAATATCTAGTGGATATTTTAGATAGCCTTGATTCAAGTGAGGAAAACTTTAAAGAAAAAGTTTATCAAGGTCTTAAAAGTAACTATCCTTCTTAATTAATATTTGGTTTATGGAACAAGCAGTAATAGACAAAGTAAAGGAATTAATCAAACAAGCCAAACGCGTCTGTATTCTCACAGGCGCTGGCGTCTCCGCCGAGTCAGGTATATCAACGTTTCGTGAAGCTCAAGATGGTAAAGGGCTTTGGTCGCAATACGATCCCAAGCAACTCGCTAGTCTCGATGGTTTTTTACAAGACCCTGAAAAAGTATGGCAATGGTATCAATGGCGTCGTGAAGTAAACCAAGATAAAAAGCCAAACCCAGCCCATATCACCATTGCCCAATGGCAAAAACAAGCCAAAGCATCAGGCAAGCAAGAAGTTACACTAGTCACCCAAAACGTCGATGGTTTGCACCAACAAGCAGGCTCCGATCCTGAAAAATATGAGGTCGTAGATATTCATGGCAACATTTGGCAAAACCACTGCCTACAATGTGGCGAAAAACATTTAGAAGATGTGACAGGAGTCCAGCAAGTTCCCGAATGTAAATCTTGCGGTGGCCAAGTAAGACCATCGGTCGTTTGGTTTGGCGAAGCGCTGGATGAAAAGAAATGGCAAGCTGCCGAAACCGCAGCCTTTTGTTGCGATTTGTTTTTATCCATTGGAACCTCAAGTCAAGTCTATCCCGCCGCCGGCTTAATGATGCTCGCTAAGAGCCAAGGCGCAAAAATTGTTGAAATTAATCCAGAGCCGACGCAAAGTTCGGTGATAGATTATCAGATTAAGGGTAAAGCAGGAATTATGCTATCTAAAGTAGTAAGCTGATTCCGCCAAATATACAGCCAAGTAATAAGCAACCAAAAGATGAGTAAGCAAACAAAGTATCTTTTAAGGTATCTTTAGAACTTCTTGCATCATCTTCTACCAAAGCTTTAAAAGGATAGTGTTCTTCGTAATGAGATTTCACAAGGGAATTCCAGTTATTAAAGAGCTTTTGCATTTTTTTATAAATAATAACATGGTGAATTCCTACCGAAATAATTCCCAAAACAAATAGAACTAATGCAATAGATGTAAGGCAATCGATATGTTTATTTGATGTCCCAATAAAACTTAAAGTTGCGATAGCTCCACCACCATTTGTAACAAGCAGGTATTTTATAGATGAATTTGCCCACTCTTTAACAAGGCCATATAGCTGGTAACTTCTTTCGTTAATATATTTTTGTTGGTGGTCCATTTCCTACTCCATGTATAAACAATTAACTGATTAATTTAAATTGTTTCTTCAATACCTGAATAATCTCATCTTTCGGGTTATCCGAAAGGTGAATCTGTTCACCAGTAATTTTTTCGGCGATACCAACATAAGTGTCAGTGATCATATTAATGGCGCTGATGGGAAGTTCGTTATCGCGTGCCAAGGCTTCACGTTCATCCATACGATTTTTGTTGAGCAGAATGTCCGGATCAGGGAAGTGATTCAGTAAGAATTGGCGGAAGCCTTCTTTTGAGTTTTCGACGATTTTGCCTTCATCTCTAAAAATAGCGCCATCCCAAATTCTTGAAGAGTCTGGTGTGCCGACTTCATCCATGTAGATTAATTTGTCGTTGCCAGCTTTGTCTTTAACGTAGCCAAATTCAAACTTGGTATCGACGAACATTTGATCAAGCTTGGCAAGTTCTTCGCTGATAACATTAAAACCGTCTTTTAATAGCTTTTCGTATAAATCGATATCGTCTACCGATGCGAAGTTGAAAGCTTCAAAGTTGTCTTCGATGTTTTGGCGACTGATATTGACGTCATCTTGCGCTGGAACCCCTGGAATGCCTTCTAAGATCCCTTTGGTAGATGGAGTAATTAACAATTCATCTAACTTTTGGTCTTTGGTTAAGCCTTCTGGCAGTGTGATCCCGCAGAATTCACGCTCACCATTTTCATAAGCGCGCCACATGGAGCCGGTAATGTATTGGCGAGCAATGGCTTCAACTTTTACTGGCTTGGCTTTTTGCACAATCCAAACAAACGGATGCGGAATTTCTAAGATATGGCTATCGGCTAGGCCTTTTTCTTTAAATAACTTAAACCAATGATTGGATACCGCATTAAGCGCCGCGCCTTTACCAGGAACACCGCGCACATCACCTTCGCCACGCCAGATGCAATCAAAGGCCGAAATACGGTCGCTGATCACCATAATCGCCAATGGCGTATCCGCAGGAACATCATAGTTACGTTCCGCGATTAAACGCTTGCTATCGGCTTCGGTTAACCAATAAACCGAACGCACCTTACCGCTATGCACAGGCTTATCCGTACGAATCGGTAAATCGTTATTTACAGCAAGAACTTTATCCGCAAGACTCATGGCAATTATTCCTAATTAGTATTCAGCGAGCGACTCATTAGTCGCGAAGGGCGTATTTTACCTATAAGCGTTTCCTGTTTCCACAAGATTAGCATTAGCTCTAAAATTTCCTTTTACTGGGAGCGGTAGTATATTGGTTGATAAAGGTGGTGGTTTAGGAGGAGTTTAATGGCAAGCCCAGAAGAGATGGCGCAAACGATGCGCAATAATATCCCTGAGAAAACGGGTAAGAAGCAGGATGAATGGAATAAGCTGATTAAGGCCAGTAAGTTAGATAAGCACGGTCAAATCGTTAAAATGCTTAAAGCAGATCATGGGGTGACTCATGGCTTTGCGAATCTTATCAGTTCTGATTTTCTTAAAGGTGGGGCTGAAACAAGCTCAGATGATTTGGTGGCAACACAATATGCCAAGAAAGCGGACTTAAAACCGATCTACGATAAACTGATTAACGAAATTGGTAAGTTTGGTTCTGGTGTAGAGTTAGCTCCTAAAAAGGCTTATGTCAGTCTGCGCCATAAAAAGCAGTTTGCTTTAATTCAGCCTTCTACAAAAACACGAGTGGATGTAGGAATTAATTTAAAAGGCGATGAAGCTACGGATCGATTAGAAGCTTCGGGTAGCTTTAATGCGATGGTTTCCCATAGAGTTAGAATCACAAACATGGAGCAGGTGGATAAAGAGCTTATTAGTTGGCTAAAAGAAGCTTTTAATCGAGCTGGTTAAGGTAATGCAAACGTTAACTGTAACCAGTATTGCTCGCCTGTTTTTCTTGCTTAAATAATCAGATTCCTATATCTTACGCTCCGCACATGCTACAGAGGTTTTCATGGCTGCTTGTGCACAAATAACGGTGAAGTGTCCGAGAGGCTGAAGGAGCACGCCTGGAAAGTGTGTATACGTTAATCGCGTATCGAGGGTTCGAATCCCTCCTTCACCGCCATATTGATAAGAGCCCTCGAAAGAGGGCTTTTTTATATTCACAGATTATTGATCCTAATAGATTATATTCATAAAAGATTAGGTAGAGTTAAACAGTTGTATTTATCCATTTTAGCTTGTCTACAAATAGTGCTAAATAAGGTAAAGTTATGTCTGCAATTAAACTTAATGAACAAATCATGCCAATAAATAAATCACTTGTTGTAAAAATTGCCCCTTTAGTCATTTTAGTTGTGGCTATTTCAATTATTGCTTATATGTTTTTAAGTCAACCAGAGCCACGTAAGCGTCCTAGATTTGAGCGTCCAGTGGTGGTGGAAACTATGGACGTGAGTCAGCAGGACTTTCAAGTTTTTATTGAATCTTATGGCAGTATTGAGGCCAAGACTTCAGGTAATTTAGTTTCGCAAGTTTCAGGCATTGTGGTGAACGTTAGTCCCCAGTTGGAATCGGGACGTAGTTTCAGTAAAGGTGATGTTTTAGCAAAGATTGATGATAAGGATTATCAAATTGAAACCACCATTGCTCAGGCTGAATTAGCCAATGCTCAATTAGCCCTTGAGCAGGAGAAAGCTTTGGCTGAACAAGCTAAACGTGATTGGAGCAAGATTAATCCAACTAAACAAGCTTCAGATTTGGTATTAAGAAAGCCTCAGGTGGCATCAGCTCAAGCAAAGTTAGACGCAGCTAATGCGCGCTTAGCGAAAGCTAGATTAGCTTTAACTAGAACCACTATTGTCGCGCCATATAATGGCAAGGTTATTGAGAAAGTTGCTGATCTTGGCCAGTTAGTTAGCCCTAATGCGCCGATTGCGAAAATATTATCTTCATCCAGTTTAGAGGTTCGACTACCAGTTCCCGCCAATAAAGTGCAATTCTTGCCTGCTTTTAAAGGTGATGAGAAGGTTGAGTTAGTCGCAGATTTCGGCGGTTTTACTCAAAGTTGGTTAGCAGAGCTTGATCGAGCTGACAGCGTTATTGACCAAACCAGTCGTCAATGGTTTGTGACGGCTAAAATTGACGGTGCTTTGATGGAGACGGATCCTTTGTTAAAAGTTGGGCAATTTGTGAATGCCAAGATTAATGGCAAGCGGGTAGCCGATGCGATTGTGATCCCGAGTCGTTATATTTATGACAACCAGTTAGTTTATTTATTTAACCAAGGCAAATTAGAACGTCGTAATGTCATTATATCTTGGCAAGGTAGTGAGCAAAGTTTAATAGAGTCTGGCCTGCAAGCAGGGGAACAGTTAATTACTACGCCATTAAGCTTTGTTGCTGATGGTGCTCAGTTACAGATAAAAGGGCAAGAATCGAAACGCAAAAGACCAGCTAAAGATAAGCTTAAAGGAGCTGGAAAATGATCGCATGGTTTGCGCGCAACTCTGTCGCTGCCAATATGTTAATGGCAGTTATTTTCATTGCTGGTATTTACACTTTGTTTTTCCGAGTTACGGTGGACCGATTTCCTGATATTCAAAGTAATTATATTAACGTTTCTGTAACTTTCCGTGGCGCAACTCCTGAAGAAGTCGAACGAACGGTTTCTACACGAATAGAAGAAGCGGTTTACGATTTAACGGGCGTAAAAAGTTTGCGCTCAAGCTCAATGGAAGGACGTTCGCAAGTTTTTATCGAGGTTGATGAAAATGAAGAGCTTGAGATTTTATTAGATAAAGTAAAAGGTCGAGTTGACGCTTTAAACACTTTACCACAAGAAGCTGAAAAACCCGTGATTCAGCGTACTGAGCGAAAACGGGGTGCCATTAGTGTAGTAGTTAGCGGTGAACTTCCTGAAGCTGAACTTCGTGAATATACAGAGATTGTGCAAGCTGAATTATTGGCAATCCCTGGGATTACTCAAATTGAAGCCGCTGGCGTGCGTTCTTTTGAACTTGCTATCGAATTGAATCAGGCTTTATTAAACGAATACAATTTGACGTTACAAAATATAGCGGAAGCGGTAAACAGTAGCTCGTTGGATTTGTCAGCAGGTCAGGTGCGCTCCGAAAAAGGCGACATTTTATTGCGTTTAAAAGGTCAATCTTATACGCAACAAGAGTTTTATCAGATCCCCATTTTGACCAAAGCTGACGGTACTCGATTAATCCTGGGTGATTTAGCGGCTATTAAAGATGGCTTTGAAGAGCAAGGTTTAAAGACACAGTTTAGTGGCGTGCCTGCGATTGAACTAGAGGTTTTTCGCATTGGTCAGCAAAGTGCAATTGATGTAACCGATAAAGTAAAAAACTATGTAGCTTCAAAACAAGCTAGTTTGCCTAGCGGACTGGAAGTGAGCTATTGGCGTGATCGCTCTACAGGTTTAAAAGCTAGAATAAGCACCTTAAGCTGGAGTTTAATTCAAGGTGGTGTATTAGTAATTTTATTGTTGGCACTGTTTCTGCGTCCAGTCATTGCATTATGGGTTAGTCTTGGGATCCCAATTGCCTTTGCTGGCGGTATTGCTTTTATCCCAGAGATGGGAGCCACGATAAATCTAATCACCTTGTTTGCCTTTATTCTAGTGCTAGGGATTGTGGTCGATGATGCCATTGTGACTGGCGAAAATATATATAACCATTTAAGCAAAGGTAAAAAACCCATTGATGCCGCGATTGATGGTACTCATGAAGTTGCTTTGCCGGTAACCTTTGGTGTCATCACAACCATGATTGCATTTGTACCGATATTTTTCTTACCGGGAGGTTGGGGCAAATGGTATTTCCAGTTGCCGTTAGTGGTGATCCCTGTTTTGTTTTTCTCAATTATTGAATCTAAGTTGATTTTGCCAGCACATTTAGGGCATATGAAATTTAAAACAGAGAAAGAAGATTTAAACAAATTTCAATTATTCCAGCGAAGCTTTTCAAAGGGCTTTGAAAACTTAGTTTTAGAATATTATAAGCCAGCACTAAATTTTGCTATTAGCCATTGGGCAATTACCGTAAGCTTTTTTATTGCGCTTCTATATATTATTACGTTTTCAGTTTTATTGGGTAAAACTGCCTACTCACCATTTCCACGAATTCCAAGTGAAGTAGCGCAGAGTAATTTCCAAATGCCTGCCGGTACGCCATTTGAAGTAGTGGATGAATATACCAATCGAATGACTGAAGCGGCGTTAAAGTTACAAGAAAAATATTACAATGCAGAAACAGATGAAAATGTTATCACCAAAGTATTTTCTGTAAGTGGCGCGCGTGGTCAAAGTGGTGGGAGAGTAGTTTTTGAAACTACGCCACCCGAGAGTCGTGTAAGCGAAATTACCACTTCACAACTGGTTCGTGAGTGGCGAGAAATGATTGGACCATTACCAGGCGTTGAAAAATTAAATTTTAGAGCCGAAATAGGACGTAATCGTGATCCCATTGAGGTTAGAATCAGTGGCTCCGATATTCCAAAGTTAAATTCAGTTAAAGTAGATGTTAAACAACTTTTGGAAGAGACCGACGGTATTTTTGATATTGAAGACAGCTTTGAGAAGGGTAAGCAAGAATTGCAATTTGCTCTGAAACCGCAAGCTGAGGCCTTGGGTCTTTCACTAAACAGTTTAGCGCGTCAGGTTAGAAATGCTTATTTTGGAGTTGAGGTTCAACGAATTCAGCGTGGGCGTGATGATGTGCGCGTAATGCTGCGTTTGTCTCGAGAGGAAAGAAGCTCGCTAGATGAATTAAGAAGTTTGTTAATTACCACCGTCAATGGCTCTAAGTTACCACTGCAACAAGTAGCGGATATTAGCTATGGCCGAAGCCCAGCATCGATCCAACGTAATGACCGTAGAAGAACTATGACCATCACTGCTGATTTAGACAAAGACAGTGGGAATGTTGGTGTTTTACGGGCCAATTTACAAACCGAATTACAACAGATAGTAAGTGCTAACCCTAGTGTTTCAATTAGCTTAGAGGGTGAGGCGCGCGAAGAAAAAGACTTGTATCAAAGCATCAAAATTAGCGTGGGTTTTGTGTTGTTCGCCATTTATATTTTGCTTGCGATTGTTTTTAAATCTTACCGTAAGCCATTAATTATTATCAGCATAATTCCACTGGGTGCTGTTATGGCGGTAATGGGGCACTGGATCGTTGGTGTGACACTGAGCATGATGTCGGTGCTGGGGATCTTGGCACTAACAGGCGTTGTGGTGAATGATAGTTTGGTATTGGTTGATTACATTAACAAGCAACGGGAAAAAGGTATAGATCGAAAAGAAGCAGTTTTAAATGCAGGTGTTCGAAGAATTCGCCCCGTGATTTTAACTTCGCTAACCACTTTTGTGGGATTGATGCCAATTATTTTTGATAAATCTACTCAAGCACAATTCTTGATTCCAATGGGGGTTTCATTGGGATTTGGGATTTTGTTTGCTACTGCAATCACCTTGATTCTAGTACCATTATTTTATTATCGAGTAAAAGCCTTGTTAACATTCTTGCTAGCAACTTTAGTGCTTTTAGCCTTTATGTTTTTAGGATGAGCAAATAGAGCAATTAGAATCTTTTTGAATTTTGATTTTGCTAAAATTTGCGGTTTTAGCATCATACTGAATGAGATGGCTGTATTCATCAGTCATCTCAGTTAAATACTTAATCGCTTCTACTGCTTGCAGGCTACCGATAACTCCAACCAATGGGGATAATACACCTTGCTCCCAACAGTTATCATCTTGGCTTTCGGTTTTCTCGAATAAACACTGATAACAGGCAGCTTTAGAGCTGTGATTATAAATTGCTACTTGTCCTTGCCAACGAATTGCAGCACCAGATATGAGAGCGGTTTGATTTTCCACACTAACTTGATTTAGCGCAAAGCGTGTTTGAAAATTATCAGAGCAATCAATGACTAAATCTTGGCCCTTCACCAATTCTTGCATGGTTTCTTTATCCAACTTTTTCCCAATTAATTGAATGGAGATATGCGGGTTTAGTTCATTAATTCTTTTTTTTGCAGATTCGGTTTTTGATGCCCCAATTTGATTTCGGTCATGCAAAATTTGACGCTGTAAATTTGATAAAGAAACTTCATCGTGATCCACTAAGGTGAGCTCGCCAATTCCTGATGCTGCTAAATACAGCGCAACAGGCGAGCCTAATCCACCTAACCCCAATATCATAACTTTGGATTTGGCTAGTTTTTCTTGACCTTCTAGATCTAGCTCTGAAAGAGCTAAGTGACGGCTGTATAAACGTAATTCGGCTTCACTAAACACGTTGGCAGACTATTAGTGGTTAATAGCTATGATCTTGGCATATTTAGGAGATTATGCAAGCTGGATTACATGGAGTCGAGTATTATTACTAAAGACGTTCGGGGCGGTCTGTGGTAGGATAGCGCCAATTCTACTTAGTTCACCAAATCCTATTTAAATGCTTATTAATCGCATGGCGCAACTCTGGGCGCTTACAGGCTTCATTACTATTTTAGGTTATGCTGTGTACCGCTTAGCAGGGCATTTTATCATTGCATGGGATACGCCATTTGCTTGGTATCACTGGGTGTTACTAATTATCAATACTTTATTTATGGCCTATTCCGAAGGCTACAAAGGCTTTCAAAAAAGCTACTCAATCAAATTTTCCAATCGACTAAAAGAGTTAATGCAAAAACCCTGGTGGACAAAATTGTTGGCGCCATTATTTTGCATGAATTACTTTGATGCCAGTAAGAAGAATTTGCTACTGGCATATATCTTAACCATCGTAATAGTATTACTGATTGTCATCTTCAATTATATTCCACAACCTTGGCGTGGGATTTTAGATGCAGGGGTTATTGTTGGTTTAAGTTGGGGGATAACAGCAACATTGATTTTAGCTTTAAGAGTTATTCGTCAATAGTTGCATGAACAACTAAGGTTTCAGCACCTGCTTACCAAGATTTTAATAAGTATTAAAGCGATTAGGAAGTGGTGGGCCCGCCCCGACTTGAACGGGGGACCTGCCGATTATGAGTCGGATGCTCTAACCAACTGAGCTACGGGCCCTAATTTTTGAATATTCAAGACTAAAACAAGCCTTAAAAGAAAGCGCATTTTACCTCAAGACACCGTTTTGGCAAGCTTAAACTCAATAAATTGTAAGTCATTGCAAGAAATTTAAGTTAAACTATAACTATCTAAATATTTCTAATATTCCCATGGCATTAGTTACCTTAAACCAAGTTGAAGTGAGTTATGGCGGTCCTGCTTTGCTCGATAAAGTCGATTTTAGTATCGATCGTGGAGAGCGTGTTTGTCTGATTGGGCGAAATGGAGTGGGTAAATCTACTTTATTGAAGGTCCTGAATGGCGAGATTATTCCTGATGATGGAAAGTTGCGCTTTTTGCAGGGTGTGAAAGTTGCGAAGTTGACACAGGAGGTTCCTAGCGGAACTGATGGGACAGTTTTTGATGTGGTGGCTTCGGGTTTAGGTGATGCGGGGCAGTTGTTACAGGAATTCCACTACTTAACTCAGCAGTCAGATATGGAGTCATTTGAGAAAATGGCTAAGGTTCAGCAACAGATTGAAGAGATAGATGGTTGGGGTTTGGATCAAAAAGTTTCGACGGTGATTAAACGATTAAGCTTAGATGGAGAGAAAGCTTTTTCAGAATTATCGGGCGGGATGAAACGTCGTGTTTTATTGGCTCAGGCTCTAGTCGAGCAACCGGATATTTTATTACTTGATGAGCCAACCAACCACTTGGATATTGAATCCATTGAATGGCTTGAAGGTTTCTTAAAAGCTTATGAAGGAAGTATTCTTTTTATTACTCACGATCGTCGTTTCTTAAAAAATTTAGCCACACGAATTGTTGAAATCGATCGAGGGCAATTAACTTCTTGGCCTGGGGATTATGAGAAGTATTTGCGCCATAAGGCTGAAGCATTAGCGGCGGAAGAAAAATCCAATGCTGAGTTTGATAAGAAACTTGCTCAAGAAGAAGTATGGATCCGTCAAGGTATCAAAGCCCGACGTACTCGTAATGAAGGAAGGGTCCGCCGTTTAGAAGCTGCTCGTCGAGAAAGAGCTGAACGACGAAATCTGATTGGCAATGTAAATATGCAGGTTCAAAAAAGCGAAGCTTCGGGGAAAAAGGTTATTGAAGCGCGCAATATTCGAAAGGAGTACGAGGGGCGAGTGCTGATTGAGGATTTTTCTACCATAATTATGCGCGGTGATAGGATTGGCATTATAGGTCCAAATGGGACGGGCAAAACAACTTTAATTAATATATTGCTTGGTAAGTTAGCGCCTGACAATGGTGAAATTGATTTAGGCACAAAGTTAGAGGTGGCTTATTTTGACCAGCACCGAGCCCAGTTAAATGAAAAGCTTTCGGCTCAAGATAATGTTTCTGATGGCAAAGATATGATGACTATTAATGGTAAAGACCGTCATGTTATCAGTTATATGCAAGACTTTTTATTTACTCCAGAAAGAGCAAGAGCCCCAATAACGGCGCTATCAGGTGGAGAGCGAAATCGTTTATTAATGGCAAAGCTTCTTGCTAAGCCTTCAAACTTTTTAATTCTGGATGAGCCGACTAATGATCTGGATGTGGAAACATTAGAGTTGGTTGAAGAAATGTTAGAAAGTTATCCTGGCACTATTCTTGTGGTATCTCACGATCGTGATTTTCTAAATAATGTGGTTACCAGTAGTATCGTGTTTGAGGGAAACGGTAAAGTTCAGGAGTATATAGGTGGTTATGACGATTGGTTAAGGCAACGTAAAATTGCGGAAACCAAAATAAAGGAAAATCAGCCGGCAAAGCAATCATCAAGTAGTAAGGTGGTTAAAAAAAGTGTAAAAAAACTAAGTTATAAAGATCAGCGTGAACTTGACTCTTTGCCTGAAGATATTGCTGAAATGGAAGCAAAAATTGAGGCGTTACAAACCCAAATGGCACAACCAGATTTTTATCAGCAAGGACAAGAGCAAATTGCTAAAGCTACAGATAAGATGAGTAGTTTAGAAAAAGAACTAGAAGTTAAATTTGAACGCTGGGAAGCCTTAGAAGCCATGCGTGATGAGTTACAAGGTTAAAATTTTGTTATGAATGACGATTTTGATTTATTTAAAAAAGAATTACAGGGCGTTAAAAAGCTTAATAACGATCAAGTGAACTTGCATCAGAAGCAAGATGAACTAACGTTGGCGCAGCAAGCACGTCAAGAAGATGCATTGGGACGTAAGCCTAATAGCGATCCTAATCCTTTGACCACAGGTTTTGTAGAAATGGTGAAACCTGATGATTGGTTAGAATTTAAGAAAGATGGCGTTCAAGAGTTTGTGTATAAAAATATGCGCCTTGGTAAATATCCGATTGAGGCATCTATTGATTTGCACAGACGGACGGTAAAAGAAGCGCGCGATGATGTGTTCTATTTTATTAAGAACTGCAAAAAGAAGGACAAAAGACTATTATTAATTACCCATGGTAAGGGTGAAAGAAGCGAACCGCAGGCTGTAATTAAAAGTCACGTTAATCATTGGTTACAAGAAGTTACAGATGTTATCGCTTTTCATAGTGCACAGCCACGCCATGGTGGGTTAGGATCAGTTTATGTTATGCTCAAAAAAAGTGAATGGGCGAAGCAAGAGAATCGTGAGCAATACAACCGTAAATTCTAATCGAGGGGAATTGAGATGACCGAAGAACAAAAACAAGATACTTGGGAAAAAACGCGGGAATTGTTGTTATTCCAATTGAAATTGTTTGCTGATGCAGCAAGGGATTTATTATTAAGCCCAGTAGCAGTAGTTTGCTATATTTTAGATCTGACTCATCAAGGTCCAAAAAACGAATCACATTTTGAGAAGTTGATGGCTTTTGGCCGTCGTACAGATCACCATATCAACTTATTTAAACATCGTCGCTCTTATAAAAAAGGGATGATGACTGTAGATGATGCCGCAAAGGTTGTTGAAGATACTTTAGTGAAGGAATTGAAAACTGGAGAATTAACCGAGAAAAGCTTTCATGCGGTTAAAGATGCTTTAGTGAATCGTTTTTCAGCAGAAAAAAAGGCTGAAGATGAATCTGGCAAGAGCTAATCGTATAGTTGTCGATTTTTCTTTGTTTGATTCGTCTATTTAATAGATGATTAAATTTAGAAGAGGAAATCATGATGATTCGATTATTTGTAATATTGCTTTGTGCTATGACATTGAGCGTCCACACCGCAGAAAAAAATACCAAACATACCTATAAACTTTCTGATAGTGAGTCACAGCCCAAGGCCACCTTAAAGGATGTATCTTGGTTAGTAGGTTCATGGGAAGGTACTGCTTTTGGAAGCAAATTTGAAGAGGTTTGGAACCCGGAGTCTGCGAATACCATGGTCGGTATGTTTAAGTTGTATGACGAGGAAAAGGGCGTTTCGTTTTATGAGATATTATTGCTGATTGAGGAAAACGACAGCTTGGCACTTCTCGTGAAGCATTTTAGTGCTGATTTTACTGCTTGGGAGGCTAAAAAAGATTTTGTGAAGTTTAAATTGGTCAAACTTGAAGAAAATGCCGTACACTTTTCGGGTCTTAGTTTTTATAAGAAGGGTGCTAATGCGATTGATGGTTATATCGTGATGAAATATAAAGACGGCTCTATTCAAGAGCAGCCTATTAATTATCAAAGAGTTGTTGATAGCCCCTCGGCTAATCTAAGTCAGGATAATAAATAGCTGTTATCCAATAATCTTTATGGCCTTCTGGAAGCTTGACTCGAACTTCATCATCTAATTGTTTTTTTAGTAACGCGCGTGCCATGGGCGAGTCAATACTAATATAGTGTTGCTCCATATCAAATTCGTCTGAACCGACTATTCGGTACATGACTTCTTTTCCTGAATCATCTTCTAAAGTAACTTCTGCGCCAAAAAAAACCGTATCCTGATCTTTTGGCTTATGTTCCACTACTTGAAACTCTTCGCAGCGTTTTTGTAAATAGCGAAGTCGGCGATCGATTTCGCGCAATTGTTTCTTGCGATAAATATATTCAGCGTTTTCACTACGATCACCTTCAGCCGCGGCAACACCAAGAGCCTTGGTCACTTCAGGGCGTAATACTCTAACGATATGGGAAAGCTCATTGCGTAAGGAGGTAGCGCCCGCAAGGGTGATGAGATTAGTTCTTTTCATAATGAGGAGAGCATATTGTTATTGAGGATCGTCTTTTGTGTTTTCTTCGAGCTCATCCAATTGCTTGTTGAGGTTGTCCAGACGCTGGTTCATCTCTTGCTCAACCTTCTTCGCCCTTTCTAATTGGTGCTTTTTATAATCAGATAACAATTTATCAGTTTCTTTAGGCTCATTGGTGCAAGATAGAAGCAGTGAGGAACTCATTAAACTGATGATTAATAACAAGATTTTCATTTGTTTACCAAAAAGAAGAACTAAACAAATTATATGTCATTTAGATTACAGAGTTCAAAGGATAAAGTTCAAATAAAAATCTAATTGATAATCATTATCATTTAGATCTATAATGCACTCGTTCTTAAACAACAATCATTCAAAAGAGTGCGCAATGAACCTTAAAACTCAATTTACCCTAACTGCATTCGCGGTTTTTTCTGCTCTAGCAGTTAATCAACTGCAAGCAGATGATACTCATAAAGATCAAGAAAACTCTAATATCGTAACCATTATCGGAAGTAAACATGCTGCTAAAGACGTACCTGGATCAGCTGTGGTGGTAGATGTTGAACAAATAGAAGAAATGAAGTATTCGGACGCAACTAAAATGTTGCAGCAGTTACCAGGAGTCTATATTCAACAAGAAGATGGCTTAGGTTTACGCCCAAATATAGGCTTGCGAGGGACTCCAACTGAGCGTTCAAGCCATATAACATTAATGGAAGATGGCGTACTAATTGCACCAGCGCCTTACGCAGCGTCTTCTGCCTATTATTTCCCAACATTTGATAGGATTGCAGGTATTGAGGTCTTAAAGGGTGCCGCTTCAATTAAACATGGCCCTTTCACAGTTGGCGGCGCTATTAATTTTTTAACGCGCCAAATTGCAGATGAAGCGGAAGGTCAGTTCAAACTAGGTTTTGGTCAAGATGGTGAGCAACAAATTTATGGCTATTACACAGATTCAAGTGAAAATTTTGGATATTTAATTGAAGCCAATAAACACTTATATGATGGCTTTAAAACTATTGCTGGTAGCAATAATGATACGGGTTTCGATAAAGAAGATTATGTAGCAAAGTTGCGCTTTAACAGTGATGCCACTGCTAATACTTATCAACAATTTGATTTAAAATTGCAACACTCGGAGGAGGATTCGGCTCAAACGTATCTGGGCTTGTCCGATGCTGATTATACTGTGAATCCGCACCGTTTATATGCTGTGACTCAGCTTGATAATTTCATTGGCGAGCATGACCAAATCACAGCTTCATATTATCTTGACTTTAATAATGGCTTTGATGCAAAAGTAACGGCATATCGCAATAAAACTAAGCGTAACTGGTTTAAGCTTGCAAAACTGGATGGTCAATCATTAACGAATGTAGTTAATAGTTTAAATGAAAATGATGCTAACGCCGCATACTTCCAAGCCATTTTAGATGGTGGTGATACAACGGTTGGCGCATTGACCATCCGTGATAATAATCGCGAGTATTTAAGTCGTGGCATCCAATTTGATTTTAGTTACGAATTTGAATTTGGCAAAATTCAGCATGAGTTAGTTTTCGGAGCACGCTTACATAAAGATGAGGAAGATCGTTTACAGCGCGATGGAAAATATACTCAGACCAATGGCATAGTTACAGTTTCTGAGTCTGGTGAATGGGGAAATGCAGGTAATCGCGTGCAATCTGCAGAAGCCAAATCTTACTATATTCAAGATACCATTAAATTAGGCGACTGGACTTTAACGCCAGGTGTACGTTTTGAAGATGTTGATTTGAAGAGAGTTGATTGGGCGGACCGTTCAAGAGCTACTTTGGTTAATGAGCCACGTGAAAACTCGGTTTCTGAGATTCTACCTGGTATTGGTGCTTTGTGGTCTTTAAATGACAAAACGTCTATCTTAGTAGGTGTAAATAAAGGTTTTGCACCTCCAGGAAATAAAACTGGAGATCAAGCTGAAGAAAGTTTGAATTATGAGTTTGGAGTTCGTTTAAATGAAGGCAAATTTAATACTGAAGTAATTGGTTTTGTTAATGATTATGACAATATCTTAGGAGAATGTTCTTTAGCAAACGGTTGTGAAGAAGATTTACAAGGCGACAAAACAAACGGCGGTAAAGCGAAAACCCAAGGGATAGAGTTATCGCTGCAAGGTGAATTTGCTGAACATTGGCCGATGCGATTTGCTTATACTTACACAGACTCAAACTTTGAACGTTCATTTGACTCTGATGCTTGGGGACAAGTTACAACTGGTGATTCGATTCCTTACATCCCAGAGAATCAAGCGCAATTCAGTTTTGGTTATGATAATGGTCAATGGCAACTATTAAGTGCGATTCATTATGTCGATGGTGTTTGCACTAAGGCAGCTTGTACTGAGTTTCTAAAAACGGATGACTTGTTAGTAGTAGATTTATCAGCTGAGTATCAAATGAACGAATTTACTAGCTTCTTTGCCACTATTGATAACTTGTTTGCTGAAGATGGAATTGCAGGACGTCAACCTTATGGTGCGCGCCCCGTAAAAGATCGCCATGCAAGAGTTGGAATCATATTTAACTTTTA
This sequence comes from uncultured Kangiella sp., assembly GCA_947503345.1. Classification (GTDB taxonomy): domain Bacteria; phylum Pseudomonadota; class Gammaproteobacteria; order Enterobacterales; family Kangiellaceae; genus Kangiella. The sequence goes on along the minus strand of CANNCW010000001.1, from coordinate 415,300 downwards.
AATTAAGAGTTTAATTAAAAAGCCCGTCAGATGCGGGCTTTCTTATTTACACATTGGCAATGCAACAGTCGACTGCACAGCAATCACGGTTAGTAAGCGCTTCTTTTCGCTCTGAATAACGACTAACTAAATAATCTTTGTTATCACGGGTTAGTAGTGTAAATTTCACTAGCTCTTCTAAGACATCAACGATGCGGTCGTAAAAGGATGAATCCTTCATGCGATGGTCATCATCAAATTCACTCCAAACTTTTGCAACTGATGATTGATTGGGTATGGTTAGCATTCGCATCCAACGACCCAATACTCGTAATTGATTAACGGTGTTAAAAGATTGGGAGCCACCTTCCACCTGCATAATAGCTAGTGTTTTTCCTTGAGTTGGACGAACAGACCCAATTGACAAAGGGATCCAGTCGATTTGTGTTTTCATAATACCTGTAATGGAGCCATGGCGCTCTGGAGAGCACCAAACTTGTCCTTCAGACCAATTAACCAGCTCAAGAAGCTCCTGTACTTTTGGGTGTTCTGCATCCGCTTCATCAGGTAAGGGTAATCCTCTAGGGTTAAACACTCTAACGTCAGCCCCTAGCATTTTAAGAATGCGTTCGCTTTCTTCAACAACGCCACGACTAAAAGACTTCTCACGCAAGGAGCCGTATAGCAAAAGAATGCGCGGAGCATGAGAGGACGGCTGTTTAACTTGCAGTTTTTCAAAACTAGGCTTATCAATAGCCGCATTGACTAGGTTAGGCAACTCAATATTTACAGTATTGCTCATAGATAATCTCCAAAATAAAAAAGCTCTTACTAATAAAGACGAAAGTGATAGGGAAAAGACGAAAAATAATTAGAAAATATGCGATACTAAGCTAACATTATGGTTATCTTTAGAATGAATTTGATTAATGAGCTTTGAGCAAATTTGGGAAAAATATCGAGGTGCTTTAAAAGGCTATCTAAACAATAAAATTAGTCATCCTGATGAAGTTGATGATTTGTTGCAGGAAATATTAATCAAAACCTACCTAAGATTGGATAGCCTAGACTCTGTGACAAGTTTGAAACCGTGGCTGTTTAAAATTGCTCACAATACGGTGATTGATTATTATCGAAAATTCAAACCTGAGTTAGTCGACGAGCTTGATAGTGTTTTCGTTGAAGAGTTAGATGATATTCATTCTGACTTGTCAGCATGTATCTTGCCATTTATCCAATCGCTACCGATTGAGAATGCCGATCTGTTAATGGCGATTGATATAAACCAAGTATCGCAAAAAGATTATGCTGAACAGCAGGGTGTTAGTTATTCAACTTTAAAATCCCGAGTTCAGAAAAGTAGACAGATGCTCAAAGAGAGCTATGATAATTGTTGCCACTTTTATTATGACCATCAAGGTAACCTGATGGATTACGAATCAAAAACATGTAATAAAAATTGTTAAATCTGTTGTGTTAACTAATTGCTTGTAAAAAGTGCAGAGTCTAATAATAATATTCCTATGAGCTTATCCAAACCTAAACCTAGAAAACTGATCCATCAAAGAAGGATTCGACCCAATGCCTATTTGCGTGAAGATGGTTTGTGGGATATTGAAGCCAATCTAACGGATGATAAGGCATACCCCTTTCCAACTTTGCAGCGGGGGATCTTGCCTGTGGGCGAGTTAGTTCATGACATTTGGTTACGCTTAACTATGGACACAGATTTAAAGATCCAAGACGTAGAAGCTAGCTTGCAGATAACGCCTTTTAAGCGTTGTCCGCAGATTGAAGCTAATGTTACGCGGTTAATTGGACTTAAAATTAAAAGTGGCTGGACTCAAGAAGCAAAAGCACGGATTGGTGGAGTTGCAGGTTGTTCACACATTGTTGAATTATTGCGACCGATGGCAACTACCGCTATCCAAGCAATATATCCTTACCTAACATTTGAACAAGATGGGACTTTCCCTGTTACAGATAGCTTAATTAATTCGTGCTATGGCTTTGCTGCCGATGGTGATGTTATTCAAGTCTTGGCGCCTGAGAAGTATTTGAACAAAAGAGATAATTCCTAATGCAAATTAATTGGTTTGAAAAATACCGAGAAAATTTTGATCTAATCGAAAGTGCTTTAAAAGATTGCAATTTATGGGCGTTAGCTCCGCCAAGCCAAGAAGCAATGGCGTCAACTATACCATTTGCTGTAGATACGATGCCTTTAGAGAATTGGTTACAATTTATCTTTTTGCCTAGAATGCGAGAGTCAATAGATAATCGTCAATTACCACCTGGTCCAGCACAAATATTTCCGATTGTGGAGGAAGCCTTTAAGGGAAAATCTGAAATTGCGCCTTTATTAGATGCTATGCGAAAGTTTGATGAGATTTCGCATCTTAGCCATTTGCATTGATATAAAGTTAAGAGTGCAAAGTTAAGAGCTTAGGCTTCTTAACCAAACGCCTAGACTTGTAGAGTATCCTTGGGTTCCAGCAGTAATTTCACCTTTTTCATTAACCAAGTAGTAGGTGGGAAATCCTTTCACTTTATATCGCTCAAGAGTTTCTAGAGTGCCCATTAGTACAGGGAAAGTTAGCTTTTTATCTTTCGCAAATTGCATAACTTCTTGTCGGCTTTGCCAATCCAAGGCGATATAACGAACTTGATAGCCTTTGTCGAGTAAGCCTTGTTTTTGTGTTTCGATATTGCCGATAGATAAATCGCAAATACTGCACCAAGGAGCGAAAAAGTAAAGTAGTTGCTTTTGATTTTCGATAGGCATTGAATGAACATTATCATCTAATCCGACTAACATTTGTTTTGGAGCTTGTATGTTATTTTCTGAACTCAGTAAGTGACGTTCATTCCATAACATGACACCATAAATCACCAATAAAATCCCTAGGATTTCTAGTGCGTGGCGCCACCATGGTTTTTTGATTTTTTTCGGATTACTGGATTTAGGTTTGCTCATTATCTAAAAAATTCTTCTGGGCTAAAGTCTTTATTGGCATTTTGTTCTTTATTATCGACGACTTCCCATGCAAATTGTTGCAAATCAATTTTGCCTTTTTTTACAACGATGCCTTCTTTTTTTAGTAGAGCTTCTTGTTTGGCATATCCATCAGAGTCTTTATCAAAAGCAATTTTGCCACTGGCTGCAATCACTCGAAACCAGGGTAGGTTTAAAGCTTTATCCGCAGCACCTAAGGCCTTAGACACATGGCGTGCATGGCGTGGATAGCCTGCCAGTTTTGCGATTTGTCCATAACTGGTGACTTTACCTTTGGGAATTTGTTGTACCCAGTAGTAAACAATCTTTCTAAAATCTTCAAGTTGTGAGCTCATAAATAGCCGTTAAGTGTCAAATAGTGTTAAATGATGGTCGCTACTATTGGATTATAGCGACTGGACACCATATAGTGTATTAGTTATTTAACGCAGAGTTCTGCAAGATTTAGGAGATCGAATCAATGGGTAATTTATTAGAAATGGTATTGGGCCAACAAAATTCAGGTGCAATTGGTCAAATAGCTAAAAATTTGAATTTGGATGCAGGCGATGCACTAAAAGGTTTAGGTTCTTTATTACCAGCACTTCAGGGTGGTATGAAAAACAATGTTGCACAAGGCGGTTTAGAGTCTTTAATTGGCGCATTAACCAAGAATAAGAACCAGCAGTATATCGAGCAACCTGAAATGTTAGGTCAAGAGCAAGCCATTCAAAATGGTAATTCAATTTTAGGCCACATTTTGGGTTCTAAAGATGCTTCTCGCCAAGTGGCGCAACAGGCTTCTGCACAAACCGGTTTGGACTCTTCAATTTTAAAGAAAATGTTACCAATGGCCGCAACGGTACTTATGGGTTCATTAGGTAAGCAAAATCAGCAACAACCTATGGCTCAAAATCAAGGTATGTTAGAAAGCTTATTGGATTCAGATGGTGATGGTTCAATGATGGATGACATCATGGGTATGGCTGGAAAGTTATTCCGCTAATTTTAGCCGATAATTCATATCCAAAAAAAAGCCCTTACTTGATAAGGGCTTTTTTGTCTTTGAAAGAAATTGTTGAAGGAAATTAATTTTGTTTAGCTAAAGAGGTACCCATCACTGTTGGAGCATTAGCATACATATTCCTTTCCCATTCAATGGAGTTTTCAGGAAATAGTAATATAACGGTTGAACCTAATTTGAAACGCCCCATTTCGGCACCTTTCTCAAGGATTACTTCTTCTTCAACCGGATAATCCCAAACTTTAAGCTTATCGCGAGTCGGTGGGGTTATGGTTCCATGCCACACGGTTTCGATACTGCCAACAATAGTCGCGCCTACTAATACCAATGCCATTGGGCCAATTTCGGTCTCAAACATGGCGACCACTCTTTCATTGCGAGCAAACAAGTTGGGTACATTTTTTGCAGTCAAAGGGTTCACGCTAAATAAGTTACCAGGAACGTGGATCATCTTAGTTAAGCGCCCAGTCATAGGCATATGGACACGGTGGTAATCTTTTGGAGATAAATAGATGGTTGCAAATTCGCCATTTTTAAACGGTTTGGCAAGCTCTGCATCGCCTCCTAGTAAAGTTTTTGCTGAGTACAAATGATCTTTTGCCTGAAAGATAAAACCATTTTCAATTTTCCCTAGTTGACTTACTTTGCCATCGGCAGGATTAACAATAGATTTTTTATCTTCATCAATTGGACGCATTCCCTCTTTTAAGGAGCGAGTAAAAAAGTCATTAAAGGTTTCGTACTCTTCTATCGTTTCACGCTCAGCAATCGACATATCAATGCCATATTGTTTGATAAACCAATTACCAAAAGTGTTTTTTATCCATGATTTTTTAGATTCTGCAATTTTCCCCATCAATAGTGATAAACCATGTTGTGGAATTAGATATTGAAGCAGTATTTTAAATTTATCCATGGGATTCTAATCAGTGACGTTAGTATAAATATTTATGGGTGAATTTTAGCGAAAACCATAAGGCTTGTCAGAATTTTATTCAAGACAGCCTTGCTGCTGAAGTACTTCCGTTAGATTTGTCACAAAATAGTCCAAATGTACAGAGTTAAAAACCATAGGAGGTTTAATTTTTAGAACGTTATGATTAGGACCTTCAGAACTTAATAAGATACCTCTATGTTGCATTGCTTGAATAACTTTATCCAAGCGTTTTGGATCTGGTGTTCTACTGGCTTTATCTGTAACAAACTCAGCGCCAATGAATAATCCAGTTCCGCGAACATCACCAATATAAGGCGATTGAGCTTGTAATTGGATTAATCTGTTCTGAATTTCCTTGCCCATGACTAAGGCATTTTTTTGTAGCTGCTCTTCTTCAATAATATTTAGAACTGATAGTCCAATAGCGCAAGAAACAGGATTTGCTGCAAATGTATTAAAATATTCCATGCCAGTATTAAAGGCATCAGCGATTTCTCTAGTAGTGACTACTGCAGACATAGGATGACCATTACCAATAGGCTTGCCCAAAGTAACAATATCTGGAACTACATTTTGCTGTTCAAATGCCCACATATGAGTGCCGCTTCGGCCAAACCCAACCTGTACTTCATCGGCTATACAAACTCCGCCAGCGGAACGAACTCTTTGGTAAACCTCCGATAAATAACCTTCGGGAAGTGGCATTTGGCCACCACAGCCTTGTAAAGATTCGCAAATAAAAGCGCTGACTTGCTTTTGCCCCTTGTCCATATTTTCTAATACAGTTTCGATAAATTCAGCGTATTCAAAACCAGCATTGTCAGAATCTTTAATAAGGCCGTTGTAGTTATCTGGGGTCGGAATTATGTGGACGTGATCGGGTGCCCCTTCGCCTCCCTTAGCGTTATGTTTATAAGAACTTAAATCGATCAAGTTTTGAGTATTACCATGATAAGCTCCATCCACCGCAATCCATTGATCACCGCCAGTTTTTGCTCTGGCAAGGCGTAAAGCTAGTTCATTTGCTTCAGAGCCAGTACAGCAGAAGAAAACCACCGATAACTCTTTGGGGAATGTAGCAAGTAATTGCTCTGAATAGAGTGCTAATTTATCGTGTAAATAACGGCTATTGGTATTTAAAAGTTGCATTTGCTCACTAGCCGCTTCGAAAACTTTGGGGTGGCAGTGACCAACGTGACTAACATTATTTACCATATCTAAATACGCATTATCTTGCTCGTCGTATAACCAGACACCTTCCCCTCGGACGATCTTCAAAGGTTTATCATAAGCGATGCTCATGCAAGGGTTTACGGATTTACGGCGGATATTTAATATTTCATCATGAGTTAGATTTGAGTTATTCGATGACATAAGGCGCTACCTGCTAATTCTGCTCATGCAGTCTATCTATTAATTTGTTATGGAATTCAAGTTTTTCTTTACTAGATAAGCGGTTGAGCTTAATCAGTAATTCCCAAGCTGGTTTTTGAGAAACTAGAATGTATTGGTTTATTGGATCACGATAGTAAGATTCCGCGCTATTTAATAAACTCTGTGTTAATCGTACTTGCACCAAGTCTAGTAATATTTTGAGCTCTTTTGTAGTAAGCTTAACGATCGATAAATAGCTTTCAGTAATATCAGCGGTTACTTTTAAAATATTCTCTTGATTAAATAGAGCATAAGTTAAAGCAACTGCTAAATCACAAACTCTTTGTGTATAAACAAGGTCGCCAAAATCAAATACACCACTGCACACTGGAGAACCATTTTCTGTAGACATTACAATGTTATAATCATTACAGTCGTTATGGATCACTTGCTTTGGTAATGAAGCAAGTATTGGCTTTGTATCACTGACAAAGTGTTCTAATTGCTCTTCTAATAAACGTTTTTTTTCACCGTCATAAAACTGTATGTCCGTTGCAACTAACTCTAATTGAGCAAGATCCCATTTGAATGATCGAGTGGCTGCTGGGGATTGGAATTGAGATAAGCCCCATGTCATTTGTCCGACTAACTTTCCGAGAGAGCGGTGAGTATTTTCGTCTGGATTAGATATTTGATAATACAAATCACCATCGAGCCAAGTTAAAACTCTTAATGTCCATTGAGTTTCACCAGATTTAAAATAGGTGTAATCATCACCATTTATAGTATTGATAACTTCAGGCGTAGATATGGGAAGCGACTTTCTGACAAGATGTTGCATAGCAGAGTTCTCAAGTATGATTTTTTCGAGCTCTGTTTTAGGGTTTGCTAATTTGACAACAAATCTTTTATTCTCATTGGTGAGTAGCAGATAGTTCTTATCGATATAACTATCAAGTGGTTTTAATTTGCCATTAAGGGAATAGTATTGCGCTAAGTGTTTGAGTATTGATTCTTCCATGACAATAAACTTAGCCGTTAACCGCCTCAAAATTTTGAATTAAATAATGGTAGTTTTGAATCCGACTATCAGCAATTTCACCAGCTTTATAAGCCGCTAAAACCGCACATTTTGGTTCGTTCAAATGTTTGCAGTCGCGAAACTTACATTCTTGAGCTAAATGAGCAATTTCCACAAACCCTTGCTGGATGGAGTTGCTATCGAGATGCCATAAGCCAAACTCCCTTACACCTGGCGAGTCAACAATATAGGAGTTCTTTGCTAAGCGATAGAGTCTTGAAGCGGTAGTGGTGTGTGTACCTAAGCCAGAAGTTTCGGAAATTTCAGATGTTGCAACTTGATGTTCTGGAAATAGCCGATTGATTAGAGTGGATTTCCCCACGCCGGATTGACCTGCTAATAATAAACTTTGGCCATCAATGTCTGCGACAAACTTATCCACACCATCACCTTGTTTGGCGCTGATAATATAGGTGGAGTAACCTAATTGGCGGTAAGTTTCTAGGCGTTGATTAATGACTTCTTGTTCAGTGTCACTAAGTAGATCCCACTTGTTAAAGATAATCCAAACGGGTAAGTCACTGGCTTTTGCCGCGACTAAATAACGATCGAGCATCATTTCAGAAAAACCGAGCTCTGGCGCTAACACTAAAGCGACAAAGTCCACATTGGCGACGACCGGCTTGATCCCATAGTGCGGAGTGGGGCGTTTTAGCAATGAATTTCGCTCTAGTAATTCGTTGACTACACCTTTTTCTTCACCGCCATCCGTATTAGCTTGGCGGCAAAAAATCACTTGATCACCAACCACCAAAATATCTAATGATTTGCGTATAAAACATCGGATGATTTCAAAGTTGCTATCCGCAATATCAACTTGCTGACCAAAACGACTGACCACCACACCTTGCTCTGGCGCCAATAAGCTCGATTCATCAATAGAAACTTTCTTTTTATTATGTTGCTTATCGGTAATGTGTTTACTTTGTCGTCTAGCCATTGATTAGCTCATTAGTCTTGTAAGTTTGGCTGAAAATTAGGGCCAAAATCACCGTTACTTTCTAGTGCATCGATATGCGCAGCGCATATCAAATCGTTCATACATAAACTATTGCCTGCATCATGAGTGGTATAGCGAACCACACAATGACCATAACTAACTTCTAGGTCAGGATGATGAGCTTGTTTATTGGCAATCCACGCTACGGCATTAACAAAAGCCATGGTGTGGTAATAGTTTTTAAACTTAAATTTACGCATCACAGCTCCAGCTTCAGCGTCAAATTGCCATTGGCTTAACTGCTGACTTAATAGTTGATCACGTGTATCCGTATCAACTGGGCTACGTGCTTCATCATTGTGAACACATTGTTGTTCTTTGAGTTGCATGGTTAATCCTTGTAATAATTAAACATTCAAGCGAATTTGCGACTATAATAACGGAAATTGATGGGTTATTTTAGATCTAATATCAAAAATTGGAGTCGAGAGTGAGTAACGAACAAGATGGTAAAAAAGGTTTGGCCGACAATTTAATCTGGGTGGACCTGGAGATGACAGGTTTAGAGCCTGATTCTGATAAGGTGATTGAAATTGCTACTATTGTTACTGATAAAGATTTGAATGTGTTGGCTGAAGGCCCTGTTATCGCCATTCATCAGCCTGATGAAGTTTTAGAAAACATGAACCAATGGTGTATAGATCATCATGGCCGCTCGGGTTTAAGTGAGCGAGTACGTCAAAGTGATATAGATGAAGAAACGGCTTCACAACTGACCATCGACTTTTTGCGCCAGTGGGTTCCTGAAGGAAAGTCGCCGATGTGTGGTAATTCTATTTGCCAAGATCGACGATTTATGGCGAAACATATGCCAAGTTTAGAAGCCTATTTTCACTATCGTCATGTGGATGTCAGTACTATTAAAGAGTTGGCGCGTCGCTGGAAACCGCAAATATTAAAAGGATTTACCAAAAAAGCGACTCATTTAGCAATGGATGATATTCGTGAATCGATTGCTGAGTGTGCTTATTATCGTGAACATTTTATTGACCTTGATTAAGTTTCTAGTCAGCTTTAAGACCTTAATATTGAAATTCAAACGGTAGCTATTAAAGAATCATGAAGAATTTTGAGTTATTTTTAGCAGATGAACAAGTCACAGAAGCTTTTGGTTTTGGCTTAGCTAAGAAAATAAGTGTGCCTTTAGTGATTTATCTTAATGGTAATTTAGGTGCGGGCAAAACTACATTAGTACGAGGCTTATTAAAAGGGTTGGGGCATAAAGGTTCCACTAAAAGTCCGACTTATACTCTGGTAGAGCCTTATTTGCTTAATGGTATTTCAGTTTATCATTTTGATCTGTACCGTTTAGCTGATCCAGAAGAATTGGAATACATCGGTATTCGAGAATATCAAACGGAAAGAGCAATCTTGATATTTGAATGGCCAGAACAAGGCAGAGGTTGGATCCCTGATGCCGATTTAATGATTCATTTGGAGTATCATGAAACAGGACGCAGCTTGAAGCTTCAATGTTTGAATGACAAATTAGCTAATGACTGGCAATTTGATGATATTTTGTGCCAAAATGAGATGAAATAATTATAGGCAAAAAAGCCCCTGACAGTGAACGAATGACAAAGAACAGAAATTTAGAGAAAAGCCATTCTTTATGGCAGAAAAACTTAAAAGCTAGTTTAGTAGCAATAGGTCTGTCGACTCTAAGTTTTATACCAACAATGGCAAATGCCGCTGTGGTCAAAAGTATGCGCTTTTGGCAATCTCCGGAGTCTACCCGAGTAGTGCTAGATCTTAGTTCCAATGTTGAACATCAAATTAAAGTTTTATCAAATCCTCATCGAATCGTTATCGATATTCCTGAGTCTTCGGTGGTGGTAGATTTAGCGGATCTTGAGATTAAAAGCGATTTGATTAAAAAAGTTCGCAAGTCTAAGCCAGTTAAGGTTGGTGATTTACGTTTGGTTTTAGATCTAAGTAAAGAGGCAACGCCAAAAAGCTTTAGCTTAAAGCCTTATCAAGATTATGGAGATCGATTGGTCATAGACCTATTTGATAAGAAAAAAGAAGTAGTCAAAACTCAACCAAAAGTGGCACCAGAAAAAGAGCTGCAAAGAGATATTGTTATAGCGATTGATGCTGGCCATGGTGGCGAAGACCCTGGCGCTTTAGGTCCTACAGGTTCACGTGAGAAGAATGTTGTCTTGGCATTATCAAAACAATTAGCCGACGAAATTAATAAAGAAAAAGGCCTTAAAGCAATATTAACTCGTAAAGGCGACTATTATTTACGTCATCGAAAGCGTACTGACATTGCTCGTCAAAATAGAGCGGATTTATTTGTGTCAGTGCATGCGGACGGTTTTAAAAGTCCCAAAGCCCGTGGCGCTTCGGTTTGGATTTTAAATACTCGTGGTGTCAAGTCAGAAATTGCCCGTTGGATGCAGTTACAAGAAGAGAAATCTGAATTGCTAGGTGGTGTTGATAGTAAGATTACTTTATCTGATTATGATTCTTCAGTGCGCTCTGTATTGCTTGATTTACAAATGGAAAGCTCGATTGCAGAAAGTATGCAAATTGCTAAAAACGTGCATAAAAAAATGGGTAAAGTAGCACCAAAAATGCATAAGTCGCATGTAGAAGAAAATAATTTATTAGTTCTAAAAAATCCGGATATTCCTTCGATTTTAGTTGAGTCAGGTTTTATTTCTAATCCACAAGAAGAAAAGTTACTTAAATCAAAAAATTATCGCCAGAAGTTAGCCCGAGCAGTAAAAGATGGCATAAAAGCTTACTTTAAATCCAATGCACCAGATGGCACTTTTTATTCTGCAAAATTCCGTCAAAACATTTATCGCGTACAGCGTGGCGACAGTTTAAGTAAAGTAGCTAGTCGGTTTGATGTTTCTATTAGGGAATTAAAAGTTGCTAATAATCTAAAATCCAATACGGTACGTATCGGTCAGAAATTGATTATACCAACTGCTAACTAATTGGATTTAACTTTTCGTGCCTATTCAAAAGCTTTCGCCTTTAATTGCAAATCAAATTGCGGCTGGTGAAGTCGTTGAGCGTCCTGCTTCGGTGGTTAAAGAATTATTAGAAAACTCTATTGATGCTGGAGCAACTAGGATTCAAGTTGATTTGGAACGTGGTGGGATTCGTTTGATCCGAATAACTGATAATGGTGTTGGTATTCCACGCGAAGAATTGAGTCTTGCATTAGCACGCCATGCAACCAGTAAAATTCTTGAAGCTAAAGATTTAGAAGCCATTAAAACGTTAGGTTTTCGTGGCGAAGCTTTGGCGAGTATTAGTTCGGTATCTAAGCTGACGTTAAGCTCTAAACCTGAAGAACAGGATATTGGTTGGTCAGCTTATACCGAAGGCCAAGATATGGATGTAAAAATGCAACCACATTCATTACCTTTTGGTTCGATTGTAGAGGTTAAAGATTTATTTTTTAATACGCCTGCAAGGCAGAAGTTTTTGAAAGCAGAGAGAACTGAATTTGTTCATGTAGAAGAAACTGTTAAAAAGGTCGCCTTAGCCAATCCTCAATTGGCATTAACTCTTAAACACAACGGCAAAGTTGTGAAACGAATTCCAGCTGCCAGTAGTTTGGAACAAGTTAAGCAACGAGTAGGTAGCATTGTTGGTCGGGCATTTATTCAAAAAGCTTTAACCCTAAGTAGCGAGTTGGAAGATTTAAAACTCAGTGGTTGGTTAGGTCCTGCGGATTTTCACCAAAGTTCAAGTCTAAATCAATATTTCTTCGTGAATGGTCGTCCCGTAAGAGATAGAACCATTAGTCATGCAGTGCGTCAGGCTTACCATGATTTATTACCTACTGGGCGCTCGCCTGCCTTTGTTTTGTTCTTAGAATTGCCAGCGGATAAGTTGGATATTAACGTACACCCAACTAAACATGAAGTTCGCTTTATCGAAGGACGGCGAGTTCACGATTATATTATTAAGGCATTAGAAATAAGTCTTGAACAGCACATGAGCGGCTTTGAGATGCAAGGCTCGGATGTTACTTATCAAGAGACTAGCAAGTATGAAACAGGTGTGATCTCCAGTGTTGCTGAGCAAATCGAGGAAGTTGCACCAGATTCATTTGAATATCAATCACCCTCAACTCTAAAAGTTAAAGAAAAAAATTCTTTTTATCATCCTAAAAAGACGGGAGCTAAAGGGAATAACCAACTTTGGTTTGAGCGATACTTCATTCAACCAAAGGATCAGCAACTACTAGTTTTAGATATTAAAGCTTATTGGGTTGAGTTGGTGCGATCCACCTTGGAAAAAGAGTGGATTGCAAAAGAGATAAAGCAAAAACCTATTTTAATACCGATTCGGTTAACCTTGAATGATGAAAATGATTTAGCCCATGTTATGGACAATAGTGCAGACTTGGGTTTCGATATTTCTCAGCTTGGTCCTCAAGGCTTAATGGTGCGAAAAATTCCTAGTGTGGTTGAAAATGTTGATATTGAGCAATGGCTTTTAACAGCTTTCGTGAAGATCTCATCGAGAGAAAGTTTAGAGAATAACTTGTTGGATCGTTTGGCCGCCGCTTGGAAACCGGATGAGAAAGCTTCCTGGGCTGAGTTACTGGAGCAGCGTTCTAATCATATCCATTGGCAAGAGTCTTCTCACTGTTATCAAGTACAAGAAGATGATTTAAACAAGATGTTGCTGACTATTGGCAAGGCTGTAAAAAAATAACACCATGATAAATAATCAAGTAAAACCAAAAGCTATTTTTCTCATGGGGCCTACGGCAGCCGGTAAAACTGATTTAGCGATTAAGTTGGTTCAGGAGCATGACTGTGAAATTATTAGCGTAGACTCTGCCATGGTTTACAAAGGATTGGATATTGGTTCAGCTAAACCCAGTCCTGAGGAATTATCTCTTGCACCGCATCGTTTAATTGATATTGTTGACCCAGCAGAGCCCTATTCTGCAGCGCGTTTTAGAGATGATGCTTTAAGTGCTATGGAAGATATAACTGCCAAGGGTAAAGTTCCTTTATTGGCTGGTGGCACAATGCTTTATTACAAAACTTTGCTTGAGGGCATGAATAATTTACCCGATTCAAATCCCAGTATTCGTCAAGAATTACAATTGGAGTTGGAGACAAAGGGGCTACAGGAGTTGCATAGTGAGCTTGCAAAAATTGATCCTGAATCTGCTAATCGAATTAATAGTAACGACCCGCAACGAACCTTGCGAGCATTAGAAGTCTATCGAATTAGTGGTAAAACTTTAAGCCAACTTCATTCTGAACAAGAAGATGAGGAGTTTCCTTACGATGTCTGTCAGTTAGCCTTAATCCCATCCGATCGAACAGTCTTACATCAACGAATAGAAAAGCGTTTTCACTTGATGATGGAGCAGGGTTTTTTAGATGAAGTTAAAGCGCTTCACCAAAGAAAGGATTTAAATACAGAGCTACCCGCCATTCGGTCAGTAGGATACCGTCAAATTTGGCAGTATTTAGATGGTGAATTAAGTTTAGATGAAGCCATAGGAAGAGCCATTATCGCAACACGCCAATTAGCAAAACGGCAGTTCACTTGGCTACGTAGTTGGCAGGGTTTGCAGCAAATTCAGTCAGATCAAAGTTTCGATTTATTGTACGCAGACGTGGTAAAACTTCTAAAATTTGACTAAATTCATACTATCCTCTTGAATTTTATCGATCTTTGCATTTTATTGGGGTAGACTTTGATTGGTAGATAATTTTAAATCAAGTGGGATGATTTAGAAGAACAATAGGCCTAGCAAGGTCAAGACATAATCATAATGAGGTAATAGCTATGTCAAAGGGGCAATCGTTACAAGACCCTTTTCTTAACGCACTGCGTCGTGAGAAGGTTCCTGTATCTATATATTTAGTGAACGGAATCAAACTTCAGGGGCAGATCGAGTCATTCGACCAATTCGTAATTTTGTTAAAGAATACGGTTAACCAAATGGTTTATAAGCATGCGGTTTCGACTGTAGTTCCTATTCGAAATGTACGAACTTCTTATGGAACTAATGACAATGATCAGCAAGACGACTCTTCTGACGATAACGGTGGAATGGGTTCTGGTCCAATGGGTGGCGGTTATACCGGCGGTCAAATGGGCGGTCTATAACTCTGACCCAAAGTTTACATAAGTAGCTAGTTGCTTTTTAAAGTAACTGGCTTTCTTGTGCCTAATGTTTTTATAATTGCACTTCTTTTTTCTTTATTGAGGTTCTGATTGTTTGATCGTCATGCTGGCGGTGAGTCGGCGATTCTAGTACATATTGATTTTCAGCAAGATTTAAGCCAAGACAAAAACCAGGAAGATTTATCTGAGTTTGTCGAATTGGTGCGCTCCGCTGGATTGAAAGTTTTGGATATAGTAACAGCCAAACGAGGCTCGCCTGATCCTAAATATTTTATTGGTAGTGGTAAAATTGAGGAAATCGTATCCATAAAGAATGCCACTGACGCAGAATTAATAATTTTCAATCACGCCTTATCGCCTGCACAAGAAAGAAATATTGAAAAAGAAGTTAAAGCTAGAGTTATCAACCGTATTGGCCTTATTCTCGATATTTTTGCGCAACGAGCTTTTACTTTTGAAGGTAAATTACAAGTTGAACTTGCCCAATTAAAACACTTATCAACGCGCCTAGTTCGTGGTTGGACCCACCTTGAAAGACAAAAAGGTGGTATTGGTATGCGTGGTCCTGGCGAAACTCAGCTAGAAACCGATAGACGCTTATTGCGAGATCGCATCAAATACATTGAGCGTCGCTTAGAAAAGGTGGGTAAACAGCGAGAACAAGGTCGTCGTTCACGTAAAAGGGCTAATATTAAGACCATCTCAATAGTAGGTTATACCAATGCCGGTAAATCCACGCTTTTCAATCTGGCGACAGAATCGGATGTATTAGCTGAAGATAAATTATTTGCAACGCTTGACCCAACTCTTAGACGCTTAACTCTTCCCAAAGGGACTGATGTTATTTTAGCTGATACGGTGGGGTTTATACGTCACTTGCCGCATGACTTAGTGGCAGCCTTTAGAGCGACTTTGGAAGAGTCTGTAGAAGCTAATGTTTTGATGCACGTGATTGATGCTGCTTCTGACCGTCGTGAAGAGAATATTGAAGAAGTGATGAAAGTGCTAAAGCAAATTGGCGCTGATGAGATCCCTATGCTGCAAGTCTTCAATAAAATCGATGCGATCGAAGGGGCTGAGCCAAGAATTGATAGGGATGATACCGGAACGCCAATACGTGTTTGGGTTTCTGCATTAAAAGATGTAGGTATGGATCTATTACAGCAAGCGATTGAAGAGCTTGCTATGGATGAGCAGTTTATCGCTGACTTGGAAGTTCCACCCTCAAAAGGGCGTTTACGTGGCTATTTGTATGAGTTAAACGCTATTGAAAGCGAGTCCTATTCAGAGCAAGGGCATTTACTTTTGAAAGTACAACTACCTAAAGCCGACTGGATCCGCCTTGAAAGGCAGCTGGAAGAAGACTTATCTGGTTACATAATAAGGCAACAATCGCCAGAACATTCGTGCGATAAACCTTGAAAGCTCTAGTCTGCGCCCCTACAATTAATCTAATAAGTAACTATATTTCATAATAACCATTTCGGAGAGTCTAATGGCTTGGAATCAACCAGGCGGTAATGGTAATAACCAGGACCCGTGGGGCAAGAAGCGCCCTAATAATCAAAACGATATCGATAAGATGATCAAAGACGCTGGCGATAAGTTTGGCAAAATGTTCGGTGGCAAGGGTGGTAAAGGCGGAAGCGACGGTAAAAGCTTCTTAGTCATTGGCTTGATTGTCTTTGCTTTATTCTACGCCATTAAAGGTTTTTACACTGTAAAAGAAGCTGAGCAAGGTGTTATTACGCGTTTTGGTGCTTACGACAGAACCGTTGAGCCAGGCTTAGGTTGGATGCCGTGGGGTATTGACCGATTGTATAAAGTGGATGTTAACACAGTTAAAACTGAAAACTTTCAAGGTACTATGCTAACTAGGAATAAAAATATTGTAGATGTCGAGTTATCAGTACAGTATCGCGTCAGCATTCCCGAAGATTATCTGTTTAATGTGAATAAACCTGATTCAGTATTAAAACATGCCACTGATGCCGCTTTAAGAAAGGCTGTAGGTAATGTAAACATCGATGATGTATTAAAAGATAATAAAACTGGTGTTATGGCGATGGTACAGGAAGAAATTAATAAAACCATCACCCCTTTAAATATGGGATTGACAGTTATTGAAGTTAACTTACAAAATTCAGAAGCTCCAGCAGCTGTACGAGAAGCGTTTGACGATGTTAACCGTTCTATCAATGATAAAAAGCGTTATGAAGAAGTGGCCAAAGCTTATCAAAACCAAGTGATTCCTACCGCTGAAGCTGAAGCAGAAGCAATGTTACAAGCAGCAGAGGCTTATCGTCAAAGAGTGGTTGCAGAAGCCAAGGGTGAGGTGGCTCGTTTCGCAAAGCTACTTCCTGAATTTGAAGCAGCTCCAGAAGTGACGCGTTCACGTTTATATTTAGAAACCGTTGAACAAGTCATGAGCAATGTCAGTAAGGTGGTATTAGACACAGAAGGTGGTAATAATTTAACTTATTTACCCTTGGATCAAATCGTGAATAAGAAAAAAGAAAATAAGGAGAGCAAATAATGAATAAGTCTCCAATTTTAGGATTTTTATTATTGGCAATAATCTTTGTATTGTCGCAAACCATTTTTATTGTAAAGCAACAACAACGTGGCTTTATTCTTGAGTTTAGTAAAGTTAAAAAAGATTCGAATGGTGCCCCAGCGGTTTATGAGCCGGGTTTGCATTTTAAAATGCCGTTTATCAACAAAGCATTGAAAATTGATGCTCGAGTTCAAACATTAGATGGTGCTCCTGATCGTGTCGTAACTTCAAACAAATTTGATTTAGAAATCGATACTTATGCTAACTGGCGTGTAAAAGACTTTGGGCAGTATTATTTACGTACTGGCGGTAATCCAAATAGAGCAAATGAATTTTTGGAACGGTTTATTGACTCTGAGTTGAGAACCCAAGTAGGTTTGCGAAACACGCAAGAAGTTGTTGCTACTAAGCGTGAAGAAACTATGGCTGCTATTCTAGAAGCAGTGAAATTAAAGACACCTGAGTTTGGTATTGAATTAGTTGATGTTCAAGTCAAGAAAGTGAATTACCCTGCTGAAATTCGTCGTAATGTTTTTGAAGAGATGAAAGCAGAACGTGAGCGTTTCGCAAAGAAAAATCGTGCAGAAGGTGAAAAAACTGCCCGTATTATTCGAGCCGAAACTGATGCAAAGGCAACAATTATTATTGCTGAAGCAGAACAAAAGACTCGTGAAATTCGTGGTAATGGTGACGCGGAAGCTGCACGTATATACGCAGAAACCTATAATAAAAATCCTGAGTTTTATGCTTTTCTGAGAAGTTTGGATGCTTACAAAGCTTCATTTAATAGCTCGGATGATATTATGGTGATTAAGCCTGATAGTGATTTCTTTAAGTATTTTAAAGACGCTAAAGGCAAATAAGTTCGTTCATTGGTTAGTTTAAAAGGATAAGTTTCGGCTTATCCTTTTTTTATGGAATTGATAAAAGGTAATGCAATGTCACAAGAATGGTTAATCGCAATGGGTTTGTTTTTGGTGTTTGAAGGCTTAATGCCTGCGCTGTTTCCGAAGCAATGGAAAAAGACAATTTTTGAAATTGCTAAAGGTCCCGAAAGCAATATTCGTATTATGGGCGTAATCAGTATGTTGATTGGACTAGTTTGGATCTATTTTATCACTTAGCTTTTCCAATTAGCTTTCAAGCTTAACTATTTGATCTTTGGTCATATTTTTATGAGTTGATGCCATATACCAATAAAATTAAATTAAAATCGAAAAAAGTAAGGATTTTCATTGGATTTGGCGGTAAAATGCGCGGTTTCTTGTCGCAGAAATGCGAATCAGATTAACTAATTTGAGTTGAAGCAATGGCACAAAGTGTTGTGGTTTTAGGCACCCAATGGGGTGACGAAGGAAAGGGCAAGATCGTTGACCTTTTAACTGAGCAAGCAAAAGCGGTTGTTCGCTACCAAGGCGGACACAACGCAGGTCACACCTTAGTGATCGAAGGCGAAAAAACCGTTCTCCATCTTATTCCATCAGGCATCTTAAATGATGGCGTTATGTGCTACATCGGTAATGGTGTGGTACTGGCTCCTGATGCACTGAAAAAAGAAATGGATATGCTGGAAGCGCGTGGTGTACCAGTCAAAGACAAACTGCGTATCAGCCCAGCTTGCCCATTGATTCTTCCTTATCATATTGCTTTGGATAACGCCCGTGAAGCGGCTCGTGATCCTGAGAAGAAGATTGGTACTACCGGTCGTGGTATTGGTCCTGCTTATGAAGATAAAGTTTCTCGTCGTGGTTTACGTGTTGAAGATTTGTTTGATCAAACACGTCTAGAAGAGAAATTATCAGAAGTTATGAAGCTACATAATTTCTCATTAACTGAATTCTATGGTGTAGATGCGGTCGATTACGATGCGACTTTGGCATTGTGTAAAGAGTTCGCGGTGATGCTAGAGCCAATGTTGGACGACGTTCCAGCGACATTAGCAGATATGCGTCGCGATGGTGATAAGTTAATGTTTGAAGGTGCTCAAGGCACTTTATTAGACATTGATCATGGAACTTACCCATTCGTAACTTCGTCGAATACTACCGCAGGTGGTGTTGCCACAGGTTCTGGTGTTGGTCCTCGTCATATTGATTACGTATTAGGCATCACTAAAGCTTATACTACTCGTGTTGGTGGTGGTCCATTCCCAACGGAACTGTTTGATGATACAGGTATGCATTTAGCCAAAGTTGGCAATGAGTTTGGGGCTACCACTGGTCGTCCTCGTCGTTGCGGTTGGTTAGATGCCGTTGCATTAAAACGTGCTGTTGATATTAACTCAGTGTCAGGTCTTTGCATGACCAAACTAGACGTTTTAGATGGTCTAGAAACGGTTAAAATAGCGGTTTCTTATAACTGTGAGCAAAAAGGTGAGTTGAATAATACACCATGCGGGGCTGATGATTATAAAACATTAGAGCCTGTTTATATTGAAATGCCAGGCTGGTCAGAAACAACCTTTGGCGCTCAATCATTAGCAGATTTACCACAAAACGCTTTAGACTTTATTGCTAAAGTTGAAGAAATTGTTGGTGTACCAGTGGATATTATTTCTACTGGTCCAGATCGCGTTGAAACCATTATCAAGCGTCATCCATTTGAAGCCTGATAAATAATTTCATTGAGTTAAATTAAAGCGACCAATTGGTCGCTTTTTTATGGCAAGGTTTCATTTAGGTATAACTGATGCAATGGCAATTTAAGGATTATTGGATCGATACTGATATAGGTAAGTTGGATATAGAGCGCATTCATCGATTTTTAGATAAAGAATCCTCTTGGGCAAATGGTATATCAAAACAGTTAGTCGAAAAATCTATTCAAAACTCGTTAAACTTCGGTCTTTATAATAAAGACTCGATGATTGGTTTTGCTCGAATTATTACCGATAGAGCAACCTTTGCTAATATGGTGGATGTATTCATTGAGCCAGAATTGCAAGGAAAAGGACTTAGCCACTATCTCATGCGAGCCATAGATGAACACCCTGACTTGCAAGGTATTCGTCGCTTTACTTTAGCAACCTCTACCGCCAAGTTCTTATACAAAAAATATGGTTTTACTGAACTGAATAATCCCAGCACTATGATGGAAAGATATTTTCCTAATATTTATAGAGAAAAAAATGACTCAAGCAATTAAAAAAGGTATCTACCAGCACTTTAAAGGTCAAAAATACGAGGTATTAGATGTAGCTACCCATTCTGAGACTGGAGAGCAATATGTGGTTTATAAGGCCATGTATGGAGATTTTGGAACTTGGATCAGGCCTTTAGAAATGTTTACGGAAATTATTGAAAGGGATGGTGAAATAAAGAAAAGATTCTCCTATGTTAAGTAAAGTAACATTCAATACCATGAATTAAAAAAAGCAAAATAAAAATTGATAAAATAATACCAACAAAGCTGGAGCCTCTCGGTTGTTCAAAAGTAGCAAAAATAGAGCCAAGCTATTGAGCCCTTTTCAGAATTTAAAGATCTAATATAGTCAAATCCCTATTTACATAATTGTTGAAGTAATAACTATTATGAATAATTGTAGTCGAAACATCTGTTAACACCTTGATACAGCAATTCATATCTAGTTGGGTTTGAATATGTGGATGAAAATTTAAAACAAAACATGATTCGAGAAGGAGAATCCCATGTTAACAATCGATAACCTATCAAAAACTTATGCCAATAATGTTAAAGCTCTAGATAATGTGAGTTTAAATATTGATAAAGGTATGTTTGGTCTATTAGGTCCAAATGGGGCCGGAAAGTCTTCATTGATGAGAACTATTGCTACGTTACAACAAGCTGATAGTGGAAACATAATATTTCAGGACATTAATGTTAAAAACAATCCCGAAAAAATACGCCAAAGATTAGGTTATTTACCACAAGATTTTGATGTTTATCCAAGAATTAGTGCCTTTGATTTATTAAATCATATGGCTATCTTAAAAGGGTTGAATGATAAAAAAAGTCGTAAGCAAGCGGTAGAAGGTTTGTTAGCACAAACTAATTTATGGGAAGCGCGCAAAAAAGCGGTAAGCACCTTTTCAGGTGGAATGAAGCAGCGATTTGGTATTGCTCAGGCACTATTAGGTGATCCTGATCTGATTATCGTAGATGAACCAACGGCGGGCTTAGACCCTGAAGAGAGAAATCGCTTTCACAATCTTTTGTCAGAAATTGGGGAGAACAAAGTCGTAATTCTATCAACTCATATTGTGGATGATGTTGAAGAATTGTGCTCAAAGTTCGCCATTCTTGAAGCGGGACAAATTCAATTACAAGGAAATCCTATTGACTTAACACATCGTTTAGATGGAACTATCTGGCGTAAAACGGTGAAGAAAGAAGAGATAGAACAGGTTAAAAAGCAATTTAAAGTTATCTCTACTCGTCTTAAAAGTGGTAACACGATAGTTCATGTTAATGCGCAACAAGCTCCTGATGCGAGCTTTGAAGCTGTAAAACCTGATTTAGAAGATGTTTATTTTACTGCTTTATACAAGGCTAGAAATAAACAAGATACTACTAAAGCGGCATAGGGGGTTGACATGTTTTTTGAAAAAATAAAATTTGAAATAAACTATTTTAAGAAACAGCCATCATTTTACGTTTGTTTATTGGTATTTTTCTTATTCCCATTTTTTGCCATGATCTCGGATAATGTGCAGATTGGGGGAGCTAGTAACGTCGACTTTAATGCTCCTCATGCGATTACACAAACCATCTTGATTATGACAATTATCGGGATGTTCTTAGTGGCTAACTTTGTTGGTGGTGCTGCAGTAAGGGATTACAATCACAAAATGGATGGCATCATGCTGAGCCAACCAGTAAGTAAAACCTCATTTCTTTGGGGGCGTTTAACGGGAGCATATCTCTTTTGCTTGATTGTATTCGCAGCTGTTCCTCTTGGAATCTTCATTGGCTCATTCTGGCCAACTGTTGACCCAGAAAGGTTGGGCGCGACCTCTTTAATGCCATATTTATGGGCCTATTTGATTTTCGTGATTCCTAATTTCCTTTTTGCAGCGACTTTGTTTTATGTCTTCGCGCTAGTTACTCGGTCAATGATGGGGATGTATTTGGGCGTCATTGGGTTTTTCGTACTTTATAGTATTGCTGGAGCTATCGCAGAGAATCCAAACAATGCGCAAATGGGAGCCTTAATAGATCCATTTGGTATTAGTGCTTTTGTTGATGCAACTAGGTACTGGACACCGTTTGAAAGAAATACTCAATTGGTGCCGCTAGAAGGCAATTTACTACTTAACCGAGTCCTATGGCTTAGTTTAGCGGTTGTGATTGCAGTCCTAACTCACTTGTTCGTAGACATTCGCAAAAATAAGAAGGTTAAAAGTAAAAAGGAAAAACGAGAAAAAGCTTTGGCACCTACAACTTATTCTGTGGTTAAGCCGAGTCATGATTCTAAAAGTAGCTGGCAACATTTTAAAACCAGAACCAAGTTTGAAATTTCGCAAACTATTAAGAGTCCGCCTTTTATAATTTTGTGCTTGTTTGCATTATTCATGCTTAGTCCTATTTATTTTGAAAGTACTGGTTTATTTGGTACCGATGATTGGCCGATTACCCGAGATATGGTGGGGTTTGTGACCAACACATTTTTCTTAATAATCCTTATTATTATTACTTACTATTCAGGTGAAATAGTATGGCGTGAGCGACAACTAGGAATTGGCGATATAGTGGAATCAACCCCAATAAATAACTGGAGTCTTTATTTTCCGAAAGTAATAGCTTTGACCCTGATTATATTAACTTTAAGTCTGTTGGGAGTGTTGTTTACAAGTTTTTTCCAGGTAACGAGGGGGTATACTAATTTTGAGTGGGGCGTTTATTTTGGCATGTCTTCGCTAAATTTAATAATCCCAATGGTAATGATGACAATTCTGGCATTCTTTATTCAAGTTGTAAGTTCTAATAAATATTTAGGGATGTTAATTTTTGTTGGGATATTTATCCTGCAGATGACACTGAGTAATTTAGGCTTCGAACACAATTTATGGCACTTTGCTATTGCTCCGAATGTGGTGTATTCAGATTTGAATCAATATGGACATTTCTTGGAAGCGAATCTGTGGTATAGCTTGTATTGGTTAGGATTAGTAGTTGTTCTTACTACCATTGGTTATGGGTTATGGCGTCGAGGTGCTGAGTATGATTTGAAGTCAAGGTTTGCTCAATTAAAGAAAAATCTTGGAATGAAAGGACTAATAGCTACTACTCTTGGTTTGCTAGTATTTGTCTCGTCCGGTTCATGGGTTTTTTATAACACACGAGTGTTGAACGACTTCGTGACAAGTGACGAACGATTAGATTTGCGTGCGGAATATGAAGATAAATATAAGCAGTACGAGAATCAGTTGTTACCAACTATTACCGATGTTTATGCTGAAGTGGATTTTTACCCAAGCGAGCGACAAGTAAAAGTAAAAGGACATTATTTACTTGTTAATAATAATGATGAACCTTTGGATAAGACGTTGATTAATTGGCGTGGCGGTAAGCATCGTGAATTTGAATTTACTATACAAGGTGGCAAGGAGCTAAAACGTGACGTTAAATTTGATCATGCCTGGATTAAGTTTGATAGAGCTTTACAGCCAGGAGAAAAGACGAGGTTGGACTTTGAATACGTTCGTGGGAATAAGGGCTTCGTAGATCAAGGTTCTGATACTAGGGTGGTAACGAACGGATCTTTTGTAAATAGTGACGAAATATTACCGCATTTTGGTTATAACGCTAATTTTGAAATTGCCGATCGGCATGAACGTCGTAAGAGAGATATGCAGCCAAGGGATAGAGTTGCCAAACTGGAAGATGAAAGTCGTTACGGTATAAATTTTGTAGGAGCTGAGGCTGATTTTATAAACTTTGAAACTATTGTATCTACTGAGACGGAGCAATTTGCAATCTCTCCGGGTTACTTGCAAAAACAATGGAAAAAGGATGGACGTAGTTATTATCATTACAAAATGGATGCTCCAATATTTAATTATGTAGCATTTCTTTCAGGTAAATATGCTTCGAAGAAAGAGCAACATGATGGTGTGAGTATTGAGGTCTATCATCATCCTGATCATAATATGAATGTAGATAGAATGATTGAGGCTACTAAATCGTCGCTAGACTATTTTGGTAAGGAGTTTTCCCCTTATCAACACCGCCAAGTAAGAATCATCGAATTTCCACGATACGCAAGATTTGCACAGAGCTTTTCAAATACTATCCCGTATTCGGAAGATATTGGGTTTATAGCGGATTTACGTGATGAAAGTAATATTGACTACGTTTATTTTGTGACCGCCCATGAAATGGCTCATCAATGGTGGGGGCATCAAGTGACTCCTGCAGATGTTCAAGGTGGCGCTGTGTTGTCAGAAACTTTAGCGGAATACTCTGCATATATGGTGATGGAAAAAAGATTGGGTAAGCATCATTTACGTAAATTCTTGAAATATGAAATGGACAGGTACTTACGAGCTAGAAGTTCTGAGCTAATCGAAGAAATGCCACTATACAGAGCTGAGAACCAGCAATATATTCATTACCAAAAAGGTGGCGTGGTAATGTATTCTTTACGTGACCGATATGGAGAAAAGGTTATTAATACTGCTCTAAAGAAGTTTTTAGAAAAGTATCAATACGCTTCTAATCCATACCCTACAACTTTGAACCTAATTGATTTTCTTAAAGCTGAAATTCCAGTTGAGGGGCATGCATTTGTAGATGATTTATTTAAGAAAATCACTTTGTTTGATCTGAAGGTGGAGTCGGCAAAGGTTAAAGAAATTGAGAACGGAAAATTTGAACTAGAGCTTCTTCTTGATGCTAATAAGTATTATGCCGATGGACAAGGAGAAGAATCTGAAACACCGATTGACATTAATTTTGATATTGGTGTTTTCACACAAGATCCGGATGACCCAAAGGCAAAGGATCATGTCTTGTATTTTAAGAAGCATAAATTAATAAAAGGTGAGAACCGAGTAGTATTACAGCTTGATAAAAAGCCAGTGTATGCAGGTGTTGATCCTTACATTACTTTAATTGATAGAAACTCTAACGATAACTTGAAGTTAGTGGAAGAAGATTAGTCATCAAGCCCGCTTTTGCGGGCTATTTTAATAATGGCAAAGATTGCTTTATAAAAAGATTGTTAGTATTCTTGTTATTAAATTAATAAAGGTTTTTCATTATGGATGATAAAAACTACTTTTCAGAAATTGCGCAACAATACGAGCGTAATCGACCTGATTATCCTTCAGAGATTTTTCAGTATTTAGCCATGGTTTGCGATGGCCATGATACGGCTTGGGATGTTGGTACTGGTACTGGGCAAGCCGCTATTCAACTGGCAAAACAATTTGATACCGTTATTGCAACTGATGAAAGTGTCGAACAATTGGCTCATGCTAAAAAAGCTCCTAATATTATTTATCGTCATGAAGCTGCTGAGAGAGCCAGTTTAGAAGACGAAAGTGTCGATATCGTAACGGTAGCTCAAGCACTACATTGGTTTGATTTCGATGCTTTTATGCAAGAAGTGGATAGAGTGTTAAAGCCGGGAGGAATATTTGCTGCTTGGAGTTATAGCTTGGTGAGCATTAATCCCGAGGCAGATAAAATTATCAAGAAACTCTATCAAGATATTCTTGGCGATTACTGGTCTGAGCGTCGACAATGGGTTAATCAAGGTTATGATAATTTTGAATTTCCCAACCAGTTATTAATCCCACCTAAAATTAAGATGGAAGTTACTTGGTCGTATCAACAGTTTGCTGATTACTTAAGAACTTGGTCGGCGGTACATACCTATAAAAAGCAAGAAGGTGAAGATCCTGTAAATTTAATCCTTCAGCCTTTGGAATTTGCATGGTGTGATACAGGTCATATGAAAAAATGTAATTGGCCTTTATCATTTAAAATCTTTAGAAAGCCCTAGCTTTGCAAACAGAGATAAAATGTTTTGGAGTTGTAATATGAAATTCAGTGTAATTGTTTTAATACTCTTGTCATTGACAGCTTGCGCTGGAGCTCGAAAGGGTATGAGCGCAGAAAACTGTCGAGCTTCAATTGATAATGCGTATAAGGAATTAAACTTTGCAAAAGCTGAGGGCTTCGCTGGTACTGTGAGTTATACCAAGGCGGTTTCATTATTGACGGCTGCTAAAACTAACCAAACCTTTGAAAGTTATGACGCTTGTGTAAATAATTCGGAAAAAGCACGTTTCTATATTCGAGAGTCCAAAAAAGGCTAAACAATAACGTTAGTGTTTGTTAAGTCGATACATTATTGTCATTTATTCAACCAAATATAGATATAAACCTTGAGACTTATTACAATGGTTAAAAATAAGGAACCAGTATGTCTCAAAAAACTCCATTAGATCCTCAAGCTAATTTGGAAGCTCAACGCTACCAAAACCCTATTGCTAGCCGTCAATTTATCTTGCAAACCTTGGAATCAAAAGGCGAGCCTTTATCATTTGATGAATTAACTGAACAGTTAAAAATAGTTGAAACCGATGATAAGAGAGCACTTCATAAGCGTTTGAATGCCATGGAACGTGATGGTCAATTACTTTGCAACCGTAAAGGGGACTACTGTTTAGTTGATGCCACAGACTTGGTACGGGGGACCGTGTTAGCACATCGCGATGGTTTCGGATACTTAGCTTTAGAGCAGGGGGGCGAAGACTGGTATTTGTCACCACGTGAAATGCACAATGTTTTTCATGGTGATAAGGTTTTAGCACGTATTAGGAAGATAAATCGAAGGGGAAAGACGGAAGGCGATATTGTTGAGATCTTAGATGGCTCGACAACCCATATAGTAGGGCGTTTATATGAAGAGAATGGACTTTACTTCGTTTCATCAGAAGATTCACGAATTCAACATGACTTAATTGTCGATATAAGTTCTGGCTTACAAGCGGAAGTCGGTCAAGTGGTGGTTGCTGAGATTATTCAGCGTCCCAATAAGAACCGCCATGCACGTGGACGAATTACAGAAGTTCTTGGAGATTATCTTTCTGCTGGTATGGAAATTGAAATTGCCATTCGCTCACATGGTATTCCCCATGAGTGGCCAGAAGCTGTTAATGAACAAGTTACTGAGCTACCAGTTGAAATAACGGAGAAAGATTGGAAATTAGATTCAGAGAGTCGAGTTGATTTACGTGATTTGCCATTGGTAACTATCGATGGTGAGGATGCTAGAGACTTTGATGACGCGGTTTATTGTAGAAAAGAACCGAATGGAGGTTGGCGTTTGTGGGTGGCAATTGCTGATGTCAGTCACTATGTACAACCCGATAGTGCTTTAGACGATGAAGCAATAAAGCGCGGTAACTCAGTTTATTTCCCAAATTATGTCGTTCCCATGTTGCCAGAGATTTTATCTAATGGATTGTGTTCTTTAAATCCTAAGGTGGATCGCTTGTGTATGGTTTCCGAGATGGAGCTAAACTCCAATGGTAAAGTTATTGACTCTAAGTTCTATCCCGCAGTCATGCATTCTCATGCTCGGTTTACTTACACCAAAGTCTGGAATATTTTATCTGGTGATGAAGAATTAAGGAAAGAGTATGCGCCATTAGTTAAAGACTTAGAAAGTCTTTATGAACTATTTAAAGCTCGCTTGAAACTAAAACATGAGCGGGGATCAATCGAGTTTGAAACCACAGAAACACAAATTATTTTTAATCAAGAGCGTAAGATTGAAAAAATTATTGGCTTGGTTAGAAACGATGCTCACAAAATTATTGAAGAATGCATGATTTGTGCAAACGTGGCTGCAGCAGAATTTATAGAGAAAAATAAGTTCCCAGGTGTATACCGCATTCATGAAGGTCCTTCAGAAGAGCGCTTAGAAAAGTTTAGAGCATTTTTGGGGGAGTTAGGTTTATTCCTGTTTGGGGGACAAAATCCTGAACCTAAGCATTATCGGGAATTGCATAACTCGATTAAGGAGCGTCCAGATAGTGAGCTAATTCAATCCATGATGTTGCGGTCGATGATGCAGGCGGTGTATAGCCCAGAAAATGAGGGACATTTTGGACTAGCTTTTGAGTCATATACACATTTTACATCGCCAATTCGTCGTTATCCCGATTTATTAGTGCATCGAATTATTAAACAAATTCTTGCAGAAAATAATAAGCTAGCTGGAGCTGAGACCGGTCAGAAATATACTGATGCTGAATTGGTTCAATTAACAGAGCATTCTTCAATGACGGAGCGTCGTGCTGATAAAGCTACTCGTGATGTTGTTGATTGGTTGAAGTGCGAATATATGCTGACGCGGGTAGGCGAGGAATATTGGGGAACTGTATCAACCATCACTAGTTTTGGTCTATTTGTTCAGCTAGATGAGCTACACGTTGATGGCTTGATTCATATCAGTGCGCTTGATGGTGATTATTACCATTTTGATGCTGCAAAAATGCGCTTAATAGGCGAACGCAGTCGTAAAAGTTTTAGAGTAGGTGATCGCTGTTTAATTAAAGTTAGTCGAGTGGATCTAGAAGATAAAAAAATAGATTTTGATCTAGTAAAGCGCGAGTCTGTTAAACGAGATGAGGTTAAAGGATCTGAGCGCAGAAAGTTATACGCAAAAGCAAAGCGTTCAGGTTCAACAGCCAAAGACGAACGTAAAGGCAGCCCTTATAGCAAAAGTGCAAAAGGAAAAAAGGGTAAAGGGCCTAAAAAGAGTTACGGTAAAAACACCAAGCCTAAACGTGGCAAAAGTGGTAAACGTAAGTGAATGACACTAAAGAATTAAGAGTTAAATAATATGTCAGAAATTGTATTTGGAATTCATGCGGTAGAAGTCTTAATCAAACGCAGAGCGGAAGAGATCAATAAAATATTGGTGCAACAAGATCGTCGCGATCAGCGCTTGCACAAGCTCATAAAGTTAGCTCAATCTGCAAATTTAAAAGTCGTTCAGAAAACACGTGAATCGCTTGATGAAATGACCTCGCAAAGACATCAAGGAGTCATTGCAGAGTGTGGTCAAAGTTTCAAACAAGTTAATTACCATGAAAAACATATTCCCGAATTACTAGATGCGGTTGCTGGCAATCCATTTGTTTTAATTTTAGATGGTGTCACCGACCCGCACAATTTAGGAGCCTGTTTGCGTAGCGCAGATGCAGCTGGAGTTAATATGGTGATAGCACCAAAAGACAATGCTGCCAGCATTACCGACGTGGTAAGAAAAGTCGCTTGTGGAGCCGCTGAAGCTATTCCCTTTATTAGCGTAACAAATTTATCCAGAAGTATGAAGCAGCTACAGGAAAGAGGCATTTGGATTTATGGCGCTGCAGGAGAAGCAGAGCAAGATATTTATCAGTCAAATTTAACTGGACCAATAGCAATCGTTATGGGCGCTGAAGGCGATGGAATGCGCCGTCTCACCAAAGAAACGTGCGATCATTTAATTAAAATCCCAATGGCTGGCGAGGTATCTAGTCTCAACGTATCCGTTGCCACAGGAGTCACTTTGTTTGAAATTGTCCGCCAACGGAATTGAATTTTTATGCAAAATTAATAACCAATAAAAAATAACATAAGGAGATAATAATGAATAAAATAATTATAGGCCTATTAACAATATCCCTAGCGACTAATGCTTATTTGCTTTTTAAGCCTAAAGAAGTCGTTGTAACGGAGCTTGAGCCTGAAAAGGTTGTTGTGCAAGAAAAGGAGCTGATTAAAGATCTTGAACTTGAAAAAAAGTACCAAGCTGCTTTGTTAGAAATAGCCAGTTTAAATAATTTATTGAAGAATGCGGAAACTAATGACACAGAAGTATCGATAACTCCTGAAGAAGTTGCAAAAAACGAGTTAAAAGAGCAAATCATTACTGAAGGTTATAAAAAACACTTAAGTAATCAATCCAAGAAAGGGATGGAAGCTTTTTATTCGGAACCTGTAGACCCAATATGGTCACACAAAGTGACTTCAGCGATTCAAGCGGTAATTAATACCGAAGTTGAGCATGATAAATACTCACTCTCTAATATAGAGTGTAAATCTACTACTTGCCGAATGTCGATACGTTCTTATGAAGCAGATGGGACTAATAATATTCAGTTGGCTCAAGTAGCTACAATGAATTTTAGCCCAAGTAATCATCCCGATATGCCCAATTTTGGAACTAAATATGTTCAAAATGAAAAAACTGGTGATGTTACCGTCTATTTTTGGCAATCCAAATAATAAGAGAAATGAAATGAATAAAATAATAATTGGACTACTAGTTTTGTCCTTATCAGCAAATGCTTATCTACTATTTAAACCCAAGGAAGTAACTGTTAAAGCATCTGAACCAGAAACGGTAGTAGTTGCAGAGACTGAAAAAATTACTATCACGGATGATGAGTATCGACGAAAATATGAACAGATTTCAAAAAAGCTGGCCACTACGGAAGCTGAGTTGAATCGTATTAGTGCTGAGTTGGATGTTTTTGTAGAGCGCGAGGCATTGAAGAAAATCGAGCAGGATCTTATGAAAGGTGCTGAAGAAAAAGTTACTTCTGGAAAGTTTGAGATAACGGAGGAGTTCGCTAAGAAACAAGATGAAAAAAGAAAAGCGATAGTAGCTTTGTTTAAAAAAGAGTCTATAGAGGCTAGTTGGGCTTTCCAAACTCAGGATAACATTAAACAAGCCATAATGGAGTTTGGGGATGTAGATGCATATGAAGTAGGGGATTTAGTTTGTAAAACCTCAGTATGTAAGTTGAAAATAAATCTTTATAAACAAGGTCTAGCAGCACGCAATATGGCTATGATGAATGCAACTATGGCGATAACAATGGGGGGAAATGTTCAGGGGCTCCAAATGTCGGGAGGCGAACATTTGACAGAAAATGAACAAAACTCAGTATTAATTTATTTATCAAAAAAAGATGATTAATTTCAGAGGTTAGCGATTGAGTTTTTTTTAAAATGATTAATATCGATCGCTTTTGCTATATTGACTAAATAAAAAGAAATTTTTGAATGTGGCGTGATTTGCCCGAGTAATGGAAGATCAGTACTAATAACTTGGCCAATTCTTGGATAGCCGCCAATGGTTTGTCCTTCGTTTAAGAGAACAATAGGCTGTCCATTGGTTGGAAGTTGAATGGTGCCAACGGTCACGGGGCTGCTAATCATGGTTTTCTCGAAATTTACCTGCAATGCTTGGCCAGAGGTTCTAAGTCCCATTCGATTTGAGTTATGACTCACTGAAAAGGATTGCTCAAATAAATTTCTTTTAGCTTCCTCTGTTAATAAATCAAACTCCATTCCTTTAGTGACTCTTATCAGCATGTTTTTTGGATATTGAGTATTTAGCTCAGCTGGCAATAACCTGATCTGCTTAGTGTGGTTTCTAGTTTGGATATCAAGTATTTGATTGTCATGAAATGATTTTCCCGAGTTGTATCCAAGCTGACTAGTGGTATCACACGAGTATGAGTTGAGAAATTGCTCATCTTTAGGTGAACCATTAAAAGCAATATAAGCTCTTGCACCTGATACACTTTGCCCAAACTTTAAGATATCACCTTTATTCACAAACAGTGTTTGATCGCTACTCGTTAATTTATCATTGATAAAGATTTGAAATTTAGCACCAGCAATTCCAATTACCATATCTTGTGTGAACTCCAAAACAGGCCCACCGAGATAAATTTCTAGACAAGGGTTGTTTACTGGATTTCCTACTAACCAATTAGCAAGCTTAAAATTATCGCTATCAATGGCACCCGCTTGAGAAATACCAATTGATCGATAGCCAGGCCTACCTAAGTCTTGAAGACTGGTTTGCATACCAGCCTGTAGAAATTTAATTGCCATATTCGAAATACTCTTTTTCAGTTATGGCATGAAAGTTTATTTCATCAAGCGGTTTAATGTTGATTGGAGGATTCTTATCTGGCTCAAAGAATGTCATAGGAGTTCGCCCAATAATATGCCAACCACCAGGGCTGGTTATTGGGTAAATACCGGTTTGTTCACCGCCTATGGCAACTGAGCCAGCGGGAACCTTGAAATTGGGAGTCTTCTTTCTTGGCATTACTAGCTCTTTTGATAAACCTGAAAGATACAAAAAGCCCGGTAAAAAACCTAGCATTTCAACTCGGTAGGATTTAGCTGTGTGTTTAGCAACTAACTCAGAGATAGAGATGTTTTTGTTAGAACAAAAGTTTTCTAAATCTGGAGCTAACTCTGGGGAATAACAAACTGGCACCGATATTATATTAGGTTTTAATATACCCTCGGTTTGAAACTGCTCAATAAACGCTTCAAGATTGTTACTAGCCTCCTCAAGGTGCCAAAAATTCACATCGAATATGACTAATAAGGATTGGTAAGCCGTCACTGCCTCAATGAAACCATTTATCTGAAGTTCTGACACTTGTTGCGATAGAGAATAAATGTAATGAGTTAACGCTTGACTAGCTTCTTCATGAAAATTAATAAGCAACGCATGATCGCTGTATGTTTTTATTTCAAATTTAGGCGCTAACATTATTGGATTTGAATTTCTTTTTGTTTAAAGTATCGATGTAATGATTGAGCAATTTCAATAGCATTGGCCGTATCGCCATGCAAACAAATCGAATCAACTTTCAATGAAATATCTTTGCCTTCAAGTGTAGCTATCGACTGGCTTGTAGCTAAATGAAAAGCTTGTTGTAAACATGTATCAATGCCTTGGTGTACTGCAAGAGGGTGATTACGGCTTACTAAACTAGCATCTTGATGATAAAGGCGGTCCATAAATCCTTCGCTAATAAAGTCTATATTTAAAGCTTGTGTAACCGATTGCATTTTTGAGTCTGCTAGCCCCATGATTTTTGCGTTAGGTAAAACCGTAGCAATCGTTTCAGATATTAGCATCGCTAAATGGCTATCTTTAGCTGCTAAATTATAAAGCGCACCATGGGGTTTAACATGATGGATTGGAGCATTTAATTTTGAGCAAATGTTTTTAAAGCTTTGGAGTTGTATTGCTAAGGATTCCTGCAATTTTGAATCGGTAATATCCATAGCAATTCGTCCAAAGTTTATTTGATCGGGGAAGCTTGGGTGTGCGCCAATTTTTAAATTGTGTTTTAAGCAATTTTGTATAGATGTTGCCATGCTTTGATCATTTCCTGCATGACCACCACAGGCAATATTGGCCGAAGAGATATAAGGCATTAATAAAAGATCTGTGGCCCAATCCACAGCTGAGTTGCTTTCACCTAAGTCGCAGTTAATATCTATTGAGTTCATTGGTGTTACAGCATTCCGAAAGCCGACGTTAAGCTACGACCACTCAGCATCAGAGTTACTAAAATTACTATTAGTCCTAAGATATTTTGCACCAAGGTATTTTTATGTCGTCCTAAATACGCTTGGTTCATGGTCCATAATAAGAAGATTGCGATAATGGGTAATAAGATGCCGTTGGCTACTTGGGCAAACCAAATAATGTTAATGGGTTTTAAGCCGGAACTGGCGACGATAACACCAGCCAGCAGTATTGCTATCCAAATCAATTTGAAGCTTGTGGATTTCAAATCTGTATTTAAGTTTAGTAAACCTGATAACGCATAAGAGGTTGCTAGTGGCGCGGTTATGGCTGATGAAATACCTGCAGCAAATAAACCTATTGCCATTAAATATTTTGCAGAGACTCCAAATAATGGCTCAATACTTAAGGCCAAATCTTGAGCACCATTGATTTCGATTTGCTTGCCAAAAAAGGCAGTTGCAGCGGTTGAAACTATAGCGACGGAAATTAAGCCACCTAATGGAATCGAAAAGAAAATATCTTTTCGGGCCATTGGCATATCATCGGCAGAGCTCCAGTGTTTCTTTGCACTAGCAGAGTGCAAGAATAAATTGTACGGAACAACTGTTGTGCCGATTAATGCTATGACCGTTAAGGTTGCACCGTCTGGTAAAGAAGGGACTAAGAGGCCTTTAAAGAGTTGCGATAAATCAGGTTTAATAAAGATAAAGCTGGCAATAAAAGCCAAACTCATAATGATAACTAGGCTGATAATAGCTTTACTGATTAATTGATAGCTACCTGTCCAGAGTAAAATGAATGCTACTAAGCCAATAAGAATGGCTATAAAATCAAAGCCCCAAACTTGTTTTAAATCCGACTCGAAGAAAGCATTTATTCCTAGTGATGCGCCAGCAATATTACCACCTTCATAAGCGGCATTACCTATTAATATCGCACTTAATACTAAAATAATAGATATAACTTTTAGTAGCGGGTTAGAAAACTGCTCACGAATGGCTTGGCCTAGTTCCTTACGTCCTACCACTCCCAGTCTGGCCGTCATTTCCTGCAAAATCATGGTGGCAATAACCGAAAACAATAAAGCCCATAACAAAGCAAAACCAAAATTAGCCCCAGCTTTGGTGGCAGCAGTCACGGTGCCTGGGCCTATAAAAGCTGCAGTAACTAAAGTGGCGGGACCTAATCTTAGCTTGCTTTTTCTCATGCTTGTACCTTGCCTATTTATTCTCCTATTGAGATTACTTATAAGATGCTAGATAAGCAAGATTAATGTTTTAGGCTATAAAACTTCGACCTCTATATCTTCTGGCCAAATACTGAACTGGACTTGGCCGATATGCTTCTTTTGTAAAAAGAACATGGCTAATCTTGATTGGCCAATTCCACCGCCGATGGTTTGTGGAAGTTGGCCGGACATAAGTTGCTGGTGCCATTGATATTCAAGTCGATGAGATAAGCTACGCATGGTTAGTTGTTTTTCCATTATTTCTGGACTCACGCGTATCCCCATCGATGATAGTTCAAAAGCATCTTGTAGCGCCGGGTTCCATACTAAAATATCTCCATTTAAACCAAAGAAGTCATCTTCGTTTTTGCTACTCCAGTCATCATAATCTGGAGCTCTACCATCATGAGCTGTACCGTCACTTAGCACGCCTCCAATTCCAATGAGAAAAACAGCTTTGTATTCTTTGCAGATTTCATACTCTCTTTGTTTTGGCGATAAACTTGGGAACTTTTGTAGCAGCTCTTCAGTATGAATAAAGGTTATTTCAGTAGGAAGCAGTTCTTCTCGTGCTAAGTCAGAAGAAAGTTTTTTGTCGACCTTTTTTAAAGCAGAATAAATTGTAGTGACCGTAGATTTTAACGATTTAAGGTTTCGGTCTTCTTCATGAATAACTTTTTCCCAGTCCCACTGATCGACGCATATCGAATGTCTCTCACTTAAAAAATCTTCATCAGGGCGTAATGCTCTCATCTGAGTAACAATACCTTTTCCTGCTTCGAAGTCTGCGCGCGCTAAAAGCTGCCGCTTCCATTTAGCCAATGAATGTACGACTTCCATAGTTTTAGTTAAGGTTTTGCTGATAACTGATACAGCTTGTTCTGTACCATTGAGATCATCTTGTGTTCCATCTCCTTGTATTGTGAGAATAGGAGCTTGAACTTCGGTTAAGTTCAACTGCTCTGATAAAGCTGATAAGAAGTCAGATTTGATGATTTGTATGTATTGTTGATCTTTAATAAATGCCGTTTGCGATAGTTTTTTCATAATAAATATCCTCTTTTGTTATTATTTATCTAATACATTGGTCAAATAATCAATAATCATATATAAATAGAGCTCTATTGATGGCTTTTATATAAAAATAGGCCGATAAATTAATGTTTGGTTAAAAATTGGTGGGATTGATGAGTGAAAATTATCGAATCGATAATTTGGATAAACAGATACTCGCAGAGTTATTACAAGAAGCTAAAACTCCTTATGCGCAGATCGCTAAAAAGTTTGCTGTAAGTGCAGGAACTATACACGTTAGAATAGAAAAAATGCGTCAGGCTGGAATTATTCAAGGTACCAAAGTTAAAGTTTCTGCTAAAGCTTTAGGCTTTGATGTCTGTTGCTTTGTGGGTATTTATTTAAAGAGTGCGAAAGATTACCAGCCAGTTGCCAAGCAATTATCAGACATCCCAGAAGTGCTAGAGGTTTTTTATACTACTGGTCAATATAGCTTGTTAGTAAAAGTTATCGCTCCGGATATGGAGCGATTTCAAGATGTATTAATTAATAAATTACAATCCATCGAGCAGGTTCGTTCAACTGAAACCATGATTTCTTTACAAAATCCTATTTATCGAGATATTGATGCTTTGTTAACTTGATCAAACCTAGAGTATTCTTATGGCCCCTTTATCAGCACTCGAAACGTGTTTTGCATAAAGCTTCAACGCTGTAGAAATAGTTCTCTTTCTTTTTAGAGGCTTCCAGTCATCGCTTGATTTGTAGCTTCGCCTAGTCTCAATTTCTTGTTCACTAATTTCAATTTGAATGGTACGGTTTGGAATGTCAATTTTGATGATGTCACCATCTTTAATTAAACCAATATTACCTTGATTGGCTGCTTCTGGTGATACATGTCCAATGGATAACCCAGAGGTTCCACCTGAAAATCGACCGTCGGTAATTAAAGCACAAGACTTACCAAGTCCTTTGGATTTTAAATAGCTAGTGGGATATAGCATTTCTTGCATCCCAGGACCACCACTAGGGCCTTCGTAACGAATAATCACTGCTGTTCCAGGTTTAACATTATCACTAAGAATGGCTTCAACCGCATCATCTTGGCTTTCAAAAACTTGAGCATTGCCTTTGAAATTTAACGATGACTTGTCAACTCCCGCGGTTTTAACAATGCAACCGTTTGGAGCAAGATTACCGTATAAAACCGCTAAGCCTCCATCTTGGCTGTAGGCGTTTTCTTTGCTTCTAATACAGCCTTCGGTTCTGTTGTTATCAACACTTGGATACAAACAGTCCTGACTGAAGGCTGTT
Organism: uncultured Kangiella sp.; assembly: GCA_947503345.1. Taxonomy (GTDB): domain Bacteria; phylum Pseudomonadota; class Gammaproteobacteria; order Enterobacterales; family Kangiellaceae; genus Kangiella. The sequence goes on along the minus strand of CANNCW010000001.1, from coordinate 378,350 downwards.
TGGGTTGGAATGCCAGCGGGACCGGCTCGGAAAAAGCTTTGGGTAGTGTCACTTTTATTTTGGGTGATGTCCCACTGCTCGATGGCATCTTGCATACTAGTACTGTGAACCGTCGCTAGTTGATTATGCAGTAAATTTGCTCGAGAAAGCTCACCTAATATGGACATAATTCCACCAGCACGATGTACATCTTCCATATGATAATTTTTAGTGGAAGGAGCTACTTTACAAAGGTGTGGGACTTGTTTGGATAAACGATCAATGTCTTTCATGGAAAAATCAATCTCGCCTTCATGAGCAGCGGCTAGTAAATGTAAGACTGTATTAGTAGAACCTCCCATGGCAATGTCTAAACTCATAGCATTTTCAAAAGCCTCGAAACTCGCTATATTTCTTGGCAAAACCGATGAGTCATTGTCTTGGTAATAGCGCTTTGTTAAGGCTACAATTTTGGAACCAGCATCTAAGAATAATTGCTTTCGTTTGGCATGAGTTGCAAGCAAAGTACCATTTCCGGGTAGCGCTAAACCTAGTGCTTCAGTTAAACAATTCATGGAGTTGGCGGTAAACATCCCCGAGCAAGAACCGCAAGTAGGGCAGGCACTTCGTTCGTATTTTTCAGCTTCTTGATCGGATACGGTTGGATCCGCTGCAGCGACCATTGCATCTACTAAATCAAGCTTGATGATTTTGTCTGAAAGTTTGGATTTACCAGCTTCCATCGGACCACCAGAAACAAAAATAACCGGTATGTTTAACCGCATTGCAGCCATTAACATGCCAGGAGTGATTTTGTCGCAATTAGAAATACAGACCATAGCATCGGCGCAATGCGCGTTAACCATATACTCAACCGAGTCTGCAATTATTTCTCGTGATGGCAAAGAGTACAGCATTCCTGAATGGCCCATTGCGATTCCATCATCCACTGCAATGGTATTAAACTCTTTAGCAACTCCTCCTGCTTTCTCGATAGCGCCTGCTACTAACTGTCCCATATCTTTTAGATGTACATGACCAGGAACGAATTGGGTGAAAGAATTGCAGACCGCAATAATGGGTTTACCAAAATCGTTATCTTTCATACCAGTAGCTCTCCATAAGGCGCGAGCTCCGGCCATATTGCGGCCATGAGTCGAAGTTTTTGAACGATAATCAGGCATTGCCTACTCCTTGCTTCTTTTCCACAAGAGTTAACCAGTCCCACTCATCTTTGGTTGAACCATTAAATAAACCAAAAAAGGCTGTTTGCAAAGTTTTAGTAATAGAACCTCGAGACCCTGCTCCTACTTCATGGCCATCAACACTCCTAATAGGAACGACTTCCGCAGCTGTTCCGGTCATGAAAACCTCATCGGCAAGATACAAAGCTTCGCGCGTCATATTTTGTTCAATGACTTCAAAACCTTTTTTCCTGGCTAAAGTAATTACAGTGTCGCGAGTTATTCCCGGTAAAATAGAAGCAGTAAATGGCGGGGTGTAGAGAATATTGTTTCTGATAACAAAAATGTTTTCTCCGGAACCTTCAGAAATATAACCGTTACGATCGAGCGCAATGCCTTCGTGATAACCATGGCGAGTTGCTTCTTCAATAACCAGTTGTGATGATAAGTAGTTACCACCTGCCTTTGCTGCTGTTGGGATGGTGTTGGAAGCCACGCGATTCCATGACGATATTCCAGTATCAACACCTTGTTCAATTGAATCATTTCCTAGATAAGCACCCCAAGGAAATGCAGCAACGGTTACATCGACAGGGTTATTACTAGGTTGTACGCCTATTCCGCCATAACCAAAAAAGGCTACTGGTCTTAAATAAGCATCTTTTAAATCATTTTTTTGAATAACTAGATGGCAGGCTGAAGTTATTTCTTCATTAGAAAATGGGATCGGCATGTGGTAAATTTTCGCAGATTGATAAAGCCTTTCAATATGTTCAGCAAGTCTAAAAAAAGCTGGACCCTTGTGGGTGTTATAGCAGCGAATACCTTCAAAGACTGATGAGCCATAATGTATCGCATGACTTAATACATGCACTTTAGCATCCATCCAAGGTTTTAAGTTACCATTATGCCAAATGAATTCAGGATGCGTAATTGTTGCCATTTTCATGTTCCTCGTGTGTTTTATATATGTCGTGAGTGATTTTATGTCTGTATTTATGTAAAAAAAGCTCATAACTATCGGCAAGAGCTTGAGTGCTTGCTTGCAAAATGTTTTCACCAAAACCGACAGTACTCCAGCTATCGCCGTGAGCTTTAGCTTCGACCCATACACGGGTTTTTGCAGAGGCCGCATTTTCTGGATCAATGATCGAAACTTTATAATCAGTTAATTGAAACGAACAAATGAAGGGGTAATCATCAATCAATGCTTTTAACAAAGCTTTATTTATAGAGTCAACGGGGCCATTCGCTTCGCTTACTACATGCTTGATTTGGTTTGCAATCCTAACCTTGATGGTCGCTTCACATACTTGAGAAGCACTTAATAAATCCTGGGTTTGAACTCGGACATTAACTAGCTCAAAAGGGGTTTGATAGCTTGTACTATATTTTCGGACTAACATTTCGAAAGTACCATTGGCGTTTTCAAAAGATAAGCCCTTATTTTCGAGCTCTTTGACCTCGGAGAGAATTGATGTTTCATTGTCTGCGAGATCTAAATTAAGCTTAGTGGCTTGAAGCTTAATGTTACTTCTTCCAGACAGTTCGGAAATAGTAAAATCTCTACGATTACCAACTAGTGTAGGATCGATATGCTCATAACTTGAAGTTAATTTTGCAACTGCTGATACATGAATTCCGCCTTTATGGGTAAAAGCGTTTTGCCCAACATAAGCAGCCTGATTGTGTAGGGGCTTGTTTGAAATGTTAGCAACTTTGTTGGCTAAGCTTGTTAACTCATTAAATAAAATAGGACTGCTGAAGGGTTTATGAAACTTAAATTTTAAGGTGGGTATTAGCGAGATTAAGTTAGCATTGCCACAACGCTCTCCGTAACCATTGATAGTACCTTGTATTAGATCAATGCCATTTGCAACGGCCTCTATGCTATTAGCAACCGCAAGTTCACAATCATTATGACAATGAATACCAAAACTAGCTGCAGGGAAAGTTGGATATAATTGTCTAACGATGTCCTTGATTTCGTTTGGTGTGGAGCCACCATTGGTGTCGCATAAAGTAATATTATCGGCGCCATTGTCAAACGCTGTTTTTGCGCATGCTTGAACATATTCTGGGTTTTCTTTGAAACCGTCAAAAAAATGTTCTGCGTCGACAATAACTTCTTTATCAAACGATTTTAAGTAACTAACTGTCTCAGCGATGAGCTTTAAGTTTTCTTTCAGGGATGTTTTCAGGATCTTTTCTGTATGGGTTTGAGAAAACTTAGCGACAATAGCAATTACTGGAGTATCTGCATCTATTAAATCCTGTATTTGTCGATCTTTAGTAATATCAATATATGGTTTTTTTGTAGAGCCAAAAGCAACAAGTTTAGAGTGACTTAAAGGCTGCTTTTTCATAGCTTCAAAAAAATCTTTGTCTTTAGGGTTTGAACCTGGCCAGCCTGCTTCAATATAATCAATATTAAAATCATCAAGAATCTTAGAGATTTTGATTTTGTCATTTTTTGAGAAACTAATACCAAAGGTTTGAGCGCCATCTCTTAAAGTTGTGTCGTAAATCTTAAGTTTTTTATCCATCACCTAGGCAGCTCCTCAGCTTTTGTTGATAGTTCATATTTACTTCCACTACATCAGTGAGTTTGTTCAGTTGGCAAAAAATATTGCTGCTTTCCCGCTCAGTATTAACTTGCACTGTTATGTTAAGTCCGTCTTCTAATTCACAGCGATTTGCTTGAAAGAAGGTCACGTTAAAACCTCTATGCCTTAACAAGCGTAAAATTCTTTCCAAACTACCCATAGTGTTTTTAGCGATAATGTTGATATTAGTTGATGTAGTCATGAGCAATTTTCCTCTATATATTCAGAATTACTTTTACCTGGTGGAACAAGGGGCCATACGTTTTCATCAGGATCTATTGAAACGTGTAGCAGATAACTTTCATCGTTATGAATGAACTCTTGTAATGCATTCTCAACCTCATCTGCTTTAGAAATACTTTTTGCATGAATACCGAAAGCATTGGCAACCATGCTAAAGTCTGGATTATCGGATAAATCTATTTCACTAAACCTGTTTTCAAAAAACAGATGTTGCCATTGACGCACCATTCCTAATCTTTGGTTATCGAGTAATAAAATTTTCACAGGAAGTTGATAACGAATTAGCGTGGCCAGTTCTTGGATGTTCATCATAATAGAGCCATCTCCAGAAACATTGATGACTCTAGCGGAAGGGTTTGCAAATTGTGCGCCGATGGCGGAAGGCAGACCATAGCCCATAGCACCTAATCCACCGCTGCTGAGATGTTCCGCTGGGTGATTAAAAGCCATATGTTGAGCAACCCACATTTGGTGTTGGCCAACATCACAGGTGATAATGGTAGCTTTATCTTTAGTGATATCTGATAAGCGGTTTAAAAGTGCTGGCGCATAAATTGTTTCGCCGGGATGATTGTATTTAAAGCTTAGTTTTCTTTTGTTTTGCTGACAATGATTTAACCAAGCTTGATAATGCTTGCCATTGTTGATAGCAGACGCGTCCTTTATAGATTGAAGAGCATGATTAAGCTCACCGGTTATTTGTAATTCAACTTCCTTCAATTTATTAATTTCAGCAGGGTCACAGTCAAAGTGGATTACTTTTGCATTAGGTGCAAAGTGCTCAAGATTTCCAGTTGCTCGATCGTCAAACCTGGCTCCCACTGCAATCAAGAGATCACAAGCTTGCACCGCATTATTGGCAGCTTTAGTACCATGCATTCCAAGCATTCCTAGATTAAAAGAAGAGTCTGAAGGAATGGCTCCAATGCCTTTGAGGGTAGTTACAGTGGGAACCTGTAAATGATCAACCAATTGGGCAAAGCTATCGCAAGCTTGAGCCAATTCAATACCGCCGCCAGCATAGAACAATGGCTTTTGAGCAGCAGAAATTAGCTCTACTACCTTGGCAATAGTTTCTTTATCAGAAATATCTATTTGGGCCTTAGGGACTTCAACTGTAATTCCTTGTATCGTTTCTTGTTGTACGTCTTTTGCAATATCGATTAAAACAGGGCCAGGACGACCTTCATTTGCGATATGTATCGCTTGATAAATGGCATTTGGTAGCTCATCGATAGAGGTAACCAAAAAGCTGTGCTTAACCACAGGCATAGAAAGCCCAAAGATATCAACCTCCTGAAAAGCATCTGTGCCAATCAGATTGGAGGGAACTTGCCCGGTAATTGCTAATAATGGAATTGAGTCCATGTATGCATTAGCAATGCCAGTGATTAAATTGGTTGCACCTGGACCTGAAGTTGCTAGGCATACGCCAAGCTTAGAGCTTGAGCGTGAATAACCATCGGCTGCAAATACTGCGGCTTGCTCGTGCCTACAAAGAATATGCTTAATACCGCTCTCTACCAAAGCATCATAAACAGGCATAATTGCGCCACCGGGATAACCAAAGATGGTATCAACTCCATGTTCTTTAAGCACTTTAATTAAATAGTCTGCACCACGCATGATAATTATGTCCTTTACATTAATTAAGAGCTTTATCAACTAAAGGGCGCTTTTTGATCCAAGGCATCATGTCGCGTAACTGATTACCAACAGTTTCCAACTGATGCTGCAGGTTTTCTGCTCTTAATTGCTCTAATCTAGAGTAATTATTTTCACAATCATTTACGTACTCTTTGGCAAATTTGCCATTTTGAATTTCCGAAAGAATCTTCTTCATTTCAGATTTTGTTCGTTCGGTAATTAAACGATTTCCACGAGTTAAATCACCATATTCTGCAGTATTAGAGATAGAGTAACGCATAGTATTAATACCGCCTTCATACATCAAATCGACAATAAGTTTTAATTCATGCAAACATTCAAAATAAGCCATTTCAGGCGCATACCCTGCTTCCACTAAAGTTTCAAAACCTGCTTGCACCAGCGCTGCTGTTCCACCGCAAAGTACAGCTTGCTCACCAAAAAGATCGGTTTCTGTTTCTTCTTTAAAGGAGGTTTCGATTACTCCTGCGCGACCACCGCCAATTGCGCTAGCATAGGCATAAGCAATTTCTTTAGCATCGCCAGTAACATCTTGATGGACAGCAACTAAACAAGGAACGCCAGAACCTTCTTGGTAAGTGGAGCGAACCGTGTGCCCCGGCCCTTTAGGCGCAATCATAAAAATATTGATGTCTTTGCGTGGTTTAATTTGTTCAAAATGGATATTAAAACCGTGGGCAAATGCTAGGCTGGCATTTTGCTTCATATTGGGGGCAACATATTTTTCATAGGTTTCGGCTTGCTTTTCATCGGGCAAAAGCATCATAACCAAATCAGCGCTAGCAATAGCATCTTCGAGGTGTGCGGACTTTAAGTTCGCAGCATTTACTTTATCAAAAGATGAAGAGCCTTTGCGTAAAGCGACAGTAACATTAAAGCCGCTATCACTAAGGTTATTGGAATGAGCATATCCTTGTGAGCCATAGCCAATGATGACAATATTTTTATCTTTTAAGATATTGGTGTTGATGTCTTGATCATATTTTACTTTCATAATGTTTATTACCTTGATAATTAATGTGTTTATTTAAATTCAAAAAAAAGCCCCCGGACTTTTCAGTGCGGGGGCTTTGGTTTATCTTTTCTTGCTTACAAGCGGCCCCGTTGCGGTAATAAGATTAAAACCACAATAATCACGACTAATACGATTGAGTTAACTTGTTGCATATTCATAATGTGTAACTTTTCAATTCCTCTAATAAGAAAAAAGCCCCTAGACTTTTCAGTGTAGGGGCTTTGTTTATTCTGTTTGTGAGTTACAAGCGGCCCCGTTGCGGTAATAAAATCACCACAATAATAGATAAGACTAAGTTAGTAATTAGCTTAGAAATATTGACCAATAGTTTTGTTATCATATGTTGCATTAGAAATTTGCGCTCACAATTTTTACAAACACTAACATAAGAAATGTGCTTTGCAAATATATTTATAAATAATTCTCTTATGCATTACTCTATGTTGATTTGGCTGAGCTATTTTTTGGTATCTGAAGTGGAACTGGTATGAGCAGTAAGAGTAAGGTTAAGTGTCAAGGATACAGTTACATACACTAGGTAAATTGAGGAAGTTTCTCATGTGGTTGTGACTTTGCTGATTTAATGAAGGAGTGTGGAAACAAGAAAAGATAATCAAAGCCCCGCGCTGAAAAAATTTTGTTTGTTTTTGAATCAAAATAATAAAGGCAATGAGCATTATGAAAGTAAAATATAAGCATTTTTATCTTAATGATAAAAATCATTATTACAGACTTCGGCTCGTACAGATATGCTCATTCAAGCAACATAATCGATGACCGCCAAGATGCTTTTGATAATTTTAAAGTGTTACCTACTTTTGGTATAATTTGTTGCTTGTCAAATTAGTCCATCAAAGTGATTTAAGGACTGTAATAAAGCTATATTCTGCTTGATCAATATCCCTGAAACCCTTAAAATGCGCGTCCTTGGCCACTCTTCGGCTAAGTTTTTTACAATTAGGTTTACTCCTTGCTGTTTATAGTTTTCCTTGTTAATCAATGGGTTAGCAATAGATTATGAAGGGCTGGATACCGAAAGGAGACTTTAAATGAGACACTACGAAATCGTATTCTTGGTGCATCCTGATCAATCTGATCAAGTGCCAGGCATGATCGAGCGTTACACAAAGATGATTACAGACGCTAACGGTACTATTCACCGTTTAGAAGACTGGGGTCGTCGTCAATTAGCATACCCAATCTTGAAACTTCACAAAGCTCACTACGTTTTAATGAACGCAGAGACTACTGGTGACGTTATTGAAGAATTAGAAGATGCTTTCCGTTACAACGACGCAGTTCTACGTAACATGGTTATTCGTCGTAAAGACGCGGTAACTGAAGCATCACCAATGGCTAAAGCAAAAGAAGAAGAGAAACCTTCTCGTCCAGCGCGTTCTGAAGAGAAACCTGCTGAAAAAGCTGAAGCTAAAGAAGAATCAACCGAAGCTGCGGCTGAGTAATAGGAGAATTATCATGGCTCGTTTTAATCGTCGTCGTAAATTCTGCCGTTTCACTGCAGATGGCGTAACTGAGATCGACTACAAAGATACCGCTACTTTAAAGAACTACATTACTGAAACTGGTAAAATCGTTCCAAGCCGTATCACAGGTACTAGCGCAAAATACCAACGTCAATTGGCGTCTGCTGTTAAACGCGCTCGTTACATCGCTTTATTACCTTACACTGATAGCCACGAATAAGCGGCTTTTTTAAGAGGAAATTGATAATGAACGTCATTCTACTTGAAAAAATCCGCAACCTTGGTGATTTGGGTGAACAAGTTTCTGTAGCTGCTGGCTATGGTCGTAACTTCTTAATCCCTCAAGGCAAAGCGGTACCTGCTACTGAAGCAAACGTTAAACACTTTGAAGAGCGTCGTGCTGAGTTAGAAGCGAAAGCTGCTGACGAATTAGCAACGGCTCAAGCTCGTGCTGAAAAACTAGCAGCATTAACAGTTACTATCCCTGCGAACGCTGGTGATGAAGGTAAACTGTTCGGCTCTGTTGGCACAACTGATATTGCTGCTGCAGTAGTTGAAGCTGGTGTTGAGTTAGCAAAGAAAGAAGTTCGTATGCCAGAAGGTGCAATTCGTACTACTGGTGAATTCGACATCGTTGTACATTTACACACTGATGTTGAAGCAACTGTTAAAGTTAACGTTGTTGCTGAAGACGAATAATTCTTTTTTCTAAAAGAATGAAAAAGGCGCCGATTGGCGCCTTTTTTGCGTTTAAGGAAAAAAGATGATTCAAACATACAGCTATAGTTTTTTAGCATTGGATTTTCTTAAACCCATTCTTAACTAGAAGTAGCGGGATTAATATTAGGATTAGCATTATGCTATTGATATATAGATGAGAAAGGATCTTAAAGTGTAATGAATAAGAGGTATCTAAGATAACCCAAACCAAAGTAGCTCCGACTAAAAACCACCAGTCCTTTGAAGTCCTAGCCTGAAATGCTTTGTGGATGGCGTAGTAAAATAACATGCCCCAACTGGCGACTGTAGGGCCAAATATGCCGATAAGGAATCGAAGTGATTCAGGATTTGAGTTTGGGAACTGTGTCTCCAATGATAGAAAGTAGCTATCAGGTATTGAAGTGAAAACTACCAAAGGAAGTGCTAGTCCACCAAGGATATGAATAACGGCAAGGGTTTTCAGCCATTGCTCGGCTAATTTGAGTGTCATAGACTCTTCCTATTCGATAAAGCGATTTTTAATTTCCTTGCTTGGCAGCATACAGTAATTGTGACGGCCGAAAAGTTTATAACGGTTTAGGGCAATTCGATCGTAAACCCAATCTCTAAAGCTTAATGGGAAAATCCTTAATAGATTTAACAATGGCCATGGCTTTTTAAGTTGCTGACATACTTTGAAAAAGGCTTCGGATTTAATCATTGGTTTCTCATTAACGAGTAGAACCATGGTTTGGAAATTATTGGTAGGGAAATCATGTTTTAGTAATAAGGCTTGTCCTTGGGGTGATTGGACAGAACAAAATTGGAATTGGCAGTTTGGATCACGTTTGATGACAAAAGGCACCCAAGCCGAACAAAGCTTACATTCAGCATCAAAGAGGATGATTCGCTCAGGCATTTTCATCGTTAGAGATAAATTGCATTTTGATTAATTCTTTGAGGTTATTATGCCATAGCTTGGCTTTCTATAAAGAACATATTAATAACTTATCCACAGACTTGTTCCTTGCGGGGAGTGGGTTTGAATGTCAGAATAGACGGATAAATTTCATGAGTAATTTAAAGGCTCTCGGACTGTTTTCGAAGGCCCCTAGCAAGTAAAGAGCAAATGTTAGCAGCACAACAAACTGATAATAAAATCAAAGATTTAAAAGTTCCTCCACATTCTATTGAGGCTGAGCAATCAGTGCTTGGCGGTGTGATGTTGGATAATGAAATGTGGGAATTGGTTTCAGAAACATTATTATCCACTGACTTCTATGTGAAGAATCATCGTGATGTGTTTAAGGCGATGGAAGCTTTGGCGAATATTGGCCAACCTATGGATGTAATCACGCTTTCTGAATATATCGAAAAGCAAGGTGATTCGGATATTGGTTTGGCATTTTTGGGTGAGCTGGCGCAAAACACTCCGAGTATTGCTAATATTCGTGCCTATTCTGAGATTGTTAGAGAGAAGGCCATTACCCGTCAGTTGATTGCTGCTTCCAATGAAATTGCGGATGCCAGTTTCAATCCTGAAGGACGTTCTTTATCAGAATTGCTTGATCACGCAGAAAGAACCATTTTCAAAATCGCTGAATCTCGTGAGACGAGTGAAACAGGGCCAACTGGCGTTGAAGCGATTTTAAAATCAACAGTTCTTCGAATTGAAGAAATCCAAAAGACCAAAGGCGGTATTACTGGTATTTCTACCGGCTTTACTGATTTAGATGGCATGACTTCAGGTTTGCAGCCTGCTGATTTGGTTATTGTGGCGGCTCGTCCTTCTATGGGTAAAACCACTTTTGCGATGAACCTGGTTGAACACGCGGCGCTTAACAGTGATTTACCTGTATTAGTATTCAGTCTTGAGATGCCGAGCGAATCATTGATTATGCGTTCGATCTCATCATTGGGCGGTATCGAGCAAAATAAAATTCGTTCTGGTCAAATTAAAGAGCAAGCCGACTGGGATAAATTTAACAGTGGTATGTTGCAGTTAAAAAACCACACTAAATTATTTATCGATGATACAGCGGGTCTTTCACCTGCGGAGATGCGCTCTCGCGCGCGTCGCGTATATCGTGAAAATGGTGGGATGGCCTTAATCATGGTTGATTACTTGCAGTTAATGCAGGTGCCAGGTTATGGCGATAATCGTACTCAAGAGGTTAGTGAAATTTCACGATCTTTGAAAGCTTTGGCTAAAGAGTTAAATGTTCCTGTGATTGCTTTATCACAGTTAAACCGTTCCTTGGAAAATCGTAGTGATCGTCGCCCGGTGATGGCGGATTTGCGTGAGTCGGGCGCGATTGAGCAGGATGCGGATGTGATTATGTTTATCTACCGCGACGAGGTTTACAATAAAGATTCGGAAGAAAATAAAGGTCATGCAGAAATTATCATTGGTAAACAACGTAATGGTCCTATCGGTAAAATAGATTTAGCTTTCCGGGGCGCGGTATGTCGTTTTGATAATTTGGCTCACCAAGATTACGAAGCTGCGGGTTATTAATTGGCAACTTAGTCAAAGCACTCATTATGCGATCAACAAAAGCCATTATCGATCTCAAAGCATTGCGCCATAATCTTGCGCAAGTTAAGTCCATTGCAAAAAACAGCAAAGTTATGGCGGTGGTGAAAGCCAATGGATATGGCCATGGTTTAGTCGAAGTCGCATCTGCACTACCTGATGCAGATATGTTTGCCGTAGCGACGCTAGAAGAGGCTTTGCAACTCAGGAAGGCGGGCGTTGAGCAAGAAATTTTATTACTGGAAGGTTTTTTTGAGCTAGAAGAACTTCCGATTATTCAAAGCAATAATTTGCAACTCGTGTTGCATCATCAAAACCAAGTTAACATCTTAGAACAATATCAAGAAGCGGCAATCAACCCTAATTTAATCAAGGTTTGGATGAAGTGCGATTCTGGTATGTTTCGGTTGGGCTTTGCCTTAGATGAAGTCAACGAAGTTCATAATCAATTACAGCATTTAGATTTGATCGCTAAGCCGATTAAATTGATGTCTCATTTTTCAAGCGCCGACTCCGATCAAAATTTCTCTGAAGAGCAAATTGAAAACTTTAGTCAAGCTACGGCTGGTCTAGTTGGTCAAAGATCGATGGCTAATTCCGCAGGAATACTGGCACATAAACAAGCCCATTGGGATTGGGTACGTCCAGGTTTGTTAATCTATGGGGCTTCGCCAATGCCTTATACCCAAGGCGCTGATTACGATTTAAAACCTGTTATGTCATTGGAGTCTCAATTAATGGCGGTTAAGCCGATTACTAAAGGTGAGTCGGTTGGTTATGGTCGCCATTGGTTTGCTGATAAAGAAACTAATATTGGGTTAGTAGCGATTGGGTATGGTGATGGTTATCCTCGTCATGCAAGAAATGGTACCCCAGTTTGGGTTAATGGCCGTGAAGTACCATTAGTTGGGCGTGTTTCTATGGACATGCTAGCGGTAGATTTAGGTAAAGATTCCGTAGATAAAGTTGGCGATAGAGTTGTTCTTTGGGGTAAAGAACTGCCCATGGAAAAAGTAGCTCCTCATGCTGATACGATTCCATACACCTTGTGTTGCGGAGTGACTCGACGTGTGAAGTTTGAGTATATCGATGACTAAACATCAAACTATCAGCCTGCAAACCAATGGTCAAAAATTGTATGAGTTTACTTTAAAAGCGCAAAGCTTAGTGAGCGAGTCAAATATAGAAGAAGGCGTTTGTAATTTATTTATTCAACACACTTCTTGCAGTTTAATCATTCAAGAGAATGCCGATCCGAGTGCTAAACGTGATTTAGAGGCTTGGATGAATCGTCTCGTTCCTGAAAACGATCCGCTGTATACCCATACTTTTGAAGGGGCGGATGACATGCCTGCGCATATTAAATCGATTCTAACGGCGACCAATTTAACTATTCCAATTATTGATGGTCAGTTGGCGCTTGGAACCTGGCAAGGTATTTACCTTTTTGAGCATCGTCACGCTGCACATCGTCGCAATATTATTGTCAGTCTCTCTGAATAATCTTTAAGAGTAACCTTTTATGAAAGCTTATCGTTTCTTTAGAAAATTTCACCGTTGGTTAGGACTGTTAATTGGTTTACAAGTTTGCCTATGGGTTGCAGGTGGCTTGGTGATGAGTTTTTTCGATATAGAAAAAGTTCGTGGTGAAAATAATATTGCCAAGAAGCCCGAGATAGTGATTACTCAAACACCAACAGTAAGTGCTAACGAAGTTTTGCAGAAAATTGATTTTAAACCAGTGCAATTAAGGTTAGGCCATTGGCAGCAACGATTAGTTTGGCGAGCAAAGGCGGGTAAGCAATTTGCCATGATTGACGCACAAACAGCGGAGTTACTTTCTCCTTTTTCATTAGAGATTGCGCAAAAGGTAGCGTTAGCTGATTGGAGTGGTCAAGGCGCCATTGTTGACGCTGAGTCTACTAACGAAGCCCATTACGAGATCCGTGGACGTGAATTACCATTATGGCGTTTTCAGTTTGATGATGCGGATAACACGCGGATTTATGTATCTCCTGTAAATGGAGAGGTGGTCGCAAGGCGTAACGATACCTGGCGTTTGTTTGATTTCTTTTGGATGCTACACATTATGGATTATGAAGGAAGGGATGATTTCAACCATCCACTACTAATTATTGCTGCGCTTCTAGCGCTACTATTTAGTTTTAGTGGTATCTACTTGGTATATAGGACTGTTTTTATCAATAGGAGAGAGCGTGTCAAAAAAGCCTAGTGAAAAGAAACAAATTGGTAAAGGAATCTGGATAACTCTTGGTATTTTTGTAACCTATTGGACGTTTAAGCTATTGATATTTAAATATTTGATGTAAATTTTATTAAAGTAAGTTCATTAAAAACACAAAATATTACAGTTATTGCCACTTTTTACCTTGCCAGTCATAGCATTGCCCTCATATAGTATTTGTATTCATTATTTAGCGTGGAGTTTTTATGTTACGCGTAGGTTTATTTTTATTAACTAACTTCCTTGTTTTAGTGTTAGCTGGATTCATTATGAATGCGCTGGGGCTGGAGCAAATTTTGTCGCAAAATGGTTCAGATCTTAATTTAACCAGCTTGCTAGTATTTTGTGCTTTATTTGGCATGATTGGCTCTTTGGTTTCTTTGTTTATTTCTAAGTGGATGGCAAAGCGAAGTATGGGAGTTCAAATTATTGACCCTACTCAACCTCAAGGCGAGCGTGAGCAATGGTTGATTGATACGGTTACTAGCTTAGCGCACGATGCCAAGATTGGAATGCCTGAAGTCGGTATTTTCCCATCGCAACAATCAAATGCTTTTGCAACCGGCTGGAATAAAAACAATGCTCTGGTCGCAGTTAGTGAAGGGTTAATGCATCGAATGGACCGAAATGAGGTTCGTGCGGTTTTGGCGCATGAAGTTGGTCACGTTGCTAATGGCGATATGATTACTTTGACCCTGATCCAAGGTATTGTGAATACTTTTGTAATGTTCTTTGCGCGGGTTGTCGGACACTTGGTGGATAGAGTAGTGCTGAAGAACGAGCGTGGTTATGGCATCGGTTACTATGTATCAGTGATGATCGCACAAATTGTGTTCTCAATATTAGCGAGCATTGTAGTGATGTGGTTCTCGCGTAAACGAGAATTTAGAGCAGATGAAGCAGGCGCACAATTAGCGGGTACTGGGGCAATGATTTCAGCATTGGAAAAATTGAAGGCTGAATATGATATGCCTTCAGATATGGGCGAAACCTTTACTGCATTTGGCTTGAAAAATGGTAAAACAGGTTCGTTCCAAGAGAAATTTGGGCACTTATTTATGTCGCACCCTCCTTTAGATAAGCGGATAGAAGCCTTAAGAAATTTTTAGCATAGCTAACTAAGTATAGAAAGCGGGCATTGCCCGCTTTTTTTTGGGCTTAACTCAGGTAAAATACCATAAAATATTTGATGGACACTATTGTGAAGTATTTATTTGGATTTATCTTGATGATCTTAGCAGGAGCTTCTTTTTCAGCCGAGCCTAAATATTTATGGCAAAAAGATTTACGGTTAGCTAAAAATGAATCTGGCCAAGTTCAATACTTTAGTGAACAAAGTAAAGCTTTAGATGGCTTTTATCAAATACAACTAAAGCAAGGTTACATTCAAGCTAATTTTAAAAATGGTTTTTTTGAGGGGCCTTTTAAACAAGTAGAAAATAATCGTCTTAAATATCAAATTGATTATTGCCAATCCAAACCTTGTGGTTCTTATAAGTCTTTTTTTGCAGATGGAAAAATCGCTAAACATAAAAATTATAACAAGTGGGGGCAATTGGATGGTGCGGTAAGGTTATACAGTGAAAAAGACGGCCGCTTATTAAGAAAGACTGGATATCAAAACGGCATTCAACATGGACTTGAGATTATTTATTTCACATCAGGGCTAGAGTCTGTAAAAAGCCGCACAAATTTTGAGAAAGGTTTGAAAGAAGGAGAAGAAACTATTTATTTTCAGGAAGGTGGATTAGAAGTTCGACAAAATTATCGCAATGATTTATTGCAAGGAAAGCATATAAAGCTAAACCCAAAAGGTGAGAAGATCTTTGAAGTCAATTATGACCAAGGCCAATATCATGGAATTGCTCAAATGTTTATGGCTGGAAAACTCTGGATCACAAAGCATTATCGAGAAGGTAAATTACATGGCAAATGGATTGAATATGACTTAGAACAGAAAGGGCTAACTAAGCAAGTTAAATACTTTGAAAGTGACAAAGAGATTGAACAAAAAGGTTGGTCAGATTCAATAAAATAAAAATAAGGGTTTAAATTGAGCAAAATTAAATTGAATCGGAAAATTTGCGTCGCGCCAATGTTAGATTGGACAGATCGTCATCAACGTCGATTTATGCGAATCATCAGTAAGCATGCAGTTCTTTATACTGAAATGATAACTACCGGAGCCATTTTGCATGGTGATAGGGATGGTCATTTGAAGTTTAATGATGAAGAGCATCCAGTGGCCATTCAGCTCGGTGGGAGTAATCCTAAAGAGCTAGCTGAGTGCGCTAAGATTTGCGAAGATTACGGCTATGACGAAATTAATTTGAATGTCGGTTGCCCAAGTGACCGTGTACAAAATGGTCGTTTCGGTGCTTGCTTAATGGCGGAACCAGAATTAGTTGCAGAATGCATGGCCGCAATGTCAGATGTTGTTGATATTCCTACCACAGTAAAAACTCGTATTGGTATTGATGAACTCGATTCTTATGAGCATCTTCATCAGTTTATTGAAATTGTAAAAAAATCGGGTGTAGAAACCTTTATTATCCATGCCAGAAAAGCATGGCTCTCAGGTTTAAGCCCAAAGCAAAATCGGGAAATCCCACCCTTAAGATATGATGTTGCTTATCAAGTTAAAAAAGATTTTCCTGAACTGGAAGTTATTTTAAATGGTGGCATCACTAGCTTAGGACAAGCTGAAGAGCATATGAAGCAGCTTGACGGTGTGATGATTGGCCGCGAAGCTTATTCAAATCCATATCACCTAATTGAAGCCGACAAACGTTTTTATCAAGATGAACATGAACTTTTAACTCGGGTGGAAGTTGCTAAAGAGTTTATGCATTATGTCCAAAACCAATTAGAGCAAGATGTCTATCTTGGTCATATGACCAGACATATTTTAGGTTTATTTCATGCTCAACCTAGAGGAAAACTTTGGCGCAGACACCTATCAGAAAATGCTTATAAAAAAGGTGCAGGACTAGAAGTCATCGAAAAAGCTTTGGAGTTGTTTGAATGAAAAAAGTGCTCTTAACCATTTTTATAGTGGTATTAATTTTAGCTAAATTTGCTTGGCTTACTTTTATGTTTTTAGAGTCAGGTACTGAAAAACAATCCTTGAGTCTAGACGCTGAATTTTTGGCTGAGATTCGTGCTGAAGCGAAACGTGAACAAGAGGCTCGTGAAGTTGCAAAAGTGCAAGGCAACAAAACTGGAAATGAAGTTAGCGAGCATAAGTTTAAAGCTGAAACTTGTCAGGAGTTAACCGAGCAGTACCCTGCAATGGAAAGTCAATTTATGGAGTTTATTGGGAATATTTGGGTTAACTATGATGACTTAGACGGTACGGGTAATTATTCCACTATGCCAATAGAGAGTCTAAAAAGTTTAGTCAAGGCAAAAGATACAGGCGCAATGGTGGTGCAAGGTGTTGATCTTATGTGGCAAGGAGCCATAGGTGTGCGAGCACATAACCAAGATAAGACAATGACCGCTAAGGAACGTCTTGCAATTACAGATACTCATCAAATGAATTTCGATACCATTCAGCAAGGTGAAGAGATGCTTTATGAAGCAGCTTTATTAGGGCGATATGGTGGCTTAATGGAAGTAGTTTTGAACAAAGGGTTAGTTATTAATCGCATGATCCGCAGAGGTGTTTCTGTTGAATTAGTTGTCGAAGAAATCATTAACAGAGAAGCTTATGCCTTGATGTGGATGGAAGTTCACGCCAAGGATCCTGCTTTGTTTCATACTGCAAATATAGAGCAGTTTAGCAAAGAGTCTAAACAGTATTTGAGTAAGCTTTTTCCAAATTTAACGCCGGAAGAAGTGACTGAATACTATCAAGAGCAACAAAAAGATATTGTCGGAGTATTTGCTGATAATATCAATCGATGGCTAAAGGATCGTAAAGCTCTGGGGGAAAAGGCATTCCCCCAACTATTGACCGGTGATTTGAAAATGTACGCTGAGCAAGCTTCAAAACTTTGTTGGGGAGTACAATAATTAAGTTTCACTTTTTTTTGTCATAACTGTTTACAATTTATGTATAAAAGAACTGATACTTAAGTTATTGAATATGAAATATTTTTTTGAAATCTCTAGCGGCTTATCACAAGGTTAAACATTTCTCATTAAATTCTCTATTGCTAACCCTTTATGGGTATGACTAAAATAGTGGTGTTTTATTCAACTGTAGGGGGTTGTGATGAAGTTTTTAAAGTGGTTTTTCATAACTGTAGTTTTGTTATTATTTATTTTAGCGGTGGTAGGATATTTTTTACCTCAAACCGTTTCTGTCGAACGTTCAACCATCATTGGAAATACTCGAGATGCTGTTTATACTAAATTAAACAGTATGCAGCGATTTAATGATTGGTCTCCTTGGTTCCAAATGGATCCAAATGCAAAGTACCAATTCTCTGGTCCCCAAGAAGGGCAAGGGAGTAAAATGGCTTGGGATAGTGAGGATCCTAAGTTAGGAGCTGGTACTTTGGAAATTGTCGATAATCAATACCCAAGCATGATTAAGACTGAGCTGTTTTTTGGTCAAGACCCAAACCCTGGTTATGCCACTTTTAGGATAGAAGAAATTACTTTTAAGCAGACGAAAGTCACATGGACTTTCTCAGCAGATTTTGGGAATAACTTAATTGGTCGATATATTGGATTAATGATGGAAGAGCAAGTTGGTACTGTTTATCAGCAGGGCTTAGATAATTTGAAAATTCAATTAGAAAAGTAATGACCTTATATTTAAAAGCCACTAAATGTGGCTTTTTTTATTGTTTCAATTTGTAACTCTTCACTGTTTTATCATTCAAAATACGTATAATCAGCGTGAAAATATTATTTCGGGGAAAATACATGCAAAAACAAAATCAAAGCTTTAAGCTATCAAAGTTTAAAGTTGCCGCCGTAGCTACTATTATCACAGGTTTAGTAGCCTGCTCATCTTCGCCAGTAGCTGAAGTGGACTCTTCTGAGCTAGAAGGTATTAAACTATTAGAACAAGTAGATAAGAAAGGCTCGGAATTAGTTATACCTTATAAAAAATTCCAATTAGATAATGGCTTAACTGTTATCTTACATGAAGATAACAGCGACCCATTAGTGCACGTTGATGTGACTTACCATGTAGGGTCTGGTCGCGAAGATATAGGCAAGTCAGGTTTTGCTCACTTTTTTGAACATATGATGTTTCAAGGTTCGGAAAACGTAGCTGATGAAGAACATTTTAAAATGATCACTGAAGCTGGCGGTACTTTGAATGGTACAACTAACAGCGATAGAACAAATTATTTTGAAACAGTACCTTCAAACCAACTTGAGAAAATGTTGTGGTTAGAAGCTGATCGTATGGGCTTTTTATTAGATGCTGTAACTCAAGAGAAATTTGAAGTTCAGCGTGAAACTGTGAAAAATGAGCGTGGTCAACGTGTTGATAATCGTCCTTACGGTCGATTGAGTGAACGTGTTTCGCAAGCATTATATCCAGAAGGTCATCCTTATTCTTGGCCTGTGATTGGTTTTATGGATGACTTAAATCGTGCTGATTTGAATGATTTAAAGAGATTCTTTCTACGTTGGTATGGCCCTAATAATGCAACTTTGACTATTGGTGGTCAGTTAGATGAAGCTCAAACATTAGCTTGGGTAAATAAATATTTTGGTTCGATTCCGCGTGGCCCAGAAGTAAAAGACCCCGCTCCGCAAACGGTGAGCTTAGAAAAGGACCGTTATATCTCAATGGAAGATAATGTATCTTTGCCTTTGATATATATGTCGTTCCCTACGACTTATGCTCGCAGTGATGATGAGGCTGCGCTTGATGTTTTATCATCAATTATTGGCCAAGGTAGAACTTCTTTATTTTATAAGAACTTAGATAAAGAAGGCTTAACGGTTCAATCGGGCGTAAGTCACCCCTGTTCTGAATTATCTTGTCAGTTCACCATGTATGCTTTACCAAATCCCGCTAAAGGTAAATCTTTGACGGATTTAGAAAAAATCATGCGCGATACATTTAAAGAGTTTGAGCAAAGAGGCGTACAGCAAGACGATTTGGATCGAGTTAAAGCAGGTATGAAATCGCAAACCATTTATGGCTTACAAAGTGTTTCAGGCAAAGTTTCTCGATTAGCTGCGAATCAAACTTTTGAAGGTAACCCTAATTTAATAGCAACAGAGTTAGCTCGTTATCAAAACGTTACTAAAGAAGATGTTATGCGAGTGTACGAAAAGTACATTAAAGGTAAAGGTTCTGTCATTATGAGTATTGTGCCTAATGGCAAACCGGAGTTAATTGCTCATAAGGATACTTTTACAGTAAAAGAACGCACGATACCTGAGTCAGATGATAACTCTGGATTACAATTACGAGTGGCTAAAGATAATTTTAATCGTAGTGTAAGCCCCAGTTCAGGTGAAAACCCTTCTATTAGCTTGCCTGAAATTTGGAGAGCAGAGTTAGCTAACGATATTGAAGTGGTGGGTGCTAACAATAGCGAAACTCCAACTACGGCCATTAGTTTTAGAATTCAAAATGGTCATCGCAATGATCCTATGGCAAAAGTTGGTTTGGCTTCTATGACTGCGTCAATGATGAATGAAGCAACTGAAAGCTACTCGAGTGAAGATTTGAGTAACATGCTTCAAAAGTTAGGTAGCTCTATTAGTTTCTCTGCTGGGGAAAATTTTACTACTATGACTATTTCCTCTCTCACAGAGAATTTAGATCGTACTTTATGGATTGCATCGGAAAAATTGTTCTCACCGAAATTTGCTGAGGCCGACTTTAAACGAATTAAAGACCAAGCTATTGAAGGAATAAAGTTCTCTCAAAAGCAAGCGGCAACTGTAGCATCCAATGTTTATAGTAAGTTGCTACTTGGTAACAATGCAATTGGTGAGCCTGCTAGTGGAACATTGGATTCTGTAGCAAATATTAATCTACAGGACGTTAAGGATTTTTATAAAACTCAATATTCTCCGCAAGTAACCAATGTGGTGGTAGTTTCAGATTTAGCTGAAGATGTAATTCTGAAAAAACTTGGTCGTTTTGAAAAGTGGCAGGGTGGAGAAGTTCAGCAGACTGCATTGAATGATTTTCCACGCTTAAAGAAAGCCATTTATTTAGTCGATAAGCCGGGTGCTGCTCAATCTGAAATTCGTATCGGTAAACGAGCTTTACCATATGATGCTGATGGCGAGTATTATCTTGCAAGTTTGATGAACTATAACTTAGGCGCTGCATTTAACTCACGTATTAATATTAATTTACGCGAAGATAAAGGCTATACCTATGGTGCTCGTTCACGATTCAGTGGCTCTAAAGACTATGGGACATTCACTGCTAGTGCTGGGGTACGATCTGATGCTACGGATAAGTCTTTAATTGAGTTCTTTAAGGAGATTAGTAATTACCATAAATCGGGTATGACAAATAATGAATTAACATTCATGCAGAATTCTTTAGGTCAAAGTGATGCTCGTCGCTATGAGACACCATCTCAAAAGCTGGGCTTATTATCTCGTATTTTAACTTATGATTTAGATGATGATTACATCGATGATCAAAATGAAATCTTAGAAGATGTTGAAGTTGATGAGCTGAATGCATTGGCAGCTAAGCATCTAGATTTAGATAGCATGATTGTGGTGGTAGTTGGTGATAAAAAATCAATTTTACCGGGGCTAGAAAAGTTAGGTTATGACATTATTGAACTGGATGCCGAAGCACAACCAGTCAAGTAAATGTTAACTATTTTAAAAGGGGCGAAAGCCCCTTTTTTTATGGCTATTGAAAAAATTTAATAGCTGATATAATTCGCCTAATTTTTCTACAATTATATTTTTATTAGGAATGAGCATGTACCGATTTCTAGGAACATTTATATTCATTGCTGGGTTTAGTGGTAGTTTACAGGCTTCAAGTGACTTTGAGGCTTGTGTATTGGAGTCGATAAAGACGGCTAATGATGAAGTGACCATTGGTGAGATTCGTAGCCAATGTCTACGAAGCATTGCTGTTGAATCTAACCATGTTGAGGATCAAGCAGGCAAAAGCGATGATACTCTTATCGTTAAAAATCAGTCTACATCAAAGGTTGAAAAAGAAGAGTCAACTTTGGTGAAAGATCGTTTACGTCAAGAGTATCGTGCTCGAAAGAATCGTTTCGCGATCTTGCCGCATAAACCAAACTATATTCTGCCAGTTACTTTTAATAACTCTCCCAATAATGAAGGTTTCGATTTGGCGGGTGATGAGCGTGAAATAGATAACGTTGAAATTAAGTTTCAAGTAAGTTTTAAGACGCCGTTTTGGGAAGCGCCATTTGGAAAAAACAGTGCATTATTCTTTGCTTATACTGGCCAATCTTATTGGCAGGCTTATAATTCTGAAGTTTCCAGTCCTTTCCGTGAGACAAATCATCAACCAGAAATTTTTGCCGCTTGGGCTACGGATTGGAAGCTAGGTGATTGGCAAATTCCAACATTCTCATTGGGTGTTGAGCATCAGTCCAATGGTCGTAGCGGTTTGAGTTCTCGTAGTTGGAATCGTGTTTATACTGAATGGGCATTTGAAAAAGACCGCTGGGTACTGGCCTTTAAACCTTGGTGGCGAGTGCCAGAAGAGCAAAAAGAAGACCCGCTTGACCCAGAAGGTGATGATAACCCAGATATTGATGACTATATGGGTTACTTTGAATTACAAACACGCTACCAATGGGATGACCATAATTTTGGCGTGATGCTAAGAAATAATTTACGTAGCGAAAATCGTGGTGCAGTGCAATTCGATTGGACCTTCCCATTAGATGAAAAAGGTAAGTTACGCGGTTATGTACAATACTTTAATGGTTATGGCGAAAGTTTAATTGACTATAATCGTAGGACCAATCGTTTGGGCGTGGGTTTTGTTTTAACTGACTGGTTATAACTTTCAAGTAACAAATGAGGAAGTAAAAAGGCGCTGTTTAGCGCCTTTTTGATTTTTAACGATTGAAGTGATCGAGAATAACTTGAGAGACACAAGTAGTTAGCTTCTTTGCATAAGGAATATGCAAGAATTCGTTCGGGCCATGAGCATTAGATTTCGGCCCCAAAACACCAGTAATCATAAATTGCGCTTCTGGGAACTTTTCTCCTAGCATCGCCATAAATGGAATAGTTCCGCCTTCACCCATATACATCGCTGGTTGTTTATAAACTGCTTGCGAGCTTTTTTCCAAGGAATCCGCCAACCATTCATGTACATCAGGTGCGTTCCAACCATCTGCGGGTTGCTCAGCAGTAAAGGTTACTTTGGCATTGGAGGGCGGATCTTGTAGTAACATTTCTGTTAATACTTTCGAAGCTTTTTCACTGTTGGCCGTTGGTGGCAAACGTAATGAAAGTTTAACTGAAGTGGTTGGTCGTAAAACGTTGCCTGCATTTTGAATATCAGGCATCCCAGCGATACCGGTGTAAGAAAGTGCAGGGCGCCAGTTACGATTAAGCAAACGTTCGAAGTGATTCTCTGCCATTGGCTCTGTGTCATCTTTCAGTGGATAAGCTTCAACGATTTTATCCCCCAATACTTGTGTCACTTTTAAAGTTTGCTCTAAACGTTGATGCGGAATTTCGGCATAAAACTCTTTGGGCAATAGTCGTCCTGACTTTTCATCCTCAAGGCGAGTTAGCAACTGGCGAATAATACGGAATGATGAGGGCACAACGCCACTACCCATTCCCGAATGAATACCTTCATGCAAAACATCAACGGTTAAAGTGCCGCTGGCTAAGCCGCGTAAACTCATGGTACACCAAAGCTGATCGTAATTACCGGCTCCGGAGTCTAAGCAAATCACTAACGATGGCTGACCAATACGACTACGCAAAGCGTCGATATAATAGGGTAAATCATAACTGCCTGACTCTTCGCAAGCCTCAATGAGAACAACTGTACGCTTGTGCGGTAAGCCTTGCTTTTGTAGTGCCATCAAAGCGGTTAACGATGCGTAAGCTGCATAGCCATCATCGGCTCCGCCACGACCATACAGCTTGTCGTCTTTGATTACTGGGATCCAAGGCCCTAAGTCCTCATCCCAACCTTCCATTTCAGGCTGTTTATCCATATGGCCATACATTAAGATGGTGTCATCTTCAGGATTATTGGAGCCGTCGCTGGCTGGGATTTCCATAAAAATAACCGGTGTCCGGCCTTCTATTCGAACAATTTCTAAGGTTTTTCCTGGGATCTCTTGAGCTTCACACCAGGTTGCAATTTGCTGAATTGCTTGCTCCATATAACCATTTTCATCCCAGTTAGGATCAAAGTGTGGCGATTTGCAGGGAATTTTGATGTATTCCACTAACTCTGGAACAATTTCCTGATCCCATTTCTGGTCGATGAAAGCTTGTGCTTTTTGATGATCTAAAGACATGATAAAACCTAAATCGTGAATTTATAACGACATTTTAACCAATTTTGGCATAAACTGTAATGACTTCTGGAAGATTGCATCCAATCTGTACCAATACAAATGGAGAAATTATGAAACTTAAAAAAACTGCGCAAATACTCCTAGCTGCTTCATTAGGTTTAGGCCTTACAACTAATGCTATATCACACGCCGGGCAAGAAACCACCGTAGAAATTAAATCACAAAAATTAACGGATGGAATTTATGTTTTGTTTGGTCAAGGCGGTAATATTGGGCTTTCTGTAGGTGAAGATGGAGCCTATATAATTGATGATCAGTTTGCGCCATTAACGGGCAAGATTAATGAGGCTATTGATAAAATTACCAAAGAGCCTGTTGAATACGTGATTAATACCCATTGGCATTTTGATCACACTGGCGGTAATGAAAACTTCGGTAAAGAAGGTGCAGTCATTGTCGCCCATGAAAATGTGCATAAACGTATGAGCACGCGTCAAGAAATGAAAGCTTTTAATCGCGTTGTCGAACCAGCGCCAAAAGTAGCCCGCCCGCAGGTGACTTATCAAAAAGAAATGAGTTTAAAATTGAATAATGACAATATGCGAATTATTCATGTTGCCAATGCTCATACTGATGGCGATTCGTTAATTTACTTCGAAGAAGATAATGTTCTACACATGGGCGATTGCTATTTTAATATCGGCTATCCGTTTATTGATATAGGTTCGGGTGGTTCGATTGACGGCTATATTAACGCACTAGAAACAGGTGTAAACCTAGCCAATGATGAAACACAAATTATTCCGGGACATGGTCCAATGGCTAGCAAGTCAGATATGGCAACTTACGTGGGCATGTTAAAAGATATTCGTAATAATGTGGCTGAATTAAAGGCAGATGGGAAATCATTAGAAGCAGTTATTGATGCTAAACCAAGCAAAAAATATGATGCTAAAAATGGCAAAGCTTTTATTAAGCCAGAACAGATTATAACTGCGATTTATAATAGTCTTTAAGTAATTTTAAAGTTTAAATTAAGGTCAAACGAGTTTGCAAAAATAGTTTGGCCTTTTTTTATCTCATCAACCCCGCTCGGCGTTCCTGTAAAAATCAAGTCACCAGCTTTTAGTACGATGTGTTTCGAGAGCTCACTGATTATTTCGGGGATTGACCATATCATTTGATTGATATGGCCTTTTTGACGGATTTCGTTATTAACTGATAGCTCTATATTTCCATCAGTTAATTTACCTAGCTCTTCAAAAGGAATGATTGAAGAAATCGGGGCTGATTGATCAAAGCCTTTGGCGAGATCCCAAGGGCGGGATTGTTTCTTGTATTTAGCTTGGAGATCGCGCTTGGTTAAATCGACGCCCAGGGCATATCCATATACAAGTTCCCAAGCCTGCTCGGTAGAAACTTCAAACCCATGAATAGCATCACTATCCCTAATGGCAATGACTAACTCAATTTCATGATGTAGTTGGTTGGTCATGCTTGGGTAGCACATAGTTTCGGGATTAACCACTATTGCGTCAGCAGGTTTCATAAAGAAAAATGGTGCTTCACGCTCGGAATGTCCCATCTCCTTGGCGTGGTCGGCATAGTTGCGCCCCACACAATAGACGCGGCGAACTGGAAACTCTTGCTCTGAGCCTATTATCGGAATAGTAGTAATGGTCGGTTTAAAGGCAAAAGACATGCGACTTTTCTAGTGATCAGTTTTATTTCTCAGTACAATATCGACTTTAATTCCTAATGACAAGTTAGTGGACTTATGTTGAATAAAATAGCCAAGCTTTGCTTATCTGTAACATTTCTTTTCTTAATTGTAGCCTGTGAAAAAACAAAAGAAGCACCAAAAGATATCACTGTCTTTGTTAAAGATGATATTCGTATTGAAAACGCATGGTTACGCGCCATGCCGCAAGGTATTTCAAATACCGCAGGCTTTATGGTGATTAAGAATGATAGTGATAAGCCTTTGATTTTAGAAGATGTTTCATTGGATTGGGCGCGAATGGGAATGATCCATGAGTCGAAAGTGGTGGATGGCATGGCTAAAATGATTCATCAAGATGAAATTGTTATTGATAAGGAATTAGCCTTTAAGCCTGGCGGTCTACATATCATGGTTATGGGAACCCATAAGCCGTTAGATCCGAGCAAAAGCTATAATATTCTTTTACACTTTGCAGGGCGTGAACCGCTTGCAGTTCCTTTTAAAGTAGGCCAAGCTAAATAACAAGTGTTGTTATAGATACGTATATTTAAGAAGGTACTATGGAATCGGATAAACCGAATAAAAGAAAAAAATTCAGCGCAATACTAGTCACTTTGATTTTGATAGTTTTAATCATGGTGGTTTTGGCATTTGTTTGGAGCAGTGAACCTGATCCGATTGATCCTAAAAGCGTGCGCCAAGGTTATCCAGCTGGAGAGCCGCCGATTGGCTATTTAACCGTTGAAACGACCGCTTTATTGGTGGAATCTATGCTAGATAAAAGTGGCGGATTTTTAAGTAATGATATTATGCCTCCCAGCGTGATGATGGATAATATGCCGAGTTATGAGTTTGGCGCCTTGGTGCAGGTGCGCGATATGGTTACGGTTTTACGTGATGATATTAGTCGAGCTCAGTCGCAATCGGTAGAAAATATGCATTTACGTAAGGCTTTAGAGCATTTAAATATTGATCATGCTCGATGGATTCTGCCTAGCCCAGAGAGACAATATCGAAAAGGGATTGAAAATTTACGGGTTTATCGTGATGAATTAACCGATAGCCAAATTACTAACAGTCAATTCTATTCACGTGCGGATAATTTACGTTCATGGTTATACTTTGTTAGTAAGCGCTTAGGTTCATTGTCTCAGCGACTAAGCGCTAGTGTTGGTCGTACACGAATTAATACTGATTTGGCGGGAGATAAATCGGCACAACAGTCCACTTCGACGAGCCAATTAGTAGAAGTAAAAACCCCATGGCTAGAGATCGATGACATTTTCTGGGAAGCGCGAGGTTCTACTTGGGCGATTGTGCAAATGATGAAAGCGGTGGAGCAAGATTTTGAATCAGTGATTCAAGATAAAAACGCACAAGCAAGCTTCCGCCAAATCATTTTAGAGCTTGAAGCAACCCAAGATCCGGTATGGAGCCCAATGGTGGTGAATGGCCGTGAGTTTGGCTTTGTTGCCAACCATTCCTTGGTGATGTCATCCTATATTTCTCGCGCCAATGCAGCGATAATTGACTTGATTGACTTATTAAAGCGTGGTTAGTTTGCTGATTAATTTTTAAGCCCAGTTTTTACTGGGCTTTTTTTATTCCTGACTAAACCTTTTTGTTACACTGGGTATCTTATAAGCAGAGGATACAAAACTAGAACTGGCATCAAATGTGAACCAGCTTAAAACGCAAGCAGTAGACAATAGCTCTCAGCACGATGATGAGAATGATTTGATTGCATCGGCAATAGCGGGGCAGGTGTCAGCTTTTGAGATCCTTTATCAGCGCTATTACAAGCAGATTTATTTGTTGTGCTTACGGATGACTGGGCGCAAAGATCTGGCGGAAGACCATAGCCAAGATGCTTTTATTAAAGCTTGGCAAGCTTTGGCTAAGTTTCAAGGTAAAAGTAAGTTTAGTAGTTGGCTATATCGTATCGCGGTTAATGTGGTATTGGGACACCAGCGTAAATATCAGTATGAAGTCTTGGCCGATCAAGATTGGCAACAGTCATTCGAAGATGAATTTTCTACTACCCATAACGGTTTGCAGATGGATTTAGAAAGGGCAATTAGCCAATTACCAATGCAAGCGAAGAATGTACTGATATTGCATGATGTGATGGGTATGACACATAAAGAAATAGGCGAGTCTTTAAATATTGCAACGGGAACCTGCAAGGCTCATTTAAATCGTGCTAGATTATTAATGCAAGATTTATTAAATCAAGACTAACTAGTTAGTAGGTTTGGACTAGGTGAATTGAAATTATGAATGAAAAAGAATTAGTTGAACAACTGAATCAATTACCGAAAGAAATTGATGCCAAAAATAATTGGCAATCGGTGTTAGCGGGGATTAAGGCTGAGCCAGAGTTAGCTGAGCTACCAGTTAAGGCTAAAGTTTGGAAGGGGCCTGTTTCTTTGGTGGCTTCTTTGGCTCTGGTTGCAATAATAGGTTTGAATATTAAAAATCAGCCTGCTGAACCAAGTTTGAGTTTGCAGCAACAAAAAACTTTATTTAGCTTACAACAGGCCAATAGTCAGTATTACTCAGCTTTAGGGGACAAGATGCAGGATTTAGGGCAACCTTTACCCAATAAGTTTGGAAATACCTTAAAAGATTTACGGACAACTCAAAAACGATATATGGACTCTTTATTACAGGCACCAAGTCAAACAAATATCTATTTAAAGCTGATTGAAAGTTATAAATCTGAAAGAAAGTTATTGAAAGGGCTAATTAGTTAGTAGTGATTTGCCAATTAAAAAAGCAGCCATTAGGCTGCTTTTTTGATGCTTATTCGCCTTTTTCGTAAGCGGCGATGCTGTCTAAAATTTCTTGCTTGGCTGACTCAGCGCCTTCCCAGCCATCAATTTTAACCCACTTGCCCGGCTCTAGATCTTTGTAGTGCTCGAAGAAGTGTTCGATTTGGTTGCGTAGTAATTCTGGTAATTCATCAACTTCATGAATACCTTGATACATAGTACTTAATTTACCCGTTGGGATTGCGATAACTTTTGCATCTTGTCCAGATTCGTCAGACATTTTTAAAACGCCAACTGGACGACATGGGATCACACAACCTGCTAATAATGGGAATGGAGTTGGTACTAATACATCAACAGGGTCGCCATCGGCAGATAAAGTTTGGTTTACATAGCCGTAGTTTGCAGGATAGTGCATACAAGTCGCCATGAAGCGGTCTACGAAAAGAGCGCCAGTTTCTTTATCAACTTCGTATTTGATCGGATCGCTGTGTGCTGGGATCTCGATGATTACGTTAATTTCTTCAGGAGCGTTAGTTCCTGCTGAGACATTATCCAAACTCATGGAATTACCTTTTTCAAATTGGGGGATGAAAGCGGCGCGCATTATACAACTGTTTTAAAGGAAAAAACACTGTTCAAAGTCTAATCTTTCTGCATAAAAATTGTACATTTTTATCAAGTCTGCTAGATTGATTACGAAATAATCAAAAAACATTTAATAATCAAAGAGATAATGACTAATGGGGGTCTTATGTTAGAAAATCTTGCGCTACCACCAATTCTGGGTTTGGTAGGTTTAGTCTTTGCTTTCATCATTTACATACTGGTAAAAAAGTATCCTGAAGGCGAATCCAATATCAAGAAAATTGCCGATCAAATTCATTTAGGTGCCATGGTATTTATGAAACGTGAATACACTATGTTGGCAGGCTTTGTAGCGGTATTAGTAATTTTAGTTTGGTGGCAATTAGGTCAGCAGACGGCTATTGCAGTGGTTGCAGGTGCTCTGTCATCCTCGATTGCAGGTTGGTTAGGAATGTATGCAGCAACGAAAGCTAATGTTAGAACCGCAACGGCAGCGCAAAAAGAAGGTGCTTCAGCCGCTTTATCTGTCGCCTTTTTTGGTGGCTCTATCATGGGCTTATGCGTAGCAGCTTTAGGTCTAATTGGTTTAGGTGGTCTTTTCTGGTACTTCAATCCAACTATGAACTTAGGTACAGTTCATGCACTTGAAGGCTTCGGTATGGGTGCATCTTGCGTGGCTTTATTCTCGCGAGTTGGTGGTGGTATTTATACTAAATCTGCTGACGTTGGCGCTGACTTAGTGGGTAAGGTTGAAGCGGGTATTCCAGAAGATGATCCGCGTAACCCAGGTGTTATTGCCGATAATGTTGGTGATAACGTTGGTGATGTAGCGGGCATGGGTTCGGATATTTTCGAATCTTATTGTGGTTCTATGATTGCATCTATTGCCATTGCAGCGACCTTAACGGAGCTGGATTACCAAGCGGCATTGATGTCTTTCCCTTTATTATTAGCAACGGTCGGTATGGTTGCATCAATTATCATGATCGTCGTGGTTCGGCTATTCTCTGGTTCAGCGCCAGCAACAGCACTTCGAATTGGAACCATGGGCGCGCCGATTATCTTTGTTGGAGCGGCTTACTTATTAGCGAATCAGTTAAATATTCCAACCGCTTATTGGTGGGCTGTTGTAGCTGGTGCCGTCGGTGGTGTCGCTATTGGCTTAATCACTGAATATTACACAGGTTCTACGCCCGTTAAGAAGATTGCTAAGTCAGGTGAAACGGGCCCAGCAACGGTTATGATCACAGGATTATCGGTGGGTATGCAATCAGTGGTAATCCCAATCTTTGTATTGTGCGGGATCATTTATGTTTCAACCGAACTGGCTGGTTTATATGGCGTGGGCATCGCGGCGGTAGGTATGCTATCTACAGTTGGTATAACCATGGCGATTGACGCTTATGGGCCAGTTGCGGATAACGCTGGCGGTATCGCTGAAATGGGTGGTATGGGTAAAGAAGTTCGTGAAATTACTGACTCTCTAGATGAGCTAGGTAACACCACTGCTGCAATTGGTAAAGGTTTCGCCATTGGTGCGGCAGCGCTAGCAGCCTTGGCGATTATTGCGGCCTTTATTAAATCAGCAGGGATCAATCCTGCTGATATTAATTTATCGAACCCAACAGTACTGGTAGGAATGTTAATTGGTGGCACTATTCCATTCTTAATCGCTTCGATCACTATGACTGCGGTTGGTGATGCAGCATTCGATATGATTAATGAAATCCGTCGTCAGTTTAAAGAAATCCCTGGCTTGTTAGAAGGTAAAGCAGAACCAGATACGGCAAAGTGTGTTGATATTGCCACAACAGCTGCTTTAAAGCGCATGTTATTACCGGGTGTTATTGCGGTTGGTGCCCCAGTAGTTGTAGGTATGTCACCTTTAGGTGCGATTGGTCTAGCTGGAATGTTAGCAGGCGCATTATTAGGTTGTGTACTCATGGCCTTAATGATGGCGAATGCAGGTGGCGCTTGGGACAACGCTAAGAAGTATGTCGAAAAAGGTCACTTCGGCGGCAAAGGCTCAGATACTCACGGCGCGGCAGTTGTTGGTGACACAGTAGGCGATCCTTTTAAAGATACTTCTGGACCCTCTATGAATATTTTAATTAATGTTATGGCGATTGTGTCTTTGGTGATAGCACCGTTATTAAGATAATTAATATTTAGAATAAAAAATGCGGTCATTTTGACCGCATTTTTTATGAATAGGAGTTAAGTTTTAGGGAAAGCTTTTTCTTAACACTTGGCCATTCAGAGTTAAGTATTGAGAAGACCACTGTGTCACGATAAGAGCCATCTTTCAGTTGCTGATGTTGCCTTAAAATACCGTCTTGCTTTGCACCTAATCTAGCTATAGCTTTGCGAGAAGCTGTATTTTTAATATGAGTTCTAAATTCAACGGCAATACAATCGAGAGTTTCAAATGCATGTTGCAGTAATAATAACTTGCAAATGGTATTGGTTGCAGTTCTTTGATAGCTTTTGGCGTACCATGTATAACCGATTTCAAGACGTTTGTTTTTAGAATCGATATTGCAAAAGCGAGTTGAACCTACTGCTTTATCATTATTAGAATCAATAACAGCGAACGCCAATTGATTTAATTCGTCTTGTTTTTGTAATGCTTCTTTTATATAGGATTCAACGGAATCTTGGTTGGGCACGCTAGTGAACCAAAGCTCCCATAAGTTACCATCTTGGACGGCAACGGACAGATCCGATATATGTTCTAAAGAAAGGGGCTCCAGTCTAATATTTTTATTTGTTAAGGAACTTGTAGTTAGCCAAGTCATTTTGCTAATTCCAAAGCGGCTTTTCTTAACTTTACTGAGCTATAAAAAAAGTTGCAAACAATTTAACCCTTTATTGGTAAGAACACGTTTATATTCTTGAGGAAATTACAAAAGGGGACAAATCATGAAGAATATAATCGTATCTATTATTGGCGTTATTATGACTGTGAGTTTAATGTTTTTAATGACAACTTTGATCGCGGAACCTAAAGCGCCAGTTAAGCCAAAGTTGCAACCAAAGTCATTACCTCCAGTATCTGTGGAAAAAGAGAGGCCACCAAAGCCTGAGCAAGAAAAGCCACAACCACCAAAAACGCCTGTAGTTCCGAGTATAGACATCAAGATGGATATGGAAATTGAGGCGTTGGATATTAACAATATGACGGCAATAAATTTTTCACCTTCTAAGACTGACTTGACTGAAGGTTTGGTTGGCATCAGAGAGTTGCAGTCAGGCTTGGATGATTTTGACCGTGAAGCTGTGCCTTTAATGCAAACTGCGCCAGCTTACCCTGTAATTGCATTGCAAAAGGGATTAGAAGGCTGGGTTAAACTTAACTTTGATGTGGACTCAGCTGGCTTTGCTCAAAACATCACAATTGTAGATGCAAGTCATCGCAAAGTTTTTGATAAAGAAGCTAAACGTGCTTTAAGACAATGGAAATTTCAACCAGGAACCGAAAACGGTATGGCTACGGGCCTAAGCAATCAAAAAGTAACCATGGAGTTTAAGTTAGATCAATAAAGGATACTAGCCTAAGCCCAGTCTATTCTGATTTGATATAGAGATAAACTGGGCTCTTTTTATTTAATAGGTAGATAGATGTATGTTATTAGCTCCGACTCTGAGACTTCAGGAAAGAAATTCTTATATTCAAAAAAACATGGAAAGTCCCGCAGTGTTTCTCCAGATTTCATTAACCAATCTTGATATAAATAATAAATTTTTTCTCCCATAAGATCGTGAGAGCCTTTATGTATCAATTTAGCGCATCGGCCAGCTGGAATGGTAGCGTTGATAACACCTTGAGGGTTTTCATCAATACTCAAATTTACAGAGCCACAAATATCAAATTTAAACTCATGTGCTGGAACGGTAGCAGGATCATGGTATGCCAAGCCAAATGTCCTTGAAGAAGCTATTGGTGAAAAGCTATTCGACTTACGCCATTCAATAAACTTTGCCACACTATGATTAAGTTTGGCTGGTGCACCTCGATGCTTTAATAGTGCTACGGCTTGTTCTTCAAAGTCTATAATTTTAACATCTAAGTCTTGCATGGTGCTTCCTCGTCTAAACTGATTGTTTTTATGCCATTGCTCCCAATTAGGTTTCTCGCGAAACTGAGACGGCGTTTGTTGGTAAACTCGTTTGAATGCTCTACTAAAAGCTTCATGTGAGTCAAAACTAGCTTCAAAAGCGATGTCTATAATCTTTTCTTCTGGGTGAAATGCTAACTTATAAGATGCTCTTTTAAGTTTTAACCTTTGTACAAAGCGACTGACGGTTAAGCCCGTGTAGGAGGAAAAAACACGAGTAAAATGATATTTAGAAAACCCAGAAACACTACTAAGTTGATCTAATGATAATTGTGATTCATTATCTGAATCCAAGTGTGCGTAAATATATTCAATTACTGAATTAATTTGTGCTAGATGTTTATTCATGCTGTTGTTGTAACGGATTTATGGTTGCCAAATCTTCTTTCCCATTCTGGCATTTTGTGTTTAAAGCCCATAACGCCAAGTAGAAATACAGTGCTACTAGCTATTGCGACCATGGAGTAAAAAGGCGTGCCAGGAATACGGGTAAATATCTCAGCGACAAAACCCATATAAAGGCCAATTAAGGACCAATACATAAAGTGCATATGCAAAATCTTATAATTATGGTTAGGTTTTTTTAACCAAATAGGAAACATACCAGAAATCAAAGTTAAGCTAGAAGCAATGGAAGCATAATGGAATAAATTAAAATCCTCACTGAAACGATAGCTCATAAAGGAGCTAAATAGCATTATCGACATGGCAATAACATAGTATAAGCTAATGGTTTTATGTTGCTTATTGCCCTTTGAAATTAGTAATACCCAAGTGCCAAAAAACAAGGCACAAATGGCTGAGTAATAATGAACTGTTCCCACGAATAACCTCGATATGTTTTTACATTATATTAGCGGATTAGGGTTGTTGGTGCTTGATTGAAATTGCTAATAATTGCAATGATTATGCTTCTAGATAATCTGATATTAACTTACAGCACTCTTGAGCCTTGCCTTGTGCTATTAAGTGAGTTCCTTCAAGTTTTGATAAGGTAATGTTTCTGAAGACTTTCTCATAAGATAAATAATTCTTAGCTGGCACTAGCCAATCGTGTGAGGCTTGAATATATAAAGTTGGGATCTCAATGGTCTTTTTTGGCAATTTAAGGCTACGCATATCACGAATTCTAGATGCAAGCTGCTCTGTGGTGACATCTTGCATAGCTTTTTTAAATAAATCGATTAATACTTTATTGGAGTTATTACCAAAAAGAGCAAACCCTAGAGCTTTATCAGGAATAAATGGATTTTTGATAATATCCATAGAAAGGTATTTTTCTAATTCGGTCAGATTGGTCGGGTTTTCTAAAAAACTTGCCATGATGACAATTTTTCTGATCTTTAAATTACCAGCCAGTGCTAATTCAGTAGCGATATGACCAGAATAGGATTCAGCAATTAATACCACACTTTGATCGTGATACTTGTGCTCAAGATACTTTATATAAGCTTTCTTATCAGCATAAGGATTTAATGGCTCAATAACATGATCAAGCCCTTTATCAGATAAGAACTGGCTTAAAGGTTGATAGAGAAAGCCAGAGCCGTCCATTCCGGGCATTAGAATTAATTGCAATTTCTTCATTAATCTTATCCAACAAAAAGGGCTCAAATGAGCCCTCTAATTTAAACTTTGAATTTCTTTTTAAGTTTTTTCTTCACTAATTCGTTTTTAAGTTCCACATATTGCGGTAAACCGTTTTTATAAGGCGGGTAGGATTCACCTTGAATAAGTGGTTGCAAATACTCGCGACATTCTTCGGTGATGCCGTAGCCATCGCGAGTGATGTATTTGCGTGGCATCATTTTTTCTACGTTAGCAACGTCGGCAAGTTTTGCTTCACCAACTTTCCATGAGTATTTCTTAGTGTTTTTACGAACGATAGTTGGCATAACGGCGTTTTTACCTGCGTCTGCAAACTCAACCGCTGCTTGGCCCATGGCGTAAGCCTGGTCAACGTCAGTCGCTGATGCGATATGACGCGCAGCACGCTGCAAATAATCTGAAACAGCCCAGTGGTATTTGTAGCCCAATTCATCTTTGATCATTTGTGCGACTACTGGCGCAACCCCGCCTAACTGTTTATGTCCGAAGGCATCTACCGAACCTGCATCCGCTAAGAAGGTACCATCTTTATAAGCAGCGCCTTCAGAAACCACGATTGCGCAGTAACCAAATTTTTTAACGGTACGGTTTACTTTCTTCAGGAATTTCTCTTTATTGAAAGCAATTTCCGGGAATAGAATGATGTGCGGAGCATCGCCTTCTTTTTCACAAGCCAAACCGCCTGCAGCGGCAATCCAACCTGCGTGACGTCCCATAACTTCCATCACAAAAACTTTGGTTGAGCTTTCTGCCATTGATTTAACATCAAAGGCTGCTTCACGGATCGAAACGGCAACGTATTTTGCCACAGAGCCAAAGCCTGGACAGTTATCCGTGATAGGTAAGTCGTTATCAACAGTTTTCGGGATTCCAATACAAGTGATTGGATAACCCATAGTTTCACTCAGTTGAGATACTTTATGCGCTGTATCTTGTGAATCTCCGCCACCATTGTAGAAGAAGTAGCGAATATCGTGGGCTTTGAATACTTCGATTAGGCGCTCGTACTCAGCTTTGTTCTCTTCAATGCTTTTTAATTTATAACGACAAGAACCAAAAGCACCTGATGGTGTGTGTTTTAAACCTGCAATGTCTTTTTTGCTCTCTTTACTGGTATCTATCAGCTCTTCTCTTAGAGCACCGATGATGCCATTGCGACCCGCATAAACTTTATTGATGTTTTTAGATTTTTTTGCTGTCTCGATAACGCCACAAGCAGTTGCGTTGATTACTGCCGTTACGCCACCTGATTGGGCATAAAAAGCGTTGTATTTTTTCTTAGCCATGAAGCTATTCCTCTGGATTAGATGTTAATCACTAAAACTAGGGCGATTCTACATTATTTCGTCTTTTCTCGCTTGAAAAGATGACGAAAAATTCTGCTTAGATTATGATTAAAGCCATATTTCACCAAAACTTAATAACAACAAATATGCACATTCATATTCTTGGGATCTGTGGCACCTTTATGGGCGGAATTGCGCTTTTAGCCAAGCAGAAGGGTATTTCTGTTAGCGGTAGTGACCAAAACGTTTACCCACCCATGAGCACTCAGCTCGAAGAGCAGGGCATTAAGCTGCTCCAAGGCTTCGATCCTAAGCATATTCCCGAGCACACTGACTGTGTGGTGATTGGTAATGCTATGTCGCGTGGTAATCCGTCCGTTGAGCATGTTTTAGAGAAAGGACTGAATTATCGTTCAGGGCCACAATGGTTATGTGAAAATATTCTACACGATAAGTGGGTATTGGCTGCGGCGGGAACTCATGGCAAAACTACCACGGCCAGTATGCTAGCGTGGATCCTGGAGTACTCAAATCTTAAACCAGGTTTTTTGATTGGCGGTATTCCTGAGAATTTTGGTTTGTCGGCACGTTTGACCGATTCGCCATTTTTTGTGGTGGAAGCTGACGAATACGATACAGCCTTTTTTGATAAGCGTTCTAAGTTTGTTCATTACCGTCCGCGCACTTTAATTATGAATAATTTGGAGTTTGACCATGCGGATATTTTTGAAGACTTGGCGGCTATCCAAAAACAGTTTCATCATTTGATCCGTATTATTCCTAGCAATGGTTTGGTGATTTACCCTGAGACCGAAAAGCACTTACAAGCCGTTATTCAACAAGGCTTATGGTCAGAATCCGAGCTTACTCAATCGCAAAAAGGTTGGGCTTATAAGTTGAACTCGGAAGATGCAAGTCAGTTTGAAGTTCTCTTTGATGGTCAAAAGCAGAGCGAAGTAGATTGGAGTTTAATTGGTCTGCACAATGCCAATAACGCCATTGCAGCGATTGCTGCGGCGCGTCATGCAGGCGTGCCAGCCAAACATTGTTGTGATGCGCTAAGCCAATTCCAAAATGTGAAGCGTCGAATGGAGCTAAAAGGCGAAGCTGGTGGGGTGGAAGTTTATGATGACTTTGCCCATCATCCAACGGCGATTGAAACCACCTTGAAAGGTTTCCGAGCTAAGGTTGGGAAAAGCGATATTATCGCCATTGTCGACTTGCGCTCAGCCACTATGCGCTCAGGTATCCACCAAAACACTTTATTGGAATCATTACAGGGTGCAGATAAAGTAATTATTCACAAGCCCGCCGAGTACGATTGGGACTTCCCTGAAAGTGAAAAGTCTAAGATGGATAATTTACAGATTTTACCAGACATTGATTCCATACTTACTCAAGTTAAATCCGTGGTAAAATCGGATGATAAAATTTTAGTCATGTCCAATGGTGGCTTTGGTGGTATTCATCAAAAATTATTGGATTTATTAGGGGAAAGCCATGAGTAAACGTAAAGCGATAACCCTTGCCATAACTGGCGCGTCAGGAGCTCCGTATGCTTTGCGCTTGTTGCAACAGTTAGCTGAGCATTATGAACACTGCTACTTGATGCTTTCTAGTGCGGCACGTGTAGTCTTGGCGACGGAATGCGATATTAAAGTCAATAAAGCGCCAAGCGTGGTGGAAAAAGAGTTAACCGAACAACTCAAGTTGCCAGAAGGTTTTATCCAAGCTTTTTCAAATGATAACTGGATGTCGCCAGTGGCCAGTGGTTCGAGTGCGCCTAAACAAATGATTATCTGTCCTTGCTCGACAGGGACTTTTAGCGCTATTGCAAATGGTGCTTCGGATAATTTGATTGAACGAGCCGCTGATGTGGTTTTAAAAGAGCGGGGTCAGTTGTTATTAGTGCCGAGAGAAACGCCGTATAACACCATTCACCTGCAAAATATGACGCGTTTATCTGAAGTTGGTGCAACCATATTGCCAGCCTCTCCAGGCTTTTATAATCAACCTAAATCGATTGATGATTTGATTGATTTTATGGTGGCAAGAATTTTAGACCATCTTGATTTAGAACATAAGTTAGGCCATCGTTGGGGCTATTCAGGAAACTAGTTTAATAGCTCGTCATTGTGAACATAGCGTGGCAATCTAGCCTTATTGGCAGAGCTGAACAATAGAATTTAGAGAAAACTTTTGAGAAAAATATGACAAAAGCATTATCCATTTCAAATTTACATAAGACCTATGCTAGTGGCACTCAAGCATTAAAAGGGATTGACCTTGAAGTTGAGAAAGGTGACTTCTTTGCATTGCTTGGTCCCAATGGTGCAGGGAAATCTACAGCTATCGGTATTATTAGTTCTTTGGTGAATAAAACACAGGGAAAGGTCAACGTCTTTGGACATGACATTGATACCAATTTAACTCAAGCGAAGCAAAACTTAGGCTTAGTGCCTCAAGAGTTTAACTTCAATATGTTTGAAGGGGTTGAACAAATTGTCTTACAGCAAGCCGGTTATTATGGTATTGGCCGCAAAGAAGCCAAGAAACGCGCACAACCTTTACTTGAAGAATTAGGTTTATGGGATAAGAGAAACAATGCCTCCCGTGAATTATCAGGTGGCATGAAGCGTCGTTTGATGATTGCACGTGGGTTAATTCACAGCCCGAAATTGCTGATTTTAGATGAGCCTACCGCGGGTGTAGACATTGAGCTTAGGCGTTCCATGTGGGACTTCATGCAACGCCTCAATGAGCAAGGCACGACCATTGTCTTAACTACTCATTATTTAGAAGAAGCGGAAAGTCTGTGTCGTAATATTGCAATTATCAATCATGGTGAGATTGTTCAAAATACCGATATGAAGTCTTTGCTGGCCCAGTTGGATATGGAAACTTTTGTTTTAGATACTCAAGGTTTGCCAGAAACGTTACCAACAAATACAGGTTATGAAATGCGTAAACGCGATGAAAATACCTTAGAAGTTGATGTTAAAAAAGGGGTTGGGGTGAATGGCATCTTTGCGGCTCTTTCTGAGCAAAGTATTAACGTTTTAAGTATGCGCAATAAAGCGAATCGTTTGGAAGAGTTATTTGTTCGAATGGTTGAAAGCGGTTCTGATTCGAGTGAGGAGAAAACTAATGGATAAAATCAATACGACTCCCATTCAAGGCTCAAACTGGGTTGCCTTTAAAACTATTATCAACAAAGAAGTGACTCGCTTTACTCGTATTTGGGTGCAAACTATTTTGCCACCAGCTATCACCATGAGTCTGTATTTTGTGATTTTCGGAAATCTTATTGGCTCGCGTGTTGGGACTATGGATGGTTTACCCTATATGGAGTTTATTGTGCCAGGCTTGATCATGATGTCTGTTATCACCAACTCCTATGCGAACGTGGTTTCGTCTTTCTTTAGTGCTAAATATCAGCGCTCGATTGAAGAAATGATGATTTCTCCTGTGCCAAACTGGATCATTCTAGCCGGCTTTGTAGGCGGTGGTGTTTTGCGAGGATTATTAACTGGTTGTATCGTGACCATTGTTTCGATGTTCTTCATTGATAATATTCAGATCTATAATATTGGAGTTTTAATTAGCGTTGTATTATTAACATCGGTCCTATTCGCTATGGCTGGTTTTTTAAATGCCCTGTTTGCAAAATCATTTGATGATATTTCGATAATCCCAACCTTTGTGTTAACACCATTAACTTACTTGGGTGGTGTTTTTTACTCTATCCAATTATTACCAGAGTTCTGGCAAACGGTTTCTAAAGCGAACCCAATTATTTATATGGTAAATGCCTTCCGTTATGGGTTCTTGGGTAAATCAGATATTTCAATCGGTGTTGCATTTGGCTTAATCATGGTCTTTATCTTGATCTTAGCTTCGATTTGTTTATATCTGTTAAACAAAGGAAAAGGCTTACGCTCGTAAATGGATTTCAGTCGCAACAGCGTCATCCCAATCTTTCCACTTAGTCGA
This sequence comes from uncultured Kangiella sp., assembly GCA_947503345.1. Taxonomy (GTDB): domain Bacteria; phylum Pseudomonadota; class Gammaproteobacteria; order Enterobacterales; family Kangiellaceae; genus Kangiella. The sequence continues at coordinate 338,162 of CANNCW010000001.1, read as the reverse complement.
GTGGTATTTCCCGATAGCTTGCTCAGATTGCAAATATTTGAGCAACGCTATCTGCAAATGATCTCCGAACAATTAGCAAAAGGCGAAGGTTTTGGTGTTTGCTTAATAAAAAAAGGTAATGAAGTTGGCACCCCAGCAACCCCCTTTGTGCAGGGAACCTATGTTGAAATTATAGATTTCGACCAAGCGGATACGGGTTTATTAAATATCTGTTGCCAAGGTCTACAAAGATTTAAAATCAATAATCTAGAAGTGCTAGAATCCAAATTACTTTCCGCTAATGTTTCTTGGTTACAAAATAATAAATTCCAATCACTAGACGATGAACAAAATGAGTTAGTTGACTTGTTAATAGATTTATCTCAACACCCGCAAGTTGAAATCATTGATGATCAAGATAAATGGTCGGAATTAGGTTTCGTTATGCAGCGATTAACGGAATACTTACCCATTTCTGAGCGCCAGAAGCAGGCTTTATTAGAAGCCAATTGTTTAGAATTGCAACAAGCAATTTTATTTCAAATGATTAGTTGGCTTCGATAAGAAAAAAAGCCCATCATGTTGATGGGCTAATGGCTTGCGCATTGAGGTTAATCTTGTACGGGGTAGTTGTACTCCATTAACCAGATAAATGAGCACATACCTATGCTCACATTTATATATAAGCATAAAGTGTGCCAGAACACTTAAGCGCTTGATTTTTCAGGCACTTTATTTTTTAATACCAAAACTTTTTTTATGTTTATTGTTAGATGTAAAAAAAGCGAACAAATTTTTATTATAATATAGGGAGTCATGATGACTATTTTACGAAATGTACTACTTTTAACGGCTATCCTTGCCTTAACTTCTTGTGCGACTAGATTAACTAAACCAAAAGCTGCCCCGCAACCAGCATTAGAAAGATTTTCTACCTTTGAACGAGTTGTTTTAAAACCAATGACTATTAATCCTAAATTTGCGGAATCTGGTCCAAATCAATCTGCAATGAAAAAGATGGATAATTACATGCAAACTCAATTAGCAATGGTTTTTTCTGATGTTGATTTCGTTACAGGTGATATAGACGCTAACTCAGATGTTAAAACTTTGGTTATTGAGCCAAGAATAAAAGAAATTAAATTCGTAAATACTGCAGCAAGAATTTTTGCTGGAGCAATGGCCGGTGGCAGTGCTGTTTTGATGGACGTTACTTATACTAATACTAACTCTGGTCAAGTAATTTCAAATCCTGAGTTTTATGCTGATGCGAGCGCATGGTCTGGATGGGGAGCAGATAATAAGGTGCTAAATAGAGTGATTGAAGATATCGTTCTTTATACTAAAACCAATAAATAAAAAAGGCGCTCAAAGCGCCTTTTTTATTTACCGTTAAATGCGGGGGTCTAAATCTTCCTCATAATCCACGCCATCAACTTCAAATCCGAATAATTTGAAGAATTCATGTTTGTAGCCTGAGAAATCTGAAATTTCAGAAATGTTGTCAGTATTAGCTTTGTCCCATAAAGCTTCAACTTTGCCCTGAATTGAGTCATCTAATTCTTTTAAATCCAACCTGAAGCGTCGCGTTTCGTCATAAATAGCTTCACCATTTACCATTTGGTCATGAATTAAGCCTTTGATTTGCTCGACTGGGTTTTCATGAACGCCTACTTCTTTCATTACTTTATAGAGTAACGAAATATACAAAGGCATCACTGGAATTGCTGAGCTTGCTTGGGTTACAACCGCTTTTAAAACTGCAACATTAGCTGTGCCATTGTATTTATCTTGTAAATTTGCATGAATGGTGTGTGAAGCGCGATCCAAGTCTTCTTTGGCTTTACCAATGGTTGCATGACCGTAGATTGGCCAAGTTAGCTTTTTACCGATATAGGTATAAGCAACAGTTCTAACGCCTTCAGCTAAAACGCCGGCTTCGTCCAAAGCATTCATCCATAGTTCCCAATCTTCGCCACCCATAACTTTAATGGTGTTAGCGATATCCTCATCGGTTGCTGGATCGATTGAAACTTCGTGAACTTCACCTTTATCGGTGTTCAAGCTTTTCTCTGTTACCGCTTCACCGATAGGCTTTAACACTGATTTATAAATCTCACCTGAGTCAGGGTCTTGACGACGTGGAGATGCTAGTGAATAAACCACCATATCGATTTTACCCATTTCCTCTTGGATAATCTTAATGGCATCAGTTTTTGCTTGGTGTGAGAAAGCGTCGCCATTGATACTTTTGTGCCATAAGCCCGCTTTGTCTGCAGCGATTTCAAAACCGCGATTGTTATACCAGCCCGCAGTTGCTGTTTTACGTTCTGATGCTTCTTTTTCGAAGAACAAGCCCAAAGTTTTAGCGCCATAGCCAAAAGCTGACACTAGGCGTGAGGCTAGACCGTAACCTGTAGAAGAACCAATAACTAAGACATTTTTCGGCGCATCAGTTGGAACTTCTGTAATTTGTTGTTTGATGTAATCAATTTGTTCTTGCACATGAGCAACACAACCTTTTGGGTGCGAAGCCGTACAAATGAAACCACGAACTTTAGGTTTAATAACCATGAAAATCTCCAAACTTAGGGATCATAATTTTAATGGGCGCCATTGTACCTTTTTTTAGCTTGAAAGAGGTACTACCAAAGTGTGAATTGTCATTTGACCAACTCAATTAGATAGGTATAAGATGCTGGTATGACCAGATATTGATTTCCAGTATGGAGACTATGTAATGCCTATCTATAATCCGCCTGTCAAAGAATTATCATTTTTGTTTAATGAGTTTTTAGATATTGAGCAATATGCCGAGTTGGGTGGCTTTGAAAATGCTTCCATGGATTTGATCGATTCAATTTTGGAAGAGGGTGGCAAATTTATGTCGCAGGTATTGCAGCCATTAAACCAAGTGGGCGATCAAGAAGGCTGTAGGCTGGAAAATGGTGAGGTGACCACCCCCACGGGTTTCAAAGAAGCTTATCAGCAATACATTGAAATGGGCTGGGCGACTTTGACCGCGCCAGAAGAGTTTGGTGGGCAGGAGTTACCTAAGAGCATCGGTTTTGCCCTAAGCGAAATGGCTATTTCGTCTAATGGCGCCTTTTCTATGTATCCGGGCTTAACCCATGGCGCTGCAGCAGCAATAGAAAAGAGTGCTTCGCAAGAACTAAAAGATAAGTTTTTAGCGAAAATGATAAGTGGCGAATGGACTGGAACCATGAACCTTACAGAGCCGCATTGCGGTACTGATTTAGGCTTGATGACCACTAAGGCTGAACCATTTGAGGATGGAAGTTATGCGGTTTCAGGAACAAAGATTTTTATTTCTGCTGGTGAGCATGACATGGCAGAAAACATTATCCACTTAGTTTTAGCCAAAGTTCCAGGTGGACCAGAAGGCATTAAAGGCGTGTCATTATTCTTAGTGCCAAAAATAATGGTTGATGACGATGGAAATCTTGGTGAGCGAAATGGTGTGTCTTGTGGTTCGCTAGAACATAAAATGGGTATTCATGGAAATTCCACTTGTGTGATGAACTATGACCAAGCAAAGGGTTATTTGGTTGGTGATTTGCATAAAGGTATGCGCGCTATGTTCGTTATGATGAATGTCGCCCGAATGGACGTTGCGCTACAAGGTACGGCATTGTCGGAAGTGGCCTATCAAAATGCGGTGGAATATGCCAAAGACCGTTTGCAGGGCCGAGCTTTAACAGGTGCAGCACGACCCGACGCCAAGGCCGATCCCATTATTGTGCACCCTGATGTGCGTCGAATGCTTATGAAAATAAGAGCCTTCAATGAAGGTGCTCGAGCTTTGGGAATGTATGTAACAAACAAAATTGATCTATCTGAGTTGCATCCAGATGAAGCTGTTCGACAACAGTGTGATGATGTCGTTGCGCTATTGACGCCAGTATTAAAAGCTTATTTCACAGACATGGGTACAATTAACTGCAATGATGCACTCCAGGTGTTTGGTGGGCATGGTTACATCCAAGAATGGGGCATGGAACAGTTTGTCCGCGATGCCCGAATCGCGCAAATTTATGAAGGTGCCAATGGTATCCAAGCTATGGATTTGGTTGGACGAAAGTTGATGATCGATAACGGCCGCTTGTTAAAAACTTATCTAGCTGAGATTGGCCTGTTTATTGCAGAAAACAAAGAGGATGAGGCTCTGTCATCCTTTATAGAGCAGTTAACACGCTGTTTAGGCGTTACCCAAAAAGCCAGTGAATTCTTAGCAGAAAAAGGCATGAAAGATCCTAACGAATTAGGTGCAGCCGCTTATGATTATTTATACATCATAGCGCTAACTTCAATGGCCTTTACTTGGGCGCAATTGGTTAAAATAGCTAACGAAAAATTGGCTGCTGAAGAGTCAGATAAAAGCTTCTACCAGAACAAAATAATCACAGGAGAGTTCTTCTTCCAAAGAACCCTCCCAGAAATAGAAAGCCACTATCAAAAGCTTATCGCTGGTGCAAAGTCCATAATGAGTTTAGCCGAAGAGAGTTTTTAATTAAAATTAAAGCCTTTTCGCTTAGCAATTTTTTTTACGCCATTTAATATTTCTTGGTCAAAGGAAGGACCATTCTTAGCTTGTCGTTTACTAATATAAGCTTCTCTTTCTTCTTGAAGTTGCTTTATCACTCTGTAATAGCCTTTTCTATATTGTGCTAGTTTGTCAAAATGGCTGATTTTTTGGCTATGACTCATGGAGTCAATTTCTTTTGGAAGCTTTAAAGAATTCAAATCATCATGCCCAATATAACCATTTTCTAAATCGGTAATAACATCGAAAGTTTGTTTAGAATCTTGGTTAGCTTGAGAATAGAAGCTTAGCCTGTCCGCAATCACAGTTTGACTATCGTCTTGAGAATTTAATTGCCGCTCAATAACACTTGCCTGCTGTTCTTTTAATCCATAGGGAATAATGGTTAACCCAAGTTTAATATTCAATGCTTGAAAATCTTGATCCATGGGAGTGACAATGGTTTTAACGTTACCGTTTTGGATCAGCTTGCTATATTGCCCATGGCTTTTATGTGCTATTTCTTGCCAAATCGGTGTTGTATCCTGCATCTCACCGCATTGAATGGTGCTGATGGTTATATCGTTCAACAAAGCTTTGCGAATTGTTTCTGGATACTGTACTTCTTCGGGGTAGTCCATATGAGGTGGCGCATCGCCAACCAAGAAAATGATTTTTAGGGTATTCTTGTTTTTGCTCCAACTCACATGATTCACACTTTCATATAAAGCTTGATTAACTGACTCAGGAGTATCGCCGCCACCCTGAGCTTGAAATGCTTTTAAAGCAGAATAAATGTTCTCAATATCACTATCCAAATCCGTTAATTTAGTGATGTAAGTGTCACCCCGATCTCTAAAGCCTAATAAACAGAACTTCACCTCAGGCGTTGGTTTGAGACTGACGATATTTTTAGCTATGGACCAAATAGATCGTTTTGCACCATCAATCAACCCCGTCATTGAACCCGTGGTATCCAACACAAAGCAAATCTCAACGTTAACAGCTTCCGACTCTTCGCTTATTTGAGAATCAGCAAAAGCAGGAAATGAAATAATGGTGAATAAAAATAGAAAATGTATTTTTTTCATAAAGAGCTCTCTTGTATGGGGTAAGCTCAATATAAAAAAAGAATCTAACCAAAAGATGGCTTTGCTAAGGAAAAAGATGGAAATGAAAGTAGAAACAAAAAAGCCTGCTAAATAGCAGGCTTTTCAATATGGCGGGAGGGTGGCATCTTAACTGTTCTTGTAAGCTGCTAATTAATATGGGTTAATGAGTTTTGAATTATAAGTTACGTTACTTAACACGTTACATAAAGTCCATTGCTATGATTTTTATTAGCTTATATTCTATAGCTGAACAATAAGAAGGAGTTGCGATATGGAGTGGACTAAAGAAGACTTTTCATCAGTAAGAAATAGAACAATTATAACCGCACTAATTCTTACGCTTATTGCTTGGCTTATATTTACAATTTGGTTGGATAAACTAACATTGATCCAATGTGCCTTAGGGGCTTTAGTAATAAGCTGGGTGAGGGCAATATTGGCTCAAGGTAAAATCATTAGAGAACGTGGTAACTAGGGCTATGCTCAGCTTTGTAAGGGGGCTATTAGAACTTACGGTAACTTATATCTTACTTGGTACACTTCTTTTTGCTTTACTTGGGTTTCGTGATGAAGCTAATACTTTTTTTTACTATGTAACAACTGCTTTACTTTTAGTGCCTGCACTCTTCTTTTTTGCACTGCTAATGATTACTAAAGATTGGTTACAAGCATGGATTTTTGGATATACTTCTGGCTTTGGTAATAAGCATTTAGATCAATTTAAAAGCAGTCCAGTTATTGGGCTTATTAAGAGCCAATTTACTGGAGAGATTTGGTAGTATAAAAGCCTTATTATTACCTAGTAGACTACTAACTAGTAAAGAATCAGGGAGTTGATTTAAGCATGGAGTTCCTTACGAACTTTTTTAACAAAAGAAAGCAACACTTGGATACGGATAATAAAGGACTTTCAAGTGAAGAACGTCTTCTTTTATATCAAAAGTATCAGTTAATACTTGAAAGTAAAAAGAAATTAAAAGAAAAGCAAAATGGAATTCCATTAGTAGCAGCTAGAAATAAATTGATTTCTACTGTTACTGAGTTTGAGCTTAAGAGAGATAAATTAAATTCGCTATGGGAGCAAGCATACAAAGATTTTTCTTGGTGGAACAAACTCAAGTATGACGAAAAGTTAGATTTATCATCATTGGACAGTCAAATATCCCAACTAAGGTCTGCATTGTCTGATTTTGATAAGCGCTACGGGAGTCAATGTTTGAAGCTGCAATCACACTTCTTGAAGGTTTCTGTATTAAGCGAGGCTCGAATTACAGAAGCGCATAAAAAGTTATTATCTGCAATAGATATTGGTTTAGTTAAAAGTATAAACGATACATCGCTAATGTCAGCTTGGTTGGCTACTTTATCAGTCCCTATTTCTATCAGTGATGATCTAATGTCAGCAAATCAAGTTTTTGATTCGTTAAGATCTATAAATCGTAATTATGAAAACATGTCTAACTCGGAAATTTGGTGGGAAACGGTATGGATGTCTCCTGAGAGCCACAGAGGGTTAGTTAGTTTAGCGAAAGGTGCATATTTTGAGCAAATAATTGCAGATAGTACTGGGGGGCAATTGCATGAGCATTTTAATAATCCAAATACTGATATAGTAATTGACGGTGTAGAGATGCAGTTAAAGGCTACAGAAAGAGTTGGGTATATAAACTCAGTTGATGACGATATTCCCGTGATTACCACTTCAGAAGTAGCAATAAAGACAGATTCAATAGATAGTGGATATTCAAATGATGAACTTAACACTACTGTTGAGCTAGCTCTGGGTGGAACTGTAATTGATGCCAAAGATACGGCGATCGATGCTATTTTAACGGGAGCTGGTTCTTTAGGGATCTTTGCGACAATCAATGGTATAAATCATGCCGCTGAACGTTACGACCAGGGGGTAGATAGTATTGAGGCTATATTGGCAGGCGCAGGCCTTGCAATTGAAGGAACAGCGAAGGGTTTGGTTGATGCGAGTGAGCTAGTTTACAATGCCGCTAATTCACGGCCTAGCCGCTTTATAGGTCGAACAATGAAAAAAATGTTAATCAAATTGGATAATTGGATATTTGATGTCGATAAAAATAAAAGTGAAAAAGAATAAGCTAGATGCTAATGCTAAGCCATTATGTAGTGGTTGTTTTGCTATAATGTGACTACCCGCGAAATACCCGTAGTTAAATTCAAAATAATACTTTTCCACTTGCCGTAAAGTTGCCGTAATTTTATTGAGTGACTAGCCCTAAACTAGCCGTAATTTACATGGTATTTAAGTCAGTTTATATTGCTTTTTCTTTTTACCAATGATGTGGAGTTCAAAAGTTAAATTGTTCCAGTTAGAGGGAAAATCGTAAGGATCGATGCTAATTGTATAGGTGTTATGCGGCTCGATTTTGTGATTTGGAACTAAGTCTTCTGGGGAGGCTATGTAGTCTTTTCTAAACCACTTTTTTCTTTTATACAAAACCCAGTAACTAAGAATGACAGGCTTTTTAGAGATATTGTGAATGTAAACTTCATACACTGGATCGCTGCCACCAGTAAATGCATGTGTTACTTTTACCTTTACCCTGTCTTTAACGACTGTATAAAACTTGATTAGCACTGTTGCGGTGGATAATAGCGCGGCATATATTGCTAGATAAGTGGTAATGTCCCAATTCATAAACTTATTACTTCTTCGATGGCTTCTAAAAGTTGTTCTCTCCAATCCAAATCGTCACAATCGATATAGCGATAATATTCAAGATTGGTGTCTATCGATTTTGGTTGAGATTTCTTAGGTAAACCAGGTTTAGGCTTCATTAGAGTAATGAGAGCTTTGGGTGGAGTTTCAGTATTGTTACTATGATTTTTTATGTTAGCTTTATGGTTTTCAACTATGTTTGTAGGATTATTGCGTATATAACCATTTGTACAAATATCTACGACTAAATAGTTTTTGTTTTTTAGAGGTAGTCTATAAAGGTAAGGTTCAAAGCCAAAATGGCCACCCAAATTAAATTTTCTTATTAAATCTTTAAATTGCTGGTGGATATCCCTAGAAGACTCATAGCGTTCTAGCTCTCTAAATTTCCACTGAGCAAGCTCATTTTCTATCTTTAAATACTCATTTTTTAAATTAGCAATTTCCTCTTCCCATTTAGTCACTGATATTGTGACATCTAAGGATGAGTTAATTATGTCAGAAAGATGAGTGAGCGCAGTATCTTTTGAGAATTTATCTACTTGAACACCCAAAAGCATACCCCTAAGACTGTTATAATCTACAGGGTCAAATACAATTGGATAAAAGCTTTGGCCAAATAAAGCGATATATTTACCAAGGTTTCTCATGCAGTATGGCGACTCATGGAAGCCCGCTGTAACCAAAGCAAGAGGCAGGATGGTGTGATCATCTTCAGTGGGTATTAACTTATTAGAGTCTTCTTCTTTAATAACTTTGATAGCTTCTTTATTGACAGTTGTAGCTTTAACAAGGAATGCAGCAAATAGGTTTGCTAGTTCAATATCTCTATCTGAGCAAAGTATATGTATTTGTTTGTTCATAAGAGTTCAGTCCTCTTTAGCTAACAACTTTATTACTGCACTGGTTACTAAACTCTCAATATCCAATCCAGGAGACCACTCAATAAATTCATGATTAGCCCAATACTCGCCAGGTATAGGTTCAGGTTTTGGATCTGGTTCGACTCCTAGAGGGGGAGCCATAATAGTTATGACCGATTTCAAAGTTCCAGGCTTGTTATGTATAGTAATATTTTTGCTAGAGGGACTAATATGTATTTTGCCATCGGTGCAATAGTCTATAGCAAAAACAGAGCCGTCATCTTTTCCATATAAAACCCTATTGTTTTGAAATGAATACCTTCCATAACCTTTTTCACTAAACAAGTGACCAAGTTTACCGCTATGCTGTAATAGCTCTACAGAGATTTGACTCCTTAATAATGCCCACCCATCCCATTTACTAATCGGCACTTTACGAACCCTTCTAATCTCATGCTTGATGTCTTGATACTCGGATTTAAACCTCTGGTGACTCTCATGCCAACCGCTCATTGAGAACTCTGAAATATGTTTTTGAGCCATGTCTGCTAATCCAGAAAGGCATTTAGGGTTGTTTATACTATGCAACTCGTGGTCAGGAACAAGCTCACCTAATTCGGAGGTTGGAATAGGAGGGAAGACAATAGGGTATACATCTAATTCATGGATAGACTGTTGATATCCTAGCTCGCACATGCAATATGCTGATTCGTAAAACCCTTGGGTTACTAATGAAACTACCAACTTGGCTCCCTTCAACTGATTTTGCATATACAAGTTAAAATCAGCTCCTATTGGTATCCCTGCTGCAAGACTTGAAGAATAAAATATATCGCTTTGCCGCAAATTTAATCCCATTACTAATAAATCTCGCATTGCGTCTGCTAATTTCTTATCCCTAACGGCATGACTTAGGAAAATTTTGGGGGCACTCATCATTCTCGCTTAAAATTTGATTAATTGTATCGATGGATAGCGTTGTTGATGAATCTTAATGGGGCGAGTTTTCACAACATCACTTCCTTGTTTGTTAGGTTTCTAAGTTATCATTTATTTGCAAATAATAAAAATGCAAATTTGCATTAAAGCTTTAGGTTAGTACATATGGTAAACCTTTTAAATGTACCTCAGAGAGAATACGAAGAGAGTTAGATATATTATGTATCGTACTCAACCTGATGCCTAAGCCAGGCTTCAATTTATTATTACAGTCCTCTACCGTACTCAGAGAGAGTACCAGTAGTACTCTGTCAGAACACAATGATTTTATTTTCTTAGTGGACGTGAAGGTGTTCTAGTTGATCTTATGTGTATATTTTTTTTATTTTCATTAATTCTTAGCCATGTAAACCCATAGCAAGAAGCTCCTATTGTTAGCCCTCCTTGGTAGGTTATTTCTATCAAATCAGCTTCTAAAAGCTCCTTTCTTGCCCTTTCTACTGTGCTTTTATTAAATCCTCGGTTTCGCGCCATATATCTCGAATTTAATTTAAAACTCCCATTGTTATGACCATTGAATTGTCTGCCGAGATCGAATAGTAATGCTTTAGCCTTAAGGCTTAGCTCAATAAATACAGGATCATCATATAAACGATCAGGAAACCACATTCCTTGCTCTTTGGATTTAGCTTTTTGAGCGCGCTTTCCCATATCTCAATCCTGATAAATTATTGGGATTTGTACAAGAATCGAAATTCGATCAGAGTGCAACTTATATATTCGTTGCATGGTTTGTTTTGCTTGCTTTCTGTTATAGGCCAAGATTTTTATTGCTCTTGATGGGAGAGCTTTGTCTGCGATAAAAAACAATGAGAGCCTCGAAGATCTTTTTTGTTTAAGCTTAATAGACATATCTAATCAGTCATCCTTAGATTGATTTGCTTGCTCTTCGATCCAGGTTTCTATTTGCTCTGAAGTCCAACCTTTTGCGCGCTGCCCACCTAAGGAAAATGGTTTAGGGAATTTGCCATTTTTAACTCGCTCTAGGATTGCGGAGCGTGATAGTGAAACTAGTTTTGTTACATCTTTTAACCTTAAAATTCTGTTCATAAAATAAATCCCAAGTGACTACTAAGTGTTTTAAGTAGCTTTGCATGGTTTTATTGTTTTTAGTAGTTAAGAAAAATAGAAATAGTATTTCTGGTGAAATAGGGCTAGATATAGTATTTCTATCTGATGGGATTAAAGATTTTTTCTACTATGAGAATTAAAAAATGGAATATCACTCCAATAATTTAAAAGCCGACCTTCAATATTAGCTATTAGTTTATTTCTGTCAGCTTCTTTTAATGTTAATTCGCATTTTCCGTCAATAAATGCTTCTAATTTAGGGAGCTTTTTAAAATAGAAAGTACTCGCTTTAACACCTAACACTTTTGCTTGTTTAAAAATTTCTTTATCCAGCTCAATTATGTGTTGGAAAAGTGTTGTGGCTACTGTTTTTCTACTTCCATCAATCTCGAGGTCTTTGACGATGTTACTAATGGCTATTTTTGCCGCTTCTTTAGTTCCCTTTCTTCCACTAATCTTACTCTCCTGTGCTTTAAAGGCTTTTATTAGTTTGTCAGGGTTCTTTTCTAAATAATGGTGGGGTGAGAACAGTATTCCGCACCTTAAGTAGCATGACTCAGATATTAGTTTGAGCCAAAGAGAAGGGCTTTCTTCTATAACCAAATCGATAGATAGACAAAAAGGATAGTTCATTGATACTAAGGCATTTTCTGGAAGTTTATTTATTTCGTTTTGAAAGTATGAAACATCAACATTTTTTGGGAAATGACTTAACAAGTGACCTATATCATCGATAGTGCATATTACATTACTCTCAACGGAAGCTTTGAAAATTGAGGCATACATATCTATTAAAAAAAGATATAGCTGATTGTATTTAGTCTTAAATAAATTCCAATCTGCATCGTTCAAGTTGTCGCGCCATTGATTAAGATAGAATAAATACTTATCAATGAAAATGGCTTTATTAGATGAAGCAATATTAGCTAAAAAATCTTTATTTGTTCCTTCATCTAATTGAAGAAATAAGCTATCTAATAACTCCAGGCTTTTTATAGCATCAAATAATTTAGAATGATCGTTCATACCTTAAACCTCATTTACTACTTTTAGCCTGATTTCGTTTATTGCGTTTTCAAGATGATTTGACCACCATGCCATCAATTCCACTCGCTGCTCCAAGTAAGTGGCTCGGTTATATGTTCCTCTGACTATATTTTTGTCTCCATGGGCTAGCGCTGCTTCAATAACATCTCGATTAAAACCTTGTTCATTCAGGGTGGTACTGGCTAAAGCTCTCAACCCATGAGCCACTAATTTCTTGTTATATCCCATCCGTTTGAGAGCCATATTAGTTGATTGGCTATTCATAGGACGTCTAGGATCATTTCTATTTGGGAATACGTTATCTCGATGGCCTGTAAGGGGCTTAATGGCCTCTAATATTGCCATGGCTTGTTTGCTGATGGGGACAATGTGTTTCACTCCTTTCTTCATCCTTCTGGCAGGAATCGTCCATAGCATTTTCTTAAAGTCTATCTCCCGCCATAGGGTTCCTGCGGCTTCGCTAGGTCTTGTCATCGTGTGAAGCTGCCACTCTAGAAGGCATTTCGTTTGGAGTTGAATATCGGCATTGTTGATACAAAGCATCAATTCAGGAATTTCGTCTGGAGTAATGGTTGGGAAGTGCTTCTTTTTATTCTTAGCAAAAGCTTTATGAAGATCTCTAGCAGTATTTTGAGGTATAAGGCCATTGTTATATGCGTACTCAAAAACCCACTCTACTCTCTTGGCTACTCTTTTTGTCGCCTCAAGCTTTCCCGATGCTTCGAGAGGTTTTAGCATTTGTGTTAAGTTTAGTCTGCTAATAGTTGAGATTGGTTTTTTGCCAATGAATGGATAAACATAATTGATCAGTGAGGAAGCTATTTCGTTAGCGTATTTGTAAGATAGGCCTTTAGCTTTGTCATTACTTTCATCAGCTTTAATTCTTGATTGTAACCAAGTTTCAGCAATCTTTTGAAAGGTGTTTAGATGTTTCTCAGATTTGGCTTTAGCTACTTGTTCTAGCTTTTCTTTGGGATCTATTTCTTGAGATAACCACTCGCGATATTCAGCTCTAAGTTCCCTAGCATGTTTTAATGAAATAGAAGGGTAATCCCCTAGGCTTATAGCGTTTCTTTTTTTTGTAAAGGGGCGTTGATAGTTGAAATACCACTTTTTAGAACCGCTAGGCATGATCCTGATCATTAAGCCCAAACCATCAGTTAAGTTAAATTCTTTATCCTTTGGTTTGGCGTTCTTAATTTTTGTATCGGTTAAGGGTGTTACTTTTTTCATTTATGTAACGTGCCTCGGTTACAACATCCTGTACGTTACATTACACGTTACATAAAATCCTGGATTTTAGCAAACCTCAAAATACCTTAAAACACTTGTTAGAACTGTAACCTTTTGATAATAATAACTTTCAGATACAAAAAAAGACGTCCTAGGACGTCTTTAATCGTTTATATGGCGGAGAGGGTGGGATTTGAACCCACGGTGGGCTATTAACCCACGCCGGTTTTCAAGACCGGTACATTCGGCCGCTCTGTCACCTCTCCGAAGAAGCGAAATGATACCCTAACTTTTTGTTAGATGGAACCATTTTCTATTCTATATATAGAATATGGTAGCTATGGGTGGACTTGAACCACCGACCCCAGCATTATGAATGCTGTGCTCTAACCAGCTGAGCTACATAGCCATAAATTCAGTGGCGCGTATTTTGGTGATTTTAGGCCTTTTTGTCAAGCCCATTTAACCTAAATAGCGCTAAAAAAAGCAATAACTAGACATTAAATCTAAAGTGCATAACGTCGCCGTCTTGGACGATATAGTCTTTACCTTCTAGACGCCATTTGCCTGCTTCTTTAGCGCCAGCTTCGCCGTTTCCATCGATATAGTCGTCATAAGCGGTAACTTCTGCGCGAATAAAGCCTTTTTCGAAATCAGTATGGATTACGCCTGCGGCTTGTGGCGCGGTTGCGCCGATGCGAACTTGCCATGCACGGACTTCTTTTTTACCTGCTGTGAAGTAGGTTTGTAGGTTTAATAGATTGTAGCCAGCTCGTATCACGCGATTTAAGCCTGGTTCTTCTTGGCCAATATCGGCTAGGAAGTCAGCTTTATCTTCGTCATCAAGGGCGGCTATTTCTGACTCGATAGATGCACAGATTGGCACCACTTCTGCATTTTCATTAGCAGCAAATTCACGAACCTTATCCAGTAATGGGTTATCTTCGAAACCATCTTCACTGACATTGGCAATGTACATAGTTGGTTTGGTTGTGATGAATTGAAAGCGAGATAAAATTTTCTTTTCGTCTTTATCCCAATCTAAGCTGCGAAGCGCGTTGCCTTCGTCTAGGCAAGCTTTACACTTTTCTAGAATTTCTAAGTCAGCTTTAGCTTCTTTATCACCACTTTTTGCGACTTTAGTCGTTTTAATCAAGCGCTTTTCTACTGACTCTAGATCGGCTAGAGCTAATTCAGTATTAATGGTTTCGATATCGGCAATGGGATCAACTTTTCCTGCAACGTGTACTACGTCATCATTGTCGAAACAGCGAACCACATGCGCAATAGCGTGCGTTTCACGAATATTTGCAAGGAACTTATTGCCCAAGCCTTCGCCTTTTGATGCGCCAGCTACTAAGCCTGCGATATCTACGAATTCCATGGTCGCTGGTAAAACTTTTTCGGGATCAACAATCGCTGATAAAGCGTCTAGGCGCTTATCAGGGATTGGTACTACGCCTGTATTCGGTTCAATGGTACAGAAAGGGTAGTTGGCAGCGTCAATACCTGCGTCTGTTAAGGCATTGAATAGGGTGGATTTACCAACGTTTGGTAAGCCGACAATTCCGCAATTTAATGGCATAGTGTTTCTCTTCGTTTAGTTCTTGGTAAGTGGGGATTCTAGGCTATGCAAACGATGCACCGCTTTATCCCAATCACCTTTTAATAAGGTTTCTGTTTCGCGAACCGCTTCATCAACCGCTAGATTAATAGCGTTCTTTTCATCTGCGCTGGGTTTATTAAGCACATAGCCTGAAACTTTGGATTTATGTCCCGGATGGCCAATACCGACGCGCAAACGCATAAAATTCTTGTTGTTAGCCAGTTTGCTAACCGTGTCTCTTAGTCCGTTATGGCCGCCGTGACCGCCACCTTTTTTAAGCTTTAAGGTACCTGGTTCGATATCAAGCTCGTCATGGGCAATTAAAATTTCTTCAGGTTGAATCTTATAAAAGTTAGCAACAGCTTGAATGGCTTTGCCACTAAGATTCATAAAAGTCGTTGGAATTAAGAGTTTAACTTCATAACCACCAATAATTCCTTTGCCAAAAAGGCCGTGGAATTTGGACTCGGTTTTCAGTTGGATTTGATAAGAGCGTGCTAGCTCTTCGATATACCAAGCGCCAGCGTTGTGGCGAGTATCTTGATATTGTGAGCCTGGATTAGCCAGGCCCACAATCAATTTGATGCTAGACATGTGAATAGACTCTAACTGTCTAACGTCAGGGGCAGAAGAATTACTCTTCGCCGCCTTCTTCTTCTGCTGGTGCTTCTTCTGCTGGTGCTTCATCAGCATCATCGCTAGAAGAAGAAACAGTAGGAGGAACGATATTAGCAACAGATAAATCATTGTCTTCGCCTTGTTCGAATGCAGCGATACGCACGCCTTCTGGTAAGGTTAGATCAGATAAGTGAACTACGCCACCCATTTCTACAGCACCCATGTCAACTTCGATGTACTCAGGTAAGTGACGAGGCATACAGATGATTTCAACAGAAGTAACTTGGTGAGAAACTACACCGCCTTCTTTAACGCCAGGAGCGTTTTCTTCGTTGATGAAGTGTAATGGAGCGTTAGCGTGCATTTCTTGACCACGTACAACGCGCTTTAAGTCCATGTGAAGAACTTTTGGCTTGAACGGGTGACGCTGTAAGTCTTTTAATAATACTTCTTCAGTTTCGCCTTCGATATCCAAGGTGATGATTGAAGAGTAGAAAGACTCTTCTTCCAAGAAACGGATTACTTGGTTGTGGCTTAAAGTAATTGAAGCAGCATCTTCTTTACCACCGTAAACTACGGCTGGGATCATGTTTGCTTCACGACGTAGGCGGCGGCTCGCACCTTTCCCTATATCGCTACGCTTAGTAGCTTTTAATATAAAATCGCTCATTAGTGTCTCCTTAAATATAGACGTATGAGAGTTAGTTAACTGCTTTTGACTTGCGACCAGTCAAAAGCCCATAAATTAAGCCCCTATAAAAAGGGAGCGCGATTATACACCGATCTGAAGTGAATTATCTAGTGTTAAAGTGAGGAATATAAGGGTTTACAAAGGATATATGCTGAAATTGAAGCCAATTATTCACAGTTTAGTTCAGGCTTAACCGATAATTGCAACTTTATGCAAATCTCCTTGGCTGAAGAGGTATCTCCTTTGGACTTTAAAAGCTCCATAAGTCCTAGATTGGCTTCAAGATTTATGGGAGCTTTATTTATAACTCGTCTGTACCAAATTTCAGCATCTTCACTTTGCCCTAGCTCATTACTCTTATTAGCAATGGCAATCCCTACTTTGGAGTGCCATGGTCTAACTTTAACCTTTTCGGAGTCATACTCTTGATCCATAGCTTGATAGGCTTTCTTCAGCAGGGTTAGGCTGGCCAAAGAGTCTTGACGCTGCTCTAGGATTTCAGATTTATTAATCATGGCTCCCCATGCATTAGGGTTTAATTCGATTGCTTTGTCGTAATGCTGAAGAGCTAAATCGAAATTACTCTGTGCTGCATAAACAAGCCCTAAAGAACGGTGTACCGAATAGTCATTAGGAGCAAGCCTAACAGCTCGCTCACCTAGGGCTTGGGCTCTTTTTAAGAATTGAATGGCTTCAGGTGTCGATAGTCGGTTCTCATTGAGAGCTTCAATTAAGTTTGTATGACTTATATCGGGAGTGCCTAATTCGTTTGGCCATCGAAGCACTTTCTGTACTAGAGCTGTGGCCAATCCAGACTGTGCAGGACCAAAGTTAGGTTCAGCGGCAATTATCCTTTCATAGAGACGAATAGCATTTTCGTTGTCTGATCTGGTGTATTGAAAATAATAATCATCAGCTTGTTTCTTTAGACTGATCAACTCGGAACTCAAAGTTGGTTCAGAAGCAATATTAGTGTCATTGGAATTAGTACTTTTATAAAATATAGCGCTGGCTACTACTACCGCCGAGATAGTTATTAGCAGTAATTTCTGGCTTCTTGTCGAGAGCGATGACTTACTTAGAATTCGAATATGATTATCACTGACAGATTGAGGTGCGATTTTAAATCGGTATCCTCTTTTAGGTAGCGTTTCAATGAAATCGGGTGCTTTAGGACTATCGTTGAGCGCTTTACGTAGCTTTGAAATGGCTTTTGCCAATACTTCGTCACTGACGACTGTCTCGCCCCATAAATGGGCGATGATTTGTTCTTTTGATAGGACCTTGGAATGGTTATCTAAAAAGAAGGATAAGAGCTCTATAGTTTTGGGTTCTAAAGTTTGCTTCGTTTGACCATTAGATAGTTCGCCTGTAATTAGATTACAGCGCCAGTCTTTAATTGTTACTATTTCAGGTTCGCTCAAGCTTGCACCTAACTTATTGAATTTTAAAAACATTAATCGGAATCAAAGTAAAGTCAGGAAAAAAAGATAAGGACTTCAATTAAAACCAACTAATCTATAACAAGATCTTAGCCAGATTAATATTACACATCAATTAATTATTTGGAGTAATTAGAAATGAGATATAAATGGCTAGTAAAAATATTATTTATCATTATGACATTAGCACAATTCGTAGCCAGTGCGGATATCCCTAACACAAAGAAACATGAAACCTATTTTTCTAAAGAAGTAATTATAAGTGATTTTGATGAGCTCTATGAAAGATTGCAGAAAGCTCATTATGATTTATATGCGCACAGGGATAAAGAGCAATTTGATAAACACTTTTTAAAGTTAAAAGATACCATTAAGAGTCAAATGACCCTTTCCGAAGCAACCATTCTTTTTCAGAAGTTAGCTTCTTTTGCCAATATTGCACATACGAAGGTTGATCTGCCTACTCAAGATTATTCAAATTATCGCCAGTCGGGCGGCAAAGCTTTTCCATTATTTATTAAGGCAATTGAAGGGAAAATATATGTGGTGGGAAACTACAGCGGTGTAAAAGGGATAAAAGTTGGAGATGAAATTATAGGCTTGAATAAACAAGAAGCTGGAAGTGTTCTGGATGGTTTGAGACAGTACATCTCTGCTGATACCGATACCATGTTTTATGGTTTTCTGGAGTTCCAATTTCCAATGTTGTTGTGGTTTGAACATGGTAGTTTGGAACAATATGAAGTTGTAGTTAAAAACGACAAAACACAAAAAAAGTTTATTTTGCCGACAATTAATTACGAAAGTTTGATTCATAAAATGGAGAAGCAAAAAGGTTTACTTGAGTTGGGTTTTGAAAGAAAGGCAAAAATTATCAATCAAGTTGGATACCTAAGACCTGGTCCTTTTTTTAATACCGATCAAAACGCTAAAGATGTTTGGGATAACACTAGCTTTAAGAAGTTTATTGATGAAGCTTTTGATACTTTTGTCGAGAAAAAAGTTGAAGCTTTGTTAATTGATTTAAGGAACAATCCAGGGGGTAATAATTCTTTTAGTGATCATATGGTGCAGAAATTTGCTCATAAGGATTTTAAATTTGCTGCAGATTTTAAAGTAAGAGTAAGTGAAGAATTTATAACTGCGAATGAAAAAAGGCTAAAAGAAAGTGCGGTAACTGAGACCTCGGAGAATTACAAGAAAAGTTATGAAGGGTTAAAAGAAGGAGACATATTTGATTTTGAATTAACGATTAATAAAGCCTCAACAAAAGTATTCAAAAAGCCAGTTTACATTTTAGTTAATCGCCACAGTTACTCAAATGCAGTAACAACGGCAGCTCTTGCTCAGGACTATGATTTTGCAACGCTTATTGGCGAAGAAACCAACGATTTAGCAACAACTTATGGTGCCATGGAAGCATTTAGTTTGAGTCGTACTAAAGTGTCGATTAGTTTTCCAAAAGCCCATATCATACGCTCCAATGGCGAGACAAAAGCACATGCATTAAGACCAGATATTATAATTGAAACTCCACTTGTGGAATACGCTGAAGATAGTGTTTTGTCTAAAGCTTTAGAAGAAGTGGAAGCTAGATTAGGAATGGATTGATTTAAAAAGATAAAAGCCATCTCGTTAATTAGCGAGATGGCTTTTATCTTTTAGTCTAGGAACATCGTTGAAATAGACTCTTCAGTATTTACACGGCGGATTGATTCACCTAATAGTGGTGCTAAGTCTAATGTTTGGATTCTATCGCAATTTTGTGCAGCTTCTGACAACGGGATCGTGTTCGTGATAACTAAACGATCTAAGCCTGAACCATTGATGTTATTAATCGCTTTGCCTGATAAAACAGGGTGAGTAGCGTAAGCTGAAACACTTTTTGCACCATGATCTTTAAGCGCTTGCGCGGCTTGGCAAAGAGTACCAGCAGTATCCACCATATCATCAACAATCACACAGTCGCGGCCATCAACATCACCAATGATGTTCATAACACTGACTTCGTTAGCGCGTGGACGACGTTTATCGATAATGGCTAAATCTGCATCGTTAAGGCGTTTTGCAATGGCGCGAGCACGAACTACACCGCCAACGTCTGGTGATACTACCATTAGATTTTCGCTGGCATCTTGCATGATGTGGTCAAGTAATACTGGCGTAGCGTAAACGTTATCTACTGGGATATTGAAGAAACCCTGGATTTGATCTGCGTGTAAATCTACGGTCAAAACGCGGTCAAAACCAACTCCACCGATCATGTCTGCAACTACTTTTGCTGAAATCGGTACACGGGCTGAGCGTACACGGCGATCTTGGCGTGCATAACCATAATAAGGAACTACCGCAGTAATACGTTTAGCTGATGCACGTTTTAAGGCGTCAGCCATAATGATCAATTCCATTAGATTGTCATTGGTTGGCGCACAAGTGGACTGGATAATGAATACGTCTTTACCACGCACGTTTTCCATCACTTCGACGCTACATTCGCCGTCACTGAAACGATTTGTGGTTATATTGCCTAATGGCACATTAAGGTAATTTGAAATACGAGCGGCGAGATCTGGTGTGGCATTACCACTAAACAGCATCAAGTCAGACATGAATAAAGGCCCCAAAATACAAAACAATCTTTGATTGAAAAAAGTTTATGAACAAACGTTGGGCTGGTGTAAAAGAAGAAAATGGCAGGGGTAGCAGGATTTGAACCTACGAATGGCGGCATCAAAAGCCGCTGCCTTACCGCTTGGCGATACCCCTATTTTTTAAGCATTCTCTGTCAGCGGCGAGGTGTTAATACCTTTAGCTTCAAGAGTTAACCAACGCTGTTTGCACAGTGCCGATATTTTACTGGCTTCTCGCTCATTGTCAAAGGTTAAGAAGACGCTACTTCCTGTTCCTGTGAGCATTGCTTGTCCATATTGATTCAAAAACTCTAAAGCTTCTTTCACTTCTGGATAAAGCTCCGCGACTAGTGGTTGAAAGGCATTGTAACCAAGGCTTTTCAATTCCACCTCTGGGCGAGAGGCGCGTAATTTAATGGGTTTATCGTCTCTTGTCAACGCTGGATGTGAAAAAATTTTGCCCGTGTTAATAGCGCACTGCGGATAGACGATTAAATAGTGCTTTGCAGGAATTTGCGTATTGGTTAAAACTTCGCCGATCCCTTCTGCCCATGCGGAATGGCCATTTACAAAAACAGGCACGTCAGCACCGAGTTTTGCACCTATTTGGCAAAGCTGTTGATGGGATAATTGCAAGCCCCACAAGTGATTCAGCGCCACTAGCGTAGTCGCCGCATCTGAACTGCCACCGCCTAAACCTGCGCCTGATGGCATACGCTTGTTCAGTTTAATGGTAGCGCCAAGCTGTATATTTTCGGTTTGTTCTAGCAAGGCGCGAGCGGCTTTGATAACTAAGTTTTGCTCTTTGGGAACTTCTGAATAATCGGACTCTAGCTCTAATAAACCATCCTTATTTGGCTTTAGCCAAAGCTCATCACCAATATTAAGTAATTGAAACAAGGTTTGTAGATTATGGTAACCATCATTGCGTTGACCTAAAATTCGCAATTCTAAGTTCAGCTTGACTGGCGCAGGCCAATAACTAAAGCCATCAGCTTGGGTAAATCCTGCTTGATACTGGAATCCGTAGTCCATTATTTATAATTCCCAAGAGCGGATGGAAAGAATGATTTTGTCGCCTAGCGTATTGGTAATGCGGATTTTTGTCGGCATAGGTCTGCCTGAAAAAACTTTGTATTTCTCGTAACTCACAGTATAAGTGTGTTCAAAACTAGTAGAAGGCCCTTGGTAGTTTAATGTTTGCAAGGTGCCATCTTGATTAATGGCAATTTGATCTTGGCCAACGCCAGTAGGGACCCCTTTTATCCAATCGGATAAATAATTTAGAGGAATGGTCCAGCTCATGGTTTTTGCTATAAGAATTGAAGCATCTGGCCCCTCTAAAAATCGATCGTCACCAGTTTCTAAAGTTGACCAATTAGGTTTAGAGTTCATCAATACATAAGTATTGCCCAAAACACCATACATTCTAAATTGAAAATCTTGAAAAGCATTTTGTTGCCAACGGAAATTACTGGAAAAGCTATCTTGGGAATTGCTAATACCTATTCGACCTTTGAGCGAAAACTTTTGGATTGGCTTTAAGGCCTTGTAATGGGCTTGCCACAAAGGGTCGTCCCACTCAGTAGTTGCTTGTGGAGCTCTTTGACTATCACAAGCAGAAAGTACAAAAACGAAAAGAACTAAAAAGAAATATTTATTTTTCATGCTGAATATTAAGTATGGCAATGATTTTCATGGAAACGTTATTATGGCAATAATCCAGCTTCAGGGAAGCGAGCTAAAGTATCGAGAATATAAGTGTTATTAGGTTCTTTTTGCAAGGCTTCTGACCAAATAGCTTTGGCTTGTTGTTTTTGACCCATTTGCCACAATACTTCACCCAAGTGAGCTGCGATTTCTGGCATTTGCGACTTGTCATAAGACATTTGAATGTACTTTAAAGCCTCTGGTAAGTTACCTAAACGGTATTGAATCCAGCCCATGGAGTCTAAAATCGCATCATTATCAGGATTGGCTTTATAAGCTGATTCAATTAAACGTTTCGCTTCATCCAGGTTTTTATTCAAATCTGCCAAGGTATAACCTAATGCATTTTGTGCATCTAGGTGTTGTGGATCGAGCGTTAAAAGGTGGCGTAAATCGCGTTCTAAATTGGCATAGCGCTTTAAAGGCTCATTGGCTAAAGCGCGAGTGTAAAGTAAGTCTACATCATTCGGAGTTCGTTGCACTTCATGATCTAAGATGTTGATAACCGTTTCGTGAGCTTGTTTTTGAGTGAGCAAATTAATAGCGCTAAAAGTAACTTCTTTTCTTAGGTCTAAATCAGGGGCACGTTCTTGTAGCTCTTTAACCTGTTTTAAAAACTGAGGTTGATCCGAAGTTTTATCAGCTAATAAGAGCTGCAAATAATAAATGGTGCCGTTATGTGGTTCTAAGGCAATAGCCGACTCTAGTCGTTTTTTCGCGAGTGTGTATTGCTCGTACTCTAATAGGTAGTTTACCTCATATTTAAGCAACATTTGGCGCTGATTAAAATCAACCAAAGCCTGTGCTCTTTGCAAACTTTCTGCTCCAACTTTATACATTTCTTGATTGGCATAAATGGTGGCCATGCGCTGACGGGCTTCTAAAAAGTATTGGCTAACAGGTACCATGTCAAAACAAATTAGACTCTTAACGTTATCTTCAACACGTTCCGCTGAATCTCCACAATAAAATGCGCTGGTTTCTTTTCGGTAATCCTCAAGTGCCAATTGGTGAAAAGTTTCGCCTGCTTTTTCGTAGTCTTTTTTGGCGTAATAACTGCCAGCTAATAAAAACTGTGCTTCAAGATTATCAGGCTCAGCATCTAAAATCCTTTTAAAACCTACAATCGAAGATGGAAAGTCCTTTTGGCGGTAAGCTAAGTTTGCTAGCTTTGATATTTGCGGTTTGCTCAAAGCTTGATTGGATAAGATTTGTTGTAAAAATTCAGCACTTTTATCTTGCGAAATTAGTGCTAGTGCTTTTGTTTTAGTTTCGATAGCACCTGTAAAACCAGGATTCCTAGCAATGACGTCGTCTAATAATTGATGAACTCTTGCAAGTTTAGATAAAGGGCTCCGACTTTTTAAATGTAAAAAAGCTTCAGTAGTTTGCGTAATATCCGCATAGTGGGATGATGGGTATTGAAGGTTATATTTATTTAATAAATCCGCTATTCCTAATAGTTGCTCTTCTAGATCGGATATATCAGGGCTCTTCCAATAGGCTAGTCGCAACAACTCTTGGAAACCTTGCTCAACCTCAGAGGTTTTCAATGCTGTTGTTGTTTTGTCAGAAGTGCTAGCAGGATAAATGTTTTGTAATTGCAGAAAAGCTTTGTCCATTTTGTTTTGGTGCAAAGCTATAAGCAAAGCAATTTGTTTAGGCGAACTTGAATCTGGTTCTTTATCTTGCCAAATAGAAAGTGCTTGCTGGGCTGCCTCGTAATCTTTTTGATATAAAGCGATTTTAGTGCTCATTCCAGCTAATTTAGGGCTATTGGTTTTAAACAATGCATCTTGATAGTTACTTTGAGCGATATCGAGTAACTGTTTTTTCTCAGCAAGTTTGCCAAGCAAAATAGAATAAAAAAGCTGACTTCGTTGCTCACTAGTGAGGTGGCTAATATTGGTCGAAGTGCTTGTATTGGCTTGCTGTTGAGTATTTTCAGTTGGTAATAAGGTCGGTTTAGTTGCACAACCACTGATGCTAACCGCGCCAATCAGTAAAGCGCATGCCCATGCTGAAAATAAAGATCCTTGTTTCAAATAAATGCCCATTCAACAACTATGGGGGTAGGTTATCAGTTTTGCGCTTTAAGAACAGTGAATTTTTATTAACTACTGATAATTTTAGTCAATTCTATCGGTTTTAAAGAGAATAGCTATTAGCCTCGCAGATAGTTGATGCCAATGTTATAATTCGCGTCAATTTTAGCTCCGTGGCACATCTTTAGATAAATAAGCTTTTTATGTCATTGATATCACTTGGAATTAACCATAAAACTGCACCTGTCGCAGTTCGCGAAAAAGCGGCCTTTGCTGAGCATGAATTGGCTCAGGCAATGGCTGATCTGCAGCTATGGCTAAATCAAGAATTGGCACAAAGTATAAAATCGCAAGCTGAAGTAGCTATATTATCTACTTGTAATCGGGTTGAGTTCTATTTGAAGGCTTCTGGCTGTGATGTGGAGCAAGTTGTTTCAGAAACCAAAAATTGGCTAAAGCAATACAACCAGTTGGAAAGTGATTTAGACGATTATTTATATCTTCATGCGGATCTCGCTGCTGTTTCACACTTGATGAGAGTGGCCAGTGGCTTAGACTCGATGGTCTTGGGCGAGCCACAGATTTTAGGCCAATTAAAAGCGGTTTATCAAAAAGCTAAGCGTGCAGGAACCCTTGGCGCAGATTTAGAGCGTTTATTCCAAAAAGCCTTTTCTGCGGCAAAAAAAGTTCGCCATGACACGGAAATTGGCGCCAATCCCGTTTCTGTTGCCTTTGCCGCGGTCAATCTTGCTAAACATATTTTTGCCGACTTTTCCCAAGTGACGGTTTTGTTTGTTGGCGCAGGCGAAACCATTGAACTTGCGGCGCGTCATTTGCAACAGCAACAAGTGGGCAATATGATTATGGCTAACCGCACTTTGGCCAATGCGCAAAATCTTGCGCAAGAATTTACTGGCAAAGCGATTGGACTTGAGGCCATTCCACACTATTTCCCAGAAGCGGACATAGTGATTTCTTCTACTGGCAGTATGTTGCCGATTATCGGTAAAGGTATGGTGGAAGAGGCTTTAAAAAAACGTGGTCGCAAAAGTATCTTTATGGTCGATTTAGCTGTGCCTAGGGATATTGAAGCTTCGGTAGCGGATTTAGATGATATTTATCTTTATACAGTGGATGACTTAGAAGGTGTGATCCAAGACAATATGCAGGCACGCCAAGAGGCTGCAGCTGAGGCTGAGGCCATTATCGCACCTTTTGTCGAGTCTTATTGGCAATGGCTCCAAGGTCAGAAAAAACACAATACGGTGCGCGATTTACAGAAAAAATACAGTCAAATTGTTAATCAAGAGTTGCAAAGGGCCAAGGGGCAGTTGCAGAATGATATTGCATCGGAGCAAGCTTTAGATGAACTTGCGCATCGCTTATTAAAGAAATTTATGCATCAACCTTTGGTGTGGTTACGACAAGAATCCAATGAAAAATTAAATGATACTTTTAAAAGCGAGTTCGATAAAGACAGTCAATTACGCCAAATTTTTAATCTTGATGAAGAGACATAAAATAAATTAGTTATAGGAAACCCATTACTCATGTTGCAAGAATCCGTTATTGAAAAATTACAAGGTTTGGTTGATCGCCATGAAGAGCTGAGCGCTTTATTAGGCGACCCACAAGTAATTGGCGATCAAAACAAGTTCAGGGATTTATCCAAGGAATACGCAACTCTAGAAGATGTTGTGGCGGGTTTTCAGAAGTATCAAGAAGCGATTGATGGTTTGGCAACGGCTGAAGAAATGTTGGGTGATGATGATCCTGATATGCGTGAAATGGCGCAAGAAGAACTGAAAGAATATAAAGCTTTAATCGAAGATTTAGAAGTAAAATTACAAAAACTATTGCTGCCAAAAGATCCAAATGATGACAAAAATACTTTCTTAGAAATTCGCGCTGGAACTGGTGGTGATGAAGCGGCAATTTTTGTGGGCGATCTTTTTCGTATGTATTCGAAATACGCGGAAAAAAAGCGTTGGCAAGTTGAAGTGATGAATGAAAACCGTAGCGATCAAGGCGGTTATAAAGAAATCATTATGCGAATCAGTGGCGATATGGTCTATTCGCGATTAAAGTTTGAATCGGGAGCTCATCGTGTTCAGCGTGTTCCTGAAACTGAGTCACAAGGTCGTATCCATACTTCTGCTTGTACTGTTGCTATTATGCCAGAAGCTGATGCGGTAGATGCAATTGAAATTAACCCTTCCGATTTAAGAGTGGATACTTTTCGAGCCTCGGGCGCAGGTGGTCAGCACGTTAATAAAACTGACTCGGCAATTCGTTTAACTCACTTACCAACAGGTGTTGTGGTTGAATGTCAGGATGAGCGCTCGCAGCATAAGAATAAAGCCAAAGCGATGGCCATGTTACAGGCAAGAATCCAAGCGGCAGAAGATGCCAAAGCACAAGCTGAGCAAACTGAAATGCGCCGTAATCTTGTCGGAACGGGCGATCGTTCCGATCGAATTCGTACCTACAACTATCCGCAAGGCCGTATGACTGACCATAGAATTAATCTAACGTTATATAAGCTAGATGAAATTATGGAAGGGGATATTGATCAGATTGTTGAGCCGTTGGTTGCTGAAAATCAGGCCGATCAATTAGCTGCTTTGGCTGATTCAAGTCACTAACAAGCGCTTCCATGCAATTTACACAGAATCAGTTGAATTTGGTTTTGCAACAAGCCGTTGCCAAGCTACAACAAGAGGCGATTGGTTTAAGCGAGCAGCGAGAAGCGCAAATTGAAGCTGAGATTTTATTATCTGAAGTTCTTAATAAAAATCGTACTTGGCTAAAAACTTGGTCAGATTATGAGTTAAATGAGACTGAGCTTGCTAGTTTTGCAAAATTCCTGCAAAGGCGAGTTTCAGGCGAACCATTGGCTTATATTATTGGTTTTCAAGAGTTCTGGTCACTGAGCTTGAAAGTCACCGAACATACCTTAATTCCAAGACCAGAGACGGAACTTTTAGTGGAAATGGCATTGGATAAGATTCCACTCAAGGCTGATTTTAAAGTGGCAGATCTAGGTACTGGCACTGGCGCTATAGCTTTGTCAATTGCTATAGAAAGAGCACAAGCTACTGTTTTTGCAGTGGATTTTAGTGCAGAAGCACTTAGGATTGCCCAGCAAAACCGTCAGGCAAATGGATTAACTAATGTGACTCTTGTAGAAAATTCTTGGCTGAAAAACTGGCAGTATGGTGAGTTGGATCTGATTGTCTCTAATCCACCCTATGTCGCAGCTGAAGATCCCCATTTGGACGATTTAGCCTATGAGCCATACAGCGCCTTAGTTGCAGATGAGGATGGTTTTGCCGATATCATCACTATCGCCGAGCAAGCTAAGAATGTTTTAAAACCCAATGGCTATTTAATGTTTGAGCATGGTTATGAGCAAGCAGAAAAAGTTAACGCTATTTTGAGCGAATTAGGTTATCAAAATATTCGAACGGTCAAAGATTTGTCTCAATTAGATAGAGTAACCTTGGCTCAGCTTCCAGCTTTTTCATTTTAACCAAGTTTCCTAGCTCAATTTGCACAATGAATGGAATTAGTTGGCAATTCTTTTGTCTACTAGTTAGCTGGATTAACTCTCTACAAGAATAATCTCTGAAAGGCACGAAAATAATGGGCTTGGGCACTGTTTTTGACTTGCTCGAAGGCTGGACTATTGTTAGAGTAGCGCGATAAGTTATAAAAAGCGCTTTCGTCAATAAATTCAAGCCTTTTGGGGCGGTTTTAGCCAGCATAAGATGCTTTTTTGTAAGCAATTAACATTAAATTTCTGCTGTAGGATTATTCCTTTCTATGTTTAAAAAATTACGTGGTATGTTTTCGACAGACTTGTCGATTGATTTGGGGACTGCAAACACCCTGATTTATGTTCGTGATCAAGGTATCGTTTTAGACGAACCTTCGGTGGTTGCTATTCGCCAAGATCGAGTTGGCGGCGTTAAGTCAATTGCGGCGGTTGGTGAAGCGGCAAAGAGAATGTTGGGCAGAACACCTGGCAATATCGTTGCTATTCGTCCGCTAAAGGATGGAGTTATTGCAGATTTTGAAGTGACTGAAAAAATGTTGCAGCACTTTATTCGTAAAATTCATGACAATACTTTCTTTCGTCCAAGTCCACGAGTTTTGATTTGTGTTCCTTGCGGTTCTACTCAAGTTGAAAGGCGTGCCATTAAAGAGTCAGCATTAGGTGCTGGTGCACGTGAAGTGCACTTAGTAGAAGAACCGGTGGCAGCAGCGGTAGGCGCGGGCTTACCCGTAGGAGAAGCACGCGGTTCGATGGTTGTAGATATCGGTGGTGGTACTACTGAAATTGCTATCTTGTCATTAAATGGTGTGGTGTACTCTGACTCTGTTCGTATCGGTGGTGACCGTTTTGATGAAGCCATTATCGAATATATTCGACGCAATTACGGTACGGTAATTGGTGAAGCAACGGCTGAGCGAATTAAACATGAAATTGGTACTGCTTACCCTGGCACTGAAGTTCGTGAGTTAGATGTGCGTGGTCGTAATTTAGCGGAAGGTATTCCAAGAAGTTTCACTATTAATTCCAATGAAGTCTTAGAGTCATTGCAAAACCCACTGCACGGTATTGTGCGTGCGGTAAAAGCAGTTTTAGAACAGTCGCCTCCTGAATTAGCTGCGGATATTTCTGAGCGCGGTATGGTGTTAACAGGAGGTGGTGCGCTGATTCGTGATCTAGACCGTTTATTAATGGAAGAAACGGGTTTGCCAGTTATTGTAGCTGAAGATCCACTAACTTGTGTTGCTCGTGGTGGAGGCAAAATTTTAGAAACCTTAGAAGAGCACTCAGGCGATTTATTCTCAGCTGAATAAACAGTCTTAAATTTGAAATCGGGCTCTTACGCCCGATTTTTTGTAAAATGGTATAAATTAAAAGTGGAGTGATGAGCCATTAAAACTATTTTTACTCGTGGACCGTCTTTAATTGCTCAGTTAATTCTGACATTGGTGCTTTGTGCAAGTTTGATGGTTTTAGATTATCGCTATCAATATCTAAACTCAGTTCGTAGCACCGTTTCAACTATCGCCTCTCCTGTATATTATTTGGCAAACTTACCTAGCGAAGTTAGTACTTGGGCTGACGACAATATTGTTAGCCGCGGTGAACTGCTAGATGAAAATCAATTATTGAAAGATCAATTGATGATCTTGAAAGCTCAGAATCAACGACTTGTTGGTTTAGAGTCTGAAAACTCTAGATTAAGAAACCTACTTGAATCCTCTCGGAAATTGCGTGGTCGTCGATTAATTGCTGAAATTATCCAAGTAAACACTACTGACTTTGCTCAAGAAATCATGATAAATAAAGGAACAAATGATGGTGTCTATCAGGGACAAGCGGTTGTAGATTCTGATGGAGTAATGGGACAAGTTGTAGATGTTAGTTTTATTTCGAGCCGTATCATTCTAATTAACGATCCTAAGCATGCTATTCCAGTAAAGAATAATCGGAATGGTATTCGAGCAATTGCTCGGGGAAACGGCTTGAACTTAAATTTAATGCACCTGCCAAGCACCATTGATATTAAGCAAGGTGATTTATTGCTAAGTTCTGGATTGGGTGAGAAATTTCCAGATGGTTATCCGGTTGCTAAAGTTGTTTCGGTAGTAAATAAAACTGATCAACCTTATTTAGAAGTTATTGCCGAACCAACAGCAAATATTAATACTGCAGACCATGTCTTATTATTATGGAATAAAACCTCTCAGACCGATAATTTGAGAAGTGAGGAAATGAGCAATGAGTAATAATAGTCGCGGTACTTGGTTTATCTTACTAACCATTGCGATTGCTTTGGTTATGGAGCTATTTCCCCTTCCTGATTCTTGGCAGGTTTGGCGTCCAACTTTATTGATGCTAGTGCTAAGTTATTGGGTGATAGAGTTACCTGAACGCATAGGGATGCTCTGGGCTTTAATTTGTGGTTTGTTATTAGATGCACTTCTTAATACTAGTATGGGACTGCATGGGTTTGCTTTGGCAGTAACCTCTTTCATTATTGTGCTTTTGCATAAAAGAATTCGTCTTTTTCCATTATGGAAACAAGCGTTAACAATGGCATTTATTAGTGGAATATTTATTGCTCTAACTTTTTGGCTAGGAAGGTTAACCGGAAAGTCTATTAGTTCCATTGCGTGGCAAGCTACTATAACTAATGCGGTGCTCTGGCCCTGGCTTTATATCACCCTTAAACAACTTGCAAGTTACTTTAAGGTGAGAGCTTAATGGCTGAATATTCAAAAATATTCTTGGCATCAAATTCACCAAGAAGGAAAGAATTATTAACACAGCTAGGCGTAGCTTTTGAGCAGGTGATTAATGATTTTGATGAGACCCCAATGGTTGATGAAAATGCTGTTGATTATGTAGAACGATTAGCTTTAGGGAAAGCTCAATCCGCGCAAAAATATATTTCCGATAGTCGGACTCCAATTTTAGCCGCGGATACAATAGTGGTTTTGGATGGTCAATTATTAGGTAAACCGAAAGATTCATCAGACGCTATAAATACTTTGAAACAATTATCTGGAAAAGAACATCAGGTTTTAACCAGCGTTGTTTTAATGACAGAAGATAAGTTATTACAAAAAACTAGTGCTAATAAAGTAAAGTTTGAAGATATTAGTGAGGAGTTGATAGAAGCTTATTGTAAGATTGGTGAACCTATGGATAAGGCTGGTTCATACGCTATTCAGGGTGTTGCTGCTAGTTTTATAGAATTATTACATGGAAGTTTCTCTGGTGTAATGGGCTTACCACTTAATGAAACCCGCCAAATGCTAGATAAGATTGGCGTTAAATATTTATTGAATCAGTGAATAAGTTGCTACACTTGAATAAAACCCAAATATAGAATTATGCGCGAAGAAATTTTAATTAATGTCACCCCTCAAGAAACACGCGTTGCAGTTGTGGAAAACGGTGTGTTGCAAGAGGTGCATTTAGAGCGCGCAGTTAGTCGAGGTATTGCGGGAAATATTTATAAAGGTGTCGTGACTCGTGTGATGCCGGGTATGCAGGCGGCGTTTGTCGATATAGGGCAACAAAGAGCTGCTTTTTTGCATGCTGCCGATATTCTCTCTGCCAATGACTTTAAATCAGATTCCAGCGATCAGGTTAAGCAAAAGAGTGAGCGAAACGTTGAACAAGCGGATATCTCCACTTTATTGAAAGTTGGGCAGGAAATTACTGTACAAGTCATAAAGGATCCTATCGGCTCTAAAGGAGCTAGGCTAACAACTCAAATAACTATTCCTTCGAGGTTTTTAGTGTTAATGCCGGCTCTTAGTCACATTGGTGTATCACAGCGAATTGAGGAGGAAGAAGAAAGGGAAAGGTTAAAAAATATTTTAATAAATCAAGGCAATGACTTTGGTTATATTGTTAGAACTGCAGCAGAAAAATCTAACGAACAAGAATTAATAAGAGACAGTGTATTTCTGCAAAAACTATGGACCATTATAAATGAGCAAAGTAATAAGCTAAGAGCTCCGGCACTTGTACATGAAGATTTGCCGTTGGAATTACGAATTATGCGTGATCTATTTGCTGAGGATATTGAGCGAGTTCGAATAGATCAAGAAACAGCATTCTTACGAGTAAATAAATTTGTTAAAAAATTCACGCCATCACTTCTAGATAGAGTTGAACCTTATCAAGGTGAAAGACCTATTTTCGATTTATATAATATTGAGGAAGAAATTAAAAAAGCCTTGGAAAGAAAGGTCTTGCTAAAGTCAGGAGGTTATTTAATTATTGACCAAACTGAAGCAATGACAACCATTGATGTTAATACCGGTGCTTTTGTTGGGCATAAAACGTTAGAAGAAACTATCTTCAGAACAAATCTGGAGGCGGCCACAGCTTTAGCTCGTCAATTAAGGCTAAGGAATCTTGGTGGAATTGTTATAGTCGATTTCATCGATATGCAAGACCATGAGCATAAAAGGCAAGTGGTCAGGACTTTGGAGAAGGCATTAGCTCGTGATCATGTTAGAACACAGGTAACTGAATTGTCAGCCTTGGGCTTAGTAGAGATGACTCGGAAAAGAACCCGCGAATCATTAGAGCACTTAATGTGTGAACCTTGCAAACAGTGTAATGGCCGTGGCTTTATAAAAACAGCAGTAACCATTTGTTATGAAATATTCCGAGAAATAAGTCGTTCGTCGCAAGCTTATGAATTGCAGAAGTTGTTAGTTTTAGCAAGCGAGGAAGTTGTTGAGTGCATGTTAGATGAAGAGGCCAACAGTTTAGCGGAATTGGAAGATGCGATTGGAAAACCAATTCGCCTGCAGGCAGAACCCTTGTATGGAAACGATCAGTATGATGTGGTTTTAATTTAAATTATGACCAGTAAAGTTGGCAAGTTTTTCTCTCGGCTAATTACCAAAACCATTTGGTTGCTTTCTATTGTCTTTATCCTATTAGTTCTAGTCCTATCAGTAATAAAAATATCGCTACCTTACTGGCTAAAGCAAAAAGAAACTATTATTAGTCAACTAGAATCTTCCATTGGTGGCGAGTTTAACTATGCAAGCTTGCAAGTTGATTGGTCTGATTTTCATCCAAAAGTTTCGGTAAGAGACTTAACTTGGAAATCCCCAGATGACACAGCATTTATTAAAGTCGTGGATTCTAAAGTAGAGGTCGATATTTGGAAAACTTTGTATTTAGGAAGCTTAGCGACTAAAGAAGTTGAAATACAAGGCATCGGTTTTAGTATTGACTCGCAAACATTTGCTACTACTGAAACAAGTCTAGAGCGAACAATTAAAATAATTGCCAACAAAATAAATAATTTTGACCATCAATATATCTTACTTAAGGATATGAGTGTCAATTTCAATGCTAATAAAGATAAGAAACAAAATTTCTCACAAGTAATATTTAAGCAACAAAAAGATAAGAAACAGCTTCTACTAGATTCCACCGGTGACTATATCGAAAAAGCTCGTTTAGTAATTGAAACGAAAGGTGCTGTTTTAACGGATGAAGGGTTGGTAGATTATTTTGTGGATTTTTCCGGAATTAATTTAGAGCTTTTAGCTGTTCACCTTAAAAATGAGCAAATTTCTGAGTACAAATCTTTAGCGGTGAAATTTTGGGGTAAACAGAGGAATAGACTATTAGAAAAGAGTAGGCTTGAATTACAAAATGAAGCTTCAGAACAAGCTAAAGTAAACTTAAAGGTTAATTTAGCTCATGAAAATGGTTTATATAAAATTAATAGTGAACAATTTGTTACAAGTCTTAAGAATGATAATCAATGGGTAACGCACGATAGCTATATTGACTTACAAAGTAGACGAGCTGGTAAGAATCTAGAGTATCAATTAAATACAGGTGTTGTACCTGTAGCATTTATGAAAAATATTAGTTTGCTTTTGTCTGACGAGGACATAAAAGCAAAACTCCAGGGCTTAGATCCTAAAGGAGTAATCGATTCTTCGAAGCTTACTTTTGTCATTAACGATAATGCCTTAATACCTAAGGATGGAGTTGCTTCAATTAGTAATTTTTCGGTTGAAGCATTTGAAGGTATTCCGGGCATCCAGTTAGATAAATTAGACATTAATGGAATCGATGGGAACTGGAGTTTAGAAGCGAGTCTACAAAGTGGTCATTTTGACTGGCGTCCAAATTTTAAAGCACTAATTCCCATAGAAAGTTTAACATTAAAAGCAAGTTACAATGCCAGCCAATTTAAAACTATTAATGTTGATGAGTTATTGCTTTCTAACTCTGATAGTACTATTAAAGCACGCGCCAGTTTGAATTTTGCTGATGATTTTTCTATGGCAATCTATGCCGAAGCAGAAGATGTAGTTATCGCGAATTTACATTCCTATTGGCCTCGTAATGGTAGTTTTACTCCCAAGACTTTGCAGTACCTTGATACAAGCCTATTAGGTGGTAAAGTTCCTTTTGCAAAGCTTATTTGGCAAGGAGAGGTTGAGCAGTTTCCATTCAAAAATAAAGAGGGCGTATTTGATATACAAGCTCAAGTTTCTAAGGCCCGTTTTAAGTTTGAGGAAGACTGGCCTGTTGCGTCTAATATTAGTGGTAATGCTTCATTTGAAAATGAAAAGATGACCATTGTGACCCACCAGGGAGAGTTATTGGGTGCTCAAGTCAGTAATGCCAAAGCTATACTTCCAGATCTGAAAGCTCCTGATGAGCAGTTACTGATTAACATCGATGCAAATACTGACGTCAATAGCTATAAAAAGATTTATCAGCAATCCCCATTGAAGGGGCTATTAGGCGATGACTTATTGGAGCTTGGATTTGATAAGTTAGTCAAAGTTAAGTTGTCATTAGATATGTTACTTGCTAAGGAAGTGGAATTAAAACTTGATGGTTTAGCAACTTTTGATGGCAATAATATCACTGGAATTCCTTATGGAATCGAGCTAACTAATACGAAAGGCGAATTAAAATTTACTCACAATGGTGCTATAGCAGAAAATTTGAATGCCACCTATTTAGGACAGCCTTTTGCGATAGATATAAAAGTTGATGAATTCACAGAGGATGGAAGTACAGTACAAATTGATGCAATAGGAAAAGTTAATTTGTCGGATGTATCTAATTCGATCTTAGGCTTTGTGCCAATTCAAGTGGATGGTACTAGCGAGATAAATACTCATTACAAATTGTATGATGAATCTACTAGAAGTGAGTCATTAATTATACGAAGTGATTTGATCGATTCAACAGTTAAAGGTCCTAGTTGGATAGCTAAAGACAAGGGAGCAAGCGCTCCATTGTTAGTAGCATTGCAGAATGTTGAGGATAAAGTCGAAATTAGGTCGAGCTATAAAGATACTTTATCAGCTCAGTTATACTTTGATGCGAATAAAAGTTTTAATCCTAGAGGACTTATCAAATTAGGTAGTGTAGCTACTCAGAATATAGAGGTTCCACAACAAGGTGTTGCGATAGAGGGTTACTTCGATAATGTTGTATTACATGAATGGCTTGATACTTTTAGTTTTCCACAGTCCTTACAAAGTGAAACAAAAGCATCCAAAGTACCATCATGGATTGAAAGGATTAATTTAACAACGCCTGAGCTAGAATTTGCTGGACAGAGATTTACCAAAGTAAGAATTAATGATGTTAAAGAAAAAGACTCAGAGGAGCTGTACAGATTTAATCTATTCTCAGAACAAGCTAGAGCTAATATTAGCCAAAAAGCTAATGGTCAAAAGCATTTAACCATTGAGCATTTAGATATTAGCCTAAATAAGGACGCTAGAAGTAAATCTAATCCGGTTGATATTGCTTTAGATGAATATGATAATTGGTTATTCGAATGTATTAATTGCAAAGTAAATAGCTACCATTTTGGGCCAATAACATTAGCGAGCAACTATCAAAATGATGTCATTAAGATTGAAGGCCAGGGAACAGCGGGCGGTTTTTTAAACGCGGGTGTTACCGGCACCATCGATAATAAGCAAACTAATATAGCTTTGGATTTTAACATTGAGAGACCGCAAAAATTATTAGAGTATTGGGATATTGATGGTGGTGTTCGAGATACTAAAACTTCAGGCAATATAAATCTGATTTGGCCAGGTAGAGTTCACGACTTTGAATTAAATCAACTTGATGGGGAATTTAATATTAAAGCTGGAAAGGGCTCTATTAAAGATCTTAGTGATAGAAAGGCAAGGATATTTAGCCTCTTTTCATTGCAATCAATCCCGCGAAGATTGTCCTTAGATTTTTCTGATATATTCAGCGATGGTTTTTTCTATGATGAAATAATAGGGAACTTTAATATTGCTCAAGGGGTTTTAATAGCGGAAAAAGCTGAAATTAAAGGAACGGCTGCGGATGTATCAATTAGTGGTTCAGTAGACCTTAATAACCAAACGGTTGAACAACAAGTTATAGTAACACCAAAACTAGGCTCAAGCTTACCAGTATTAGCGGGTTGGGCTATTGAGCCAACTACCGGTTTAATTATGCTGATAGTAAGTAAAATTTTTGAGCCAGCATTAAATGTGGTTTCACAAATTGAATATAAGATAAGTGGCGCATTAGATGATCCTGAGGTTATAGAGGTTTCAAAGAAATCTAAAGAAGTTCAAGTTACTGAAGAGCAAATTGAGGCCCAGAAAAAGCTAGAAGAGCAAGAAGAAGGTACAGAGATGCCAGAGAAAGAGGCTAATTTATGAATCTAGCAGCATTGCAAATGACTTCTACTGATTCGGTTGATGAAAACTTGAATAAGATAGAATCTTTATTAGCTACTCATAAAGAAGCTTCCATTGATGTATTAGTGTTACCAGAGAACTTCGCTTTGATGGCCAAGTCAACAACTCAAAAGTTAGCGATACAAGAAGATTTTGGTAATGGGATGGTTCAAACTTGGTTAAACAAGGTAAGCAAAGAAAATGATATATGTATCATTGCCGGTTCATTTCCTATTCGTTCTAGATTTGATAATAGACCGTATGCACGATGTTTAGTTTATGATCGCGATGGTAGCTTGATAACCTTTTACGATAAGATGCACTTATTTGATGTGGCTGTTTCAAATACAGAGTCCTACTGTGAGTCAAATGATAATTTTGCGGGTAACAAGCCCGTTGTTTTTGAATTCGAAGGGATCAATATTGGCTTGTCTATTTGTTATGATTTACGCTTTCCTGAGCTGTATCGATTTTATCAGCAACAAGGCGTAGATGTTTTGACGGTACCATCCGCATTTACTTTTGCTACGGGAAAGGCTCATTGGAATACACTACTAAGAGCTAGAGCAATAGAAAACTTATCTTATCTAGTCGCTTCTAACCAAACGGGAACCCATGCAAATGGACGAAAAACATTTGGCCATAGTCAAATCATTGGTCCTTGGGGGGAGCAATTGGCAATGATTGAGGAGCAGGAAGGATTGATAGTACAAGAAATTTCAAAAGCTCAACTATCGAAAACCCGATCACAGTTTCCTGTTTTGGAACATCGAAAACTATAAGAGTTTATTTAAATATGAGTTTGTTAAATACTGTTGAATCCAATCTATTTGCGGAATCTGATTTAAGCCTAGATTATTTGAAGCAATCCATTGAAACTTTACATTCAAATATTTTGGATTTTTCAGACATCTATTTGCAACAAGGATGTATGGAGCACTGGCAATTAGAGGATGGGTTAGTTAAAGATTCAAGTTTTAATCTTGTAAAAGGTTTAGGGGTTAGAACTATTGATGGAGACAAAACTGGTTTTGCTTACGCTAATTCGTTTAAAAAATTAGAGCTTGATAACGCCATCAAAGCTGCTTCATCCATTAGTCGATTAGGACAAACTCGAAAAGTTGGTTTCACAGAAGCTCGCAACAAAGATATCTTTCAGCACCAATCGACCATGGCTAAAATAGAGCAAATAGAAAAGATACAGCTACTTCAGAAGCTTGATAAAAAAGCGCGTCAATTAGATGAGAAAGTCACTCAAGCTATAGTTGGTCTTTCTGCTTCTGACGAATCTATTTTGATAGTAGCCAGTGATGGGACTCTAGCTGCGGATATACGCCCTATGATTCGTTTGAACATAACTGTCCTCGTGGAATCAAACGGTAAGCGTGAAAGAGGGTCAGCAGGGTTAGGAGGACGTTACTTATGGTCTGATTTGATTAATATGGACTTTGAAGGCCTGGTGCAACAAGCTGTAGTTCAAGCTTTAAGAAATCTGGATGCCATTGATGCCCCTGCGGGAAGTATGCCTGTTGTATTAGGAAATGGTTGGTCGGGAGTGCTTCTACACGAAGCCGTTGGGCATGGTTTAGAAGGTGATTTTAATCGCAAAGGCTCTTCGGCTTACTCGAATAAAATAGGACAAAAAGTGGCATCAGAACTGTGTACTGTAGTCGATGATGGTACTGTACAAAATATGCGTGGTTCTATTACCGTAGATGATGAAGGAACCGCATCACAATCAAATGTTTTAATCGAAAACGGTATCTTAAAAGGTTATATGCAGGATAAACATAATGCTCATTTAATGGGAGTAAGCCCTACAGGCAATGGTCGACGAGAATCTTATGCGCATTTACCAATGCCAAGAATGACCAATACTTTTATGCTTTCGGGGGATTCTGAAAAAGATGAGATAATAGCTTCTGTTAAAAAAGGAATTTATGCACCTAACTTTGCCGGAGGACAAGTTGATATTACGTCAGGCAATTTTGTGTTTAGCGCTAGCGAAGCTTATTTAATTGAAAATGGAAAAATAACTGCGCCGATTAAAGGAGCAACCTTGATTGGCAATGGCCCAAGAGTGTTACAAAGAGTTAGCATGGTCGCTAATGATTCTTGTCTTGACCCAGGTATTGGAGTTTGTGGTAAGGCAGGACAAAGCGTTCCTGTGTCAGTAGGGCAACCCACCTTGAAAATTGATGAGTTAACAGTTGGTGGGACAGAAAGCTAATTATTTATAAGGATTTTAAGTATTGAAAAATAAGTCGCTTAGATTTTGGTGGCTTATTTCTCTTCTCTTCGGCATGAGCGTTTCGAATTAGCTGGCGTAAGTGCTGACGATCAAGAGTTGGATGCTCAACCATCAAGTCTGCTAAAGCCTTATCTCCTTCAACCAGTAAGCGTTCTCGCCATTCTTCTAGCTGATGGAACTTTTTATTTTCGACCAGTTTTTCTTGGTCTAAGATAGCTAGTTTTTGCTCAATGGCTTCAATATCTTCTTTTCGAAGCATTTTCCCGATAAATTTTATTTGACGATTTAAGCCTATGGGACTATTTATTCTTTTTCCCTCAAGAATAGCTTTTAAGCTAGTTTTGCTTAATGGATAGTTACGAAGTTTATCTTCAGGAATTTCTAAAAGCCTTTTTCCCAAAAGAGTAATTTCTTGAACTTCTCTTTTTTGTTCAGATTTTGACTGATAGAAATCATCATCTTCAAATTGAATCTCATTTACTTTTTTATTAGACATAAGTTAAAACTTTAGAAATTAAATCTTGCGCGAATATAAGCAATAGTCTGATCGCCTATAACATTTTTACTGGTAAAAAAAGCATCTTTTGAAAGGCGATGCTGTATTACCAAGTCTAGTTCGGTGTTAACTTTATAACTATTGAAGTTAATTCCATAGCGCATATCGATACGCTCAAAATCATCGCCATCGCCCATGGATTGATTGTAATATGAGAAACTTAATTGTTGACGATTTGAGAAGCTATGTTGAAACATTGTTGCAATGGTTTCAGTAGCCACCTGATGTTCAACACTTCTTCCAGCTGTTCGGTCGTGGTCAAGATTAGAATAATTAAACCAAACTTTATTTTTGTCATTAATCTGGTATTTAACTTGTAAATCTACGCCTTGATTAGTAAAGCCAACATTGTTAAGTGGGGCAAAAGCTTCGAGAGCGAATAACCCATCGATGGCGTCTTTTACCTCTTCATGAAATAGTTTTACATCAAGAGATAAATTTTGTTTATTGTAAAAATAACCCAACTCATATGAATTGATTGTTTCTTCATACAAGTTTCCACTTGACTGAGGCGTTAAGTAAAAAGTCGCGAAGTTGTCTTGGCCATTTACCGGGGGAGTAAGATTTACCACTTGATAATGACGATGCCCAACTTGCTCATAAAAATCTGGAGTACGACTGCCTTTCGCGGCAATTAGTCTCCACGCTGAATGTTCATTGGCTTGGTAGTTTATTGCAACTCGAGGCGAGACTACTGAGTCGACATAATCATCGTTTTCATATAATAAACCACCATTTAAAAGCCACTTGTCTGCTAGTCGCCATTCAAAGTTACTGAATAAGTACCAGGTACTGTTACTAGGCTCGCCATCAAATAAAGAGTCACCGCGGATTTTATCATTTCGCAATCCAATTCCGGCGATCATTCGAAAGTCTTCGTTGAATTCGATGCGGTCTTCTATTTCGAAGCCCCATTTTGTTTCGTCAAAGTTCTGGTTTGCTTGGCCACAAGCTACGGACAACCCTAATTGACTTGCTCTTAATACCACTTGCTGTGCAAGCAAGGCTACCTCTGAAGATGGCGGTGTAGGTAAGTTTGAACCCGACGCTAATGCTGTTACAAATGCATCCGTGTATATAGGATCGTGGTCGAATAAGTTGCCTAGTTCTTGACTAAGAAAGATCGCAGGCGGACAAGTTTGCCAGGTTTCATCGTAACTGTTATCAGCGTAAAAAGTATTTAAACTAATAGAGTGTTTGGCATTTAATTGGTGTTCCCAATTAAAATTTATATTACTGTCATTAATTTTTAGTGGGTGTACTGGCTCTGTCTGGTAAACGTCTAGCAAATCTATTTCTTGAGTACCCTGAGAGTGACTAAGGGTCAAGCGGTAATTATTTTTAATACCAGAATTAAAGTGCATATCTGCCCTAAAATACTGACGGTCATGGCTATCTTGGCGCTCTACGCCATTTCTTTCGCCGGTAAAGCCATTATCTTGTTGATATCCAGCACTTAACCGATAACTAAAATCTTCGGTGCTGTTGCTGTAACTAAAATAACCATCAAGAATTCCATGATTTCCTGTTGTAATTGATGCCGCATAATTTTCGCCATCAGCAGGGTGTCTGCTAATAATATTAATGACCCCTAAAAATGCATTGGAACCATAACTACTGGTATTGGGGCCTCGAATCACTTCAATTCTTTCAATTTCATCAATGTTGATGGGGATATGAGACCAAAGAACACGAGATAAGCCAGGTTTGAAAACTGATTGGC
Source organism: uncultured Kangiella sp. (assembly GCA_947503345.1). Taxonomy (GTDB): domain Bacteria; phylum Pseudomonadota; class Gammaproteobacteria; order Enterobacterales; family Kangiellaceae; genus Kangiella. The sequence goes on along the minus strand of CANNCW010000001.1, from coordinate 297,084 downwards.
CATCGACTAATACTTGTAAGCGACGTGAATATTCAGTTAAAAGTCCATGGATACTGACTTCTGGAGTGCTGCCATTAGAGTAGAATATATTAACCCCAGGTACTAATCTAAGCGCTTCAACAATATTTCTAGCACCAGAAGCTTTGATCTCTTCACGACCAATAATGGTAACCGCTGCAGGCGTTTCAACTTGAGACTGACGAAGCCGTGTGGCAGATAAAACAACTGGCATGGTCTCTTCTGCGAATAAGTCATCTTGCTCAACGTTGTTTTCTGCAAGAATTTGTGGAGCAAAAATAAGTAGGGGCACTAACAAATTCACATTTTTTTTATAGCTCATAATTATCCCCTCAAATATATCCAATCATTTTTGATAAAATGCTATTCTATGTCAAGTTAAGCCATTAGATAATTGGGTCAAAAAACGTATGGGATCGCAAAAAAAGAATTTCACGTTAGCAGAATTAGCGAGTCAACAAACAAATACTTGTCAAAAGTATCAAGAGTTAGTGAAACATGGCTTGTTATTGGCAGAAAAAGCAGGTGCTGATGAGGCTGAAATTTGGTGCTTCAATACGGTTGGTAATTCGATTGATGTAAGAAATAGTCAATTAGAAACTTTAGAATTCAATCAAGATAGCTCCCTGAGTATGACTTTGTATTTCAATCAATCAAAAGGTTCTGTATCAGTTAATGACGTGACTAAGTCAGGAATTGAAAAAGGTGTTCAAGCAGCTACAGATATTGCAAAGTTTACTCAGCCTGACCCTTACGCAGGGTTGGCCCCAGAAAATCGAATGGCAACGGAAATTAAGGATTTACAACTTTATCATCCAAGCGATTTATCGGTAGATGAATATATAGAGCAAGCCAGAATAGCTGAAGAGAAAGCGAAGAAAAACTCATGGATTAAACAATCTGAAGGTGCCACGGTAAATGGACATTGTTCAGTTGGAATTTGTGCTAATAGTCATGGCTTTTTAGCGAGTAAGAAAACTAGCCGTTATAGCTTATCTACTACTATGATTGCCGAAAGTGATAATGGAATGTTACGTGATAGCTATTATACGGTAGGGCGTGATTTTGAAGATTTGATGTCTGCTGATGAGGTGGGCGAAAAAGTTGGCCATCGATTGCAATCTCGTTTAACTCAAGGAACCGCAAAAGCTGGTAAATATCCCGTAGTATTTACTCCTGAAACAGCTCGAACTATTTGGGGGCATATGTTAAGCGCTATTAAAGGTGGCGCCTTGTATCAAAAGTCTTCTTTTTTATTAAATAAGAAAGGTGAACAAATTCTGCCAGCAAATATTAACCTCATAGAAGATCCTTTTGTACTTAAAGGGTTTGGCAGTAGCTGTTATGACTCAGAAGGGGTTGCTACTTATAAGCGAGATATAATTGCAGATGGAATCTTAAAAGATTATTTCTTAAGCAGTTATTCGGCTAAGCGACTAGGGCTTGAATCTACTGCAAGTGCGGGAGGTATACATAATATTATGGTTTCGCATGATGGTATTAGTAAACAAGATTTAATAAAAAATATTGGGACGGGTTTGTTGGTAACAGAGCTTATGGGGCAAGGAGTGAATCTGGTCACTGGCAATTATTCACGGGGCGCTAGCGGGTTTTGGATAGAAAATGGGGAGATCCAGCACTTTGTACAAGAGATAACGATAGCGGGTAATTTAACCGATATGTTAATGAAAATTGTCGGCGTAGCCAATGATCTGGACAATCGCTCAAGTATTTTAACAGGCTCTATTGCGATTGATGGCTTAACTATCGCTACCCAGTGAAAATAAATTAAGCAAAAAAGAAAGTTGCTAACCCTAAGAGTGCAAAGAATCCAGCTACATCAGTTACTGTAGTCAGCACTACGCCACCGGCAATGGCAGGATCGATATTCATCTTTTTCATAATAAGGGGTAGGGTAGCCCCTACAAATACCCCTGTCACCAAGTTAAACAACATGGCGCCACCGATGGTAATGGCTAGATGTAAGTGGTTTATATCGGCTTGTTTAAAGGCAGCAAAAGCATACACTAAACTTGCAATAACCAATGCCCATAAAACTCCATTAATAATACTGACCGCTAATTCTTTTTTCATTAAATAAGCTTTATTACCATCACTAATATGCCCAAGTGACATACCACGGATAACTAGCGTTAGGGTTTGTGTCCCAGCTATACCTCCCATGCTTGGCACAATGGGTAATAACACCGCTAATAAAGTAACTTTGGCAATAGTGTTTTCAAACAATCCTATTACAAGCGCTGCCAGAATTACTGTGATGAGGTTGATACCTAGCCAAATAGCTCGACGCTTGGCCGTAGCTACTACTGGGCCAAAGGTATCTGCTTCTTCATCCAAGCCTGCCATAGACAAAAGTGAATGATCAGCTTCTTCTATAATTACATCAACCACGTCATCAATTGTGATACGGCCAAGAAGCTTACCAGCTTTATCAACCACCGGAGCTGTAATTAAATCGTACCTTTCGAAAATTTGCGAAACTTCTACTTCGTCCATTTCTACAGGAATTGTGAAGGGATCGTCATTAATAATTTGCGTGATTTGAGTTTCAGGATCACAGGTTAAAATTGCGCTTAAAGCTACTGAGCCTATTAAAATATCGTTAGAGTCAACCACATATAGCTGATCGGTATTTGCAGGTAAGTTTCCACGGATCCTTAAATAACGAAGAACCACCTCAACCGAAACTCTAGGCCGGATTAATATTGTATCAATATTCATCAAACCGCCGGCCGTTTCTTCAGGATATGATAAGGCCTGCTCAATTTGGGCTCGATTTTGTTGATCCAATCTCCGTAGGACTTGATTGCTGATGTTTTCTGATAAATCTTCTAAAATATCAACCGCGTCATCCGTATCTAGTTCTGATACTACGTCCGCCAGTTCTTGGGGTTGCATTTGTTCGATAAAGTATTGACGAACTTCATCATTCAAATGTTGCAGGACATCACCTTCTCTTTCTTTGTCAATAATGTTCCAAATGGCTTCACGTATTCTTGGTGGAGTGGACTCTAGAAGGTGGGCAATATCTGCTGATTTAAGCTCAGTCAGTAGGTTTTGTACCGGCACAAGTTGGCCATCTTCTAACGCCTTGTTAAGGAGTTGAAGTTGCTCTTGACGATTTCTTTGGCCCTGTATATCCACCATGACTGGCACAATTAGCGATTGATTTTAAAGTGATTTTACCTAAAACCTGTCTAGCTGGCTATGGCTAGTTTTGTTTGTCGAGTTTTTCTAATTGAGTATGTCGAACTTTAAGATTGGGATAGAGGGTTATAAAGTGCTCTTTTAACTTTTCAATTAAGTACACTGAGCGATGTTTACCACCGGTACAACCAATGGCGAAAGTAAAGTAACTTCTGTCTTGAGCTGCGAATTTTGGTAACCAAGTATCAAGAAAAACTCGGAGTTGCCATAGATATTCCATAACTTGATCTTCATTGCCTAGGTAGTTTTGAATAGGTTCATCTCTACCGGTAAAAGGGCGTAAATCAGGCACCCAATGAGGGTTTGGTAAACAACGAGCATCAAAGATAAAGTCGGCGTCTTGTGGTGCTCCGTGCTTGAAGCCAAAAGATGTGAAAAGTATATCCATGCTACTAGAGTGAGTATTAGCAGAAACTCGTGTTTTAATTTGTTCTCTTAATTCATGGGGAGTTAGGCTACTAGTGTTGATAACAAGATCTGCCATAGCTCTAATTGGTGTTATTAGCCTTTCTTCTTGTTTAATAGCTTCACCAAGTGAAATTCCTTGGTGGGTAAGAGGGTGACGTCTTCTGGTTTCACTAAAACGCTTTAACAATATAGATTCTTTGGCATCAACAAAAACGACTTTAAGCTCAGGATGTACAATTTTTATCTTTTCTATTTCTTGGGAAAATGATTCTAGATTCTTTGGATTGCGAGCATCAACACTTATTGCTAAAGCATCTGTTTTCGTGAAGTGATATTTTATTACATCAAGGGTTAAACCAAGTGGTAGATTATCAATACAATAGTACCCAGCATCTTCTAAGGCGTTTAAGGCTATAGATTTTCCAGAACCGGATCTTCCGCTAAGAATTACTAACTTCATTTGATGGCTTTGATTCCTTAAGTTTTTCTTTATCGCAACTAACTAGAGCTTTATGCATTATTTCGTAAAGTGCTTCGCCATTATGTGCATTTCTCATTTGCGCACGCAAGACTTTATTTTGAAATATTTCTACAATCGTATTTAGTCCACCTAGTTGTTGGAAATTATAATCGGTTGGTACCAGCAAGCAGAAAATCAAATCTACAGCCTCTTCATCAGGCGCCGCAAAATTAATGCCCTCAGCAAGGTGGAGTAAAACAGCTATGGGTTGTTGGCAATTCTCCATTCTTCCATGAGGCAAAGCTACGCCATTGCCAATAGCAGTGGAACCCAGTTGCTCTCTTGCAATTAAAGTTTTCAATATTTCAAAATCATCAAGCTCTGCGTTGTATTTACTTAATGCTTGGGCTACGACTTGAATGGCTTTTTTTCGACTGGTTGCTTGCTCCCCTAACAAACAAAGCTCGGGGAGCAATATCTCGGATATTTGCATTTATATAGTGAAATTAATGTCTGGTCATTTTCTCTTTATGTTTTATCACTTGACGGTCTAGTTTATCAACTAATAAATCAATAGCCGCATACATATCTTCTGCTTCACTGTTTGCAAAAATCTCTCCACCATTAACATTTAGAGTGGCTTCGGCGATTTGACGCACCTTTTCAACGCTTAAAATGACGTAAACATTATTGATGTGATCAAAGTGTCGTTCTAAACGAGCAAATTTATCGTTAACGAATGATTTAAGTGCTTCGGTAACTTCCATATGACGACCTGTTAAATTGATTTGCATAGTTAAATTCCTTCGATAGTTAATGAGTTTATTGTAATGCGGATAACTGCTTACGTTTACTGGCACTTGGGATTTGTAGGGAGTCGCGATATTTAGCCACAGTACGGCGAGCTATCTTGATGCCCTTATCATTAAGTAACCTCACAATTGAGTTATCGCTCAAGGGTTTGCGGGAAGGTTCCGCTTGGATTAGCTGTTGTATTTGAGATTTAACAGCAGTTTGCGACCAATCACCTCCTTTAGTGGTGTTAATTGCGTTAGAAAAGAGTGACTTCATGGGAAGCACTCCATTAGGTGTTTGAATGTATTTGTTACTGGTAGCTCTCGAAATCGTTGATTCGTGTAATTCTAATGCATCTGCAAGATCATTGAGTTTTAAGGGCTTTAAGGCTATATCACCATGTTCAAAGTATTGTGTTTGATACTGAACCAAATAATTAGCAACTTTTTGTAAGGTGGTTTGGCGTGCTTCTAGTGCATGAATAAATTGCTGTGCTTGAAAAGCTTTGTCTTTAATATATTTTATTTCAGCTGGATCTGAACTATTTTTCGCCAACTCCAAATAAGTTTTATTAACGCTCAAGAGAGGTGTATTATTTTTTATAACTTGAGCTCTCCAATTTCCATTTAGATTTCTGACAGCTATATCGGGTCGAATATAATTGTTAACCGACTCTGCTTGATAGTCATTCGGTCTTTGTCTGAACGATTGAATTTGGGATAATAACGACTTGGTTTGCTCAAGCGATATATTTAATTTTGAGCTTATCAATTGATATTGTTGATTGGCTAGTAAATTGAAATGTTCCGCAACAAGCTCGGCGATTAGCTTAGTAGAAGGGGCGCGATGCTTGACCGTTTTCGAGTCATTTATTTGAAATAATAAAAACTCTTGTAAGTTATTACTTGCACATCCTGAAGGTTCGAAAGATTGTATTAGGTGTTTTATAGTAGTAACTTCAGCACAAGTTGCTTTATGACCAGTGTCTCGCATAAGTTGCATGCAAATTTCATTCTCATCTGCGATTAAAAAGCCTTGTTCATTGAGGTTTTCGATAATGTAGTAACCAATCTCTAAATCTAGTCGAGACAAATTATGTAACTGTAATTGATGTTCCAGTTTTTCTTTCAGATCCTTAGTGTCTGCAACTTTTTCCCAGTAATTTTCATCTAATGAGTAGTTGGTATTAGGATTTATTTGGGAAGAAGCGGTAATGGATATCTCAGAGCTATTGAGTTCTGGCTCTTGTTGATTACTGTCATCACTATTGAAAAGAGGGTTGCTTTCGAGTTGCATTTGAATTTCTTGAGCCAATTCTAGCTGTGAAAGCTGGAGCAGTTTTAAAGATTGCTGCAACTGAGGATTCAGTTTTAACTGTTGTTTGAGTTGTAATTCTAACTCTTGGTTCATTCAGTTATTATCTATTCTCTATAATAATTCCTTTAACTAACAAGTTACTCCTAAGGAGTGGGGCTTGCAAGTGCTTATTAATAAGATAAGTATGAAATTTTGTAAATCAAGGCCTAAGTAAGATTATAGGGCTGACAACGCATTGATTCTTAAATAACTTTACATAGTAAAGTGTTCACCAAGGTAACGTTCACGGACTAATTTGTTGGTTAATATTTCATCAGGAGTGCCTTCCGCAATGATATTTCCCGCATCAACAATATAGGCGTGTTCACAAACATCTAGGGTTTCACGAACATTGTGATCGGTAATTAAAACGCCCAGACCGCGTTCTTTTAGTTGCTGAATAATACCTTTGATTTCAATTACTGAAATAGGGTCAACACCAGCGAAAGGTTCATCTAATAATATAAATTTTGGGTCATTTGCTAGGGCACGTGCAATCTCAACACGGCGTCTTTCGCCACCGGAAAGACTCATGCCTAAACTTCTGCGAATGTGTTCGATGTGAAACTCTTTTAACAACTGCTCTAATTTTTCTTCACGTTCGGAATCCGAAAGCTCTGAACGTAATTGCAGAATGGCCATTATATTATCTTGTACCGTTAGCTTTCGAAAAATAGAGGCTTCTTGTGGTAAATATCCAATACCCATCTTAGCACGGTTATGCATAGCAACCGAGGTCAGCTCATTATCATCGAGTAAAATCTTGCCAGCATCTGAGGGAACCAAACCAACGATCATGTAAAAAGAAGTGGTTTTTCCTGCACCATTCGGACCAAGCAAACCGACGACAGCACCTTGCTCAACTTGTAAGCTAACGTTCTCTACAACTTTTCGAGATTTATAACTTTTGGCCAGGGATTTTGCATATAAAATGGTCATCTTAGGGTTGCTCTTTATCTTCTTGTTCTTCTTTATCCCAGAAGAATTCAGTTTCAACTCGTTGTGATCCATCTTCTGATTGTTGCGCTGAAATCAACTCTGTTTCACCATCATAAAGCATAGACGCAGCTGCCATGACTGAATCCCCCTGACGCAACTTTACGTTACCATTCAAGCGAGTTTGACGACCTTTACCATTAGAGCTCAGACTAGTAGCTTGTGCTTCAATTAGCGGTTGATTGGGGCGTTGTAACTCAAACCGTGTTGGATTCCCTGTTAAAGTAAAGCTAAAGCCTCCAGATGTTTTTCGATTGGCATTTAACTTGCTACCGATTAATTTTAGTCTATCTTGTCTAGAAGTTTGCTCTATTTGAATAAGGCTTTGAGTGCTGCTCTTGGCTACAATTTCACCAGTGGATTCAAAGTAAATAATTTCAGGAGTTACGATTTGAGTTTCTTCTCCTCGAACATCTTTAAATGTGACTTTGACAGGGTTGCCAGTAACATTGATTTTTCTTGATTTCGGATCGCGACTTAATTTATCAGCATTGATTTTTAACGCGCCGTGGGTGTAACGAACGTTGCCTTGATAAGTAATAGAGTTATTTTTAGCAAGAAACGATTCATTAGATTTGATTCGTGATTTTTCAAGTTCAGCGGCAAACACTGAAGTAGAAATAAGCGAAATAAAAAGAATGCTAATTAAAATCTTCATAACTCTTCTGATACTACCTCAGATTTAAAGTGAATGGTATTGTCTTTAAGGTTGGCGCTCATACCAACCGCAGTAAGCTGATAGAAATCATTTTTTAAAGTAATGGCTTCATCTGTATTAGCAATTTCTTTAGCAAAATCAACTATCAATTGTTTGGTGGTTAACTCTGCATGATCACCACTTGCAGATTGAACCATTACCGTCACACCATCCGTTAAATGCAACTCTTGCTTAGCTTCTAGACTGACAGCTTTGGTGGCAGATAATTGCCATTGCTCGTTTTGTTCGTTAGTAAATTTTAAAACTGGATTGTCCATAGAGGTTTCTTGTTTAAGGATGTAATGTAAAGTTTTATCGCTTTTAAATTGACGTTCGGCGACCCCATCAACATTAAACTCAATGGAACTGGTATTTATTAAGTAATAGTCAGGATTCGTTTTTTCTTGGATAAAGTTTGGGCGGTTTACTTCTGAGCGATCCCATAAAAAAGCTACCAATATGGTAATGGGGATTAGTAACCATAAAATGGCGCGCCCTTTAAAGAAATTCATCGTTAATCTCGAAGGTAATTACTTAAATGCTTTTCTAGCAAAGTTTGGCTGTGCATAATCAAATCACAAACTTCGCGAACTGCACCAAAGCCACCGTTTTGTGAGGTCACCCAATCAGCATTATTTTTTACAAACCAATGAGCATCTGCGACTGCAACTCCTAAACCAGCGGTTTGAATCAATGGCAAATCAGGTAGATCATCACCGACATGACACACTTGATCCGGACCTATGTTGTATTTTTCACATAACTCTTTAAAAGCAGCCTCTTTGTCTAAATGTCCCTGATAAAAATCACTAATAGAAAGCTCTAGGCAGCGCTTTTCTACAATTTTAGAATTACGCCCTGTAATAATTGCCGTCGGGATATGGTGTTTTTGCAAAGCTTTTATGCCAAATCCATCTTTTATATTAAAGGTCTTTAGTTCTTCACCGGAGTTTCCAATTATGACTTGGCCATTACTTAAAACACCATCCACATCGCAAATTAACAAGCGAATTTTACTGGCTTTTTCTAGCAAGCCTTGCGATAGGTTTTCTAATTGCGGATTGAATCGAGTCATAGTTAAACAATACCTGCTTTAAGCATATCATGCATATTTAGAGCTCCGATAGGCTGGTTTTGTTCATTTAAAACTATTAACGCATTAATGCTTTTGGTTTGCATTATAAGTACTGCTTCAGATGCAAGGGTTCCTGCGTTCACGGTAGTACAGTTTTTTGTCATTAGCTCGCCTATGGGCTGGCTTATTAAATCGATGCCTTTTTCTAGTGAGCGACGTAAATCACCATCGGTAAATATACCTAGTAGTTGCTTGTTAGCATTAACTACAGCGGTCATTCCTAATCGTTTGTTGGTCATTTCCAATAATGCTTCTTTGACGGTAACGGTCTCAGAAACGGCGGGGAAGTTCTCGCCTGAGTGCATCAAATCATCAACCATTAATAGTAACTTTTTGCCTAAACTACCGCCGGGGTGTGATAAGGCGAAGTCATCCGCGGTGAATCCACGTGCTTCTAATAAGCTTACTGCAATGGCATCAGCTAATACTAAAACTGCGGTTGTTGACGCTGTTGGTGCTAGGTTATGAGGACAAGCTTCTTGTTTTACCGAGACGGTTAAATGTACTTGGCTAGCTTTTGCTAATTGTGAGTTCGGGTTGCCAGTGATTGAAACTAACGGAATACCACGGCGTTTGATAACGGGCAATAAGGCGGTAACTTCGTGGGTTTCGCCTGAATTAGAAAGGGCGATGATAATATCTTGTTCACCAATCATGCCTAAGTCGCCATGGCTTGCTTCTGCAGGATGCACAAAAAATGCTGGTGTTCCAGTGCTCGCTAAGGTCGCGGCCATTTTATTACCGATATGGCCTGATTTACCCATACCAATGACGACAACTTTTCCCTGACAATCTAATATCTTCTGACAAGCTTCGCTAAATTCAACTCCTAAAGTGGTTGAAAGCTCTTGAATGGCCTTTTGCTCAATGGCAAATACCTGTTTGGCGCTATCTAGGAAAGAGTTTGTTTTGTCCATAGTAAATGCTGTATTTTTGCCCGTTTAAGCTTGATTAATCAGAGGTTAATTATCTGATTTTAAAAGAATCTTAGCGCATAATACCCGATAAAGACGCCTAATAAAATGATTCCTTCCCAGCGGTTGATTTTACCAGGGCCTCTAAAGCCATAAGCCATCGCTGCCATTGCAATGGTTAAACCAAACATTACAGGGTAATCAAAAGTTAATATGGTTTCTTCAATCGATGGAGCTGCTATCAGTGCCGGAATACCCAAAACAGCTAATAGATTAAAAATATTGGAACCAATAACATTACCAATGGCGATTTCATATTCTTCTTTTAAAACCCCTGCAATCGAGGCTGCAAGCTCTGGCAAACTAGTTCCTAGCGCAACAATAGTAAGGCCAATTACGGTTTCTGAAACGCCGAAATGAAGAGCTATACCTGAAGCACCTTTGATTAAAATATTAGAACTAACGACCAATAAAATTAAACCGATGACTACATAGAATATAGCTTTACCATTGCTCATTGAGTCTGGTAACTCGTCTATAATTTCTTCCAACATGGGGTCGTCTTTGACACGCGATTTAATGCCTAAGCGTACTAACCAGATGAAGTAACTTACTAAAGAGAAAAGTAAAATACCGCCTTCAACATGACTTAATTGGAGATCCCACAGGAATAATAAAGCCATTAAAGTCACACCAAAAAGTATTGGTATTTCGCGACGCAAGGTACCTGAATCAACTAATAAAGGACGAACAATAGCGGTAATACCTAAAACCATCGCGACATTGGCAATGTTGGAGCCAATAGCGTTACCAATGGCCAATTTAGGTCCACATTCTAAATCCCCTAACTCACAAGGTTTAATGGAATCCATCAAAGAAACGAAGATTTCAGGCGAAGAAGAGCCAATGGCAACAATGGTTAAGCCAACTATTAAGCGTGAAACGCCAAAGTTTTGAGCAATGGCAGCCGCACCGTCGGTAAATCGATCGGCACTCCAAACTAATAAACTGATGCCTACCACTAAGTAAGCAAGATACTCTAACATGGAAATCCTAGTTTAATTTCTGATTATCTTTATGGACAATAGGCCCATGAAATTTTGTTATCTTATTCAAGATTCTTAAGTATTCTTTTATAAGATAATAGCAACCCATTAAAAGCAAGCCCGAAGTTGTTTCAAACCATTGCCGAGTACTGCTTATTAATCCGTGCTTATCAATAATGACGCATAAAGCCGTCTATTGTAACTGATCCCTGACAAGCCTGTCACCTATAGGTAAGATTCGCTACTATTAAATGATAACCTTTATTAAGGTGTTTCTAGACGTAAATTAGGGTAAAATCTCGCCAGATTTTGACAGACTTGATAATGAAATGGCCATTTTGTTCGAGATTAAGGTAACTTTTATCGGTTATCTTAGCTTCTTAGGAAGTGCTTGGGTTCTGATTAGGCCATTCGAAGGTGAATTATGATTGAAACGATTGAACAGCTAATCTCCGATGCAATTGACTGCAACCATCTAAAAGTGGACGGCGATGGTAGCCATTTTTCGGTAGTGCTAGTCAGCAAAGCATTTGCGGGTTTACGCTCAGTAAAGCGCCAACAAATGGTTTATGCTACGGTTAATGAACATATTGCCAGCGGTGCAATCCATGCTTTGACCATCAAAGCGTACACTGATGAAGAGTGGCAAAAAGTAAAGCACTTTCAGTAAAGCTTTTCGCAAAAGTTGACGCGAAAGCACTGTCATACCAGTATTTTGAGGAATTGAAGTGGATAAACTATTAATCCAAGACGCAGGCCCACTAGACGGCTCAGTGAAAATCTCAGGCGCTAAAAATGCGGCCTTACCAATCCTAATGGCAACACTTTTATGCGATGGTCACGTTTCGATTGGCAACTTGCCACACCTAAATGATGTAACCACCAGTTTAGAATTGTTGAGCCGTTTGGGTGTGCAATTAACCGTTGGTGAAAAGAATACGGTTGAAATGGATGCCAGTGACATTCACAGCTACGAGGCTCCTTATGATTTGGTGAAAACCATGCGTGCTTCTATCTTGTGCCTTGGCCCGCTAGTAGCGCGTTTTGGTAAAGCTGATGTGTCTTTACCTGGTGGTTGTGCCATTGGTTCTCGTCCGGTGGATCTGCATTTGAAAGGGCTTGAAGCTATGGGTGCCAAGATCAATATGGATCATGGTTATATCCAAGCGCGGGTTGATGGCCGTTTGCAAGGCGCGACTATTGTGATGGATATGGTAAGTGTTGGCGCAACAGAAAATTTGATTATGGCGGCTGCTTTAGCAGAAGGCACTACCATCATTGAAAATGCAGCGCGCGAACCAGAAGTTGTAGATTTAGCCGATTGCTTAAATGCCATGGGCGCAAAAATATCAGGCGCTGGAACCTCAGTAATCACAGTTGAAGGCGTAGACAAAATGCACGGCGGTCACCATGATGTGCAGCCGGATCGTATTGAGACAGGCACTTATTTAATTGCCGCGGCGATTACCCGCGGTCGTATTATGTGTAAAAACACCGATCCAACTATTCTTGATGCAGTATTGGTAAAACTAAGAGAAGCTGGCGCCGAAGTAAATACTGGCGATGATTGGATTGAACTTGATATGAAAGGGCAACGTCCAAAAGCAGTTAACATTAAAACCGCACCATATCCTGCCTTCCCAACGGATATGCAAGCCCAATTTTGTGCGTTAAATGCAGTCGCTGATGGCACCAGTACCATTACAGAAACCATTTTCGAAAATCGCTTTATGCACGTGTTAGAAATGCAACGCATGGGCGCAGACATAACTATCGAAGGTAATACCGCTATTTGTCGTGGTGTTGAAAAACTTTCGGGTGCGCAAGTAATGGCAACTGATTTGCGCGCCTCAGCCAGTTTAGTTATTTCAGGTTTGGTCGCTGATGGTGAAACCTTAGTGGATCGCATTTACCACATCGACCGTGGTTATGAGACTATCGAAGAGAAGCTACAAAACATCGGGGCTAGTATTCGTCGAGTTGGTTAAAAAGTTAACACTAATGACTTTTCAATAAAGGGTTAGATGTATTAACCCTTTATAAATGTTGTCTCTGAAAAAAATCAGTTGTGTATAAGATTTTTCTCAGGGTCTAAGTAAAACATCTTTTTCCAGCCCTGAGTTTCTGCGGTGACTTTCCAAAAATGGGGGAAGATAGAAACAATGGAATAATGGACATGAGGTGGCTTTCCTTTGGCATTGCCTGAATCTCCGACGGTTCCAATCACTTCACCGCTTGCTACAAAAGATAGGGTATCGGTGTTAATGCTATCAAGGTGAGCATAATAATGTAGTTTCCATTTGGGACCTAAAACCAGAATGACTTTACCTCCTTTTTTGATTTCACCTTTGTAAAGTACTAGCCCTGAAGTACTTGAAACTAATTCTTGTCCTTTTTTACCAAATATATCAATACCTTTATGAACACCAGAAGTTCCCCAAGGCTCGTACCAAAAGGATTGGTTATTCCAGTCGCTTGTTGATGCTCCTTTGACAGGTATCACAGTATGTTCAGGAGTAAAGTATCCTAAAAGAATAAATATAATGAAGCCAATTAGGAGTTTTTTTGATCTTGAGATTTTTTTCTTTTTTGGAACCATACGGTTTTTAGCTTTTGAATTTAATGTCGAGGAAGAAATTTATTTTTGGCAATCTGCAAGCTGGACTTTGACTCCATTTTTATAGCAAGTGCTAGAGTCCAGCTCACCGTTTTGCTTGAATGATTGGTATAAGCCGTCAAAGTTAGCTTCATGTCGATAAGAGCGAGAACGTAAATTACCAGTATCAGGATAAAAAGATTCATGGATACCATGAGGTAGATCATTCAAATGGTTTGATTTGCTTTGTACGTTGCCATCTCTTCCAAATGAAATGCTCATACCATTTCGTTCATTATTAATGAGGGTCATACTGTGGGATAAAAAACCATCACGCATATTAATACCAGTGCCGTGAAGAAAGCCATCTTTAAAATTTCTAATATAGACCCAGCCTTCACTGTCTTTGCTTATACTAACCCCAGTGTATGGCTTTCCATTATATAAATGTTTTTTACCACTTTGCTCGAGGGCATCCATAGAAACAATGCCTTCCTCGTATTGCGAGCATGAAACGATTAAAAATAAACTTAAAAGAATTAGTGAAAATCTCATTGATGTCTCTGTAGTAAGGTGGCTTTATACCTTATTCTTATAAAGAAATGTGTAATTAAAGTTGCTATTAACTTTTATTCCCTAATATCACGTTAGAGGATTCTTTATTTGCGTTACGCCAGAAGGTCACCTCAACCTCTTCATTTGGCTTTTTATTCCAAATCGCGCCAAGTAAATCGCTAGTGCTGTAAATGTCTTTGCCGTTGACTTGGGTGACAATGTCGAGTTCTTTGAGTCCTGCAAGATCGGCTGGGCCACCTTTGGTAATCGCGGTGATAACTATGCCTTGACCAATGGGAAGTCGTTGGATTTCGTTTTTGAGCTTATCGGCTTGTTCAATGGTTAATTTATTTTCATTAACAATAGATTCTAAATTTAAGCTAATTTCACCTTGTAAGCCTAACCAGCCGCGCTCAACGCTACCATTGACTTTTAACTGTTCAACTATGGTTGCAACGTCTGAAGCTTGAATAGCAAAGTTTTGTAGTAGTTTCTCTCCAGAAATATCTTGGGTACTTAACTGGGTGATGCCTATTAATTGGCCTTTGTTGTTGATTAAGGCGCCGCCTGAGTTGCCACTACGTAATTGGGCATCGATTTGCAGGTAGTTTGAGACCTTGGCGAAAAATTTAGCGCTGATAATGCCACTGGTTACGGTCTGATGGAAGCCCATATAAGGGGTGCCAATGGCATAAGTGGTTTCACCGACTTGTGTTGTTGCGCTTGTATTTAGGGATAAATAGGGTGTTTTACTAGTAGCAAATTTCAATAGCGCTATATCCGATTCTAGATCAATGCCAACAATTTCAGCTGTAATTTTACCTCCGTTGGAGAACTCTACTAAAATTGTTTCTGCTTGGTCAAATACCTGGTCGCGTAACGAGAAAGTAACTACGTGAGCGCTTGTCACCAAGTGCCCATCTGCATCGATTACCACACCTGAGCCATTATTAAAAAACTGGCAAGCGTTTTGTTGATTACTGTAGTTTTGAACGCCTTCAAAGCAAATTCTTGAGTTGATTGGGTAGGCTTTCGATTGTACTTGTAGCGTGACGACTGAAGACTTAGCCTTAGCTAACATTGATACCGTATCAATAGAGGATTCTACAGGTTGCGACTGTGCAATGGACTCTTTTTGGAGTTTTAGTCCAAATCGGTTTGGCAATAGCAGTACCAATAAGGCTGCTATTCCAAGGCCAATTAAAATGTATTTTGCAATAAAAGTAAGACTTGAAAGTAATTTCATAATAGTTATTAAATTTTTTTAATCAGACTGGCTTATCGGATTTTGGTTCAGCTTCATCATCTGAATTGTCTTTACCTTGATCTGGAGCTTCAATCTCTTCAGAGCTAGTTGATGATTCATCGGTCTCGCTTGATTCTTCTTGGGGCTTAACATAATCCACAGGTTGTTGCGGGGCATCAGTTTGATCTTGGTTCGCAGGGTTATCAGAATTCACATCATCAATCTCTTCATGCTCAATCAGATCGTCATTGGGCGCAGCAAGCGATAATTTGAAGCTTTCATTGCTCAGTTCGGTAGCACCTTTTGCAAGATGTTTGTACAAATGTTTGTATTCTTCTGTAAGATTGGTAAAAAGGCGTGCCGTTTCTGAGAAATGCTTATCTACTCCAGATTTAAGTTCATTTAGTTCTTCGTCCTTCTTTTCCAGTTCTTCCGAAAGTTGCTTAGAGCGGTGTGACATACCATGCCAGCGCCCAGCAAAAAATCCAGCAATTAAAGCGATAAAGATCCCAAGTGTAATTAAAGCAGTATTCATTTTTTCCTCTGAGCGCTGTTAATTTTAATATTAAGCGACTTTAGTCTAATATCCTTTGCTTTAATGATACAGATTTTTAGCAAAAAATTATGTAAACATTTATCACATTCTGCATCTAACTAGTGACCTATCTAGATGATAGGTAAATTCAATCGTGTTTATTATGTGTTATTGTCTAGAATGGCAACACACTTAAAGTTACAACTTTATATTGAGGGAATAGCCGTGCAAGCATCAGATTTGTTAGTTCAATGTTTAGAAGAAGAGGGGATCGAATATATTTTTGGCGTGCCTGGAGAGGAAAATGCCGACTTTATGATGTCCTTGGAAAAGTCCGATAAGATCCAGTTTATTTTGACGCGCCATGAGCAAGGTGCCGCTTTTATGGCAGAAGCTTATGGTCGCTTGACTGGCAATCCCGCAGGATGTTTGGGTACGTTGGGCCCCGGCGCTACTAATCTGATTACCGGTGTTGCTGACTCCAATATGGATCGTGCTCCGATGTTAGTGTTAACCGGACAGGGTGCAACCACTCGTTTGCACAAAGAATCCCACCAAGCCATGAATGTAGTGGAAATGTTTAAGCCTGTGACTAAATGGGCGGTTAGCATTGCCCATCAAGACAATATTCCTGAAATTACTCGTAAAGCAGTACGCTTGGCTCGAACCGAAAAGCCGGGTGCAGTTTTAATAGAACTACCTGAAAATATTGCCCATTTAAAAACCGACAAAAAGCCCATTAAGCCAGTACGCTTTAGACGCTCAGTTCCCGAACTTAGCGTTGTCCAGCAAGTGGCAGAAAAAATCTCACAAGCCAAACGCCCGATAATCGTGGCAGGTAATGGTTGTATCCGTGAAAGAGCCAGTGCTAGTTTACGTCAATTGTGTGAGCTAACAGGAATTGGCGTTATTAGCACCTTTATGGGCAAAGGTGCAGTAGATTTAGATTCCGAGCAATGTCTATTTACCATTGGCCTAGGCGCTAAAGATTTAACTGCCTGTGCTCTGGATGCTTCAGATCTTATTATCATGCTGGGTTATGACATGGTGGAATATCATCCGCATTTATGGAATGAAAACGCGGATAAAAATATTGTACATATTGACTTTTTACCCGCGGAAATTGATGAGCATTACAATCCACAAATTGAAGTAATTGGCGATTTAGCCAATGCCTTAGATATGCTTTATGCAGAACTAAAAGATAAAAAGTTGGATTTTGACTTTAGCCAGCAACAAGCGGTGCGTAGAGATATGTTGGCGGAGTTGGCTGAGCATAAAGATGATGAAACGGAAGGTTTGATCAAGCCTCAAAAATGTTTATGGGATTTGCGTGAAGCGCTAAATCCAGAGGACGTTTTGTTATCCGATGTTGGCGCCCATAAAATGTGGATCGCGCGCCACTACCATTGTAATGAGCCCAATACTTGTTTGATCCCTAACGGTTTCTGCTCTATGGGTTTTGCGTTGCCGGGTGCGATTGGCGCTAGTTTGGTTTATCCTGAGCGCAACATTGTGGCCATTTGTGGTGACGGTGGCTTTATGATGAATGTGCAAGAAATGGAAACCGCCAAACGTTTGAACAGCAATATTTTGGTGATCGTTTGGGAAGACAGTGGTTATGGTCTTATCGAATGGAAACAAGAAACGGAGTTTGGTCGTCATACACAATTAGCGTTTGGCAATCCTGATTGGCTACAATTAGCCCAAGCATTTGGTTGGCAAGGACATTTTGTGAAAAATTCAGCGGATTTTTCAGGCACTTTAAATGAAGCGCTCAATCAAGAAGGACCACGTTTATTGGTGATCTCAATTGATTATGCAGAGAATCCAAAGCTCACAGAAAAACTTGGCAAAATTGTTTGCCCGATTTAAAAGCCAATTAAGCATTAGGAATAAAAGATGATAACTCATGATATAAAAATAAACTCTGAAATATCCAAAGCTGGAACTTTGGAAGTATTTAATCCTTATGACCGCTCTAAGATTGGCGAGATTGCGACGGTTGGCGAGCAGCATTTAGAAGATGCTTTATCGAGTGCGGAAAGTTTGTACCTAGATAAAAATGGTTGGATGACGGTTCACCAGAGAGTACAAATTCTTGAGCGAACCGCTGAAATTATTAGTGATCGAGTTGAGGAATTAACCAAGTTAGCTGCAAGCGAGGGCGGTAAGCCTTACCTTGATTCGAAAGTAGAAATTAATCGCGCTATTGATGGTTGTAAACTAGCGATTGAAGCGATTCGTAATGAGCATGGCGAAGTGATTCCCATGGGCGGTGATATGTACTCTGCTAATCGTACCGCATTTACTTTAAAAGAACCGATTGGCGTTGTAGTGGCGGTTAGTGCTTTTAACCATCCCTTTAATTTAATCATACATCAAGTGATGGCTGCGGTTGCTGCGGGTTGTCCTGTGATCGTTAAACCTGCCAGTGATACACCACTTTCTTGTATAGCTGTGCGTGAGATTTTGAACGAGGCAGGCTTGCCAAAAGCTTGGTGTCAGGTATTTATTAGCGATAATAATACCACGGCCACGAAACTGGTGACTGATCCGCGGGTGAGCTTTTTTAGTTTTATTGGTAGCGCAAAAATAGGCTGGATGTTGAAGTCAAAACTGTCTTCAGGAACTCGCTGTGCGCTTGAGCATGGTGGTGTGGCGCCTGCGATTGTTTATCCCGATGCAAATTATGAAGAAGCTATTAATTTATTAGGTAAAGGCGGTTTTTATCATGCTGGCCAGGTTTGTGTCTCGGTACAAAGGCTCTATTTGCATAAAGACCATTCACAAGATTTTATTGCTGGCTTAAAAAACTTGGCTGAGTCATTAGTGGTTGGCGATCCTTTAAGCGACAAAACTCAAGTGGGCCCCTTAATCAAACCTCAAGAGTGCGATCGAATCCATGAGTGGGTCACTGAAGCAGTTGAAGCGGGCGCTAAGCTAATTACTGGCGGTAATAAAATTTCAGATACTTGCTACCAACCAACGATTCTTGTGAATCCACCATTAGATGTAAAGGTGAGCCAACTAGAAGTGTTTGGCCCTGTAATTTGCATCTATGAAGTGGATGCAATGGAGCAAGCTGTTGAGTTGGCTAATGGGCTCGAGGTTTCTTTCCAAGCCGCGGTTTGGACCTCAAATATTGATAATGCCTTTTATGTTCGTAAGCACATCAATGCCGCTGCCATAATGGTCAATGACCATACTGCTTTTAGAATTGACGGTATGCCTTTTGCGGGATTAAAAGACTCGGGTTATGGCATTGGCGGAATTCCACATACCATTCACGATATGCAAGTGGATAAGATGATGGTGATTAAGTCGACTAATCTTTAAGGTTCGTTGGAAGAATTTCATATAACTCAAGTTTGTGCGAAAATAACTCCGACTTGAGCTTTTGTTAAATAAAACATTCTAAAATGAATAAAAATCATATTTTAATTAGCGCCAACGCTTACCATGCAACCGGTGAACTTGAGGCTGTTTGGGATCTGCCAGAAGAGGATAATGGCGAATACGTTGCGGTTTGTTGCCATCCGCATCCGCAACATGGTGGAGCTATGACTAATAAAGTCATTTATACGGTTTCGCGGACTTTGGCAGGGCTTGGGATGCCATCTTTACGTTTTAACTTTCGTGGCGTTGGTCATTCTGAAGGTGATTATGATGAAGGCCGTGGTGAACAAGACGATTTAATCAGTGCGGTTGAGTTTGCTAAAGATGCTTACCCAGATAGGAAGTTATGGCTGGCAGGTTTTAGTTTCGGTTCATGGATTGCTGCATTGCAAGCTCACAAACAAGCACCTGTTCAATTAATAAGTATTGCGCCCCCAGTGAATCGTTTCAGTTTTGATGAGTTTGTGATCCCAAATTGTAATTGGTTAGTGGTGATGGGTGATGCTGATGAGGTAGTGGATCCGAAAGCGGTGTTTGACTGGGTTGATGAATTATCACCACAACCTGAATTAATAAAAATGTCTGGCGCAGGGCATTTCTTCCATAGCAGACTAGTGGATTTGCGAGAAGAATTAGAAGCCGCTTTACAGGGAAATTTATAAATGACGCCGATTGAGAAGTATCAACAAGACTTGGCTAATGGTTTTAGCAAAGATCAAGCTCAGCAAGAAGCGGTTGAAGCTTTAAATCGTGTGTTTAATGAACTGAATGCGCAAAAAGGCACTGATTTTTTTAGTAAATTGTTTGGCACTTCTAAGTCGGTTAAAGGTTTATATATGTGGGGAGGAGTAGGTCGCGGTAAGACTTACTTAATGGATACTTTCTTTAATTGTATTGAATCGGATAAAAAAATTCGTCTGCACTTTCATCGTTTTATGCACGAAGTACATGCGGAATTAAAAAAGCTTTCAGGTGAGAAAAATCCATTAACTAAAATTGCCGAGCAATTATCTGAGCGTGCGAAAATTATTTGTTTTGATGAGTTCTTTGTTAAAGACATTACGGACGCCATGATATTGGGAGGCTTGTTTGAAGAGTTGTTCGAGCGCGGCGTGGTATTGGTGGCTACTTCTAATATTCCGCCTGAACGACTGTATTGGAATGGCTTGCAACGAGCCCGTTTTTTACCTGCGATAGCTTTAATAGAAAAGCACTGTCAAATCATGAATGTAGATGGTGGTACTGATTACCGAATGCGTACTTTAGAGCAGGCGGAGATTTATCATTATCCCTTGGATGAACAAGCGGATACCAATATGCAAGAATATTTCTTGCAGTTATCTGGCGAAAAAGGCGAAGAGCATCGAAAGTTAAAAGTAGAAGGGCGCTTGATTGAAACGGTTAGGCTTTCTGAAAATCTGGTTTGGTTTAGTTTTGATGCAATTTGCGGTGGTCCAAGATCAGCCGCTGACTATATTGAGCTTTCAAGAAGTTACAACACCGTCTTTGTCAGCCAAGTTCCGCAAATGGATAACGTCATCAATGACGCCGCAAGACGTTTTATCGCATTAGTGGATGAATTCTATGAACGCCATGTAAAACTGATTATCTCAGCCGAAGTCGCCATTGAAGAGCTTTACATTGGCACAGGCCTAGCCTTCGAATTCGAAAGAACCATCAGCCGCCTTCAAGAAATGCAATCGAAGGACTATTTAGCTAAAGAGCATTTGGCTTAGAAACTTATTACCAAAACTTTCCATTAGAGTAATTGTAAATTCTTATATAGGGAAAATGTTGAAATAAAAATTCATGTTATACTTTTCAAATAATGGAAATAATAATGATATCTATTGGATAACTTAACGAGCTCAAATTTAAATGTAAAAATTGAAGATGGCATTGACTATAGCAGGCAATGGGTTCGTTCTTTCTTGTTTGTAGCATTGGCTTTTGTCATAGTCTTTATCTTTATCGATAAATTACAAATCCCCGAAGAAGCTTTTCCTGTATATCTTTGGAACCGCCTGCTATTTCAAGTCTTGCCTATTTCAATCGGTATATGCTTAACTTTTATAAAAGACTATACAAAAATATATCAACCAACCTTATTTATAATATCTAGTTTAGTTTCAATTTCAAACATCTATGTCATAGCGGTAATTTGGGAGGCTTCAAACTTTGCCTTTGATTTCGAAGGCTTAATGCTTTACTTAGTATTTTATTTTTTTATTGCCAGAATGAATTTCAAGTTTGCTGTAATTCATGCGGTGATCGTTATCCTATCTTTTGTATTATTAGTAGTAAATTATCCTGTGTATGGTGAAAAGGGAGCTGTTTATATAGGGTTTGTTATCTCTTCTTATATTATTGCGTTGATTGGGGTTTATAAGCTTCAGTTGGTCTTAGAGGAAAAATATCAATACAGTTTAAGATTGTTGGAGCTTAGTAATACGGATCAGCTGACCAACCTGTTCAACCGAAAAGGCTATGAAGATAACGCAAATTTACAATTAAACCTTGGCAGAAGAAACCAGCAAAATGTTTCTCTATTAATTTTTGATATTGATCATTTCAAAGAGTTCAATGATAACTATGGTCATATTAAAGGCGATCAAATACTTCAACTTAAAGCTAAAATCTTGAAAAGTATTTTCTTACGTGACAGCGATGTAATAGCAAGGTATGGAGGCGATGAATATGTGGTATTAACCGCCGGCACCTCTGCAAAAGATACTGAAATACTTGCTAATAAAGTCATAAAACAATGGAAAGAACAAAATATCTACTCTATTTACCAAGGCAAAGAGGTTGTTATTAACTGCTCAATCGGAGCTTATACAAAAATCCCTAGCAATGAAGACAATTTAGAAACCTTCTTTAAAGCTGCTGATAAAGCCCTTTATCAGGCCAAAGCAAAAGGTAGGGCTTGCGTTGTTAGCCATGATGGCAATTAATCTCGATCTACTTCATATCTAAACAAAGCTACTTTAGTGTTATATTTCTGACTGAACCTTATAATAATTTATTAATTGGTAACTAATATGAATAATGAACAACAAAACCCTTACGCTACACCTGAAGCTGAAATTGAATCTGGAGGCAAAGATTACTTTATAAACCCTGTTAAAAGAGCGTCACTAACCATTAAAGCTTTTTACGCTGTTATTGCTATACAAACGGTTTATATCTTAGTTCAACTATGGCGTTCAACGACGTATGAAGAATATCTGGCGACTGAATCAAATTATGCAACTCTCGAAAAGGGTGATTTAATTGAAATGGCCACTGCTGGAACTTTATTGGTAGCAACTCTTTGCCTAGTCATTTTTTTTCTACGCTGGTTTCATCAATGTTATAAAAATTTATCGTCATTAGAAGTCGGAGAGCTTGATCACACTCCTGGCTGGGCTGTGGGTTGGTTTTTTGTTCCATTTGCTAACCTGGTTAAACCTTATTCAGTGGCGCATGAAATGTGGCATTCCAGCGAAATAAAAGGTGATGATGAAGATAAGGATTCTAACTGGGTGGTTATTAGCTGGTGGTTGTTTTTTTTATTGTCATCTTTTGTTGATAGGTATGTTTTGCGAAAAACTAATAAAGCCGAATCTTTGGAAGATTACTTAGACATTGTTCCAATTGATATAGCGTCCTCTTTAATCAGTATTATCGGAGCTATATTAGCGATTAATTTTGTAAAACGATTGAGTCAGAGGCAAGCAAAGCGATTTGAAAGTTTATAAACATAATATCTTAGTAAAATTGCTTTTATATTGAGCTGTGAACAAGATTAGGCTGTATTTTTAAGTATAAATAACCGACAAGTGCCCAGCAGCACCGTAATCGAAAGTCTGTTTGAAAAAAACTGACTTAGACATTATTGGGTTTTAGCAAACTTTCAATGTAAGGAATATGTTCATGCCACTGCTGATAAACAAAGAGCGCCCAATTTCTTACGAGTAAATAATGCTCTTCTGCTGTGCTAGCTTTTAAAATGTCATCGACATTTACAGCGAACATATTTTGAGGTGGAGCTAACCAAAGAAATTGATCTTTGTAGTTTGTTAGTCGAGCCATTTCAATTACTGCTTGCTCATGATGGACCTTTTCATGAAAAATCATATGCAAACTAGCTAAATGGACAATGCTCGATTGAATGGTTTGTGAATTTTTGATGCCTGGATGTTGCAGTGCGTAAGCATCAACCGTCAATCGGTGGGCTTTAAAATAATCTTGGTTGGAGTACTCTTTTTCAAGAATTTGCCCATATTTTGCCCAGCAGCTTGGACTTGAAAGTAAGTATTTATGGGTTTCCCCTAGCTCTAAGGTCCCTTGAGAGTTACAAGAAAAGCAATGTTTTATCATATTAATTTTAGTCTGAAAAAAAGCCGGCAACTGCCGGCTTTCCAATATTAGCTTTAGAGCAATTTAGCCAACCATATCTTTTAATTTCTTCAATGGACGGATTTTTACCGCGATTGAAGCTGGCTTAGCTTTAAACATGGTTTCTTCGCCAGTGAATGGGTTAATACCTTTACGGGCTTTCTTAGCTGGTTTTTTCACTGTACTGATTTTTAATAAACCAGGTAATGTGAATTCACCACAAGAGCGCTTTTTCACGTGACGCTCGATAACGATCCCTAATTCGTCGATTACTGCACCAACGTCTTTCTTCGTTAGGCCAGTTTGCTCTGCGATTTCGTTAAGGATTTGAGTTTTTGTGAATTTATCTTTTACTGCAGTTATTTTACGGTCTGCCATTTTTTTCCTTTGCCTCATGTTAAATGACTGTTAAAATCTCTTTCGTCTTGGCGAGTAATGCAAAATTGACTCCCCCAGCGCTTTTTATAGCGCTAAAAGCCCGTTAAATAAAGTCTTTTGTTGTGAATTAAGGCTAAAATTCACAAATATCTTCAGGACAGATAAAAATATTTAATTATATAGCATTATCTCTTGTACTAGGGGTGGTGTTTCTGTACAATTCGCGCTCTGAATTTTTAGGTGGCGTACGGCTTTTGTGTGTAAGAATCACGGCCATAACGAGACCTACATAGAGTGCAAACGGCTTTTGGAGCTCGGAAAAGATGAAAACATTTAGTGCAAAGCCTGAAACTGTAAAACGCGACTGGTTCGTAGTTGACGCAGAAGGTAAAACTTTAGGTCGCTTGGCGACTGAAGTTGCTCGTCGTTTAAAAGGCAAGCATAAAGCAGAATACACGCCTCACGTAGATACTGGTGATTACATCATCGTTATCAACGCTGAGAAAGTAACGGTTACTGGTAAGAAAGCGGAAGACAAAATGTACTACCGTCACACTGGTTACCCAGGCGGTATTAAAGAAATCAACTTCAATGATTTACAGGCTCGTAAACCTGAAATGATCATTGAAAAAGCGGTTAAAGGCATGTTGCCAAGAAATCCTCTTGGTCGTGCTATGTTCCGTAAATTAAAAGTATATGCGGGTTCTGAGCACGGTCACGCTGCACAGCAACCAATCGCTTTGGAAATATAAGGTAGAAGACTATGGCTGAACAATATTACGGAACTGGTCGTCGTAAAAGCTCTACTGCTCGCGTATTCTTACGTCCAGGCAGTGGTTCTATTACAGTAAACCAAAAAACTCTAGACCAATATTTTGGTCGTGAAACTTCGCGCATGGTCGTTCGTCAACCTTTAGAGTTAACTGAAACTTTAGAGAAGTTCGACGTATACGTAACAGTAGCTGGCGGCGGCGGTACTGGCCAAGCTGGTGCTATTCGTCACGGTATTACTCGTGCCTTAATGGAATATGACAACGAATTACGTCCTGCGCTTCGTAAAGCGGGTTACGTGACTCGTGATGCTCGTGCGGTTGAGCGTAAGAAAGTTGGCTTACACAAAGCACGTAAGAAACCTCAATTCTCTAAGCGTTAATTTTTTATCGCTTCAAGCGAGAATTCGGAAGTTTACAAAACGCCTGCATTATGCAGGCGTTTTTGTTTGTGGAGGTTTAAGTCTGCTTGTCATTATGAGATGTTTATGACGAATTAATCTTGTATTGCAGCTTGGGTGTTAAGTAATACAAAATGTATGGAACTTTCTTTTCGAGACTATCGTGCGATATAGAATCATTACGTGGAATGATGTGTCTCTGATTGAGGTCAGACCAGATTGTAAATTCTCTCCATTTCCAGTATGATTCGCACCCAGTGTGGCTGTAATAAGCGTATGATTTATAAGGTTATTATTTAAACTAAAAATAACTGTTACGTTTTTGCCAACTTTATCTTATTTTTCAAGTGTTTAGCTAAGGTTCTTTATTTGGCTAAATGCATTTTTTTGAAGTGGGGAGACAAACCTAATGAGTAATGAAGGCGTTAATAAAGGACGCAGGAATTTGCTGATCGGTGCAACCGCAGGTGTTGGTGCCGTTGGAGCAGTTTTCGCGGCTGTGCCTTTCGTCAAATCATGGAGCCCGAGTGAGAAAGCGAAAGCGGCGGGTGCTCCAGTTGAGACTGACTACAGTAAACTAGAAAATGGTCAACAGATCACGGTTGAATGGCGAGGCAAGCCTGTTTGGATTATGCGTCGTGATCCTGCCATGTTGAATGCGGTTACCGCTTCTAACGATTTGGTTGCCGATCCAGATTCTTCGAACGAAAAGCAACAACCTGAAAATTGCCAAAATGAATACCGTTCAATCGACCCTGAGATTTTCGTGGCGGTTGGTCTTTGTACTCACTTGGGTTGTTCACCAAAATTATTTGCCGATCCTGGCTCACTAGACTCTAGCTGGGTTGGTGGTTTCTTCTGTGCTTGTCACGGTTCTAAGTTTGACTTAGCAGGACGTGTTTATAAGTCAGTACCTGCGAATGACAACTTGTTGATTCCTCCTTATACGCTGGACACTGCGAATAAGACAGTTTTAGTTGGAGGTAAGAGCTAATGTTTAAGAGCATGTTTGAATGGTTTGATGCCCGTTTCCCTGCGACTAAAGTTTGGAATGAGCATTTAGCTGAATATTACGCGCCAAAGAACTTCAACTTTTGGTATTTCTTCGGTTCATTAGCTTTATTAGTTTTAGTGAACCAATTATTGACTGGTATCTGGTTAACCATGTTCTATAGCCCAAGCGAGCCATTCGCTTCGGTAGAATACATCATGCGTGATGTTGAGATGGGTTGGTTGATTCGTTACTTGCACTCAACCGGTGCTTCAGCCTTCTTCGTAGTGGTTTACCTGCACATGTTCCGTGGCGTTATGTACGGTTCATTTAAAAAGCCACGTGAATTGGTTTGGATCTTCGGTATGATTATTTTCGTCCTATTAATGGCGGAAGCTTTCATGGGTTACTTATTACCATGGGGCCAAATGTCATTCTGGGGTGCGCAAGTAATTGTGAATCTATTCGGTACTATTCCTTACTTCGGTGAAGGTTTAGTAGAGTGGATCCGTGGTGATTTCACTTTATCGTTAGCGACATTGAACCGTTTCTTCGCATTACACGTTGTAGCAGTACCATTAGCATTAGTTGCGATGGTGTTCTTACACATTGTTGCCTTACACAAAGTAGGTTCTAACAACCCAGACGGCGTAGAAATCAAAGATCATAAAGATGAAAATGGTATCCCATTAGACGGTATCCCATTCCACCCTTACTACACAGTAAAAGACATTGTGGGCGTAGTGGTGTTCTTAATCATCTTCTTGGCGATTGTGTTCTTTGCTCCAGATATGGGCGGCTACTTCTTAGAGCGTCCTAACTTCGAGCCAGCGAACCCATTGAAAACGCCTGATGTGATTGCGCCAGTTTGGTACTTCACACCTTTCTATACGGTATTGCGTGCGGTTCCTGATCCATTCTTAGGCTTCTTAGCAATGGCAGCGGCTATCGTTGTATTGTTCTTATTGCCTTGGTTAGACAGACAGCCAGTGAAGTCAATTCGCTATCGTGGTACTTCGTACAAAGTAGCTTTAGGCTTGTTTGTTATCTGCTTTATCTTGCTAGGTTGGTTAGGCGTTCAAAGTCCAACACCAATGAAGACATTGTTAGGTCAAATTGCGACAGCTTACTACTTCATTTTCTTCTTAGTAATCTTGCCATTATTGCCAAGGTTCGAGAAAACTAAACCAGTTCCAGAGAGGGTGACACACTAATGAAAAAGCTAATAATTACTGCTATTACAGCATTATCGCTAGCTGCTCCAGTGGCTTTCTCTGCGGGCGGTGGCGTGACCTATCCAAATGAGAAGGCAGGCATTAATTTAGAAGACAAAGGCTCGCTACAAAATGGTGCTAAGCTTTACATCAACTACTGTGCTGGCTGTCACTCGATGGAGTATGTTCGTTATTCGCGTATCGCTGCGGATTTAGACTTAACTGAAGAACAAGTCATGGAAAACTTAGTATTGGGCGACCAAAAATTTGGTGACCCAATCAAGAAAAGCATGAACTCAAAGTTAGCTAAGAAATGGTTTGGTGTTGATCCATTAGACCTTTCATTAGGAGCTCGTGTTCGTGGTAACGACTGGTTATATAACTACTTAACTTCTTTTTACAAAGATGATTCACGTCCTTACGGTTACAACAATACGGTATTTCCAGATGTAGGTATGCCGCATATTTTTGCTGACTTACAAGGCGTTCAAGAGTTAAGCGAAGAGTGGGTTGCGGCTGAAACAGCGATTAAAGCAGCGAAAAATGTCCTTGCCAACGGTGACGCAACTGATGAAGCGAAAGCTGAAGCAGCTGATGCGTTGCATGATGCTGAAGCCATTAAATCTGAGCTATCTGCAGAAGGAAAAATCTTTGTACATACTCAAGATGGTGAATTAACGCCTGAAGAGTACAAAGAAGAAGTTCGTGATCTTGTTGCGTTCATGGCATATACCTCTAATCCAGTAAAAGTTAAAAGTAAAAGCATGGGTATTTGGGCAATATTGTTCCTTATCTTATTGTTAATTCCTGCTTATTTCTTGAAGAAAGAATTCTGGAAAGATATCCACTAAAAGCTCATTTAGCTCAAGCAGGGCAACTTGCTTGAGCTTCTTTATTTAGGAGAACCTTTATGGCGGTAGTAGCCAAGCGTTCAGTAATGACATTATTTTCAGGCAGTGATGCTTATAGCCATCAAGTACGTATCGTACTGGCAGAAAAGGGTGTTAATTTTGAAGTTGTTGAAGTAATGGATGGCAATGTGCCTGAAGACTTAACCGACTTAAATCCTTATGGTTCTGTACCGACTTTAATCGATCGTGATTTAGTTTTGTACGAAGCCAATATCATTATGGAATACCTTGATGAGCGTTTCCCTCATCCTCCATTGATGCCAGTGTATCCAGTGACTCGTGGTCGTAGTCGTTTGATGATCCACAGAATTCAAAAAGAATGGTATACCCAGTTTGAATTAATCGTTAATGGCACTGAAGCCAAAGCGAAAAAAGCCCGTAAACAATTACAAGAAAGCATCATGGCATTATCGCCAGTGTTTGCTGCTAGTGATTACTTTATGAGCGAAGAGTTTTCATTAGTTGATTGTGTAATTGCACCGCTATTATGGCGTGCAGAGCAACTAGGCTTAGAAATCTCTGGTAAAGGCTCTAAAGCTATCCATGATTATATGGACCGAATTTTCGAACGTGAATCGTTCAAAGTAAGCTTAACGGAAGAAGAGCAAGAACTTAGAATGGGTCTATAATGGCGGATCAAGGTTCGCCATTACAACCTTATTTATTGATCGCCTATTATGAATGGATGATTGATAACGACTGGACGCCACAGATTTTAGTGGATGCCAGCCATCCGCAAGTGGATATCCCACAACAATTCGCCAATGACGGCAAGATAGTTCTAAATATCGCGCCAAGTGCAGTGGGTGATTTCTATATGGGGCATGAAGCTATAAGCTTTAAAGCTCGTTTCTCAGGTTCCTCGATAAACATTTATGTGCCCATGAACTCGATCCTTGCGATTTATACTCGCGAAGACGATAAAGGTATTATGTTCTCACCTGATATGTATGAAGGTGAGCCATTAGAGTCGAATGATCCTGACGATGAACCACCACAACCGCCTAAGGGTAGACCAAGTTTGCGTGTGGTTAAATAAACATTAAAAAAGCCAGCTGATGCTGGCTTTTTTTATCGAGGTATCTAGCAAAAAACTTACATCACATCAGATAATTTAACCGTCTTACCGCAATGCTTTGATTGGATTTTGAAAATCACTTCTTTCTTAGAACCACTTTTAGCTTTACGGACTTCCTTGCCAGTTTTGCAACTAAATGAAGTACTACTGCCTTTGTTTAAAGTAACAAAGCCTGAACCAGTATGGATGCTTTGTTTGCTACCGGTATCGTTAATGAGTTTAACGTTTGCAGCCATTGCCGCAAAAGGAACTAATGCTGAAGTAATAAACAATGCTTTTATAAATCTCATATCTTCCCCTTAATATGTATGTGAAATTATTTTAATCAATATACTCAAAGATTTTAACGACTTTATTAACGCCACTGATGTTGCGCGCAACTAAGGCTGCTTTGTCACCTTCAGCTCTTGTAACCAATCCCATTAGGAAGACTTCTTTGTTTTCCGTTCTGACGGTAATGCGCTTTGAGTCTAAACCTTGCTCCGCAGTTAAGCTGGAACGAACCTTGGTGGAAATCCAGGTATCACTAAAGCCACTGACTTCTTCTGGGTTAGCTACTCTTAGCTCGTTGAATACTTTGCGAATTTCTGGAATGTCAGTAATCACTTGACTGACTTGCTCTTTTACCGATTCATTGGGCACCTGCCCATAAACCAGTACATATAAGTTATGGCTGTCGACTTGAATATTGGCGGGTTGATTTTGCTCTTCTAAAGGTGAAAGTAAATCTGCGACACGCGATTCAATACTATTGTCTTCGAAAATAGTGCCAAAAGTCGTACAGGCACTGACGAATAAAATTGTGATGCTAATTAGGGAAAGTTTTATTTTAGACATTGGTTTTCCTTTTAAGCTTGGCCAAATAAGGCATTATCAATATAGTCACAAAGCGCGTGGATAACGACTAGATGCACCTCTTGGATGCGGGCCGTAGAGTTTGAGGGTACACAAACTTCTATATCGTTAGCGCCAAATAACCCCGCCATTTCGCCACCATCTTTGCCCGTTAATCCGACAATAAACATATCTTTTGAAACGGCAGCTTCCATAGCGTTAATTACGTTGCGCGAATTACCACTGGTAGAAAATGCCAGTAATATATCGCCAGCTTGACCTAAAGCGCGTACTTGCTTAGCAAAAACATCATTAAAGCTGTAATCATTAGATATAGAGGTCAATGTTCCTGTATCGGTGGTTAATGCAATGGCGGGCAAACTAGGGCGCTCACGCTCAAAACGATTAAGCATTTCAGAGGAGAAGTGTTGTGCGTCGCCGGCAGAGCCACCATTGCCACAAGTAAGGATCTTATTTCCGGCCAATAATGCATTGACCATAATCTGGCCTGCATGAGCTATGGATTCTGGCAAAGCATCCGCTGCTGCGATCTTAGTTTGAATACTTTCGGTGAATATATCTTTAATTCGTTCAATCATAAATTGAATAGCTTTTTATCATTTGGTTTAGTTTACCAAGCATTTGCTTGAAACGCATTGATTTGCCAATCGGCTACAAAATCATTTTTAGAACTTGTGATAGATACTACATCAAATCGTGCATTATAGCGGGAATATTTTTTTTCTTTTTGTAAGAAAATTTGAGCCGCTTTAATCAACTTGTTTTGTTTAGTTTTGGTCACAGTTTCTGAGCCAGTACCGTAGCCTTGATTAGCTCTATATCGAACTTCGACAAAGACTAGCGTTTTGGGTTCCATTCGGTGATCTAAAAAGACCAAGTCAATTTCGCCATAACGCGCATGATAGTTTTGAGTAATAAACTTTAAACCTTGCTTGGTGAGGTACCGTTTACACCAAGCCTCGGCTATCGCTCCAATTTCTTGGCTATCCTTTGCCATAAATTCCTCAATGAAATTTAACGTTCGTTATAGTTTCTAACTTCGCCCTTTACATAGTGGCCCCAAGCGAGTTGTCGTTGAACTCGTCCAGAGGAATCCATGCTTAATAACCCCGTTAAGCCTTCAACGGCAGTATCTGGAAGTGCTGATAGTTGGCCGATCTCTGGAATGATTTTAAAAGCATCATGGCCTAAAGCGAAAAATCTTCCTAAGCTTTTATTAGCGTTAGGTAAAGTCTTTGCCAGTTCGCTTTTAAGGTCTTGAATTTCTCGACTAGTACCCAGCATCCATGGTGAGTCGGTAAATTTAATGCCCGATAAATCATTATCCATACGAGCGCTACTGGTACCATTGTATATGTTAGAAGTGGCATATACGGGTAAGTTGTAGGCGTAATAATAATTTAAATAGGGCTTAATAATACGTGCGCGCTTAGCATTGCTGATTAAGAAGATCGCATCAGCATTGGCACTACCTTGACCAGAGGATTCTATCGGGAGGTTTAATAAGTTTTGTAGCTCATCAGCTCTTTGCTCAATTTTATCGACACCCAACAAGCGAGTAATAGCTTCTTTAGGATCTTGGTTACGACCGATAGTTGCGGTTTGTACTACGGTGCCGCCAAGTTCCTGATAAGTCTCGGTAAAACTCTGCATTGCTCTTTCGCCCACACTTGGTTCAGCATTTATAACAAAGGCTCGAGTTTGACCATTGCGCATGGCAAAGCGCGCGATTTGGCTGGCTTCGTCTTCGACTGGTAAGCCAAATTGATACATGTTTAATGGGCTAAAATTATGTTCCAAACGATTTAATACTAAAGTGGGAATCGGCATTTCATTGAAACGACTCAGCTGATCGATATTACGTTTTAATAAAGGTCCAACGACCATTTCTACGCCGTCTAGCATGGCGTTTTGATAGATCTGTTCCATCGAGTCGCCATTTTCACTATCGTAAACTTGTATTTCTGGCAGTTCGCCACGATCAAGACGACTTTGGAAGTAACCTGCTAAGAATCCATCGCGAATCGAACCACCTAGATTGGCAAAACGACCTGATAAAGGAACGATTAAGGCGACTTTGCGAGGTGCTAAAAATTCGACATCACGCACAGCCAAGGCATCTTTCGATAAATAATTAATAGCCCTATGATTTGGATAGACTTGTGACCACTCTTGTAAGCTTTGTGACAATAAGCGTGCATTATTGCGGTAACGCTGTTGGCTAATGGCAAGATCTAACCAAGCAAAAACTTCGGGATCGGTTGCTCTATCTCGCTTTGATTCTAGCGCACCTAATGGCGAATCGATAAGTTCTGCCCAAGCCATTTGTGACTGCTGTTCTAGTTGATTACGATTATCTATTAAATCAGTAGCTTGGATACGAGTTACCGCCGCATCTACATAACGGTTATTTACTTTCAATGCATCCGCGGTTAACAATTGATAATGGCGATTCCAGGCTCGAGATTGTAATTCTGGGTTACGTACTGATTGCAGTGAACGAATAGCTTCAAAACCTTTTTGCTGTCTTAATGCAGATTCACCTTTTAATAAATAATAAATATTGCGTTTGTCAGAGACTAGTTGCGTAGGCTGGAAACTAATTAAAGTTTGGTAAGCTCGTGCAAAGTTTTGCTCTTCAGCAAAGGCCGCGGCAGCTTTTAATTTCCACTCAGCTTGCTCGCTTCCTTTTCTTTTTTCAGCTTCTGATAAGTAATAATCTGCTGTTTGGCTAGAACTAGAACCATAAATATTATTTGAGCTGGTTCCTGTTTTAGTGATTAAACACGCGCTTAACAATAGTAGTCCAGTGGCTAGGCTAAGGGCTTTTATTGCTGTTCTTGTAATCATAGAGTCCTACTTAGAGTTAATACTGTTTGTTTGTCACGATAGCTTGAGTAAAATGGTAGCTAATTGAATAGGTTAAACTACTAAATTCCTTTCGAATATTCTATGCTTTAATCAATATTTAGGCAAAAGCATACGTCTATTTTTAACAACTAATGACAATTCAAACTCAGTTTGAGCTGAGTTTGTGAGATGAGTAATGATTTTATGGGGCAATCAGAAAATACAATATCCGAAGCAGGTTGCTTATATATAGTGGCAACGCCTATAGGTAATATTGAAGATATATCCACCAGAGCAGTTAATATGCTTAAACAAGTCGATTTGATTGCTGCTGAAGATACTCGACATAGTCAGCGTTTATGTCAGCACTATGCGATTTCAACACCGATGATTTCATTGCATGATCATAATGAAGAAGCACGAATCCAGCAGCTAGCGACGAAATTGGACAATGGCCAATCTATCGCTTTGATTTCGGACGCTGGGACCCCTTTAATTAGTGATCCTGGTTTTAAATTGGTGCGTGAGCTAAGGTTAAAAGGCTATAAAGTTAGTCCAATTCCAGGCCCTAGCGCTATTATCACGGCTTTATCCGTTGCAGGCCTGCCTACAGACAGCTTTAGCTTCTTTGGTTTTCTTCCTGCTAAGTCAGGATCTCGCAAACAAAAGTACCAAAGTTTAGCAAATCGAGAAGAAACTTTAGTCTTTTACGAGTCCTCTCACCGAATTATGGCCAGTTTAGAGGATGCACTGACAATTTTTGGCAGTCGACAGGCGGTTATTGCTAGAGAATTAACAAAAAATTACGAAACCATTTTAAGCGGAGACTTACAGCAACTGCTTGAAACCCTTGAAACTGACCATAATCAGACTAAAGGGGAGTTTGTCTTAATGATTTCTGGTGCAGCTCGAGCAGAAAGTGTGAACTCAGTAGATAGTGAGTCCTTGCTCAAAGAACTATTAGTTGAGTTGCCACCTAATAAAGCCAGTAAAATCGTGGCAAAAATCACCGGAAAAAACAAAAAAGAACTCTATAATTTAGCTTTAGAACTTAAAGCAAAATAGGCCCATATAATAGGAAATCAAGAAAATCAATAGGTATACCCGACTAGTGTGAACCGATTAACGTTTAAACCAAAAGTGTTGTGATATTTTACAGTCTTATATTAACAAATACTTATATATAGCTTGAGGTTTAAAATGAAAATTCGTGTGTTGTTGGGCTCATTGTTGGTTATTGCTTTACTTACTCTCTCAAACGCTGCTAATGCAGTAGGCGGTCAAGGCGGTGGTGTAGAGCCAGTTGCTGTAGGCGGTCAAGGCGGTGGTGTAGAGCCAGTTGCTGTAGGCGGTCAAGGCGGTGGTGTAGAACCCGTTGCAGTGGGCGGTCAAGGCGGTGGTGTAGAGCCAGTTGCAGTAGGCGGTCAAGGCGGTGGTGTAGAGCCAGTTGCAGTAGGCGGTCAAGGCGGTGGAGTTGAACCTTCTCTTTAGGATAAAATATTAGATAACTTATTTATTATGTCTGTATTGTGACGATTGAATTAGCAACAATATTTTTAGAATTAAACTTTGTAATTTTATGTTTAATTTGTGGAATATATTTTGTTCTCAGAAAAAGTGCCTTGTGGAAGCTAACAATATTGCTAATAGCTATAGATCTAACCGCAAGAATAATACACAAACCATTGTTTAATGTGGAAAATGTAAGGTTTTTTTGGTATTTAGTTTGGGCAATTTTTAACTTGGCGAGTTTGTTAGTTATATACAAAATAACAATAGCTAATCCTAATTTGCAAAAGGTTACTTTGCCCATTGGATTTTTAATAATAATAGGCTCTTTTATAACACTCGGTAGGCATTTTGAGAGAAATATTACGGATACAAATTTCCTTAAGCAAATTTACAGCGTGAGTGATCAGGCTGTTGGCTGGTTAATTATTGCTTATTTATTTGCACCAATAGCCTTACTTCTGGTAAAGTCTATTCGAGGTCGGATTTCGGCTAAGCATTGATTAATAAAGATTTTAAGTAAAATACAACGAAATGATGATAACTTTATTGTTAATACTTGCGCCTTTAGCGATTATGGGGATAAGCCTTTATGTGTTTATAAAGGGTTATTTGTACGCTAAAAGCCAAGATCAGGGGTATACCATCTTATCGGCACTGGAAGATCCAGTAGCGGATGAAGTAGAGTCGCCTGCTGAAATTGAAGCGAAACAGCTTATTATGGAATACGCTGAGGCGGTTAATGGCCGTTATTCTGACGTACACAAAGCGAATCATACTCTACAGTGGTTTAAGAAACTCGATCAGCATGTTCAAGCCAATAGGCATTTCTATGATGAAGAGGTTTCTGCGGATAATCCTATCGAGCAGTTAGCGGAAAAAGACTCGAATGTGACGAGTATTTTCGTGAAAAATCGCTAAATTACTATATATTCTTTTAAAAGCTCCTTTTTAGGAGCTTTTTTATGTCTAGTGCTTTTCGATTTAGCTTGCCTTTTAAACGGTTTTTGCCCAAACTTGCGCCCTAGAAGCTGGCCAGACAGTCGCTGCTTATCGTTTGATAGGGAGAGGAAAGTCCGGACTTCATAGAGCAGGGTGCCAGGTAACGCCTGGGCGGCGAAAGCCGACGACAAGTGCAGCAGAGAGAAGACCGCCGATGGGGTATTTATACTCACAGGTAAGGCTGAAAGGGTGCGGTAAGAGCGCACCGCATTGCTGGCAACAGTATATGGCGAGGTAAACTCCACCCGAAGCAAGACCAAATAGGGTTCCGTACGGCGTGGCTCGCGTTGGGACCGGGTAGGTTGCTGGAGCCATCGAGCGATTGATGGCCTAGACGAATGGCTGTCCACGACAGAATCCGGCTTATCGGCCAGCTTCTTTTTATTAAAACTCAATCTTAAATTAATTTTTATTCTCTAAGCGCTACTCTAACTTAAAGTAATTTCTAACTTATACCGCTAATTTTCTGATAAATAACACTTTTATTTTTTCGCGTTTGTTTGCGCTCACTAACCTAAGCTAAGTCTTTGGAAAATAAAGACATTTTTCACATTTTCCATTCCAAATTTGCTTGCAAAACAGCGGGTAAACTCATATAGTGGCGAGAAGTGGGAAAAAGTGTCATAAAGTGGATCGGAAGTTTACTACTGAAATTAAAACACGATTCAAAAGACTCTTTTTAAGAATAAAGTAAATAAATCAATAGGTTATTATAATGTTTAGAGGCGCAAGTGCCATCAATATGGACGCAAAAGGGCGGATCGCGATACCAGCGAAGTACCGTCAGCGCTTCCATGATGTCTGCGCGAATCAAATTGTAGTAACGATTGATTTAATTGATCCTTGCCTTTTATTGTTCCCTTTACCTCAGTGGGAGCAACTTGAAGCTAAATTGGAAACCTTCTCTAGTACTCACCCAATGCAACGACGCGTTAAGCGTATGCTGCTTGGTCATGCATCTGAGCACGAGATTGATGGCAACGGCCGTATCTTGTTGCCACCGGTATTGCGTGAACATGCGCAATTAGAGAAAGAATTGATGTTAGCTGGTCAGGGAAATACTTTCCAAATATGGAAAGAAGAAAACTGGCATCAGAAAATTAGTGATGATGTGGCAGCGATGGCTGAGATGCCATTGGATCCGGATAGTTTACCGGAGTTGAGTTTCTAAAGATGAATCCTCAACAGCCACATGATGCAGTTCTACTTAACGAAGCAGTGGAGGCTCTCGTGCAAGGTAAGCAACTGTCTGATAACGATACTGCAGACAAAAGCGAACAGAAGATAGATGGTATCTTCATTGATTGCACATTTGGTCGTGGTGGTCATAGTCGTGAACTACTCTCTAAATTAGGAAAAAACTCATATCTTTTAGCCTTCGATAAAGATCCCCAAGCGATCGAAGTCGCGGAAAAATTACAGGCCGAAGATGATCGATTTGGAATTGTCCATGATAGTTTTTCGCTACTTGAGCAAGAAGTCGAAAAGCGTGGTTGGACAGGAAAAATAGATGGCGTTTTGATGGATCTTGGGGTTTCTTCACCTCAATTGGATCAGGCGGAACGTGGTTTTAGTTTCATGCAAGACGGTCCATTGGATATGCGCATGAATTCTACGAAAGGGTTAACCGCGCAAGAGTGGATCCAACAAACCAAAGAAGAAGACATGATTTTTGCTTTTAAAGCTTATGGTGAAGAGCGATATGCAAAAAGAATTGCTCGTTCCATTTGTGAAAAGCGTGAAAAAGAAGTTATTGATACCACCAAGAAACTGGCAAACATTATCGCTGAAGCTCATCCGCGTTGGGAAAAGCACAAACATCCAGCTACTCGTTGTTTTCAAGCAATAAGAATTGCAGTTAATAGTGAGTTAGATGATTTAAAGGCAGTCTTAGCACAAGCTTTGGAAGTATTGTCTATAGGCGGTCGTTTGGTCGCGATAAGTTTCCATTCTTTGGAAGACAGAATGGTGAAACAATTTATTCGTGATCAAGAAAAAGGCAAAGAGTTTCCAGCCGGTTTGCCCATTACTGAAGACATGATCGAAAGACGTATGAAGCGAGTGGGTAAATTTGTAAAAGCAGGTGAAGAAGAGTTGGCAAGAAATAATCGTGCAAGAAGTGCGGTAATGCGCGTTGCAGAAAAGATTGGATAAATGCCATGGCTAAATCGCAAGAAACAAATCGATTATGGCCTTTTTATAGTTTAGTGGCGGCTTTTAGTAGGCGTTTTGGGTTAATAGTAATTGGTGGCTTAGTGGTTTACTCAGCGATCCTAGTGACTAAACAAACGCATCAATATCGAGTGGCTACTAGTGAACTGAACAAATTGCAAGATGAGCAAACTGCATTAGATTTAAATTGGCAAAAGTTACGTTTAGAGCAAAGTGCTCTAGCAGAACATAGTCGCATTGAAAAAATTGCGACTGAGAAATTGAAGATGAAAAATTTGGATAAAAACTCCGAAGTAATCATCACTGTAGATGAGTCGAAATAAAGAAGACTTTAATTGTGAAAAAAACTAGAAATCGCAAATTGAAAACAGTACCAGATTCAACATGGCGTTATCGTACTATGTTGACTTTAGTGTCTGTGTGTTTTCTAGCTTTGGTTGGAAGAAGTGCTTATTTACAGGTTCTAAACCCAAAAGACTTAGCAGAAGCTGGCGACTCTCGTTCTGTAAGAGTAAAAGGGATATCTTCGCATCGAGGATTAATTGTAGATCGCAATGGGGTTGAACTAGCACGCTCAGTTCCTATTGAATCATTATGGATTGATCCTAAAACCTTATTAAAAGATAAGAAAGTTTTTGAAACTAGTGCTTGGCAGGGATTTGCTGAAGCTTTAGGGCGCGATGCAAACGAGTTAGCAACTTGGGTACAACAAAGAGCAAGCAAAAGATTTGTTTGGTTAGAACGTCACCTTGATCCAAATGTTGCCTTATACATTAAAAGGTTATCTATTAAAGGATTAAATCTAAAGTCTGAATATCGTCGTTATTACCCGAGTGCAGAAGTTACGGCTAATTTAGTTGGTTTTACAGGTGTCGATGATAAAGGGCTGGAAGGCGTTGAAAAAGCCTTCGATAATTATTTAACAGGCAAGCCAGGAAAAGAAAAAGTAGTCGTAGATTTATATCGTCGCGTGGTTGAAGAGCGGGGGGTACTGGCAGAAGCTGAGCAAGGCAATGATCTGCAACTAAGTATTGACTCTCGAATTCAAGCAGTAGCGTATCGAGAATTGAAAAAAACGGTATTAAGTCATAATGCTAAAGGTGGTTCCGTAGTAGTTGTTGATGTTGATACGGGTGAAGTATTAGCAATGGCAAGTCAGCCATCATTTAATCCAAATCGTTCAGACTCTCGATTCCCTGCGATGACTAGAAATCGAGCTATCACTGATCTTTTTGAACCAGGATCAACAGTAAAACCTTTAACTATTGTAAGTGCATTAGAAAGCGGAAAGTACAAGCCAAGTTCAACAGTTAATACGGCACCAGGGATTATGAAGTTGAATGGTAAGCGAGTGAGTGATCCAAGAAATTATGGTGAGTTGGACTTGGCAGGGATAATCAAAAAATCTAGCAACATGGGAGTTAGCCGTGTTGCTTTAAGTCTTTCTGATCAGGAATTTTTAGACAGTTTCTATAAAGTAGGTTTTGGTAAATCTACTGGTTTGGGAGTTCAAGGAGAAACCAAAGGCGTATTAAGACCAAGAAATAATTGGTCTGACATAGAAAAAGCAACGTT
This sequence comes from uncultured Kangiella sp., assembly GCA_947503345.1. Taxonomy (GTDB): domain Bacteria; phylum Pseudomonadota; class Gammaproteobacteria; order Enterobacterales; family Kangiellaceae; genus Kangiella. The sequence goes on along the minus strand of CANNCW010000001.1, from coordinate 257,614 downwards.
TTCTTTTGGTTATGGTTTCCAAGTGAGTTCAATTCAATTAGCCCAGGCCTATAGCGTTTTAGGTGCAAATGGGATTAAACGTCCATTGACTCTTATTAAACAAAAAGGCTTAGAGCAAGGTGAGCAAGTTATAGCTGCAAATATCGCGCAGAATGTTGTCGGTATGATGGAAAATGTTGTAGCCGATGGTGGTACTGGTACTAAAGCAAGAGTGGATGGTTATCGAGTTGCTGGAAAAACAGGTACTGCTAGAAAAGTTGCAAAAACCGGTGGTTATGGAGATGAGTACGTTACTGTATTTGCTGGATTAGTTCCTGCAACGGATCCGAAACTAGCGATAGTTGTTATGGTAGATGAGCCTGCTGGTGATGCTTATTATGGTGGTACAGTTTCTGCACCAATATTTGCAAAAGTTGCGGATAAAGCATTGGATTTAATGAACGTTGCTCCAGATGCAAAAACAATAAAAACCATTGCGGTTGGAGGTGTTAGCCATGACTAAGCCTGCAATCAAATTAGCATCTATTTTGAAAAGTCTCGTTAGTAAAGACTTATTTGAGCAAACAGAGCTTGGTGCGATAACGATTAGTGGTTTAAGTATTGATAGCCGTAAGATTGTGTCTGGTGATGCGTTTATTGCTTATCCAGGGCAAGTAGTTGATGGACGTAGTTTTATTGAAGTAGCTATAAATAAAGGCGCTAAGGTTATAATTGCTGAAGCAAAAAATTTAGCAAAGTTTCTTAACGAAGAAAAAAAATATTCGGTTGAAATTATTCCTGTTGTAAATTTGGCAGAGAAAGTTAGCCAAATAGCGGGAGAATTTTACCAAAACCCAAGTAAAAACATGACGCTGGTTGGAGTAACCGGAACTAATGGTAAAACAAGTGTTTGTTACCTTGCTGCACAGGCTTTAGATTTATTACAAAAGCCGACAGTGTTATTAAGCACATTAGGGAATGGAGCCGTTGGCTCTTTAAGACCAAGTGTTAATACAACATCCGATCCTGTAACAATTCAGCAAACAGCTGCTGAATATTTACAACAGTCTTTCCATCATCTGTGTATGGAAGTTTCATCTCATGGTTTAGATCAAAAGCGTGTTTCTGGGTTGAATTACAAAGTGGCTGTTTTTACCAACTTAAGTTTAGACCATTTAGATTACCATGGTGATATGGAAGCATATTACCAAGCAAAACGTCAGTTGTTTTTAAGAGATGAAGTTCAATATGTGGTGATAAATGCAGATGATTTATATGGCAAAAGGTTGTTAGAAGATAATGCTATTAAAGCTAAAAAAATTGGCTATACGAGAAATAAAGAGAGCCTGATAAGTAATTCATCCTCTAGCCAAGTTGAATGGGTTGTGAGTGAGAATGAACTATTTAATTTAAATGGAATTTCTGCAGACATTAAAACTCCTTGGGGAACAGGAAGAATCAATAGTTCACTACTAGGTGACTTTAATCTTTCTAATCTATTGGCAGTCACTGGTATTTTAGGCGTTTTATTTGGTGATGTTCATAAGTGGATTGTAGCGTTAAATGGCGCTAAAGCGGCCACTGGAAGAATGCAACGCTTCACAAAAGAAGGTTTGGCAACTTTAGTTGTTGACTATGCACATACACCGGATGCTTTAGAAAAATCATTAGCAACATTACGCCATCATTGTGAAGGAAACTTGTGGTGTTTATTTGGTTGTGGTGGCGATCGCGATACTAGTAAAAGATCGGTGATGGGCTCGATAGCAGAGTCGCATTCACAAAAAGTAATCCTGACCGACGATAATCCAAGAACAGAAGACGCAAAAGCAATTGTCCAAATGATACGCGAAGGTATGAACGACAGCACTGTTCCATACATTGCCTCAAGAAAAGAAGCTATTAATTATGCGCTAAATCATGCTGATGAAGCAGACATGGTTCTAATAGCTGGTAAAGGACATGAAGATTATCAAGAAATTGACAATGAGAAGTTGCATTACAGTGATTTAGAAACAGTTGAAACATTAATGGGGGCTTATTCATGATTGAAATGATGCTGTCTACCATTGCTCAAAAGATAAATGCCAAGTTAATTGGAGAAGATATCTTAATATCAGAAGTCTTCACCGATACCCGTCAGGGTTCAGATAATAGTTTATTTATTGCTTTAGTAGGTGAAAATTTTGATGCTCATAACTTTGTTGATAAAGCAGAAAAGCAAGGCGCAATTGCTTTATTAGTTTCAAGAAGCGTAAAAAGTGAATTACCGCAACTGTTAGTAGATGACACTGAAAAGGCACTAGGGATGCTTGCAAATTTAGTGCGTAAGACAGTCAATCCAAAAGTTATTGGGATTACCGGAAGTGCAGGTAAAACAAGTGTTAAAGAAATGGTAGCTAGAATATTACAAGAAGCGACTTGTAAAAGTGAAGTTTTAGCGACAGCAGGGAACTTTAATAATCATATCGGAGTGCCCTTAACCTTATTAAGGTTGAAGGGAAATGAGAAATACGCCGTCATAGAGATGGGGGCAAATCATATTGGTGAAATCGCTTATTGTGCTTCTATCGCTGAGCCACAAGTTACGGTTGTGAATAATGTTGCTCCAGCTCATATTGAAGGGTTTGGCTCAGTAGAAGGAGTTGCAAAAGCTAAAGGTGAAATCTATCAGAGCTTAGATGCAAATGGTGTTGGAGTTATCAATCTGGATTCGGATTTTTCATCAAGCTACCAAGAACTGAAAGGTTTCCATAAAGTGACAGTATCTCGACATGATTCTGCCGATATTACTGCAGATAATATCAAGCTTGATGAAAATAATTGTGCGAGTTTTGATATGAATATTGAACAACAAGCAGTAGAAATTACGTTGTTAGTCCCTGGAGAACACCAAGTATCTAATGCTTTAGTTGCGGCAGCATTAGCTGTCTCAGTAGGGGCAAGTGTAGAAGATATACAGCAAGGTTTGGCAAAATCTTCAGGGGTTGTAGGGCGTTTAAATCGATTTGTTGGGTTAAACGACAGTGTCGTAATTGATGATACTTACAACGCTAGCGTGGCTTCTGTAAAAGTTGCAGTTGATGTGTTGAGTCACTGGGGTGGAACAAAAATTTTGGCCTTAGGTGACATGGCAGAGTTGGGAGATTTTAGCGCCAAGTATCATCGTGAAGTTGGTGCTTATGCTAAAAATAAAAAGATCAATCATTTGTTTACTTGTGGTCATTGGAGTGAGCTAAGTTCAGAAGCTTTTGGTTCAGGTGCTATGCATTGCAAGAATAAAAAGCAATTGATAGACAGCATCAGAAAAATTCAAAATAAAGATACACAAGTTTTAGTAAAAGGCTCGCGCAGTGCGCGTATGGAAGAGGTAGTTGAAGCTATTAAAGCTAATGCTGACCAATATCAGGATGAGCAACATAATTCTCTGGGGGGAGGTTCACAATGCTAACCTGGTTGGCGGAATATTTATCACAGTTTTATTCGGGCTTTAATGTCTTTCAATATCTAACAATGCGTGGAATTTTGAGTGTTTTAACGGCACTGGGAATTTCGTTGTTAGTTGGTCCAACAATGATACGAAAACTTAGTAGCTATCAAATTGGTCAAACGGTTCGCGACGATGGCCCACAGAGTCATTTGAGCAAAGCTGGAACCCCAACAATGGGCGGCGCCTTGATTATTGTTGCAATAGTTTTGAGTAGCATACTTTGGGGACGACTGGAAAATCGCTATCTATGGGTTTGTATTGTAGCGATAGTTGGCTTTGGTTTGATTGGTTTAGCAGATGACTACATTAAGTTAGTAAGGAAAGATCCGAAAGGACTTATTGCCCGTTGGAAGTATTTATGGCAATCGGTTTTAGGTGCTGGAATTGCTATATATTTGTTCTATACAGCAAGTCCAGTAGAAACACAGTTATTGGTACCATTCTTTAAAAATGTGGCGCCGCAACTGGGAATACTCTTTATATTTTTAGCTTACTTTGTCATTGTCGGAACTAGTAATGCCGTAAATTTGACTGATGGATTAGATGGGTTAGCAATTTTACCTACAGTATTAGTTGCCGGTGGTTTAGGAATCTTTGCATATTTAACAGGCAACCAAATTTTTTCAGAGTATTTGCAAATCCCTTACATAAAAGGTGTTGGAGAGTTGATTGTTTTTTGTGCGGCAATTGTTGGCGCTGGCTTGGGATTCCTTTGGTTTAATACCTATCCAGCCCAAGTGTTTATGGGCGACGTTGGTGCATTAGGATTAGGCGCTGCACTTGGCACAATTGCAGTGTTGGTTCGACAAGAATTAGTGCTATTCATTATGGGCGGAGTATTCGTTATTGAAACAGTGTCCGTAATGTTGCAAGTAGGTTCTTACAAATTAACTGGGAAAAGAATTTTTAGAATGGCCCCTTTACATCATCACTATGAGCTAAAAGGCTGGCCAGAACCGAGAGTGATTGTGCGGTTTTGGATTATCTCGCTGATGCTAGTGCTAGTGGGATTAGCAACATTAAAATTACGATAAATTAGAGTAAATATTTAGATGGAAATGAAAAAGCTTCAAGATAAAAAACGGTTGATCCTAGGTTTGGGTCAATCGGGTTTGTCTGTGGCTCGCTTTTTAGACAAGGTGGGACAAGCTTTTCATGTGATGGATACAAGGGATGAAGCTCCTGGTTTAGAAGAATTAAATGAATTTGCGCAAGACGCTTATTTGTTATGGAACCCTGAGCTGTTTACAGAATACGAAGAGTTAGTGGTAAGTCCTGGAATAGCAATAAGTAACTCTGATATTCAAACTGCAATTTCAAAAGGTGTTTCAGTAGTTGGAGATATTGAGCTTTTTGCACAGGTTAATAATGCAAAAGTCATTGCTATTACAGGTTCTAATGGCAAGAGCACGGTCACAGATCTAACTACTCAAATGATTCTTGCGGCTGGAAAAAGCGCGATAGCTGCTGGGAATTTCGGGGTACCTGCTCTGAGTGTTTTGGATCAAGACTATGAGTATGTAGTGCTTGAATTATCAAGTTTCCAATTAGAAACAACATTTAGTTTAAAACCAAATGTAGCGACAATTTTGAACGTAAGTGAAGACCATTTAGATAGATACGACTCTTATGAAGAATATATTAAAGCAAAGCTAAGAATTTATAAAAATGCAGAAGTAACACTAGCTAATGCTGACGATGAAAACACTTGGTTGTTGGATGATAGGCAAGTTCGTTTCGGATTAAATGATCTTGAAGGGAATAGCTGGTCATTAGATACGGACAGTTTTGAAATTTATCAGGGGCGAAATGCTGTTATAAACTTATCAGATTTAAAGGTACAAGGAATTCACAATGGTCTCAATGTCGCTGCAAGCTTAGCACTATTAGATGCTTGCGAAATTACTATTGACGACCAAGTAACGAACAGCGCGAAATCATATACTGGATTACCACATCGCTGCGAGTTGGTAGATAAAATTGATGGAGTTACCTTTATCAATGATTCTAAAGCGACCAATGTAGGAGCTACAGTTGCGGCATTAAATAGTTTCGCGCCTTTATTTGAAAATATTGTGTTGATTGCAGGTGGTGACGCAAAAGGTGCAAATTTATCTGAATTACAAAGTACTTTGCAAATGGATACAAAAGCTGTAGTGACTTTTGGGAAAGATGCTAAAGAAATTGCAATGTTAAGTCCAAGTAATAGTTATTTGGTTGAAAACATGGCACAAGCTTTAGTAAAGGCAAAGCAAATTATAAATAAAGAGAATTTACAAAAAGCGCTAGTGTTATTGTCACCGGCTTGTGCCAGTTTAGATATGTATAACAATTATCAGGAACGTGGTAATGAGTTTTCAAAGTTAGCGAGGGCATTAGTATGTTAGCGCAAAATATTTTGAAAATTGGTGATTTTGTTGAACAGTTAAAAATTTCAGATCCGCGAACTAAACTGGATCCATGGTTGCTAGGTCCAGTATTAATCTTATTAGCATTAGGTTTGGTGATGGTGGCTTCAAGCTCAATGCCTTATGCCGAAGACAAAATGGCTGGTAATGAATATCACTTCTTAACACGTCACGGTATCTATTTAATTATTGCATTTACCGCTTCGCTATGTGCTTTACAGCTTGAAACGCGCTTTTGGCAGGTATACGGCCCCTATTTATTAATATTAGGGGTGGTTTTGTTAATGGCAGTGTTAGTGATAGGTAAAGAGATTAACGGATCAAAACGCTGGATAGGCGTTGGCCCTTTAACTTTGCAACCAGCTGAGTTGATGAAATTTTTTATAGTAATTTATTTAGCTGGTTACTTAGTACGTCGTAGTGACGAAGTACAAACACGAGTTAATGGTTTCATCAAGCCCTTAGTATTAATTGGTTTGATTGTGGGCTTTTTATTAGTTCAGCCAGATTTTGGTTCATCGGCGGTTATTGTCGCTACTGCACTTGCAATGATGTTTATGGCAGGTGCAAAACTGTGGCAGTTTATTAGTTTAACTTTAAGTGTGAGTGCGGTAATGGCTTTGATTCTAGTACAAGCTCCTTATCGTTTGGCGCGTTTAACTAGTTTTATGAACCCTTGGGATGATCAATTTGGAAGTGATTATCAATTGTTTCAGTCTCTAATAGCCTTTAGTAAAGGTGATTGGCTTGGCGTAGGGTTAGGAAATAGCGTACAAAAATTATCATATTTGCCAATGTCACACACCGATTTTATTTTTTCAGTTTATGCAGAAGAATTCGGTTTTGTTGGTGTGCTTTTTGTCGTGGCACTTTTTATCATTATTTTTAATCGATGCTTAAAAATAGGACGCCGGGCGTTACGTATGGAAGAATATTTTTCGGCGTACTTATGTTACGGATTTGGTTTTTGGTTAAGCCTACAAGCAATAATTAATATTGGCGTAGCAAGTGGCGCATTGCCAACTAAAGGTTTGACTTTGCCATTCATTAGTTATGGCGGAAATGCCTTGATAATGAGCTGTATGGCGATTGCTATTATTTTAAGGGTGGATTTTGAAACGCGTCGTAAAGAACATGAATATGACGAAGTGAAAAGAGCTTATGGTGGTTCAGATGAGTAAAGCGAACGGTAAAACCATCTTATTAATGGCGGGTGGAACCGGTGGTCATATTTTTCCTGCGTTGGCAGTTGGAAAATACTTGGCAGAGCAGGGTTGGAAACTACATTGGTTGGGGTCTGAAGGTAAAATGGAGACCAAAATAGTTCCGCAACATGGTATTGATTTAAGTGTGTTGCCAGTGAAAGGTTTGCGTGGAAAGGGTTTGCTATCTCTGCTTAAAGCACCATTTAGCATTGCATCAAATATTTTAGCAGCGAAGAAAATAATTAAAAAAGTGCAACCAGATGTGGTTTTAGGTATGGGTGGGTTTGCATCTGGTCCAGGTGGTGTGGCAGCTAGGCTGGCTGGGATACCTGTTGTGGTCCATGAGCAAAACGCTGTAGCTGGAATGACCAATAAATTATTGCATAGAATTAGCAAGATAACTTTGCAAGCCTATCCAAGAGCATTTAAAGAAAGCAGTAAAGTTATAACTACAGGGAATCCAATTAGAACTGACTTCTTGTCGATCGAAAATGCATCTAGTCGTATTAAAGAAATAGATGGAAAGATTAAGTTGCTAATAGTTGGCGGTTCTTTAGGCGCTGAAATTTTTAATAAGAAAATTCCAGAGATATTAAACATAGTGAATGATGGGCTATACATAGAGGTGAAGCATCAATCAGGACGTGGCAAAGCTGATGTGGTTGAAGCTGCCTATAAAGCTGGTACTAACGAACGCGTGAGCTTTGAAGTTTTGGAGTTTATTGATGATATGGCAGCAGCATATAGTTGGGCAGATATTGTCATTTGTCGAGCTGGCGCTTTAACTGTAGCGGAAGTTGCAATGGCAGGTGCCTGTGCGATTTTTGTACCTTTTCCTCATGCCGTGGATGACCATCAAACGCACAATGCTCGTTACCTTTCTGATAAAGCTGCAGGCTTAATTATCCAGCAGCATGACTTATCGGAAAAACGTTTAGCTGAGCAAATTACAGCGTTGGCGAATAATAAAAAACATATAATTGAAATAGCAGAAAAGGCACGAGAAATGGCAATGCCTAATGCAACAAAAGATGTAGCAAATTATTGTATAAAAGCCAGTATGAATGATTTTAATAACCGTGCTATGACTGATGGAGAAACAATATGAGTCAGTCGAAGATGATGCAACAAATACCAGAAATGCGTCGTATTAAATGCATACATTTTATAGGAATTGGCGGAGCTGGAATGAGCGGGATTGCGGAAGTTCTTGTCAATCTTGGTTATCGAATTTCGGGTTCTGATTTAAGAAAGTCTCGAGTAACTGAACGATTAAATGAGTTGGGTGCGGAAATATTCTTTGGTCATCGTGAGTCTAATGTTGAGAGTGCAGATGTGGTTGTAGCATCAACAGCTATCAACGAAGAAAACCCTGAAATAGTCGAGGCAAGAGAGCGTCGTATTCCGATTGTGCCAAGAGCAGAAATGCTTGCTGAGCTTATGCGCTATCGACATGGAGTGGCTGTTGCAGGCACTCATGGTAAAACCACTACAACGAGTTTAACGGCTTCAATTTATGCTGAGGCAGGCTTGGACCCAACTTTCGTAATCGGTGGCTTATTGAATAGTGCCGGTACTAATGCAAGATTAGGTACGAGTCGCTATTTCATCGCTGAAGCCGATGAAAGTGATGCTTCATTCCTTCACTTACAACCAATGGTTTCTATTGTTACTAATATTGATGCAGATCATATGGAAACCTATGGTGGCGACTTTAAAGTTTTAGAAAATAATTTTGTGGAGTTCTTACACAACTTGCCTTTCTATGGTTTGGCGGTTTTATGTATTGACGACGAAACTGTTGAAAGTTTAATGCCAAGAATAACTCGACCAATTACTACCTATGGTTTTAGTCCTAAGTCAGATGTTAGAGCAATTGATTTCGAACAAAATGGAACTCAAAGTAAATTTAAAGTATTAAGGAAAGGACATTCTGGTGTTTTAGATATTCGCTTGAATTTGCCTGGTGAACACAATGTCCAAAATGCGTTAGCAGCGATAGCAGTAGCGACTGAGGATGGTGTTTCAGATGATGCAATTAAAGTAGCTCTTGAGAAGTTTCAAGGGATTGGACGACGCTTTGAAATGTATGGAGACTTTGCCATTGAGAAAAACGACAAAACGATCGAGGTAGGTTTATTAGATGATTATGGTCATCACCCTAAAGAAGTCGAGGCTACTATAAAAGCAATGCGTCAATCTTGGCCCGAGCGTCGCTTGGTAATGGTGTATCAACCTCATCGTTATACCCGAACGCGAGATCTGTATGAAGACTTCTGTCAGGTACTTTCAGAAGTTGATGTTTTGGTTTTGATGCAAGTCTACGCTGCTGGTGAAGAGCCAATTGTTGGAGCTGATAGCCAAGCTTTATGTAGAAGCATTCGTCAACGTGGTCAGGTAGATCCAATTTTTGTAGAGGACCAAGCGGCGTTAGAAAAAGTGTTACCAAGCCTTTTTAAAGATAAAGATATGGTGCTAACTCAAGGTGCAGGAAATGTTGGCGCTTTAGCACCAAAATGGGCTAACCAAAAAATGAAATTTGATAGCGAGTAATTTAGGAAAGAATGAATAAAGAATTACAGAGCAAGTACGGAAAAGTAGCAGTCCTAATGGGCGGGTTTTCGGCTGAACGTGAAATTTCATTAAAGTCCGGTGAGGCAGTGTTAAATGCATTAAAGGTTGCAGGTGTTGATGCTATAAGCATTGACCCGAAACAAGATGGTTTGAACCAGTTAACAACTCATTCCGTAGAGCGGGTGTGGAACGCATTACATGGGCGTGGCGGCGAAGATGGTCAGATCCAAGGTTATTTACAATCGATAAACATTCCATATAGCGGTTGCGATGTTATGTCTTCGGCACTAGCGATGGATAAGCTGCGTACTAAATTGGTTTGGAAAGCTTTGGGATTACCTGTGGCACAACATGTAATGGTGGAGACTAGCGAGCTAGAAACGAAAGATGCTGGAGAAATATTAAAACAGTTAAATGGTTGCGTCATGGTGAAGCCTATTCGAGAAGGTTCTAGCGTTGGAATGGCAAAAGCGGAAGACACCTTGTCGTTAATCTCAGCAGTGACTGCTGCGAGTGAGTTTGATAAAGAAGTTATGTTGGAACAATGGGTTGATGGAGAAGAATTTACTGTTGCGATTTTAGACGGAAAAGCATTGCCTAGTATTCGGATGAACACACCAAATGTTTTTTATGATTTTGAAGCTAAATATCAAAGTAATGCAACTGAATATCATTGTCCGAGCGGCTTAACACCTGAGGAAGAAGCTGAAGTTGGAAAGATTGCACTGCAAGCATTCGAAGCGATTGGTGCAAGTGGATGGTCAAGAGTAGATTTCTTACGAGATAGAACCTCAAAAGAGTGGTTTTTATTAGAAATAAATACTGTACCGGGAATGACGGAAACCAGTTTGGTACCGAAAGCGGCAAAAGTTGCGGGTATGAATTTTCAAGAATTGGTATTAAAGATTTTAGATACAAGTTTTATCGATAGAAAGTAAAGAAAATTTTAAGTTTATGACAAAGAAAAAAGGAAAAGCTAATGTCCGCAACCAACGCCAAAAAGGTGGTGGCCATAAGCTTTTGCTGCAAAAAGTTAGAACATGGTTGAAGTGGCTTGCTGGTTTAACAGCAGGAATAGGACTGACTTTGGCACTAGTATTTATCGGCGTATGGGCTGTAGGCATTGAAACTGATAATTGGTTTCCGTTGAATCGGTTAGAAGTAAAAGGGCAACGATATACAGAGGCTAGTGAGCTTTATGAAACATTTAGAAATATTGAAAAGCGTGGTTTTTTCAGTATGGATATGCAGCAAACTGAGGCAGTTATAACTCAACTTCCTTGGGTGAAAAGTGTGCAACTAAGAAAAGTTTGGCCAGAAACTTTAAATTTGCAGTTAATTGAGCATCAACCACTAGCCTTTTGGGGAGATGGTGGAGTTGTTTCTAAGCAAGGCCAGGTATTTTATCCAAACGAATTACCAGCAAAAAAATGGGTTAAATTGAATGGCCCTGAAAATATTGCATCGGAATTGACAGAGTTGTTACAGCAGTATCAAGCTCAGTTGGCGCAAAAAGAATTGTTCGTTCGTTCTATAGAATTAACAGATCGAGGGGCGATTAATTTAACCTTAGACGATGGAGTTGAAGTTAAATTAGGAAATTACAAAGTGGCTGAAAGGCTGGAAAGGTTTATTAGTCAATTCGATAACGTAAGGCAGTATAAAGATGAATCATTGGCTTATGTGGATTTACGTTATCAAAATGGTTTAGTGGCTGCTTGGGGTTCAAACTCGGCAGGCAATTTAAATGGCAACAGCAATAGGTAAAGCTATGTCTAAAAGTGGGGAAAAAAGATTAATCGTTGGCTTAGATATTGGTACTTCAAAAGTAGTAGCAATTGTTGGTGAAGTTAGCGGTGATGATAGTGTCGATATTATTGGTATTGGCTCGCATCCTTCGCGTGGTTTGAAAAAAGGCGTGGTAGTGAATATTGAGTCAACAGTCGCTTCGATTCAACGAGCCATTGAAGAAGCCGAGTTAATGGCGGGTTGTCAGATTCACTCCGTTTATACAGGTATCGCGGGCAGTCATATTAAAAGCTTAAATTCGCACGGTATCGTTGCGATAAAAGACAACGAGGTGGCATCCTCAGACGTAGAGAGAGTGATTGATGCGGCAAAAGCTGTTGCAATTCCTGCTGATCAAAAAATTCTGCACGTACTGCCACAAGAGTTTGTGATTGACAACCAAGAAGGTATTCGTGAGCCAGTGGGCATGTCGGGCGTTCGATTAGAAGCAAAAGTCCATATGGTAACTGGAGCGGTTTCGGCGGCACAAAATATTACAAAATGCGTAGCTCGCTGCGGTTTGGATACTGAAGATGTGATTTTAGAGCAGTTAGCGTCAAGTCATGCGGTATTAACGGATGATGAAAAAGAGTTGGGCGTTTGCTTAATTGATATTGGTGGAGGCACTACGGATATCGCAATTTTTACAGGTGGAGCAATTAGACATACAGCAGTTATTCCAATCGCTGGCGATCAAGTCACCAACGATATTGCTGTGGCACTGAGGACTCCAACTCAATTCGCGGAAGAAATTAAAATTAAGTATGCCTGCTCATTACGTCAATTGATTAATCAAGATGAAACAATTGAAGTTCCAAGTGTAGGTGATAGAGAGCCAAGACGTTTGTCACGTCAAATATTAGCGGATGTTGTTGAGCCACGTTACAGCGAACTGTTTGAACTGGTGCAAGCGGAAATTCGCAGAAGTGGTTTCGAAAGCATTATTGCCGCAGGAATGGTGATAACGGGTGGTGGCTCGAAAATGGAAGGCGTTATTGAGTTAGCGGAAGAAGTATTCCATATGCCAGTACGACAAGGTATGCCACAACACATTAAAGGTTTAGTTGATGTAGTTAAAAATCCTATTTATGCAACGGGCGTTGGTTTGTTGTTATACGGAAAGGATGACGAAGGTCATCACAGAGAGCGATCTACAGGTAGCTTCGATAGCATTTGGGATCGAATGAAGAGTTGGTTTGGTGGTTGGTAATACCATCTAACAAAGTGAGTTGTATTCATTTAAAACAGGTAAACGATAACGAAGGGGAATCTTATGCCTAATATGTTTGAACTAGTCGATAGCTGCCAGAATAGCGCTATCATTAAAGTAATTGGTGTTGGTGGCGGTGGCGGTAATGCCGTTGAGCACATGGTGCAAGCTAATATCGATGGTGTTGAATTTATTTGTGCTAATACAGACGCGCAAGCTTTGCAAGCTTCATCGGCAAAGACTAGCATCCAAATTGGCCAAAATATCACGCGCGGTTTAGGCGCTGGTGCGAATCCAGAAGTGGGTCGCCAGTCTGCAATGGAAGATCGTGAAATCATAATGGAAGCCCTACAAGGTTCGGATATGGTATTTATCACCGCCGGTATGGGTGGTGGTACTGGTACTGGTGCGGCTCCTGTAATTGCTGAAATCGCGAAAGAAATGGGAATCTTGACTGTCGCAGTGGTCACTAAGCCATTCAAGTTTGAGCGCAAAAAGCGTATGAAACTGGCGGAGCAAGGTATTGACGAATTGCGTAATGTGGTTGATTCATTAATTATCATTCCAAATGATAAGTTAGTGGCGCAGTTTGCTGGCTTGCGATTAACCGAAGCCTTTGCATCTGCAAACTCTGTATTGCATGGCGCGGTACAAGGTATTGCTGAGTTGATCACTTGCCCAGGCTTAATAAACGTGGATTTTGCTGACGTACGTACGGTTATGGCGGAACAAGGCCAAGCTATGATGGGTACCGGTATCGCATCAGGTGAAGGTCGAGCGCAAATTGCTGCAGATATGGCGGTTGCAAGTCCATTATTGGAAGATGTGGATTTATCAGGCGCTCGAGGAATCTTGGTTAACATCACTGCAAATGAAGACTTTACCATTGATGAGTTCTCAGAAGTTTGCGAAGTGATTGAGGATATTGCCCATGAAGATGCAACTGTGGTTGTTGGTACTGCGATTGATCAGAACATGGGTGATGAAATCCGTGTAACCGTGGTTGCAACTGGTCTAGGTCAAGAAGCTGGTATGAGATTAGTAAGTAATAATCAAGAAGCTGCTCGTAAAAATAGTGGTGAATTAGACTATAACAAGTTGGATTTACCTCCTGCGCTACGCCAACAAGCAGGTGCAGTAGAAACTGAGCTATCAACACAGGAAGCACAACAGAAAGTGGCTGGTAGTGATGTAGACAACTTCTTAGATATTCCTGCTTTCTTACGTAAGCAAGCAGATTAATAAGAATTGAAACTAATTTAATTATTAGTGTTCGAAGAGATAAGGAGTGAATCCCTTCATCACTCCTTATCTCGCCCTAGCGATAGGGAAAAGTTAGAAGGGAAAAATAGTAACGCAAAAGAAAATTTAAACACTTGTTTAATTATTGAGCAAAAAACATTCAAACCATGGAAAGTTTGTGTTAATATGCGACCTAATTATGCGGTTTTATTGCATAAATGATTGATTTTTAAGTAAATGATGTTAAAAAATGGATTTTCTTAAAAGCGGAGAAGTGAATGATTCGACAAAGAACTCTAAAAACTACCATTAGAGCAACTGGTGTTGGTTTACATACTGGTGACAAGGTGTACTTAACATTACGTCCTGCTCCAGTAGATAATGGTATTGTTTTTCGTAGAGTGGATCTTGATCCGGTTGTAGAAATTCAAGCCACACCTGAAAATGTTGGTGATACCACTATGTCGACTTGCTTAGTGCAAGACGGGGTGCGTATTTCAACGGTTGAGCATTTATTATCAGCCATGGCTGGACTAGGAATTGATAACGCCTTTATTGACGTTTCAGCTCCAGAAGTACCAATTATGGATGGTAGTGCAAGCCCATTTGTATTTTTATTACAATCCGCAGGTGTAGCAGAGCAAAATGCTCACAAAAAATTTATTCGAATCAAAAAGCCAGTTACGGTTACCGATGGTGACAAAACTGCCACTTTTGAGCCTTTTGATGGTTTTAAAGTAGCTTTTACGATTGATTTTGATCATCCAGTATTTAAGAAAAGTAGACAAACTTCAGTGATTGACTTTTCTAGCACCTCATTCGTAAAAGAAGTGAGTCGTGCTCGTACCTTCGGTTTTATGAAGGATATAGAATTTTTACGCCAAAACAATTTGGCGCTTGGCGGAAGCCAAGAAAACGCTATCGTAATGGACGATTATCGTGTTCTTAATGAAGACGGCTTGCGCTACGATGATGAATTTGTAAAACACAAAATATTAGATGCTATTGGCGATCTATTCTTGTTGGGGCACTCTTTAGTGGGTGCTTTCTCAGGCTATAAATCAGGTCACGCATTAAATAACCAGTTGATTCGAGCTTTAATGGCTGATGAGACTGCTTGGGAATTAGCAACATTTGACGATGCTAAAGCTGCTCCAATTTCATACATTATGAATCCGGCTTTATCAGTTTAATGTTGAAAATTACTTTTAAGGATTGAAGGTGGCGCTTAATAAGGCGCCATTCTTGCATTCAGCGAAAGTGAAATTAAAGTAAGAAATCAAAAGCTTATAGCTTTTGGAAGTCAGGTTTGATTTTTATATCAATGCTGATTAACGACGGAAACTCTCCAGCTCTTAATTGAGACATGAGTTCTGATGAAAAATATCTTAAACGATTGAGCCAAACGGCATTATCGGTAACGAGAGTTAAAACATTGTTCTCAATGGTTTCAACTCGACAATGAGCTTGGAGCTCAGCCGGCAAGTAGCCCTCAATAGTTTGAGCGACGGAATTTAGGCAATTAGCCTTATCAAGCAAAGCTTTTAACTCTCCTCGCGGATTGTTTAAAGAGTCTGCCACTGATTTGGCTCGGAATGGACGCTTCATAGGCTTCAGTGTAATAAGTACGATAAGTACGGAATTCTGGGCTAAATATGGTGTCAGCTTAAGATTGTAAGCTGATAAAGGTAGCTTTGTCACCTCTCAAAAGGTAAACCTTTGTTAAACAAGCAAATAAGGTTTGAGAGAAGACAACTAATTATTGAGTTTGATAAATGCGAATTACCCTAATTAAAAGTAATCAGCAGGGAATTAAAGCTTTAGAAATGAACCGTACAAAGGTCATTATTACGTCTGTTTTAGCTATTTTGACATTAGCGACGATTATTTCGATCACGATTTTTACGACCAAATGGGTTGTGAAAAAAGATTTTGTCAGCGAGTCTGCAATAAAGCAGTGGAATCAAGAATTGGTTCTACAAAAAGAGCAATTAGCGACGGCAAAACTCCGTTCTGAGCAACAAGTCCAAGCGCTATCCAGCAGATTAGCCAGCTTACAAGCGCAACTGCTTCGACTGGATGCAATGGGTAATCGAGTTGCAGAAGACATGGGGATTGCCGATGAGTTTGCTTTTAGCAATGAGCCTGCAATTGGTGGGTCAGAAGCATCGCCATTTGCTTTAAGTCCAAGTTATAACGAAGTTAGTTATTCGTTGGATCAATTAGAAAACAATATTAAAGCTCAAGAGCAACAACTAAGTGCATTGGAAGCTATTGTTTTTGATAAAAACATTAATGCTGAGCAAAGAATTTCTGGTAGACCTATAAAGAAGGGGTGGTTATCTTCTCCTTATGGCAATCGAGCAGACCCTTTTACTGGTAAAAAAGACTGGCATCCTGGCATCGACTTTGCGGCGCTTTCCGGCACCGAGGTGATAGCAACAGCAGCTGGGGTAGTTACTACCGTTGGCTCTAAGTCTGGTTACGGTAAATTTATTGAAATTAATCATGGTGATGGCTTCAGTACACGATATGCTCACAATAAGGAATTGTTGGTTGCCAAAGGTGATATGGTAAAGAAAGGTCAAATCATTGGTAAAGTTGGAAATACTGGTCGTTCAACGGGCCCTCACGTACATTATGAAATCATGAAAGATGGCCGAAAATTGAATCCCTATCGTTACATCAAACAGTGATAATTCTATTCTTATAAAAAAGCTCCTCAATGGAGCTTTTTTTATGTATAAAATTGCGTAAAAACCTTGTATTTAAGCCATCAAACCCCATAAGTAATGTTAATTAAACGACTATTGGTCGGATCGGCTATTATTTTGATTTACAGCGGTTCGATAATCAGTACAATCAATGGCTTTAAAGTAAAATTAGTGCGTCGGCTTAGGATATTTAAGACGCGTATAAGCAAAGCCTTTACCACAAAGATAAGATAATATTTATGGCCTTTTTAAGAAAACTTTTTCCGAACAGAAACGAACGTAACCTTAAGAAATTGCGCAAGCCACTTGCTAAGATTAATGCGCTTGAGAGTGATTTCGAGACATTGTCAGATGCAGATTTAAAGGCCAAAACAGAAGAATTCAAGCAACGTCATCAAAAAGGTGAATCGCTAGACGATTTATTGCCAGAGGCCTTTGCGGCGGTTCGTGAAGCCAGTAAGCGTACACTTGGTATGCGTCACTTTGATGTGCAATTAATTGGTGGTATGGTTTTGCATAGTGGCAAAATTGGCGAGATGCGTACGGGTGAAGGTAAAACATTAGTTGCAACTTTGCCTGTTTATCTTAATGCGATTTCAGATAAAGGCGTTCACGTCATTACAGTGAACGATTATCTTGCTCAACGTGATGCTGAGTGGATGGCTCCGGTTTATCAATTCCTAGGCATGAGCGTTGGCGTTATTCTTTCTGGTCAGTCACACGAGCAAAAGAAAGAAGCCTATGCTGCTGACATTACTTACGGTACCAATAACGAATACGGTTTCGATTATTTGCGCGACAATATGGCGTTCAACAAGGAAGAGCGTGTTCAACGTGAACTAAATTTCTCTGTAATTGACGAAGTAGACTCCATTTTAATTGATGAAGCACGTACTCCTTTGATTATTTCTGGTGCTGCAGAGGATAGCTCTGAAATGTACCGTGCGATAGACCGTTTGATCCCACTTTTAGAAGTTCAAGAAAAGGAATCTGAAGAAGGTGAAGAAGATACTGGTGATTACACTATCGATGAAAAAGGCAAAAGTGCTAATTTAACTGAGCGTGGTCAAGAGCGCATTGAAGAGTTATTGATTAATAACGGCTTAATTCAAGAAGGTCAAAGTCTTTATAGCCCATCAAGCTTAATTTTATTACATCATGTTAATGCCGCATTGCGTGCACATACTCTATTCAAAAAAGATGTAGACTACATTGTGAACGATGGCGAGGTGGTCATTATTGATGAACACACTGGACGTACTATGGAAGGTCGTCGTTGGTCTGAAGGTTTGCACCAAGCGGTTGAAGCTAAAGAAAAAGTTAAGATCCAAAACGAAAACCAAACCTTGGCATCTATTACCTTCCAGAATTATTTCCGTTTATACAACAAACTTTCAGGTATGACGGGTACGGCTGATACAGAGGCGCCAGAATTATTAAGTATCTATGGCCTAGAAGTCGTGGTAATTCCGACTAATAAACCAATGGCACGCGATGATCGTGGTGATTTAATCTATCTTACTCAACAAGAAAAATTCTTAGCGATTATTGATGAAATTAAAGAACTTCAAGCCAATGGCCAACCAGTGCTAGTCGGTACAGTTTCCATTGAGTCTTCTGAGTTAATTTCTGGCGAGTTGAAAAAAGCCAAAATAAAACACAATGTACTAAATGCCAAATTCCACGAGAAAGAAGCAGAAATTATTGCACAAGCAGGTCGTCCGGGTACTGTAACTATTGCTACCAATATGGCTGGCCGTGGTACTGATATTGTATTGGGCGGTAATTTGAAAGCGGATATCGCTGCTTTAGGTCAAAACCCTTCAGAGAACGCAATTGAAGACGCTAACGCAACTTGGAAAAAGCGTCATCAGGAAGTACTAGATGCGGGCGGTTTGGCGATTATTGGTACAGAGCGTCATGAGTCCCGTCGTATTGATAACCAGTTACGTGGTCGTTCAGGTCGTCAAGGTGATCCTGGCATGAGTCGATTCTATTTGTCTCTTGAAGATGACTTAATGCGTATCTTTGCTTCACCAACATTGGGCAATTGGATGCAAAAAATGGGTTGGGAAGAAGGCGAAGCATTAGAACATCGTATGGTTTCTCGTGCGATTGAAAATGCTCAGCGTAAAGTTGAACAGCGTAACTTTGAAATTCGTAAAAATTTGTTGGAATATGATGATGTTGCTAATGATCAGCGTCGTGTTATTTATGAGCAAAGAAACGATTTGATGGAGTTAGACGACATTTCTGAGACTGTCATAGCGATGCGCGAAGACGTAGTTAATGAAGTGATTAGCGAGTATATTCCTCGTCAATCTATTGAGGAAATGTGGGATGTTCCTGGGCTTGAGGAACGTTTACATCAAGATTTCACTGCTGATTTAACGGTTCAAAAGTGGCTGGATGCTGAAGATGATTTAGATGAAGATGGCTTGCGTGATAGAGTTTACGACGAAATCCAATCTGCATACGATGCAAAGGCATCTAACTTGCCACAACCAGAATTAATGCGAACCTTAGAAAAGCAAGTCATGTTGCAACACCTTGATATGCATTGGAAAGAGCATTTAGCTAACATGGATCATTTGCGTCAAGGTATTTGGATGCGTGGTCATGCTCAGAAAAATCCAAAGCAGGAATATAAACGCGAAGCTTTTGAGTTATTCTCAGTGATGTTAGATCGTCTGAAAAATGATGTGGTTACGGTTTTGTCAAAAGTTCAGTTCCAAGCACCAGAAGAAGTCGAAGCGATGGAGCAACAGCAGCAGCAAAATATGGATTTTCAACATGAATCAGCTTCAGCGATGCCACAAGAAACGGCATCTCAACAGGCTGAAACTTTTGTTCGCGAACAACCTAAGGTAGGTCGAAATGAACCTTGTCCATGTGGTTCCGGTAAGAAATTTAAACAATGTCACGGTAGAGTGACACAATAATTTTAAGGGAAGCAACTGCTTCCCTTTT
This sequence comes from uncultured Kangiella sp., assembly GCA_947503345.1. Classification (GTDB taxonomy): domain Bacteria; phylum Pseudomonadota; class Gammaproteobacteria; order Enterobacterales; family Kangiellaceae; genus Kangiella. The sequence goes on along the minus strand of CANNCW010000001.1, from coordinate 238,034 downwards.
TTATATAAATGACTATGAAAACAATCCATGTTGCTGTTGCCGTTATACAAATTAACGATAAGATCCTTATTGCTAAACGACCTGAACATTTGCATAAAGGTGGCTATTGGGAATTTCCAGGTGGCAAGAAAGAGCTGAACGAAACTATTGAGCAAGCTTTAGTTCGAGAATGCCAAGAAGAATTAAATATTACCCCAAACGATTTTGAAGCATTAACGATCATCGAGTACGACTACCCAGAAAAAAAAGTAAATCTGGATGTTTGGGTTATAAAGGATTATTTAGGTGTACCCAATGGAAGGGAAGGACAGCCAATAGTTTGGTGCGCGATTGAAAAGTTAAGCGATTATCAATTTCCAGAAGCTAATCAAGAAATTATTAATCTATTGGTTTCTTAGCAAATTGTTCAACCGTTTCAGGATCCAGCTCTTGACCTGCAATACGATGCGACTCGCTGGCCCATTCACCCAAATCGATTAATTTACAGCGCTTTGAACAGAAAGGTTTGAAGTCATTATCTTGTTTCCAAGCAACGGATTTCTGGCAGGTAGGGCATGATATAATGAATGATTTTTCGATAAACATAAATTATAGTGATAATACTTAAATAATTGAGAGATAGAATGAGCTTATATAATAACACTCAAGAACAGTTTTTAAGAAGTAAATATTACGATAATTTTTTAATTTTTGGAACATTATTGATTGGTGTCTTAGCAAGTCAAATCGTGTTAATTGACAACAGTTTATTTGCATTGATATTAACATTGGATTTGTGGTTATTAGGCTACCATCATGTAATTTCAACATATAGCCGGTTCTTAGAATCAAACACTTGGAGTGAGCATAAAAGCTTAATTACATACCTACCAATAATTGTTATATGTTCTGTGTTTCTCCTGACAAAACACTTTGGTTTATGGTTGATCGCTACAATTTATTTATATTGGCAGTTTTTCCACTATTTAAGGCAGAGTGAAGGGATTTCTAAAGCAATAGCTAGAAAAGGAAAATGTAAGCTAGATAAGTATTACAAACTAGATAGGTTAACTTTCTATATTATACCAATTGTTTCTTTTCTTAATTTAAGTTTTCAAAAACCGACAGAGTTTCTTTGGATGCCTTTAAAGTTCATGAGCATCCCCGAACCTGCGCTATACATACTAAATGCTATCGCTATTATTTTGTTAAGTATCTTCTTGATAAGAAGTATTTTTAGAATGAAAAGCGGCTACATAACAAAAAATATGTTTTTTTTCAGTTGTACTCATTTTATTATTTTTATCTTTTCATACACTTATGTACAAAATATAAACTATGGATGGCTAGCAATTAATATTTGGCATAACTTACAGTATATTTTGTTTGTATGGCTGTTTAACACTAACAAATATTTCAAAGGCGAAGTTAAGAGCCCAATATTACAATTTCTGTATAGCCCGAAAAGAATGTTCCAATACTTAACTATTTTTTTCATCATTACTACATTGTTTTACGGAGTAATCGATAAATCAATAGTTTACTTACAACCCTTCACAAGCGTACCACTGGTTATTGTAATTTATCAAACTATAAACTTTCATCATTACATTGTGGACTCGTTAATTTGGAAGCTAAGAAAGTCATCTATAAGCAATAATATTTTGACCTAGATGGCTTATTTTCGATTAGTAGGTAATAGAAATAAACACCTAGGTCTTGATGGGCTTAGGGCAATTGCAATTATTATGGTTCTATTAAGACACTACGTATACTTTTTAGAGCAAAAGCAGTTAACTTTAAATTTTCCATCTTGGTTATTTAATTTTATGATGAATGGTTGGATAGGAGTCGAGTTATTCTTTGTTCTAAGTGGCTATCTAATAACAGTTAGTCTGTTCAATTTGGATCCATTAAAAGGAGTAAAGATATTTTACTTTAAGAGATTACTTAGAACTATCCCTCTTTATATAGTTATAATTGGTATAGTAAGTGTAAACTTATTTCCCTTGTATAGCGATGATTTACTTGTGGGTTCAATCGATTATTTTGTACATAGCGTATTTATGCAAGATTACTTTGGAGCTTTTATATTAGTTACGTTGTGGTCCCTTGCAACCGAAGAGAAGTTCTATATTCTGTCCCCTATTTTGGCCATGGCTTCTGCTAAATTGTCACGCAGAGCACTTAGTTTGATTTTATTTATTTTGGTGTTAATTATTTTTTGCATCAAGCTTTACTTTTTAATGCATGAATCGGAACTAAACTATACAGAATATTTTTGGGGTTATAGGGCGCCATTCCATTTTGCTGTGATGAGTATCATCATTGGTGCTTTTGTTGCTTGTGCTGATATAAATAAATGGAATTTAAATGAGCAATTAACTAAAAGACTTAAGCTTTTAATTTTAACGAGTATTATCATTTTTCTATCGTTTGTTGAGATTAACAGTCTAAGTTTGATTTTGAATCACGTTACGACGACTATTCTTACTTGTGCATTTGGGGCTTTACTATTATTGTCGTTAAAGCAATCGTCGGGGATATTAAGTGCTGTCTTGACATCAGATACTATGCAGAAACTATCAAAAATATCATATGCTCTCTATTTATGTCATTTGATATTATTGCCAGTTAGTTACGACTTAGCTTATGAACAAATTGGTTTTAATGATACTGGCATCTTAGGTATGACTACCTTTTTTGCACTTTATATATTACTTTCGGTTATTATGAGCTTGGCTTTACATTATATATTTGAAAAACCATTCTTAATGCTAAAGAATAAACTTTAGCAAATAGCCAATAAGAATTGCTGCTCTTCAGTGGAAGCAACTATATCATCGGTTTGCGGAATTAAAAAGCGAATATTAAAGCAATGCTTTGAGCCGCTAACTTCGGGAAAAGCTAAGTCAGTTGAGTGTAATTTAATACGTAACAAATGTGCACTTTTACCTTTTTCAAAGTTGTACTGATAATGCCCTTGTTGTGTATTAACTGTTTGGAAAGTTGCGTTTTCTCTAAAAAGCCTTAATAAAATTTTTATGGACTCATGTAATCCGGAAAAGTGTCCAAACCACTCCTTAAATTGGGCTTGCTTTACTTCTAGAGGTTTATTGATAAATTGATGCAACTCAGGTAGATCAAAGCTACAGGAGCCACCTGGAATACGGATACGATTATTGATCAGCTCAATAAATCTATCTTTACGTAAACGAGAACCAAATTTCCCAGGGTATTGGCTGATCCATTGATATACTTGCTGAAGTTGCGAAAGAAAAGTTTTTAACTTTAGTTCATCAATATAAGGATTTTCTGCAAGTTGTTGAAAGTGGAGCTTTTGCTGTTCCAACTCTTTTAGTAGATCACCTTTGATATCGCCACGATCTAAGCAATCTAAAATCTCTAATATATTATGTAATACACCGATATGATTGGTATGAGATTCGGATTGAATTAATTGATAATGATGATTAAACAAAGACTCTAAACGTAGATATGTCCTAACTTGTTCGTTAAGAGGATGTTCATACAAAATAAAATCAGCTTGTGTTGGTTGCTTTGCTGTCATTAGTCCGTCAATGGTCTTTAGCTAAAGATAAATACTGCTTATGTAGCTTTATAACTTGATGTTGCATGTATTGCAAATCTTGTGAGTTATCTATGATGTCATCAGCGATAGAGAGCCTTTGCTCACGCGTGGCTTGGCTATCAATAATGGCTTGGGCTTGTTCTAATGATGATTGGTCTCTTTGCAAAAGACGCTTTAATTGAAGTTTGGGATCGCAATCCACAATTAACACCCGATCGTATTCTGAACTTTGATTCGACTCAAACAAAAGAGGAATAACATTTACCGAATAAGCAGTGTTGCAATGGCTATTTAGTTTACGCATTTTTTCTCTAATTAGAGGGTGGAGTAAATTATTGAGCCATTGGCGCTCTTGCTCGTCTTCAAAAACAATAGAGCGAAGCAAATTTCTGTCTAATGTGCCATTACTATTTATAACTTCAGAGCCAAAGTAATTCTTGATTGCATCTAAACCTTGGCTATTAGGAGCTACAACTTCGCGAGAAACAATGTCTGCATCTATTATGGTTACACCTAGCGTAGCGAATTGATCAGAAACAAAAGTTTTACCGCTTGCGATTCCTCCTGTTAAAGCGACTTTATAGGCCATCTATAAACTGAAGAGTTGCAAATATTGGTCACTAATCGCTTTACCCCAAATAAAGGTAATAAATCCAGCGATTGATAAGAAAGGACCAAATGGGATCTTATGGTCTCGACCTTGCTTACTAATGACCATAGCTGCGATACCTAAAATCGCGCCTGTAACGGTCGAAAGAATAATAACTAATGGCAATAATTGATATCCGACAAAAGCACCAATCGCCGCCAGCAATTTAAAGTCACCATGCCCCATACCTTCTTTGCCAGTGACTATTTTAAATAGCCAATATATAGACCACAAAACTAAGTAACCAGCTAGGGCACCAATTACAGCTGATTCTATGTTTGGAGCAAAGCTTGGAATTGGTTTTGAGATAAATAAAGCTGCAAATAAACCAAACCATACTAAAGGTAAAGTTAGTTGATCGGGTAATATTTTATGATCGTAATCAATCATAGAACCACAAATGAGGTAGCTAACAAATAACAGGGCAAAAGCCAACGACCAATTAAAACCAAAATAATAAGCACAAATGGCAAAAATAATTGCAGTCAAAAGTTCTATAAAAGGATAACGGACAGATATTTTGGTTTTGCAGCCCTTACACTTGCCACCCAACACTAACCAACTAACTACAGGAATATTTTCTAAAGCACCAATTTCATGCTGGCATTTTGGGCATTTTGAGCGAGGGGCAACCAAGTTGTATTTTTCTGGTAACTCATCGACAGGACAAGACACCTGACACTTAGCGTCAGTTAATATCTCAGAAGCCGTAGCACGCCATTCACGATTGAGAATTATAGGCAGTCTATGGATAACCACATTAAAAAAACTGCCACATAACAGTCCCAATATAAAAATAAAACCTACCAAAAGCGGTAGGTTTGTTGATAGAAGTTCTAACATTTATAGTTCTCTTTAGAAAGCGTTACCCATTTGGAAGATTGGTAGATACATGGCAACAACTAGACCACCTACAACCACACCTAGAAACACAATTACAAAAGGCTCGATTAATGAACTGATACCATCTACCGCATCATCAACTTCACCTTCATAAATATCGGCAACTTTAGAGAGCATGCTATCAACAGCGCCAGATTCTTCACCAATTGCAACCATTTGGTTTACCATATTGGGGAAAACGCCAGTAGACTGCATTGCCATATTAATTTGCATCCCCGTTGTCACATCGTCACGAATTTTCAAAATTGCTTCTTTATGTACCGTGTTACCGGAAGCGCCAGCAGCTGACTGTAAAGCATCAACAAGAGGTACGCCGGCTGCAAAGGTTGTTGAAAGAGTTCTGGCATAACGAGCGACGGCAGCTTTGGCAATTAAAGGTCCAAAAATTGGAAACTTTAGAAGAAACCTGTCTTTAAGCGATCTAAATTTAGCTGATTTTTCGTTTAACTGAGAGAACGTGATAACCGCCGCAATAATTACGCCTAAATAAACATACCAATAGGCTTGGACATTATCTGATAAGTCTACTACCAACTGAGTGAATGCAGGTAGATCAGAACCAGCTCCTTTGAATAGGTCTGCAAACATCGGGACAACATAAATTAATAGAATTGCTGTTACAGCGATGGCAACAATAACAACCGCTGTGGGATACATCATAGCTTTTTTAATTTTTGATTTTAGAGCTTCGGATTTTTCTTTGTATGTTGCAATTCTATCAAGCATTTGCTCTAGGGTACCTGATTGCTCACCAGCATGTATTAAATCGCAAACCAATTCATCAAAATACTTAGGCTGTTTACGTAATGCATCAGCAATCGGACTGCCTGATTCAATGTCCCCCTTAATATTCATTAAAAGATCTTGCATATTAGAGTTTTCATGACCCTTTCCTACGATATCAAAAGCTTGTACTAAAGGCACACCAGCTTTCATCATAGTTGCCATTTGTCTTAGGAAAATGGCGATATCAACGGGTTTGATGGGCTTGCCACCATTACCGAAAGAAAATAGCTCTGCTTGAACTTTTTGCGGGTTAATTCCCTGTTTACGTAACGCAACTTTAACACTGGCCGCATCATCAGAAATCATTTTCCCTTTGATTCTTTGCCCTTGTTTGTTTACTCCCGTGTATTGGAATGTTTTAGTTCTAACCTTTTTTTGCTTAGAACCTCTCTTCTGAACTGCTGTTGCCATAGATAATTCCTATTACTAATACCTTTAACTAATCTTGCGTAACGCGATTGATTTCGGCAAGACTGGTTAAACCAATTTTAATTTTATTTAAGCCTGAGCGGCGCAAATCAGGTATTCCTTCAGCTTTTGCTTGATCTGAAATATCAATTGCATTTCCGCCTTCCATGATAATACGTCCAGTAGCTTCTGACAAAGGCATTACTTGGAAAATGCCAACTCGACCTTTATAACCCATAGTGCATTTGTCACAGCCGACAGGTTCAAATACTGTTAACTCGCTCAGTTCCTCTTTGCTAAACCCTTCTTCTACTAATGCTTCATCCGGTAAGTCGGAAGCTTTCTTACAATGTTCACATAAGCGCCTTGCAAGGCGTTGAGCAACGACAAGATTCACTGTTGTTGCAATATTAAAAGGAGCTACGCCCATATTAACTAAACGGGTTAGAGTTTCTGGCGCCGAGTTAGTATGCAGAGTCGATAATACTAAGTGGCCCGTTTGTGAAGCTTTAATAGCAATTTCGGCAGTTTCTAAATCACGGATCTCACCAACTAATACTATGTCTGGATCTTGGCGTAAAAAAGCCCTTAGTGCTGAGGCAAAGGTCAAGCCGGCCTTAATATTAACGTTAACTTGGTTAATGCCTTGCAAATTGATTTCTACTGGGTCTTCTGCAGTAGAGATATTTTTATGCTCATCGTTAAGAATATTCACACCAGTATATAATGTAACTGTTTTACCTGAACCTGTAGGTCCTGTAACTAATACCATTCCTTGTGGCTTGGAAATTGCAAACATAAAGTCTTCTTTTTGCTTTTTTTCGAAACCTAAAGCGTCGACCCCTAACATGGCAGAAGTCGGGTCAAGAATACGCATAACGATTTTTTCGCCGAATAAAGTTGGCAAAGTATTTACACGAAAATCAATCGCTTTGGTCTTAGATATTTTTAGTTTTACGCGACCATCTTGGGGGACTCGCCTTTCAGAAATATCGAGACCAGAAATAACTTTTAAACGCGCAGAAATTCTTGCAGACAACTGGGTTGGAGGTGAAGCCACCTCATGTAACATACCATCAATACGGAAACGAACACGATATTTTTTTTCATAAGGCTCAAAGTGTAAATCTGAAGCGCCTTTTCGAATGGCGTCTACTAGCATTTTTTTAACGAATTTAACAACAGGGGCATCGTCAGTATCGGTGTCTTGTTGTTGATCGTCTTCGTCATCATCAACGGAATCTAGATCGATATTATCAAGATCGCCATCGTCCATGTCTGCAAAAGCTTCATTCTCTTTTGCTTCTATTAGCTTCTCTATCACTGAGTCTAGTTTGTTGGACTCAACTAATACAGCCTCGATGGATAAACCTGTTTGAAAGCGTAACTCTTCTAAGGTTTTAAGATTGGTGGCATCGGTTAAACCGACAAATAAACGAGTACCTCGTTTATAGAGTGGAATGGCGCGGTGTTTTTTTAATAATTTAAGGTCTACTATGTCATCAGGTATTAGGGAAACGTCAATACTAGAAAGATCAAAGTACGGATTACCAAAGGCGATAGATTGCAACTTAGCAATCTCGGTAGGATTAATCCAATTTGCTGAAACTAGCCAGTCTAAGAGTTTTAACTTCTCATTGTCGGCGTTAGATTTTGCTTCAATGACTTTTTCTTCCGTCAATAATCCTTCACTAACGATAAGATGTGCTAAGCCTGATAAATTATTTTGAATCACTAGTTTATTCTCGAGAATTTCCATTAACAGCCCATCTCATATCCTTGAATAAAAAAGAGAAGATGTCAATTTTTAGATATAAAAAAAGCGAGCTGGGCTCGCTTTTCTGTATTAGCTTCCCCTACTATGGAGTTGCGGCTGTACGACATTCGCCTGGAACTAAATCATGGAATGTTGCTGCTGAGTTACAAGCCCAATTAACTCTACTTGCAGCATCTACTGTAGGTGTTAACGTTAATGTTACAGAACCTGCGGCCGCAGTTGTAACTAATGTTATTGCCCCAGTAGTATCAGCACAAGAAGCAGATGTAAGATTGTCTGTTACAGTTGTGATATTTGTAACGCCATCACAATTTCCAGAAGCACCAACAGTACCGCCGTTGTCTGCAATATTTTCTGAAATTGTTGCTTTAAAGCTTGAAGCAGTGACTAAAGCTTCAGATACACGTGAACGAATTGTGAAATCTGAGTAAGCTGGAATAGCGATTGCTGCTAAAATACCGATAATCGCGATTACGATCATCAATTCGATAAGAGTAAAACCTTGGTTTTTCTTTTGCATGAGAAAATCTCCTAAATAATAAAAATTAAAAATACTTACATAAGAATTCGCTTTGTCAGTTTGTTAACACAAGCTAAGGCAAAGCTTTCTTGTGTAAGCAAATTCTGATGTTCATAGTAATGTGCGTAAAAAATTTGGACAAGAGGGAAATGTTAAATTGTAACAAGACTTATAAAAAACTAATTAAAACAAGAGTTTATTGTGGTTTTTTATAAGTAGGTAAAATTATCAAGGTGTGATTTAGTTCAAATTTATGCCCAAATCTCCGAAAATGTGACAAATTGTGTCATTCTGTTGGGCTGAAGACCGCTGCTTTGTTTTAGCTCGGAGCTGATTTAGGCATATTGCTTTAATTAATCATGCCCTTACATGGTCAACCGTAATGATAAATCCACAGCTTTTATATGCTTGGTTAATGCGCCCACAGAAATAAAATCGACGCCTGTTTGGGCAATTTCATTTAAGGTTTCTATCGTTACGTTGCCGGAGGCTTCGATTTTAGCGGTATGTTTATGCGCTTGGTTTACGGATACCCCCGTAGCCATATCTTCGATAGTGAAGTTATCAAGCATAATAACGTCTGCACCTGCGTCAAGGGCTTGGTCTAATTGGCTGAAGTTCTCTACTTCAACTTCCACCAAAATATTCGGATGGTTTTTTCGTGCCTGTTTGACTGCACCTTCAATGGAGCCGTGAGATGCAATGTGGTTTTCTTTTATCAAGAAAGCATCGTATAAACCAATTCGGTGGTTACGACCGCCGCCACAAGTTACGGCGTACTTTTGGGCAAGGCGAAGCATCGGGATGGTTTTACGGGTATCCAATAATTGGCATTGGGTTCCTTTTAGTTCTGCGACATAACGCGCTACGACAGTTGCTGTCCCTGATAGTGTTTGTAGGAAGTTCATCGCTGTTCTTTCAGCGGTAAGAATATTGCGCGCATTACCTTCTACTCGACAAATCACATCGTTAGGACTTAATTTATCGCCATCTTTGCATAACCATTCGATTTTTAGCTCTGGATCGATTTTGTCAAATACTGCTTGGAACCAGTCGATTCCTGCAATAACGCAATCTTCACGAGTGATTAATCGACCTTTGGCAATTTTTTCTGGCTCAATCAATTCTGCTGTGACGTCTATTCCACGGTTGTCATATTCAAAAGCGCCTAAATCTTCTGCGATAGCAATCTCAATTGCGCGGTCAATTTCTTTAGTTAAAGCTTCTTTATAAGGAATATCCATCATAGTTAGTCTTCTCTTGTTCTATCCGAGGTGTAGGAATTTGTTGTAACTTTTCCTTCCAATTATATACTGACTGTAACTTTTATCACAGTGATTCAGATATAACTATTTATGTCAGCTATTTATGAACATTTATTAACCAATGCAAATTATGTGGCTTCGCCACACTTTGATGAGCGCTCCGATGAAAGTGATATTAGTTTGCTAGTTATTCATAATATCAGTCTTCCGCCTAATCAATTTGGTGGCTCTTATATTGAGCAGTTTTTTCAAGGACAGTTAGACGCTAGTATTCATCCGTATTTTCAGACCATAGAAGGAGTTAGGGTTTCAAGTCATTTACTTATTAAACGCGATGGTGTGGTCATCCAATTTGTGCCTTTTAATAAAAGGGCTTGGCATGCTGGTGTTTCTAATTTCGAAGGGCGCGAGGCCTGCAATGACTTTTCAATTGGCATCGAGCTTGAAGGGGCTGATGATATACCTTTCACCAAAGCCCAATATAAAAGCTTAGTCGAGGTGTCTAAAGTGATTATGGAGCATTACCCGCTAATTAATAAACGGCGAATTAGAGGTCACTCAGATATTGCACCTGGTCGAAAAACCGATCCAGGAGGGTTTTTTGATTGGGGTGGTTATTTGAGCTGTTTAAAGAGTTAGTAGCCATCTTATAAAGTTTAATAAGATTGAATCTTCAGCGCAGGTTGATATCCATTTAAACTTTAAATGAGAAGAATGAATTTTTTCCGCCTAAAAGAAAGCTTTTGTTACAAGTTATGATTTTTGGCGGGGGAATTGAAACAGACAATTTGCTAAAATGGATCTAACAAGACAATTTCTATGTCAGGGGATAACTATATATGGCACTTCTAGCTTTAATCATTGCTTTATTGATTGAACAGTATCTTCATAAAGATACTAAAGAGCTTAATCAAAAAGTCAGTCATCGACGTTGGTTTAGTAAATACCAACAGAAAATGGATGCATGGTTTGGTGAGCAGACTTGGTACCCTAAATGGATTGGACAGGCGGTAGTATTGTTGGCGCCAGTTTTGATTGTGTATTGGATATTTGCTTGGTATCAACACGATTGGTGGTTCCATGGTGGTTTATTGGGCTCATTATTCATGTTGGCCTTGGCGGTTGCTGTACTTGTTTTATGTTTAGGCCCTGAGTCACCGCGTAAAAGTTTAAAAGCTTATTATAAAGCGCGTGCGGAACATCAAGAGGAAGATGCAAAACGCTCTGCAATCCCTTTTATCGGGGAAGCTAATTCTGAGGCTGCAACAACCGTTGATGAGTTGGATCAAGCCGTATCAAAAACTATCTTTAGAAAAGCTCAAAGCCGTTACTTTGCAGTAGTCATTTGGTTTACTTTATTAGGTCCTGCTGGAGCTTTACTATATCGACTAACCAATTGGTATCTAGAAACTAACCCTTCAGAAGGTTTTGTGTACAAACTTAATCTGGTACTTGAATGGATCCCCGCTCGTGTATCAGCATTAGCTTATTTGCTAGCTGGTGATATGGGTACTGGGGTTAAAAAGGTTAAAGGTGATTTCCTAGATTTTGATGTTGAAGGTTTAAGTTTTGTGGAGCAAGCAGGGTTTGCAAGTCTTGGATTTTATGAAGAAGACGATGCTCGAGGGCCTTCGCGTTGGGCATTGAAACTCTCTGAGCGAGCCGGGGTGTTGATATTTGCTTTTGCGGCCTTGTTTTCATTACTAGGATTGGGTCTGTATTAATTAACATCGGTTAATTATATTTTTAAAAAGCCACTAACCATTAGTTAGTGGCTTTTTTATTGTTGGCACTTTATTAAACTTAAACGGAGAGCTATCTTTTTTGCAATAAAAGCACTATGATGCTGTAAATTAACAACAACGATTTATTTTACATCTGTTAATTAAATTTTGAAAATTATGAAATAAAACAATGGCTTAAAGATATTGTTTTTGCTGTTTGTTGTGTTAGATATCAATTCGAAATTTATGATTAGCAGCTTGTTTCGTTAAATAATGCATCTGGAAATACTATGTCTGAAAATAATTCTGTAGATCTAGCCAATCAGGATGTTGATCCAATTGAAACTCAAGAATGGATTGATGCTCTTGAAGCTGTTATTAGTGAAGAAGGTGCTGAACGTGCCCACTATTTATTGGAAAAACTGGTAGCTAAAGCAAGAAAAGCGGGCGCTCACTTACCCTTTGACTTAACTACTGCGTATCTTAATACTATTCAGCCTTCTGATGAAGCGCATATGCCAGGTGACCCTGAGATTGAAAAGCGAATTCGAGCGATTATTCGTTGGAACGCTATTGCGATGGTGTTACAAGCCACTAAAAAAGATTTGGATTTAGGTGGCCATTTATCAAGTTTTGCATCAAGTGCAACTTTATATGATGTTGGTTTTAATCACTTTTTCCATGCAGATGATGGTAAACACGGTGGTGACTTAATTTATTATCAAGGCCATTGTGCTCCAGGCATCTATGCTCGTGCCTTTTTAGAAGGTCGTATGACCGAAGATCAACTGGCCAATTTCCGTCAAGAAGTGGATGGCAAAGGTATTTCTTCTTACCCACACCCATGGTTAATGCCTGATTTTTGGCAATTCCCAACGGTTTCTATGGGGTTAGGCCCGATTCAAGCCATTTACCAAGCACGTTTCTTAAAATATTTAGAGAATCGCGGTTTAGCGGACACTAAAGGTCGCAAGGTTTGGGCTTTCTTGGGTGATGGCGAGATGGATGAACCTGAATCTAAAGGTGCGATTGGTCTTGCAGGACGTGAAGGTTTAGACAATTTGATTTTCGTTGTAAATTGTAATTTACAGCGTCTTGATGGTCCCGTTCGTGGTAATGGCAAAATTATCCAAGAGCTTGAAGGCGAATTCCGTGGTGCTGGTTGGGATGTGTTGAAAGTAATTTGGGGACGCTATTGGGATCCATTAATTGCACGCGACACTGAAGGCCGTTTATTAAAAGTAATGGAAGACACCGTTGATGGTGAATACCAAAACTGTAAAGCTAAAGGTGGCGCTTATACTCGTGAGAATTTCTTCGGCAAAGATCCAAAGCTTTTAGAGATGGTGGCCAATATGTCGGATAAAGACATTTGGCGCTTAAATCGTGGTGGTCATGATCCACATAAAGTTTACGCGGCTTATCATGAGGCTGTGAACTCGAAAGGCAAGCCAACTATTATTTTAGCCAAAACCGTTAAAGGTTATGGCATGGGTGACTCCGGTGAGGGTAAAAATATTTCTCACCAAGTGAAAAAGATGAATGTTGATGCATTAAAGCATTTCCGTGATCGTTTTAATGTACCAATTCCTGATGACAAGTTAGAAGATGTACCTTTCTATCATCCAGGTAATGACAGCCCTGAAATTAAATATATGCACGAGCGTCGAGCCAAGCTTGGTGGCTATATGCCGGCGCGTCGTCAAGAATCGCAGTCGATGGATATTCCTGAGCTAGCCAAGTTTGATGCCTTATTAAAGTCTACGGGCGAGCGTCAAATTTCTACGACTATGGCCTTTGTTCGTGCTCTAAATGTTTTATTAAAAGATAAAACATTGAAAGAACGTATCGTTCCCATTATTCCAGATGAAGCTCGTACTTTTGGTATGGAAGGCTTGTTCCGTCAGATTGGTATTTATTCGTCAGTAGGTCAGTTATACGAGCCAGTAGATTCTGATCAAATCATGTATTACCGCGAAGATAAGTCAGGGCAGATTTTAGAAGAGGGTATTAACGAAGCTGGCGCTATGTCATCTTGGATGGCGGCGGCTACCAGTTATTCGAGCAACGATTTGCCAATGATACCTTTCTACATTTTGTATTCCATGTTTGGGTTCCAGCGTATTGGTGACTTGTGCTGGGCTGCCGGCGATATGCAAGCCCGTGGATTTATTATTGGTGCAACTTCAGGCCGTACTACGTTAAATGGCGAAGGTTTGCAGCACCAAGATGGCCACAGTCATATGATTTCTAGCACTATTCCAAACTGCATAAGCTATGACCCAACTTACGCTTATGAAGTTGCGGTTATTATGCGAGAAGGTATGCGTCGTATGTATAAGAACCAAGAAAATGTGTTCTATTACATCACTACCTTGAATGAGAACTATGTTCATCCTGAAATGCCTGAAGGTGCTGAGGAAGGCATTATTAAAGGTATGTATCAATTAGCGAAAGGCAAAAAAGCCAAGAAGAAAGGATTAAAAGTTCAGTTACTTTCTTGTGGTGCTATTTTACCTGAAGTAGAAAAAGCGGCTGAATTATTACACAAAGACTTTGGCGTGAGCTCGGATATTTGGTCAGTAACTAGCTTTACTGAATTAGGTCGCGAAGGCCAGTCAGTTGAGCGAGAAAACCTATTAAACCCTGAAAAGAAAGCCAAAGCTTCTTATGTTGAAAAATGCTTGGCAAAGCAAGAGGGGCCTGTAATTGCGGCAACAGACTATATGAAGGCTTATGCTGAGCAAATTCGTAGCTTGGTTCCGGCAAGTTACAGCGTGTTAGGTACGGACGGTTATGGTCGCTCTGACAGCCGTGCAAATTTACGTAAGTTCTTTGAAGTGGATCGATATTATGTTGCGGTAGCAGCACTTAAAGCCTTGGCAGACGAAGGGATTATTGACACTAAAGAAGTTACTAAAGCAATCAAGCGTTACCAGATCGATGCTGATAAAGCCGATCCAATGACACTTTAATCGTTAATAAAAGGAGAAGAACTTTGAGTAGTCTAAGTAAAGAACTAGAAAAAGTAACCGTTCCCGATATTGGCGATGCTAATGGTGTGGAAATCATTGAGTTAATGGTTGCAGTTGGAGATACGGTTGGACTAGAAGATGGCTTGATCGTATTAGAAACCGATAAAGCAACCATGGAAATACCATCTAGTGCCGCAGGCGTAATTAAGTCTATCGCGGTAAATGTTGGTGATAAGGTATCTGAAGGCGACTTGATTTTAGAAGTGGAATCCTCAGCGTCGGAATCGGCTGAAAGCGAGCCTGAAGCTGTGAAGCAAGATGTTGTTGAGAGTACTGAAGAAGTTACCGAAAAAGTTGTTGAAGAAGCCGCTGTTAGCTCTTCAGAACCAACCAGTAAAAAAATCATTATTCCAGACTTAGGCGATGCTGATGGGGTTGATGTTATCGAAGTTTCGGTAGCAGTTGGCGATTCAGTGGAAAAAGACGATAGCTTAATCGTTTTAGAGACTGATAAAGCAACTATGGAAGTGCCTGCAGATAGCGCAGGAACAATAGAATCATTAACTGTAAAAGTTGGCGATAAAGTTAGCCAAGGTGATGAAATTGGCACTATGCTAGTACAGCTTGCAAGTGAGTCAAAAGCCACTAAGTCTGAAGCACCTAAGGTTGAAAAGGCTCCAACTCCTGCGAAAGCGCCAAGCAAACCAGCTAATAAAGCTCCAGTTTCAGATTACCCTGTGCAAGCTCCAAAACGTGATGGCGTGATTCATGCTAGTCCTGCGGTACGCCGATTGGCACGTGAATTTGGTGCTGATTTATCAAAAATTAATGGTACCGGCCCGAAAAGTCGCATTTTAAAAGAAGATGTTCAAGCTTTTATTAAGTTTGAATTATCGCGTCCAAAAGCAACGGCTGGTTCAGCTCAAGCGGCGCCTGATTTACCAGAAATCGATTTTACCAAATTTGGTGAGGTTGAAACCACTCAGTTAACGCGTATTCAAAAGATCTCAAGTGTGACTTTGCAGCGCAACTGGAACTTAATCCCGCACGTTACACAGCATGAAGATGCTGATATTACTGAGCTAGATGCCTTTCGTAAATCAATGAAAGAAGAGGCTTTAAAGCAAGGTGTTCGTCTAACGCCTTTGGCTTTTATCATGAAAGCTTTAGTGGCGAGTTTGAAAGAATTTCCAACCTTTAACAGCTCGTTAGCGGCAGATGGTGAAACCTTAGTATTAAAGAAATACTTTAATATTGGCGTGGCCGTGGATACGCCAGATGGCTTAGTAGTTCCGGTTATTCGTGACGTGGATAAAAAATCTGTATATGAATTGGCGACGGAGCTTGGCGAAATGTCGGCTAAAGCACGTGATAAAAAGTTAACCGCCAAAGATATGCAGGGCAGTTCAATGACCATTTCAAGTTTGGGTGGTATTGGTGGAACCGCCTTTACGCCAATCGTGAATTGGCCAGATGTGGCCATTCTTGGTTTATCGCGCAATAAGATCCAGCCAGTTTGGGATGGTAAGGAGTTCCAGCCACGGATGATGTTGCCGATGTCGCTTTCTTATGATCACAGAGTGATTGATGGTGCTGTAGCGGCAAGGTTTATTGTGCATTTGTCGAAGATGTTGGAAGACATTCGAAGAGTGATACTTTAAACGGTTAAGAATTAACCAACAATTGGGCTAAATCACTTTGATTTTCGCCCAATTCAGGTAAAATACGCCACTTCAAAATTGAGGTGGCTGAAAAATACGAATTTTAGTCATTTAGAAAAGAATTTCAGAGGAAACTCATGAGTAATATCAAAACTCAAGTTGTTGTTTTAGGTAGTGGCCCTGGCGGCTATTCTGCGGCTTTCCGTGCTGCGGATCTTGGTTTAGAAGTAGTAATGGTTGAAAAGTACGCTGAGTTAGGTGGTGTATGTTTGAACGTGGGTTGTATCCCGTCAAAAGCCTTATTACACACTGCGAAGGTGATTGACGAAGCAGAAGAAACATCAAAGCACGGCGTAAGTTTTGGTAAGCCTGAAATTGATATCGACAAAATCCGCGCTTACAAAGAAGGCGTTGTTGGTCGTTTATCACAGGGCGTTGCGGGTATGGCGAAAATGCGCAAAGTAAAAACTGTACAAGGCTACGGTAAATTTACTGGCTCGCACACTTTAGAAATTGAGCACGAAGGCGCAAAGCAAACTATTGAATTTGAACACGCGATCATTGCAGCAGGCTCTCGCGTAGTAAACCTTCCTTTCTTACCAGAAGATGACCGCATCGTTGATTCGACAGGTGCATTAGAATTACGTCAAGTTCCAGGCCATATGCTAGTTCTTGGCGGTGGTATTATTGGTCTTGAAATGGCTACGGTTTATCGCGCATTTGGCTCGAAAATTGACGTAGTTGAAATGGCCGATCAGTTAGTACCTGCAGCTGATAAAGACGTAGTTAAAGTATTGCAAAAATACGTTGCAAAGAAATACGAAAAGATCATGCTGGAAACTAGCGTAACTGCAGTTGAAGCTAAGAAAGATGGCTTGTATGTAACCTTTGAAGGTAAAAATGCACCAGCAGAGCCAGTTAAATACGACATGATTTTATCGGCAGTTGGTCGTCGTCCAAATGGCGATTTAATCGACGCAGAAAAAGCAGGCGTAACGGTTTCTGATCGCGGCTTTATCGAAACAGATAAGCAAATGCGTACTAACGTTCCGCACATTTATGCTATTGGCGACATCGTTGGTCAGCCAATGTTAGCGCATAAAGCAACTGCTGAAGCACACGTTGCTGCAGAAGTAATTGCTGGCAAGAAACATTATTTTGATCCAATTACTATTCCATCGGTAGCTTACACAGATCCTGAAATCGCTTGGGTTGGTTACACTGAGAAAGAAGCTAAAGCAGAAGGCTTAGAATACGGTGTAGGGAATTTCCCATGGGCAGCTTCAGGTCGCGCTATTGGTGTTGACCGCTCAGAAGGCTTCACCAAGTTAATTTTCGACAAGAAAACTAACCGTGTTATCGGTGGTGGAATCGTAGGTGTCAACGCAGGCGAATTAATTGCCGAAGTTGGTTTAGCGATCGAAATGGGCTGTGATGCTGAAGACATCGGACTAACCATCCACGCTCACCCAACACTTTCCGAATCAATCAGCTTCGCCGCTGAAGTGTACGAAGGTGTTTGTACAGACTTACCTCCAGCTCGTAAAAAGAAAAAATAACTAACTAAAGAAGGATGTAAAAAATGAAAATTAAACTTATATTAATATTGATAGCAGGTTTAACATTAGCAGCATGTAAAACATTAGTTCCGGTGATGGATATTAATAATCAAGTTGTGGTTAATCAAACTTCTGCAGACAATGTAAAAAAAGCAATTTTAGCAGGCGCGGCTTCTAGAGGCTGGCTCCCGAAAGTCGTAAAGCCAGGTCATATCAACGCTTCGATTGATGTGCGAGGAAAACATAGAGCTGTAGTAGATATTTTCTATACTAATGAAAATTACTCTATTAAATATAACGAAACTTACGGTTTAAAATATGACGCTAGCACTGGTAAGATTCATCCAAATTATAATAATTGGATGGTCCATTTGAAAAACTCAATCAACGCACATTTATATAAGATGTAAGAGTGGTAATTAAAAGTAAAGTTATCTGGTCAGCCTGGGCTCCGGGAGTTTCTACTAAACAAGAGTGGGAAGATTGGAGCCATAATCTAAGAGGTTTTGATAAAAACCAAAAGCCCGATGTGTCGTTTATTAAGCCGATGGTTCGCCGTCGGCTTTCTTTATTGGCAAAAATGGTTTTCGTAACATCTTATAGCTTAATTGATGAAGATCAGGAACAGTTACCGCTCGTTTTTGCCAGTCGCTTTGGTGAAATGGAAAAGACGGTTCAACTCCTTACTAATTTAGTGAATGCAGAAGGCTTATCTCCGACAAGCTTTGGTTTGTCCGTACATAACTCATTAGTCGGTATGTACGGAATGATTAATAAGTGGACTGAAAGTTCTACAGCAATAGGTGCTGGTAATAGAAGCTTAACATCTGGTTTTATTGAGGCTTATTCGCAATCTAAATCATTTCAAATGCCGGTGCTATACTTTTATTATGATGAGCCATTACCAGAAGTTTATTCGCGTTATGATGATGAGTCCTTGCCAATATGCTTTGGTATGATCGTTGATGCTAAAAACGATTCCGCAGAGCAAATACTTGATGTTGTTAAGTCTGAACCTGAGCTGTCTCCATTAAACCTTATTAGATTATTTATCACTAAAGATGCTTGAAACTTTAAATAGAATTTGGAGGCTATTGGCAACAACCTTTGGTTATGCTCTTTTTGGATTTGGTGCATTAACTATGGGCGTTGTGATTTTCGGATTTATCAGAATTTTCACCCGTGATCGATTAAGAACTAAACAACGAATTCAGTACACCATACACAAAGGATTTGCTTTCTTTGTTTCTTATATGAAGTTCACGGGTATTCTTAGCGTTGAATATCGGGGGGTGGATAAGTTGCAGGAAGATAAAGGCGTTATCGTTATTGCTAACCACCCATCTTTAGTTGATGTTGTTATAATTATTGGCTTGATTCCGAATGCTGATTGTATTGTTAAAGAAGCACTTTGGAAGAATTTCTTTATAAAGTGGATTGTAAAAGCTGCTTATATTCCGAACAGAAATGCTGAAGGTCTTTTGGATGATTGTAATGATGCATTGAAAGATGGTGGGAATTTAGTAATATTCCCAGAAGGGACTCGCAGTGAGGCAAGAAAACCCTATAAATTTCAAAGGGGGTTAGCCAATATCGCAATAAATACGGGCGCAGCTCTTAGACCAATCCAAATTCATTGTAAGCCAGAGTTTCTGACCAAACGCCTAAAGTGGTATCAAATTCCAGCAAAAAAAGCTCACTTTTTAATAATAGTTGATGATAGAATATTGCCCGTTTCTCAAATCAAGGATGTTAAGCCGACTATGGCTTCGAGAAAATTAACTCAGTATTTAGAAGGGTATTATAGAGAAAGAGTGTTATATGACTGATTTAGAAACAAAAATAAAAGAGCTGATTATTGAATCATTAGACTTGGAAGATATGGTTGCTGATGATATTGACACTGACGAAGCTTTATTCGTCGACGGATTGGGCTTGGATTCTATTGATGCTTTAGAATTGGGCTTGGCTGTAAAGAATGAATTTCATGTGGTTTTAGAAGCAAGTTCTGAAGATACCAAAAAGCACTTTTATTCAGTGGCTACACTAGCCAACTTTATTCGTAATAATAAATAATAGGTTTAGCTATGCAATCTAAAGAGCAAATTTTTACGTCGGTACAAGAAATTCTTGTGGATTTGTTTGAAATACCAGCTGAAGATATCAACTTAGAAGCCAACTTATATCAAGATCTTGATTTAGACAGTATTGACTCAGTTGATCTCGTTTTAAAATTGCAAGACATTACAGGCGTTAAAGTAAAACCTGAAGATTTTAAGCAGGTTAGAACAGTGCAAGATGTTGTTGATGCGGTACATGGATTATTAGTAAACTAATAAAAAATATCATCAATATTTTCATAGGGATAAGTTTGGTTGCTTATCCTTTTGTCGTTTTTTTAGGGTTGAAAAATTTTTCACTGCAAGTCGTTGGAAGTGTTTTGCTTCTACTTTTTTTGCTTAGAATTATTATGACAAGGAAAAGCGATCCTATTTCATTAGTAATTGGTTGCTCTGGTTTCTTATTGATATCCCTAAGCCTATTATTTAATGAACTAAAACTAGTTTACCTTTATCCCATAATAATCAGTTTATTATTGTTTATTATTTTTTTAGTATCCTTTATAAAACCGCCAACAATCATCGAGAAAATTGCTCGTTTGACGGATGAAAGCTTTACTGATGAGGCTATCCCTTATACTAGAAAGGTCACAGTAGTTTGGATGCTGTTCTTTTTGGTCAATGCCAGCATAGCATCCTATACAGTCCTTCAAAACAATTTAGAGTTATGGACTCTTTATAATGGCTTAATTTCTTATCTTATAATGGGCACGATTTTTGTCATTGAATTTATAGTTCGAAAGCGGGTTAAGTCGAAGTATGAATTTAAGTAAAAGTTGCTGCTCTTTAAACTTTCCTAATTCTCAAATTATTAGTTTCGATGGGAAACTCAGAGTTACTTGGAAAGAGTTAAAGCAAAGGGTGAACAATAATATAGCTTTTATCCAGAAGCAGGATATAAGCCATTGGGTTCTATTCCATTCTTCTCCTGTAGAGTTTCTAGCAAGAGCTTTGGCGCTAGCTGTTTGCGGTCAGACAATCATCGTTCCAGCTAATATACAGTCAGAAACCTTAAAGCTGATAGAGTCTGAATTTGAAGATGTTGGTAAGACTTGTCTTTATCCTGATGAAATTAATTTTAACTCATCTATCGTCGATGATTTAGAATTGAAGTTGGATAGTAAATTTGTATTATTCACATCTGGTTCTAGTGGTCAGCCAAAAGCTATAATTAAAACATTAAATAATTTATTGCTTGAGATAGAGGAGTTAGAGAAGCTCTGGGGACAAGGAGTGGATACTATTGTATCGACCGTTTCTCACCAACATCTTTACGGCTTATTGTTTAGTCTATTATGGCCTTTTATTACAGGTAAAAGCTTTCAAAATAAGCAATTGAAATATCCAGAGGAGTTATATGGTTTTAGTGAAAGGACCGCATTAGTTACCAGCCCTGCAATACTTTCGAGATTAGATGCTATCGTAGAATATCACAAGTTCGATTTGGTGTTTTCATCTGGTGGACCGCTACTCTTTGATGATTCTAATAAAGCTATGGAGTTGCTTTCTAAAAGGCCAACTGAAGTTTATGGCAGCACTGAAACAGGTGGTATTGGGTATCGGCAACAAGAAGTAGTTCAAGCCAAATGGAAACTATTGCCTAAGGTTCAGTTGTTTCAACGGGATAATGACTTTTTTATTAAGTCGCCATTTGTTTTTCAAGATAGTTTGAAGTTAGATGATGAATTAGTGTTGCATGATGAAAAGTATTTCTCGCTAAAAGGCCGTAAAGACCGAGTGGTCAAGTTCGAGGAAAAAAGGGTTTCTTTGACTCAGATGGAGCAGTATTTAGAAAAAACAGTATGGGTTGAAGTCGCGAGATGTATCTTGTTAGAGCAAAAAAGAACTATTCTAGCCACAGTAATAGTACTATCCAAAGATGGGTGGGATTACCTTGAGAAGAATGGCAAGCGCCAACTTGTGAAACTGTTAAAAAAAGAATTATTACATTTGTTTGAGTTAGTGGTATTACCAAAGAAGTGGCGTTTTATTGATAGTATACCTACAAACACTATGAGCAAGGTTAAAATAGCACAGCTAGAGGAGCTATTTAAGTGAAATTACCAGACTATAAATTAAAATATTCAGATTCAACTTCACAGGCAATATTCTTATTAGATATTGTTGAGAACATGGAATGTTTTGATGGCCATTTTGATGACCATCCTGTCTTACCAGGTGTTGCACAATTAACTTTTGCAGTTAAGATTGCAGAAAAACAGTTCAATTTTAAATCCCAGTTTAAGGGGCTAGAAGTAGTTAAGTTTCAACAAGTGATAACGCCACCGAATAGGGTTTCGCTAGAGCTTAAGTATGATGCTGAAAAGTCGAAGTTATATTTTAAATACTATAAAGAGGAGCAAACTTTTTCATCGGGCAGGGTTTTAGTTTAATGCAGAAGTTTGCTTTTATTATTCCTAACTATAACCATCCTAAAGCTATAGCTAAAACATTAGAAAATTTAGAGCAATATCAATTCCCGTGTTTAATTATTGACGATGGTTCTAACATTGAAACTCAGGAAATATTAAAAGCTTTATCTGAGAAATACGATAGGGTGATCTATACTGCGCATGGAGAAAACCAAGGAAAAGGTGCGGCAGTTATGACTGGATTTAAGCTAGCAAATGAGCTAGGAATTACACATGCTATCCAGGTCGATGCTGATGGTCAGCATGATCTTAGTAATATCCAAGAACTTATTGGTATTTCTGAGAACTCTCCTAAAGCTTTAGTTAGTGGTCATCCTATTTACGACGACTCAGTTCCTATGGGTAGATTTATTGCTCGATATTTAACTCACTTTTGGGTATGGGTTGAAACTTTGTCTTTTTCAATTAAAGACTCCATGTGCGGCTTTAGAGTTTATCCTATAGAGGCTTGCTGTAAGTTGATGAAAAATACTTATATTGGCAAACGAATGGATTTTGATACGGAAATAATGGTGAAACTCTATTGGAGTAATGTGCCTGTTCTAATGACGCCAACAAATGTTATCTACCCAGATGACAACACCTCAAATTTTCGAGTTTTTCAAGATAACTGGCTTATTACGAAAATGCATACACGCTTGGTGTTTGGTATGTTGTTGCGCTCTCCATTATTAATTTGGAGAAAGTTATTTGGCTAAAAAGCATTGGACAGAACAGACTGAACGTGGCTCTTTAATAGGCATTAAAATTCTATTTTTTCTGCATAAAATCTTCGGCAACTTTGTTTTTAAGCTGATACTTTATCCTGTAATAGTCTATTTTTATTTAACGGGAACAGTGGCAAGGCGTTCTTCAAAGCAATACCTAAAAAGTTTGCGGGAGCATTTTGTTGAGGTTCCTGAATTGAGTTCTTTTCAACACTTTATGCAGTTTGCAGATGCTATTTTAGATAAGTTGAATTCTTGGAGCAGTAATTCAGATATTAAGGTCTTGGTAAAAGAGCCTAAGGTATGGAGTGAAATAAGAAATCTACCCACTGGAGCAATATTTTTAGGTGCTCATATGGGAAACTTAGATGCCTGTCGAAATAGCTCTAAAGAAGTTATGGGCGGGGCTTTAAATGCTTTAATGTTGACTGAAAATGCTTCAAAGTTTATTAGCCTTATCAAACAATTATCGTCAGAGTTTGAGAAACAGGTTATTAGCGTTTCATCGGTAGGTCCTGAAACAGCAATACTATTACAAGAAAAATTAGAAAACAAAGAGCATATATTTATCCTTGCCGATAGAATTCCGCAGATAAATACCAGTAAACAGGTTAATGCACCGTTTATAGGCAAGAATGCAAATTTCGGTACCGGTCCTTTTATTCTGGCTACTATTTTAAAAGCTCCGGTTTATTTTATATCGGCATTAAAATTTGGTAATGAATACCACCTTCACCTAGAGCCTTTAAAGCATCCTTTGCAAGTTAAGCGAAGCGAAAGAAATAAGGCGATAGAAAAGGCTGTGGTTGAATACGCGCAATGGCTTGAAAAACAGTGTGAGAAAGCCCCTTTGCAGTGGTATAATTTTTATCCTTTTTGGCAAGAAATATCTAACGGCAACAAATGACCAAAATAACAATAAAGCAAGACTCATATATCAGTATTGAACAAGTTTGCGATGTAGCAACTGGCGTTTTACAGGTAAAGCTATCTGAAGAAGAAGCTTATAAGGAACTGATAAAGAGTGGCCCAAAGTTTATAGAGAAACTGCTTAATGAAGATGGTGTAGTTTACGGTGTGACTACGGGCTATGGCGACTCTTGTACCGTTGAGATTTTGCCAGAGCTTATTGATGAGTTACCACTTCATCTTACGCGCTACCATGGTTGTGGATTAGGACGTTATTTGAGTTCAGAGCAGGCAACAGCAGTGATGTTTGCTAGGCTGGTTTCTTTATCAAAAGGTTATTCAGGGGTGACGCTAGATCTGATTGAGTTGCTTACTTCGATGATTAACTTGCAAATTTTGCCACAAATTCCAGAAGAGGGCTCGGTTGGTGCTAGTGGCGATCTGACGCCTTTATCGTATATCGCAGGAGCGCTAGTAGGTGAAAGAAAGGTAGAGTGGCAAGATAAACTGTTACTTGCAAAAGAAGCTTTTGCTGCAAATAACCTTGCTCCCATAAAGTTGAAACCTAAAGAAGGGCTGGCAGTGATGAATGGCACTGCGGTCATGACTGGACTAGCTTGTTTAGCATATCAGCGTGCAGAATATGTATCAAAATTAGCTACACGCTTAACGGCAATGGCTAGTTTGGCCATGAAAGGCAACGCCAATCACTTTGATGAATATTTATTCAATGTTAAGCCGCATCAAGGTCAACAAAAAGTTGCGGCACGTATTAGAACGGATTTGAATTACGAACGTCACCCGTCAAGAAACTCGGAAAGATTGCAAGATCGGTACTCTATTCGTTGCGCTCCTCACGTCATTGGAGTGCTAGAAGATGCTATGCCACTTTTTAGAACTTTTATTGAGAATGAGCTTAATAGTTCTAATGATAATCCGATTATTGATACGGAGCATGAAAAAGTTTTACATGGAGGTCATTTTTATGGCGGCCATATCGCTTTTGCGATGGACTCTATGAAAAATGCGATCGCTAACATCGCTGATTTATTAGATCGCCAATTAGCGCTGATGGTAGACACCCGTTATAACAATGGTTTACCTTCGAACTTATCAGGCGCTTCTAAAGAGCGCGCTAGCATCAATCATGGTTTCAAAGCGGTTCAAATTTCAGTGTCGGCTTGGACTGCAGAGGCTTTGAAACATACTATGCCAGCAAGTGTCTTTTCTCGTTCTACAGAGTGTCACAACCAAGATAAAGTTAGTATGGGGACTATAGCAACTAGAGATTGTTTGCGTGTTCTAGAGCTAACTGAACAGGTTGTAGCTGCGCAAATATTAGCTAGCTACCAAGCACTGTCTATTCGCCTTAATAAAAATGAATTAGAAAAGAGCAGTTGGTCGGATGAAGTTACCAATTTCTATCAGCAAATTGAGGAGTTCTTTGCCCCTGTGGGTGAAGATAGAGCTCTTGAAGATGATTTAAGAAATTTTGTCATGAAAATACAAAACCGGGAATGGAATCTATATGAAGAATAATGCCTTTCTTAAGGCTGAGGTAAATAAAAAAATTGAGTTCTATGATTTAGATCCGATGCAAATTGTTTGGCATGGGAATTATATTAAGTATTTTGAAGAAGCACGTTGCGCATTATTAGATCAGATTGATTATAACTACGACCAGATGGATGCGACTGGTTACCACTGGCCTATTGTCGATCTTCGGGTTAAGTATGTGAGTTCAGCTAAATTTAAGCAAAGGGTAGTTATTATTGCTGAATTAGTGGAATACCAAAATAGAATGAAAATTGAATACAAAGTTATAGATCAAGATACTGAAAAAGTTTTAACCAAAGGCCATAGCATACAAGCCGCGATAAATATTGTG
The DNA here is from genome assembly GCA_947503345.1 of uncultured Kangiella sp. GTDB lineage: Bacteria > Pseudomonadota > Gammaproteobacteria > Enterobacterales > Kangiellaceae > Kangiella. The sequence goes on along the minus strand of CANNCW010000001.1, from coordinate 212,180 downwards.
TCAGGCGAAATGGAATTTGTATCACCAAAAGTATTTTTAGATAAGCTACATAAACACCTATGAAATATATCTTAATTATAATCATTTCGCTTTTGAGTTTAATTTCGGAAGAAATAATCGCCGCTGAAGCAGACTTTTCAGTCTTCTCTCAAGTTAAAGAAATTGCAGAACAAGGAAGCTTCCGACAAGAGCGACGGTTAAAAATCATAAAGAAGCCGTTTGTTTCTGAAGGTGTCTTTTCTATTCAAAATAACGAATTCATATGGCACACTAAAACGCCTTTAGAAGCTATATATCGAATCACAGATACGACAATAGAGGAAACTGTGGATGGTATTAGTAAGTTTAAGAAACTTGATGAGAACCCACAAATGGCATCATTTTTTAAGGTTTTTTCTTCGTTGATACAGCTCGATAAAGAGGCTTTAGAAAGCAATTTCGAGTTGCTAACAAAAGGTACTATAAGTAATTGGCATTTAGAGTTAACTCCTATAAAAGAACCTATTGATAAAGTATTTAAACTAATTACTGTACAGGGAAGCGAGCAGGTTAAATCTATTCAAACAGAAACGCTTTCTGGCGATATAAATTTAATAGAACTATCCTATGATTAAGAATGTTTTGAGTAAGACCTTTTTTTTTTACGGCTGGATAGTTGTTATATTTGCTTCTATATTGCTGTTTTATCAAAACTTTATACTCCATAAAAATATAAACTCAGACATTTCATCGATATTACCAACAGAGCAACGCGAAGCGATTGAATTGAATAAAGTATTTAATCAACTAGCAGCAAAAAATGTTATTTGGTTAATAAAATCGACCAGTAAAGATAAGTTAGAAAAAGCGGTGATAAGTATTGAGGAAAGCTTAAGCGATTCTCCGATTTTATCGATTAACAAAAATGATGAGAAAAAATTAGTCGATTTTTATCAATTATTGCTGGATAGCCCTTCAGCCTTTCTTTCAAAGAAAGATCGGGCATTGCTAAATGATAGTCACCAAAGTACAACAAGCTCTAGGCTTGAATTTCTATTCTCGCCAATATCAACTATCAATTCTAGCAGACTAGAGCGAGATCCTCTGCTGTTTGCTGAAAATTCAATTAAAGCTATTTCAAATAAATCTAGTTCAACATTTCAGATTCAATCATATTTAGGGTACTTTCATAATGATTCGAATTACTTATTAGTTAATCTTGAGTTAAATGGCTCTCCATTTGATTTAAATCTTCAAGAGCAATATTTAGAAAAGTTCAAAGAAGTTGAAGATCAGGTAAGAGACCTTGAAGGTGAATTACTTCAACTAGGAGTTATCGGTTTTGCTGCTACCGAAACACAGCAAGGTCTCTTTGAGGCGAAGTATATTGGATTAGGTTCACTCATTAGCATTTTTCTATTGGTAGCTATTATTTTTAGAAGTATAAGTCCATTATTGCTTATTAGTTTGATTATAGGGGTAAGTGTATTAGTTGCTTTGGCGCTATCATCTGTTTTTTTCAGCAAACTACATATTTTGAGTGTGTTAGTTGGTTCAAGCTTGATTGGTATTTCGGTGGATTATGTATTCCACTATTTTGCTAAAAATACAATTTATAAACCTTCGGATACGGTGTTAAAGATTTTTAAACCTGTGAGTCTTGGTTTGCTTACAAGTGTCTTAGGTTACTTGGCATTGTACTTTTCAGGTTTGTTAGTATTAAAACAAATAGCGCTTATTTCTAGCATTGGTTTGATTGCCGCTTATTTTTCAACTTTATTGCTCCTTCCAAAGCTGCCCTTAGACCTTTCTAAAAGGGAAAACACAGAGTTCAAGTTCTTTAGGTTTTTAAACGCTTTAACTAACAGCCAGGGTTATAAGTCAGCAAGTCTGGTTATAGGTATCGGTATCTTAGTAGCAGGAATTACCTTCAACTCCTCCATTCAATTCAATGACAAGTTGGAGTTGATGCATGCTAGCCCTGAACTACTTACCAGCCAACAAACAGAAATCGAAACTGTGGTAAGGGAAACCCGTCCAGGTTATAACTTAGTGATTAAAGCAGATGATGACCAAGAGTTATTGGAGTTGTCCGAAAGTTTGGGGCTATTACTAGAGTCAGAGTTTTCAGAAAAAAACATTTCAGGTTATTTTGCTCCGCATCAATTTATTGCATCTTTCAAGCAACAGAAACTGAATCAGAATAATATTATAGAGTGGTTAAGATCGGAAAGTATTGATGAGTATTTATCACTGATCGATATGCAGCAGGAGAAAACTAGACTTATAGAAAGATTTTCTAATAAAAAATATCTTACTATGGAGGATTTAGATAAATCACCATTAGCTAATTATTTAAGGCAGCTTGTCATCAGGAATGATGATGGCAGTTATTATGGTTTAATAAAGCTAAATGATGTCAATGATGGTTCTTCAATTCTTGCATTAGCTAATAATAACAACAAGATTTTCAGTCTAGATACTAAGAGTAGTTTTACTAAGTTTTTAGCTAAAGTTCGAGGCTTAAGTATTGAGTTAGTAATTTATGCTTATCTAGTGATTTTAGGCTTGCTGCTAGTGGTATATGGTTTTAGTACAGGTTTAAGGTTATTTCTACCACCCTTAGCCGCCGCGGTTTTTTCTATTTTAGTTGCTGTGGGAGTTGGACAGCAGTTAAATGTATTTCATGTGGTGGCTTTGACTTTGGTCTTAGGAATTGGCATTGATTATACAATCTTTTATGCGAGCCCAAGTGATGCCAACAAGTCGGATATGGTGATGGCTATTACTTGTTCGATGCTTTCGACCGTTTTGGCATTTGGTTTGATGTCATTTAGTGCCACGCCTGCAGTTGCTGGGTTCGGGACAATAGTTTTAAGTGGCATTATAATGGCTTATTTATTGGCGCCGATGGCAAAGAGTTATGACAAATGAAGCAATTAGTTATTATAGCTATTTTGATTTTATCTGCTTGCCAATATAAGCCGATAAGAATACAGCATGGGGTCTATTTATCTAAAGATTTAATCTATCCGCTCAGTAATGTGACGAGCTCTGAGTTAAATGAAGAGATTGTCCACAAGGTGGTGTTTGAAGCAGTTAATCAAGAGCGTCATAATTATTTGGTTCAGCTTGATATCCAAGCGAATGAAAATACCATGGCTCTTGTATCTACTAGCTTATTAGGAGTGCCTCTTATTGCTTTTACAGTAGAAGATAGGGCTATTGTCAATGCCAATAAATTATCAGATTTACTGCCCAGTCCAGAGAGGTTGCTTGTAGATTTACAAATGATGCTTTGGCCTGTAGAAAGTTTGAGCCAGCTAAAAGGGGTTGAAGTGATAGAGAGATGTCCTCAATTATGCACAAGAGAAATAAGCGTTGATGATGAATTGGTGGCTAAAATAGATTACTCGAAGGGAGGCCCTGACAGTGATATGGTTTTTCATAATTTAATCCACCAATATAAAATGACAATAAAAGTTTTGTAATATGACAATTTATTTAAATGACTTAGGGTTGGTTAATCCATTGGGTGAAGATAAGCTTTCGGTCTGGAAAAATTTGAACGCAGATGACTTTGATGGACTAGTTGAAGATTCTGAATTAATCACTGATAAATCAGTTTATTGTGGGAAAGTACTGGCAACATTAGAAATGGTTCCTTTGCAGCAAAGCGCTTATGATAATCGCAATAATCGCTTATTGTTAACAGCCTTTAAGCAACTTGAGAGTTCTTATAATCATTTATCTAAAGGTTTAGACCCAAGCCGAATAGCTATTATTTTGGGCACAAGCACTGGCGCGATGGATGATGCTGAAAAACAGTTAGAGGCGTTACTAAATGGGAAGCCTCTGCAAGATTATAATTTTTTAAATCAAGAAGTTGGTGGTGGAGATCATTTTTTAGCTGAGTATTTAAACTTACCAGATTCAATCCGTTATACAGTTTCAACCGCGTGTTCATCTAGCGCGAAAGCCCTAATTGCTGCAAAGCGTCTACTTGAAAATGATTTAGCAGATCTAGTCATAGCTGGTGGTGCGGACTCATTGTGTAAACTGACCCTGAATGGTTTTAACTCTTTAGAATCGCTTGCTGGTTATAAGTGTATGCCATTTGCTGAAGAGCGCAATGGTATTAATATTGGGGAAGGGGCAGCTTTATTTTTGATGTCGAAACAAGAGTCATCCATTAAGCTAGCTGGTGCCGGTGAAACTTCGGATGCATATCATATGTCTGCCCCTGATCCCGAAGCGATAGGCGCTATTTCTGCTATGAATCAAGCGTTATTACAAGCGGGCTTAAAAGCTGGTGATATTGATTACCTAAATTTGCATGGTACAGCTACTATTAAAAATGACGAAATGGAAGCTAAAGCGGTTAAATCCGTTTTTCAAGAAACATCACCCTTAATTAGCTCGACAAAGCATTTAACGGGACATATGTTAGGAGCTGCGGGAGTAAATGAAATCGCTTTTTGTTGGCTAGCTATGTTTAACCAAGAAAATTATCTTCCGCCGAATCAATCAAAAGTTGCAAAAGAGTTTGCTGATCTAAACTTTGTTAATTTTGAAAACCGCAGTCCTTCTAAAATTAGACATTGTATGAGTAACTCCTTTGCTTTTGGTGGTAATAATATTTCAGTAATCATTTCAAAGGTAACTGACGATGGATAATTTTGTTAATCAAGATATTGAACCTTATTCACCATTATCAAAAAGTATGTGTCTTTTGAATAAAGTTGTCAGTATTGAAGATGGTGCTTTTTCTGCTTCAGTGATCTTAAATGAAAGCTCTACATTTGCCGATTCTGATGGTGTTCCTGGATGGTTAGGAATAGAGTATATGGCTCAGGCTATTGCTGCATTTGCTGGTGTAAGAGCCACTAAAGAAAAGCAACCAGTTGAAATAGGCTTCTTATTAGGATCAAGAAAGTATCAATCAAGCATTAGCTGTTTTCCTTTTCATAAAGAAATTGTTATTACAGTCAGTGAGTTGTTACAGGATGAATCAGGGTTAGGGGTGTACGATTGTTCCATAAATATTGACGATGAAATTGTTGCATCAGCAAAACTTAACGTTTTTCAACCCAAAGATCCTATTCAGTTTATAGAAGAGCAAAAATCATGAGAAAAAGAATATTAGTCACAGGTTCCAGTAAAGGTATTGGTCAGGCTATTGCGGAGCAGTTAGCCAAAGATGGATTTGATGTGGTAATTCATTATAACAGTGATAAAGATTCAGCCGAGAAGATCTCCACTGAGTTGTCTCAATTGGGAGTTTCCACCTCTGTAATAGGCTTTAATGTTTCTAATAGAGAAGAAACAAAAGCCGCTATCGAAAAAGATATTGCAGACAATGGTGCTTATTACGGTATTGTTTGTAATGCGGGGATTACTCGAGACAATGCATTTCCAGCATTAACTGATGATGATTGGGATTCTGTTATTCATACCAACCTAGATGGTTTTTACAACGTGATCCAACCGGCTATTATGCCGATGATAAGAAACCGAAATGGTGGCCGGATTGTTACCATGGCGTCGGTATCAGGAATTATCGGAAACCGAGGGCAAGTTAACTATTCGGCTTCTAAAGCAGGTGTTATTGGCGCAACCAAAGCGTTAGCGGTTGAGTTAGCCAAACGTAAAATCACTGTGAACTGCGTTGCTCCGGGTTTAATTGAAACAAAGATGGCGGATGACCTTGTGATGGATGAAATTATTAAGGCTATCCCAATGAGAAGAGTGGGTAATCCAGAGGAAGTTGCTGGCTTAGTAGGCTTTTTAATGTCAGATTCAGCTTCTTACATTACTCGTCAGGTTATATCTGTTAATGGTGGTTTAGCATAATGAATCGAGTGGTAGTGACAGGTTTTGGAGGCGTTACCTCTATTGGTGATGACTGGGAACAAATTGAACAGTCTTTAAAGTTAAAGAAAACAGGCATTCAATTGATGCCTGATTGGCAAACCGTTGATGGTTTGAATACCTCATTAGGTGGCCCTGTTTTAGATTTTGCCAAACCTGCTCATTACAAGAGAAAACAAGTTCGTGCTATGGGACGCGTTGCTTTAATGGCAACTGTGGCAACGGAGAAAGCTCTGATGGACGCTAATTTGTTAGAGGATTTAGCTTTAAAAGATGGTCGTACAGGTATTTCGTATGGCTCTTCTGGCGGTAGTGTCGCTCCTATTTCTGCTTTTGCCAAACTCTCTGATAATAGTGATATGAGTGGTATAACTTCTACAACCTATATTCAGATGATGAATCATACCTGTGCGGTAAATATTGCTGTCTTTTTTGGTTTGCAAGGTAGAGTGATTCCAACTTCTAGTGCCTGCACTTCTGGTAGTCAAGGCATAGGTTATGCTTACGAAGCAATTAAGTACGGACATCAACAAGTAATGATTGCGGGTGGTGCAGAAGAATTAAGTGTTAATGGCGCAGCAATTTTTGATACCTTATATGCCACCAGTATTAAAAATGATTCTCCAGAGTTGACTCCAAGACCATTTGACAAAAACCGTGACGGTTTAGTGGTGGGCGAAGGCGCTGGGACGCTAATTTTAGAAGAGTTAGAGCATGCCAAAGCTAGAGGTGCAAAGATTTATGCTGAAGTGGTTGGTTATGGTACCAACTGTGATGGTAAGCACGTAACACAGCCGACTTCTGACACTATGAAAGTAGCAATGCAATTAGCGTTAAATGATGCGAACTTGCCGCCAACGGTTGTAGGTTATGTTTCTGCGCATGGTACCGCTACTGATCGTGGGGATATTGCTGAGTCAACCGCAACTAATCATATTTTTGGAGGTAAGGCTCCGATAAGTTCCATGAAAAGTTATTTAGGCCATACTTTGGGAGCTTGCGGTTCTATTGAAGCATGGTTTGCCATTGAAATGATGAATAGAGATACATTTTATCCAACAGCAAATCTTGATGAAATCGACCCCGAGTGCGCAGATTTGGATTATATCGTGGGCGAAGCAAGAAGGATTAATACAGAGTATATAATGTCTAACAACTTTGCTTTTGGTGGAATTAACACTTCATTAGTTTTTAAACGTTGGCCCTAATTTTGCAAAATAAAAAAGGCGCTTTAAGCGCCTTTTTTATTGCCTGACAGTGCTGTTATACCAGAGCCAATTACAACTAAAGCTGCGCCAATGAGGCTTATAGAGTTTAATGGCTCAGAGCTAATGTATTTGGGATATAAATATTCGATTATTTTCATAAAGAAAATGGTAAATAGTGGAGCGCTAGCGATTACCGCGCTTACTCGACTGGCCTCCCAGTGGGCAAGCGATTCGGCAAAAGCCCCATAGGCGATTAAGGTGTTGAGACAGCAGAATACTAATAATAACCAACCTAGAGTATCTAACTGGACTATTTGAGGTAAGTTTGACCATGGCATGAGCAATGGCAAACTAGCTAAATAGATCATCATCATAATTTGATTTGAGGTAAAGTTGTTTAAAAGCTGTTTTTGAATCAATGCATAAAGAGCCCATAAAACAGCCGCTACAAAGATCCAAAAAAGTCCTAAAGTGTAACCGTTAAAGGACCCTATGATTTCTTCTAAGCGAAGATTGAAAAATAGTACCAAACCAATGACAAATAAAGAAAAACCGAACCATTGGATCTTACTGAATTGCTCTTTGAAAATAACTAAGCTACCCAATAACATCATCATTGGGGCCGTTTGGATCATGACTTGTGCGGAGCTAGGTGTGGTCAGATCTAGCCCAAATAAATAAGTCACATAGTTAATCGTCAAAGCAAGAACAGCAATTAGGCATAGGATGCCAACTTTTCCTTTGAGCTGCTTCCATCTAGGCATTTTATTTATCGCCAATAAGTAAATTGCGACTAGAATTCCTGCACTTGCGAATCGATACCATGAAACCGTAATCGCATCCATTTGAACTAAAAGGCCTTTTAGTGCGATTGGTAAAAGCCCCCACATGATGGCGGTGACTAAGGATAAAAATAGTCCGAATTTCCAACGTCCTGAAACGGTATGCATAAGAATACTCAAGCTATAAGAGAGAGTTGATTATCAACCAAAACACTATTGTTGACTAGCCATTTATGGCATTGAATATCGACGCTATAACTTCTATGATGAGGGCACAAAATTTATGGGTGTAACTTATGAAAACAATGATAACTAGTATTTTGTTAGGAGCTTTGACTATGGCAACTAGCGTGCAAGCAGATGAACTAACCGTTGAACGAATTTATTCCGATCCATCGCTTGATGGTCCTGCGCCTCGCTCGGTGAAATTATCGCCGGATGGCTCGCGAGTGACTTATCTGAAAGGCAAAGAAGATGAGCAAGAGCGTTTGGATTTATGGGAATACAACCTGAAAGATAAAAAGTCTCGTATGTTGGTGGATTCACGAGATTTAATGCCTGGCGAAGAAAATCTTTCTGATGAAGAAAAAGCGCGTCGTGAGCGTATGCGTTTATTCGCAAAAGGGATTATTAGTTATTATTGGGGCGATGATAGTAAGACTTTGTTATTCCCATTAGGTGGCGATATTTTTGCCTATGATTTATCCAAGCCTTCAGACAAAGCTACCAAGCAGTTGACGAAGACAGAGGAGTACGAAACCGATATTAAGTTATCTCCTAATGGTGATTACGTATCTTTTATTCGCAACCAGAATATTTATATGGTGAATGTAAAAACTGGCAAAGAAACCCAGCTGACTTTTGATGGTAAAGATACTATTAAAAACGGTATGGCAGAATTTGTAGCGCAAGAAGAAATGGGTCGCTTAACGGGCTATTGGTGGTCGCCAGACTCTAAGAAGATTGCTTATTTGCAAGTTGATGAATCGCCAGTGAATATTGAAAAACGTTACGAAATTAATGCTGAAGATTTTGAGGTATTTGAACAGCGTTATCCGAGTACGGGGACTAATAACGTTACTATTAAGTTAGCGGTGTTAGATTTAGATACCAATAAAACTAACTGGGTGGATACTGGCAAAGAAAGTGATATTTATATCCCTAGAGTGAATTGGTTAACAGATTCTGAAACGCTTTCATATCAATGGCAAAGCCGTGATCAAAAGACATTAGAGCTAAGATTTGCTGATGTTAAATCTGGTAACTATCAAGTGGCTTTAACTGAAACTGCAACTACCTGGCTTAATTTAACTAAAGATCTTCGATTCTTAAAAAAGACGAATCAATTTGTTTGGACTTCTGAACGAGATGGCTTCCGACATATTTATCTTTATGATTTAAATGGTAACTTAGTTCGCCAACTAACCAGTGGAGACTGGGTTGTCGATAATGTGTATGGAATCGATGAAAAGAAAGGTTTGGTATATTTTGATGCCAATAAAGGTTCTCCATTAGAACAGCAGTTATATTCTGTGCCATTAGAGGGTGGTCACATCAAGCAGATTACTTCAGGTAATGGTGTCCATTCTGTAAGTTTTGCCAAATCTATGGATGTGTTCGTAGATTATTTTTCTTCAACGGAACAGCCGTCGCAAGTGAGTTTGCGTAAAGCCAATGGTGATTTAATAACTTGGCTGGAAGAAAATAAATTGGATAAAACCCATCCTTATTACGGATATTATCAAAATGCATCTAAGCCTGAGTTTGGCACTATCAAGGCGGAAGATGGGCAAGAAATGCAATATCGTATTTATAAGCCTGTTCCTTTTGATGCTAATAAAAAGTATCCAGTGATTGTTGATGTTTATGGCGGGCCTCATGCCCAAAGAGTGCGAAACACATGGGGCGCTCGCAATACTTATTGGCACCATTTGATGGCGAGCAAAGGCTTTATTATTTTTTCATTAGATAATCGCGGCTCATGGAATCGTGGTAAAAAGTTTGAAGATCCTATTTATCGTAAGCTAGGCGATATTGAATTAGTGGATCAAGTTAAAGGCGTTGAATACTTAACTTCATTACCTTATGTGGATAAAGATAAAATTGGTATGTTCGGTTGGAGTTATGGTGGTTACATGACTATTATGGCGATGTTCAAAAATCCTGAAATATTTAAAGTTGGGGTTTCAGTTGCACCAGTAACCGATTGGTACTTGTACGATACGCATTATACAGAGCGCTATTTAGACCATCCTAAAAATAATAAAGAAGGCTATGAAGCCTCAAATGTTTTCCCTTATTTGGATGGCTTAAAAGGTAACATGATGGTGATACATGGAATGGCCGATGATAATGTATTATTCACCAATAGCACTAAGTTATACAAAGCTCTGCAGGATGCTAACAAGCCATTTGATCAAATGAATTACCCTGGCTCAAAGCATTCGATATGGGGTAAGAAAACCAGAACCCACGTATTTAATACAATATCGGATTACTTTGAAAAACATTTGAAGTAATGAGGTGATAGAAATAAAAAGGCGCTTAAAGCGCCTTTTTATTTAGTAAGAGTAAAAACTTTAGATTGAAGCTAGCAATTTTCTTGCTTCAGTTAATTCTTCAAACTCCATTTCAGCCTTTCCCCAGGCCTTCAATGCTTTTTCTACATAGCCTTTGGCTTCAGAAGTATTGCCAGAAGCAATTAATACCTTGGCCATACCTAGATTAAAATTGGGATAGGCAGGAGCGAGTGATAATAGTCGTTGGTAAAGTTTGCTTGCCTCTTGTAGCTGATCATTTGCAAAATAAGCTTTTGCTAACCATTCCATAAATTGGAAACGATCAGGAAAGGTTTGATGAATAGGCAAAAAAGCTTCTATAGCTTCGGGATATTGCTCTGCGTAAAATAAACTTTGACCTTTATAATGATTAATAACATTAGCATTGGCTGCTGAGTAACTCCCACCAACCTTTAGCATTTCATCGTACATTGATAAAGCCTTTTCAGGCTGATTTGTAAGGTTCAATAACATTGCTTGTGCAATGCGTGTGTTGATTAACAGTATATCTTCATTACTGCCTTCAAGTATTTTTAGCGCTTTATCAATAACCTCTAATGCTAGTTCTTGCTCACCAGCTAGATAATATTGCCATGCAAATAAAGCTTCTTGCTGTAGTGCTCGTTCAACAGAGTTTGTTTCTGCAAATTGTACGAATGCTTCTCGCAGGAATTTAACGGCTGATTTGCGCTTACCATAACTCCAATAAAAACGGGCTATTTGAATTTTTTTATTGCTAATATCATTGGATATATTGCTTTTTTGTATTGCAAGTAAGTAATTAGTTTCAGCTTTCTCAAATTCACCAATTCTAGCATATGCGTTAGCCAAATTTGCTAATACGTTAGGATTGTTCGGTTCGATACTTAAAGCCTTCTGATAGTTGTTTAAAACTGAGTCGAACTTGCCACTTTTAATATAAAGATCCCCCAGGTTTTTATAAGCTACGGGGTTGTTGGGGTTTGATTGGATATATTTTTCATAGGCGTCAAGTGCTTCATCATACATTCCAGCCTGATTGTACATGTCACCAATTACATCCCACAGTGCATGTTGGGAAGGATCAAGCTCAATTACTTTTTTAAAGTTTTCTGTAGCAACTTTGAGATTGTTTTCACCAAAGCCAGCAAATTGAGCTCGGAAAAAATAAGCTTGCCAGTCGTTTGGATACAAAAGGTTCCATTGATCTAATACCGCAAATGCTTTTTCTCGTTGCTGTGATAAAAAATAGTGTATCGTATTAAGAGTAAAGCGCTCGCGCTCTGTGAGACGATAATCTTGATTCTTTTGAGCTTTACTTATGTACTCTCTTGCTTCAATAATTTTGGATTGGTTGACCGTATATAAAGCATAAGCAAATGATGCCATAGAGAAAGTAGGATCTGTCTTAATTGCTTCTTTAAACAAAGGCACTGCCTCTTGAGGAGTGTCGCCGAAGAAAGTAACTAGTCTGGCTTTTGTATAACTTTCGAATGCTTGCCAATTAGAGGTATATAAGTCTTCGATTGGAAGATCGGTATATTCAGAAATGCCTTTGAAAAAATGATCATTGAGCGCGATGGTTAATTCATCTATTGCATAAAAATAATTAGTATTACTTGCTTTAAAATTAGTAACTTTTCTACCAGTATTTGTACTGTATAGGTCTAAAGAAATTTGGTACTGATTTTCTACTTTATTTAGACTTCCATTAACTAAATATTTTCTAGCTCTTTCCTTGGCATAATTGATTTGAAAAGATAGCGGAATATTTTTATATGTTTGTCCAGCATTCTTGAGCCCATTAATAGATGTTTCTAAATCTAATATTGAGAAAAAATTATTCTGTTGTAAATCACGCTTTAGAACCTCGGAGGTTCCTGCAGCTAAGTAATCTAGGTCTGGGCTACCACTTATATTTTTCAGAGGATAAATTAATATGGACTTTAGATACTCTTGCTTCGCAACTTCTCGTTCCTGCATTTTTCCCGATTCATCTTCAACCATCACCATTTCAATGGTCTTACCAAGTTCTACATCTTTGTAGATGTGATGCAAAGCTAGAGGAATAAATAACAAATAAATTGGAATAAAGAATTTCTCAAAAAGAGTCCACTTTTGTTTGCCAGGAGCACCGTGATGCCATGCTAATACTAAAATTAGAGGTAAACAAAGCAATAGACAAACGACTAACACTTCCTCCCAGTTTGGAGAAAGTGAGTAGCGCTCTACCGCCCAGCTGGTAAATTCTAAAGCAGTCCAGCTACCGGCTAGGAAAATCCCCAAAAATTGTGGGATTCGTCTTTCTAGTATTTTTGAGAAAAAACCTGTGTTTTCCGACATTTGTTCATCTTTTTTGTTAAGTATTATGCTAGTTTAGATACTAAGGTCTTTATTGAATAGGGTCAAACAAGATATATGAAAATATTGCTACAGTTATTAGTTTTTTCGTTACTTTACCAACCATTGACGCTTTTACAGGCGGCAATCGCTCCTGAGGGCTTTAGCATTGAAGTGTTTGCGGATGAAGTAGAAGGCGCGCGTCAAATGGCATTGTCCGACTCTGGCATTATCTATGTCGGCTCAAGAAGGCAAGGCAAAGTTCATGCCGTCATTGATACGGATGGCGATTTTAAGGCTGACAAAACCGTACTAATCCTTGAAAATTTGAATATGCCAAGTGGCTTAACTTATAAAGATGGCGATCTTTATATTGCTGAGGTTCATCAAGTCATTCGAATTAAAGACATTGATAAAAATTACGATAAAAAGCCCAAAGCGGAAGTGATTTATTCAGACTTGCCTGACAAGAGTCACCATGGTTGGAAGTTTACGGATTTTGGACCCGACGGCAGACTTTATATTCCAATCGGTGTCCCGTGTAATGTGTGTCTATCCGAAGACAGACGTTTTGGCACTATTATTGCTGTGGATTTAGAAACTGGTGAGAAAGAATATATTGCAGAAGGTGTTCGCAATAGCGTCGGCTTTGATTGGGATCCTGTCACCAATGAATTGTGGTTTACCGATAATGGGCGGGATTGGATGGGGGATGATACACCGCCATGTGAATTGAATAAGGTGACAAAGAGTGGCCAGTTTTTTGGTTTTCCCTTTGTTCATGGCAAGTCCATTAATGATCCAAAGTTTTATCAAGGCTTTAAAAAGGCTAGAGGCAATACAGAATTTGTTGAACCCCAGTGGGAATATCAAGCGCACGTTGCACCATTGGGCATGATGTTTTATCAAGGGGAGCAGTTTCCCGAAGAATACAAAAACTCTATCTTTGTGGCACAACATGGCTCTTGGAATCGTTCTAAGAAAGTCGGTTATAAAATCGTCAATATGCAGTTAGATGAAGATCGTAATGTGGTTTCTCAAACTGATTTTGTGACTGGTTGGCTAGAAGGAGAGGAGGTATTGGGAAGGCCGGTTGACTTACTAACTCTGCCTGATGGTTCTGTGTTAATTTCCGATGATGGATTTAGTATAATCTACCGAGTGTCCTATAACAAACCTTCAAAGTAATAAAAAAGGCCTGCAATTGCAGGCCTTAGTTTTTAGAGCTTTGGATTGATTACCAAATCTTAACGCGTTCTTCAGGCGCTTTATACATCTTATCCGTTGGCTTCACACCAAACGCTTCATGGAATTCAACCATGTTCATTACCGTACCATTGGCACGGAATTCCGCTGGCGAGTGCGAATCAGTTTTAATGCGTTTACGTAATTCAGCATCGCGGTATTTACGTGCCCAAACTTGTGCCCAACCGTAGAAAACACGTTGGTCGCCAGTAATGCCGTCGATTACTGGAGCCTCTTTGCCTTCTTTTGATAATTGATAAGCTTTATAAGCAATGGTTAAACCGCCTAAATCACCAATATTTTCACCTAAAGTAAACTGACCATTCACATGGACATCATCTAAAACTGTGAAGTTATTGTATTGAGCTACTAACTTGTCGGCACGCTTTTCAAATTCGGCACGATCTGCATCGGTCCACCAGTTACGCAATTTACCATCGCCATCAAACTGAGAACCAGAATCATCAAAACCGTGGCCCATTTCGTGACCGATTACCGCGCCAATACCACCATAATTTACTGCGTCATCGGCTTCTAAATTAAAGAATGGAGGCTGTAAGATTGCCGCTGGGAAAACGATTTCGTTCATCACAGGATTGTAATAAGCATTTACCGTTTGCGGTGTCATAAACCATTGGGTTTTATCAATCGGTTGACCTAGCTTTTCGCGATTTTGCTTAACGGTAACCATAGTTGCGCGAAGCATATTACCTGCTAAGTCGTTAGCATCAATCTCAAGCTCTGAATAGTCTTTCCACTTATCAGGATAACCGATCTTTGGATCAAATTTGGCTAGCTTATCCAACGCTTGTTTTTTAGTGTCTTCACCCATCCACTCAAGATTTTTGATTCCTTCACCATAAGCTTTACGTAAGTTTTCGACTAGCTCTGTCATGCGTGCTTTAGCTTCTGGTTTGAAGTGTTTTTCAACGTAAATTTTACCTACTACTTCACCTAGGACGCCGTTAATTACACCAACACCACGCTTCCAGCGAGGTTCTTGCTGCTCAACCCCACTAAGAACGCCTTGGTAAAAGCGGAAGTTTTCTTGTGCCAAATCTTGGCTAAGAAATTGAGCCGAGTTAGTTATCAAATGCCATTTAAAATAAGCTTTCCAATCATCAAGAGAAACGGATTCCAACATACCATCAACAGCTGTGAAATAGTCAGGTTGCCCTATGATGGCTTGCTCCATTGAATCTAACATGGCAACTTTTTTCCAAGCATCCCAATTCATATTTGGCATCAACGCTTTTAACTCTTGCATAGATTTTTTGTTATAACGAGCAACAGGATCTCTTAACTTTTCCTTAGCCCATTGTTTTTGTGCTAACTCAGTTTCGAACTTCATAATGCTGTCAGCTTTAGCTGCAGGGTTTTCCATGCCAACTAATTCAAACATTTTTATCATATGCTCAATGTAAGCTTCACGAATTTCAGCACTTTTTTCATTATCTTCAATATAAGTTTCGCGACTTGGAAGACCTAAACCGCCTTGGCTCATTTGAGTAATATAAGTTTCAGGATCACGAGGATCGGCATAAACAAATAAGCCGAACGGAGAATTAGAGATCATTTGCGCATAAGCTAAGTATTCTGATAAATCATCGATATTATCGATAGCATCAATTTTCGCAAACTCTGGCATTAAAGGTTGTGTACCTAACGCTTCGATCTTGTCAGTATCCATAAAGCTTTTATATAGGTCGCCAACTTTTTGCGCATCGGAACCTTTTTCCGCGTTTTGCTTAGCTGCGTCTTCGATAATGATTTTTACATCGTCTTTAGCCTTTTCAGAAAGCTTGGTAAAAGAACTGTAATTCGATTTATCTGCTGGTATTTCAAACTTTTCAAGCCAAGTGCCATTCACATGACGGAATAAGTCGTCTTGAGGACGAACGGCTGTATCGAAGTTTGAGGTGTCGATACCTGATACCAAAGCTTTAGGTGCTTCAGCCTTTACATCAACGCTAGTCTCAACTTTTTGCTCTTGCGGAGTGTTTTTCGCTCCATCTGAACAGGCGCCCAAAACCGCCAAACAGACTGCGCTCACAATAAACTTTTTCATAATGCTACCTATTAATTACCCTAAGTTATTGAAATTTAATATAAGAATAGTTTTCAGCAGAACATACTACCAGAAGAGGCAGTAATGGGAAGGTTTGGAGTACCTAGATTGGTAACTAAGTGTTACGTTGCTTTTCTAGCTGTTCGATAGCGCTAGTTAATTCCGGTGAAAGCTTCGCTTTCTCGCCGGTGAAGTAATTGAGCATAACAATTCGACTATGACCGATTGTTGCTATGGTTTGTTGTTTCTCACTATAGGCTTGGTATTCCATGACAAAACCGTATTCTTGTAATTCCGAAATACGACAACCCACGTGAAGTGTATCAGGGTAGGTCACAGGACGGCGAAATCGGCAATAGGAGTCAGCTAAGATGGGCCCAACTGGGTTGTCACCTTTTTGGGCTTTGGATAAATCAATGTTTAGGCCAATAGCTTGCATGAAAGCAATACGAGCTGACTCAAAATATCGTGCATAAACAGCATTGTTTACGTGCTGAAAAGCATCCATCTCACCCCAAGCTACTGGAATGTCAATGATTACTGGAAACTGCTGTTTAAAATCCGCAAATGTCATAGTGTTTTTTTAAGATAAATTAACGATAGTGAGGTTATCTTCTGTGGCAACCGATTTTCTCTGTTCAAATTCAGGGGAATCAAATAACAAGTCTTCTTCTGCTGATGTTTGTTGCAAGTTAGCGAAGTCGAACAAATCCGTATCGGCCAAATGCGATGGCGCCACATTGGTAATAGCTTTGAAGATAGTTTCAATTCGCCCTGGGTATTTTCGATCCCAGTCTTGTAGCATCATTTTAATATTTTGACGTTGCAAGTTTTCTTGTGAGCCACAAAGGTTGCACGGAATGATTGGAAATTCTTTTGCTTTAGCGTATTGAGCTATGTCCTTTTCTTTAGCGTAAGCCAATGGTCGAATCACAATATGCTTCCCGTCGTCGCTATTGAGTTTCGGAGGCATGGATTTAAGCTTGCCACCGAAGAACATGTTTAAAAATAGGGTTTCGATAATGTCATCGCGATGGTGCCCTAAAGCGATTTTGTTCACACCATTACGTTCAGCCCAGCCATAAATGATGCCTCGCCTTAACCTAGAACATAAGCTACAAGTGGTTTTTCCTTCCGGTACTTTCTCTTTGACAATGCTATAAGTATCTTCTTCGATAATCTCGAAAGGAATTTCAATGGATTTCAAGTAATTCGGAAGCACTTGTTCTGGGAAACCGGGCTGCTTTTGGTCAAGGTTCACGGCTACTATTTCAAAATCGATCGGTGCACTCTTTTGCAAGCCCACTAAGATATCAAGCAAGGTATAAGAGTCCTTACCACCTGAAAGGCACACCATGACCTTATCGCCATCTTCAACCATATTGAAGTCAGCTATGGCTTCACCAACATTACGACGTAGTCGCTTTTGTAACTTATTGAAATTGGTTTTCTCTTTCTTGGCTAACATTAATAATCATACTTTTATCTGAATGCGATGAATTATACCTTAAAATGCTACGAAAAGACTTTTTCTAATATAAAAAAACAAGGCCACTAAATAATTGAATTGTTGTAAAATTGTATCAAAAAGGTGTGATTTACTTCTCAATATCTTTTTATATTGATATATTGGTTTGGATTGAAAATCTTAATTTAAAATTTCTATTTATTACGTTTTTCATTGATACACGCCACTATCAGGATTATGACTTTTCTACATCGGATGTAACTGACACTTGAATTAATGAGGGTACCAAGTGCTACTTACAAACTATCTAAAAAAAACTGTTCTTGCATCGCTTTTACTTAGCGCCTTGCAATTGTTTGCATACTCAGCTGAAGCAGCAACAGTTCAGGTTGAAGTTAATTGGGAAAATTGGTCTTCAGAAAATAGAGTGCAAATTTTAGACTCTGCAGGGAACCTCTTAACAACCAAGTACGGTGGTACCAATTATATCTGTAATCCAGCGACATGCTTTGATTCATCTACAAACAATAGCTATGGAACTTCTGGTTCGCCAATAATTTTCACCTTCAATGATGTCCCAACTGGAACCTACACACTAAGATTAGAGGATGACTTTGGTGATGGTTGGGACGGAGCTGGTAGTTATGTTCGAGTTAGAGTTAACGGTGGCGCAGCAATTATTAACAGAACTTTAGCCGGTGCTAGTGACGATGAGAATTTTGTGGTCTCTGATACTGCAGCTGTTGCGACTACTCAAACTTGCTCTACCAGTTCCTTAACCAGCGTTTGGAATACGACATCGATATCTTCTACATCAGGCTCTATTCCCGTTGATATTAATGTGACCACTGCCGATGGAGCAACTTGGGATCCAGCAAGCACTGATAATATGAACTCGATTAACGCTTGGTCTGATCCAGCAGTTCAAGGTGCTAATTCGTTATTAATGACTTTCAATTGGGACCCTGTTGCACCAGACGGTGAAGTCGGTATTTATCAAGCTACAAGTAGTGATGGGGTAAACAATGTTGCCGATCCAGGTGGAACCGGCAGTATGGTTTTGTCATTTAATGGACGTACAGTTTCTAATGCTGTTATTCACTTTGATCGAGTTGGAGGAAACTCAGGTAGTTTGCAATCTAATGCGATGAGATTTGATATCAATACATCTGGTGTTACTTTGGGGCGATTAGCTGGAGCTAGTCATTTCGAGACTTATGCTAACGGTTCTTTTTATAGAACAATATTAGAAAGTTTAAATGCGACAGCGACAGCTGAATCTAATCTAAACTCATTGGAAGGAACGGCCGCAGGTTCAGTCGTTTATGCTGGTAAGTACTCAAGTTTAACTTTAGATGCGGATGGTGTTGGGATTGAAGGTGGTGGCTCTGATGCCATCGAATTAGTTATTTGTATTCCGCAAGCGGATTTACAGTTAACGAAAGTCGTTGATAATAACGCCCCAGTATCTGGCACTAATGTGACGTTTACTTTAACAGTGACTAATAATGGTGGTCCGGATGCTGCGAATAATATTGAGGTAACTGATTTACTCCCAGCTGGCTTAACCTTTGTTTCGGCAACTGCTGCTCAGGGCAGTTACAACAGCGGTACTGGTATTTGGAGTGTTGGTTCACTCAATTCAGGTGCTTCAACAGCGTTACAAATTGTAGCAACGGCAACGGGTACTTCGGCTATTGTTAATCGAGCTGAAATCACCAATTCAGATAGAGTTGACCCAGATTCAGATTTTGATACGAGTTTTGCAACCGATGATATTGGAGATGCAGTAGTTGATGATGACGAAGCTTCAGTAACCGTTACTCCAATTGCTTCGATAGTCAATTGTCCAACAGGATCGACTGCAACGGGTTCAGGCTTTGCTACTAGCGGTTCAGGGTTATACGTAGAAGATATTTTCTGGTTAGATTGGAGTTGCGGTTCGAAAACCAGTTTTAACCCCGGGGAAACAATTAATAAATCTTGGAATGCACCGAACGGGGTTGTGATTTCAGCGGTAATAAATAATATTACCAGTGCACTTCAGTCTTATGATACGGGTACCTATTTTGGTGACAGGTTAGATGACTTATATGGCGGTGTTGATCCCATTGGTTTGAGAAATGTTGTTGATGGTCAAGACCCTAGATACGATATTAGCTTTACGGTAACCGTTAATGGTCAGTCTGTTGACCCTGATATTATTATCGCAGATGCGGAGTCTACCGACGCAGTTAACGAATCATATAATATCACGACTTCTGGGCAAGCTTGGGAGTTAATTGACCGATTTGCAGGTTCTAGTTTGGATGTCACTTTTTCTAATTCAAATCAAACTATTTTTTGGAGTGATGATCCTGATGGCGGTTTCGGCAGTTTAGTTGCTCTTAGTGAAAATGCTGGCTCAATTGATGTTGAAATGAATGCTGGCGGTATTCAAGCTTTAGCATTTGGGGTTATGATTCATTTTGATTATGGAGATGCTCCTGACAGTTATTCTGACGTTGCCCATTACAGCTTTAGGGCAGCATCAGGTGGCGGGAAACCTACGGTTGCAACCGATGTTAACAGCATTGCGCTGGCGACCTTTAATACAGAGCCCACATTTCTAGGAGCTGTTGGCCCTGACTCAGATCCTTCCCAGCAAAATTCTGGCAATGCGCTAGGTGATGATAGTGATGCTGAAGGGGACGATGAAGATGGTGTTTCAAGTTTCGCTGCTGTTAATGCATCCAGTACAAGTTATAGTGTTACCGTATCTTGTAACGGTACAGGCACCATTACTGGCTGGATCGACTGGGCTATCGATGGAGGGTTTGATGATGGAACCATCGATGAAGCCGCGTCTACAACTTGCTCGGGAGGTACAGCAACATTAAATTGGACTGGCCTTACAGGTTTGACGGATGGCACTACTTTTGTTCGAATTCGAGCATCTAATAACTCTAGTTCTATAACAACTCCAACTTCAGTTGGTATTTCGGGAGAGGTGGAAGACTATAGTTTACTGATCAGTCCATCTGCTGATATCGAAGTCACTAAAGTATCTACAAGCACAAACTATACCCCTGGCGGTACTGATACTTATACCATTACAATCACTAATAATGGCCCAAGTGCAGTGAATGGTGTTCAAATTGCTGATACTCTGCCTGCGGGTGCAACTTTTTCAGCTAGTTGGTCATGTTCCGCAACGGTAGGCTCTTCTTGCAGCTCACCAAGTGGTGGGGCCGTAGGAGGGAATCAAGTTACAGGATTAACTGCTAATATCATTAATGGCGGAGTAATCACCTTAACAATTCCGGTTCAATATAGTACGGACCCTTCAGTTTACTAGGAGCTAAAAGATGAAAACGATTAAATACCTGGCGATATTATTAGGCATTATTGTCATGAGCTCAGTGGTTAAGGCTGAAACTAAGGTCTTAATTAAGTTAGAAAAAGGTGGCAGTGTAAGCGAAGTCAATAAAGCTAAGGTTATGCTTGAGAAACAGCACTCGATAAAACTAAAGAAGATAAAAGAAAAAGCTACGGCGGGAAGTTATTTATTTTCTACAGTAAAAAATTTCAATGAGGCTCAAGCTAAATTAATACAAAGAGAATTTAACTCAAATAATGTTAAAGTCATTTTGATTGTAGACAAGATACTCACCCAAAAGGTAGCTAACAAAAAAATTGGAAGAATAAACAATTAAATATTCAATATGTTCTAAAAACGATAGTTTTTGTCCTAATTCTAATAACGGTTTTTTTTTGGTTTAGTTATTATTCTCTCAACGGAATGAGAATAAGATAATAATTAAAATAGAAAAGCAGGACAAAATAATAATCAGTTATAAAATTATCTACTACCCCTCAAAGCCTTTCGTTATACGAAAGGCTTTTTCTTTTGAATAAGTAATTGTAACTTATAGTTTTATTAGGTAATTTAAATCTAAACCGAGCTTCTTTAACAAGTAACACCATGCTAAATATATTGTGGCTATTATTTTTTGTCATTGCTTTTATCTTAGCTTTATATCAATGGCTATTCTTAGGAGATAACCAATCTTTTCCTGAGTTAGTAAAAGCTATATTTGATATGGCTAAGTTGAGTGTTGAAATTTCTATTGGTTTAATCGGTGTTCTGGCTTTTTGGCTGGGTTTACTTAAAGTTGCAGAGAAGTCGGGGTTAGTTAATTTACTAGCTAAAGCTTTAGCGCCTTTATTTCGAAAGTTAATGCCTCAAGTACCAGAAGGGCATCCAGCGCTTGGCTCTATTAGTATGAATATGGCTGCTAATATGCTTGGGCTTGATAATGCAGCTACTCCGATGGGCATTAGGGCTATGGAACAATTGCAGCAGCTAAACCCATTAAAAGATACTGCTTCTAATGCACAGATTTTATTCTTAGTTTTAAACACCTCCGCGGTTACTGTCATTCCAATTACTATCTTGGTTTATAGAACCCAAATGGGAGCCACCGATCCTGCGGCAGTCTTTCTGCCATTATTACTAGCCACCAGTGCGTCAACCTTTGTCGGCTTATTAGCGGTGGCCTTGGTGCAAAAGCTTTCCCTATTTAATCGCGTGATTGGCGCTTACTTTTTATTCTTCGCTAGCGTTATCGGTCTATTAGTTTGGGGATTAATGCGATTGCCTGCGGAGGAGATGACTGGATTAAGCTCAGCAATAGGCAACTTTTTGCTAATGTTTGCGATTGTCGGAATTCTACTTCATGGTTGGCGCAAAGGCGTTGCGGTGTATGAAGACTTTGTAGAAGGAGCGAAAGAGGGTTTCAAAGTTGCCATTACCATTATTCCTTATCTAGTTGCCATGCTAACCGCTATTGGGGCTTTGCGCGCGTCAGGGGCGCTGGATGCATTTTCGAGTTTTGTATCAAAAATAGTGACGCTCTTTGGAGGTGATACGGCCTTTGTAGAGGCTATTCCGACAGCTCTGATGAGACCGTTTAGTGGAAGTGGGGCTCGAGCGATGATGCTTGAAACTATGGAAACCCATGGTGTGGATTCTTTTGCTGGGACCTTAGTTTCTATTATCCAAGGCAGTACTGAAACAACTTTTTATGTTCTGACCGTCTATTTCGGGGCTGTTGGTATTAAGAGAATACGTCATGCATTGGCTTGTGGTTTATTAGCCGACTTAGCAGGAATTATTGCTGCTATTGGATTATGTTATTGGTTTTTTACCTAACCAACCTCGGTGTAAAGAAAGTAGACACTTACCCTTTAAGGCTAATCATTTTGGGGTTTGAATTTGTCAAGAAATTATCTAAAAAAAAAGCATTTTATTTTTAAGTCGAATATGAAAAGTCCACAAGGATAGTAAAAACCGCATAAATTAAGGCTTTCAGCCTGATTACAAACTAGTCAGTGTATAAAAACACTTCTTTTTTAATGCTAACCACCTGATAAATAAGGGGTTTTATTTTTGCGGTTAAAAAATGAACAGTTTGGCCCGAGTGCCTTAATTTTATTGCTTTAGAGCAGTTTTAGATATTTTTTCCCCAAAGTTATCCACAGAAATTGTGAAGAAATTAAAGGGGCAATTTATCTAAGACGCTGGAATGCTTTAAGGAAGTGTAATTAACACGTAATTTTAATGAAAATGGTTGGTTTAGGCTTCTTTGGTAGCACTAGCGACGGTATATGCTGGACCTTGTTTATGTTTCTTATAATTTCCAAAAATTTCTTTAAAGCCGGTTTTCATAAAGTTTCTAAGGCCAGTAATGGTAACCACATAAAAAGTGCCACCGGGCTTTAATCGCTCATAAGCATCATTTAAGAAAATATAAAGCAGTTCGTTACCAACCTTAGCTGGGATATTGGAAACAATAACATCAAACTCCTTTTCAGACACTTCACTGAATCCATTACTTAAACGAGCTGACGCGTGAGATAAATTGTTTAGCTTTGCATTGGCATTGGCATAATCCACAGCTAAATAATCTTTGTCGACCATGATAACTTCACCTTGAGAGGCTTGTTTTGCCATAGTCAGCCCTAAAACACCATAGCCACAGCCCAAATCTAAACACTTGTCATTGGCTTGAATCTCAAGATACTTCAGCAACATTACTGAACCTTCGTCGATGGCACGAGGTGAGAACAACCCCCAGCTGGTTTTGAATTGCATATCAAAGCCGCAAAGTTGATCTTTTACTAGTAAGTCTTTTTTCAGATCTTGGATTTGCTCTTTTGTGTAATGTGCCATGCTGGTTTGATTCGGTCGGATTAAACTGGCGTGATTTTAACATTGGCTTGGCAGAAACCCTAATTTATCTGATGGATAAGCTTATCGTTTCATGGAGAGCTTGTGATAAAATGCGCGCTAATTCGATTAATCATTAGCATTATGCAAAATCCTTTTATTTTTTATTGTCGCCCCGGATTTGAAAACGACTGCGTTGCGGAAGTGCAATCATTCGCTGGTGAGTGTGATATTGCAGGCTATGCTAATGCGAAATCCAATGACGGCTTTGTGCGGTTTTATGTGTTTGATGAGAGTGATGCTGACACCTTTTTCCAAGAGCTGGATATTCAAGAGTTGATATTCGCTCGCCAATGGTTTTGGACCAAAACTGAGTTGCAAGAACTTCCACTAGCCGATCGAGTTAGCCCCATTGTTAAGGTCTGTAAAGAATTAGGAACAGCGGGCAAGCTCATAGTTGAGCATTTAGATAATGATACCGGACGTGAGCTTTCAAAATTTTGTAAGAAGATTACAACGCCATTAACTATTGCATTAGAAAAAAACGGTGTGATAAATAAGAAGGGTGAGAGTGATAGTGAATACCAACATCATGTTTTGTTTATGGCCAATGATCATTGCTATATTGGTTATTCGCCCATTGGCAAAGCGTCAGAGTTAAAAGGCGGTATTTTAAGATTAAAGTCTCCGAAAAATGCGCCGAGTCGTTCCAGTTTAAAGTTGGATGAAGCAATTCAAGTATTAATGTCCAATAAGCAGCGTAAAGCGATTTTTAGGTTAGGTCATACCGCTGTGGATTTAGGTGCAGCGCCCGGTGGCTGGACTTTTCAATTGGTTCAGCGCGGAATGCAGGTGACAGCGATTGATAATGGGCCAATGGATAAACAGCTGATGGCTACTGAGCACGTGATCCATTTAAAGGAGAATGCGCTGACTTGGATGCCACAAAAACCAGTACAAATGTTGGTTTGCGATATGGTGGAAAAGCCGTCGTTAGTGGCAAAGCTAATGGCAAAATGGTTACTAGAAGCTAAAACCGAGCAGGCGATTTTCAATCTAAAGTTGCCTATGAAAAAGCGTTTTCAGGAAGTTTCCGATTGTATCGGCGAGATTTGTGACTTGCTGGAAGAGCAGGAAATTAACTATTACTGGCAAGCCAAACACCTGTATCATGATCGCGAAGAAATCACTGTCTACTTCAGGCGGCAAATGCCCAAGCAGAACTAGAAAGAGAACTAACCGAAAGAACTAATAGCAATGAATACAGAGATTCCATTAGGTAAAGAAACCGAATACCCGCAAAGTTATGACGCGAGCTTGTTATTTCCAGTCGCGCGTCAAATCAAGCGTGATGAATTGACATTAGGCAAAGATTTACCCTTTACAGGTAGCGATATTTGGAATGCTTATGAGTTGTCATGGCTAAATAGCAAAGGCAAACCACAAGTGGCTATTGGCGTATTTAGATTCGCCAGCGATAGTGAAAATATTGTTGAGTCCAAGTCCTTTAAACTTTACTTAAATTCTTTTAACCAATCGAGGTTTGCAGACTGGTCTGAAGTTAGCCATTTGCTTAAAATCGATCTTGAGAAAACTGCCAATGGAACCGTAAATGTCGATTTAATGACCTTGTCGGATTATCAAAAGCAGTATCCAGTAGAGGATTTTGTTGGAACCTGTATTGATGACTTAGATATTGAAGTGACTCAATATGATTATGACAAAAGTTTGTTAAAGCTTGATGACGATGGTGAAGAAGTAACCGAAGCGCTAGTCAGTCATTTATTAAAAAGTAATTGCCTAATTACCAATCAGCCCGATTGGGCGAGTGTCGTGATTGAATACCAAGGAGCGAAAATCGATAGGAAAGCTTTACTTCAATACTTGGTTTCCTTTAGAACCCATAACGAATTCCACGAGCAATGTGTTGAAAGAATTTTCACCGACATTATGCAACACTGCCAACCAAAAGCACTAACAGTTTACGCCAGATACACCCGCCGCGGTGGTTTGGATATTAATCCCTTTAGAACCAATGTCGCGGAAAAAGAAGCGATTAATATTCGCCTAGCAAGACAATAGAAGCCTCTTAACGGCTTGTCAGAGCTGTGATAAAAACCACTGGACGAAAGCAACTCATTATATAACAATGGGTTGTTTTATCTTTGCAAGCTCCTTGCGGACAGATAAAAATATAAAAATCAATGGTTTAGCGACTATAAGCTGATAATAAACCATTACAACAATCAGATTTCAAACTAACTAAACGAATTGAATCTATGTCTTGTTTTTAGAAACTGCATGGATTTTGAGTAATTTAAGGGTATTTCAATGACAGAACCATCTAGAGATAAGTCCTTCTTTGGGCATCCAAAAGGTCTTCAGACCTTGTTTATGACCGAGATGTGGGAGCGTATGAGTTACTACGGTATGCGTGGTATCTTGGTATTATTTATGACGGCGGCACTGCAAGAAGGCGGTTTGGGTTTAACTGCTGCGACTGCGGCTGCAATCTATGGTTTATATACCAGCTCAGTATATTTCATGGGCTTACCGGGTGGCTGGATTGCTGACAGATTGATCGGTGGCCAAAAAGCGATTTGGTATGGCGGTATTATCATTATGTGTGGTCACATAGTGTTAGCGATTCCGAATGAAGGTAGCTTCTTTGTTGGTCTGGTTCTAGTTGCATTAGGTACGGGATTATTAAAGCCAAATATTGGCGCGATTGTTGGACAGTTATACGGAAGTAAAGATGAGCGTCGTGACGCAGGTTACTCTATCTACTACATGGGTATTAACATTGGTTCATTAATTGGTTACTTCGTTTGTGGTTACTTAATGGAGAACGTTGGTTGGCACTGGGCGTTTGGTGCAGCTGCGGTAGGTATGGCATTGGGCTTGATCCAATTCTACTTAACCAGCAAGAACTTACCTGAAGTTAGTAATAAGCCTTCGGTTGTAATGTCTGAAAGTGCACAAAAGAAAAGCTGGGGTGGTATTGTCATCTTCTTAATCGGTGTTGCGATTGTTACAGCGTTAACTCTTGCAGGTACAATTTCAATCGATGCAATCAGCTTAGCAAAACAAACAGCAATCGTTCTAGCAGCGACTTTCTTTATTTTCTTCGGCATCATTTATTTCCGTGGAAACCTAAATAACATTGAAAAGAAAGGCATGTGGGCATTATTGCTAATTTGTGTTGCTTCGGCATGTTTCTGGTCTGGTTTTGAGCAAGCAGGTTCATCTTTGAACTTATTCACTCGTGACTATACCGATAGATTCATTGGTAGTTTTGAAATTCCAACCACTTGGTTCCAAAGTATTAATTCAGCTTTCATTATCTTATTAACACCTTTCTTTGCGGCTTTCTGGATTAAGTTAGGTCAAAGAATGGTAACTCCAGGTTATGGCCTTAAAATGGCCTTTGGTTTAATTATCATGGGTTCTGGCTTTATCGTTATGATCTTTGCAGCACAAGTAGCTGCGGGTGGCGGTAAATCTGCAGCATTCTTCTTAATCTTAACTTACTTCTTACACACAGTAGGTGAATTATGTTTAAGCCCAATCGCCTTAAGTGCGGTAAGTAAGTTGTCGCCAAGACGCTATATGGGCCAAATGATGGGCTTGTTTGTATTTACTTATTCAATTGGTAATATCATCGCTGGTTTGTTTGCAGGTAGATTTGATCCGAACAACGTTGCAGAAATGCCTAGCATGTTCCAATTTATCGCTACCTTCAGTATCGGTATTGGTGCTGTTGTACTACTAATTGGCTTGTTCTCTAAGAATTGGGAACAAGAAGTGGTAGAGCACAACCAAAAAGAAGAAGCTTAATACTTTTCTAAGCTTTTTCTAAAAGTTTAAAATGGTCAACCATTCATTTGGTTGACCATTTTTTTTGATGAATAGATTTATATGCAACAATTCGAACTCTTAAATAATAACTCAGGTGAGCAGATTCAATTAAAAGGCGCTGAGTTAGTCTACTGGCCCAGTTTGTTTGCTGAGAATACAGTTGAATTATTTGAGGCTTTGATGAAGCAAGTCGCTTGGCAGTCGGAGACGATTAGGATTGCTGGAGTTGAACGATTGGTTCCAAGGTTGACGGCTTGGTATGGTGATAAAGAGGCGCATTATCGTTACTCTGGCGTTGATCATAATCCGATGGAATGGATTCAAGTATTAAAAAACCTTAGAACCAAAATTGAGTCGGTAACTGGTGTTCAGTTCAATAGTGCTTTGTGTAATTTGTACCGAAATGGACAAGACAGCGTGGCTTGGCATAGCGATGATGAAGTTGAGCTGGGCGTTAACCCTGTTATTGCTTCAGTCAGCTTTGGCGCCCCCCGCAGTTTCCAGTTAAAACATAAAAATCACCCCAAATTAAGACACAAAATGTCGCTGACTTCTGGTAGTCTATTGCTAATGAAAGGTTCAACGCAAAGTCATTGGCAACATCAAGTTCCTAAAGAGCCAATGGTTACTGAGTCGCGAATTAATATAACCTTCAGAAAAATTATTAAATCAGTATAAAAATTTAGGAAGTTTCATGTCATTTCTAGCTTGTCGCGTTTTTAATCAGCCTGAAGTCCATCATAAATTAGTTTCTATGGAACTAGATGAATTATCATCGGGAGATACCTTAATAAGAGTAGATTATTCAAGTATCAATTATAAAGATGCACTAGCAGCTTCTGGTCGAGGCCAAATTCTAAAATCTTTTCCATTAAATGCAGGCATCGATTTAGCAGGAACCATTGAATCTACTAGTAACTCGAACTTTGAAGTTGGACAAAAGGTCTTAGTCAATGGTTGTGGCATTGGTGAAAATGTTGATGGCGGTTTGGCGCAATATGCGCGTGTTAAAAGTGAATGGTTAATCCCGATTCCTGATGCTTACGATGCAAAAGAAGCTATGATCATAGGGACCGCTGGTTTTACTGCGGCGTTAGCCATTTATCGAATGCAACAAAATGGGCAAAGCCCTGGCCCTTTACCCGAGCATGGTCCTATTATCGTGACGGGTGCAAGCGGAGGCGTTGGTAGTTTTGCCGTGAATTTATTGAGTAAAATGGGCTACGAAACTATTGCTTTAACTAGCCGTGAATCTATGCGCCAGTACTTGTTGGATCTAGGAGCAACTCAAGTAACTGAATTAAGCAAATTAGCTTTATCGGATAAACCTTTAGCCAAGGCTCTATATGGTGGGGCCATTGATAATATTGGTGGTGAAACCTTGTCCAAAATCATTGCTCATACCAACTTATGGGGCAACGTTGCATCGATTGGTTTAGCGGATAGTCCAAAATTACAGGCAATGGTCTTTCCATTTATCTTGCGTGGCGTGAGTTTATTAGGTATTAGTTCTACCAACTGCCCAATGGATTTACGTACTAAGATTTGGCACCAATTTGGACAGGACTTACCTTTAGCAGATTTTGATAAGATCTTATCCAAGGAGATTCCATTGGCGGATGTCTCGCCATATTTTGATGAGCTAATCGATAAGAAACATCATGGACGCCTGATAGTAAATTGCCAATAGCAGGATTTTTATATCATGGATTTTAGCAACATTAAGCCGAAAAAATGTTTGATAGTGACTGCCAGTCGCCGTCAAGCACGCTTTATCCAGAAGGCTTATCAGGAATATCAGATTGAACAGGGAAGTCATGTTTGGCATTCACTTAATGTTTTACCATGGTCGGCTTTTATCGATAAATGCTGGATATACTTGCAAACTAAAGGTGTTGAACTGCCGATTCGTTTGGGCAAAGAGCAAAGCCAATATCTATGGCAACAAACGGTTTTAAAATCCAAGCATACCGATCTACTGTTAAATAGCCAGCAAGCGGTCAAGCTTTCTTATGATGCTTGGCGAATGTTGAATCAATGGCAAATCCAAGATTATAGTTTTAACCATGGTGATACCGATCAAGAAGCTTTTACTGAATGGTATTTAGAATATAAAAAACAATTAAGCAAGTACGGCTGGGCAGACAGTGTTCAGCTGGCAAATATTGTCAAAGAGCATCTTGAGCTGGTAATTCAGATGTTACCTCAGCAGATGGCTTTTTATGGCTTTCAACAAACTAATCCACAGCAAGATCTAATTATTAAAGCGATAAAGGAAAAGAACGAAATTATAGAGCTTTCAAATAAAGTCTACTCTCAAGTTAGTAAAGCTTTGTACAATGCTGAAAGTTTTGAACAAGAATTAGTAGCAGCGGTGCGCTGGGCATCGGAGAAAGTTCAAGAAAATCCTGAGCAAAGCATTGGGATCTTAGTTCCAGGTTTAGAACAACAAAGGGCGCTGTTGGAACGGATAGTTCAGAGTGAGATTTATCCAGAATCTTTATTGTCAGGCGAATATGAAAACAGCTGGCATGATATTTCAGTAGCCGAATCGTTGGATAAAAAACCAATGGTTGAGGTTACATTGTTATGGTTGAAGTTATTCGATAATAGTTTAAGCAAAGAACAATTGCAGACTTTATTGTTAACGCCTTATCTCTATCCTAACGAAGAACAAGCATGGCTGGCTAGTCGTTTAGAGTTGGATATTCGAAAGTCCAACAAGGAATACTATTCGTTAGACTCAATTAATGAACTTGCCAATAAAAAAGACATTGAACTAGCGTGGCTAACCACCATTAATCAAAGTGCAAATCAGCAGAGTTATTCTGCAACCAGTTTTAAATCCTTTATTAAGCAAGTATTAAAAGAGTTGGAAGTTTTGCATTGGACTGGGAGGCAAGCTTTAACTAGTGGTGAGTTCCAGTTACAACAGCATTTATTAGAAGTCATTAAAGCTGCCAATAAACTGGGTGTGGTTGCCACTAAAACCTTGAGCTGGTCACAAGCACTCAACTTATTACAAATCTATATACAAGAACAATCTTTCCATCAAGAAACGCCTAATACCCCCATAAAAATTATGGGGATGCTTGAAGCGGTTACTTTGGAGTTTGATTCGATTTGGTTTGTCTCCGCTACAGATAAAATTCTACCAACTAAAACTTCAATCAATCCATTTTTATCTAAAGCCTTGCAGTTAAAATATAACTTGCCTGGTTCTTCGCATCAGCGTGAACTTGAGTATGCTGAAAATATTTTGCAATCTTTGTACGCCAAAGATGAATTGATATTTAGCTATGCCACCCATGATGGCGAGCAAGAGCAAATGCTCAGTCCTTTACTTAAAGAAACTGCCGATAGGGTTGGGGTAAAAGCGCTAGAGTTGGAGTCTGCATTGTCAAAGTATCTGACGGACTGGCCAGTTGCACAACTTGAGACCTATGAAGATGAACAAGGATTGCCAATAGAAACTGACGGATATGCCGCTGGCGGTACTGGGATTTTAAAAGCACAGGCAGCGTCACCATTTGATGCTTATCTCCGTTATCGATTGAATTTATATCCTTTTGAAACCGATGATCTAGGAATCTCTTTTATGGATAGAGGTAATTTGTTCCATAAAATCATGCAGGTTTTGTGGCAACATTTAGTGACTCAACAAGCTTTAATCAATCACACTGAAAGTGAGCTAGCAAAACTGGTAGATAGAACCATTACTTCGATTCTAAATATTGAGTCAAAACATTTGTATTTACTCAATCATCAGGAGTTTTTCCAAACGGAAAAAGAGCGCTTACGAAAGTTAGTTTTAAAGTCTTTGGAAGTTGATAAAGGTCGAGTTGAGTTTGAAGTCATTGCTACAGAGGCGAGACGTAAGTTAGAAGTTGGTGGTTTAAAAATTAATATAACCATCGACCGAATTGATCAGCTTGAAGATGGTAGTTTGATAATTATTGATTACAAAACTGGAGTGCCACGGTTAATTGATTTACTCAACGATCCGATTGGTGAGCCCCAATTATTGTTATACGCCATTAGCGAGCATACAGAAAAGCAGCCAGTAGCAGGTATATTATTCTATCAAGCTCATTTGAAAGCTAGTAAATATCTAGGATTTACTGAAGCTTCTGAGATGATTGATGGTGTTAAAGCATTGCAAGATCTTGCAAATAATCCATACGCTAATGATTTTGATAATGCCATTAAAGAGTGGCGAAAAATGCTCAATGAAATCGCAGAGTCCTTTAAAAAAGGTGATGCCAGCTTGACAGATTATAGTGGCAATTACCCTGATCATTATCCTATCAGTCGTTGGCATGAGCGTGATTATGAGTGGAAAGAAACAATGCAAAAATTAAAGCCTGGGGCTGTAAATGAATAAGCCAGCTCCTGATCAGTTAGTTCGTGATATTGCTATTGACTATAAGCAATCTTTTATCGTGCAAGCGCCAGCGGGTGCGGGTAAAACTAGTTTATTAACGCAACGGATTTTAAACCTACTAACCATTGCGGAAAATCCTGAAGAAATCGTGGCGGTAACTTTTACCCGTAAAGCGGCGGCAGAGATGCGTCTGCGGTTAATTGAGTCTTTGCTATCAGCATCTGAACCTGAGCCAGAAGCTGCTCATGAAAAGAAAAGCTGGTATCTGGCTAATCAGGTTTTAGAAAGAGATCATGAAAAGCAATGGAACCTGCTAAAAAATTCACATCGATTGCGAATTTTAACCATTGATTCCTTATCCAGTTTAATAGCCAATCAAATGCCCCTGATTAGTAATTTAGGTGGTTCATTGGGAATTGCTGAGTTCCCGCAAGATTCGTATCAAGAAGCCGCCCGATCGGTTTTAAGTTACCTTAATGACCAAGAATATTCACGAGAATTAACTTTATTGCTAGGGCATTTAGACAATCAGGTTGAACGCTTGATTGGCTTATTAGCAAAGATGTTAGCCAAGCGTGATCAATGGTTGCGCTTGTTAGGCGCTGGTGAATTAGACATTAGCGTGTTACAGCAAGGTATTACGGAGATTGCAAATTTAAGACTGCAACAGTTAGCGCAATATACGCATTTATTACAAGAGCCTGCTTTGCTTCAGGCCATTCATTTTGCATCAGGTTTTATTGATGATAAGCATTCTTTATCGTCCCTAAGACAGATTAACGAGTTACCAGAATTTAATGCGGACCATTTATTGGAGTGGAAAGCTGTAGCTGACTTTTGCTTGACCGGATCAGGAACTTTTAGAAAAAGCTTGAATAAAAACCAAGGCTTATTGGCAGATAAAGACTTAGAGGGTGAAGATAAAGCTATTGGCAAGCAAATTAAAGTGGATTTAAAGGAGCTGTTTTTAAGTTGGTCGGAAGTGAATGGATTTGCAGAAGCATTAGCAGATATTAACCAGTTTCCATTGGCAGTATATAGCGATGAACAACAAGAGTTACTGAGTGCATTATTAAAGTTATTACGTTTGGCTACTATTGAATTAAATGTGGACTTTCAATCTCGTTCTGAAGCAGACTTTATTGAAATTGCGTTAGCTGCCGATAGGGCTTTGGGATATTTCGAGGAACCGTCCGAGCTGGCTTTAAAACTTGATTATCAGATTTCACATATCTTAGTGGATGAATTCCAAGATACATCTTTTACTCAGTACCGCTTGTTAAATAAACTGATTGCAGGGTGGCAAAAAGGAGATGGTCGTACATTATTTTTAGTGGGCGATCCGATGCAGTCGATTTATCGTTTCCGCGAAGCTAATGTAGGCTTGTTTATTAAAACCCAACAAGAGGGCATTGGTGACATTGATATTGAGCCCTTAACACTAACTGCTAACTTCCGCTCTTCAGCAAGTATTATAGAATGGGTTAACAGCAACTTTTCAAAAATATTCCCCCAATATAACGATTCATTGTTAGGTGCCGTTAACTATTCACCGGCGGAGGCAATGAAAGGATTTTCAGATTTAGATGGAGTGACATTCACTCCAAGCTTTGATCTTTCCGCGCAATCAGAAGCAAATACTATAGCGCATCAAATTCTGGAATTAAAAGCACAAGACCCTAAACAGTCGATTGCTATTTTAGTTCGTGGCAGGAGTCACGCAGAGCCAATTGCTGCTGCGTTAAATAATGCTGGTATTAGCTTTTATGCAAAGGATATGCAACTGTTGAAGTTTAAAGCGATTATTGGGGACTTGATCGCTATGGCAAGATTTTTGTTGCAGCCGAATGACGGGATAGCATTGGTTGGAATTTTAAAATCTCCTTACGTGGGGCTTTCACTTACTGATATTAGTCGATTACAGCAAAAGCATGGCCCTCACTATATAAAGTATTTTTCAGAATATCAGTCGGTGGATTTTTTAAGTGAGGATGGTGCTAAGCGATTAAAACGGGTTGCTGACAAATTTATCCAAGCATTGAATAATAAAGGTCGTAAACCGCTTAGCCAAATATTAGAAACCTTATGGTTAACAGTTGGTGGGCCAAGCGGTCTATTAAATGAGGGTGGCCTATCAGAAGCGGGATCGTTTTTTAGAGTCCTCATTGAGCTGGAAGAGTCACAAAGCATAATATCTGCAAACGTTATTGAAACAGCCTTATCGCAACTCTATGCCGAGCAGAAGAAGAGTCCGCATGATGTTGAAATTATGACCATGCATAAGTCCAAGGGATTGGAATTTGATAGTGTGTTTTTGCCGTCGTTAGAAAAGCGCAAACGCTCAGATGAGCATCAATTATTATTATGGGAAGAATTTTCTTCAGGCTATGAGCAACACTATTTATTGGCGCCCATTCAAGCCCAAGAGACTAAAGAGCCGATTTATCAATTAGCACGAGATATCCAGAATAAAAAAGCACAATTTGAAGATGCTCGCTTGTTGTATGTAGCTGCGACGCGAGCTAAAAACAGATTATTCTTGAGTTGTGAATTAAAAACTAAAGTTGATGAGAAAAAGGATGAACTGGTCGTTAACGCTATATCCAAGCAATCATTGCTGTATTATTTGAAATCAGCATATCAATTTTCTATTGAGAAAGCTTTCGATTCATTGGAGATTGATGAGGTTGATACCCTTGATGATGAGGGAATAGTGAGCTGGTACCGATTAAGTCCAGACTTAAAGTGCCCGACAATAATAAATAGTTTACCGAGCAGAAATACAATTAAAGATGAAGATGTCAGCATTGATTTTGATTGGGCTAGTGATTTAGCGCGAGTGGTAGGGACTATTGTTCATCAAGTATTAGAATCTGTTGGTAACGGTTTGGTGACTTTTGATGAAGTGGTAAATTCCGAATATCGCTCAATAAAGAGCGCTTTGGCTGAACAGCTAAGCGATGAACAAGAGCGCCAGTTGGGTTTGCTTAAGATCGAAAGAGCTATCAAGTTTATGCAACAAGATAAAAAATTAAACTGGATTTTATCTAACCATATTGAAGCAGAGTGTGAATGGCCCATTACGCAAAGAATAGTCAAATTAGATGGACAAGCGGAAATTAGTAATTTAATTATTGATAGAAGTTTTGTTGACGAAAATAATATCCGCTGGATAATTGATTATAAAACTGGTGAGCATCAAGGCTCTAATCTGGATGAGTTTTTTGCTACAGAAGTCGAACGTTATGCGCCTCAGTTAAATAAATACGAACAAGCTGTATCGCAGTTGGATAATCGAGCAATTCGAAAAGCTTTGTATTATCCAATGCACCAAAAATTTATGGAAATAAAATGATACCTACCATAAACACAGAACGCTTAATTTTACGTCCTATGCTCGAAAGTGATTTCGAAGAATATTGTGAATACGGCTTAGATCCGCAAGTAATGAAATATATTAGGCCAGTTGAGTCTAAAGATGCCGTTAAAGAAATGTTTGTGGGTTTTCAAAAAGATTGGGTTGGAGAAGAAGGGGCTTGGCAAGCATTAGCAGTAGCATTAAAAGATTCGGGAAAGCTTATTGGAGACGTGGGTTTTCGATATAAATCAAAAGAAAACCTACAAATAGAAATTGGTTACAAATTTCATACCGAAGCTCATGGAAAAGGCTATGGCTCAGAGTCTATGGATGCTTTAGTTAAACATATTAATGATTACTGGGATTTTCATAAATTAGTGGCGTATTGTGATCCAAGAAATACCGCTTCCTATAAGTTGATGCAACGTTATGGCATGACTCAGGAAGGTTTGTTTAAAGAGCACTTTAAGTACGGTGACGATTGGCAAGATGAGCTGGCTTATGGTGTGTTAAAGAGTACCTTAAAAATACCCGAATAACTTAATATGAAATTTGATGAATATAAAATAATAAAAGCTATAAATGAGTCATGGTCTTGGATTATTCCTGAGGTCACTAATGTATTGTTAGTTAATTCTATGGGTAATTGTTTCGTTGAAGATGTGAACCATAACTTTTGGAGGATTTGCCCCGAAGAGCTTTTTGCTAGACTAGAAGCCGAAAATCAATCTGAGCTTGAAGTTATATTTTCAGATGAAAAATATAAGCAAGATTGGCAGTTATTAGATCTTATTGACCCTGCTGAAGAACATTTTGGTAAATTGGAGGTTGGGCAATGCTATTGTATGATCATGCCAGCGGTACTGGGGGGAGAGTATTCAATTTCTAATTTAAGATTAGGTTCGGTTTACGAGTATTTGAAATTTACAGGTGAATTGGCCTTTAAAACAAAAGATCTAAAATCTGGAGATAAAGTCGAGATTGTAATTGATGAATAAAATCAATCTAGAAGAAAAATTTGCATTATTTGATGAACATTGGACACCAAAAGTATTGGCGGAGTCTAATGGACAATTAGTTAAAATTGCAAAAGGACAGGGTGAGTTAATCTGGCATCAACATGATGATGCTGACGAATTATTTATTGTCTTTAAGGGCCAATTAACCATTAAGCTTGAAGCTAAGAACATTGTTTTAAACGCAGGGGAAATGTTTATCGTTCCAAAAGGTGTGCAGCATTGTCCCTTTGCTGAAGAAGAAACGCACTTTTTAATGATCGAGCCAAAGTCGGTTGTGAATACCGGTGAGGTTGAAGATGAAAGGCGGCTTGACTCTAAGGATTTGGACTGGATATAAAAAAGGAGCCTTAGGCTCCTTTTTGTTTTTATGAATAATATTAAAGCTTAGATTCGACCCACTCGTTAATCTTAGTTTTTAGTACCGGCATTGGTAAAGAGCCATCAATTAAAACTTCACGATGGAATTCACGAATATCAAACTTGTCACCTAAACGCTTCTCTGCATCAGCTCGCATATTTGAGATTTCACGTTGACCAACTTTATAAGAAACGGCTTGTCCTGGCCAAGCGATATAACGCTCTACTTCTGAAACCACGTCGGTATCGGCCATAGACGAATTTTCCATCATATAATCAATCGCTTTTTGGCGAGGCCACTGTTTTGCGTGTAAGCCTGTATCAACTACTAAACGCATAGCACGTAACATTTCGTCGCTTAAACGGCCGTAGTACTGCATTGGATCTGAAAACATACCCATCTCTTTGCCAATAGATTCTGCGTATAAAGCCCAACCTTCAGAGAAGACACTTAACCCCCCAAAGCGGCGGAACATAGGTAAACCTTCTACTTCTTGCTGTAGAGAAATTTGGAAGTGATGTCCTGGTGCTGCTTCATGGATAGACAATGTTTCCATACCGAATTTAGGCTGACCTTTTAAATTAAAGGTATTCACATAGAAAACACCAGGTCGCGAACCATCTGGTGTACCTGGCATATAAGAAGCACCCGCTGCTGATTCAGCGCGATAAGCTTCTACCGCTTTTACTTCATAATCCGATTTAGGTTGAATATCAAACATGGATGGTAATAGTTTGTTAACCTTGTCTTGTAGGTCACGATAGCCCTGCAATAGTTCTTCTTCATTATCGTAATAGAACTCAGGATTGGTTTGTACATATTTGAACCAATCAGCTAGAGTGCCTTCAAAGCCAACTTCTTTCATGACTTGTTCCATCTCACCACGAATACGAGCAACTTCATTCAATCCAAACTGATGAATCTCTTCGGCAGTTAAATCGGTAGTGGTAAAGGTTTTTAATTGGTAGTTATACCAAGCTTCACCATTAGGATGTTCGCTTAAACCAAAAGTTGTTCTAGCTTTTGGTAAGTAATCTTGCTCAATAAAGCGGTATAACTCTTTATAAGTTGGAACAATCTTCTCACTAATTGCTAGGCTATAAGCTTCGGTTAAACGCTTTTTATCTTCATCAGAAAAATCTTCAGGCATATTAGTAATCGGTTGATAGAAAACACTTTTGGTAACATCGTCAACAATATGCGCTTCAAATTGAGGTAATACTTTTTCCATCAAAGCTTTAGGTTGGGTTACTCCTTTTTCAATGCCCAATTGCATATTTTTGATAGCTTGCTCCATGATAACTTGGCCACCATCAATACGCTTTAACCAATTGTCATAATCTTCAACCGTCTTAAATGGCTGGAATGATTGACCAGAACCTAATTGAGCAAAGAAACTGCCGATATTAGAAGATTGGTTGATTGGGATTAATTCACCAGGAAATTGCTCCCCTTGTTTACCAAGCTCTGCGTTATACATATAAACGTCATAACTTAAACGGTCTTGCCCTGATAATAAGTTACGATCAATATTTTTAATTTTGGCTACCCATTCATCTCCAAATTGACGGCTCTTCTCTTGATATTCAGGCGATAGAAAATTAGGTAACTTATCGTTGTAACCAGGAATGCCAATTGCTGTCGCCTGAATTGGATTTAGTGCCAACCCTGCTTGGAAATTGTCTTGGAATAATTTATTTAATTCTGCTGAAGCTTCTTCAGCGGTCATTTTTACTTCTGCAACTTCAGCTGGCTTTACTTCTTCTTGCTTTGCTTGGTCTGGAATTGTACGCTCTTGTTGTACCGAGTCATTACATCCATATAAAGCCACACTAATGGCTAATGCAGTTAAAGATAATTTTATATTCATAATCATTATTTAATTGGTGGAAATTAAGCATTAGATTAGCACAAAAAAAGGGCCAAACAGCCCTTTGAAACAGTTTTTTACACTAAAATGAGGATTAAATCTTACTTAAAATTTCTTTGAAAGTGGCAGGTTCGGGGCGCACTCGATAGTTATCGGTTAAATCAGCAAAATGGATCTTATTGTCACTATCGGTGATCAATACCGTTGGCATGACCGTATCAGTATCATAGCCTAGTAGTTGCAAACCAAAAGGTAAGCCTTTTTCAGCAAAGATCCCAAGTTTTTTAGCTGCTTGATTGTCTTTGTCCACATAGTACTCAAAAGGCACATCAAATTTCTTTGCCAGTGAGCGGGTATGTTTTGCGCTTTGCGGGCTAACAAGGGCTATTCGAACGCCATCACTTGCAAGCTCTTGGTATTCCTGTGCCAACTCTTTTATTTGCACCATACAAAGCGGACACCAGTTACCACGATAGAAAATCATCAAGGTTTTCTTGCCGATAAAACTATTGGTATTGATTAATTCGCCGTTTATATCGACCAGTTCAACTTCGGGTAATGATTTCCCAGGGGCTAATTTTGAATTATCTCGGTTATTAAAGCGTGAATACCAAAAGATATAAATTGCAGTGCTGATGGTGGCAACTAAAGCCAAACCAATGGGTAAATAATTAAAGCTCGGATTGTAAAAGAAACCAATAGCGGCAACAATTGAACCTATAATCGAAGCTTCTAACATAATCATCAAATTAGCACTGGTTCTAGCTGTGCCGATTAAAAAGAACCAGCTCAAGAGCAAAGCGAAAGGAGCGGCTGCTAATAAAGCCCCAACCCAGGCCAAGTCAAAGCCATTGAAAAGTTCGCCGATCGCATAAACAGAAACGCCAAACGATAGTACCGTGATGAAGCTAATAAATAATGATTTGAGCAGACTTTGGCTGAACATAAGCGTCCTTATAGTTAAAGTTATAATGGTATGACCACTTTACAGGCTAAATATTACAGAGTAATCTTACTTCAAGTTAGATAAATCTGAAAATACATATGACTAAGCCTAATCGTCTTGCCAAAGCTGTGGCTAAAACCAAAAAATTGCCTGCATTTCTACAAATGCCAGCGTTAAATTTCGCCCTTCGAAGCACTGTTAAATTAGTTGGAACGGCTAAGGTTGAAGTATTGAAGCTAACTAACACTGAATCAATCTTTAAGTTAGAAAACCGTAAAAAAGTCCAAAACCATATTGGTACTATTCATGCAGCAGGAATGGCGCTAGTGGCTGAAACTGCAACTGGAATGGTTGTGGGTATGAATGTTCCCGATGACAAAATTCCAGTGATTAAAACCATGCAAGTGAACTTCGTAAAGCGTGCAAAAGGCGCTTTAACGGCAAAAGCCCACTTAACCGATGAGCAAATTGAAAATATATTAACTACCGAAAAAGGCGAAGTCGATGTAGCGGTGACGGTTACGGATGAAGAGGGGAAGGAGCCTATAGAAGCTACGATGATATGGGCATGGACACCTAAACGCCGTTAAAATCCTTATCCGTTGTTTATACTTTGTTAAAGCTTAGTCTAAGAATTTTAAAGAATGAAAATTGCGCCCTAAAAGTTGCAATATCTACTTAAAAGGCCAAGCAATGGGTTAATTTCAGTCTTTAAATTATTACAACCCAGCGCGGAATGCCTTTTCTAAATCTTCAATGTATATACCGCTTTCCAAAAGAACTTCTTTACCTTCTAGGTATATGTATCCTTTTCGTATCAAATGGTCTAACCGATCTTCAGAATAGTCTTCTGTATCTCCTAAATAAAACTTTTCATTAATGCTATTGCGTAAATCATCAAAGTTGAGATCCCCTATATTGATATTATGCATAGGGGCTATAATTTCGCGACCACTTTCGAGTTTATAAATTTCTTCTGAAAATACTGTATGCCACTGACCTTCACTTAAAACAGCATGTATTAAAATAGAATCATGTGTAACAGCATAATTTGATTGGCACCACTCGCCAATGATGTTTGAAACCAAGTATTTGTCTCGCGATGGTCCAAATATGAGTTTGGTATTTTTGAACTTAGTAAATTCATCGCCACAACTGTTGGTTATAATAATTTTATTATCACTTTGTATTAAAATTGAGTCTCTTGGCACTAATTTTGTCCATTGCATAGAGCCAACAAAAAGCAGTTCATCATTTTTAATGGTGTTTTTTGCACAGCTAGTTAGAAAAAATAACAAAAAGAGGACTAGTCTAGTTCTCATCAATAACTCCGTTTCATATTTTCGTAATCAAACATTTTAATGCCTTGCAACTACTTCGTAGGGTTTCGCAAGCTCACCGCCAACCTACTTCAGTAATTGAGAAATTAATTCATCAGCTCCAATCTTAGCACTAGCTTTTAATTTCTCACCTGACAATCTTATATCTTCCTCTGACTTATCTTTGGATAATTTGTAGCGCCCAATAATTTCAGTCACTTCAATTTTAAAGCCTGTGATATGGTGAATCAGGCTCGCGGTTTTTTCTTCGGTTCTTTGAATCTTGTAATCAGGCTTGTCTGATGGATTATTCTGTTCAAATTGATCTGCCATCATTTCTAGGATTTTATAAAGCTCATCGGGATCTTTGGTGGTTTGGCAATGACCTTTGATATGTATCGATAGGCTATTCCAAGTGGGTAGTTGTTTGGTGGCGTAATCATTCGGCGATATATAACAATTTGGGCCATGAAATATAACTGTAACCTTGGTGTTGGTTAAATGCTCGCCATGAATATTATTTCCTGCCAGATGTCCATAAAGAAAGAGTTTGCCATCGATTTCTTCTAAAACCAGCGGTGCTTGGGTGACTTCAACCTCTCCATCATAAACGGAAATTACTGTGGCAAATGGAAACTGCCTAATAAGAGGTGTTAGCTTTAATAAATCATTTTCAATATGAATGGATGGTGGATACATCTTTGCAACCTTTAATCATGCTCAATCGAAGAGCTATTAATGATTAATAGTATCACCTGTAACGGAGAAGAGTCACCTGAAAAGGACTGTCGTTTTGGTAGTTTCCGCTTTTTTTATTAAAGCTTATTCTGTATTCTTGTTCGCTTAATGTTTATGAGGAGTGGATGCTATGAAGCTTGGGAAATTAATAAGTCACAGTTTTCTCTTAATAGGATTAACGCTGGCAGTTTCGCCAGAGTTAAGCGCTAAAGAGAAGGTGATGACGCCAGAGTTGTTGTGGGAACTAAAGCGAGTGAGCCCTTTGGGGCTTAATCATGCGAAAACGCATGTGTTTTATAAAGTGACTGTGCCAAGTGTTAAAGATAATAATTTTAGTAGTAAGGTCTATCAAGTCGCTATTAAAGATGGCGCGACTCAGTTGGTAGAGAATTATAAAGGATTAATGGCGGATAGAGACTTATCTCCAGATGGAACCAAAAAATTATTACACAAGCCTGTAAAACTAAACAAAGTTTTGGCGAAAGAAAGATATGCTTCATTAACAAACGCTGATGCGTATGTGTTTGATGATTTGGATTATCGCCATTGGGATGAGTGGAATGATGGAAGTTTTAATCATGTCTTTTATCAGGACTTAGCCACTGAAAAGATGGTTGATATTATGCCTGACGAGCCCTATTCAA
Source organism: uncultured Kangiella sp. (assembly GCA_947503345.1). Lineage (GTDB taxonomy): Bacteria > Pseudomonadota > Gammaproteobacteria > Enterobacterales > Kangiellaceae > Kangiella. Next base: position 169,977 of record CANNCW010000001.1, on the reverse strand, counting down.
CTCCTCAGTCACCTTTTGGCGGATCAGAAGATTATATCTGGGGACCAGAAGGCAAGACTATTGTTTATGTCAGCAAGAAAAAAGCTGGAACAGACTATGTTTCTAGTACTAACACCGATATTTATCAATATAATTTAGCTAAGAAAAGCACCAAGAACTTAACCAAAAATAATCTGGGCTATGATAAGTATCCAGCCTTTTCATCGAAAGGTCAGTTGGCTTGGTTGCAAATGAAAACACCTGGTTATGAAGCTGATAAAAGTGACATTATTATCAAACAAGGTAATCAGGATATTAATTTAACGGCGCATTGGGACGGAACCGTTAATAGCTTTTTTTGGAGTAAAGATGGTGAACACATTTACTTCATAGCGCCAGTTGATGGTACTCAACAGTTATTTGAAGTTGCTGTTGCTAACAATAGTTCTGAGCCAGCAAATATCGCTCAATTAACCAATGGTCAGTTTGATGTGAATGGTATTGTTGGCGAAGCTCAAGGAAAGCTGATTGTTACTCGCAATAGTATGAACTCGGCGAAAGAAATTTATACTTATGATAAGAAGAGTAAAGCGCTAAATGCTCTTACTAAAGTTAATGATGATTTGTATGCGGATTTGAATTTGCCGACGGTGAAAAAACGTATGGTAAAAACCAAAGACGGACACGATATGTTGACCTGGGTGATCTATCCGCCTGGTTTTAACAAAAATAAAAAATACCCAACCTTGCTATATGCTCAAGGCGGTCCACAATCAGCGTTATCTCAATTTTATTCTTACCGTTGGAATTTCCAATTAATGGCTTCTCAAGGTTATATCATCGTTGCCCCAAATCGCCGTGGTATGCCTGGTCACGGTGTTGACTGGAATCATGCCATTAGTAAAGATTGGGGTGGCGGTGCTATGCAAGATTATTTGGATGCTATCGATGATGTTGCAAAAGAAAGTTATGTTGATAAGAGTCGTTTAGGCGCTATTGGTGCCAGTTTTGGCGGCTACTCAGTTTTCTATTTGGCAGGTCATCATGATAAGCGCTTCAAATCCTTTATTGCTCATGATGGTGTTTTTGATTTGCGTAGTATGTATGGCACTACAGAAGAAATGTTTTTCATCAATTACGATATAGGTGGAGCTTATTGGGATAAAGACAATGCCGCGGCTCAGAAAAGTTATACTGAGTTTAACCCAAGCAATTTTGTTGGAAAGTGGGATACACCCATGTTAGTGATTCATGGCGGTAAGGATTATCGCGTTCCTCCGGGGCAAGGTATTCAAGCGTTCCAAGCTGCTAAGTTAAGAGGTTTGAAAAGCCGATTCTTGTATTTTCCAGAAGAGAATCACTGGGTCTTAACGCCGCAAAACGGTATCGTCTGGCAAAGTGAATTTTTCCGATGGTTAAAAGAAACCCTTTAGTTAATCTTTAAGACTAAGGTCTAAAGTAAAAGCAGTTAACCAGTTTGGTTAGCTGCTTTTTTCTCTTTAAAAACCTTTAATCACTCTTAGTTTTGAGAAATCGGAATTATCAATAATGATATCAGCTTGATTTTCAGGTTGGTTTAACTGGTTATAAATTTTTGAAGCTGCGTGATAGCGGTCAATAAATTTCTGTTCAGCTTCTTGTAATCCACCAAGCCATGCTTGGTCTCTTTTAATTCCGCGCGCCATAGCAATCTCAAATGGGCATTGAAGATAGATCTTTAGATCCCAGTGAGGTAAATAATTCGGTTTAAATAAATAGGCGCCATCGGTCACGATTATCGAATCGAAGCGGATGGTTTCGGGTTTCAGATTAATATATTCATCGGTTTCTAGATCATGAGTCGCTTTAGTTATCTGAGGTACATCTTGTTGAGATGCCAATAAGACTTTTTCTACAAAAGTTAGCTCATCAAAGCTATCTTCATAGTAACCTTGCGATGAGTCGCGCCCTTGCCGATAGCGAATAGAAGAATCGAAGTGAAAGCCATCGATGGAGATATGGTGAGCTTCGAACGATTGTTGATTTAAATAGGCACTAAACTTTTCCGCAAAGTAGGTTTTGCCTGTGCCTTCAATGCCGTTTATGGCGACTCTCAAGGGCTTATTTTTGCTAGATAAACCTTCTCGACAAATTTGCTCAATGGCTTGAAATAATTGTTGTTGGCTGTAGATTTCCATATTCTGGGTTAATTTGGTGTATTTAGTGGCTGTTAGCACCTTATTAGGCTAGGCACTGATCGTGATATTGGTTAAAATACACCACTTTTACGGCATTGGCTATATTGCAATCAAGGCAATTCGGCTTTGCCTATAGACACAATAATTAAGACGAAATTCTATGTTGGAAGTTAATCCTATTCGAGAACATTTGAAGGGTATGGCTGAGCGTTTGGATACGCTGAGGGGGTACCTTTGACTTCGATATTAAGCAAGAACGTTTAGAGGAAGTTAGCCGCGAATTAGAACAACCTGATGTTTGGAACGATCAGGAGCGAGCGCAAGCTTTAGGGCAGGAGCGCGCCAAGTTAGAAGCGGTGGTTAATACCATCATCACTTTGGAATCTGGCATTATCGATAATCAAGATTTATTGGAGATGTCAGTTGAAGAAAATGATGCCGATTCGGTTGAGATGATCGAAGAAGAAGCGGCGGAGTTTGAAAAGAAACTAGCCAAGTTAGAGTTTCGTAGAATGTTCTCAGGTGAGATGGATGAGAACAATTGTTACCTAGATATTCAATCAGGCTCAGGTGGTACAGAAGCGCAAGATTGGGCGAGTATGATTTTGCGTATGTATTTGCGCTGGTGTGAATCGCGTGGTTTCAAACCTGAAATTACTGAAGAGACCGCAGGTGACGTTGCTGGTATTAAAGGAGCCACCATTAAGGTCAATGGTGAGTATGCTTATGGTTGGTTGCGCACTGAAACGGGAGTCCACCGTTTAGTGAGAAAGTCACCATTTGATTCAAACAGTAAGCGTCATACGTCTTTCGCTTCAGTGTTTGTTTATCCTGAAGTGGATGACAATATTGATATTGAGATTAACCCTGCCGATCTGCGTACCGATACTTTTAGAGCATCAGGTGCGGGTGGTCAGCACGTTAATAAAACCGACTCAGCGATTCGTATAACCCACATTCCAACTAATGTGGTGGTGCAGTGTCAGAATGATCGTTCGCAGCATAAAAACCGTGCTGAAGCGATGAAGATGTTAAAAGCTAAGTTGTATGAATTAGAAATTCAAAAACAACAGGCTGAGCAACAAGCGATGGAAGATGGTAAGTCTGATATCGGTTGGGGTAGCCAGATCCGATCCTATGTATTGGATCAGTCGAGAATTAAAGACTTAAGAACTAGTTATGAATCTTCAAATACACAAGCGGTATTGGATGGTGATTTGGATGGGTTTATTGAAGCTTCGCTTAAAGCAGGAGTTTAGCAAAAGCACTCTAAAGACATATAAAATACTTTATAGCAGTAAGAAAAGATCATCACAACGATGAAAGAGGTGAAACAAAAAACATGAGCAATCAAGAAACCCCAGTAGTTGACGTTAACGAGCAAATTACACTTCGTAAGCAAAAGTTGGCGGACAAACGAAAACAGGGTGTTGCCTTTCCGAATGACTTCCGACGCGATACGGTTGCTGCTGATGTGATTGCAGAGTTTGGTGAAATTGAAAAGCCAGAGTTAGAAGAAATTGGTAAGAAGGTTAAGGTTGCTGGCCGTATTATGTTATTTCGTAATATGGGTAAAGCCTCTTTTATCACTATCCAAGATATGTCAGGCCGTATTCAATCTTACGTTCGTAAAGATCAAGTTGGTGATGAAGTTTATGACGATTTTAAAACTTGGGATATTGGCGATATTGTTGGTATTGAAGGTACAGTTTTCAAAACGAATAAAGGCGAACTTTCTGTTAAAGCATCTTCAATTCAATTATTAACAAAGTCGTTACGTCCCTTACCAGATAAATGGGGTGGCTTAGCGGATCAAGAAACTCGCTACCGTCAGCGTTATGTTGACTTAATCGTAAACGAAGATTCTCGTGCAACTTTCGTCGCTCGTTCGAAAGTGGTGAAAGCTATTCGTGATTTCTTAGAAGCGCGTGATTTCTTGGAAGTTGAAACGCCAATGATGCACGTAATCCCAGGCGGTGCCACAGCGCGTCCTTTTGAAACTCATCATAATGCTTTGGATATGCCTTTATTCTTGCGCGTTGCACCTGAACTTTACCTAAAGCGTTTAGTTGTAGGCGGATTAGAGAAAGTTTATGAGATTAACCGTAACTTCCGTAACGAAGGTTTATCAACTCGTCATAACCCAGAGTTTACTATGCTTGAGTTCTATTGGGGCTATGCGGATTATCAAGACTTAATGAACCTAACGGAAGATATGCTTCGTTATACGGTTGAAAATGTTTTAGGTAAAACAGTATTCGAATCAGGCGGAGCCACTTATGATTTTGGTAAGCCATTTGAGCGAATGACGGTTTTAGAAGCGATTATAAAACATCAGCCTGAAATTAGTTTGGACGAACTTAATGACTTAGATTCGGCTCGTGCAGTCGCTAAAAAATTCCATGTGAAGCTTGAAGATTCATGGGGTTTAGGCAAAGTGCAAATCGAAATCTTTGAAGAGTTGGCTGAAGATAAATTAATCCAGCCAACTTTTATTACCGCTTACCCAGCTGAAGTTTCACCACTAGCGCGTCGTAATGATGACAACCCATTCATTACCGATCGTTTTGAATTCTTCGCTGGTGGCCGTGAATTAGCCAATGGTTTCTCAGAGTTAAATGACGCAGAAGATCAAGCTGAGCGTTTTAAAGCACAGGTGGAAGCAAAAGACGCTGGTGATGATGAAGCCATGCATTATGACGCTGACTATATACGCGCATTAGAATATGGCTTACCACCAACAGCGGGGGAAGGTATCGGTATTGATCGACTGGTGATGTTGTTAACAGACTCTCCAAGTATTCGTGATGTATTGTTATTCCCGCATATGCGTCCAGAGTGAGCATTTTAAAGTTGTTGATAGCTTGGAAAAGCTATCAACATTGTATTTGAAATTTAATATTTATTTTTAATTAACTGATTATTTGTTTGGCAAATTGAAATCGGAATAGTGGTTTTTTCTGTAATTTTCAAACTTGGGTATTTAGCTATTAATTTTTCATATAGCTTTGGAAATTTAATGCTGATAATTTTCATTCTTGATAAATGATAACTATCAATCGTCGTAACTAAAGGCATGATTAAATCAATTATCTGCTCAGTAGCGATATTAGGCTGCGCACCTGATAATATAGCATGAAGTGGATCATCATAAGGTTGATTTGCAAAATCGTAGCCGTTTTTTACTAAATGGTCTACCATTTTCAAGTTGGCATGTGCAACCATATAATAAAGCAAAGAATGCTTATTAGAGTCTAAGTTAAAAGTATCGATGCCACTAGCTACTAAAACTTCTAGTTTGGCTTCATTAAAATTTCTATTATATTCAAGGTATCGTTTGAAATTGAATCCCTCTGCCATGATACCTGCCTTAATCATATAGGGTATAAATTCATCATTTCTTGAATTCTCCCAAAAGAATGTAGCTTTTTTGGAAGTATTAAGGCTAAAGCTTTCTAATTGAGTAATTGCCTCAGAATATTTTTTGTCAGTTATTAACTGAGCAATCTCTTGATTATAGAAATTATCATAAGGAATACTTTTACTAATTGCGAAATAACAACTCGCAAGTGACGGGTCGATTAAAGCTAACTCCTCTAGTGTACCTTGGAAATCTTGTTCATTGCTGACTGAGCTGATCAACTCATATGAGGGACGCATCTTTACTTGCTCTGCAATATTATCAACTTTTGTATGGCAAGTTTTTAGCTTGATTGGGTTATAAATGTCCCCTAGTTGCTGTGCGGTATAATCATTTCTATCGCTGATTAGGGCTTGTTTTAAAGTTTCGTTTTGGTCGGTAGAGTTAATATTTTCTCTAACAGTTAACTGGGTAAGGTCTAAATTATACTTTTCTTTGATATGTCTAAGCTTTTCTTCAGAAATTTCGTAGCTCTGACCAAACATGATTCTTCCTCGCAAGCCATTAAAGCCAGGAATGAATGAGTTTTTGCGTATGGTTAAACCTTGAGCATGAAGTAGCTTAATAATTTCGACTGCCTCATCAGTATTATCTTTAGATTTACTTAGAGCTTTTAAGGCCCACTCTAGGGGATTACCTAAATAAGAGTCGCCTTTGATAGCATCTCTTTCGATTAAATGCTCTACAACTTTCTTTCGACTATGGAGTGCTGCATATCCTGCTAAGGAAAGGGGCTGCCTTTCTTGGTATCCAACGTAAGAAGTTAAATTGTTGCTACTTATTAAATTTAGAATTACGTCTTCATTAATATTTTTATCAGCAACGAGTGCGGCTAAATCATCAATTGTTGGCTGTATTGATGAAGGTGGAGCTCCTGTATCGTCTGTTTTTATATATTTAATAATTTCGGGGCTTGGGTACTTAGGCTCTATATTCATATGTTGTGGAATTTCTCTACCTAAACGGTTGGATATCTCTTGTCTTAGCTTTGTTTTATTTTTTTGATAGCTACTATTGATGGTTAATTGTTCTCGGCGCCATTGAGATGCCCAGTTAAAGCCAACAAAATGATCTGCAGCCGTAGTAACTTGATCTAGTGTATATCCTTGTTCAAGATATGAGATCCAATTAAATTTTTTGTTTTGTTTCCACTGACCTTTTGCCTTGTTAACGACTCTTTTATAGTCAACACAGCTAACATAGTCTAACTTGTCAAATGGAAACACTTCATTAGCATTCGTCGAGCTTTGTGGAGGTAATACTTCTATGACAGTATTCTGACTGTTTATTTGTGGATTTTTATTAGTTGGCTTTAAAAAATATAGTATAGCAAGAAATATTAACAAACTTGTGCCGATGCAAGTTATAGTCTTTTTAGTCATTTGTTTTTGTAGGTTTATTTTTTATATATAATACAATGTTTACAGCATTTTGACATTCAATTCACCTTTAATGTTTAATAGTGTCGTATTTAATTAATGGAAAAGCTTATGAATAAAATAATGATTGGTTTGCTCGGTTTAAGTTTTAGTATATCGGGTTTTGCACATCCTGGTGGACATGAGGGTGAACTTCGCGTTAAACCTGCTAAGTGGAAATATACCATGTCGCAGGCGATGAAATCTGAGGTTCGTGGTGAGGCTGACGTGAAGCGTGATATGAATCGTAAGCCGATCCAAACTCTAGATTTTTTTGGTTTCCGTGATGATATGTCCGTGATTGAACTTATTCCTGGCGGTGGCTGGTATTCAAAGTTATTAGCACCAACTTTAGCTGAGAATGGTAAATATTATGCGGGAATGTTTGCAGGTCGTATGGGCAAGAGTCTTGCCGATAAGCCTGGCTTTGAGAAAATGGTGATTTTAGAAGCAGATATTAAAGCGAGTCGCAATGAGGAAACTCGTTTAAGTAGCGTTGAGCCATTTAGTTTTGATGTTGAACCTGTGGATATGGTTTTAACTTTCCGTAACTACCATAACTTTGATAAAACTGGCCGAATGAGTATGAACAAGGCCGCTTTTGATGCATTAAAACCAGGAGGTATTTATGGGGTGATTGATCATACTCGCCGTCATATGACGCCTTTTAGTGCTGATCAGCGTCGTCGTATTGACCCTGTTTTAGCGATTAAAGAAATTCAAGATGCGGGTTTTGTATTAGTTGATTATTCAATGCTTCACTACAAAGAGGCTGATGATTTAACTAAAGAAGTGGGGCATGAGACGGTAACTGGTAAAACGGATCGTTGGACTTTGAAGTTTAGGAAGCCGTAAATACATTGAGAAAACAAAAGGCGCTTAGAGCGCCTTTTTTAATTGAGATACTGGCAAGGAGGATTTTGTTTTATTATTTCACTAGAGGCTCTTTTAAGAATAGTTTGGATTTCATTGCTAATAGCTAATGACTCAATATTTGGTAATGACTCTGCTGGGTTTTTAGTGATTGTCTCATACAATACATAAGCCGTTAATAAGGCTCCTTGGTCATTGGAGTGGTTACCATCAGTATCGTGTAAAACAATTTCTGGGTGATTCAGGATCACAAAATCCCAGGTTAATCCAATAGGTGCTAAACAAGCAGGCTCTGCTGACACTATTGACTCATGTAATATATGTACTCTATTACCCTCTTCATAATTTCCCTGACGAGGCCACTCTGGAAACATAATAGGGCTAGCGTTTTGACTTTTAACTCTTCGAATCCACGTTTTTGATGGTTCTGTAGAGTAATTAACTAATCCAGAAGTAGAATACTTTTGTGCTTGTAGTATTACGTGTGTCCAACTCCTTGATTTTAGAAAATCATTAGAAACACCATCAGTTAGCCTTTCATCTAAAAACTTCCAGCCTGGAGCGTTGGCTGTAAGTACAGTTTCTCCAGTTCCAATTTCGATTAAAGTTCTGAGTTTACCTGGCAGATCATTAAGGGAGCTATGACTATTGCCCATTAATAAAACTTCGAATGTAGCTTTATTTTCGGGAGCCTCCGAGTCAGTACCACTTTCACCACCGCCACAAGATAATAAAGATAATGTTATACATAAAACAGTGAATAGTTTGATTTTCATAAGCTCTCCAATACGTGATCAAATATAGCAAATGATAGCAGGCAAATTAAATTAAGAGTGTAACAATCTGTGATTAATGAAATAAAAGCAGGACTTCAGTAGGGAGGGCGATTATTTTTGATGTTTGTCACTCCCGCGTGAACGGGAATGACAAAGCTAGTTCTTATATTAACTGATTTTTTCAAACACTAACGAACAGTTAGTACCACCGAAGCCAAAGCTATTAGACAAGAAACTTTGAATCACGGCATTGTTAACTCTTTCACGAACGATTGGTAAGCCTTCGGCTTTTTCATCAAGTTCATTAATGTTTGCAGAAGCGGCAATGAATTTATCTTTCATCATAATTAACGAATAAATCGCTTCGTGAACTCCAGTTGCACCTAACGAGTGTCCTGCTAAAGACTTTGTCGAGCCGATGTAAGGGATTTTATCAGCGCCTGCGAACACTTCTTGAATAGCATTTAGTTCAGCAGTATCGCCGACCGGTGTGCTGGTGCCGTGAGTATTGATGTAATCCACAGGCTGGCTAGCGGTAGCCAATGCCATTTGCATACAACGCACTGCGCCTTCGCCAGATGGCGCTACCATGTCGTAGCCATCTGAAGTGGCGCCATAGCCCGTAAGCTCCGCATATATTTTGGCGCCACGGGCTTTTGCGTGTTCATATTCTTCCAGTACCAAACAGCCGCCACCAGAAGAAATCACAAAGCCATCACGAGTAGCATCATAAGGACGGGAAGCGGTTTCTGGTGAATCGTTGTATTTACTTGAAAGAGCGCCCATAGCATCAAAAAGCACCGTTAAACGCCAATCTTCTTCTTCTCCACCGCCAGCAAACATGATGTCTTGCTTGCCTAATTGGATTTGCTCGTAGGCGTTACCAATACAGTGGGCACTGGTGGCACATGCTGAGGTAATGCTGTAGTTAATCCCTTTGATTTTGAATGGTGTTGCTAAACAAGCTGAAGTTGTAGAGCCCATAGTCTTTGGTACTGCATAAGGCCCGATACGTTTTGGTCCACGGTTTTTGGCGATATCAATAGATTCAACTTGAGTTCCTTGAGAGCCGCCGCCAGAACCCATGATCAAGCCTGTGCGTACATTCGAAACTAATTCGTCCGATAAACCCGCGTCATCGATCGCTTGTTGCATCGCAATATAAGAATAAGCGGCAGCATCGCCCATAAATCGCAATTTTTTACGATCGATATGTTCGCTAATATCAATATCAGGTTTGCCAGCTAAATGGCTACGAAGCCCATACTCTTCATAAGCATCAATTTTCTTGATTCCAGAGCGACCTTGCATTAATGAGTCGGTTACTTCTGCTACGTTGTTACCAAGGCAGGAAACCACGCCCATGCCTGTAATTACTACTCTTTTCATTTTATTATCACCTTTAAGACGTTAGGCTCGCCTTAGAAATTTTCTGTGCTTTGGAATAGACCTACGCGCAAATCTTTAGTGTTATAAATTTCACGACCATCTACCAACATTTTACCATCAGCAATCACCATCTTTAACTTTCTGGTGATTACGCGTTTAATGTCAATAATATAGGTTACTAGTTTAGCATTAGGAAGTACCTGACCGGTAAATTTAATTTCACCAGCTCCTAAAGCTCGTCCGCGCCCAGGGTGACCTAGCCAAGGAAGAAAGAATCCTGATAATTGCCATAGGGCATCGACCCCTAAGCAACCTGGCATGACTGGGTCGCCATCAAAATGACAACCAAAAAACCATAAGTCAGGATTGATGTCTAATTCGGCTACTATCTGACCTTTGCCATAGGCGCCACCATCTTCTTGGATATTTGTAATTCTATCCATCATTAGCATATTGCCTATTGGCAAACGAGCATTGCCTTCTCCAAACATTTTGCCGCTACCACAATCTAATAATTCTTGGCGCGTAAATGATGATTTTTGCATGATTACCTCAAAAGTTTCAGCTTACAAGAGTACGCTGAATGAATTTGGAACTGATTATGCCTAAAAATTGAGGTCCATCTGGTTGGAGGTCAGGGGGAAAATGCAAAATAATTGCATTTTTAATAAAAAAGCCCCAGTAAAACTGGGGCAAAAAGCCAAAGTACACACTGATTAGAGTGCGGAAGGATACATAAATACTTTTAATGGTTAAAAGTATTTAGACTTTGGCTTGCTAGGGAAGGGTTCATAGTTCTATTAAATACCAGTGTTATTTGATAGTTACTTTGCCTTTTATATCTTCGCAGGTGTCAACGCTACCAGAGCCATCGTCTACGGTTAGGTCGTCACCAAGGTGACAAGCTGAAATAGAGCCAGAGCCATCGTCAATATAGACTTCTTTAGTAATGTTGGTCACTTTAATGCCACCTGAGCCATCTTCAATTTTAACTTCGCCAGTAACCTGATCAATTTTGATTGAGCCAGAACCATCATCAATAAAAATATCGCCAGTAACTTTCTCAACAGTTAAGTCGCCAGAACCGTCATCTAAGGTAAGGTTGCCTTGAATATTGGTAACCGTTATGTGTCCAGAGCCATCATCTACAAAAGTATCTGCTTGGATATCAGAAATTTCGGTATGGCCAGATCCATCATCAACTTCAAGGGCTAAGTTTGCAGGGACATAAACAGTTAAATTGATTTTTCTTTCACTGTTCCAACCAAACCAGCTATTCTTTAAGCGCTTTTTAGCTGAGCAATCTGCATTTTTTTGATACCCAAAACGAGCACAAACGATGGCTTTACCATTTTCGTTTCGAACGGATAAATCCATATAATCTTCCAGCCATTCTTGCGCTTCATCGTCGTCAACACCGTCAACAATGATTTCAGCAGATACTTTGATCCTATCTAGCCCAGTTTGACCTTTTACGGTTAAAGAACCTGCACCAGTATCTACTAGGACTTCTTGTAGCTCTTTTGTATCGAGTGTTAGTTCACGTTCTGTTTCTAACGCAAAAGCCGATGACGTTGCTAAGATCGAAGTTGCGATTGCTAAAGGTTTGATGATTTTGTTCATGGTTTTCCCTCTTGTTTTATGAGCGTTCTGTAAATAGATGCCCATAAGATGGCTATTAGATGCAAATGGTTTAATAAAAATAATCAGTAAATGTAACAAAGCATTACTACTAAACTAAGCAGAGCGTTTTTTTTGCAAGTCATTGATGCATTAATATTGATTTTTTATGTAAAAAGGTTGGACACTGTGTGTCCTTGTTCAAATTTTGGATAACTGAAGTTTGAACTTTCTTAGTTGCTTTAATAGTGTTGGTTGTGAGGTTTTTTTTATAACTAACTTTAAACAATTAAGGAAGGGGTAGAATATGGGGATTAAAAACCACCTAAAACCATTAGCTGTTGTGATTGGTTTATTTTCGAGCTCGGCTGTTCTAGCTGAGTATCAATTAAATACTGATTTGAAGAAAGAGTTTGAAATTCAAAAAGTTGAAATTGCAAAGAAAGTTAACAATCGAATAGAGCTCTATAAAGAAGGTAGAAACCAAAAAGATTATCAAGTTACGATTTCTCGTCCAGGCGCTAGCTTTATTAAAGTCCACTTTGAAAAATTTAACTTACCTGCAAATGCCTATATTGAGGTATCTAATCCTGATGGAACTGAAGTTTATCGCTATTCAAAAGATAATCGTTCTGCTTTTACTTTTGATGCTAGTAAAGGTGAAAATGGTAATAAAAGTTTCTCAGCAATGTCTATCTCTGGAGACACTGCACTGGTTAAGCTTGTAGGAAAAAATGCAAACTTTAAAGCTGGTGTTCATGCTGCAGTGATTGATTCATTCATGCAAGGTTTTACCGAAGCTGAAATTGAGGCGGCATTGAGCGAACCCGTGCAAGCAAAGCCCACTGGTGATGTAACAATCGAATCTACTTGTGGGGTTAATGAGCGCCGTGATGTGGCTTGTTGGGAAAATTCACATCCTGTTGAGTTTGAACGTTCTCGTCCTGTAGCAAGAATTTTAGTGAATGGCAGCTCTTTATGTACGGCGTGGAGAGTAGGTGCTAATAATCACATGTTTACTAATGAACATTGTGTAGCTTCACAATCAGGTATCCAAAATACGGAAGTTTGGTTTGGTTATCAAAACACTAGTTGTGGTGGTGGCGACGCTAATGGTAACGGAACTAAAGTATCAGGCAATTCTTTATTAGCTTCAAATTATACTTTGGACTACACCTTATTTACCGTTAATAATTTCAATTCCATTCAAGGCTACGGACATTTCGGTTTAGATGTACGTGAAGCGGTAGATCAAGAGATAATTTATATTCCTCAGCACGGTTCTGGCAATCCAAAAGAATTAGCGATTGAGTCGGATCAAAATACTGGTGGAGTATGCCGAATTGATGATGTTAGCGCCAATGGACGTGGTTCGAATACTGATATGGGATATTTCTGCGATACAATTGGAGGGAGTTCAGGCTCTCCAGTACTAGCGCGTAACTCGAATAATGTAATTGCATTGCATCACTTTGGCGGTTGCACTAACCAAGGTGTGAAAATTGTTGATATTTGGCCACAAGTTTCTAGCTTCTTTGGAGGTAACATTCCAGTGGGTGATAATGCTGGTGGTAACCAATCTCCAACTGCATCTTTTACAGCAAATTGTAATTTAACAACTTGTAGTTTTGATGGCAATTCAAGTTCTGATAGCGATGGTTCTATTGCTAGTTATAGCTGGGACTTTGGTGACGGAGCATCAGGCTCTGGGGCAACTGCTAGCCATAATTACAACAGTGGCGGAACTTATAATGTAACTTTGACAGTGACTGATGACGAAGGTGCGACAGGCTCTTCTACGCAAAGCATTTCAGTTGATGATGGTTTAAGCGCTCCTGCAGCTCCATCGAACTTAACTGCGAGCGTTACTAAAGTTGGTAAAGGTCGAAATGCTACTAAAAATGTTACTTTAAATTGGAATGATAATTCTAACAACGAAACCAAGTTTGTTGTTGAACGCTGTGAGGAAGTAGGTAAAGGAAGAAATAAAACCTGTGATTATTCACAAGGTGTTTCTTTCGAAGTCGGAGCTGATGTTTCCACTTATATCGACGCTGGTGTTTCAGAAACTTATAAGTATCGTGTCAAAGCAACCAACGCTAATGGTGACTCGGGCTACTCTAATGAGGTTAAGAATTAATTCACTCATTAAACTAAAAGGCAGCTTTGGCTGCCTTTTTTATTGACATAACAATTTACAAATTAGATGTTTATCGTGGATTGGTTGATTGCGCTTTATATTTTTAGCGATAAGATAGGGTGTAGTCGATAATTAAAGAGGAATATTCGTGAAATCGTTTAAATTAACTTTATTGGTAGCAAGTATTTCAAGTGTTTTGCTTATGGCTTGTAATGATAGTCAGCAACAAAGTAATTCGATAGAAAATGATTCAAAAGAGGTTGTGAATTCTGAACTGAAATCAAATTCTGAAACCAATGTTCAAAATCCAAAACTACCTGAAGTAACTGAAGCTCAGAAAGCTAATAAGCTCTACGAAAACTATTGGGAGCGTTCTTTGGAACTTAATCCAATAATGGCGACTTTCCAAGGTGATAATCGTTATAACGATAGATTTGGTGATATGGGTACTGCGGAAGGCTTGGCGGAACGTAGAGCTTTTAATCAAGAGTATCTTAATAAGATTAACCAAATTGACGCTTCAAAACTATCTGGTCAAGATTTGTTGAGCTATCAAATATTTAAAGATGAACGTTTGACTGAAAAAGCTGGAGACAAGTTTTTAGATCATTTACAGCCTATTCAGCAATTTTATAATCCTTTCAACTTTGTCGCTATGTTAGGTTCTGGCCAGTCAGCTCAACCTTTTAAAACTGTAAAGGATTATGAAAATTGGCTTAGCCGATTATCTGAGGTGCCTGCTGCAGTTGATGTGACAATTGCCAATATGAAAGAAGGAATGGCTAAAGGTGTGGTTCAACCGAAAGTGTTGATGCAGAAAGTTTTGCCTCAGTTACAAGCTCATGTGGTTGATGACGTAGAGAAAAGTTTGTTTTATGGTCCTGTAAAAATGATGCCGAAGGATTTTTCGGAAGAAGATTCAAAACGTTTGTCTTCAGCTTATATAGAAGCCATTAAGGCGATTGTTGTTCCAAGTTATCGAAAAATGCATGACTTTATTGAAAAAGAGTATTTACCTGCGGCTCGAGATACTCACGGTATGGTGTCACTACCAAATGGTAAAGAGTGGTATGCATTTAAGGTTAAAAATACAACTAGCACTGGCTTAACCCCTGAACAGATCCATCAAATTGGCTTAGCTGAAGTAAAACGTATTCATGCAGAAATGCAGCAAGTAATGGATGAAGTTAAGTTTACTGGGAGCTTACAAGAGTTTTTTGAATTCACAAAAAATTCGAAACAGTTTCAATTTGACTCTAAAGAAGCCATGTTACAAGCTTATGAAAGTTTACGTGAAACTTTAGATAAATCTGCTCCAGATTCTTTTAAAGTGATACCAAAAGCTCAGTTTGAAATTCGCGCAGTTGAACCATTTAGAGAGCAATCTGCATCTGGCGCTTCATACCAAAGCGCATCTCCTGATGGTTCTCGTCCAGGCATTTTTTATGTTAATACTTATGACTTATCTGCAAGGCCATCTTGGGCTGTAGAGTCTTTATATTTGCATGAAGCGGTTCCAGGTCATCATTTTCAAATTTCTACTCAACAAGAGCTAGAAGATTTACCAAAGTTCAGGAAATTCGGCGGAACTACAGCCTACATAGAAGGTTGGGGCTTATATTCCGAGTCTTTAGGTAAAGAAATGGGGGTTTATACGGATCCTTATCAATATTTTGGCGCTTTAGCAGCTGAGTTATGGCGTGCAATACGTTTAGTTGTGGATACGGGCTTCCATGCTAAGGGTTGGACACGACAAGAAGTATTGGACTATATGGAAGCTAATTCTCCTGTTGCAGAAGCTCGTAGAGTATCTGAAGCTGAGCGCTTTATGGCCATTCCAAGTCAAGCTTTAGCTTACAAAATTGGCCAACTGAAGATCCGTGAATTACGTACTTTGGCGGAAGAAACGCTAGGTGATAAGTTTGATGTTAGAGAGTTTCACTTCCAAGTGTTAAAAGATGGAGCCTTACCATTAAACATTCTAGAAACGAAGATTAAGAAATGGATTACGTCTGTTAAATAGACTGAACCCTTGTTTTAAAATGGAAAGTCTCGCTTTTGCGGGACTTTTTTATATATTTTGCATCCAAAACCTAAATAGGGAGACTCTTATATACAAAGGCAATCAAATTTACTTATTAGAGGTATAAATATGGACCCAGAAATCATGATCCCACTTACAGTATTTGCTTCACTGGCAATTACTATTATTAGTTACTTCTCTTTTTCTCATAAGAATAAGGTAGCGACTTTAAAAACCATCGAAAAAGCGGTTGAGAATGGAACTAATTTAACACCAGAGTTATTAGAAAAGTTAAGTAATACCAAAGCAGCTCAACCAGCTAAGGTTAAAGATCTTCGTCGCGGGATCTGGATGCTAGCTTTAGGCGTTGCCTGCTTTGTTGCAAGCTTTATGTTTAGTGATTCGGAGCCACAAGAAGTATTTAGAGTAATTGGTATATTCCCAGCCTTCTTAGGCGCAGGATTCTTATTAGTGTGGAAACTGAATCGATATCAGGACTAAATACTGGACGATGCAACTTTCTCAGAGAAGTGACCAAGAGCTAGTGGCATTAGCCATTAGCTCTTCCGATCATAAAGCATTTACATCTATTGTAGAGCGTTATCAGTCCTTAATTCGTCAGTTTTTAAGACGTTTGACCGCTGGTGATACTGCACAAGCTGATGATTTGGCTCAAGATACCTTTTTTATGGCTTATCAAAAGCTGCATACGTTTAAAGGTACTGGAAGTTTAAAATCCTGGCTTCACACCATTGCTTATCGTTTATTTTTAAAACATATTCAAAAGCATCAAATGGTAGAGTTGGGTGAGAACGACCCAATATTAATCAGTGAACCTCAAAGTGCTTTAGAAGCAGACTTACTTGCTGAGAAAATGATGCAGCGTCTATCAGCAGATGAAAGAGTTGTTATGACGCTTTTTATGGCTGCAGAAATGAGTCATTCGCAAATTGTTGAA
Organism: uncultured Kangiella sp.; assembly: GCA_947503345.1. Classification (GTDB taxonomy): domain Bacteria; phylum Pseudomonadota; class Gammaproteobacteria; order Enterobacterales; family Kangiellaceae; genus Kangiella. Next base: position 153,203 of record CANNCW010000001.1, on the reverse strand, counting down.
GTTACGGATATTCCTTTAGGGACAGTGAAATCCCATATTCAACGTGCTAAAGTAAAGTTGCAACAATTGGTTGAAAAAAGTCAATTAGTGGCCTAGTTATAGTTAGGTGAATTTATGTTAGAGAAATTTTTAAAATATCATCAAGAGCTTATTTCGCAAGATTTTGTGGATGGCATCCTAAAGCGTATAGAAAAGGCTTATCAAACACGCCTATTAATATTAGGGATCATGAGCTTTATTGGTGTAGCCATGGCTGTTTTTGCTGTTAATAGCTTGATGGATAATTCATGGGTATTATCCATCAAGCCTTATTTATTAGAGTCTAAAAACATTGTGTACTTAGCTCTGCTTGTTTTAGCTCTGTTTCTGACAAATCTATTTGTTTCTGACAACCATAATCAAACCATATGACACCTAATCTAGTGAGCTGTTCTCCCACAACAGCTTAAGAACTCTTTGATTAGTTGCGATAAAGTTTGGAATGAAAGCTTCTAGAGGAGTTCCTGTCATCGCAGCTTTTAACTCTGGATTTGGGTTCGCAGTTCTCCAGCTTCCTTGAATATAAAAATAAACGTCTAATAACCATTGCTTGGCTTTTTCGGGCGAAGCATCTAAAAATGATGCAATAAAATCGGCTAGCTCGTTATACCATGTCATTAAATTACTATAAAAATTAACGGATTCGTTAGAGTCTGTGTCAATTTCGAGTAAATGATTTTGGCTAAGAAGCTTAAATTTATGAGGGTTTTCAAGAACATAAGATAAAAGGTTATCTATTACACTATCAATAGAGACCTTGTCGGTATTAATGTTTTTTGAAGAAAACCACTCTTCGAAATAATTTTCTGCTAGAGCCAGGTAGATAGACTCTTTACTCTTAAAATAAAGATAGATGGTTCCTTTTGCTATAGAACTATAAGTACATATGGCACTTACTGTTGGAAATACCCCTTTTTGCTTAATAAATAGATCTTCTGCGGACATAAGTATTTCTTGTCGCTTTTCTATTTTATCTAAAGTTGAGTATGCACGAACTGTCGTCATATATCAGCGCCTCTAACGATTCCAAACGTTAATTTTCAGGAGTGTGCATTTTAAATGACCGCTGGTCAGTTGGCTAGAAATTGAACAGCTATTTTACAGAATTTTATATTTTGATTTCTGTAACAAACGAACTAATATCTTATCTGTTAATAGAATAACTAACTTAAGGCAAAATTATGAAGATTTTAATTAACTTATTGATTGGAATAACGCTAATGCTGGCAAATATCTCTACTGAGGCTCTTGATCGCACCATCATTGCAGAAGATGCAAGCAAAGTAGCTCCGATTCTGATAGGTGAAACGATTCCTGATGTAACGCTCTTTAACGCTAAGGGGACTCCGGTAAGGCTTTTAGAGGAAGCTGCAAAACAGCCGACTATTTTACTTTTTTACCGTGGAGGCTGGTGCCCATTCTGTAATGCCCAGCTGAGTCAAATCCAAGAAGTTGAAGGTAAGATCAAGGAGTTAGGTTATCAACTATTAGCCATTAGCCCTGATACGCCAGATGCTTTGAAAATGTCTATGAAAGAACGTGAACTGGATTATCAGTTGATTTCAGACTTTAATTTGCAAGCAACTCGCCAATTTGGATTAGGGTTTTATATCCCTAAAAAGTATTCGGATTTAATTGCAAAGCACGGTGGAAAGACTCAGGCATTAGAAAGTGACGAGCGTAGTATTTTACCTGTTCCAGCGGTATTTATATTAGATAAAGAAGGTGTGATTAAGTTTGAGTATGTGAACCCAAACTTTAAAGTTCGAATTCAACCTGAATTGTTATTAAAAGCAGCAGAGCTGGCATTAGAAGAGTAATCCACATAATAGTTATGGATGCTGAGTCAGTTGTCAGCATCCAATAAGCGGACCGTTTTTCCTTCTATTTCTAATAAGGTATTTAAAGCTTTATCACTTAGGCTGATTATACCAAGGAGTTTTTCTCCATTAAAGGCTCTATTTATAAGCTCTCCGACTTTCTTGCCATCAGAATTTACGACTTCTGCACCAGAGGCAATAAGCTCTTTAGCTTCTATTTCAACTTTGTGAGGGTGAGTTTTTAAAGTGCCTCGATAGTGCATTCTAGCCACTACTTCTTGTCCTGTGTAACATCCTTTTTCAAAGTTGACCCCTCCAATTTCTGGCAGGCCAATATAATGAGGAAGTAAGCTTTCAAGGGTGTTTTCTGTGATCATTGGAATAGCACTTGAAATTTGTTCTAAAGCAAAAATATCTAATTCGGACTCGGTTGTGCCAGCTATTATTTCTTGCAAAAAATCTTGGTGCAGGATATTGATAGTTAGCTTACCTAAGCAGAATTGCTCGCCACAGGGTTGGCTTGATTGAGCTAGCCGTTCGAAAGTTGAATTGTGAGTTTGGGCAATAAGAACAAGATTTTCTTCTATATTAAGTTGTGTTTGAAAAAATACGGCATATTTTGACAGGGTGGTGAGTAAGTGTTCTGCAACGCCTTTGGGAGTAATCAGTAGATAATCATCGTTTGATTTCAACAAGTAAAATGTAGCATGCAAACGGCCTTGAACATTGCAATATCCGCCAATTACAGCTCTTGTTCCATCGGCTTCCGATAAATCACAGGTTAATTGTCCTTGCAAAAATTTCTCGCTATCTTGGCCGCTGACGCGGATCACCTGATAATCTGAGATAATTTGAAAATTTATCGATGCTGTCATTTACTAATAACCCATTAAATTGGTCCGTGATGGAAAATTTTACTCTGAAACTTAGTGCTTTTGTACTATCGACGTTATAATTGGGCAACTAAATTATTTTTAAAGCTTAATTAGGAAATATATTATGGATCGGGAGGCAAAATTAAAAGCGCTATTATGGGCTTCTCGCCGAGGGATGTTGGAGTTAGACGTGATCTTAACGCCCTATATCGACGCTGAGTTTCAGAATATGTCAGAAGCTAATATTAAGCACTTTGAGGATTATTTAACTCAAGATGACCCCGATTTATATGCGTGGTTAATGGGGTTTGAAACGCCAAATAGCGAATATCTTGAATTGACTAACCATATTAAAGCCTTTATTAATAAGCGGATAAAATAAGTTATTGTTATAAATGCAAAAGGATTTTGCTTTGACCGATAAAATTTCAACAGATTCTCATCTTTCAATAGCTCTAAAATTTCCTATAAGGACATTTGTTTTCATTGCTACTGTATGGGGTTTGTTTTTCTTTGCTTGCTTAGCTCTTCTAGCTTCCTCGACTATGGACCTTTCATTTGTTAGTAAAGTGCTTTTGATTTGTTTACTCCCGCTATTAGCTTTTATTCACTTATACCTTCTAAAAATACACTGGGAAGACTTTCACCGGCTTATATGGAACGGTGAAGATTGGTTTTTGGCAGGGGCCCACGTTAAAGAAAGAATAGAGTTAACTTCAGATACTAGAATTTTTGGCCTTTGGGTTTTACTTTGCTATCGATCTCAAGGTTTGCTTACTAAGCAATTATGGCTAGTCAAAGAAATGGTGTCAGATACTGATTATCGCGATATGAGTAGAACCTTAAGGTTTTTGACTGTTCCAAAAGTGGGCGATACTAATTTGTAGCTGAGCTTTATAGACTTGCTGGTGCTATCTTTGTCTCTTTAGCCTCATCTAAAACATTAGGGTAATCTAAAGTGAAGTGTAAGCCTCGGCTCTCTTTACGCTCTAAGGCACATCGAACAATTAACTCTGCGACTACTACTAAATTACGCAGTTCAATCAAATCGTTAGAAACTTTAAAATTAGAATAGTAATCATGAATTTCTTGTTGCAATAATTCAATTCGGCGCAATGCTCGCTCGAGTCGTTTATCACTGCGTACAATCCCAACATAGTTCCACATCAGCTGGCGAAGTTCATGCCAATTATGGTTCAATACAACTTCTTCATCGGAGTTGGTGACTTGGCTTTCATCCCAATGGGGTAATATTCTTGGGGTAGTATTGGTTTCCCAATGACGCTCTATATCGTTGGCAGCTGATTGAGCAAAGACTAAGCATTCTAGTAGCGAATTACTAGCCATACGATTAGCACCATGAAGGCCCGTATAAGCGACTTCACCAATGGCATATAAACCAGCTAAGTCAGTTTGACTATTCAAATCAACCGTAACTCCACCACAAGTATAATGTGCTGCTGGAACAACAGGAATGGCATCTGTTGTCATGTCGATACCATATTCTAATAATTTATTATAAATAGTTGGAAAGTGGCTTTTTATAAATTCAGGGTCTTTGTGGCTAATATCTAAATAGACGCAATCAATTCCAAGCTTCTTAATTTCATGATCGATAGTTTGCGCCACGATATCGCGCGGGGCTAACTCAGCTCGATCGTCATACTCAGGCATAAATCGCTCGCCATTAGGACGGCGTAAAACGGCGCCTTCCCCTCGCAATGCTTCAGTAATTAAAAAACTACGAGCTTCAGGGTGAAACAAGCAAGTAGGGTGGAATTGATTAAATTCTAAATTAGTAACACTGCATCCTGCGCGCCACGCCATAGCGATCCCATCACCGCTGGCAACATCTGGATTTGATGTGTACAGATAAACTTTACTCGCGCCACCTGTGGCTAAAATGACATAATTAGCGCTAATGGTTTCTACTCTATCTTTTGCAAGATTTAAAACATAAGCGCCAATGCAGCGATTTTCTCGATCAGTATTGCCTAATTTGTGCTCGGTAATTAAATCGACAGCAATATAATGCTCAAGAATTTCGATGCTTTCTTCTGCTTTGACTGCCGCTACTAAAGTGGTAGAAACAGCTTTTCCTGTAGCATCATCGGAATGGATAATTCGTCTTTGGCTATGACCACCTTCTCGTGTGAGATGATATTCTTGGTCTTGCTTACTGAATGCAACTCCGCGATCAATAAGCCAATGAATGGCCTCAGTAGAATGTTCGACGGTAAAGCGAACAGCTTTTTCATCACATAAACCGCCACCTGCTATCAGCGTGTCGGCAACATGGGCATCAACACTGTCGTTTTTATGTAGAACTGCGGCTATTCCACCTTGGGCGTAAAAGGTGGAACCTTCAGTAACTTCTGCCTTACTAAGCACCGTTACCTTGCCAAGATGAGCCAATCGTAATGCCGCCGAAAGTCCTGCTGCCCCGGAACCGATTACTAAAACGTCTGTATGTTTTTGTGAATGCATTATGAAATCATCGAATGTTGTGCAAACTAACTGTCCATTACTTTATCAAACAAGAATATTTTTACTAAAAGGGAACTTTTCAAAGCAAAAGCTAGTCTTTTAAGTAAATCGATTAAGAAAGCTGCTCTTCGGTTAATTATTTGGGGACTCTAACACATGGCGTTCGCCAATCCTATCCTTACAGGATTTTCAATTAGCAAGACAAGCAGATACAATGAAGTATCAATTGATGGTGCCTAATGCAAAGCGACAAGAGAAGTATTATTAAAAGTCTAGACAGCGACAAACAAGCGAATGTGAAAACGAAACCTGAGCCCAACCAGGATTCAGAGTTAGTGATGCGCGTTCAAAATGGCGAAAAAGCTGCTTTTGATTTGTTGGTGCGTAAGTATCAACACAAAATTATGAATTTGATCTCACGTTTTGTAAAAGATTCAGACGAAGTTATGGATGTTTCGCAAGAAGCTTTTATTAAAGCTTATCGTGCTTTACCTGGCTTTCGAGGAGATAGCGCTTTTTATACTTGGTTATACCGGATCGCCATTAATACCGCTAAAAATCACTTAGTTTCGCGTGGTAGACGTCCTCCAGGTTCAGATATCGATGCAATGGATGCTGAGCAATATGATGGCGGCGATGCTTTGCGTGACACAGGTAGTCCTGAACGTTTGATGTTCAGAGATGAGATTCGCGATTTAATTTTCTCGACCATTGATGAGTTGCCGGAAGATTTGAAAACCGCTATCACTTTGCGAGAGATGGAAGGATTAAGTTATGAAGAAATATCGGAAGTTATGGATTGTCCAGTAGGTACGGTTCGTTCTAGAATTTTCCGTGCGCGAGATACCATCGATCAAAGAATTGCTCCTTTGTTAGAAAAGGGATGGCGCTCGTAAATAGCATTTTTTAGATAAATTTAAAGCTTGGACAAACTTTTTTACATTTTTTGTGAACTTTTTACCAAAGCTTCAGTCAATTGGTTAGTTATTTAGACAATTTATCGATTGCTTATTTGTAGATAAGCAAGTTTGAAATTTATTTTGAAATCTTAACTAATTGATTTTAAAGAGATTAAGTAAATAGTACTAGGGTTTAAGAGGATAAGATATGGTTTTTGATTCGAAACAGATGGCCAGCAAGTTTCTTGATGGTGATTTGAGATCGAATACTGACTTTGATCAGTTAGTTGCAGACAAAAAGACTAAAGAAACGTTTAGTCGCTATCAATTAATTAGTCATATCATTAAAGATGATGCTGTGGCTCCCGATGTTTGTCTTGCAGAGTCAATTATGAGCTCTTTAAGTAATGAAGCTACTGTTTTGGCGCCTAAGTTTGAGCAAAAACCAGTAGAAACTGATAACTCTAGTGTTGTTTCGTTTCCCATTCCTTTTGGCAAACAAATTGGTGGTATGGCAATTGCGGCTTCGGTAGCTTTAGTGGCTTTGCTTAATTTTGGTGGCCCTAATACTGATTTAGGTCAAAATTTACCGCAGGCTTTGGCAAGTACAGAAACAGCGATTAACGTAACAGACCCATCGGTAACTAGAGCAGAAATGCAGCAAGCTCACCAATTATTTATGGACTTTTCTATTAACAATCAAAGTTCATTGCCAGTAATTCAAACGGTTTCTAATCAGAAAGCGGTAGCAATTACGGTGGTACCTAACAAAACTTCTAAAGAAAACTCAGAAGTTAATTCTGATGACAAAAAGGATCAATAGTCGATTATTCATTGCCCTCGAAAACGACTATATTAAGGTATAATACCCATCAATTTGATGGGTTTTTTTTGCTTTGTTTAATTTGAGAAAAATATGATTAAAGAATACGGTTTGGTTGTAGAGATCAAGTCAGATCAGGCATTTGTGCAAACGGTAAGTAAGACTTCTTGTTCTAGTTGTCAGGTCAACTCAAGTTGTGGAACTGGCTTAATAAGCAAAGCATTTGGTGAAAAGTCTTTTATCACTCCTATGTTCAATAGTGTTAACTCCGAAGTAGGTGATGAAGTTGAGGTTGGGATCCCAGAAAACTTAGTAGTTAAATTTTCATTATTAGTATATTTGCTACCCTTGTCGTGCATGATTTTGGTCACATTAATAGCGCAATTTTTATTACCTAATATTCAAGAGACATTTTTAATTTTGACTGCTTTTATTAGTTTAATTCTAGGTTTTTTTGTGGTTAAGTTTTTAGAGCAAAAAGCAAGCAAAAACAGTATGTTAGAGCCTGTATTGTTAAGAATTGTCAAGAGATACATCCCTTTGAAACAAATCGATACGCTTTAGAGTAAAGAAAGCGTAAATTTGTATGAAACCGATTGAAAATATAGCCCTCAAACCTTATAGATAAAGAGTTAATGTTTCTATAATTCGGAGTGTATGAGAAGAATGAAGAAAAATCTTATTTTAATTACTACTGCAGCTTGGTTATTAAGTTTGTTGGTGAGCCCCGCCAAAGCTGAGCGCTTTCCAGATTTTACTAAGCTTGTTGAAGAGATTCAGCCGAGCGTTGTAAGTATAAAAGTAGACATTCGACAGCGTGGTCGAGCAATAGGTAAAGCTGGTGGTTCAGGTTTTATTATCGATACTAAAGGACACATTTTAACCAACCACCATGTAGTTAATAATAGTGACCGAGTTTCTGTGAAGCTACACAATGGTCGTGAATACGATGCCAAGATAATTGGTAGTGATGCTTTAACTGATGTCGCACTCATAAAAATTGATACGGATGATTTGAAATTAAAATCGGTAGAGCTGGGCTCTTCGCGCGATTTGAAAGTAGGTGAGTGGGTATTAGCCTTTGGTGCGCCTTTTAATTTAGAGCAAACAGTAACGGCTGGAATCGTTAGTGCGAAAGGTCGAGGTGGCGTAGGCTCTCCTTTTGTTCCTTTCATTCAAACTGATGTGGCAATTAATAGTGGTAATTCGGGTGGTCCCTTAATTAACTTAGCTGGAGAAGTAGTGGGTATTAACTCCATGATCTACAATCCTATGGTTTCAACTGGCTTATCTTTTTCAATTCCAATTGATTTAGCTGACTCAGTAGGGCAACAGTTAGCCTCTAATGGCGAAGTAATTCGTGGTTATTTGGGCGTGCGCTATGAAGAAGTTGATGCTGGTATGGTGGACTACTTTGAATTACCAACGGTGGGAGGTGCTTTAATTAACCATGTTGAGCCCGAGTCACCCGCGGCTAAAGCTGGCATTAAACGCGGTGATATTATTACTGAAATTGATGGTAATCGAGTGAAAAACCACCAAGACTTACCTTACTTTATTGCTCAAATGGAGCCAGGCAGTAATGTTAAGCTAAATGGTTACCGCAATGGTAAAGATACAAGTTTTACCGCTAAACTTGTCGCTCGTGAGTTTAATGGACGTTCAATTTCTGCTGAAAGTGATGAAAACCGATTAGGTATTGAAGTTAAAAATATTGGTAATGGTGCTCGTCAACAACTTGGCATAGATACAGGTGTTATTGTTGCTAAAGTAGAGCCAGGTAGCCCAGCTCAAAGAAGCGGCATCTCGCAAGGTGACGTGATTAGCGAAATTAATGGCGTTGAAATTGGAAATACCAATCAATTTTATAAGGTTTTAAACCAGTTTAAAACTGCCAGTAAATTATTGGTATTAATAACGAGTCAATCAGGAAGTGATTACCGAGTGATTTATTTAAAATAATCATGTAGATGTTCTAAAAGCCAGTCAGTACGACTGGCTTTTCTTAAAGAAGAAGGGTATTTAACTTACGATAATGTTACTTCTTATTATCCCGCATTTCCGCTACAATACGGCGCTTTGATAGATAGTAGCTCACAAGAGAACCTGCCCACAAGATGGCTTACACAGACTTTATACGAAACTTTTCCATTATTGCACATATTGATCATGGCAAATCGACTTTGTCTGATCGCCTGATCCAGCATTGCGGTGGTTTATCAGAACGTGAAATGGAAGCGCAGGTGTTAGATTCAATGGATCTTGAGCGAGAGCGTGGGATAACCATTAAGGCACAAAGTGTGACTTTGGATTATAAAGCCAAAGACGGTAACACTTATCAGTTAAACTTCATTGATACTCCTGGTCACGTTGACTTTTCCTATGAAGTTTCTCGTTCGTTGGCGGCCTGTGAAGGTGCTTTATTAGTAGTGGACGCAGCACAAGGGGTTGAAGCGCAAACTTTGGCTAATTGTTATACCGCTATTGAACAAGATTTAGAAGTAGTGCCCGTACTAAATAAAATAGACTTGCCATCTGCTGAACCTGAAAGAGTGATTCAAGAGATTGAGGATATTGTTGGTATCGAAGCGATGGAAGCGGTGCAATGCTCAGCGAAAACCGGTATTGGTATCGAAGATCTATTAGAGTCAATTGTTAAAGATATTCCGCCTGCATATGGCGATCCAGATGCACCGTTACAAGCTTTGATTATTGACTCTTGGTTTGATAATTATTTAGGCGTTGTTTCTTTGGTGCGTGTGATGCAAGGTACCATGAAAAAGAACGACAAAATGCAGGTCATGTCTACTGGAAAAAGTCACGTGGTTGATCATGTAGGAATTTTTACGCCTAAACGTCACGATTTGACTGAATTAAAAGCTGGCGAAGTAGGCTTTATTATCGCCGGTATTAAAGAAATTCAAGGTGCGCCAGTGGGCGATACTATTACGACTGCTAAAGATCCTGCTGAAGAAGCGCTTCCGGGATTTAAGCAAGTTAAACCACAGGTTTACGCAGGTTTGTTCCCCGTCAATTCTGATGAATACGAAAACTTCCGTGATGCTTTGGCGAAACTGAGCTTGAATGATGCATCTTTGTTTTATGAGCCTGAAAACTCAACGGCGTTAGGTTTTGGTTTCCGTTGTGGCTTCTTGGGCATGTTGCATATGGAAATTATCCAAGAACGTTTAGAGCGTGAATATAACTTGGATTTAATTACCACCGCACCAACGGTAATTTACGAAGTAGAAACTACCGATGGTGAAACGCTTTATGTAGATAATCCATCGAAATTACCACCGGTATCGAATATTAAAGCGATTCGCGAACCGATATGTGAAGCTAATATATTGGTGCCGCAAGAACATTTAGGTGCGGTAATTACTTTATGTGTGGAAAAGCGTGGCGTGCAAACCAAAATGCAATACGCCGGTAATCAAGTATCTTTAAGTTACGATTTACCAATGAACGAAGCAGTATTGGACTTCTTCGATCGCTTAAAATCAGTGAGTCGCGGTTATGCTTCTTTGGATTATAGTTTTAAACGATTCCAAGAAGATAAATTGGTAAGAACTGATATTCTTATTAATGGTGAGCGAGTGGATGCTCTTGCATTAATTGTTCATGCTGATCAAGCGCAATACAAAGGCCGTGAACTAGTGGAAAAGATGAAAGAAATTATTCCGCGCCAAATGTTCGAAGTGGCAATTCAAGCTGCTATTGGTAATCACGTTATTGCGCGCTCAACGGTTAAAGCCTTGCGTAAAAACGTATTGGCAAAATGTTATGGCGGTGATGTTTCGCGCAAACGTAAGCTTTTAGAAAAACAAAAAGCAGGTAAAAAGCGTATGAAGCAAGTGGGCAAAGTTGAAATCCCACAAGAAGCGTTCTTAGCTGTTTTACATGTAGGTAAAGATAAATAGCGAGATAGACAGTACTAGTAAAGAACGAAGCAAAGTACTAAATAAAGAAAATAAGTTAAAAGGCAAATAATGGTTTATTACGATTTTGGATTTTATTTAACGGTTGGCGCTTTAGTCACAGGTGTTATCACTTTAATTGATAAGTATAAGTGGCGCCCTAAGCGAGTTGAAGCGGGTTTGAAGTATGATGAAAAAGGCAATGAAGTAATGCCATTTCATATTGATATTTCACGCTCTATTTTTCCGATAATTTTCGTGATATTGATTCTACGATCTTTTATTTATGAGCCTTATCGCATTCCATCGGCTAGTATGAATCCTGGCTTGTATTCGGGTGATTTCATCACGGTTAACAAGTATGCTTACGGTGTTCGTCTACCTATTACAAATACCCAAATTATTCCTATTGGTGAACCTCAGCGCGGCGATGTTATTGTTTTCCATCCGCCAAACAGACAAGACCCAACCAAAGCAATTCAAGATGCTTATATCAAACGTTTATATGGCCTACCCGGCGATACCTTACATTGGAGTAAAGGTACTTTAACCATTGAACCTCAATGTGAACAAGGTGAAACTTGTGAATCGATTCTGGTGAATCCTAAATTAAAGTCTTTGCAAGCTCCAGAATTAGTGAGGGAAGGTCAATATAACTTCAATCTATTTGAACAAAGCGTTGGTAGCAAAACACATGAGCTTTTATTTGTAGCTAAGCCTTACTTAGGTGCTTTAGGAAACGAATGGTCTATCAAAATCCCCGAAGGAAAATATTTTGCTATGGGGGATCATAGAGACAATAGTTCAGACAGCAGGGCTTGGCACAGAGATAATCCAAATGCCTTTATTGATCGCGAAGCCATTATTGGTCGTGCTGCGGGTCGTTGGATGTATATGACATTTGCTGATACGCCTGATTTCACGATACCATTTTTTAAAAAGCCAGTATATTTACCTAGAGGCATAAGTTTTGGTAGAGTAGGGACTATTAATTAAGGATATTTGCTCAACGCAAAATGGGGAATTAAATATGAAACAGTTAAATCGTAATAAAATAGCAGGCATGACCGCTGCAGGATGGTTAATCATTGTTATGGTTGTTTTATTCTTTATCTATCTAGCCATTAAATTAGTGCCTGTTTATATGGAATATGGAAGTGTTAAGAGTTCTATGACATCTTTATACGAACAAAAGGTCACTGGCAAAACGAATAATGAGATTAAGCAGCTGTTACAGAATCGTTTTAATATCAATAGTATTGACTCAGTTAAAGGCAAGGACGTTTTAATTAAAGCCACACCGCAAGGTAAAACCATGGTTCTTAAATACGAAAAGAAGGTTGAACTATTTGGTAATATTAGTGCTTTAGTTGAGTTTGAAAACGAACAACCACTTCAATAAATTTAAACAACCAAGATGTCATAATGCCAGCAAAGAAAAATCTGCAAGAACGATTGTTAAGACGTCTTGGTTATCAATTTTCCGATGAAACACTCTTTAAACAAGCCTTAACCCATCGCAGTGCTTCTGGTGCTCACAATGAGCGCTTGGAATTCTTAGGTGATGCCATACTAGGAATGGTCATTGCTGAAGCATTGTTTGAAAAATTCCCTAAAACCGATGAGGGCAAGTTAAGTCGCTTGCGATCTAGTTTAGTGAAGGGAAAGACTCTTTCAGTGATTGCACAAGAAATTGAGCTTGGTGATTGCTTATATCTTGGTGAAGGAGAAATGAAAACGGGTGGTTATCGTCGTGGCTCTATTTTAGCTGATGCATTTGAAGCTTTATTAGGTGCTATTTACCTAGATTCGGGTTTTGAAACAACCAAGTCGATGATAGTTAAGTTATACGATGCTAGACTAGACTCAATATCATTAGATTCTGTTATCAAAGATCCAAAAACACGCCTTCAAGAATGGTTACAATCTCGCAAAGTCGAACTGCCAGTATATAAATTAATTAACGTTTCTGGTGAAGCTCATGAGCAACATTTTGAAGTTGATTGTATTGTACAAAGCAATAGTAAACTACGAACAGCAGGTGAGGGTTCTAGTCGCCGTAATGCCGAGCAACAGGCGGCTGAAAGAATGCTAAATCTTTTATTAGATATGCAGAAATCTAAATAAGGTAAAAAAATGGGCTTAGATACCAATCCAGATTTTCGTTGTGGCTATGTGGCCGTTGTTGGTCGCCCAAATGTTGGCAAATCAACTTTGATGAATCATATTTTAGGGCAGAAAGTCAGTATCACATCCCGAAAGCCTCAAACCACTCGACATCGTGTTCTTGGTATTTATACCGACGATGATGCGCAAATTTTGTTTGTGGACACTCCCGGTATCCATAAAAAAGAAGCTCGAACCATCAATCGTTACATGAACAGGGCTGCTACTAGCTCTGTGGATTTCGTGGATATTGTGGTTTTTGTGGTTGATGGAACCATCTGGTCAGACGATGATGAGCATGCGTTGCAAAAGCTAAAAGAAGCAAATTGCAAAAGTATTCTGTTTGTAAACAAGATTGATAAGATCAAAAAGAAAGAAGAACTATTACCTTTCTTAGAAGAGTTAGGGCAGAAACACGATTTTGATATGATCTACCCTGGTTCAGCGCTTAAAGGCGATAATTTAGACTCCCTTTTAAGTACTTTAAAAGAATGGTTACCTCAAGGCGACTTATTCTACCCCGAAGACTATATAACGGATAGAAGCTCTCGCTTCATGGCTGCAGAATTAGTGCGTGAGAAATTGATGCGCACACTGGGAGATGAAATTCCTTACTCTTCTACTGTTGAGATTGAACAATTCACGCAAAAAGATAATGGTGTTTTGCATATCAATGCATTGATTTTAGTGGAAAGGAATAGTCAAAAATCAATAATTATAGGAAAACAAGGTTCACGCTTAAAAACCATTGGTCGTGACGCCCGATTGGATATGGAAGAGCAGTTTGGGCAGAAAGTTTTTCTTGAGATTTGGGTGAAGGTTAAAGATGGCTGGGCGGATGATGAGAGGGCTTTGCGTTCTCTAGGATTCGATGACCAATAATTTTATGGTCTTTTTTCCATTCTTCTTTGTTAATAAGCAAAGCTAAAATACTCACTTATTGATATAAGCTCCGTTTTTACCTTTCCTTTTTGCCTCGAATAATGAAAAAACCCCACATAAAATTGAATACGAGACTGATGATAAATAATTAAACTGCCTCGTTACCAAAAAAATATTTAACAAATAGTGTTAAAAATTGATACTGACTACAGAAATAGAAAATGTCGACTGATAATTTAACGGAAGCTTTTATTTTGCATACTCGTCCTTTTAAAGAGACTAGTTTGTTAGTGGAAGCTTTTACCTTATCAGAAGGGCGAGTGAGTTTAGTTTCTAAGGGTGCACGCTCGGCGTCTAAGAAAAACAATCGTCGGGCTTTGCTACAGCCTTTTCAACCCTTGAAAATAAGTTGGTTAGGTCGCTCAAATTTAAAAACCTTAAAGCAACTTGACTCTAACGGTTTGCCACATAAATTATGTGGCATAAATAACCTTTGTGGGCTTTATCTCAATGAGTTGTTGCTAAAGCTACTGATCCAATGGGACCCTCATTCTGAGTTATTTGAAGCTTATCAAAAGTCTTTGCACTGGTTGGAGCAGACAAGCTCCCCTCAAGTGGTATTGAGAGAGTTTGAGTTATATTTACTCGATGAATTAGGTTACGGTATCGAATGGGTTGTCGATATTTATGGCGACATGATTGAAGCAGATAAATCTTACGCTTATATTCCGCAGCAAGGTTTTGCACAAGAGCTTACTAAACAAGGGCTACTGACGATAAATGGAACTTTAATTTTGGCGGTGGCAAAGCGAGATTGGCAAGTTAAGGGATGCTTGGCTTTAGCACGTAAAATTTGCAAACATATTATAGATTCGGTATTAGATGGAAAAGAATTAAATAGCCGTAAACTTTTACAACAAACTCTTGCACTTCAAGCCGAAGGCAACTAGCCTATTAACCAACAGTTAGCTTTAATATACGTAATTTTTTAGGAGCGGACTATGTCTCCCCAAACAGACTTTCAGCCGATATTATTAGGCGTAAATATTGACCACATTGCTACCCTGCGTAATGCACGTGGCACTCAGTATCCTGACCCGGTTCAAGCAGCCTTTATTGCTGAGCAAAATGGCGCGGATGGCATTACCATTCATTTGCGTGAAGATCGTCGCCATATTACAGACCGTGACGTTGAACAGTTAGCCAATACCATTCAAACCCGTATGAATTTAGAAATGGCGGTGACTGAAGAAATGTTGAGTATCGCCGAGAAGATAAAACCGACCTATGTTTGTTTGGTGCCAGAAAAAAGAGAAGAGTTAACCACTGAAGGTGGTTTGGATGTTAAAGGACAAGAGTCAAAAATTAAGGAAGCTTGTGATCGTATGGTGAAAGCAGGCATAAAAGTTTCGTTATTTATTGATGCCAATGAAGAACAAATTTCTGCTGCTGCTCGAACGGGTGCCGAATATATTGAGTTGCATACGGGCGAATATGCTGACGCGGAAAGCGAGAAAGTTCAACTAGCTGAACTAGAGCGTATTCGTAATGGTGTGACTCATGCAGTTAACGAAGGCTTATTCGTCAATGCGGGACATGGTTTGCATTATCATAATGTACAGCCAATAGCTGCCATCCCTGAGATTATCGAGCTAAATATTGGTCATGCCATTATTGGTCACGCGGTTCTATCTGGCTTAGATAAAGCTGTGTATGACATGAAAAAATTGATGGTTGAAGCCCGAAATTGGTCACAAGGATAATTGAGAATGATCTTTGGAATTGGTACAGACATTATTTCAGTAGAGCGTATCGAGCAATCACTTGAACGTCATGGTGATAAGTTTGCTGAACGTATATTGTCGGAAGCCGAACTCGAAAAGTATCAAGAGCTTTGTAAAAAGCGCCCAAAAAATAAGGTGGCGTTTCTAGCCAAACGATTTGCCGCAAAAGAAGCCATTTCCAAAGCTCTAGGCACTGGTATGCGCAAAGGTATCGACTTTGTGCAACTGTCTATTATTCACGATGCTTTGGGCAAGCCGATGGTTACGTTATCGGGAAAGGCTGAGCAATGGGCCAAACAAAATCATATTCAAAAAGTTCAAGTGACCCTGTCTGATGAAAAGCATTATGCGGTGGCTTTTGCGGTGGCTGAGAGTTAAATGAAAATAGTACTGCCTTTACTATTTGTATTGTTTTTAGCTGGATGTGAAAATCCTTGTGGCAATACAGTTTTCAAAGTTGTGAACTCTCCGAATGAAAAATTCAAAGTCGTAATTTTTGAAAGAAGTTGTGGAGCAATTACAGGATTTTCTACACAAATTTCAGTAATAAATGCCGAAAGTGAATTAGAAAATGATTCTGGAAACGTGTTTATTGCTAATGGCCATCCTCGAGAAAACAAGCCTCGGGTTAGGTGGATAACAGATCAAGAATTACAAATCACTTTTAAGAATGTCAATCAAATAGCAAAAATGGAAGAGTCTATCTCTGGATTTAAGATCAGCTTTAAATCAATCTAAAAACAAATCCTTTTTAATATGCTCTTCAAAGTCTGGATTATAGGCATATTTAGAAAAATCCGTTTCACCGGCAGCTTTTAATACTTGTTCGTCAATTAACCATAAACCTGTATAGTTCTGACTGGGATGAGTCAGAATTATCTTGGCTGCGTCGGCCATAATAGTCGGTGTTCTAGCGTAGTTCAGCATTTCTTTATTACCCACTGCGAACTCAATGGCCGCTGTGGCAATATAGGTTTGTGGCCATAGGGTATTTACAGCAATACCATATTCTTTAAACTCTTCGGCCATCCCTTTTGATAAAAGACTCATGCCGTATTTAGATAAAGTATAAGGCGAATAATCTTTAAGCCACTTAATATTCATATTTATTGGCGGCGATAAACTTAAAATGTGTGGGTTATCCGATTTTTTTAAATAGGGAAGAGCATAATGAGCAAAAGCATAAACCGCGCGCGAGTTGATTTGTTGCATCAAGTCATAGCGAACTGGAGAAGTATCTTCAACTTTAGTTAAGCTAATGGCACCTGCGTTATTAACCACAATGTCTATGCCACCAAATTCTGCAGCGACTGTTTTACAAAGCTTTTTAATGGCCTTTTCATCACGCACATCAATTTGAACAGGAACCGCTTGTCCACCCGCATCTTCAATTTCTTTGGCGACGCTATGAATCGTGCCAGGTAGTTTTGGATGTGGTTCTGCTGACTTAGCTGCAATAATAACTATGGCACCTTCTTTGGCACAAGTTATGGCAATCTCTCGACCAATACCACGACTGGCCCCAGTGATAATAACGACCTTGTCTTTTAATGATGTGTTGTTGATATTTGGCATACGGTAAACCTATTTAACAAGCTCTCTTTCAATAGCGCTTTCTAATTTGTGAGGTTTTGTAATAGGAGCAAACCTTTTCACTACTTTGCCATTTTTACCAATTAAAAACTTACTGAAATTCCATTTGATATTAGTGCTACCGAAAAAGCCTCGCGCATTATCTTTTAAGTAGGCAAATGCAGGATGGGTGTTGTCGCCATTCACATCAATTTTATCGAATAACGGAAATGAGATATTAAAATTTAAATCACAAAAGTTTTTGATCTCTTCTGCCGAACCTTTCTCTTGGTTTTTAAACTGGTTACATGGAAAGGCTAAAATTTCAAAGCCTTGTTCTTGATATTTTTTATAAAGAGTTTGTAAGCCCTCATATTGCGGAGTTAAACCACATGCGCTGGCAGTATTAACAACTAGTAACACTTTTCCCTGGTATTCTTTTAGGGAAATCTCTTTGCCGTTATTTAAAACCGCTGAATAATCGTATATGGTGGACATCGTATTTACTCCAATAGATTGAATGAATACATTCAACCGCTACTGGTCTGCTCTGTCAAGCCAAACTGCTTAGGAATTATTAAAGAGAGATTTTATGAAGACTAAAGCCTTATTAGTATCCAGTGTTATTTTATTAGGTCAAGCTGCTTTATTTAATGCAAAGTTAAATGCAGCGACGCCAAGCTTAGATGATAAAGATATCAAAATCGCTGAACAGTTAAGAGACGAAGCTCTTAAATCATCAAAAGGTTATGCCATTGTTGAATCGCTGACTACTGAGGTTGGTCCGCGAATGGCGGGAACGCCAGGTGATGCTGCGGCCGTTGCTTGGGGTGAAGCTAAGTTAAAAGAGTTAGGTTTTGATAAAGTTTGGAAAGAGCCTGTGACTTTTCCAACCTGGAAGCGTGGAGTGGAAACCGCAGAAGTAATATCGCCTTACCCACAACCTTTAGTGATCACAGCTTTAGGCTTTAGTATTGGTACTGCGCCAGAGGGGCTAACCGCAGAAATTAAAGCATACCCCACACTACAAGATTTAAAAGACGCGCCTGATGGGGATGCTGAAGGCAAGATTGTTTATATCCAATATAAAATGGAAAAAGCTCGCGATGGCTCTGGTTATGGTCCCGCTGTTTCAGCTCGAGGTTCTGGAGCTTCTGAAGCTGCTAAAAAGGGTGCAGTAGGGATCTTGATCCGCTCGGTGGGCACTGACACACATCGTATGGCACATACAGGTATGATGCGCTACCAAGAAGGTGTAAAAAAGGTTCCCGCGGCTGCCTTATCGGCCCCTGACGCAGACTTGTTGGATAATATGTTAACCCGTGGCAAACCAATCAGTGTGAAAATGACTTTAGGCGCCAAAGATGGTGGCGAGTACACATCTTATAATGTTATTGGACAAATTACGGGCTCTGAAAAACCTGAAGAATATGTCATTATCGGAGGTCATTTAGATTCTTGGGACTTGGGAACTGGCGCCTTAGATGATGGTGCTGGCATTGGTATCACTACAGCAGCAGCAGAATTGATTTCTCGCCTTCCAAAGCGTCCAAAACGTTCAATCCGAGTGATTATGTGGGCGAACGAAGAGCAAGGTTTAGTGGGCGCGCGCGCTTATGCAGAAGCGCATAAAGATGAATTGGCGAATATTATCACTGGTGCCGAATCAGACTTTGGCGCTGGACGCATTTGGCGTATTGATTCGCGTGTAAAGCCAGAGGCGTTACCTGTGGCAAAGAAAATTGCTGAGTTAATGGAACCACTTGGCATTAAATACGGTAATAACCGTGCGGGTGGTGGACCTGATTTGATCCCTTTGCGTCAGATGGGAATTTCTGTGTTCTCACTTCGTCAAGATGGTACCGACTATTTTGATTATCACCATACACCGGACGATACGTTCGATAAAATTGAAAAAGAAGCTTTAGATCAAAATACAGCTGCCTATGTCGTACTAACTTATTTAGCGGCTCAAATGGAAGGCGACTTTGGAACTAAAGTTGAATAACTAACCAGTTACACTAAGGCCAGAACTAATCTGGCCTTTTTTATATACAAAATTATTTTGTATTTTGTTTCCAACCAAAAACGCAAGCCGTCAAGCCAGTCAAAAATCCGACTATAAAAATAAAGATAGAAGAAACTTCAGCTAACCAAGATGTAAAGCTTGCCCATGCTTGGCTTTGTCCTAGAGTAAGGTAAAGAGCATAAACTATTACAGACACTGCAGTCGCAAATGCCCAGGGACGATTGTAAGGTTTGTAAATGATTAAAAAAGCAATGCCCATAAAAATAGTAAAGATAAAGCTGAAATGTAGAGCATAAGCAAAGTGATGCAAAGTTTCTGGCCCAGTGATCTTCCAAGCAGGAATTATATTAACTAATAATCGACTTAGGATGGGGGGCAATAGGCCTGCTACAGTACCAAACATATAAGCACTGTGTAGTTGTGGTTTTTTCTTTAATTTTAAGCTTAGATAAACGCCAAATGGAACGGCAAGAATAAGAAACAAATCCACAGTTAGCAAAGCCTGGCCAAACATCTGATAAAAAGGGTGTCCAGCAACAGCCTTTTGCGCACCTGCTAGTGTAACCAAAGCAAATGCTCCGACCATTAAGGGAATAAGGATAAATAGTATTTTGCCTGAAGCTTTATGAAGCTTTATGTTGGTTGAATGAGCCAATTTGCTTTGCCAAGCCATTAACAAAATCCAAAGACTGGCGGTAATTCCATGAAAATGGTGGGCGAAAGACGCTTGTTTTAGATTACCAAAATAACTTGGCCAAAAAGCTATGACTGTTAAGGCTAGAATTCCTACTAAGAAATAGTGAGCTTTTGAGTATGGCATAATATCTCCTCCGTTGAGAAAGCCTGTCAAAAATTACTTCATAATACTAGCATAAAAAAATAGAGCCTCCTATGCTTGGTTAGGAGGCCTGATCTTTTGACAAAGGTCAATTAGATTTTTTGCTTCTTCCGCTCCTAATCCAGTCGCGCAAAACACTTGTTCAGTAATTTGCTGAGTTTCATTGGCAAGAGTTTTCCCTGAAGTGGTTAACGCAATATTCTTCTGCCTATCATTGTCAGGTAAAGATTGTCGCTCTATTAATTGTTTTTGTTCTAGCCGTTTTAAGAGTGGAGTCATGGTTGGCTTACCAATTTGTAAACGTTTTGCTAACTTAGTTATGGAAACACTGTCCTCTTTACCTAATGCCATAAGCACAGCGAACTGCGGATAGGTGAGGTCGAATGATTTTAGAATTGGCCTATAAATACTGGTAATTCGATTGGACGCGGAATAAAGCGCAAAACAAAGCTGTTCATTTAAATCTGCAACTGGCACAAGGTACTCCCATTAAAATTACTCTGCATATATTAGCATATCGATTAGTTGACAAATAGTTCGTGCACGAATAACATATTCTTCATTGATTTTTGATAATGAAGTGAGGATTAACATGAGTAATGTAGGGTTAGAGTCTTTACAAACAGCAAACCCACAAGAAGGCTACGAATTAGCGATAAAGCTTTCAAGAATGGGGGTTAAATATACCCAGCCTTCAGAAGAGGTTAGAAATAAATTAAGACCTATGTATGGCGAGGACCCAACGAGTTTAATTGCTTCATCACAAGTAGTGGCAACAAATTTCCAGACAGTAGCGACGGCTAATAATTATTGGAAATAAGCTTTATTAGCTTATGTTGAATGCGGGATGATAGCTTACGATTCCTTCTGGAAAATCTTTTACGAATGAAATCGCTTGAAAATATTCAGGTGGAACACCTTCGAGTACTAGGCCATCAATAGGTTTGAAGCCAAATCTTTGGTAATAATTTGGATCACCTAATAATACACAACCAGCAGCATTAATCTTTTTTAGTTCAGCAATGGCTCGATGCATTAATTGAGAGCCGAGCCCATGGCCTTGCTGTTCAGGTAAAACTGAAATAGGACCTAGTCCGTACCAATTCACAGCTCCGTCACTAATAGTCACGGGTGACAGGGCAACATGGCCAACAACTGTGTCTTTATCAACAGCGACTAAAGAAATCGTTAAGGCTTGTGCCTCTCGTAGCGCTTTAACAATTAATTGCTCTGTATGACTTGTGTGAGTCGCATTTAGAAAAGCTTGAGTAGTAACACTGGCGACAGCTTCAATATCATTGTGGGTCTCGGGACGAATAACTAGTGCATCCATAAGCTATTTCTTATTACTTTTTATTAATCTAGCTTCACCTGGGAAACTAAAATAATCTTTGCCTGAAGCACTCAGGTTCTTTGGAACTTGAACAGGAACATGAATCCCAATGCTTTTTTCGATATTTAAAATATTCTCTAAAATATCATTTCCCTCGCTAGAGAAATAAAACCAATAAGGCGGAAAACCTAAGTCAGACTTTTGTTTAGGCCATAGTTCTTTGTGAGCAAGATAATGATCTTTATTAGGATCGGCATCGCCCATATGCAATATAGTGGCATCATTAGCCGTGACTCGATACACCATATTTTGCACATCAGCTCGTCCAGGCCAGCCGGCATGGGGAATTCGTACAGCTTCAACTTTTAAATCTTTGGTGGTAAAAGTTTTAGCTTCTTCTTTAAAGGCTAAATCAATAGGGATAATGGTATTTTCAAGCTTAGCAAAACCATCGAGCTTTTTAAGCATATCCACGGCTTGTTGTGGTGCGATTAAATCGATTTTTGGATTTTCCAATAAATATCGCAAGGTATCCGTATCCGAAAAATGATCACCATGAGCATGACTAATAAATATCGCGCTGATATCGGTATAAGGTTCTTCCTTTGCAAATATTTTCTTACGAATATCATCGGGGACTAGAGAATAAGTATTAAAATGATTATGAAAGAAAGGGTCGAATAACGCTTTAGCAGTGCCGTATTCCACTAATAAAGCTTCATTACCTAGGTAGGATACTTTGCTAGGGTCTTTTTGAGCATGGCTGTATATTGATAGCGGCCAAAGTAGGATGGTTAAAATTAAAAGTAATTTATTCATGATTTAACGCCGCATTAAGCGGTGAATAACAGTTTGCTAAAATGTGGAACGAAGTGGAACCGAGCAAACTGTTACGAATCCGACTTTAATGCCTTGTTAGGCATACCTACTTATAGCAGGGTTTAAGAATAAAAGTTCTTTAAGGTAAAAGCTATTAATGTCCCAAACCCGAGAATAAAACCACCTACTGAAGATATAACTCCAAACACACCTAAGCGGTCAATAGGATCTGATACCTCACCTGAACCTGCAATAGTTCGCGACAATGTAAACATAAGAGCCAATGATCCAACAAGTGAAATTAGAAAGGCTGTAAATGTAACACCGATAAGAAAAGACCACTCAGGTGCCTTGAAAAACTTATCGAGCAAAGTAGCAAGTAATAAAAGTGAACCAGTAGATAATGTAGTTACGTGTTTAAAAAGATCATAGGAAAGTTTTAGGCTTTCAATAAAA
Source organism: uncultured Kangiella sp. (assembly GCA_947503345.1). Classification (GTDB taxonomy): domain Bacteria; phylum Pseudomonadota; class Gammaproteobacteria; order Enterobacterales; family Kangiellaceae; genus Kangiella. The sequence goes on along the minus strand of CANNCW010000001.1, from coordinate 130,461 downwards.
TCATTGTGTTGTTGTTCTTCTGATGGCGAGTTTATCATCCAACCTTCCTTGTATGCCTAACAGTTAACTATGCGACATCGCATGTAGTTTATTGATTTATAAGGCATTTATTTTTCAAGTTCCCCTTTACTCTTAAATACCCATGTTAAGTGAGCATTATTGTCCTATAAGTTTTTATTGATAGTAGCAAAATCAATGATTTACCTGCAAGTTATTAAAGCAAAGCGAACTAGGGCTAAAGGTTTATTGTCTTGTGTTGCGGTCGATGAGCTATATAATGAGCCCAATTTATTGAATTGGCTACAAACATTATAAATCCATGCTTTTCTTCGAAAACACTTCCCTTAGACGTGGTAAGAAGGTGCTGTTTGAGCAGGCGTCTTTTATTGTCAATCCGCAGGATAAAGTGGGTGTTACTGGTGCTAATGGTACGGGTAAATCGTCGCTTTTTGCTTTGGTCCGCGGGGAGCTGGAAGAAGACGAGGGTAATTTTGCTAAATCCAATGGCATTGTGATTTCTAGTGTGCGCCAAGAAACACCGAGTGTTGCTATTCCTGCGATTGATTATGTATTGCAGGGAGATGAAGAGTTAATTTCACTACAACAGCAATTAGTTGAGGCTGAAGCTAATAACCAAGGCGAATCCATAGGTGATTTGCACCAAAAGCTTGCGGATATTGATGCCTATAGCGCTCATTCACGGGCTGGAGCTTTGATGCACGGTTTAGGCTTTACGGCTGAGCAAGAAAATTTACCTGTAAACAACTTTTCAGGTGGTTGGCGTATGCGCTTGAATTTGGCGCAGGCGCTAATGTGTCGCTCAAACCTGTTATTACTCGATGAGCCTACCAACCATTTAGATTTAGAAACGGTTATTTGGCTGGAGAAATGGCTAAAAGCTTATCAAGGCGCCGTTATGTTGATTTCTCACGATAGAGATTTCTTAGATAGAGTCGTCAATCGAATTGCTCATATCGAGCAACAAGGGGTAAAAGTTTATACGGGGAACTATTCTGATTTCGAGATTCAACGGGCGGAACATTTAGCGCAGCAACAAAGTCAGTTCGAGCGTCAGCAAAAAGAAATTTCTCATATGCAATCGTTCGTTACTCGATTTAAAGCTAAGGCGAGCAAAGCTAAACAAGCGCAAAGTCGTGTTAAAGCTTTGGAGCGAATGGAGTTGATTGCACCTGCGCATGTTGATTCTCCCTTTAACTTTGCATTTCCTGAGTTAGGTCACGTTCCCGCGCCTTTATTGCAAATTAAGTCTGCTGACTTAGGTTATCAATCTGATTCTAGTGAGTCTATTACCATTTTAAAGCAGGCTGGGTTTAGCTTATTACCGGGCGACAGAATTGGTTTGTTAGGCAAGAATGGTGCTGGTAAATCTACCTTGATTAAATCCTTGGTTGAAGAAATTCCTTTATTGGTGGGCGAACGAATTGCTGCTAAGACCATTAATATTGGTTATTTTGCTCAGCATCAGCTCGATCAATTACATCCTGAAATGTCGCCAATTCAGCATTTACAGCGTGATTACCCAGATGCCACTGAGCAAGAACTTCGAAACTTCTTAGGCGGTTTTGATTTTAATGGCGATAAAGCGCTTGAACCTGTAGCACCATTTTCTGGTGGTGAAAAAGCACGCTTAGTATTGGCATTATTGGTTTATTCAAAACCAAATGTATTATTGCTGGATGAGCCTACCAATCACCTGGATTTGGAAATGCGCCATGCCATGACGGTCGCATTTCAAAATTTTGAAGGGGCTATTTTATTGGTGTCACATGATCGCCATATGCTGAAAACCGTCTGCGATGATTTGTATTTGGTCGCTGATGGGCAAGTGCAACAGTACAAAGGTGATTTGGATGATTATGCCAAATGGACGCTTGAGCAAAGTAAATTAGAAAAACAAGAAGTCGTAGAGACTTCTAACAGTGCCGCCCCAAGTCTTACCAAAAAAGAACAACGCAAACTCGATGCTGAGAAGCGTAAACAACTTCAGCCTTTGCGCAATAAATTAAAAAAACTTGAACAGCAAATGGATAAGTCGCAACAAAGAATTACCGAGTTAGATGAGATTATGGCGGATGGTTCTTTGTACGAGGAAGCACGTAAAGACGAGATGTTATCCGTAACCAATGAGTCTCAATCTTTAAAGGCAGAGTTAGAATCTATTGAGGAAGAATGGTTTGAGCTGAATGAGGAGCTGGAGACATTAAGCGAATAGCACAATCATGTTATTCCAACAATTCTGACCAAATCTAACCAATTCTGGAAATCTAAAGAAATCAATGGATTGGCGTTTCATCTGAGGCGAAGCCTTGATAGACTAACTGATATTAAATTTAGCGACTATTAAGCAAAAACTAAATAATGATCGAGCACGATAGAATAATCAATCCTAGCGAACTTTCTGACGAGGAGCATTTTGACCGTGCCATTCGTCCCACCACGCTTCAAGATTATGTGGGGCAGGAGAAAGTGCGTGAGCAAATGGAGATCTTCTTATCGGCGGCGCAAAAGCGAAAAGATGCGCTCGATCACGTGTTAATTTTCGGCCCACCAGGTTTAGGCAAAACCACTTTAGCTAATATTATTGCTAACGAGATGAATGTTGGGATTAAACATACTTCTGGTCCAGTTTTAGAAAAAGCGGGTGATTTGGCAGCAATGCTGACCAATCTTGAGCCGAATGATGTTTTGTTTATTGATGAAATTCACCGATTGAGTCCGCACGTCGAGGAAGTGTTATATCCTGCGATGGAAGATTACCAATTGGATATCATGATTGGTGAAGGCCCTGCGGCGCGCTCTATTAAGCTTGATTTACCACCCTTTACTTTGGTTGGCGCGACCACTCGTGCAGGCTTGTTGACTTCGCCATTACGCGATCGTTTCGGTATTGTGCAACGCCTTGAGTTCTACAATATTAAAGACCTGACTGGCATTGTGATGCGCTCTGGCACTATTTTAGGTTTAGAAATTGATGAAGATGGCGCCAAAGAAGTGGCTCGTCGTTCACGCGGAACGCCAAGAATAGCTAACCGTTTATTACGCCGTGTGCGTGATTATGCCGAAATTAAGGCCGATGGCTCGATTAACAAAGAAACTGCTTCGCGAGCCTTGGATATGTTGGACGTGGATGATCGTGGCTTCGATATGATGGACAGAAAGCTCTTATTGACCATTATTGAAAAGTTCAGCGGTGGCCCAGTAGGCTTAGATACCTTAGCCGCTGCGATTGGCGAAGAAAGAGATACCATAGATGATGTGTTGGAGCCTTTTTTGATTCAACAAGGCTTTATACAAAGAACACCACGCGGTCGTATTGCCACCAAACTAGCTTACCAACACTTTGATATTATTCCTGGTGATGGCGATTTGTTCGGTTAGTAATTACGATAGATACATAATAATTAACACTTTTTACTTAATCTTTTCGTTAAATTATGAGTAAACCTGAATTTATTTTGCCAATTCGAGTCTATTATGAAGACACTGATGTGGCCGGCGTGGTTTATTACGCCAATTACTTGAAGTTTTATGAGCGTGCGCGCACAGAATGGCTTAGGAGTCTTGGTTATGATCAGGACGTTTTAATTGAACAGGGCTTGGCATTTGCCGTTGCTCATGTGGATGCGCGCTATTTTGCGCCTGCTCGATTTAATGATGCGCTTGTGGTTAAAACTAAAATTTTAAAATCTCGCCGTGCCAGCGTGATTTTTCATCAGCAGGTGCTAATGGCTGATGCTGATGTCACTGATGAGAGTGGCGAACAAAAAATATTAAATGAAGCGACGATTAAAGTTGCTTGCGTGGATGTCAATACGATGATTCCAAAATCCATGCCTGATTATCTTGTAGAGGAGATTGCACGTGACTGGTGCTGAAATGTCGATTGTTGAGTTGATTGTAAAAGCGAGCGTCCCTGTTCAGGCGATCATGGCGTTGTTATTTATCATTTCCATAGTTTCATGGGCTCTGATCTTTCAACGTAGCGCAGTTTTAAATAGCGCGGCAAAAAGCGGGCGCCAATTTGAAGATAAATTCTGGTCTGGGATTGATTTAAGCAAATTGTTTGAAGATTTAAATCAACGCGCCAAGCCAGCTAAAGGTTTGGAGTCATTGTTCCAATCAGGTTACCGAGAATTTATGCGTCTTAGAAGTCAGCAAGGTACTTCACCTGACGCAGTCATGGACGGCACACACAGAGCTATGCGCGTTTCACACAGTCGTGAGATTGAAAAACTAGAGCGTAATTTATCATTCTTAGCTACGGTTGGTTCTGTTACTCCCTATATTGGTTTATTTGGAACCGTTTGGGGAATCATGAACTCTTTTATTGCACTTGGCGCAGTTAAGCAAGCAACCTTAGCGATGGTTGCACCAGGTATTGCAGAAGCTCTTATTGCCACAGCTATGGGTTTATTTGCAGCTATCCCCGCTGTTATTGCATACAACCGTTTCACTAATCGCTTGCAGCGGATTGAAACTCAGTATGAAAACTTCTTAGAAGAGTTTTCCGGTGTGTTGCACCGTAAAGCACACAGTAAAGGTTAAGGCTTAACCCCATGGCTCATTTAATTCGTCGTTCAAGACGTCGCCCTAAAGCAGAAATCAATGTAGTGCCCTATATTGATGTGATGCTAGTGCTGATGGTGATCCTAATGATTACGGCAACGGCTATTACCGCTGGGGTAGAAGTGGATTTGCCATCGGCTGAAGCGCCACCTTCTGAAGCGACTTATGAAAACTCGATGATTTTGCAAGTAACCCCAGAGGGTGAATATAAGTTCGCCGATGATGATACGACTTATAGTCTTGAAGATATTGCTAGTTTAGTTCGTGACCGTTTAGAGCAAAAACCTGAATTATTGGTTTTAGTAGGTGGCGATAAAGGCGCAGATTATGGCAAGGTAGTTGAGCTATTAAGCATGATGAATCAAGTGGCTGGCGTTGATAAAGTTAGCTTAATGACTAATCCCGTGAAATAAGTAGGTAATCTTTTGTCGTTTAAGAAAAATATAATCCCTATGACCTTTGCAATATTACTTCACGTTGGGTTAGTCGTTTTGTTGCTTTGGAATTTTGCCTTTAAACCAGAAAAGCAAGATAAGAAGTTTGTGGACTCGCCAGTGAAAGCGCGTTTAGTTACTGCGCCTGAAACTCCTAAGAAAAATGCTACTAGCCTTAAAAAACAACAGCAACGCCAGAAAGAGTTAGAGGACGCTAAAAAGCGTTTAGAGCAGAAAAAGCTTGAAGAAAAGAAACTCGAAGAGGAAAAGCAAGCAGAGCAGAAACAACAAGAGTTAGACAAACAAAAAGCTGAACAAGAAAAGAAACTTGCGGAGCAAAAAAAGTTAGAGCAGCAAAAGGAAGAGCAACAAAAAATAGATCAACAGAGGAAAGCTGAAGCTGAAAAGAAACGGTTAGCTGAAGAGGCTGAGAAAAAACGCAAAGCAGATATTGAACGTAAGAAAAAAGAAGCTGAAGCCAAGAAGAAAGCAGAGGCAGAACGCAAGCGCAAAGAAGCTGAACGTAAAAAGCGTGAAGAAGCAGAACGTAAGCGTAAAGAGCTAGAAACACTTGAAGCATCCCTAGATGATGAATTGTTTGAAGCTGATAAAGGAGCTGTCAGACAAACTCAGATTATGAGCGAAGTGTCTAAGATTCAACGTGCAATTCGAGCTAAGATTATTCGAAACTGGGATATGCCAAACTTTGAAGGGCTTTGCGTCATGCGAATTTCCATGGGGCCCGGTGGTATTGTTCTAAATAGTGAGTCGGTTGAAGGCGATTTTGAATATTGCGAATCGGCAAAAGTGGCTATCAATCGTGCGGCTCCATTACCATCATCAGACGATCCTGAAGTGATGGCGGAGTTGAAAAATTTAAGAATGACTTTCGACCCAAGTCAAAAATAAAACTAGAAACAGGAAAACTATGAAGAAGTTTTTACTAATAGTATTAATAACATTGGTATCTTTGACCACTAGAGCAGAGATTGAAATATTGATCACCGAAGGTCGTGATGATGCACGACCTATTGCAATTGTCCCATTTGCATTTGAATCCGAGAGTTTAGTGGTTACACCACCATTTGATTTTGCAAAAATTATTGCTGATGATTTGGCTCGCTCGGGTAAATTTAAACCAACAGCAATAGAAGCTTTACCAGACAGGCCAAGCTCCGTTGAAGAAGTGGATTTAATCAAATGGCGCCAGTTAAGTGTTGATGCAATAGTTTACGGTAAAGTTACTGAGAAAAGTCCTGGTGTTTATCAGGTTTCTTACGATTTATTAGACCCTTTTAACGACAAAGCAATATTTGAGTCGGAAGTAGAGGAAGGGACTTATCCCTTGGTTGCTCAGGCACAGCATTTGATGTTGCTAAAAGACAAGGTAGTTGGGCTGGATAATTATCGTTGGAATGCGCATATTGCAGCTGATGAAATTTATGAGGCTTTAACAGGAGAACGCGGTGCTTTTGCTACGCAAATTGCTTATGTGGAAGTTAATCGTCATGAAGCTAACCCATACCAATTATTTGTTTCAGACAGCGATGGTTTTGGAGCTCAAAGAATTTTCTCTTCGCGTCGTCCAATCATGTCGCCGGCCTGGTCGCCAGGTGGTCAGAAACTTGCTTATGTTTCTTTTGAAAATGGTCGTTCTGAAATCATTGTTCAAAACCTAGCAAAAGCCGAAAGATCTACTTTGGCAAGCTATAAAGGCTTCAATAGTGCACCAGCTTGGTCACCGGATGGTAACAAAATGGCAATGGTTCTATCTAAAGACGGCAATCCTGAAATTTACATAATGGACTTGGCAACTAAAAAGTTGAACCGTTTAACTCGTCATTATTCTATTGATACTGAGCCTTCATGGAGTCCTGATGGCAAAAGTTTGGTGTTTACTTCAGATAGAGGTGGTCGCCCACAAATTTATCGAGTGTTCTTAGATTCAGGCGAAACTAAGCGAGTAACTTTTGAAGGTCGTTATAATGCAGGCGCAGAATTTTTACCTAATGGAGATTCGATTGTTATGGTTCATCAATCTACTAAAGGTTTCCATTTAGCGAGCCAAGACTTAAATAACGGTGAAATTAGTATCTTGACTAAAACAAGCTTAGATGAGTCTTTATCTATTGCGCCAAATGGTAGTATGATTATTTATTCGACGGTTAATGGCCGTCAAAAAGTTTTAAGTACTATTTCAATGGATGGTCGCTTTGGAATGCCAATTCCAAGCACCACTGGAGAAGTAAAAGCTCCAGCTTGGTCGCCGTTTTTGAGATAGTGGTAAAACACGTAAAAAGAATTTTAGGGTAGTTCTATAATATTTAATTTTAGTCTTAGGAGACAACAATGAAAAATTTACTAAAACTAGTGACTCTGGCAGTTTTTGCATTGACCATCGTGGCTTGTGGTACTAAAAAAGAAACGCAGCCAGTTGACAATACTCCAACAAACACTGGTCCTACTGCTGAGCAGTTAGCTGCGCAACGTGCAGCTGAAGAGGCTCGCCGTGCGGCTGCTGCAGAAGCATCTCGCATACAAGCTTTATTAGATAGCACAACAGTTTATTTTGGTTATGACCAAGATGTATTAGATTCTGAATATACAGAAATGTTGCGTTTACACGCTGAGCGTATGGTTGCAGAAGGTCGTAATGTAACTCTAGAAGGGCATGCAGATGAGCGCGGTACACCTGAATATAATTTAGCTTTAGGTGAGCGTCGTGCAAAAGCGGTAGCTCAATTGTTACGTACTTTCGGTGTGGCAGATAGCCAAATTGAAGTGGTAAGTTTTGGTGAAGAGTCTCCTGCAGTTATGGGGCATGACGACTCAGCTTGGGCTAAAAACCGTCGCGTAGAACTTAACTATAAGTAAACAAATCTTATTGTTAAGTAATTTGCTAGTAGATTAATAAGGTATTGTTATGAAATTAAAGCTGATATTTACTATTACTATGGGTGTTTTTGCAGGCCAGCTCTTTGCCGCCGCACCCGTTGTGGATGCGCAAGATGCGCGAGCAAAACAACAGGCTCGCTCAAATCAACAGAATCAGTTGATTGCAGAATTGGTACTACAAATTAATCAGCTACAACAAGAAGTTCGCCAATTGCGTGGACAGCTTGAAGAGCAAGATTACCGTATGAATCAACTAGCAAAGCAGCAACGTGATCTTTACTTAGATTTGGATAAGCGAATTCAAGCGGGCGTAACTGCTCAGCCTGAAAACGGTGAAGATACTGCTAATGGTGGTGACTTGGCCTCTGCTGGTTCAGATGTGCAAGATGCTTATAATAAAGCATTTACCCAATATAAAGATAAAGAGTATGCATTTGCTAAAAGCTCCTTCAAAACTTTTATTGAAACTTATCCAGATGAAGCTTTGGCCTCTAATGCGCACTTTTGGTTAGGTCAACTGCACTTGAAAGATAAAGAGTATGAACAGGCTGAATCAAGATTTAAAGCCGTTTATGAAGGCTTTCCTGGTGCTAATAAAAGTGACGTGGCGGTATTAAAACTCGGTCAGTTAGAGGAAGCTCGCGGTAATAAAGCCGCAGCGAAAGGCTATTATCAACGTGTGGTGACAGAGTTTCCTGATTCCACTGCTGGGAAGTTGGCGAAAGCAAAGCTGAAAGCTTTATAAATTGAGCTGTTATTGAAAAGGGCGCCTTGGGCGCCTTTTTCTTTGGCTAACTGATACTGTTTATATCAAATAGGATCGATTATAATTCGCGCATTATTTCTTCAAATTATCTGATATTGGCTATCAATTGTGAGTAAACTTAGGATCACAGAAATATTCCACTCTTTACAAGGCGAAAGTCTAACTGTTGGCTTGCCAACGGTTTTTGTACGCTTAACAGGTTGTCCTTTAAGGTGTGTGTATTGTGATACCGACTATGCTTTTGGTGGCGGTGAATGGATGACCTATGAAGAGATTCTTGCCGAAATTGCCCAATATAGCTGTGACAATGTTTGTATTACCGGTGGCGAGCCCTTAGCACAAAAACGCGTATTTGATTTTTTTACCATGCTTTGTGACGCAGGTTATCAAGTTTCTACCGAAACAGGTGGCGCCAATGATATATCGCCATTGGATCAGCGCGTGATGACGGTAATGGATTTGAAGACCCCTGATTCAGGCGAGATGTCGCGTAACCTTTATTCGAATATTGAGCATCTAAAATCAGGTGATCAAGTTAAGTTTGTGATTTGCAGTCGCAAAGATTTTGATTGGGCCAAGATGACCGTTGAGCAGTATAGCTTAGTAGATAAGTGTGAAGTGTTGTTCTCCCCAAGTTATGGCCAAGTTGAATATCAAGAATTAGCTGAATGGATATTAAAGGATAAGCTAAAGGTTAGAATGCAGGTACAGCTACATAAGATCATTTGGGGAGAAAAAAGTGGAGTGTAAATTGTTAAAAATACCTTATGCTTCGTTGCGACATCAAAAGAGCTTCCTCATTTACAATAGTAAACTCCGGTTCTCTTTTAATCTCGCGCCTCGCTTAAGAAATTTTCTCCTGCTTTACACCCTATTTTTTATATGCAGGAAAAGTATCAATGTCTAAAAAAGCAGTGGTTTTACTCTCAGGTGGTTTAGACTCGACTACCGCTTTGGCAATGGCAAAAGATCAAGGCTTTGAATGCTACACCATGAGCTTTAATTATGGTCAGCGCAGTTTGGCTGAGTTAAATGCGGCAAAGAAAATTTCTAAAACTTTTGAAGCTGTAAAGCATATCGAAGTAAATTTGGATATGACTGAAATAGGTGGCTCAGCCTTAACGGATCATTCGATTGATGTACCTGTTAACGATGATATTGAGCAGCAAGAAAACATTCCGGTAACTTATGTGCCTGCTAGAAATACCGTGTTTCTTTCTATCGCTTTGGGCTGGGCAGAAGTTTTAGAAGCGAGCCAAATATTTGTTGGAGTTAATGCCGTTGACTATTCAGGTTACCCAGATTGTCGTCCAGAGTTTGTTAAGGCTTTTGAAAATGTTGCTAATCTAGCCACAAAAGCAGGAGTAGAAGGAAACAAGCTAACTGTTGCTGCGCCACTGATAGATATGACCAAGGAACAGATTATCGTAGAAGGAATGCGCCTAGGTGTCGACTACAGCCAAACCGTATCTTGCTATAAAGCAACAGATGATGGCTTAGCTTGTGGCGAATGTGATTCTTGTATCTTAAGAGCGCAAGGGTTTGAAGGGCAGGGCGTCACTGATCCGACTTTGTATGCTCTGAACTAGGCACATTAGCATCAATTCTTGCAATTGATAGAATTAGCAGTAAAACATACGAAGATGTCCATAAATAGAACCCAGGAAGGAGTTTGCTATAGGACGTATCTCCCCAGCCCCAACGAACTTTTACGCCCAAAATAAAAGCTAAAATTAAACCTAAAGACATTAGCAAACATATTATTGCCAATTTTGACTGCCGCCAATACGAAAGAGCAATAAAAAATAGGGGATTAGCTAACCATACGAGTGAGCCGTAAAATAATGTAGTCCAACCTGCAAACAAAATAAAAAAACCTCGATGTTCTGCAAAACCATTCTGATCAACAAAAGGTATAAAAAACAGACTTATAAAGTAAACTGAAAATGGTATAAGGTTTATTTTGTTGGAGTTTAGTAATTCCTTACTCATATAGATTGCTCATTTTCTATCCTTTTCGTATAATACCGCGCAATTTCTGGGTTAGCTAGCGTTAATCTAAGAATATATATTTTAACTTATTGATTTTTAATGAATTTAACGGAGTCCGAAATGGCTATCGAACGTACTTTTTCTATCGTAAAACCTGACGCTGTTGCAAAAAACGTAATTGGCGAAATCTACAGCCGTTTCGAGCGCGCTGGCTTACGCATTGTTGCTTCTAAAATGATGCACTTGTCTCGCGAAAAAGCTGAAGGCTTCTACGCAGAGCACGCTGAGCGCCCTTTCTTTGGTGCTTTAGTTGACTTCATGACTTCTGGTCCAGTTATGGTTCAAGTTTTAGAAGGCGAAAACGCTATCAAAGCTAACCGCGAAATCATGGGTGCAACTAATCCAGCTGAAGCATTACGCGGCACTATCCGTGCAGACTACGCTGTTTCTGTTGACGAAAATGCTGCACACGGTTCTGACAGCCCTGAGTCAGCTGAGCGTGAAATTGCTTATTTCTTCTCTTCTGAAGAAGTTTGCCCAAGAACTCGTTAATTAGTTCTTTTAGCAAATATAAGAAAAGGCTTTCTGGCACTGCTGGAAAGCCTTTTTTAGTGTAATATAGTTACAAATCGGCTGGAACTATCCAGCTTAACATTGTGTAAAGGTATCAGTAATGAGTGCAGAGAAGATTAATCTACTCAACCTGACGCGCGATGGAATGGTGGAGTTCTTTGCGGAACTTGGAGAAAAGCCATTTCGTGCCACCCAGGTTTTGAAATGGATCCACCAATTTGGAGTCGAAGACTTCGATGAAATGACCAATATAAGCAAAGCTTGTCGTGCTAAGTTAAAAGAAGTCGCCGAAATTAAAGGTCCTGAAGTTGTTAGCGTGCAAGAATCTGCTGACGGTACTGTTAAATGGGCTTTGCATATACCGGGCGGTCAAGCCATTGAGATGGTTTTTATCCCAGAGCGCCATCGTGGCACTTTATGCGTTTCTTCACAAGTTGGTTGTGCGCTTGAATGTAGCTTTTGTTCTACTGGCTACCAAGGCTTTAATCGTAACCTATCTACCGCTGAAATTATTGGCCAAGTCTGGTTAGCAGCCCGACATCTTAATGGTAAACATAAGTCTGATGACCGAGCGGTTACCAATGTAGTGATGATGGGTATGGGTGAACCATTGGCGAATTATGAGCCGGTGGTTAATTCGATGGAACTGATGATGGATGATAATGCTTATGGCTTATCAAAGCGTCGTGTGACTTTAAGTACCTCGGGCATGGTACCGCAGTTAAAGCGTTTAATTGATGATATCGATGTGGCTCTTGCCATTTCTTTGCATGCGCCGAACGACCCTTTACGCGATATTTTAGTGCCGATTAATAAGAAATATCCGATTGCTGAACTGATGCCAGCGATTCATCATTATCTTGACCGCTCGAATGCAGCGCGTAAAGTGACCATCGAATATGTAATGTTGAAAGGGATTAATGATTCGCTTGAGCACGCCAAAGAATTGGCTGCTTTATTGAAAAACACCCCTTGTAAGATTAACTTGATCCCGTTTAATCCATTCCCGCAATCGGACTACCAAACTTCTACCCAACAAAGCATTGATTTATTTAGTGATTTTTTAATCAAGAAAGGGTATGTTGTGGTTACCAGACGTACGCGTGGTGATGATATTGATGCAGCTTGTGGTCAATTAGCTGGCAAAATTAACGATAAAACAAAACGCCAAACACGTCGAGATGAACAAAACTCTGCTGAAAAGACTTCAAATGGAAAGTTTAAAAAGCAAATTCCAGTGGAGATAAGTAGTTAGAAACGAATAAAGGAACAATAGTAATGAAAATAGCCGCGGTAACCTCTTTACTCACTTTAACTTTGTTAATGGGCTGTGAGACTACCCAGCGTACTAATACTAGTCACGCCACTAATGATCGTGTGGAAGTAGAATCGCGCGAACCCGATTTCGCCGCGGCTGCAGAAAAGCGACTGGCCTTAGGTTTGGGTTACGTAAAAAGAGGCTTATTGGAACGGGCTAAAAAGAATTTATTAAAAGCAGCAGAGTACGCGCCTGACTCTGGTGATGTTATGTATGGTTTAGCTTATTACTATCAAACCGTTTTAGAATTAGAAACGGCAGAGTCATACTATAAAAAAGCAATTAAATTATCTCCAAACAATCCTGATTATCTAAATGCTTATGGTGCATTTCTTTGTACCTCAAAAAAAGATTACACTAACGCTGTAAAGTTTTTCTTAAAGGCAGTTGAAAAGCCTGAATATACAGCGGTAGCAGAAAGTTACGAAAACGCGGGCTTCTGTACATTAGAAACCCGTGACTTTGAAACAGCTGGCTTGTACTTTCAAAAAGCCATGACTTTTAACCCACGTCTAACCCGTCCATTATATGGTTTAGCTTTGATGTCTTTTGAAGAAGGGCAGTATAACCGAGCGGAAACCTACTTATTACGATTTGAAGGGAAATCAAAGCCTACTGCAGATAGCTTATTGTTAGGTTATAAAATTGGTCGACGATTGAATGATCGATTTTCTATGGAATCTTATGGAGAGAAATTAACTCAGTTATTTCCAAATACTGAGCAAGCTAGGATTTATCGTAGAATGAATGGCTAATGTAACAATGAGAAACTATGAGTGAACAAGAAACTGAAGTAGTAGAAGCTGTAGGCCCTGGCTCTTTATTAAAAGAAGTTCGAAAGCAGCAAGGTTTATCGATAAAAGAAGTTGCATCACAATTAAAATTGATGGAGCAATCGGTTAAAAATATCGAAGCCGATAATTATAAAGATATCCCAATTGCTTTTTATAAAGGTTACATTAAAAATTATGCCCACTTATTGGGATTAAACCCCGATAAAACTCATGAGGCCCTTTGTAATTACCTTTCAAGCCAAGGCGTTGATGCAGATTGTACCTTAGCGCCAGCTTATAAAGATGAGCGAATAATCAAAAAGAAATCTCGTCAGTTATCCACTTTTTTTACCAAACTTATTTCATTTCTTATAGTTTTAGCCATCGTTTATTCAATTTACTATCTGTTAATTGAGAAGAGTTATTGGAATAAATTTATCGCTAGCTTTGACAAGGAAGCGTCGCAACAAGAACAGCCATTGAATAATGATGCCGATGAAAATGAGGGCGAGCTTATTCCGATTGAGAATACTAGCTCGCGAACAACTGTGAATAATACATTGCCATTGAGTAATGATAATCTATCGGATACTTCGGGCGAGCTTATTCTTGAGAATTCAGAAAACAATATAGAGCCAAGCCTTGATGGTCGCTCTGCCAATCTAATCGAAGAGGCTCCTTCCGAATCAACAACTCAAAGCTTAGCTTCTAGCTCAGATGGATTAACTCTTAATTTTTCAGGTGATTGTTGGGTGCAAGTAGTTGATGCTACCGGGAGAGTATTAATCTCCGGAACTAAAAGTAATGGCCATGTGTCACAAGTAGCTGGCCAGGCACCTTACCAATTAACCATCGGAAAAGTATCTAGTGTTGCTATCGAATATTTAGGTGAGCCAGTGGATTTGTCGGCTTATTCCGATAGACGTATAGCAAAATTTACCCTTGGCGGTTAAAATCCTATTTATATCGCGACTTAACGAATGGGCGCTTTAGCCCATTTTTTATGAAAAACTAGTTTTAAATAAGCACTTTTAAAGAATAACCTTATGCATAATAACTCTTGGATTAAACGACGCCTTTCGCGCCAAATTATGGTTGGTAATGTACCTGTGGGCGGTGACGCACCAATTGCAGTGCAAAGTATGACCAATACTGAAACTTGCGATGTGGAAGCGACTGTTGGGCAAATCAAAGCTTTAGCCGACACTGGTGCCGATATTGTGCGTGTCTCAGTGCCAACTATGAAAGCCGCGGAAGCTTTTAAGCTAATTAAAGAGCAATCGCCAGTGCCATTGGTAGCGGATATCCACTTTGACTATCGAATTGCGCTACAAGTGGCTGAATATGGCGTTGATTGTTTACGTATTAATCCAGGTAATATTGGTGCGGAAGCACGCGTTAAAGCGGTAGTTGATGCGGCAAAAGCGCGTAATATCCCAATTCGTATTGGGGTAAATGCAGGTTCTTTAGAAAAAGATTTGCAAGAAAAATACGGTGAACCAACACCAGAGGCTTTGGTGGAATCAGCTTATCGTCATATTGAGTTTTTAGAGAAGTACAATTTCAAAGACTATAAGATTAGCCTTAAAGCATCCGATGTGTTTATGACGGTTTCTGCATACCGTATCTTGGCCAAAGAAATTGATAACCCGCTCCACTTAGGGATCACTGAAGCTGGCTCGTTCCGCTCAGGAACCGTAAAATCGTCAGTGGGCTTAGGAATGTTATTAGCGGAAGGCATTGGTGATACTATTCGTATCTCGCTTGCTGCGGATCCTGTGCAAGAAGTGAAAGTTGGCTTTGATATTCTAAAAAGCCTTGGCTTACGTCAACGTGGAATTAACTTGATTGCTTGTCCATCTTGTTCACGCCAGCAGTTTGATGTTATCAAAACCGTCAATGCGCTAGAAGAGCGTTTAGAAGATGTGAATGAACACGTTGATGTGGCTGTAATTGGTTGTGTGGTGAATGGACCCGGTGAAGCCAAAGAGGTTGAAGTTGGGCTAACTGGCGGATTTAAGAAGTCTATGCTGTACAGTAATGGCGAGAAAAGCCATAAAGTCGCCAACGAAGATTTAGTGGATGAGCTTGAAAAGCAAATTCGTGAGAAAATTGCAGTAAAGCAAGCGGCAAAAGATGCGAAAACCAAAGGTAATGAAGAAGTTGAGATTAAGCAAGTTTAAAGTTTTACTAATGGCTTTAGCGATGTTTGCCAGCATTGCTTGTGCTGAAAAAATAGATAACAAGGATACAACTATGCAAACTGTGAAAGGCGCTTTTGACGTTAATCTAACCCCTGCTAAAGATGATGTTGATATGGGTAGAATGGTTTTAGATAAAGTTTATTCTGGAGCATTGTCCGGAACAGCCAAAGGGCAGATGCTAAGCCATAGAACTCAAGTTCAAGGCTCCGCTGCTTATGTGGCGTTAGAACATTTTGAGGGTGAGCTTGAGGGTAAAAAAGGTACTTTTTCGTTAGTTCATACTGGTTTTATGGATAAAGGTGTTAGCTCTTTGGAAATTAAAATAGTTCCAGATTCAGGATCTGGCGAATTGGAAGGGATCCAAGGAGCCATGGATATCCAAATAGAAGATGGGAAGCACTTTTATACTCTGGAATATCAATTATAAAGCTTTGATGCTGTACTTAACGCCATTCCTGCTTTCGCGAGAGTGAGCATCCTTTGTTTATTTGCTTTATGCTAGCTAAAAACCCTACTGTTTTCCTAGAAATCCGCTATAATCTCGCTCTTATTTGAAATATTTTAGAAACTGGGCGATTGAGGCTTTGAGTCAGAAAATTCAAGCAATTCGCGGTATGAACGATATATTGCCGCAGCAAACTCCTTATTGGCATAAGTTGGAAGCGATTTTGCGCCAGCTAATGGCTTCTTATGGCTATAACGAAATCCGTATGCCAATTGTGGAGAAGACTCAGTTATTTAAGCGCGCAGTTGGTGAGGTGACCGATATTGTCGAAAAGGAAATGTACACTTTCGATGATAGAAACGGCGATAGTTTGAGCTTGCGCCCTGAAGGTACTGCTTCTTGTGTGCGAGCTGGTATTGAACATGGTCTTTTGTATAACCAAGAGCAACGACTTTGGTATATGGGCCCAATGTTTCGCCATGAGCGTCCACAAAAAGGGCGCTATCGTCAGTTCCATCAGTTAGGGGTCGAAACTTTTGGTATTGCCACGGCTGATGTGGATGCTGAATTAATTTTAATGACAGCGCGACTTTGGAAAGCTTTAGGTATTAATGGTGGTGTGCGCTTGGAGTTGAATTCGTTAGGTTCTAATGAAGCGCGCGCAGAATACCGCGATGCATTAGTGGCCTTTTTAACGCCAATCAAAGATCAGCTAGATGAAGATAGTCAAAAGCGTTTATGCTCAAACCCTTTACGTATTTTGGATAGCAAAAATCCAAATACTCAAGCTTTGGTGGCGGATGCTCCAAAATTGGCAGATTATTTAGACGCTGAGTCGAAAGAGCATTTTGCTCGTTTGTGTCAAATTTTAGATGCCAATGGTATTGAATACAGTATTAATCAAAAGTTGGTGCGTGGTTTAGATTATTACAATCGTACGGTTTTTGAATGGATCACTGATAAGTTAGGCGCTCAAGGTACTATTTGTGCAGGCGGTCGTTACGATGGTTTGACCGAGCAGTTAGGCGGTCATGCGACTACGGCCAGCGGTTTTGCCATGGGTATTGAGCGAATCGTTGCCTTGTTGGAAGAAGTGGCACCAATAGAGTTAACTGATGCTGATTTGTTTGTAGTTGCGCTTGGAGATGCTGCAGAAATCAATGCAATTCAGTTGGCTGAAACGATTCGTAGCCAATTGCCATCGGTTCGAGTACGAACTAATTTTGGCGGCGGCAATTTTAAAAAGCAATTTAAGCGTGCCGATAAAAGTGGTGCGGTTATTGGCTTAGTGCTCGGTGAGCAAGAAGTTGAGCAGCAACAGGTGGGCGTGAAGTTTTTACGCGAACACAAAGAGCAGTTAATGGTTTCGCAATCTGAATTGATTGAAACCTTGAAACAGATTTTAAATTTAGAGAAGTAAAGAAAGTTAGGAGGCCATCAATGGCTTATGAAACTGAAGAACAACAAGTTGAAGCGATAAAGAAATTTTGGCAAGAAAACGGTACTGCAATTATTTTAGGTGCGGTTATCGGTTTCGGTGGCTTAGCGGGTTGGAAATATTATGAAAGCAACCAAAAAGCTCAAGCAGAAATGGCTTCTGCAAATTATAACGAAGCAATTGCTTCGATTACTGCAGGTCAAACTGAAAATCCTGAATTTGTAGAGAAAGCAACGGCTTTGATTAAAGAGCAACCAGAGCAAGTTTACGCTTCAATGGCGGCTTTAAAGTTGGCGCAACAATATGTTGAACAAAAGAAATATGCCGAAGCTGAGGAACAATTAGCTTGGGTTGCTGACAAAGGTAATGAGACTTATAAATCTTTGGCGCAAGTTCGTTTAGCACGTGTTTTGTTACAGCAAGATAAATTTACTGAAGCTGGCACAGTTGCAAAAGCGATTGAGTTTGATGCCAATAAAGCCACTAGCTTGTTATTGCAAGCTGAAGCTTTGTTAGGCCAAGATAAAAAAGACCAAGCGATTGCTTTGTATAAAGAAGCAAAAGAAGCTGCTGATGGCGCTATGGAGCCATTGTTAGCAATGCGTGTCACTGAATTTGGAATTGAGTAATTTAAAGCTTAATCCAGAAATTATTAGGAACTGTATATGTCACTAAAAAAACAACTATTGACGAGTAAAAGTACGCTTTCGAGAATGGCCATTATTGGTTCAATTGCATTCTTGGCAGCTTGTGCTGAAGCGCCTTTGAATGAGCCAACTGAATTGGCGGATATTCAAGAGAAGTTTGAGCTAGATAAAGAATGGCGTGAAGTTATTGGTGATAGTGATAATGAACAGTTCAATAGTTTAAAGCCTGCTATTTGGGAAGATAAGATTATTACTGCAGATCCAACGGGCTTGGTAACGGCTTTCGATAAAAACACTGGTGATGTGATTTGGGAAAAGAATCTTGAATTACCTTTATCTGGTGGTGTAACTGCAGATGCGGGCGTGATTGCGCTGGGTACTAAAGATGCAGAAGTCATTGTGTTAGACGTTAATGACGGTTCTGAGCAATGGAAAGTGGAAGTTACTAGTGAAGTGTTAGCGCCGGCAGCGATTGACCAAGATAAATTAGTTGTTCGCACAGCTGATGGCCAAATTTTTGGTTTAAATCTTCAGTCAGGTAAGCAAGAGTGGTTCTATGACCGTGTATTACCTAAGCTGACATTACGCGGAACATCAGCACCATTGGCTGCTGGCGGTATCGCAGTCTCAGGTTTTGCTAATGGTAAAATTGCCTCTTTTAATATTCAAAATGGCGACTTGTTGTGGGAACAGCGTTTATCAACGCCACGCGGTAGTTCAGACATTTCGCGTATCGTAGACGTTGATGCCAATCCTGTAATTTACGGTTCAAACTTGTACGCTGCTGGTTATGATGGTTATGCCATTGCTTTAGATTTACAAAATGGTCGCTTCTTATGGCGTCATTCAACTTCCGTTTTACGCGATCCTTTAGTGGATACTAATAACGTTTACTTAGTAAATACTGATGGTGAAGTTGAAGCTTTGGATAGATTGTCAGGTGAATTGAACTGGAAATCAGAAGCTTTGAAATACAGAAGTCTAACGGCGGCAGCTGATAATGGCGATACCATTATTGTAGGTGACTTCGAAGGGTATCTGCATTGGCTAGATAAATCTTCTGGTGACATTGTGGCGCGTGAACATTTAGATAGTTATGGTGTATCTGGTGCTCCTATTGTGACTGAGCAAATGATTTATGCCATGAGCCGTTATGGATATTTGTACGCGTTCAAGAATCCAAAATTCCAACCACAAGAAATTGATACAGAAGCTTACAGCGAAGGCGAGTAGGCGAAGGAAATAAAATGCTTCCGGTTATAGCCCTTGTTGGCCGTCCCAATGTCGGTAAATCGACACTCTTTAATCGATTAACAAAATCACGTGACGCCTTGGTAGCAAACTTACCAGGGCTTACTCGCGATCGCCAGTATGGACAAGCGAAGCTCAAAGGCCAGAAATTTATCGTGGTCGACACCGGTGGTATTGCTGGTGATGAAGAGGGCATCGATGGCTTAATGGCTGAACAGTCATTACAAGCGATTGAAGAAGCGGATATCGTTCTATTCTTAGTGGATGCGCGCACAGGCATGACTGGAGCTGACGAATTTGTCTCTGAGCATTTACGCCGTCAAAATAAACCAGTTCTGATGCTAGTTAATAAAGTTGATGGTGTGCACGAAGAGGCTGCCATGGCAGAGTATTACAGCCTTGGTTATGAGCATGTTCTTCCTATGGCAGCTGCGCACGGTCGTGGCGTTAACAACGTGGTTGAGAACATTTTTGAGCAATTAGGGCTAGAAGAAGTAGACCCAGATGCTGAGCCAGAAGAAACAGCTAAGGGCGTAAAGCTATCAATTGTTGGTCGCCCCAATGTTGGTAAATCGACTTTAGTAAACCGCTTCTTAGGCGAAGACCGTGTGGTGGTCTTCGATATGCCAGGAACTACGCGCGACTCTATTTACATTGAAATGGAGCGTCGAGACAAAAATTATACCTTAATTGATACTGCAGGTGTTCGTCGTCGCGGTAAGGTTAAAGAAGCGGTAGAAAAGTTCTCGGTTCTAAAAACACTACAAGCCATTAATGATTCTAACGTTGCCATTATGGTGATGGATGCACGTGAACCTATCACTGATCAAGATTTAAGTTTGATTAGTTATATTGTTGATGCAGGTCGTTCCATGGTGATTGCCATTAATAAATGGGATGGCATGACTGAAGAAGATCGTGAAGAAGTAAAAAGTGAAATCGATCGTCGATTAGGCTTTATCGATTTTGCAAAGATTCATTTTATCTCAGCATTACACGGCTCCAATGTCGGCCACCTATGGGAATCCGTTGATGAAGCTTGGGAATCGGCGCAAGTGGAAATGACTGCTTCGCAATTAACGGGTTTGTTAGAAGAAGCCTATGATCGTCACCAACCACCTTTAATCAAAGGCCGCCGCGTAAAATTACGCTATGCCCATCCAGGTGGTCATAACCCTCCTATTATCGTTATCCACGGTACAGCGTGTTCAAAATTAGGCGATAGCTATAAACGATATTTAATAAACTTCTTTAGAAATAAATTAAAACTGATTGGAACTCCAATTCGTTTGGAGCTAAAAGAGGGGGACAACCCATTCAAAGGCCGGAAAAACGAAATTACTCGTCGCCAACGACTTAAGCGTAAAAGAGCAATTAAGAAGTTCGGTAAGAAATAACTTATAAAAAGCCTGTTGTTAACAGGTTTTTTTATATAAACCCTTTTTTATTAGAATGCATCTAACCTATATAAATAATATAAATAGGGGCTCCCATTATGATAACAAAAATGTCTAAACTGTTACTTCTAACTGCTTCGATTTTTGCTTTACAAATACAGGCCGAAGATTTTAATTGCAAAAATGAATTCAAGTGGTTGGAAGAAACCTTCTCAAAAAATGATGCCGGCTATCAATATGTGATTGATCAAAAAGGACCGTTGGCTTTTGATGTGCATGATGGGCTAATTAAGAAAAAGCTCAGTGATAACTTAAAGCCAAGTGAGTGTACTAAGCTTATGGCTGACTGGATAGGTTTTTTTAGATCCGGTCACTGGTCTATAAATTACATAGAGAATAATAAAGTTTCAGAAAACAGCACAATTAATAGTATAGAAAGCCCAGAAGTAGCTTTTGAGCTAAATGAATTTAATGATTACTTAAAAAAATCAAAACTTCATCCATATGAAGGTATTTGGAATTCAGGTTCATATAAAATTGGCATTAAGAAAATTAAAGATGAATTTATTGGGTTTATTATTAGTTCAACAAATGAAAGCTGGTCTGAAAAACAAATCAAACTCACAATTCATAGTGAAAATAAAGCTACCTATTATATGGGAGACCACTCGCCAGTTGAGATAAAAAATATTTCTTCTATTGGTGATAACTTTATCTCTTTGGGTTTTATCAGTTTAGAAAGAGACGTAGCTATTGATAATTCCTCTGAGGATATAAAACGTTATATAAAGGCGCTTTCTGTTGATAATTCTTATTTTGAAATTATTAATGAGGATACTGCTTATATTAGAATCCCAAGCTTTGGTGGAGAGTATCGCCAAGAAATCGCCGAGTTAATTAAAAAGAATAGAGATATTATAATATCTAAAGATAACTTAATTATTGATATTAGAAATAATGGCGGAGGTAGTGACTCTAGTTACAACCCTTTATTGGAGTTTCTTTACACCAACCCTATTCGTACCGTTGGGGTGGAGTTCTTATCAACAAAATTAAACAACCAAAGAATGATTGATTTTATTGAAAAGGACAGTTGGAATTTTGATGAGGCAGGAAAGAAGTGGGCAAAAGAGTCTTACGATAAACTTTCTAAAAGACTTGGACAATGGGTTAGTTTAAATGAAAATGATGTAACCACGGTTACTTATGATTCGGTCTTACCAAAGCCTAATAACATTGCTGTGTTAATTAACGAAGGTGTCGGTAGCACCAGTGAGCAATTTTTACTTGCCGCTAAACAAAGCCGTAAAGTAAAACTGTTTGGCAAAAGAACGGCTGGAGTTGTGGATGTAGGTAACTTGTACTCGACGCGATCTGATAGCGGTTACTATCAGCTATCTTATGCATTGAGCAAGTCCAAGCGAATGCCTGACAATGTAGTTGATGAGCGAGGTATTGCTCCCGATTATTATATGGATAAAAGTATTAAGCCTTATGAGTGGATCGACTTTGCTTTAGGGATTTTTAAATAATTTGTATAAGGTCATTCGTTTCAAATAGCGAATGGCTATTATTTAAATAGTTTTGCTTTGAATTTCACCATCAACAAATCTTGTCGTTAGTTCTTTAGCTTCTTTTGCTTGTTCAACAGAAGTTAAAGGCTTGCCAGTTTCATCTTCAGTGATCGTATAGCCACGTTTTAAAGTTGCTAATGGGCTAAAGTCATTAAGTTGCTGCATGGATAGCGCCATTTGTTGTTGTTTGTTCTTTAGTAGGTCCATAAAAGACTTTACTAAATTATCTTGGGCTATTACCAACTCATCCTTGCGCTGATCTAATTCAAACTTTGGGTCAAAGGTTTTTAATCGGTATTGTAAGTCGATTAAATCTGTCGAGTTTTCTGAGATGATTTCTCTGAAAGCTACCAATAAATTTTGAGTTAACTCTCTAAGTTCCGCGCGAGACTCTACCAGCTTTTCTTTTGGGTGAACGATTTGTGCGGTAAGCCTATCAAGAAGTGCTTGAGTCACTTCAAGCTTATGCTCAACTTCATTAACTAGGCGTCGTTTTAATTGATTGAGTTTTCGACGGTATTCGTTTTGATCCGGTACTAACAATTCCGCAGCCGCTGATGGCGTAGGGGCGCGTAAATCAGCGACCATGTCACTAATGGAGATATCCACTTCATGGCCAACCGCTGAAACAATCGGTAGCTCACTGGCAAAAATCGCTTCAGCCAGCGCTTCGTCATTAAAGCACCACATATCCTCTAATGAGCCGCCGCCACGAGTAACGAGCAACACATCACAAGACTTGTCTCGGTTAGCCTGTTCAATTTGATTAATAAGACTTTGCGCGGCGCTGTCGCCTTGTACCAAGCTTGGGTAAATGACCACCGGCACTTGTGGCATTCGTCGGTCTAGAACTGTTAGAACATCTCTTATTGCGGCGCCATTGGCTGAGGTTACAATGCCAATTTTACTGGGCACTTTGGGGATTGGCTTTTTGTAATCTGGCTCAAATAATCCTTTGGCTTTTAATTTTTCTTTCAAGCGATTAAAGGCAACTTGTAGCGCGCCTTCACCTGCGGGCTCGATGTATTCTCCAATCAACTGTAAGTCGCCGCGTGGTTCATACAAGCTTAGCTTTGCACGTATTAGCACTTGCTGACCATCTTCTGGCGTAAAGCGCGCAGAGCGATTACGACTTTTAAAAATGGCGCATTTGAGCTGCGCATTGGCATCTTTTAATGTGAAATACCAATGGCCGGATGCCGGTTGCATGAAGTTGGAGATTTCGCCAGTGATCCAAATTTGCCCAATTTCTCGTTCTAATTGGCGACGAATGGTCAGAGCCATTTCTGAAACTGAGAATACTTTTCGCGTCTCGGATGGTGAGCCTGATGGTTTTTGTGGCTGTAAAATTGGCTGAATCATGCTTTTTAGTATTTATTAATCTATTGAAAATAGTTATTTACCTTGCGAATGAATAAAAGGTATAATAACGCGCTTCATCAAGCCAGAGCAGGGTATTTGGACCCACATTTGGCATCATAATACGTGGAATACGATATGCGCATTATAGAGGAAGCTCTTACCTTTGACGATGTTTTATTAGTACCGGGTCATTCGACTGTACTACCAGCAGATGCGGACTTACGCACTAAAATCACGCGCGACTTTTCTTTGAATATCCCTTTAGTATCAGCGGCTATGGATACGGTTACTGAAGCACGTTTAGCGATCGCTTTAGCCCAAGAAGGCGGTATTGGTTTTATTCATAAGAATATGACTATCGAAGAACAGGCGGAAAACGTTCGTCGCGTTAAAAAATTCGAAAGCGGTATCGTTAAAGATCCGATTACCATTCCACCCCATACTACCATTGGTGAAGTTAAAGCGATGACTGAGCGCCATGGTATTTCAGGTATGCCTGTTGTCGATGGCGATCAGTTAGTGGGCATTGTGACTAATCGTGATATTCGATTTGAAACTAACTTAGAACAGCCAGTTTCCAATGTGATGACACCAAAAGATAAATTGGTGACGGTTAAAGAAAATGCTTCTAGTGATGAAGTGCTGGAAAAGCTTCACCGATATCGCATTGAAAAAGTATTGGTAGTTGATGATGCTTTTGATTTAAAAGGCTTAATCACTGTTAAAGATATTCGAAATGCAGAAAACAAACCCAACGCTTGTAAAGATAGCGAAGGTCATTTGCGAGTTGGTGCTGCTGTTGGCACTGGCGCCGATACTGAAGATCGGGTTGATGCTTTAGTAGAAGCGGGTATCGATATTATTTTAGTGGATACTTCACACGGCCATTCACAAGGTGTTTTAGATAAGGTGAAATGGGTTAAGCAAAAGTATTCAGACAAACAAGTGATTGGTGGCAACATTGCAACTGCGGCTGGAGCACGAGCATTAGTTGATGCTGGCGCAGATGCCGTGAAAGTAGGTATTGGTCCTGGTTCTATTTGTACTACCCGTATTGTTACCGGTGTTGGCGTACCACAAATCTCTGCAATCTCAAATGTGGCTCGTGAACTACAAGGTTCTGGCGTTCCGTTTATTGCTGATGGTGGCGTTCGTTTCTCTGGTGATATCTGTAAAGCTCTTGCGGCGGGTGCTTACTGCGTTATGGTTGGCTCTATGTTAGCAGGTACTGAAGAGGCGCCAGGTGAAGTAGAACTTTATCAAGGCCGTTCTTATAAATCTTATCGTGGCATGGGCTCTCTTGGTGCTATGAATCAAAAGAACAGTTCAGCAGATAGATACTTCCAAAGCTCAAATGCTGCGGATAAATTAGTACCAGAAGGTATTGAAGGTCGTGTGCCATACAAAGGCGCTATGAACCAAATTATCCATCAAATGATGGGCGGGTTACGTTCAAGCATGGGCTTAACGGGCTGCGCGACAATTGATGAAATGCGTAATAAAGCGGAATTTGTGAGAGTGACAAATGCGGGCATGAGTGAGAGTCATGTGCATGATGTAACCATCACCAAAGAAGCTCCAAATTACCGCCGATAAGCGGCTTAAAATTTCCGATCTCTGCGTTAGAGTTTTATTCAATCGTGCTCGTGTACTGATGTACACTGCGCAGTTTCGTAAACTCTGCCTTGACCTCGAAATTTTAACTGCTTCTCGAGAGTGAAAAGTTTTGAAAACCGTGGACTAAATATTTAGATAGTCTGCGGTTTTTTGATTTAAGAATTTTATATAGACCTAACCTAAGAAGGTAAAGCTGATGCAAGCGAATATTCATGACCATCGAGTTCTAATTTTAGATTTTGGTTCTCAGTACACCCAGTTGATTGCACGTCGTGTGCGTGAAATTGGAGTTTATTGTGAGTTGGTGCCTTTTGATATTAGCGATGAATTTATTCGTGAGTTTAATCCAAAAGGGATTATTCTTTCGGGTGGCCCTGAGTCGGTGACACTAGAAGATACACCGCGTGCTCCAGAATTGGTATTTGAGTTAGGGGTACCAGTACTAGGCATTTGTTATGGCATGCAAACTATGGCGCACCAGCTTGGTGGTAAAGTAGGAACTTCGGATAAAAAAGAATTTGGCTATGCCGAAGTTACCGCTGTTGATAATGATTTATTTAATGGCATCGAAGACCGCATTGTGGATGGAGTGGCAATTCTTGATGTATGGATGAGCCATGGCGATAAAGTGGTAGAAACGCCTGCAACTTTTGATGTGATTGCTTCAAGTGATAATGCTCCAATCGCTGCAATGGCACATAAAGAGAAGCCATTCTATGGTATTCAATTCCACGCCGAAGTAACGCACACTAAGCAAGGCGGACGTATCTTAGAACGATTCGTTGCGGATATTTGTGGTTGTGAAAAGCTTTGGACCTCGGCAAACATCATTGAAGACGCTATTGTGCAAATTAAGCAACAAGTTGGTGATGAAGAAGTTGTTTTAGGTTTGTCAGGTGGCGTTGACTCATCAGTTACAGCCATGCTTTTGCATAGAGCGATTGGCGACAAATTAACTTGTGTGTTTGTAGACAATGGTTTACTTCGTTTAAACGAAGGCGATCAAGTTATGGATATGTTCTCAGATAAATTTGGCTTAAACATTATTCGTGTTGATGCTGAAGATAGATTCTTAGGCGAACTCAAAGGCGAAGACGAGCCAGAAGCTAAGCGTAAAATTATTGGTAAAGTGTTTGTTGATATTTTCGATGAAGAATCAAAAAAATTAGTTAATGCTAAATGGTTAGCACAAGGTACTATCTATCCTGATGTCATCGAATCAGCAGGCGCTAAAACAGGTAAAGCTCATGTCATTAAATCGCATCATAACGTAGGCGGTTTACCAGAAGATATGGAGCTAAAACTAGTCGAGCCTTTGCGTGAGTTATTCAAAGATGAAGTTCGTAAAATTGGCCTTGAACTAGGCTTACCATATGACATGCTTTATCGTCATCCATTCCCGGGACCTGGTTTGGGTGTTCGTATTCTTGGTGAAGTGAAAAAAGAATACGCCGATTTGTTACGTAAAGCTGATGCTATCTTTATTGAAGAATTATACAAATGGGATCTTTATCATAAGACCAGTCAATCATTTACTGTTTTCTTACCAGTACGTTCAGTAGGCGTCATGGGTGATGGCCGTAAATACGATTATGTTGTGGCCTTAAGAGCAGTAGAAACTATCGACTTTATGACTGCTCGTTGGGCTCATTTACCTTACGAATTCCTTGAGCACGTATCGGGTCGAATTATTAATGAAGTGGATGGTATTTCACGCGTGACTTATGATATTTCTTCGAAGCCACCAGCCACTATTGAGTGGGAATAGGCTTGTTTTTTCACGATTCTAGTTCGTTAAAAAAAGATTTTAGTGCTCGGGTATTTATTATACATTCCGCGTTAAAATCTTTTTTTGCCTTCCATAATCGCGAAAACCCTGCGTCTACCTCAGGACAGCAGTCTACAGCTATATTGCTTCTTGCAAACTGTAAGTTTCAAAACAGCTCAGTTAGCTACTCTAATTAGACGTAACTGGTTATGGATAATAAAGCTTATCAATCACCTCAGGCTGATCTATCTTTAGAGCAAGCAAGCTTTGAGCAAAAGCATAGTTTGTTTAACCTTAAAGGTAGAATGGGGCGGGTTCGCTTTTTAAATTATTCTTTCATCTTGCCAATTTTGTTGTCTGTTATTCCATTCATTGTTTCAATTCGAGGTTTTCTTGATGCAGATGTTCATTACGGAACAGGAGATCAAAAAGTAATATTTATTGGTATTCTTAACTCATTAGTAATAGCCCTCTGGTCCTTCTTAGGTATATTTGTAGTATTAACATTATTAGCGGGTATACAACGTTGGCACGACTTAAATAAATCAGGATGGTTAACTTTATTACAGTTAATACCGTTGATAACTATGTTTTTATGGTTTATACCTGGTGAAAAACAATCGAACAATTTCGGCGCTACCCCTAAAGAAAATACTGCATTAACCTTTATCCCTTTGATCATTTTTGCAATGGTGATTTTGTATCTTGCTTTGATGGTTTTAAAGTATGGGTGATATTTCCTTGGACAAATTTTCAATTGTGGATCATAAGTTTATGCAGCGAGCATTAGATCTTGCTGCGCTAGCAGAGGATAAAGGAGAGGTGCCAGTTGGTGCTGTCTTGGTTAAGGATGATGTGATTATTGGCGAAGGTTTCAACCAGCCAATCTTAAATCATGATCCTTCTGCGCATGCTGAAATTATGGCATTGCGCCAAGCAGGTCAAAAAGTCCAGAATTATCGACTAATCGATACCACTCTATATGTCACATTAGAACCCTGTGCTATGTGCGCTATGGCATTAGTACATGCAAGAGTGCAAAGAGTTGTATTTGCCACTCCAGACCCTCGTACCGGAGCCGCAGGTACAATTCTTAATATTCTCAATCAAGATGAGTTTAATCATCACTGCCATATTGATTCAGGACTTATGCAGAATCAAGCGAGCCAACAGCTAAAGAAATTCTTTAAAAAGAAACGAAAATCTTAGCATTGACATTAATTCAAAAACACATAGACTAGCCTCATGAATTGTATTTTTGTGAACGCTCAAATAGCGATGAAACAGATGATGAAGATGTCTAAACAAGACGTTCCAATAGTCTGTGCTCGGTAGAAAAGCTTAATAACAAAAAATCAAACCCGCATAGACTGACATCTCTGCGGGTTTTTTTATGGCAGAAAGGAAAAGGTATGAATAATAATTTTTGGCAAGTAATAAAGTTTGGTGGAACTAGTGTATCTAATCGTAAGAATTGGAAAAACATTGCAAATATAATTAAAAGTAAGCTTTTAAATGGTAAAAAAGTTCTGGTTGTCCACTCAGCGCTAAGTGGGGTCTCTAATCTCTTAGAGCAACTTATCCAAGCGGCATTGAGTGCTAATGAAGCCAATTTAAGAGATAAGATATCTGAGGTAAAAGCAAAGCATATTAAGCTACTGTCATCATTGGAGTTATCAGCAGAATTATTAACTGAAGATTTTCTATACCTAGAAAAGATACTTCAAGGCATTTTCTTATTAGGGGAAGCTTCAGATCGAAATAAAGCATTAATAATGGCTCAAGGAGAAATGTTGTCTACCAAAATCGGTAGTCATTACCTTTACAGGGCCTTAGAGCAAGAAGTGTACTGGTTCGATGCTAGAGAGTTTTTACATAGTGGCACGCAGGAAAATTATTTAGCTGCAAAATGTGATTTTGCTCC
This sequence comes from uncultured Kangiella sp., assembly GCA_947503345.1. Classification (GTDB taxonomy): domain Bacteria; phylum Pseudomonadota; class Gammaproteobacteria; order Enterobacterales; family Kangiellaceae; genus Kangiella. The sequence continues at coordinate 101,496 of CANNCW010000001.1, read as the reverse complement.
TGATGAGGATTTAATCTCTAGCTTAAGCTCAAAGAAAGTGGCTTTAACACAAGGCTTTATAGCTTCAAACGAAAATAACGAGACAGTGCTTACGGGAAGAGGTGGCTCGGATACGTCTGCATCATATTTTGCGGCAAAACTTCAAGCCGAATGTTTAGAGATTTGGACCGATGTTGAAGGTATTTTTACAGCAAACCCGAGGGAAGTTCATAACGCAAGGCTGTTAAAGCAATTACACTATTCAGAAGCACAAGAGATGTCTTCAGCAGGAGCTAAAGTCTTACATCCTAGCGCAGTGGCTCCAGTAAGGGACTTTAAAATCCCCCTTTTTATAAGATCAACTATAAATCCTGAAATAAAAGGGACTAAAGTAGATGATATTGAAACTACCAAGGGAGTAGTTAAAGCTATAACTGCCAAGCAGAACATAACTTTGATATCTATGGAAAGTCAGGGTATGTGGCAACAGTCAGGTTATTTAGCTGATTTATTCGCAATTTTTAAAAAGCATCAATTATCGATAGATTTAGTTTCAACTTCTGAAACCAATGTTACGGTTACTTTAGATAGTCTAACCCAAATAGTGTCTGAAAAGTCATTAAATAAATTGGTCTCAGAGTTATCAGAAATTTGTCGGGTAAAAGTCATGCTTAACTGTTCCTCGGTATCAATCGTTGGGCAGAATGTTAGAGCGATATTGCATAAAATTGCTCCTGCCCTAAGTATTTTTGAAACTTATCCTGTTTATTTAGTATCGCAAGCTGCTTCAGATCTGAATTTAACATTTGTACTAGATCATTCTTATTGCGATAGGGTGATAGCCGCTCTGCATGAACTATTGATAAGTAATAATCCAAATAGCAAAATTTTGGGTCCTACTATTGATGAGCTAAATAAGCAAAAATCATTTACTCAAAGAAAGTGGTGGGACACTAAACTGGATGAAATTAAGAAGTTCATGAAGGATAAGACAAGTGCCTATTTATACGATTTAGCAACGGTTAGAAAAAATATAGAAAACTTAAAGTCTATTTCATCAATAGATCAAATTTTTTATGCGGTTAAAGCGAATAATAACGCAGAGGTTTTAAAGTGTGCTGAAAATCAAGGGATTGGTTTTGAAACGGTCTCTATAAATGAAATAGATAAATTGCAGCAGTTGTTTTCTAACTTATCTAATCAACAAATATTTTTCACTCCAAATTTTGCTAATAAAAACGAGTATCAAGCCGCAATAGAAAGGGGCGTTACCATATCATTAGATAGTAGTTATCCCATAAAGAACTGGAGCTCCATTTTTACGAATCAAACTGTTTTTCTAAGAATAGATCCAGAAATAGGTAAAGGACATCATGAAAATGTTAGAACTGCTGGTAGTACTTCTAAGTTTGGTATCCCAATTCATGAATTAGAGGCCTTAACACCAATATTGATTAAGTATAATATTAAAATTATAGGACTCCATGCTCATGCTGGAAGTGGAATTTTATCGGCCAAGCATTGGGCAGAGCATGCCAATTTATTAGCACGAATAGCTGAAAATTTTAAAGATGTTCGATATTTAAATTTAGGTGGTGGTTTTGGAATTAAAGAAAAAGAGGGGCAAAACGAGCTAGATGTTAAAGAAATCGATAAAGCATTGATTGAGGTTAAGATGAGATATTCCCAATTTCAATTTTGGATAGAACCTGGTCGATTTATTGTGGCAAATAGTGGAGTTTTATTAACCAAGGTGACCCAAGTTAAGCAAAAGCAAAATTACTATTATGTGGGGGTCAACACAGGAATGAACTCCTTAATGCGACCTGCTTTATATGGCTCTTATCACCCTATATTGAATCTATCAAAACTAAATCATGAGAAAAATAAATTGGCAACGATAGTAGGGCCTATCTGTGAGAGCACCGACAAGCTGGGTATTGAAATCCCTTTCCCGGAAACTAAGGAGGGCGATCTTATTCTAATTGATAACGTTGGAGCTTATGGCCATGTTATGTCAAATAGTTATAATTTGAGGGCGCCTGCTGAAGAATATTGTATAAACAATTAATAGGATTGCATGATCAGCAGGGGTTTGGTAAAAAGGTGTACTTGCAAGAGCACCTCGTCTATTAGAAATATAAAAAGATTATGAGTTATGGACAATCAGGTTTACCAAGCACCAGAAGCCAACATAGGTTTAGAGTCATCAAGTCAGTTTCAATCGTTTAACTATTTTAATTGGAAAGGTAGGATAGGGCGATTGCGATATCTGCAATTAGCCTATTTGCTACCAACCATTATCTTTTTTGCTTATGCATTTGCATTGATCTTGATAATGAATATTAGAGCGGATAATGCGTTTGGACAAACTAATTCTTTTGATTATATGGAATTACTTGCATGGGGCCTACCATTGATATTACTCACTGGTGTTGTAAATGGACTTTGGCTTTCTATTCAAAGAGCACATGATATGGGGTATAACGGTTGGTGGGCAATGTGTGCCTTAATACCTTTAATTGGCACCATTTTAATGGTTATCCCAGGAGATGCTTCATCAAATCAGTATGGTTTGGCGCCTGAAGAGAATAGCCCATTAGTAAAAGTGACCGGTTGGCTAGGTTTAATAGGGGTAGCTTTTTACTATTTTTTAATTGCAATTATATTTACAGAAGTATTTTAATAATCCAATACAAATTTAGGGGAAACAATGGATAATAATGTATATCAAGCGCCAGAGAGCGATATTACAACTTTAGATAATGAGGCGACACAATCAGTTAAATTATTTAATAGTGACGGTAGAATGGGACGAGTAAGGTTTGTTTGTTACGCAATGACGATTCCATTTTTAATTATTTTAGGGGCTTTATTATTTGGTGGCCTTTTAGCTTTGATTCATGATGGGTTAACCGTTATCGCAATTATTGCTGGAGTGATTGCTTATTTAATTGCCATTGTGGGATCCATTTTTGCCAATATTCAACGTTGCCATGATATTAATATCTCTGGCTGGTTTGTATTGCTTAATATTATAGTTCCCTTTTCTTTGGTGTTAATCTTTATTCCTGGTACTAAGGGCGAAAATCAATATGGGGTTAAACCTGAGCCTAATGAAACCATCCATTGGGTTGGAGCATGGGCATTCCCTGTGGTAATTTTCTTATTCATAGGGTTGTTAATGACACCTTTCATGCTTAATTTTTAAAATAACTATTTAAAACTAAATGCCTTCTATTGGGCATAACTATAAGGGGATTTATAATGGAAAACGTATATCAAGCGCCGGAGAGCGATATTTCAACTGTTGATAATGATGCGACACAACCGGTGAAATTATTTAATGCTAAGGGTCGAATGGGTCGAATTAGGTATATTTTTTATACTACATTCGTACCTTTTATTGCTTATGTGGTAATGGCAATTGTCATGGCTATTATGATACCTGCAGTTGCTGACTCAGGATCTAAAGCGTTTGGTGTTATTGCAGCATTGTTAGCAATTGGGTTTTTGATATTTCTTTTAGTGGTGTTATTTCTTGCTACTATTCAGCGATGTCATGACTTCGATACTTCCGGTTGGTTAAGTTTAATTATTTTACTTCCAATAATACCTATCATATTCTGGTTTATCCCTGGCACTAAAGGCGAAAATAAATATGGTTATAAAACGCCTAAAAATAATATTTTTCACATAATAATGATTGTTATTATACCAGTATTAATCGGTATTTTAGCTGCAATTGCAATTCCAGCTTATCAAGATTATGTAGAAAGAGCTAAATCAGCTCAAATATCTCAACAGGGATAAGTTTCTATCCAATTAAAAATCTCGCTATGTGCGGGATTTTTATTTTATGGAGTATTCATAACTGATTTTGGTATTGTCGAGGTGAGTTTTCCACATTAGGCAGTAGGTATTATCATTTGGCGCAATAAACACCTTTTTTATTTCTGTTAAATTACGTTCAGGTATTGGGTAGTCTGTGTTGTTTTCTCGATGATAGTGGAAGTTAAATAGTACAGGCAGGCTTGCTGCTAACTTAAATTCTAAAATTTGCCCTTTGTGTAGTTCTGGACAGATTTCCGAAATTTGATTCTTATTAGATTTGAAGATTCCTTTATGAACATTTGATTGTTGTTTTAAATCTTGCAAGTTAGTTTTACTAGCTTGGCAAGAAGCTAGTAAAACTATTGTAGGTATTATTGCAAAAACTTTAATTGTGACTTTAATATTCATTATACTAAAGCGTTTTGAGGCTTTGGATTTGCTCATTAATTTTGCTTAAAGTTGATTCAATCTCCTCTAATTTAGCTCTCTCTTTGGCAACAACTGCCTCAGGAGCTTTATCGGTGAAATTAGGATTAGACAACTTGCCAGAAATACGGGACTGCTCTTTAGTTAATTTTTCTATCTCTTTAGTTAAGCGTGACATCTCTTGCTCAACGTCAATTAAACCAGCCATTGGAATTAGAATTTCCATTTGACCTGCTAGCGCAGTGGCAGACATAGGCGTTGTTTCATCATCTTGGACCCATTTAATGCTTTCAAGTTTAGCTAGTTTACCAAGGAAGTTGGTGTAAGCGTTTAAGCGTTCTTTATCTTGAACTGAGCCATTTTTAAACAAGCTATTAATCGGCTTGCCAGGAGCAATGTTCATCTCGCCACGAATATTACGAATACCAACGATTACTGTTTTTAACCACTCGATATCAGCTTCTGCTTGCTTATCAATTTTTGCTTCATCTGAAGTCGGGAAGGCTTGCAACATGATGCTATCGCCATTTGCGCCAGCTAATGGTGCGACTTTCTGCCAAACTTCTTCGGTGATAAATGGCATGAATGGGTGTAGCAATCGTAATAACTGCTCAAGTATTGTCACCAAAGTATGGCGTGTTCCGCGTTTTTCAGCTTCTGAGTAATCATCTCCGTAAAGAATAGGTTTAGATAACTCTAAGTACCAATCGCAATAGGTATTCCAAGTAAATTCATACAAGGCGTTAGCAGCAATGTCAAAACGGTATTGTGCAACGGCAGATTCGAACTCGGTAATGGTGCCTTGTAATTCGCTAATGATCCAGCGATCAGCTACGCTTAATACTTTTTCTTCCGAGCCTAAACCAGTGTCTTGTTCTTCAGTGTTCATTAGAACGTAGCGGGCAGCATTCCAGATTTTATTACAGAAGTTACGGTAGCCTTCGACACGGTTTAAATCGAAGTTAATGTCACGTGAAGTGGAAGCCATAGCACAGAAAGTAAAACGCATGGCATCGGTGCCATAAGATTCAATACCTTCAGGGAATTGTTTACGAGTGCGCTTGGTTATTTTGGCCTTATCTGACTCTCGATCCTGCTGCATACCGTAGGTACGCTTAGCTACTAGGTCATCGATGCCAATACCGTCAATTAAATCGATAGGATCTAAAACATTACCTTTCGACTTTGACATCTTCTGACCTTGTTCATCGCGGATTAGGCCTGTGATGTAAATTTCTTTAAAAGGAACTTTACCTGTGAACTTTAATCCCATCATGATCATTCTGGCAACCCAGAAGAAAATAATGTCAAAGCCAGTAACCAAAACATTGGTGGGTAAGAATGTATCTAATTCAGGCTTTTTCTCAGGCCAGCCCAAAGTAGCGAACGGCCAAAGAGCGGAGGAGAACCAAGTGTCCAATACATCTTGATCGCGCCTTAATTCGATATCGCCTAAGTCATGCTTGGCGCGAACTTCTTCTTCTGTGCGACCGACATAAACTTTACCATCATTATCATACCAAGCTGGGATTTGATGTCCCCACCAAAGTTGGCGTGAAATACACCAGTCTTGAATGTTTTCCATCCAGTGATAGTAAGTGTTTGACCAGTTTTCTGGCACAAATTTGATATCACCATCTTTGACTGCTTTTAAAGCAGGCTCAGCAAGCGGTGCAATTTTTACGTACCATTGATCGGTTAAATAGGGCTCAACTACCACGCCTGAGCGATCGCCTCTGGGGACTTTTAATTTGTGAGGTTCAATCTTTTCCAGTAGATCTAAAGCTTCAAAATCTGCAATGATTTTTTTGCGCGCTTCATAACGCTCTAACCCCTGGTAAGCTTCAGGTGCATTATTATTGATGTGGGCAGTATCCGTTAAAATATTGATTAACGGTAAATCATGACGTTTACCCATTTCGTAGTCATTGAAATCGTGCGCAGGAGTAATTTTTACACAGCCCGAGCCGAAATCTTTTTCAACATAGTCGTCTGTAATAATTGGAATTTCACGATCGGTTAATGGCAATTTAATCATCTTGCCAACTAGGTGTGCATATCGCTCATCCTCCGGGTGTACCGCTACCGCAGTATCGCCAAGCATAGTTTCAGGACGAGTGGTGGCTACCACCAAATGACCAGAGCCATCCGCTAAAGGATAGCGCAAGTGCCATAAGTGACCATTTTCTTCTTCAGATTCAACTTCTAAATCCGAAACCGCAGTCAATAGTTTTGGATCCCAATTCACCAAACGTTGGCCGCGATAGATCAAACCCTCTTCGTAGAGTTGAACAAAAACTTCTAATACCGCGCCAGATAGATCCTCATCCATAGTGAAAGCTTCACGTCCCCAATCACACGAATCACCAAGACGACGCATTTGTTGAGTAATGGTGCCGCCAGACTGCTCTTTCCATTCCCAAACTTTATCAATAAATTTTTCACGGCCAAGATCGTGACGACTAACTCCTTCCGCACCTAATAAACGCTCAACTACCATTTGAGTTGCAATTCCTGCATGGTCAGTTCCTGGTTGCCATAAAGCGTTATCACCTTTCATGCGATGATAACGGGTCAAGGCATCCATAATGGTGTGCTGGAATGCATGTCCCATGTGCAAACTACCAGTGACATTTGGCGGTGGGATCATGATGCAATAGCTATCCTGTCCTTCTTGATTGACCGCATTAGAAGCGAAATAATTTTTCTCTTCCCATTGGTTATAAATGGTTTCTTCGATGGCTTTGGGATCGTATGCTTTATCCATTGGATTGACTGACCTGAATTGTTTAAGCTTTTTCTTGCGTAAAACCTTGGATTATAGCGCCTGCGAGGGATTTATCCATTAATTTTACTAGGATCGGACTGCTCTTTTTCGGCTTCCAATTGTTCTTGGATCACTTGGTGATAGAGTTCAAGCATACGTTTAGGCATAACCCACTTTAATAGCTTTATCGACTTTTGATATTGGGGCGATGCCACCATCTCGGTTACAGAGTCAAACTGGTACTCTTGGTTGTTGATTTTGACCATAGGTTTGGCCATCTTTTGATGTAAGAATTGCTTAATATCATCATCACTGGCATCAGGAGAAATCTTGTTAGGATTATTTAAAAATGTTGCCTGCTTTTGCTTACTAATTTTAAAAACTTTCGGTTGCTTTAAATCAAAAAATAGCTTGATGGCGACTAGCAATAAGGCCATAGCAAAGTCTTGCTGGAACATGACAGACAAAAAGCCACCAAACAAAATGGCGAGATGCATGATTACAATTCTTTTATAGGGCTTCGTCATTTCTTCGCCAGCACTATCAATACGTCTTTCTTTATAGTCGAAGATATAGCTAAAGAGGTGACCTAAGAATATTCCTATGAGAGCAATACGAAGATACTGATTATGTAGTAAATCTATTGTAATGCTAACGATATCGGCATTCTTACTAAAAGTTTGGCTTTCTTGAAATATCGAAAGGATGAAAACGCCATGGCCGTAGGTAAAGAAGCCATAGTGGACACAAAAGAAAGCGGCTAGAAATAAGCTTCCAAGCATAAATAGTAGCGCATTATTCGGTTTTACCAGCATTCTTAAAACCACAAAAATACCAACCATAATATTTTCGAGCCAATACAAAAAGACAACATCAAAAGGCTTCCAATCCCAAAATAAAATACCCAGAACAGGTAAAATATTGGTAATCGCAATGGCTAACTTGCTAGCTTTACTAATGGTGGAGTCTTGACTCTTTTCGACGCTCATTTACATGTTGCTTGCTATTTACGACAAGTATAAATAAATGCAGGAGGAATATTACGCAGTACAAAACGAAGCTTGCGACAGCCGAAATATTTCTTAATGAATTTATGATCTTTCAAACTGTATTGGTACTGGATAAAAGCACCACGAGGTTTTAAAGATTTACGAATTGCAGTCATTAATTCATGTTTCATTTCATCCTCAAAAAGAGCTAAAGGTAGGCAAGATACTACTGCATCTAATGTGTTTTCGCCAAAATCATTGGTGATTTCTAAAGCTGAATGCTCAATGATGGTCATGCGTGGATCTTGCACATTATCTTTTAATAATTGAATGAAGTCAGAATTGATTTCATAGCAACTTAACTTTGCATTCTCTGAAAGTTGGTTCAAGATGCTTTTTGAAACAACGCCATTACCTGCACCTAGCTCTACAACAGAGTCGGCATTTTCAGGAATTAAACTACTGATTTTATTAGATAAATATTTAGAACTTGGAAAAAAAGTTCCGGCGCTTTTTAAATTGCTAATAGCGCTTTTAGTAAAAATTTTGCCCATAATTAATATGCTCAAAGAATGTTTTTATATAGACACTCTAATGCTTGTGATGTTTCAACGGGTAGCCGTGACTGCGATAATACTTGTAGCGTTCGCGAGCTGATTCTTTTTGTTCATCATTATTTGGTACTATTTCAAAGCATTGCAAAAAGTAGCTAAAAAAGGTCTGAACCTCGCCGCTAAGATTAATCAAACAGTCGTGTTGATTTTGCGGAGGTGCAGTGAATCCTATTTGAACTGGAGGAGCCTTATTAGGACCTTCGCCCACTAGATTATGAGGAATAAAGTCTTCTAACTCTTGCGTCCAAAGCCATTCATCGATTGCTTTGGCTTGTTCTTCAGAAATTGCATGGACATAAATTTTGCGAGATTGACGATACAAATTTTGGATTTGTTGGCCTATCAATTGCAGATAGGCCTTATCACCAGAGGCTTCTTCTAAAATGTGGAATTCTACTTGAGTCATGAATAACTAGTCTCAGCTTAAGAAGCTTTCTCCACACGGTTCAATACGATTTGGCTTAGTAAAGACACGGGACGACCGGTAGCGCCTTTTTGCGCACCACTTTTCCATGCAGTACCTGCTATGTCTAGATGAGCCCAGCGATACTTTTTAGTGAATTTTGCTAAGAAACAACCCGCTGTGATTGAACCCGCTGGACGCCCGCCTAAATTACTAAAGTCGGCAAAGTTCGACTTTAATTGGCTATGGTAATCTTCCCAAATCGGTAAACGCCATACGCGATCGTGAGTCATATCACTGGCATTTTCAATTTCGTGTGCTAACGGATTATGGTTACTCATTAAGCCAGTCGCGTGATGACCTAAGGCAATAATGACCGCGCCAGTTAAAGTTGCAATATCGATTACAATTTCAGGGTCGTATTTTTCTATATAAGTTAGCGCATCACACAATACCAAACGGCCTTCGGCGTCAGTATTTAATATTTCAACAGTTTGACCTGAAAGGGTTGTTACAACGTCGCCTGGGCGAGTAGCATTACTAGCAGGCATATTCTCTGCCGCTGCTACAAAACCAATAACATTAATAGGTAATTCCATTTCGGCAACGGCTTTCATTAAACCAAAGACCGAAGCTGCACCACCCATGTCGAATTTCATTTCATCCATGCCAGCACCTGGCTTTAATGAGATACCTCCAGTATCAAAGGTAATACCTTTACCCACGAAAACCAACGGCTTTTCATCATTGGTTCCGCCCATGTATTCCATGGCAATCATTTTTCCAGGTTGCTCAGAACCTTGCGCTACTGAAACGAATGCGCCAGCGCCCATTTCTTTTAATTCAGACTCATCCAGTACATTAACGTTCATTGGCCCATATTGCTCAGCCATCGCTTCAGCTTGTTGAGCTAAATATGTTGGATGACAAATATTGCCTGGTAAATTGGCTAAATCCTTGGTGAAAGAGTGCCCTTGGCTAATCGCTTCTGCATGACTAATAGCTAATTCTGATTGCGGCAAATCTGCTCGCGAGTCAATAAGGTATGTCACTTTTCGCAATGGCTTGCGAGTCTCGGATTTCTTGCTTTTTAATTGATCGAAGTTGTAAAGGGTATGGTTTGCGGCCTCTACTGCAAAACGAATTTTCCAGTACAAGTCTTGTCCTTTAACATTGAGCATTGCTAAGCAATTTAAGGCTTCAGTTGTACCTGTTTCGTTTAGGATTTTGATGACCTTTTCAGAAACTTTTTGGTATTTGGCTACATCAAACTCGCGCTCTTTACCACAACCGACCAATAAAATACGATCACAATTACTGTTTGGTACAGAATGTAGGATTAGAGTCTGTCCAAGTTTTCCTTCCATATCACCACTGCGAATGATGTTGCTTAAATAACCATCACTAAGCTCATCTACCAGTTGAGCTTGCGGGCTCATTTTGCGCGAATCGAAAATGCCTAAAATAAGACAACCGGTTTTTTGTTTATCTGAGCTGCCACTTTTGACAAAGAATTCCATACTACACCTGCAAATTATTGATTTTTGGTTATAATGATAAAAATGTTGGATTAGTGTAACTTATATTGGGATTATTTCCATCTTCTATTGTCCAATTAAACACGAATAAAAGATTTAATTACAAGGCCAAAAACTTGATCATCAGCCGTTATCTTAATCGCGAAGTATTTACCAGTACTGCAGCTATTTTAGGCGTACTATTTGCCATTTTTATTAGCCAGCGGGTGGTTAAATATTTAGGGCAAGCCGCCAATGGCGATATTTCAGGCATGATGGTTTGGCAAATGGTGGGTTTGTTTTCTCCTGTTTTGATAGGCTTCTTATTACCAATGGCTTTCTTCCTTGGTTGTTTACTAGCCTTTAGCCGTTTGTATGTGGATAGCGAAATGGCGGTATTGCGTGCTTCAGGAGTTAGCGAATATAAGCTGATCAAAATGTTATTGCCAATTGCAGTGATAGTGGCATTGATTGGTGGTGTTGTAACTTTATGGATTGGTCCTTGGGCGAGTGAAACTACTTACCAATTACGAGATGAACAAGCTAGTAAACTCGAATTGAATATGTTGACTCCAGGCAGGTTTCAAACTTTCCAAAAAGCTAAAGGTGTTGTTTACGTAGATGAAGCGCCAGAAGAGTCAGAAAGTGCTTTGGGTAACTTCTTTTTGGCAGAGCTGCCTCAAGAAGAAGAGGGAGTAAGTCGCTTAGTGTCCGCTAAAAGTGCCCAGCGATTTTATGATGAAGTGCAAGATAAAAACTTTTTACAACTCAATGATGGGTATGTTTATGAGTTGGATGCAGAAGATAAAGTTCGCAAGGTTACTCAATTCGAACATTATTATGCGCGTTTAGACGCAGAGCAAAGTATTACTTCAAGACGCAAGATTACCGCAACACCAACGATCGATCTATGGAAATCCAAAGACCCTATGAGTTGGGCTGAGTTGAATTGGCGATTAGCCGTCCCTTTATCAGTTCCATTTTTATTACTTCTGGCGATCCCTTTAAGTCGTGTTCGCCCGCGTGAGGGCAAGTTTGCTAAAATTTTGCCTGCTATTCTGATTTACATTGGCTATGTGATTTTTATTGTCGTTTTTAGACGCTGGATTGAGGATGGCAAAATACCTGGCTGGATTGGCTACATCCCAATATATCTTCTGATGGCTTTATTAGCGGTAAGACTTTTGTATCTGCACAGTCGCGCCAATACCCATAACGGTAAAAATAATGAGGTGGTTTCGTGAATATCTTACGTTTTTATGTGGGTAAAACGATTCTAGTAACTTCTTTGGTTACACTATTTGCGTTAGCAGCTATAAGAGTATTGTTTACTTTGATCGATGAAATGGGTGACTTTGGCAAAGGTAGCTACGAGTTTGCAGATGGCATCATTTATTCATTAATGCTGGCGCCAAAGCATATTTACGAATTTTTCCCGATGGCAGTTCTTATTGGCACCATTGCTGGATTAGGAATTTTGGCATCAAAGTCTGAATTAACGGTGATGAGGGCTGTTGGTAAAACAACATGGCAAATCATTGGCTCAGCTTTGCTTTACGGTTTTATCCTTATTATCGGAGCTATGTTACTGGGTGAGTTTGTCGCTCCAAAAGCAACTCAAACGGCTGAATCACTTCGTAACCAAGCTATTCATGGTGACTCCTTATTTAAGGCAAAAAGTGGTACCTGGCTAAAAGATGACAACCAAATGATCCACCTTGACGAAGTGATTGGCGAAGAACAGTTAAAAGGAGTCACCATTTACACAATGGACTCCGAACAAGCTATAGCTAAAATAACTCAAGCGAAATTCGCAAAACTAACTGATCAAGCGTGGTTACTATCTGATGGGAAACACTCTTTTATAAATCAGGACAAGATTACGACAGAAAGCTTTACTGAATGGCAATGGGATACGGAAATTTCTTTAGAACATTTGGCGGTACTAAAGTTAAAACCTGAAAATTTTAATGCCTACAGTTTGTATGAATATTCAGAATATTTGCAGTCGAATGGGCAAGATTCAACTAACTATGATTTGGCTTTTTGGCGGAAATTACTTTTACCGGTTAGTACTGCGGTGATGATCTTACTAGCTGCGTCCTTTATCTTCGGACCAATGCGTTCGGTATCTATGGGCGCCCGAGTGCTTGTAGGTGTAGTGACCGGTTTAATTTATTTCTTTATGGTCAGAGCTTTTGGACCGGTCAGTTTAGTGTTTGGTTTACCTGCTTTTTTTGGAGCTTTACTACCGCCACTGTTATTTGCTGCGGTAGCTTGGTATCTGCTTAAAAGAGCAGGTTAATATCGTTTATTTCTTGGGTTTATCCTGATCGGGCATTAGTACTACACGAGTTCCAGTTAATAAGTCGTGCCAACCGCGCTTTTGAGCATTGAAAACGCTTGATAAAATTCCTGCCCCAAAAATTGCCACAATAGCCCTCGCAGTAGCTTGTAACCAGGTTACTTTAGTTCCATCTGTCTTAACCAAGCGTAATTTCCAGGCGCTCATACCAACAGTTTGACCTGACTTAACATGGTTGTAGGCGAAGTAGAGCAGTACCAGTATCCACGGTGTTATCATGTAGTACTGATATATCGGAGCTTCGCGCCAGCTGGTGTCTTTTATCCAATCTTCACTACCACCGATTAACCAGCGTATTAAAGGCGAGGTAAAAGTAACCCATAGAAAATATATCGCAACACTAATTAAGGCGTCATATAACCAAGCTCCCAACTTTTTTCCAAGTGGTGCTGGTGTGGTAACAATAGTTTGACTCATAGATAAATCGCTATATTTGAAAGTTGGGACAGTTTAGCAAATCAACAAATTAGCCACTAGTAGTTAATTTTGATATTTGTCGCTACTGAACTTTAACCCCTATGCATTTCTTGTTATAACAAGGAAAACTAAAACTATGGATTAACCTGCTATGAAATTTAAAGCCCTATTATTGGCATCATCAATAATTGTCAGTAGCGCTAGCTTTGCAAAAACGCCCTCTGAAAAATTGCATCAATTATTTGATGATGTTTCATCTTATCAATTATCATTAAATCCAATAGCTGCCGCCAATTCGGGTGATGAAGAAGCTTTAGGCAAGATAGCGGATTATTCAGCGTCTGCTTATCAAGAGCAATTAAAGAAATTAAATGACTTTAAGACTCTTCTTGAAGAAATACCAAAAACTGATTTATCAAAAACTGACTTAGTCAGTTATCAAATGATGTTAAGAAATTTAAACATCCAAATCTCCGATATAACTTATAAAACTTATGAAATGCCATTAACCGCAGAGTATGGTTTCCATGCTCAAGCTGCTGGAATTGCAAATTCATTAAGATATAAGAATGAAGCAGATTATGTTAACTATTTGAACTTATTAAAGAAAACGCCTGATTTTTTTGCCCAGAATATTGCCAATATGAAAGCGGGGATGGCTCGAGATTTCACTGTTCCACAAGCTGTATTAGATGGTTATAGCGATGGCATAAGTGCTTACATTCAAGAAGACCCTACAAAGAGTGTATGGTTTAAACCATTTAACAATATGCCTGAGTCAATTGATAAAGATGCTGCTGAAAAACTAAAGACCGAAGCTACTGAAGTGATTAAAAACTCGGTGATTGCTGAGTTTGAAAACTATAAGAAATTTTTTGAAAAAGAATATTTCCCAAACGCTAAAAAAACTATCGCGGCAATTGATTACCCAAATGGTGAAGCTTTTTATCAAGAACAGATCAAACGTTATACCACCCTAGATCTAACTCCAAAAGAAATTCATGCCATTGGTTGGGGTGAAGTTAAGCGTATTCGCTCTGAAATGGAGCAGGTGATTGAAGACACTGGCTTTGAAGGAAGCTTTGCTGAGTTCTTAAACTTCTTGCGTACTGATCCTCAATTTTACGCCAAAACTCCTGAAGAATTATTAAAAGAAGCTGCTTATATCTCTAAAAAAATGGATCACAAACTGCCACAATTTTTTGGAAAGCTTCCTCGACAACCTTATGGCGTGGTTCCAGTAGCCCCTGAAATTGCACCTAAATATACTACGGGTCGCTATTCTGGTGCTCCGTTAGAAAGTACCAGAGCTGGAGAGTATTGGGTGAATACTTATGCTTTAGATAAGCGCCCATTGTATAATTTAGAAGCGCTGTCACTTCATGAGGCGGTTCCAGGTCACCATTTACAAATAGCACTTTCAAAAGAGTTGACTGACTTACCTAAGTTCCGTCAAAACACCTATATCTCAGCATTTGGGGAAGGCTGGGGGCTTTACTCTGAACGTTTAGGATTAGAAGCTGGTTTTTATACTGATCCTTATTCGAACTTTGGACGTTTAACCTATGAAATGTGGCGGGCCATGCGCCTTGTAGTTGATACAGGAATGCACGCAATGGGTATGACGCGTGATGAAGCTATTAAGCTCATGGAAGAAAATACAGCGCTTTCTAAACATAATGTTCGCACAGAAATTGATCGCTACATCAGCTGGCCGGGGCAGGCACTTTCATACAAACTTGGTGAGATTAAAATTCGTGAACTAAGGGCAAAAGCTGAAAAAGAGCTTGGTGAAAGTTTCGATATTCGAAAATTTCATGACGCTGTTTTAGGGCAGGGATCTGTACCTCTGTCTGTTTTAGAAGCACAAATTAATGATTTCATTGAATTAGAGAAAAAAATGATAAAATAAAGTCATGTATTAACTCATTGTTTTATAAGTGAAAAACCTCGCTATTTAGCGAGGTTTTTTTATGTTAATGATTTCCATGTCAAAAACAAGCTTGCAAAGATACCTAAAATAAGCATAATGATACCTAAAGGTTTCAAAAAGGGTGTCTAGGGTGTTTTATAGATACCCTCAGTTATAGTTGATTAGAAGAGGTTTGGAAAATGAAGAAGACAATGAGTTGTGCTGAAGCAATTGATCACTTAAATGGTAAAGTCGCTTGGGGAATGCTCTTTATGGGCGTAACCTACTTTCTACGAGCTGCGGAACAGCTTGTTGAGCCAGGAGCAGTAAATAGCACTTTGGATATTGTTTCAGGTATTACAATGGTAACTAGTATGTTGCTAACATTCTGGGCGATCTGGCCAGTAGCCAAATTAAAAATAGGTAATAAACTGATAAATCAGCCAGAAGGAGATAGCTTTTTAACGGATGCTATGAATATGAGTTTTAAAAACTCTTGGATCATTACCTTTATGACTACAACTCTATGTTTAGCGTTTCAAAAGTTTATGGATGATTGGGGGTTACCCGTTTCGTTTTATTTAATATTTTTGTTTGGATTTATGGCGGTTACTGCAAGTTTGAGCTTCTTTTATTTGACCAAAAAAGATGACTTAGAAGATCTTGAGGAGTAAATATGAGTGCTCAATTAGATAATCGTATTCGTGTATTTCGTGCTGAAAAGAGAATGAGTCAATCAGATCTTGCTGAAGCAATTGGAGTATCAAGAAAAACCATTAGTACAATTGAAGTAGGGCGGTTTGTTCCTTCGACTATCATTGCACTTAAAATTGCCAATTATTTCGATGCTCCGGTGGAAGAAATATTTTCGCTAAAGGTCAGTGAGGGCTAGGAGTATGAGTATTAAGCTTTACACCATGGTTCCAGTTTTACTTGTGATCTCAGGAACTGTTCTTTTAAAGGAAAACTTAAACTCCGATAGACAAACAACTAGCGAGCTAATGCAAGTCAGTTCAGAGTCGATTCAAGAGGTACAAAGTGTTTTATTCTTAACGCCTTGTTTGCAACTCAATCTAAAAAAGGCAGAGAGTAAACTGCGCTCAGCGAAGGACCTTTTGAAAAGTATTAAAGTATTGCATTGACTTATCATTGGTTTATAATGCCATCCACTTTTTAGGAGTAAATAAGTAACTCCTCAGAAAAGTTCCAAGAAATGCCAGAGTGGTGAAATTGGTAGACACAGGGGATTCAAAATCCCCCGCTAGTGATAGTGTGCCGGTTCGAGTCCGGCCTCTGGTACCAAATTAAAAAACTGAGCTTGTGCTCAGTTTTTTTGTCTGTTTGAAATTACAAATACAACTAATGTGAATTACGTCACATTAATGAAATAGATTACATTCTGTGATAGATTGCTAGAGTCCTTTTTTAAAGGGTTTTGTTCGATTTTCAAGCTTGCTGAATTTTTGAAGTTTGTCTTTCTAAGTAATTTTTTCTTTTATAACAGTGCTTTATAGTCGGCTCTGTCGCTGAGTTTAAACTCATTCAATACATGGAATTTGTTTGAAACAACTGTTTTTTACAATAAGCTACCTTAATGGTATAACCAGTTCAGCTTAATAAAACTAATAAATAAAGCTGTCTTTTTATTAAATCCATATCAATGGGGGAACTTATGCTTAAAAATATATTAGCGTTAGTTTTGGTTTCTGTTGTTGCAACTGCACATGCTAATGAAGGTGTTGCATTTGTACACGGTACAGGCAGTCAAACCGATGCATATAACGACTACTGGACAGGCTCAAATATTCAATCGATTATTTCGGGTTTGCCTAATTCAAGTAACTACACCGTCATCAATTGTGACTTTAACCAGTATATGTGGGATTCACGTGCTTCAGGATGTCTAGCTGAGCAACTAACCAATTTCATTAATGCAAAAGGCATTACTAAGATGACTTTGATAACGCATTCTAATGGCGGCAATGTTGTTAGATGGATTTTATCAAATCCAACTTGGGATTCTCGCTATCCAAACATTATTAACAAAACTAAGGAAGTGATCGCGTTGGCTCCATCTAGTGGTGGTACTCCATTGGCGGATGCAGTGATTGCAGGAAATGTTTTTGAAGCAGCTTTAGGTTGGTTATTAGGTTATAAGACCGATGCAGTCAGAATGCAGCAAGTTTCTTGGATGGCTTATTACAATCAAAATTGGCTTTTCGGAACCGCTGGCCGACCATCATTACCGAAGGGATTTGTTAATGTTGTGGGTACTGACGTGGACTCAGCCATTTGGGATAGTGATAGTTATTGTGGCGGTTATAGTCAACAAGTTGGTTTAGAGTTTACGCAAAACTGGTTAGATAGTTGTTCCGATGGATTCTTAAATTGTAGTTCACAAGAAGCTGCAGGCTCTTTATGGTTTAGAGATAAGTCTAAAACCCGTGGCCGTGAGCCATTAAGTCATCAACAAAGTCGCCGAAAATGTTTTAATTTAGACGTTTTCTTACGTGATCGTATATAAGGAGTAAGTCATGAATTTTAATTTAAAAGTTACCAGCTTGATTTGTGCTTCTTTAACAGCGGTCTCAGTAACTGCTAATGAACCAAGATTTTTAGAAGTAGAAGATAGACAATCACAATCTAAAATAGCGGTTTATAAACAACCAAATCAAATGCCTTACAATCAGCCAAGGGTTCGAGATTTTGAACCGAAAGATCCAGATTTTTCAGAACGTCCAAGATTTATGAGTAAATCTGTGAGTTTTAGTTTTCCAGTAAATAGTAATACGGTTATGGATTTTTCTGAAAAGCAAGCTCATAGCCAAAGTCGTGAATACCGAATGGAAGTTACTGGCGAACAACTACGAAATGGTGTTGCACTGAAAACCACGGCTCCTGGCGCTTTAGTTCGAATTTCAGGTGTAAATAATTATCATGCAGTAGAGCCACAAAATTTAGATTTAGTGGTTGCCAATCAAAAGTTTGCTAAAGGGACCGCGTTTGATACTTTAGTAGATAGTCGAATGATGCAGAAGACTGGTGTTGGATTTCAGCGTGGAACGACCGGATTTAAAGTCGCTAATCACGTTGGTCAAGGCAACTTTAACCTGAAAACAACTCAATCATTAAATGATAATGATCGTTTTATGGTGAGTGTGTTTGAAAAAAATAGTGATCTTGAGTTACACCTTACTGCTGATAAAAGTATTTATCATAAAGGCGGTTTGATGAAGCTTAATGCTAATGCTTGGGCTTTTGGTAAAAAGCAAAGCATAAATACCGTTAAAGGACATTTGATTGCGCCTTCGGGTGATAAGATTGCGGTTAAGTTCAATAAAAATGGTGAACTACAGTTGCCTTTAAATATGGCGACTAATCAAGTTCCAGGTGCTTTGTGGACTTTAGAAGCTGAAGCTGAAACCCTGTTAAATGGAGTATCAGTTCCACGTATTGCTAAGATTGCTTTTGCTTATGCTGAGAAAACTGCGGCTCTTAGAAGCTATAATGTACACGTTATAGATTCTGGCTCGAAGCTATCTGCAATGATTCCTTTGCAAGCAAACAAAGAAGGTCGTTATGAAGTTCGTGCAGTGCTCTATGGTACTAACTCGAAAGGCGTTTTAGTGCCAGCAATGGTAACGCATAGTGCCTCTGATATGGCGGCTGGTATGGGTTTGATTAATATGAACTTTGATCAAAACTTACTAACGCAATCGGGGCTTTCTGCGCCGTTTGAGCTGCGTAATGTCCAATTACGTGATCAGCGCCAAATGGCAGTGCTAGAGTTGCGTTAATGCTTCTAGAGCAGTTAAAAAAAGGTAGCCTAGGCTACCTTTTTTTATGTGTGTATTAACGTATTACCACATTAAGTCATCGGGTATTTGGTAATCCGCATAAGGATCTTCTTCATCTTGATCTAACTGCTGTAAATCAGCTTGATGGGCTATATAGCTGGCGTTGCGGACAGCGATTTTGTCAGCGATTTGACTTGGTACTAGTTGAAATTCACCTGAGTTAGATGTTGATTGTTGTACTACGACTAATCGGCCTTTTTTGATTTGTTCTTCTTGAGCTCGTGATACCACAAGACTTTGTGATTTCCCATTGTGGGTAAAAAGATAAGCAATATCCTTAGATTCGATAGCAATATTATTAGTTTCAATAAGTTGCTTAATTTGCGCAGCAATCGCAATTTCTTCGCTTTTAGCTTTTTGTGCTTCATTAAGCTTGCGATCCTGTTCAGCTTTTTCCTTAAGAGCTTTTTCAGCTGCAACTTTAGCTTCATCAACTAATTCAGTCTTATGCTTTTGACTAACACGTTTTTTGTGTTGTTGTTCGCGCTGAATTTTTTTAGCTTTGTTTTTGTTGATTAAACCTTGCTTGAGTAACTGATCTTGTAATGAACCGGCCATAACTTCTTAAACATATGTTGTCATTGATTTGAATTTTATCATAGCTTTTGAATGCTTAGGTAAGATATTGCGGAATTATATGTAATCTAAGTGACAGCGGGTAACTTATAGCTTAGAGTCTCCTTCATACTAATTTATACTGATAATCAGTATTTTTGATATGAGCGAAGCGTTAGCATTATTACAAAATACCTTCGGTTATGCTGAATTTAGGCATAATCAAGCTGCCATTATTGATGATCTTATGTCTGATAAGAATGCATTGGTATTAATGCCTACAGGCGGCGGTAAGTCCATTTGTTATCAGATCCCGGCAATTCTACGGGCTGGCACAGGGATCGTTGTTTCGCCATTGATTGCTTTGATGCAAGATCAAGTGGATGCACTTAATCAGTTGGGTATTAAAGCAGCCTTTCTAAATTCGACAATGAGTCGTGAAGAACAAATACTAGTCGAACAGCAATTACTAAGTAATCAGATTGAACTTTTATATGTTGCTCCAGAAAGACTATTATCCGAACAATGTCTGCAATTATTGTCCAAAGCCGATATTTCCTTATTTGCTATTGATGAAGCTCACTGTGTATCTCAGTGGGGACATGATTTTCGGCCCGAATATCAAAAGCTTTCAGTTTTGGCTGAGTATTTTCCAAATATCCCGAGAGTGGCTTTAACCGCAACTGCTGATCAGCGCACGCGTAACGAGATTGTGACCATCTTGGGGTTGGAAGATTCTGGTATTTATATCAATAGCTTTGATCGTAAAAACATTCATTATACCATTGAGGAAGCCACCAATGGTCGAGCACGTTTGGTGAAGTTTATTCAAAGCAACCATGCCAAAGATTCTGGCATTGTTTATTGTTTATCGCGTAAGAAAGTTGAAGCTACAGCGGAACACCTTACCAATCAGGGTTTTACCGCTTTGCCATACCATGCCGGATTAAGCCATCAGTTGCGTCAACATAATCAGAAGCGTTTCCTGCAAGAAAGTGGAGTGATTATTGTTGCTACTATTGCATTTGGTATGGGCATTGATAAGCCTGATGTGCGGTTTGTAGCACATTTAAATCTGCCCAAAAATATTGAATCTTATTACCAAGAAACAGGGCGTGCAGGGCGAGATGGAGAGCCTTCGAATGCTTGGATGAATTATGGCCTTCAAGATGTGATTACTTTGAGCCAGATGATGCAACAAAGCACGGGTAGTGAAGAATACAAGCGAATCACTCAGCATAAATTGAATTCGATGTTAGGTTTGTGCGAGTTGGTGACTTGTCGTCGTCAAACACTTCTTAAATATTTTTCTGAAGAATTACCAGAGCCATGCGGGCATTGTGATAACTGCATGAGTCCTCCAGAAACTTGGGATGCTAGCATTGAAGCACAGAAAGCTCTTTCCACTGTGTATCGAAGTGGGCAAAGTTTTGGCGTGGAGTATCTGACCAAAATATTAATGGGTAAAAGCGACCCGCGGATTGAAAAAAATCAACATGATAAAATTAGCACTTGGGGTATAGGCGCTGACATAGCAACTGCGGAATGGCGAAGTATTTATCGACAGTTAATTGCACAAAATTATTTATATACCAATGTTGAGCGCTTCGGTGCTTTAGAGCTTACAGAGAAATCTCGCCCTTTGCTTAAAGGTATGGAGAAATTTCTGGCTCGTAAATATGTGGCACCCGTAAATACTAGTAAAAAATCGAAAAATAAAGTTAATAAAAAGATACGTGCCAGCGATGAGCCATTGTTTGAAGCACTGAAAGCTTTGCGAAAACGATTAGCGGAAGAGCAAGAAATACCACCTTATATGATTTTCCATGACGCCACTTTGGAGCAAATAATTTCCGATAGGCCGTCGACCAATACAGAATTCCAATTTATCAGTGGTGTTGGTGAACAAAAATTAGCGCGATACGGTAATGCTTTTCTGGCGGTGATTAAAGAGCATCCAAGGCCTGCATTATTAAATAATCAATTGTCCGATACGGTTAACGATACCTTAGAGCTATTCCTAGAAGATTTGAGCCCAGAAGAAATTGCTGAGAAGCGTGGCCTAACAGAATCTTCAATTTACAGTCACTATGCGCAAGCGATAGCGGTGGGTTTATTAGATTGTGAACAAGTTTTAGAGGTTGATTCTGATGATATGGAAGAGATTATTCAGACGGCTCACTTTTTAAATATTGACTCTGAGTCGTCCTTAAAGCCCTTATTCGAGGAATTTAATGGGCAATATTCTTATGGCGAGTTAAAATGCATCATAAATGCCATCTAAATCACCTGTAGAAAAGTGAGTCTTCTTTGAGCCGAAAACAGCGTAAGCGCTTTCACAAAGTTCATATTGAGATTAGCAATATTTGCAATTTGCAATGTAGCTTTTGTCCGCCTGTTATTCGTGACAATAAAATAATGAGCTTGGAACTCTTCGAGGATATTGTCCAGCAAGTCGCTCCTATGACAGAGTTAGTCTGTCTGCATTTAATGGGAGATCCTTTGGTGCATCCGCATTTTGAAGAAATAGTTTCGATTTGTGATAAGTATGATGCCAATATATTCTTAGTGACCAATGGCGTATTAATGCGTCCAGATAAGTTCGATATGCTATTGCATCCTCGTTTTTATCAGATCAATTTTTCACTGCACAGTTTCTTTGATAATCATCCTAATAAAGATCCTAGTCGCTATTTAGAGCGAATTTTCAACTTTACGGAGAGGGCTCTAATTGAGCGTCCAGAGCTATACTTAAATTATCGGCTTTGGAACCTGAACGATCCATTAGGAAGTCAAACACCTAATACGGAAATGTTAGCAAGGATTTGCGAACAATTTGATTTTACAGCTCCAAGTGAGCTGGACGTTCGACAAAAGAAAAGCATTAAAATTAAGGAGAGATTGTATCTGCATTTTGATACCGAGTTTATTTGGCCTGCTTTAGAGTTGCCAGTTTTAGGTACAAAAGGCACTTGTTATGGCTTGTCTTCCCATTTTGGGGTTTTGGCCGATGGCACTGTGGTTCCTTGTTGTTTGGATAAAGAAGGGGCAATTCCATTAGGCAATGTACACGATAGTTCTATCGAATCAATCTTAGCCTCAAGCCGAGCACAGGCCATATTGCGAGGTTTCAAGCAAAAAGAGCTAGTAGAAAAATTATGTCAACGCTGTCAATATATAGAGCGATTTACCGATAGTCGAATTCCGATAAAGCTTCAATAGCAAATAGCAATGAAAGTTATATCTTAAATTAGGAGTATTATCATGTTAAAGAATCTTATTTTATTAAGTGCATTATTTATGCTGAGTTGTACTACTGCTCAAGAAATTAGTACTGCAAGTTATAACGAAAATTTAGCCCAAGAATTAGGAGCTGACGATTATGGCATGAAATCATATGTTCTGGTGATTTTAGAAACTGGCCCGAAAGATGCTTTAATTACGGATAAAGAAAAAAGAGCAGAGTTATTTAAGGGGCATTTTTCGAATATGGGGCGATTGGCAGAAGAGGGTAAATTGGTATTAGCTGGACCACTTGCAAAAAACAAACCTAAGCGTGGGCTTTTTATTTTGAATGTAAAAACCTTAGAGGAAGCAGAGGAATTGGTCAAAACAGATCCTACTGTAGAAGCTGGAATTTTCACTTATGATTTAACTCAGTATTATGGTTCAGCAGCTTTACAACAAATAAATAAAATTCAAAAAACGATACAAAAGGAAAAAATATAAAGTTGCTCTTATATTATTTAAAGCAACTATAATTAATATTTCATATTGTTGAAAGGGCTTTAATCGTCATTAATTAAGTCATTAAAGTCTTCTTTATAACCTTTTAACTTGCGCAAAAATTTCTTCCGTTGTTTTTCTGTCAAGCTGTGATAAATAGCCATCATGTATCTTTTTTCCAAGTCATCGTTAGCTTTACTCTTTAGTTGCAATTCTTCAGACTGAAATTGAGTGGGATTAGTTAGAAGGCTTTTAAGTTCTTTTTGAATTTGTTCTTCTCCGCGACTGACTAGAGCTTTTGAAAATGCATTTCGCCATTGATTGGCGCTGTCGTATCTTAATTCTGCGGTAGCTTTTATTTGTGCAACCCACTCTTTAATAAGTCCCTTTTGTGATTTATTTAACCGGCCAGCCCAATCAGAATAACCATCAGCGATATTATCTTCGATATCTTCTAAAACATCTTCTTTAGACCGTTTTTTGAGTTTCTTAAAACGCTTTTCTGCGGCTTCATTTGTATTGTTGATTAACTCGGTCACTTGCTCATCGTCTAGTAGAGCAATTTCATTAACCAAATCATCTACAATTCTATTGCTAATGGTTTGATAATAATCGATTAAGTGATCACGATAATTTTCATAACGAGCTTCAACGGTTCCTTGACGGAAGTCTACTTCAAGTTGTTCGATTAAAGCTATATAACGCGGAAGCTCGGTAGTACGATGCCAAGCCACATGCTTATTGATAATAGATTCTAGACGGTCTTCTTGCTTAGAGTTTAGTTCAACATAGTCATCAATTTGCCAAAGCACTAGCCAATCAATGCGGTTATACCAAAATTTCAAACCACAAGACTGTAGGAATAAAATTGAAACAAAAACAATAAGCAGGCGTTTATAGGACATATTAATATTGTTAGATTGCTGAAACCTTGATTATATAGGCAACGCCGTTATTTTTTAGTTCATTTATAGCTAAATAAGCAAGAACTGTCATTGTGAGCGCTGTTATTCAAATGGGCGACAATCTATCTAAGAGAACCACTGACAATGATGGTTTGAATGTTGGTCATGATTTGTAGACATAAAAAAAGAGCCGTACAGGCTCTTTTTTAAATCGTCGTTTAATTAAGCAACAATTTCCAAAAGCTCAATATCAAAAATTAAAGCTTGGAAAGGGCCAATGTCACCACCAGCACCTTGCGCGCCGTAAGCTAAGTCATAAGGGATATAGAGTTTCCACTTTGAACCCACAGGCATAAGTTGCAATGCTTCTGTCCAACCTTTGATTACGCCACCTACTGGGAACTCAGCTGGCTGGCCACGACGGTATGAGCTATCAAATTCTTTACCATCGATTAAAGTGCCTGCGTAATGCGTCTTAACGGTTGATGCGGCTGTTGGTGTTTCGCCAGTACCTGCTTCAATCACTTCATACTGTAAGCCTGACTCTAAAACCGTTACTTCTTCACGTTTAGCATTCTCAGCTAAGAAAGCTTCGCCTTCTGCAGCATACTTTTCAGCGTCAGCAGCTTGCTGTTCTTGTAAACGCTGTTGGATTTCCTGGAAAGCAGCATTGATATCATTTGGATCAACTTGTGGTGCTTGGCGGTTAAAAGCATCTTGGATGCCTGCCACTAATGCATCAAGTTCAACACCTTGGAAAGCGCTATGAGCCTGTTGACCCATTTGCATGCCAATACCGTAAGAAGCTTTTGCTTCAGTAGAATTAAAGTCTGCCATAATAATCTCGTATAAATTAAAGAATAAATTTGTTAAAGCTGTATCTTGGGGCTAAGCAGGAGAATTAAAGGTTAAAACGGACTTAATTTAAAGATTTATAAAAAATAACGAATGGCTAGTGTCTTCTTAGGGGAATTTAGCGATAATGCAGGCAAACTAATCAATAATAATGAGCTATGTGGTTTAAAAATTGCCATATTTACCTTTTAAAAGATGAAAACCAAGAAACTGCCGAATCACTAGCAGAAAAGTTGGAATCGCATCGTTTCTCAGAAGTGGGTCGTCAAGAAGCTGAACGAGTAGGCTGGATTTCACCATTAAATCGAAACCTAGAATCTTTGGTGCACACCGCCAATGGTTGCCATTTGCTATGTTTGCGTAAAGAGCAGAAAGTAATACCAGCCAGTATGCTAAAAGAGCGGATCGAAGATCGGGTCAAGGCGATTGAAGATGCGGAAGGGCGTAAAGTGTACGGGAAAGAAAAAAGTGCGCTGAAAGACGATATATTGAGTTTGTTAAAACCGAATGCGCTAACTAAGTCGAGCCATACATTTGGTTATTTTGATTTTAGAAATAATTTGTTAGTGGTGAATGCAGGCTCTAATGGTGTGGCGGATACTTTTGTTCAGTTGCTAATTGACTCTTTAGGTTCATTAGGTGCGGTCAAGCTCATCGGTGAAGAGAACCCAAGTGCCATTATGAATCAATGGCTATTAAGCGCTTTGCCTGAAGGCTGGGCTCTAACTGGCCAATATGAGCTTAAAGATTTAAAAGATGATCGTGTTGCGAAATTTAAAGATACCCAAGCTACGAATGATTTAATTACTGACTTGATTGAAGATGGTTATTGGGTACAA
Organism: uncultured Kangiella sp.; assembly: GCA_947503345.1. Taxonomy (GTDB): domain Bacteria; phylum Pseudomonadota; class Gammaproteobacteria; order Enterobacterales; family Kangiellaceae; genus Kangiella. Next base: position 75,536 of record CANNCW010000001.1, on the reverse strand, counting down.
AAGTTGGGCTTCCAATATCAAGAAGCTTTTAATGCGCAAATCACTCATGACTTGCAAATCAAAAGTATAAAATACAGCGATGAATTAGTGGGCGAAAATGACGACATTGATAAATCGGAAGACTATGCGCGTTTTGATGCGGATTTTGTTTTGATGAGTCAAACCTTGGCGCAATTTATTGCAGAACTAAAGCCAATATTTAAAGTGAATAGCGAGAAAGATTAGGAATAGTTGTGAGCGAAGCAGACAAAAGTATAGATAGTAAAAGTGGACATGACAAAAGTTTAAGCACTGAGCAAAAAGCTTTAGCGGTTAACTTAAACAATAATCAATACGGCACTATTGTTGAAATTGGGGCTGGTCAGGAAGTTGCTCGTCAGTTCTTCTCGGCGGGTGCTGCGGCTGGCACGGTTGCAAAAACCATGTCTGCCTATGACATGCAAGTTAGTGATGATATCTATGGCAAAGCTGGGCGTTATGTAAGTCGTGAGCGACTAGAACAAATGTTGAGGCATGAATATGAACTGTTGCATAAACGTCTAGGTGAAGTTCGTTCGGAAGAAACTCAATATTTTAGTTATGCAGCAACGGTAACTGCTAGAAGCTATTCGCAAAAGAATGAATGCCATGGTTGGATTGGAATTAAATTACAACCGCAAGCGAATTCGCCTGCGAGTGAAATTATTATGCACGTTCGTATGTTGGACGATACCAACCGTGAGCAATCGGAGGCTTTGGGTATTTTTGGCGTGAATGTGGTGTATGGCGCTTTTAATTATGCCGATAAGCCAAAGCAGTTTATTGAGTCCTTGTTAGATAATTTAGTGGATGGCTATGGTCAAAAGCGTATGGAAGTGGATTTGATTCATTTCTCAGGTGAACAGTTCAAGGATGTTGAAAACCGCTTAATGAATTTGCATTTGGTTCGTTCTTGGTGCTGTCGTGCGGTTATGTTTGGCGAGCAGGGCGACTCAGAAGTTCCTGGAAGTTTACTACGTAAAAAAGATGTCATGGTTATTCGTGGCTCTTTTAAACCGCCAACGAAAGTTCATGTGGATATGACGGAAGCTGCTATGCAGCAGTTTTTAAAAGAAGATGGCATCGATCCTGAAAAGGTTTGTACGGTTGCAGAAATTACCATGGCAGAACTCGCCACCGATGGCGAAGATAATGATGTCAGTTTCTTAGCGCGAGTGGATTTGTTAAACAAACTTGGCTACAACGTTTTAATTTCAGATTACTTACGCTTCTTCCGTTTACGTTCTTGGATGCGCCGCTATACTCAAAATCGTATTGGTATTGTGTTAAGTATTTTAGATTTTGATCAGCTATTTAATGAAAAATATTATGATGGCTTAGAAGGTGGAATCTTAGAGGCCATGGGTAAACTGTTCTCCGGCAATACCAATGTTTACGTATACCCAACTCGCGTAAATGGCGGTTTGATTACGCTAGACAATGTAAAAGTTTCAGAAAATACTCACTACTTATTACAACACTTAAAAGATAATAAACTTTTGGTTGCAACTGAAAATTGGAATGATGAAAATTTGCATATTTCAGCAAAAAACATTGCTCAAGAAATTCCTCTAGGACAAGGCGAGTGGGAAAAGCAGTTACCCGAAGCTATTCGCGATCAAATTAAAGATAAGTGTATGTTTGGCTATTGTGAATTACCAGAAACAAAAAACTAATGATTTGCCCTTGCCAAAATAACCAAGCTGAAAGTGCTAATCAATATAAAGATTGTTGTGAGCTAATACATAAAGGCTTGTCAAAAGCAGATATACCAGAAACTTTGATGCACTCACGTTATAGCGCTTTTGCGCTTGGGTTAGGGCAATATATATTCGATACGCACCATCCAGACTATCGTAATGGGACAGTTGAAGATTATCAGAAAAGCGCAGAGTCAACTGAGTGGTGTCGACTTGAAGTATTGGACTCTGAAACAAAGGCAGGTTCAGGAAGGGTAAACTTTAAAGCTTACTTCATTGAAAAGGATAAATTGCATTGTTTACATGAAACTTCAAATTTCGTCCATGAAGCTGGTCAATGGTATTATACCGATGGTGACTATCAGCCTAAAATGATAGAAAAAATTTCACGTAACGAACCTTGTCCTTGCCAGAGTGGTTTGAAGGCAAAGAAGTGCCATTTAAAATAGTGAGAAAAATTGATGGATAAATTAGAACAGCTTGAACAACAACTGCAAGATCTGGAAACCAAGATGGCATTCCAAGAAGACACCATTGAGCAGCTCAACGAAGTAATCACCAAGCAAGATGCCATTATCCGTAAAATGGAACAACGATTCTTATTGATTGGTGAAAAAATTCAAGACATGGAAAACCAAATGCCGAATAAGGGGTTCAATCCTGCTGATGAATTGCCACCGCATTATTGATATATTATTTCGATAAATCCTTTCTATTTACAACAAACAAATTTCCGATTCCGATCAAAATAATTCCTAGAGCGATTGGCCATGTCCAAACGAAGTCTTCAAAGAAGGTGGATATAACTAGCGCAACTGCGGGGAACATGACGACAACGTACGTGGCCTTGTGAATACCTATTCTGCGGAGCAAGGTTAAGTAGGCGCCAAAGGCTAACACGGAACCGAATAGTGATAAATAAAGCATACTAATGCTGTAAGATGGGGCTGTGTCATAGATGACTGCTTTGCCTTGAACTAGACCGATAAATAAGCTTAGTAGCGCACCATAGCCCATGGCATAGGCGTTCATTTGAATCACTGGCAATTCATACTTTTGAGTTTTGACAGAAACCATGTTGCCTATAGAGGCCGCTAACACGCCGAGTAATGAAATAGCTAATCCGTACAGAGTTTTGTTCTCAAAACTAAAGTCACCTAAGTCTTTCCAGAAGATGAGCACTATTCCTAGTAAGCCAATAACTGCGCCAATAATGACTTCTTTGCTAATGGGTGTTTTGAAGAATAGCCATGAATTGAAAATATTGACGATTAATACCGCGGAAAAAATTACCGACGCCATGGCAGAGGTTAAATAAACCTGCGCTTCGTAAACCATTAAGTAATTTAAGCAGAAAAGCGTTAAACCTAATAATGCCATCCATAGGTGGTGTTTTAAGCTGAAAGTTAGGTTAAGCTTTTTATAAAAGCAATAAGCGAACAGTATGAAACTTGCCAGAATGAAACGGTAAAAACTGGAGTATTCGTGTGGCACTACGCCCAGCTGATACTCAATGGTAAACCAAGTGCTTCCCCAAACGATGACAGTGAAGATGTAGAGGAAGAGGGTGGAGTTAAAGAGTTTAGTCATTAATTAAATTTAGTTCGATTCAAAGAATTGCTTTTTATAATTATTAGCTTTTTCTTTTACAGTTTCTAGCATCGAGTTTGATAAAGCTAATAATGGCTCTACCATAGCGATATACTGATCGTAATATACGCCTTTCATGCTAATAGGGTACATATCACCGACGTTACCTAAAGTAGGCTTTAGATATGGTATATCTTTGTGAGCGAACAATTTAGACCGCAATTCGATGAGTTCATTGTGAAGTTCTAAGTTATCTACCCAGTTTATATCTATTGTCCAGCTTTGTTCTTTATACATGGCTTCATTCCCGCTAAATGGTCTACAGTATGCAATCACAGCATATTTGAATAAAGATGCTTTGATTCGCTTATTCGTAGTTTCATTAATTAACTTTAATGTTGCGCTACAGTCGTAAAAGTCTTGAGTTGCAAACCTCCAAAATACGTATCTTTCTTGTGTTAAATCCTTCAATTCAAGCTCCTTAATTGTTTAATATTCAACTCAAATAACCACCATCCACGCTCAAACAAGTCCCAGTCACATAACTCGCAGCATCGGAAACTAAAAACACGATGCTTGGCGCTATTTCTTCGGGCTGTGCCATTCTGCCCATGGGGATTAGCGGTAAGATCATTTTGAGCATTTGATCGTTTTGAGTCAATGCAGAGGCGAACTTTGTATCGGTTAAGCCTGGTAATATAGCATTGACGCGAATATTAAAAGGGGCACACTCTTTAGCAAAGGCTTGAGTCATGGAGATGACTGCGGATTTTGTCATTGAGTAAACCGCTTGCATTGGCGCTGGTGTTTTACCGTTTACAGAGGCGATATTTACCATGGCACCGCCACCATTGTTTTTCATCAGTTGACCAGCTTTTTGGCTCATCAAGAAATAACCTTTGATATTTACCTCAATAGTTTTATCAAAAGCTTCCACAGGCATTTCAAGCACATGTCCAAAGTAGGGGTTAGTCGCAGCGTTATTCACAAGAATATCCAGTTTGCCAAATTCGGTTTGAATATCCGTAAATAACTTGTCGATAGATTCTGGTTCGCCAATATGGCAGGGCATTACCGAAACTTTGCCATCGGAATCTTTGATGTCTTGCGCCACTTTTTCTAAAGAATCTTTGCTACGACTAGTTAAAATTACATGGGCGCCGTTTTGCGCTAATAATTTAGCTGTTGCTTCGCCAATACCACGGCTTGCGCCAGAAATTAGCGCGACTTTACCTTGTAAATTAAACATTGGATTATCTCCTTGCGGCTGTGACAATTGTTGTTTTCGTTGATACTGGTTAATTTGTTCTTGCGCTTTGGCTAATAAGCTCCCACAAACTTGTCCAAATTGTGCAAAGCGTTTGTCTTGGGTTTGGCCATGATAATAGCGGTAGTAAATTTGCTGAACAATGCCTGCTAAACGGAAAAGGCCGAATACATAATAGTAAGTGAAGTCTTCAATCTCGATACCTGAGAGTTGCGAATAAAGTTGTACAATTTCATCGCGCTTCATCATGCCATTGATTTGGGTTGGCATAGTTCTTAACGCCTGCATCGTTGGCGGATCGGTCGCTTCCACCCAATAAGCAAGTGAAGAACCTAAGTCCATTAGGGGGTGACCTAAAGTGGTCATTTCCCAATCAAGAACACCAATAATATCAAGAGAATCATCTTTAAGTTTCAAAACCAAGTTATCAAATTTATAGTCGTTATGGATTAAAGTGGACTTATCGAAATCTGCGGGCATATTGGTTTCTAACCATTCGATAACTGACTCGCCATTGGGTACATCATCAGTCTTGGCATTACGGTAGCGCTTGGCCCAACCTTTGACTTGGCGCTCAACATAGCCCTGCATGGTGCCTAAATCTTTAAGCTTCGTTTGCTCAATATCAATAGAGTGAAGCTCCACTAAAGTTTTCACCATGTCCTGACAAAGTTGTTTCGCTTGGTCGGGAGTAACAGTTAATCCTTTGGGTGGCTTCTTACGGAAAATAATTCCTTCGATAGCTTTCATTAAGTAAAACTCTGAACCAATAATAGATTTATCGTCACAAAATAAAATCACTTCGGGTGCTTTACCAAAGTGTTTATTTAGGTTGGAAAGAACTGTAAATTCACGCCCCATATCATGAGCACTTTTGGCTTTAGTGCCAAATGGAGGACGACGCAGAATATAATCCTTACCTGCTAAGGATATGCGATAGGTCAAGTTAGAATTACCACCTGGATATTGTAATAACTCGAGTTCATTAGCTTGAATCTTTAGTTTTTGATTCAGATAAGCTAAAAGCTTTTCCTTATCAAGTTGCTCGTATTCTCTAACGCTTTGTGGCTTATCTATAAATTCCATAATGTACTCTTTTTAAGGAAGCAGGTAAAAGTTAGGGTAGCAAGTAAAGGGTTAATAACCGCTTTATTTCTAAATTGTAATCTTCGAGGCTGATCCCACGATTACTGTATTTCCAAGGCTTTAAATACCAATCTTGTAGCAATGACTTCACCATAGCGGCTGAAAAATCGCTAGAGTGCTCTCTAAAACTTTTATCGTGTATTCCGGATTCAATAATGTTATGAAAGAATTGTTCACTTTTTAATTCTGATGCTTTTGATTGCCTTATATTCTTTTTGCTTAAATGTTTGGTTTCTGTGAATGCAAAGTAAAACCAAGGACGATAAATTTGGCTCAGATATAAGTGGATTTTTATACTGAGTAATAAATTGTCGAAAGGTGAATCGTAAGGTTTACCGAATGCCTCATAACAATTTTCAATAATGGCAATATGGTAAGCATTGACCATTAACAATAAATCTTCTTTGCTACTGGCATAAGTATAAATGGCACCAAGACTCATATCAGTAGCTTGGCTTATATCACGCAACGAGGTAGCGCTAAAGCCTTTGCTATTACCTAAATTTAAAACGGTTTCGAATAATAGTGGCAGTTTCTTTAGTGCCGTTTTATTGGAAACTTTAATTAAATTTTGATGCTTTTCTATCAGCATGAGCAACTGTTCTTGTTCTAGTTTAACAAGATCCAATTTAAACTGTTCTAAACTGCTGACGGATTCTAGATTCATTACTTTAACAATTGTTTTGCTACTGATAATTGATGTACTTCATCGGGACCATCATAAATTCTAGCGGCGCGTTCATGGCGGAAAATATAAGCTAAAATGGTATCGTCCGTCATACCAAGTCCACCCATGGCTTGAATAGCATCATCCAAAGACTTCTGTAAAACATTAGCGGTTAAGTATTTAATCATACTGATATTAAAGCGAGCTGCTTTAAACCCTTCTTGATCAATTTGCCAAGCGGTTTGTAAGACCAAAGCTTTTGCAGCGGCAATATTAGCTGCGTTCTCAGCAATTCTTTGCTTGGTAATATCTGAGTCTGCCAAAGTGCGTTCTTGCCCAATTTTACGGTTTTTTGCGTATTCACAATGCATCTTTAAGGCTCGATTGGCAAGCCCCAGCCAGCGCATACAATGGTGAATTCGACCTGGCCCCAAGCGGGTTTGGGCTAATTTAAAACCTTCGCCATCACCGCCAAGCAATGCAGACTTGTGTACTCGACAATTAGTAAACTTTGTTTCTGCATGGCTAAAGTAACCACCGTGAGATTCTCCCATAACTGGCAAGTTACGGACAATTTCAAAACCTGGGTTATCGCAATCCACAATCAGCATGCTAGCTCTTTGATGAACAGGAGCTTGTGGATTGGTTACCGCCATAACAATAGTAAACTGTGCGCCATCGGCAGAAGAGGTAAACCATTTGTGGGCATTGATAATATAATCATCACCATCACGCTCAGCGGTAGCTTCTAACAAAGTAGGGTTTGAACCTGCGGTTGCAGGCTCCGTCATGGCAAAGCAGCTACGGATTTCGCCATTCACTAAAGGCTTTAAATAGCGCTCCTTTTGTTCATCTGAACCAAACGCTTCAATTAACTCAGCATTACCCGCATCTGGCGCTTGCGTGCCAAACACATAATGACCTAATGGAGAGGCGCCAATAATTTCAGAAATTAAGCCCAGTTGCACAAGGTTATAGGACTCGCCTTCTTTATCGCCATGGAAGAAGGGTGCCCACCAACCATTATTTTTTACTTCCTCACGAAGCAGTTTTAGTAATGGCTCAATTTGATACCAATCTTTACTCAAGAAATCTGGCTCTAATGGATAAAGCTTTTGTACTAAAAAAGTTTCGATGTCTTTGAGTGTTTGCTGAAATTTTGGGTCGATTGAAAAATCCATATTAATTTCCTAGCGGTAACTAATTAAGTCGGGTGAATGTTTTAAATGGGAATAATCGTTAAAACCATGCAGAAATATCTGGTCTTGATTCAAGTGTAGTTCTGTTACTGAAGAATTTTTAATATTCCAAGCAAATTTGAACATCTGTTCTGCAGCTTGTTGTTTATCAGCCAACAGTAGCGCCAGTGTTGCGCCAATAAATCCTGCTGAGGTGGAGACTAATACTTTTTCATGACCAGCTTCACAAGCAAACTGCTTAATTTTATTGATACCGATTTCTGCGCGACTGAGATATTGAACCCAACTTTCAAAACCAGCTTTATCCGCATCGGCGCATGGCATCGAAATCCAAGCCTTAACCACATGGGTAAATAAGCTTTGAAATAAAGTTTGATCAGCGAATATTGTTTCTCTGGACAGGTTTGGGTTTGAAGATTGCGCAACCACGCCAGGCATAAAATGTTTAGTAATAGCTTCGGCTGGAAACTCATTAAGTTCGGGCAGGGTTTTTATAGACGATGCATTGCCAGTTTCTTGATGTAGGATCTGCATAGTCTCTTGTTGCCGTTGCAAAGTTCCCACAAGACTAAGCTCTGGGTTAATAGCATGCCTTGCCCATTGTTGGCCCAGCAAAGCTACCTGTTGTTTACCAAGCGCTGATAACTGATCGTAATTTTCATCACCAAAACTGGCTTGACCGTGCCGAACTAAAAAGATCCTTTGCATAAGTTTTAAGTGCTAATTAACGTTTATAATGGTTATTATGAACGATCGTTCACATTTTTGCCAATAAAGTGTATTATGACTGAATCTTAAATTGAGAGTCCTTTGCCCATGAGCGCTAGAAAACAGAATTCGTTTCAGAATAAAACCGCTTTAATAACCGGTGCTGGCAGTGGTTTGGGGCGTGCTTTATCACAAGAGTTCGCTGCTAAAGGCTGGAATATTGCAATATGTGATGTCAATCTTGATGGCGCTAAAGGGACACAAGAGTTATTAAAAGACTTTGCAATTAAAGCTGAAGTTTATGAAATGGATGTACAAAATGTAGAGCAGATTGCACAAGTAAAAGCACAAATTAATAATGACCTAGGTGCCGTGGATTTATTGATTAACAATGCAGGGATTGGTGATAGTGGAACTTTAGAAAAGGTTGCCATGGAAGATTTTAAACGCCTGATTGATATTAACCTATATGGCGTGGTTAATGGTTATCAAGCTTTTGTTGGAGATATGAAAAAAGCGCCCCGTGCCCATGTGGTGAATATCGCGTCCTTTGCAGCTATAGCAAATCCACCAGCTAGCGCAGCTTATAATATCAGTAAAGCTGCGGTGGTATCTGCCAGTGAAACCATGCGGGTAGAGTTATCACGAACCAATGTTGGCGTAAGCGTTGTTTGTCCTGCATTCTTTAAAACTAATTTACTCGACTCTTTTGCGGAGCGTGATGATAAAGTCAAAATGGTGGCGAAAAAATTAATGGAGCGATCACCTACACAAGCTAAGGATGTTTCAGAAGCAATTTACCAAGCGGTAATGAATGATCAGTTTATGGTTATCCCGCACAAAGATTCAAAAATGCAATACAGAGTGAAACGCTGGTTACCCGAGCTTTTTCATAAACTCATCAGCAAAAAAGCAGTACATCTAATCGATTAATAATTTTACGGAGTCCCTAATGAGTCAAACGTGGATGCTATACGGTGTTACAGGTTATACCGGTCAGTTGATGGTAGAAGAAGCCATTAAGAAAGGGCTAAAACCTCTTCTTGCAGGTCGGAATGAAGCAAAGCTTAAGCCTATTGCCGAGCAATATAATCTTGAATATAAAGCGTTTGATTTAGCAGATACAGATGCTTTGAATAAAGCCGTTGCCGAAGTGGATTTAGTGTTGCATTGCGCAGGGCCTTTCTCGCAAACGGCTGAACCTATGATGCAAGCTTGTATTCAAAACAAAGCTCATTACTTAGATATCACAGGCGAGATTAGTGTATTTGAGCGTTGCCAAGCATTAGATTCTCAAGCGAAAGAAGCTGACGTAGTCTTATGCTCGGGTGTTGGCTTTGATGTGATCCCAACTGACTGCATTGCAGCAACGCTAAAAAATGCAATGCCAAATGCAACTCACTTAACTTTAGGTTTTGACTCACGTTCAGGCTTAAGTCCAGGAACGGCAAAGACTTCGGTTGAAGGATTGAAAGAGGGCGGAAAAGTCCGCCAAGATGGACAAATTACTCGAGTAGGATTTGCCCATGGTGTGCGCAAAGTGGATTTTGGTGATGGAGAAAAGTTGGCCATGACTATTCCTTGGGGCGACGTTTCCACGGCTTATCACACGACGGGCATACCAAACATTGAAACTTATATTCCAGCTTCTCCAAATTTAGTGAAGAAAATGAAACGAATGAACTGGATAAGACCATTATTAGGCTTGGGCTTCATTCAAAATTTCTTGAAAAAACAAATCGACAAAAAAGTACGAGGACCAAACAAAGCCAAGCGTGACCAATTAAGAACCTACGTTTGGGGTGAAGCCAAAAACGCCGAAGGTAAAACGGTAACTGCTAAAGTGGAAACTGCCAGTGGATATGACGTTACTGTTTATGGTGCCGTCGCCATCGTAGACCACTTTATGAATAATGACGTTAACGCAGGCTCAACAACTCCATCACAAATCATGGGCGCCAATTTTGTTGAGACATTGGAAGGTTCTAAATTGATAAAGATAGTATAGGTTGCGGGTGACCTAACTCACCCCGACCTACGCTTGCTTCATGAAGAATGTTAATAATGGGATAAGCACAATGGCAAATCCAATCGTATATACGCCAATAAATTTTTTGTTCGGAATGAGCTTATAAAGAATCCAAGGACCAAGAAACCAATACAACTGAGCTGTGAAAAGACCAGGAAAATAATCCCAAAGTTTGATGCTCCACCAGGTGTGAGCTATTGCATTTCCGATTGCTCCATAGGTTATATAAAACAAAACTGGTATCAACATGAATCTCAATTTTGTCATTAAAAATAGGACACAAGACACCGTAAATACGAAATATGAGGCCATATTGATTCCAACAAACTTGGTACTAGAATACACTGAGCTTCCATAAAGTAGTGGGAATTTGGTTTTGAAGTCGGTCATAAATTCTTCATTGAAATGGAGAAATTGCCATCCAAGAACTAGAAAGAAAAAAGGCATAAAAGCTGTAAGGTTGGGCAACTTTATTTTGTTCTTGTACATGTAGAAGAAAGCTATCCAGGAGAAAGCAACTCCAGGAACAAACGTAATCACCAGCGGTAATCCACCAACAACAGAAAATAGAATTATCATTAAGATAGCGATAATAGAGCCTACGATAAAATCTATTTTGCTCAGTATATTGTTCTTCATAGAGTTCTCCGTATTATCGTTTCATTGGTGACTAGCTTTTGGGCTAGCCTGCTAATCTCAATTATTGGTTTGGTTTTACTGATTTGTAGGGCTTCATGCTTGATCTCGACCTTTGTTTGTTAGTTCTATAGAATCCGAAAAATATTTTATTATATGAATTCGATTGTAACAGCTTAATTTATAAGAACAATTGTTGTTAGTGCTGATATAATCTTTCTGATTTGAATATACAGGATACTTTTTTGCAATCCACAGACGTAATTATCATTGGTGCAGGTGCTGCGGGTTTGATGTGTGGCATCAGCGCAGCGAGTCGTGGTCGCTCGGCTATGGTGATTGACCATGCCAACAAGGTGGGTAAGAAGATCTTAATGTCAGGTGGTGGTCGATGTAATTTTACTAACTACTACGCTGAGCCTGCTAATTACCTTTCGCATAATGAACATTTCTGTAAATCTGCTTTAAGCCGTTATACCCAATGGGATTTTATTGGCTTAGTGGAAAAACATGGTATTCCTTATCATGAGAAAAAATTAGGGCAATTGTTCTGTGATAACAAAGCCAAAGATATCGTGAATATGTTATTGGCTGAGTGTGAAGAAAAGGGCGCTGAGGTGCGAATTAAATGCTCGGTCGAATCAGTTAAGAAAACTGAGCAGGGCTTTATCGTTACCACTAATCAAGGCAAATGGCAGTGCGAATCGTTAGTGATTGCAACTGGTGGCCTATCGATTCCTACTATGGGCGCAACGGGTTTTGGTTATGATATCGCGAAACAGTTTGGTCTAAGCTTATTCACAACATGGGCTGCTTTAGTCCCTTTTACTTTGAATCCTAAAATGCTTGAAGAGTTTCATGGCTTATCGGGTGTTTCTGCCGACTCAATAGTGACTTGTAATAATCAGTCTTTCCGTGAAAACATTTTATTTACCCATCGCGGTTTATCTGGTCCCGCTGTTCTGCAAATATCCTCCTATTGGCAACCAGGCGATACAATTCAAATCAATTTGTTTCCTGACGTGGATTTATTCGAACAATTAAAACAATGGCAAGCCGAAAAGCCTAAAAGCCATCTTGTGAATTTATTGTCTGATCAATTAACCAAAAATCTAGCAGAAAGGTTAAGCCAATTATGGTTCGCAAAATTAGCGCATAAACCTATAGCCGATATTGCCCATGCGGATTTAGAGACTGTTGCTAATGCTTTACAACATTGGCAACTAAAACCCACAGGAACTGAAGGCTATAGAACCGCGGAAGTCACCATGGGCGGTGTAGATACCGACGAAGTTTCTTCAAAAACCTTTGAAGCGAAAAAGGTAAAAGGACTCTACTTTATTGGCGAAGTATTAGATGTCACAGGCCATCTTGGCGGATTCAACTTCCAATGGGCATGGGCTTCTGGGTATTGTGCGGGGCAGTATGTATAGTTTTTTGTTATAGCTTAATGTTTAATCATCTCCACGAAAGTGGAGCTCCTTTTATGGCAGGCACAAATTTTAACAAGATTCCCTTTTACACGGGAATGACATAATGATTGAAAGTATTAAACAGCTAACGTCTCTGCCATCAAAAACTTATTCACTTCTATCAAAGCTCCTTCATTGGATTTACCTTTCTCCAAAGCGGCTTGATAGATGGCCACTTGTTGATCAGCGCAGGTTCCTCTATCGGCGATGGTTAGAATATGCTCGGCATCTTTTTGGCAATCGAAATAATCCATATCATCCTTGATGAAATAGAGTATGTCGTGTGCGAGTTCTTTATAAGGACGAATCTTACTTTGCCCAAAGTCGATTAAGCCTTCCGATGTACCGTGTCTTTGTGCCATCCAACGGTTTTGATTGATTAGGGTATGTGGGTATTTTCGCCAGCTTTGATTTTGGCAACGTAAGCGATAAAGCGCTCTGAATAAGCATCGAGTTAAAGTTGCAATACATACGGCATCATCGATATTGGTGCAAATATCAGTAACACGCATTTCAACGGTTGGCCATTTAGTAGAGGGGCGTAAGTCCCACCAGATTTTTGCTGGGTTATCGATAGCGCCTGATTCTAACAAGACATTCATTAAGCGCTCATATTCTGCATAGCTACTGAAAGCTTCGGGGGTTCCACTGCGAGGCAAGTTGTCGAATAAACTCAAGCGATAGCAATTTAAGCCCATGTTTTTGCCGCGCCAAAAGGGTGAGGAAGTACTAATGGCTAATAAATGTGGCAAAAAGTAAGTCATCTGATTCATCAGTTCGATACGTAAGTTTTTATCTTCGATACCGACGTGAACGTGCATTCCGCATATAAGTAAGCGTAATATGACTTGTTTAAAGTCTTGAACTAATGATTCGTAGTGTTCCCCTTCGGAATGAATTTGCTTATCCCATTCGGCGCTGGGATGAGTGGAAGCGGCCATTATAGTGAGATCATATTGACCAGCAACTTGTGCAATCTGTTGTCTGAGTTTGATTAGCTCTTGGCGAATTTCACTAGAGCTATTGCAGACTTTAGTACCAATTTCGATTTGCGAGCCGTGGAATTCTTTAGTGACCTGTTCACCGAGCGAAGCGGTAAGTTGTGGTAATAAATCTTCAGGTTGTTTTGAAATTAAAGAGCCATCGTCCTTTTTGACTAACCAGTATTCTTCTTCGACTCCAACGCTAAAACTCGGTTCTGGTATCATAATTCCTCACTAACTTTTTTTAATCTATTTCTTAATGGTTCCCTGCGCCGATAAAATGGCTGTTTGGATAAATTTACCCCAATGAATTATATCCTCTCTACTTTCCAACAAATCTTGGCGAACTTCAAATATTAAATTGGGTAAATGGTTTTTATCTGCATGATACTCGGTGGTATAGGCAGAAATTTCTTTGGCGGAATAGGGTTGATTAAAGCCTATTTCATTAGCCATGGGATGGCTTTGTAAATACTTAATAACGGCATCAACAAATGGGGTCTCATGTTTCCATAGAATGCTGAATTTGTAAGGTCTCTTTTGACCTAAGAAACTAGGTGTAAAACTATGAATGCCAATAATTGGAAAGCTGCTATGCAAAGACTTTAGACGCGACACTTGAGAACTGATTTCAGAATGAAACGGCTTAAAGATGGCTTCCGCCCTTGCTTGTTTGTGTTCATCGCTTAGCTGCTTGTTGCCAGGAATGGCATGATGCTCGCTAACTTCTAATATACTGGATTTGTCACCAATGGGACGGTTGCAATCTATCAACAATCTAGAGTATTCACATAAAACCGAACAAGAGTTAAAGCTATCTGCGAGATATTGGGTCAAGTCAGCAGTACCTGGATCCCAAGCGATATGTTCGTTTAATAACTCTGACGCAAGACCTAAGTTATTGAATTCCTTTGGAATATAATTGCTAGCATGTTCGCAGACAAATAAATAAGGCGCTTGGCCCTCAGGATTCTTAGTATTAAAAGCAGCTTTGTCGAATGCAGATATTGTTTTCATTTAATCGATTAATCAGTAATTACCTAGCGAATATCGGCTATCTGAACTAAAAGATCAAGTCTCTCATGTAGCAAATAAAAAGGAGCCTTAAGGCTCCTTCGAAATAGTTTTTACTTTCTCACCATTGCGAAGGGTCGATTTGGTAATAGCTTTTGAGCTGCTGATAGAGCTCGCGGTGCAATTCTTTTAATTGAATGGGTTTTTCAAAAAACACTTCTGAGCAGACTGCAAAAAATTCAGCGGGATTGGTGGCTCCGTACTGATCCAAAAAACTGCTATGCCCCCTTTGGGCTTGTCTTTGTAATGTTTGGAATTCTTCTGATAAAACTTTTGACCACTCTTGATAGTTTTGTTCATTGTTGAGAGGTGGCGCACCATTAGTTACACCTGACTCTCCATCCAGTTGATGCGCAAACTCATGGATAACGAGGTTATGACCATCTTCGAAATCAGCGCCTCCTGATGCAGAGTGGTGCCATGAGAGTATAACTTGTCCTCGTGTCCACGACTCTCCAAGTAAAACTCTAGCATCTTGAGTTTTTACGCCACTGTGATCGTACTGCGCATGTTTGGTGATAAATGCCGCTGGGTAAACTACGATGGTTTTTAAGAAAGGATAAAAATCAGTATTACGATTAAGTAATAATAAACAAGCTTGGGCGGCGATAGTGACTCTAACTTCATCATCAATCTCTTGTCCTTTTCGTCCGACAAAATTCTTTTCGGCCAAAAAGATCTGCATTTTATTTTTTAACTGTAACTGCAAATCAGCAGGCATTTTGTAAAAAAATGGTAAGTTCTTACGCAGAATTTTACGCCATTCAGCCGGGAAAGGGACATTGGCAATCGACTGGCGTTTCCGAGCTTTACGCTTACCGCTTGTTGCTATCCAAAAGATAGCCAAGATCGCTAGAGTGAGAATGATATAAATAGCCATAAAAACAGAAAGCCCAAGAGCTTATTATTATCTTGTTGTTTTGAATGGATTGGGACTTCATCCTGTTTTTTCAAGACGATAAATCTGCTCTGAGGATAGAAAGGATTAAATCTTATACAAATCCATCAAAAAAATTCTTAAATTCAAGGGTTTATACAGGTCTGCCTTGAATCGCTTCGCGTTATTGAGTATAAACAGTTAAGCACTTAGGAGATTAAAATGACAACGACAACTGAAAAACAGGGCGCTATTGCTCGATTTTTAAATTTCATCGAACGTGTGGGGAATAAGCTACCTGATCCTGCGATTATTTTCTTATTCGCACTAGTGGTAGTTTGGTTTCTTTCATGGTTACTTTCAGGTACTAGTTTTGATGCTATCGACCCAAGAACAGGCGAAGCGATTCAAATCAAAAATATGCTTTCGGGCGACTCTCTCGCCAACTTCCTTTCCAGTATGGTTAAGACCTTTACTGGCTTTGCACCACTTGGCGTAGTATTAGTGGCTATGTTAGGTGTTGGGGTAGCTGAGCATTCTGGCTACATCAATACTGGTATCAAACTAATGTTAAAAAGAACGCCAAAGTTCTTATTAACGCCAGTAGTGATTTTAGTGGGTATCGTGAGCCATACTGCAACTGATGCGGGGTATGTATTGGTAATCCCACTTGCAGGGGTTATTTATTATTCCATGGGGCGCCATCCATTGGCAGGTATTGCGGCTGCGTTTGCTGGTGTAAGCGGTGGCTTTAGTGCTAATTTCGTTCCATCAGGCATTGATCCTTTATTACAAAGTTTCACCCAAACAGGCGCTCAAATTATCCAGCCAGCGATGGAAGTAAACCCTTTAAATAACTATTACTTCACTTCGATTTCGAGTATTTTCATTATTTTAGTGGGCTGGTATATCACCGATAAAATTATCGAGCCACGATTACAGAAAACCAAAGTCGATGGTGATACGGATGATTTACCAAAGTTTGATGAAATCACTTCAAAAGAAAAAAAGGGTTTCTTATTAGCAACAGCGGTTATGTTAGCTGGTTTAGGTTTGTTGGCTTATGTTTCGTTACCTGCTGACTCTGCCATGCGTTATAACGGTGAGTTAACGAATTTTAAAGCACCAATTATGCAATCGATTGTGCCACTAATTTTCTTATTGTTCTGGATCCCAGGCGCGATTTACGGTTTCTTTGTCGGAACTTTCAAGAAAACCAAAGACATGATTGATGCTATGAGCAAAGCAATGGGTGGCATGGCTTACTACATCGTAATGGCCTTCTTCTGTGCTTTATTCGTTGCTGCTTTTGCAAATTCAAACTTAGGCGCATTATTGGCTATTAAAGGTGCACAAGGTTTGCAAGCATTAGCATTGCCAAGTGCAGTAACCATTGTTGGTATTATCTTCTTAACTGCATTCGTGAATTTATTCGTAGGCTCTGCATCAGGCAAATGGGCACTATTAGCACCAATCTTTGTACCAATGTTAATGCAGCTAGGTATCTCGCCAGACTTAACCCAAGCAGCGTACCGCGTAGGTGATTCAAGCTCCAATATCATCACGCCACTAATGCCATATTTCCCATTAGTTGTGGTTTACTGTCAGAAGTATGTTAAAGATACTGGTATCGGCACCCTGGTCGCTATGATGCTACCTTTCTCGATAGCTTTCTTAGTAGGTTGGACATTGTTCTTACTAGCTTACTGGGGCTTCGGAATTCCATTAGGTGTTCAAGCAAGCTATGTTTATCCGGCTGGGTAATCAATATTGAATCATAAGCCCTCAATAGAGGGCTTTTTTATGGCTTAATAACAACTACTTCAAATAGGTGTAAGAAGCGAGGCTTTCTTCATAAAAGTCAATTAGTCTAACGCCTTCTCTTGGTGCAATTCGGCCCTTACGAATCTGCTTATCAATTTGTTTTTTTACCTTCTTTGCCATCATTTCTGAATTGTATTGCATGGTGGTTAAAACCTGTTTAGCAGAAGAGCCTTTTACCACTTCTTCAATATAAAAATCTTTAGGATCATCATCATAACTAAAAATATGTACTTCATTTAGACGACCAAACAAGTTATGCATATCACCCATGACGTCCTGATAGGCACCTGTTAAGAAAATACCTAGAAAATAATCTTCGTCAAGTTTTAGCGGATGAAGCGGTATGTTTTTTGCTATAGGTTCATTTTCATCACCTATAAACTTATCGATTTTTCCATCGGAGTCACATGTTATATCCACCAAAGAACATTGAATGTTAGGCTCTTCGTCTAATCGAGTAATTGGAGCAATAGGCAAAACCTGATCGATTGCCCATGAATCAGCTGTAGATTGAAAGACTGAAAAATTGCTGAGATATTGTGATGATAAACTTTCGGTAATTTCTTTGATATCTTCTGGAATAAAGGACAATTTCAGAGATATTTTTTCTATGCGATTCAGCAATTCCCAATATAAGGTTTCAATTTTGGCAACTTCATCTAGCGATAAAATCCCTAATTTAAAGCCATTCATGGCTTGTTCTTTTATTTGCACGGCATCGTTGTACACTTCTTGATAATTATCACTATCATCATCAAGTAGGTTATTTAAATCACGTATATTAGAAACCAATATATGTTCATCTGGTAAATTACTAGTATCGTAATCAGTTCCAGTGCGCTTTATCTCACCTATTACTTTGGTAATAACACAAGAGTGATGTGCGGTGATAGCTCTACCTGACTCGGTTACAATTATAGGGTGAGGTACTTGTTGTAATTCACAAGTTTGCTTTATACCGTAGACGATATCTGAAACGTATTCATCCAGAGAGTAATTACGAGAAGAGTCATTAGTGGACTGTGAACCATCATAATCAATGGCCAAACCGCCACCAACATCAATATATTTTAATGGCACTCCTTGTTGATGGAGCTTGCTATAAATTAACGAGGCTTCTTGCACCGCTTCTTTTACAGAACGAATATCCGTCAGTTGGCTACCAATATGGAAATGCAGTAATTCCGTGATGTGGAGCATTTGCTCAGCTTCAAGAAGTTTCACGGCATTAAGTATTTCAGCGATACTTAAACCAAATTTTGCTCGCTCGCCGGATGAGTGAGCCCACTTGCCACGGCTCTTAACCATCATTTTAACGCGCAAACCAATTATGGGCTCTATTTGTAGCTCTTTAGATAGCTTTATCAGTCGCTTAAGCTCACTGAATTTTTCAATGACCACCACAACTTTACGGTTCATTTTTCGGCCAAGTAAAGCCAGGCGTAGGTATTCATCATCTTTATAACCGTTAAGAATGGTTAGAGAGCGGCGATTGGTGTTGTAGGCTAAGGCCGCCATTAGTTCTGCTTTTGAACCTGCTTCTAAGCCATAATGATAGGGACGGCCTGCGTCTACAATTTCTTCGATTACTTCGCGCATTTGGTTAACTTTTATAGGATAAACGCCCATATAATTGTTTTCGTAACCAGATTCTTTAATAATCCTTTTAAAAGTTTTATTTAAAGACGTGACTTGTGAGCGAAGAATATCGTGAAAACGGATAACTGCAGGAAATTCAATGCCATCTTCCTGCATCTCTTTAATAATTTCTGGAAGGTCAATTTGCAAATTCGGCTCATCAATTTTTGGTGCCACTTTTAGGTTTCCGTCGTTACCTACCTTAAAATAGCCGTTGCCCCATCTTTGGAATTTATAAATATTTTCAGCATCTTGAATGCTCCAACTAGACATCGCTTTTACCCTCCAGGCACATGAGTAATTCACGGGCTACTTTGGCTGCGAAAACGCTACTATTTCCTGAGCTATCCAATTCAGGTGAAAGTTCAACTAGATCGCACCCTACAAAGTTTTTCTTCATTAGAATTTTGCAAAGGCTGATAAATGAGTGAAAGTCTTCTCCACCCGGCTCAGGTGTTCCGGTGCCAGGAAAGAAACTTGGATCAAAGTAATCCAAATCTAGCGTGAGATAAATCGGTTTATCTGAAGGTATTGCTTCGATGGCTTGCAAAAAATTCTGGCGACTTTGTATTAAGGTGTCGTTTTGATGCATCCATTGATATTCTTCTTTTGTGCCTGAGCGAATACCGTATTGAATAAGCTGGTGATTAGGGCCAAATTGATCAATAACCCTACGGATTATAGAGGCGTGTGAGTAGTGATGCCCTAAATAACCGTCACGTAAGTCAGCATGCGCATCTAAATGTACCAATATTAAATCATCAAAGTCTTTTAGATATTTGCAGATAGGGGCATAAGAAATAGAATGCTCGCCTCCCAAGGTCATGATTTTTATTTGCTGATGAGATAGGTTTGCATCTGCAAATAAAGTTTCAAAATCATGAGTAGCACTTTGCCACTGGGTTTGAATCAATGCTTGTTCAGAGTCAGTAGCTTCTACAGTTAGCGGATACTGTTCGATGTGTAAATTGCCTAAATCGTAAAAATCAAAATCTGCAAGATCACTGTTAAGGTAGGGTGAGTAGGACTCTATTCCATCCGATACGTCACGCAAAGCATTTGGACCTAAACGGGTGCCTTTACGAAAACAAGCAGTACCATCGAACTCAAAACCAATGATGTTAATACTTTTAGGGAAAATATGTTCTGTACTCTTAGCACAATAATAGAAAGAGTTAGGAATAGATAACTTAATATCAATAGCTTTAATGGATGATTCAGGACTATTCATTTAAGTAATATTACAAGGTTGAATTAGCGCAATTATCGCTCAATGTGCGCTGCTAGGCTAGCAAAAAGTTATTGGCGAGGATAAGGTTAAAGAGTAAAATATGGTCTTTGTTAAAAGTATAATCCTTGCTCTTTCGTAGAGTTCTTGGGCTTGTAGCAGAGGGCTAAAATTGTTTTTCGAAGGCTCAGAGAAGAAAGCTGAAATTATCATCGATTCTCAGCAATTATCTTTATTAGAAGATTTTAACGATGAATTTTGGGGGCAAATGGTAGAAAAATGCCAAGCCAAAATTTTATCCTCAATAAAAAATAGTTACTGCAAAGCATTCTTGCTCTCGGAGTCTAGTTTGTTTGTATGGGAAGACCGCTTACTGATTTTAACTTGCGGTAATACTCGACTAGTGAACGCGGTTGAGTTCTTGGTTTCCCAAGTATCACAAGATGCAATTTTACAAATCATTTACCAAAGAAAGAATGAGTATTTTGCATACGCTCAAGCATCGAACTTTATTGATGATGTTAAGCTATTAAAAACCTATACCGATGGCAAGGCTTATCGATTTGGGGAACTCTACTCTCATCATAATTACTTGTTTCATTCTAATCATGAATATCAGGCATCTAAGGATGATAAAACTTACGAACTATTGGCTTATCAAATTAGTGAGCAAGCCTCTGAGCACTTAACCACTGAAGGTTTAAGTGTTGAGGATATACGTGAGTATTTTCAGTTTGAGCATTGGCTAGAAGGCTTTGAGTTGGATGACTTCTCATTTGAGCCTTTTGGTTACTCTTTGAATGCGATTAAAGGGAGTGATTATTTAACCATTCACGTAACGCCTCAAGCTGATTCTAGTTATGTAAGCTTCGAGTCCAATTTGAATCTTATAGAACTTGCTCCAGTGATATTAAAAATATTAGAACCAAAATCATTTGATTTGGTAGCTTTTAATGAATTGGACTTTGGAACCTTAATAGAACAATATTTGCCGACTCATTATGTACAAAAAGAGCAGGTAAGCACTAGTTTAGATAATGGTTATAAAGTAACTTTTGCCAATTACTTGATACCGCAAACTTTGGTTAAAAAACCACGCCAATTAAATTTGGCAGGAGATAATTATGAACTCTGATTTATGGGTTGAAGAAAAATTCAAAGACTTTTTAGGGCTTCGCTTAAAAGTCGAAAAAGTTCTTTTTTCAGGCAAAAGTGAGTTTCAAACCGTGGATATTGTGGAAACAAAAGGCCATGGGAAAATGCTTTTGAATGATGGGTTAATTATGGTAACGGAACGAGATGAATTTGCTTATCATGACATGATCACCCACGTTCCATTATTCGTACACCCTAGTCCAAAAAATGTGCTGGTTATTGGCGGTGGCGATGGAGGAACTGCTAGAGAAGTGTTACGTCATAGCTCAGTGGAAAGCTGCACAATGGTGGAGATTGATGGCATGGTGGTAGATGCATGTCGTGAACATATACCTCAGACTTCAAAAGACCTCGACCACCCGAAAATGAACTTAATTATTGGTGATGGCGTTGAGTTTGTTAAAGCAACTCAACAAAAATTTGATGTGATAATTGTGGACTCAACAGATCCTATTGGTCCAGCACAACCTTTATTCGGTGTGGACTTCTATAAGGATGTTTATGCTTGTTTAACTGATGATGGTATTGTCGTTTCACAGGGTGAGTCTTCTTGGTATGCCATGGAAATTCAACAGTCTTTATTAAAAGTTTTAAGACAAGTGTTTCCTGCTTGCTATCTTTACAGTTTTTCGAATCTAACTTATCCAGGCGGATTATGGAGTTTTACTTTTGCCAGTAAAAAATATCATCCAATTAATGATTTTGATTCGCAAAGGGTTAATGACTCTGGTTTGGAATTTGATTATTACAACCAACAGCTTCATTCGGCAGCTTTTGCTCTACCAAGCTTTGCAAAGAAGGGGTTGAAGGGGCTAATTAATAATTAATATCCTAATAAAAATAACCAATAAAACGCCCTCAATTGAGGGCGTTTTATTGGTTATAGAATATTTATTTCTTCATTTCCAAGACGGCATTTACGATGTCGTCTTTACTCGGTAATACGAACTCCCAAGAAACACCGATTGGTATAAAGGTATCATGGCCTGTGATGCGTTTGATTCTTGGTGGTGTGTCAATATGCTCAACTAGACCTGTGATAATTTCTTCAGAAACTGAACCGGTTTTACGGCATTCGTCTACGATTAATACCTTTTTATATTGGGCAGCTTGTTTGGCTATGGCTTCATGATTTAATGGTGCTAGCCAGCGTAAGTCCATTACTGACACATAGGTGTTATGTTTATCGGCTAAGGTTTTTTGCGCCTGTTGTGATAAATAGTTGCCGTTACCATAAGTGATGATTAAGGTTTCTTTCGATTTGTTATTTGCTGGCTTTAAACCAAACTGACCAAAGTCGATAGTTTCACTTGGATGCGGATATTCACACAACCAACCGTTATCACCAGCTTCATGTAAGTCTTTAGTATGATACAGGGCGATAGGCTCTAAAAATACCACCACGCGCTTTTGTTCGTCAGCAAGGCGTACCGCTTCACGCATCATTTTTGCAGCATCTAAACCATTGGATGGGCAAGCTACCACTATACCTGGAATTTCCCGTAAGAAACCGAAGCTATTGTCGTTGTGGAAGTGGCCGCCAAAACCTTTTTGGTAGGCAAGACCTGCAATTCGGATCACCATTGGATTGGTAAATTGATTATTCGAGAAATACGAAAGGGTTGCCGCTTCGCCACGAATTTGGTCTTCAGCGTTATGGGTATAGGCCAAAAATTGAATTTCTGGCATCGGCAGATAACCTAAATGAGCTGCGCCAATAGCGGTTCCTAAAATACTGGTTTCATCGAGCAAAGTATCGAACACTCGGCCTTCGCCAAAACGCTTTTGTAAGTTTGTCGAAATACTATAAACGCCGCCTTTTTTACCTACGTCTTCACCAAACATAATGATGTTTTGGTACTGCTCCATTAAATCCGTTAGCGAGTAATTTATTAGCTGTGCCATACTTCTTGGTTTATCCAAGAATTTAAATTGACGGCCAATATCAAATAGTTCTTGGCGTTTTGTAATCTTGGCTATTGGCGGTTTTTCTTTAACGGGTAACTCAGGAGCTACTGAGGCGCAAACTTCTTCGGCGTTAGATAACTTTGGTAATTCAATACATTGATTCGCGGTTGCTTCTACTGTTTCACGAGTTTTTTCGTACAAATCGAGAATTTCACCAACCGATAAGTAGCCAGATTCAATACAAATTCTGGCTGAGTGTAATAAAGGATCTTGCGCTTCATCTTTTTCGATTTTGTCCATCGAATGGTACATCGATTCGGTATCGTTACCGGCGTGGCCCATTAAACGTACCGTTTTTAAATGTAAAAACACTGGGCGACGTTCAATACGCGCTATTTCTTCTGCTTCTTGTGCTGCTAAATAGGCATCAGGAAGATGTAAGCCATTGGCTTGAATATATTCGATGGATTGACGGTTTTTAACGTTGTTTTCCACCCAATTATCAGGAGTGGAAACTGAAATACCAATGCCATTGTCCTCACATATAAAGACTAGTGGCAACGGCTCACCTTTATACGCAAGGTATTGAGCGGTATTAAAAGCCGCTTGTGAAGTGGCATGGTTAAAACTGGCGTCTCCAAAATTACAGAAGATGACGCTGTCATTAGGAATATCAGCTTTAAAATCACTGCGTTCAGCTCGACCTAATGCCCAAGCAGCGCCCATCGCTTTTGGTAGGTGCGAAGCAATGGTAGAAGTTTGCGGTGGAACCCATAAATCTTTGCTACCAAATACTTTATGTCGACCTTGAGAAATTGGATCTTCTTTGGCAGCCACTAATGACAAAATTTGATCTCGGATAGGATCGATATTTGGCAAGTGACGTGAGCGCTGAACCATTAAGGCGCCAGAACGATAGTGCAAAAATGCCATATCAGTATGGCGGAACACTTTGCCCATAACCGCGTTACCTTCGTGGCCACTTGAGCCGATGGTATAAAAACCAATGCCCTGATCTTTTAACTTACGAGCGCGCAAGTCGAGATGACGGCTGATCACTTGTGATTCAAAAAGCTCAACAAATTCTTTAGGTGATAGCTGAGTGACACTAGCAGCAATATTACTTACCCGCTCAGGGAATTTAGAGGTTTTTAAGGCGATTTGGAAGTTTTCGTCAATGACGCTGGCACGATCTAGCATTGTTATTTTTGACTTGAAATTAGCACTGAAAAAAGTGCGCCTAGTATGCGGTAAGGGGCGAAATAAGTCACTTTCACCAAAACTGGTTGGATCAGTTCTTTTTGCATCAATTTATATGGCTTTATGATAAAGTAGCGACCTTTCCAAGAAGCATTAAATTTTAGGCTTGCAATAGTATTTTATGAAAACATATCACAATGTATTAGAGATGATTGGTAACACGCCAATGATGGAATTTAGCCAGTTAGATACGGGCGTTTGTCAGTTGTTTGGCAAGTTAGAATCGCAAAACCCTGGCGGCTCGATTAAAGACCGAATTGCGGTGAGCATGATTGATGCTGCGGAAAAGGCTGGCGATATTAAAGCAGGTGATACTTTGATTGAAGCTACTGCTGGTAATACAGGTTTGGGCTTGGCGCTGGTCGCTGCCCAAAAAGGCTATAAGCTAAAAATTGTTTTGCCTGACAAGATGAGCAAGGAGAAAGCTTATAATTTGAAAGCTCTTGGTGCGGAAGTTATTTGGACTCGCTCAGACGTGATGAAAGGTCATCCTGAATATTATCAAGATATGGCTCAGCGTTTAGCTAATGAAAACGGTTGGTATTATATTAATCAATTTGCTAACCCTGCGAATTTTGCTGCCCATTACAAAACCACGGGGCCTGAAATTTGGCAACAGATGGATGGCAAGATTGATGCCATGGTAGTTGGGGTTGGCTCTGGTGGAACTGTGACTGGTTTGGGGCATTATTTAAAAGAACAAAACCCGGACATGGAAATGGTATTGGCGGATCCAGAAGGCTCTATTTTGGCACACTACCATGAAACTGGGGAAATGATTGAAGCTGGCTCTTGGGTAGTTGAAGGAATTGGTGAAGATTTTATTCCTGATATTTGTGAAATGAAATTATTCGACAAAGCTTATTACGTTAGCGACAAGGAATCTTTAACTGCTGGTCGTGATCTCATGCATAAAGAAGCCGTTATGGGTGGTTCATCAACAGGAACACTTTTGGCCGCAGCTTTGAAGTATTGCCAAGAACAAACTGAACCAAAGCGAGTGGTAACTTTGGTGTGCGATACGGGTAATCGTTATTTATCGAAAATGTATAATGATGAGTGGATGAAAGAACAAGGCTTTATTGATTAGTAAGAGTATTAATATGACATTTGAACAACCAAAAATTTCACCAGTAAAAATGATTTTAAATATCTTAGGCATGGTGTTAATTATGTTCTCAGCCTATGAGATATACAGTATTCATGAAACCGGCAAAGGGCAGTTATCAGAAGCCATCAGTTGGCCATATTATCCTTGGGTATTAATGGTAATTGGTGCTGGAATGATGGTTCCTTTCCATCGTCAGCTGATACAAGCCTATAAGATAGTTAAGCAACAGCAGAAAGAGTGGGAAGAGAAGAACAAGAAGTTTTAGGGAATAATGTTCTTCTAATATTAAAACTCCAACGAAGGCTGGAATCCACCATAAGTATCGCATTGTTGGTGGGTGGATTCCAAATTGAGTTTGGAGTTCCAAGTTGTTGCTTTTTGGTGCGTCAAGACCATACCACCCTGCATAAGTTGTCATCCTGAACTCGCTTCAGAATCTTTTGAGGTTTGGCACAGGGTCACCAGATCCCAGTTTTTAAAATCATGTCACTCTGGATCTTCAATAAAGCCTCCCCGATAAATGTATATAGCTTTAAGGAAACTAAACAACACAAAAACGCCAATCATAGCTAAGAAATTACCAAAAAGTAATAAGGCCAAGATTGAAAGTACCCAAATAATAACTTCTTGAAAAGCAAAACCAATAGCGTAATCGTCTGGCCTACGGTTAAAATCAAAAGAACAATAACAGTTCGGACAGCTGAAATATCTTGGGAATAATGCTTGGAGAAAAACTTTGGGTTTCGCTAAGCATTGCTCTTTGCATTTTGGGCAAACTAGCTTGTCCATAAAAGCGATCCTTGATTTAATATAATTATATTTACTAATTGTGATATTAATCTATCACACTCAATATTGGTTTCAACTTAACTTTATGACCGACATCTACCTATTAATAGTTTTTATTGTTCTCTCCATTGGGGTTTCTTTTATTTGCTCGATTGCCGAAGCGGTGTTGTTGAGCATTAGTCCTGGTTACATTGAACATCGTCGCCAGGATAATCCTAAGCAGGCTCAATTATTATTTAAGGTGAGAGTAGATAATATCGATCAATCTCTGGCGGCGATTTTAACTTTGAATACCATTGCCCATACGGTGGGAGCTATTGTGTCTGGGGCTAAAGCGGCACAGGTTTTTGGTAGTGCTTGGATTGGTGTTTTCTCAGCCGCTATGACTTTGGCTATTTTATTATTGTCGGAGATTATCCCCAAGACTATTGGTGCTGTCTTTTGGAAACGCTTAGCGCCATCAGTGGCGGTATTTATTAACTGGATTATCAAACTGCTTTATCCACTAATATGGATTTCTGAAAAGATCACGCGCTTTATAGCTAAAGACAAAGAAGTGCCTTTATTTAATCGTGATGAATTTGTGGCGATGGCCGATGTGGGTGAAGAGTCAGGGGATTTAGAAGATTACGAACTTCGAATTATCAAAAATTTATTTCAATTTCAAAATCTCACAGCGTCAAAAGTGATGACCCCTCGTACTGTGATTACCGCTATTTCAGAGGACTCTAACATTTTTGGTGCTTACCAGTTAGCGGTCAGAGAACCTTTTTCTCGTTTCCCAGTATTTGATGACGATATCGACAAAATTACCGGTTTTGTAATGAAGGATGATATTTACAAAGCTCAAAGTGAAGCAAAAAGTGATATGCTTTTAAAAGAAATAAAACGTGAAATCCCTGCTGTTTTTGGCAATAAAAAACTGGCAGAAATGTTAGATGACATGATTCAAAGCAAGCAACATATGGCATTAGTGGTAGACGAGTATGGAACCACTGAAGGTGTTATCACCTTAGAAGATATTATGGAAACATTGCTTGGTGTGGAAATTATGGACGAAGTCGATCGTGTGGCTGATATGCAACGCTTGGCAAAGTTAAAGTGGGAAATGAAAGCTCGCGCTCAGGGAATAAATTTACAGGATAAAGAGTAAGCTGTTTTCACAGCTTACTTGGTTTTACCTATTTACCTTTTAGTAGATTTGCAGGCGAATATTGATCAGTTAAAACTTTGGCTTCCGTATCCCAATTGACTTCATCACTAATGGCTTCAAATAATCCAAAGGCGTCTACGCCATAATAGTTTAATTCATTACGCATTTCGTTCGCTTTTGAGAGTAGCGATTTTACTTCAGGTAATTTTCCATTTTTTACGATAATCACGCGATTGGTTTTACCTTGATAAAAAGTTATCTGATATAGCTCACCGAAGACTTTCTGATAAGTTGCAGATTCATGATCAAATAGCTTACTACTACTAAACGTATTGGCCATGATTATTCCTTCGGGCCTAGCAAGTTGCTTTACTTCTTTTAAATATTCTTCAGTCATCATATGCTCAGGAATATAATCACTATTAAAAGCATCCAGTAATATCAAATCGTATTTAAGACCTTTCTTTAAAGCTCTTTTAACAAAAACACGGCCGTCTTTTACATGGGTTTCTTTATTTTCTACTGAGTCATCGTAGGCAAAGTATTTCTTCGCCATATCGGCAACTACATCGTCAATTTCCACTGAAGTTATATGCGCGTCTGGATAAACTTCGCCAAGAACATTAGCCAAAATACCACCGCCTAAACCCACGATTAGAATGTCTTTGGGATTATCAACAAAGTAGGTTACGCCCATAGCTTGTTTGTAATAAGTAAAAACAAGCTTTTCCGGACTGTCTAAATAAATACAAGACTGGCTAAGATCATTCTTGTGCTTTTTTAAGAATCGCATACAGCGCATGCCTTCTTCTTCTACGATATAAACGTTTTGGTAAAGAGAGCGTTTCTTTTCAATGATCTTACTTTGACTTATGGCTAGTGAGCTAAAGCTAACTAATGCAAAGCTGAGGAAAGCTAGTAATAAATTTTTAATATTCATCTTTATGATTCCTGTGAAACTTTAGCTGGAAAGAAATAGGAAATAATACCGGCTAGACTTAAAGCGAACACCACTCCGTACAGTACATGATCGATTTCAAACCATAAGACTAAGTAAAAAGAAGTCGCTAGTGTTCCTAAGGCACTTCCTAGTGTTGAGACGAAATATAAAAAACCGGCTGTCTGGCCACTGGACTCTGCTGAAGAAACTAATAATCTTACTGAGTAGGGCGCAATCATCCCTAGAATGATGGTTGGTATAAAAAACAGTACGACCGAGGCTAATAAAGAACCATATCGTGGATCTTCGACTATTTCGAATACCCAATCAGAAATAGCATCATGCCAAAAAATTAGAGGTAGTATAGTTACGGCGGCGGCAATAAATAAAGTGCCATATTTCTTAGTGGACGGCTGGTTTAAAGAGAGTTTCCCGCCTAATAAATAACCAATAGAGAGGGCTAACATGAAGATGGTAATAATGGAGCCCCATACATAAACACTACCACCAAAATAAGGCGATAATATTTTACCGCCTAAGAGCTCAACAGTCATAATACAAAAACCGCTGATAAATGCGCAAGTAAGAACTAATGCTTTCATTTTTAATTATACTTCCATTAATTGTGAACACATCATATGGGATTTGGTGCTATATCGCCAGTGGATAGCTAACAGATCTGCAATGGTCAGACTACGAAACTATTGGGAAGCAATAGGCTTCATGCTAGAATGCGTTTTTAAGATTGGCGTCATAATTAAATTAGGAGCAAACTAATGGCATTTGAATTACCTGCATTGCCTTATGAGCGTGATGCATTAGCACCGCATATTTCAGAAGAAACTATCAATTTTCACTATGGCAAGCATCACAATGCTTACGTGGTAAATCTAAATAACTTAATCGAAGGAACGGATATGGCTGATATGTCATTGGAAGAAATTATCCGTACTTCTGAAGGTGGCGTATTTAACAATGCTGCACAAGTTTGGAATCACACTTTCTATTGGCACTCATTAAGCCCGAACGGCGGTGGTGAGCCAACGGGTGCTTTAGCCGACGCTATCAATGCCGCTTTCGGTTCTTTTGCGGACTTCAAACAAAAGTTCACAGCTAGCGCTATTGGTAACTTTGGTTCTGGTTGGACTTGGTTATGTAAAAATGCGGCTGGCGACTTAGAAATCGTTAACACTAGTAATGCAGCAACACCATTAACCGAAGCGGGTATGACTCCATTATTGACAGTTGATGTTTGGGAGCACGCTTACTATGTGGATTACCGTAATGCTCGCCCAGAATATTTAAATCATTTTTGGGAGTTGGTTAACTGGGAATTTGCTTCAGCAAACCTTGGGTAATTAATACCATAAAAAAAGCCCTGCATTCGCGGGGCTTTTTTATGCCTAATAAATTTAGGGTTTTACAAAGCTTTTACAATTG
The DNA here is from genome assembly GCA_947503345.1 of uncultured Kangiella sp. GTDB lineage: Bacteria > Pseudomonadota > Gammaproteobacteria > Enterobacterales > Kangiellaceae > Kangiella. The sequence continues at coordinate 45,724 of CANNCW010000001.1, read as the reverse complement.
AATCTTGATGTTTCTGGGTTAGAAAACGACAATAATCTAGTTCATTGTTCTCCTTATCATCATGTCAGAGGGTGGTTTTGGAGTTGAACTTAACCCGCTTCCCTAAAGCGGGTTTTTTTATCTTACATCCCCAGGTATGTAAAAAATACTGACAATAATTGACGGTTTTTACAATCTTTCGACCATTTAGTTTGAAAAGCTTGTACCCAAGAATATTTGTAGCTAAATCCTCCTAATTAAATAAAAGCTTTAATATCAATGCTTTACCGGTGGTCCAGGGCGCTTCCCGGATTCTGATGTGAGTTGCGTCACATTTCTTTTGCGAATTGGTCGCGGTTTGCTAATATTACTTCATCAAGTTTAGACGAAACGGCAAAGTCGGCGAAAGCTGGTGACGCAAAGTTACTGACCTAAAGGCAAATAAGCTTAAGGTGGCAGAACTACCGAATCTAAGTAATAAATTCTTCAGATTCTTCTTTCTAAACTAAACGAATAGGCATGAAATTCCTAAGTAGGGATAGGAGAGTATGATGAATATATCAATACAAAATCGTTCGAACAAAAGTTTTGTTAATCGTCTTCAAGCATTAAAAGGAAGTTATCCGTTAACATTGCTATCATTAACAGCATTGGATGGACTTGAAGTGTTTCAGCTTAAGGTGGAATTAGAAAGCGATGAGGAGTTATCTGCTTTTGCACAAGATGCTAAGTTCGGTTTTGGTGAGCAATTTGTAATAGAGAGAACATTCAAAGAACAGGCTGAAGATTATAAAACTGAGCATTTTGTTGATTTAAAAAGTGTGGATGCAAATGAAGATGAATTATTCGATCTTAGAAAGAAGTTAGAAGATGAAAAAATTACCGTAAGAGCATTGGAGTTTTCCAGTAATGCCGATAACACAGGCTTGATCCGCGCTTATGCCAACAATAGTCAAGATCAAGCAATGATTGCAAACCTTCTGGCGTGAAGTTGTACTTTTCTTAGTTTGCTTCTTTCCAGTTCTCCTCCATTTTCAAATAGAGGAAAGAAGCAGACCAAGCAATGAAAACTAACCCTAATAAAGACTCTGTTCCAGCAAGAAAGCGTACCATTCCTTCGGGGACAATATCACCGTAGCCTAAGCTGGTATAAGAAATAAAAGAAAAATAAATAGTATCAAGCAACCCGTTAGCCGATTCGCCAGAAACGGTTATTAATTGACCTTGTTCAACTCTATTTATCAAGAAGTAATAACAGATTCCAAATACCCAAACTTCTATAACATGGGCGATTAAAACCCAAACGGTGCCAACCGCTACTTTTACCCGACCTTTAATATTGATAAGTTTGCAAAAAGCATGGAAGCGAGTTAAAGCTTCATAATGAATGACCACGCAAACGAAGATTAAGATACAAGATAAAATAAAGATTAACACTTCCAGTCCATTATTAATGAAATTACATTAATAATATATCCTGTATCGAGCCAAGTTTAAATATAAGTTAGTTTATCGTTAATTTGTTTAATCATATAACTTTTATTATGTGGTGCTCGAATAGATATTATAAGCGCGGATTTTCTCGTTATATTATATTTAATGGATAATTACTAAGGCGTAAAACAAATGAATAATCGATTACTAACAATTTTTTTAATACTGGTTTCCTTTGAATCTAGTGCCATCACCATTAAGGGTTCTATCAATAATAATGATATTGGTGACTATACTATTACAATAGATGGAGATGTTAAAAGTTTTAACTCTAAATCTTTTACTCTAACTCTAGCTGATTCTCGTATATATCAATTAAAAATTGAAAGCGAGGGTTTTTACCCGAGCATTCAAACTTTTAGTCATAACGAATTATCAGCCAGTGAAGATTTGTCAGTAACGATTGCGCCATTGTCATTAGTGAAAAAGAAACCAAAAAGAGTGATGTTAGCCTTTGGTGGTGATGTCATGATGGGGCGCCGATATGCAGCTCCGCACCTTAATGAGAAAGTACTTATTCGTAAGGGACATGAAAAAGAAGACACTAAAAGGATTGTTGCTCACGTTAAACCATATATGGAAATTGCCGATTACTCTGCGGTCAATCTTGAAACTCAAATTAGCAAAACGACGCCTAAACAAAGGGCGCCCAAAGGGGTGACTTTTTTCTCGCCACCTGAAACGCTCGGAGCTTTGAAGTGGGCTGGCATTGATTATGTAACATTGGGCAATAATCATGTTTATGACTATTTAGATGAAGGGCTTGTATCTACTTTAAAATATTTAAAAGAGTATGAGTTAGATTACTCAGGTGCAGGCCTTGATCAAAAGGAGGCCCTTAAAGCTCATCAAAGCACTTTAAATGGGCAAGATTTCTCAATGCTAGGTTTTGTCGGTTGGGAAGGAGGCTTTAGTCCTAATCAAGTGGCTGAAGCCAGCAAAGGTGGTTCGGCTTTTGGTTCTAAAGAAAATATTATCACTACTGTCGCTCGAGAATCTGGGCAAAATAGAGCTACTATTGTTCAATATCATGGCAGTTTAGAATACACCAATGAACCAACGGCTATGACTGAGTCACGACTGAAAACAGCTATCGATAAAGGCGCTGACTTGGTAATTGCTCACCACCCTCATGTGACACAGGGTTTTGAATTGTATGAAGGGAAATTTATAGCTTATTCCATGGGGAATTTTATCTTCGATCAATATTTCCATGATACTCCTCATAGTTTTGTGCTTTATGTTTGGATGGATGGGGAGGAGTTCCATAGGGCTGAAATAGTTCCTATTTATATCAAAGGTTATATGCCAATTCCTGCTACTGGTATAGAGCGCAACATTATTACCAGAAGAGTTAACCATTTAAGTGGTCTTCGTGGCCTGGAATCAACGGTTTCAGGTGGTCATATTATGCTAAGTGCTAATAAAGCACAGGAGAGTAAAAGTAAAACAATTAAAATCAATAAAGGAAATGATTTGGTTTCACTATACTCTTATCCTGTTCTTGGAAATATCCAAGCCATTAATAACAACAATAACGATAAGATTCATAATAGATATCGTTTAGGTCGCAATCTATTAAATGGAGGTGATTTTGAAAATTATGATGGCTTTACCTCGGAAGAACGTGGATGGGAACTTGAGAATGCCACCCTAACTAATGACAATAGTATTAATGGCTCATATTCTATTAAAGCCAACACTAGTCAAGGTACATCCAAGGTTGGTATGAAAACCTTTCGTCGAGTTTTTAAAGCAGGTAATCCCATGAGTTATCGAGCGGACATAAAAACTAATGAGGATATTCGAGTCAAACTGTATTTCCAAAGGAGAAAAACACGAGATAAGTTGAAACAAGGATTTGCAAATGATCCAGTGTTATTAGAGGAAACTGTATTAAAAGCTAATAGCAATGTTCAAACTATGGATTTTGACTTCAATACGCCAAGAGTAGGTTTGAGAAGTTATCGAGTGTGGTTAGAAATATCTAATGAAGGAGCTAGCACTAAGCCTGAAGTTTATTTAGATGATGTAGCATTAATTGAATGGCAAGCGCATTATAACGAGTTCGGTACTTTGCCGATCAATAAAGAAGTTTTAGGTTTTTCTACTCATCTAGGATTAGAGCTTAAGGCTAGCAAGGACTTAGAGGTTGAAATTGTTCATGACTAAAACATGAACTTATTTAAATATGGTGGTAAGAGCTTTTAATGCTTACCACCCCATAACTTAAAGTTTAACTCTGACATTTGCCCAAAATGATATTGAAAACCGAAGTCTTTATCTTTAGAAAGTAGAGCTGGGCCATCTAAATCAATAAATTTGGCTTCGTTTGCGATTACATTGGCTGGAGCCATTGCCAGAGATGTGCCCACCATACAACCCACCATTATCCCTAAGTCTAGCTTTTTAGCATCTTTAACCAATTGCAATGCTTCCGTTAAGCCGCCAGTTTTATCCAATTTAATGTTGATGTATTGATACTTAGCTTTGATGATGGGTAAGTCAGAGCGAGTGTGTAAGGACTCATCTGCACAAATTGGAATAGGGCAGTCATAAGCTACCAACTCACTATCATCATCAGAAGCCAGTGGTTGTTCTAACAAAGCAACATTTAACTGAGCCAATTTCGGTGCAAAGCTTTTAAGTTGCTCAAAACTCCAGCCCTCATTGGGGTCAATTATAAATTGACTATTAGGTGCGTTTCTATGGATTGCTGACATTTTCTCAATAACCATTTGATCATCGAGTTTTACTTTAATTAAAGGGTAGTTAGCTAATGTTTTTGCTTCTTGAGCCATGGATTCTAAATCACCAATACACAAGGTTTGAGCAGTAATGGTTGGTTTGTTGATACCCTGCTTACTTAGATCGAAAATGTCCTTTTGTTGAAGCTTGCAATCTAAATCCCAAAGTGCGCAGTCGATGGCGTTTCTTGCTGCCCCAGCAGGTAAAATAGAATTTATAGTATCTCTATCGGCACCATTTTCTAGGTGCTTTTGAACGAATTGTATTTGCTTGGTTACTGAGTCAATCGATTCGCCGTAGCGATTATAGGGCACCGACTCAGCAAAGCCACTGACGTTCTCTTGGGTAATCTTTAGTGTGATTACTTCAGCATGAGTTTTTGAGCCTCTAGAAATTGTGAATACTTTTGCTAAAGGCCAAGATTCAGATTTAATAAGAATTTGTCTTTGCATCTAGATAGCCACAACCCTATCTACTATTGAAGTAACCCCGTGACGTAAAGGATCGACGCAAGGAAGGTCAAACTGTTTTTGATATTGATTGCAAATAACAAATGCTTCATCTTCTGACAGCATAGAAGTATTAATACAAATTCCAACAAACTGTGCTTTTGGGTTGGTTAGCCTGGCATTATGGAGGTTAAGCTCCATAGTCGCTTCCATGCTGGGCAATTCGCGCCCAGGAATTCCACGCATATGATCTCTTTGCTCCGCATGGCAAAGCACTAAAGCGTCAGGTTGTGAACCGTGTAACAACCCTAAACTAACTCCTGCAAAAGCTGGGTGATATAAAGAACCCTGGCCTTCTATAATATCCCAATGGTCTTGATCGTTGTTGGGCGATAGTTGCTCAACAGCACCAGCAATAAAGTCCGAGACCACGCAATCTACCGCTACTCCAGCACCTGCGACTAGGATCCCAGATTGGCCGGTTGCTCTGAAGCTACTTTTGATCGATTGCTTTTGTAGTTCATTGTATATGCTCATTGAGCTATACATTTTTCCTACGGAACAATCGGTTCCAACTGTTAATAAGCGTTTACCAGCACGTTTTACACCAGTACCCGTTTTAAAGGAGTCGGTGGGATGACGTACGTTAATCAGATTAACCTGAAATTCTTCAGCATGCTTTTTAACTTCGGGGAAACTTTCGAGCTTTTGATGCAAACCACTGACAATGTCCATACCTGCTTCGATGGCTTCTAGTAGATATGGAATATAATGTTTATCTAAATAGCCACCACTGTTGGCAAAACCCAACACGAAACTCTTAGCGCCTTTGGCTTTTGCTTCAGCAATATTCAGGCGAGGCATATTCGTAGTGGTTGTACAACCATCTAAAGCATACTCACCTACTACCTGATCAGGACGCCAGTCTGCCACACTTTTCGCCATTTTTATGGAAAGAGTGTCCGTTGCGTCGCCAATAAATAATAAATAAGGTAGTTGAATTTTCATCTATTTTTTTAAAAGTACATTTATACTCTTTATAATAGATTTGAATAGGTTACAGAATAAAGTACCGAGTCTAGCCTGACCCATAACCCTAGGTTATAGGTCTTTAGCTATTAATTTTGCAAAGCTTGAGATATGAATTCTAGAAATTCTTCAGATGCATGGGAAAGAGGCTTCTTTTCTAAAAATAACCCTTTTATAGGGTACTCAATTGGGTCGGAAAGTATGGCAATACCAATACTATCATCAAGTTGCGACCTAGCCGTAAATTCGTCAACCAGACAAACCCCTATTCCTTGCTTCACTAAACTAACCGCAATAAAGTATGTTTGTACCTTTATTGTGTTGATAGGTTGTAGATTTTCAGATTGTATACGTTGCCAGCTAATATCAGCTAGCGGACCACTATCCCAGATACTTACTAAAGGGTAATCCATTAGTTCTTTAAGAGAAAGTTCCTTGGGCGCTTCTGGAATTAAAGCTTTAGGATACACAGCAACCATTCTGCCCTTGCCAAAACGTTTTTGTTGAATACCTGAAGTTTGCTGGGGTGAAAACATAATAGCAACTTCACTATGGTGCCTAGTTAGATGTTTTTGCAATTCGTCATTATGAAGGGTTTTGATATCGAATGTGATATCTGGATGGGGGTTTCTAAACTGGGCTATAGCTCTAGGTAATACGTCGAAACCAAGAGCAGGGGTAATGGCAATGGAAACCCTTCCAATTTCATTGTTTTTAATATTGTCAGCGGAGTTTTTGATGGTGTTTAGTTGTTGATAAATTTTATCGACTTCATCAAATAAAAGCTCGGCTTCGTTTGTTGGCACCAAACGCCCCTTAATCCTTTTAAATAGCTCAAAGCCCAGTTGCATTTCCGCATGGCTTAGGACTTTACTGACAGAAGGCTGTGATACGTGGAGCAGTTTTGCTGCATTTGTTATAGAACCAGAGGTATAAATAGCATGAAAAACTTCTATATGGCGTAATCGCATATTAAATTACTTTTTAACGTTTTAAGTGATTTTACCTGTACCGAAAAATATTTCAATAGAGGTATAACCTTCGGTTATGAGGGGGGTATTAACTTTGATTTGACTATTTTTTAGATATTTAGCATCTTATGGTAGTAATTTAAATTATATCAATAGGTTATTCGAGGGGATATTATGAATTTTAAAAAGCCTAGTTTTAAAATTAGACTAATGGCAATTGCTGTTGCCTCAGGTCTTGCAGTCAGTGCACAGGCTGCAGAAGAAGAAAGCAATGAAGAAAAAGAAGCTGAAAATGTGGTCAAGGTTATTGGTTCGCATATTAAACGACTCAAAGATAACGATGCGTTACCTGTAACAACTTTAACTGCTGAAGATATCGAAGATACGGGCGCGGTGACTGGTGACGAATTATTAAGAAATATCCCACAAATAGGTGAAGTTGCTTTTAACAACGAAAGAGCTATTGGTGGTGTTAACGATGCGCGTGGTGATGTTAACTCAATTAACCTTAGAGGTTTAGGGACGGGTAATACCCTAACTTTATTAAACGGTCGCCGTTTAGTATTACACCCAGGTACTCAATCTGAAAATTTTGTTCCAGTAACGACAGTTAACTCTAATACCTTACCTGTTGCAGGCCTAAGAACATTACAAGTTTTACGAGATGGTGCTGCAGCAATTTATGGCTCTGATGCAGTTGCAGGTGTAATTAATTATCAATTAAAAGATGATTATGAAGGCGCTAAATTTAGTTTAAGTCATGGTTTTTCTGAGGGCACATCCTTAGATCAAACGACTTTTAATTTCTTCCATGGAACTTCACTTAATGACGGCGCATCTCACTTAACTTGGTCTTTTAGTTATTATGACCGCAATGGCATGATGGCGTCAGAGCGTCCTTATTCCATGTCTGATGACCGAAGAAATTATCCCGGATTAGACAGCAATTTTATTGGAGATACTCAATTAGATAATCGCACTACATCAACTCCTTGGGGTGACTTTATTGGCGCAGACTTAGGTCGATTTCACATACAGCCAGATACCATGTCAGGTTGTGTTGTTGATTTAGGAAATGGTATTTGTGCTGATACAGGTGGTTTTCCTCGGGACTTACGTTTAGATAGAGCTTTATTTCGCTCTATGACCTCAGATGTAGAACGTAAAAACTTGTATGGATATTTTACACATGATCTAGGTAATGACATGGAGTTCTTCGCAGAAGCTTTATATTATGGAGCTACATCAGAAAGAACTCGAGAACAGACAGGTAATTTAACGGCACAGAGATTTACTATCGCTGAAACGGCTGCTCATAATCCATTTGGTCAAGATGTAACTGTGAGAAGTTATCGCCCAGTTGATGCGGGTAACCGAGAAATTGAGGTCGACGATACAACCTATAGATTCCTAGCGGGGTTGAGAGGTTATTGGGGAGATAATTGGGATTGGGAAACTGCGATTTTACACTCAGAAGCTGAGACCAATGATTTAGCGAAGAACCGTGTTAGAGCAAGTGCTTTCCAAGCTGCAATTAATAACACTGACCCTTCGCAAGCTTATAATCCGTTTAATGGCTCAAATATAAATGATCTAAATGGTTTTGACACTACAGTGAATCCAAACGGCGTGATTACCCCTTTCTTAGTTGATGTTTCAAGAGACTCTAAAACATCTTTGTCATTAGTTGATTTTAAAGTAACCAATAACGCTCTATGGGAAATGCCAGCTGGTGATATTGGTGCCGCAATTGGTATTGAATATCGTCGTGAAGGTTTTGAAGACGATAGAGACAGTTTATTGGATGGTTCTACACCGTTTGTTGATGCTATTACTGGTGAAACCTTATCGGGAAGTGATGTTTTAGGCTCCAGCCCAACTCCTGATTCAGATGGAAGTCGTAATGTGTTTTCCGCTTATGCAGAATTATTAATTCCATTGACTGAAAATATTGAAGCACAGCTTGCTGTTCGTCATGAAGATTTTAGCGACGCTGGTTCTGCTACGAAACCAAAATTGGCGCTATTTTGGGAAGCCACTGATTGGTTATCAATGAGGGCTTCATATGCTGGTGGCTTTAGAGCTCCAGGTTTACCGCAAGTACATGCCGATGGTGTTGCACGCTCTAATAATCGTTATGACCCCGTTGTTGATGATAGCTATGGGATTTTAGAGATTCGAAGCGGTAGTCGTGATTTAGCACCTGAAGATGATACAAATAAAACATTTGGTATAGTTTTAGAGCCTATTCAAGACTTAATTGTTACGGTAGATTGGTGGGATATTGAACAAGAGAATTTAGTAGGGATCTTGCCTTCTCAAACACACTTGCTTTATGACTCTTATTTAAGAGCCCAAGGATCAAACAACCCTGCGGTGATAAGAGACCCGATAGATAACGAAGTGTCACAAGTAAATAATCAATTTATGAATCTTGGCATCAGAAATATTAGCGGTGTTGATGTGAGTATTGGCTATGACTGGGAAACAAGTATTGGTGATTTTGCTATTACATTGAACTCCGCAAAATTAAATAAATTTGATCAAGAAGCTGACCCTATATCAGCATTATTATTAGCTGAGCAAGCTGCCGGAAACCCAGCGGTTCCTGAGTCGGTATTCATTCCTGGTGCAGGTAGTTTAATAAAACAAAATGGAAGGCCTGAGTGGAGAAGGAAATTTAATATTAAATGGAGAGGTCAGAGTTGGGGAGCTGGTGCTAGTTATAATTTCGTAAGTAATTTTTTCGACACTAGTACGAATGATAACGAAGACTTACTACCAATTCCAAGTTTTTCAACAATAGACCTTTACGCTACTTATAAAGTTGACTCAGACTCTTGGTTTGATGGCTCTCGGTTAAGATTCGGTGTTAGAAATCTTGCTGATACAGCTCCACCAATCGCCGACGAAAGCTTTGGTTACTTCAGTAGTGTTCACTCAAACCGAGGTCGTTATTTCTACCTAAACTTTAGTAAAGATCTATAACTCCTAAGATCAATGCTAAACTGAAAAGGCTCGCAAGAGCCTTTTCTTTGCTTGTAAGAAAAATAAAGGGTATTTTTTAATATGAAAAATCTAATTTTAGTAATTGTATTCTCATTAATAACATTTGATGTTATCGCTAAAGATTGTGAGTTTGGGAATATTAAATTTGACTCTGACTTTCCTGTAGCTCGTTTGAATGATTGTGATAGAAAGAGTAGTAGAGAATATCTTTTAACCGTAGAAGCAGAAAACTATCCTGTAAATCCTAGCCCATGGTATGCATTTAAGGTTTCCGCTAAAAAGCCGCAAACTATTGGGATTACTATAGATTTCGTAAAGGGAAAAAGTCGCTATTTACCAAAAATAAGTACTGATGGGAAAAGCTGGACGCAAATACCTTATAAAGTTAAGCAGGGAAAACTGAAATTCAAAATTAGAGCAACCAAAGAACCACTTTGGGTTGCAGGGCAAGAAATTATTGATAATGATTTTTATCAAACTTGGTTGGAAGCAGTGGCAAAAGCTACAAATTCAAAGTTTAGTGAGTTAGGGCGATCAACGCTAGATTTACCAATTTATCAATTGGAATCGACAAATGAATCGAACGAATGGGTTGTTATCCTAGGAAGAATGCATCCACCTGAAATAACAGGAGCTTTAGCTTTGTTTCCATTTGTTCAAAAATTATTATTGGATGAGTCTATCGGCACCAAATTTCGAGAGCGATTCAATGTCTTAGTTATACCCAATATGAATCCTGATGGGGTAGAAGCTGGCAATTGGAGACATAACAGTAATGGAGTTGATCTTAATCGAGACTGGAAAACTCGCAAGCAAAAAGAGACTCAATTGGTTCATGAAAAGATCCAATCAATTACTCAAAATGGCGGTAAAGTTGTCTATGCCATAGATTTTCACTCGACTAGTAAAGATGTGTTTTATGCAATGCCGAATGACTATGGTGCCAAACCTGCAACAATGACTGAAGATTGGCTGGCTTTATTGGATGCAAAAACTCCTGGATTTGAAGTGTTAATTCAGCCCGGTGATAATCCGAATAGAGGGGTATTTAAGCAATATGTGGCCGATGTATACGGGGTTCATGCTATTACCTATGAAATGGATGATAATGCTGATAGAGGCAAAATAAAAGAAATAGCTAATATAGCAGCTGAGACTTTAATGGAATCTTTATTAAGTAAAGCTAAAGGTGAATTTGAATGATTAAGGCTCTATTATCTTTTCTATTGCTTTTACTTTTAACTTCTTGTGACAGCAATCAGTCAGCAAAAGAAGAATTAGAAATAGATTTTTTAATAGTAAATGCTAGTGTTTTTGATGGCGTTTCAAGTAATGCTATAAAAAAGAATATAGGTTTATGTGAAGATAGGATTTGTTATTTAGGAAATGAAAAACCATCTGCTACAAATATCATTGATGCTACAGACTTAGTCGCGACACCGGGGTTCATTGACCCACACACTCACTCTTTAGAAGAGCTGACTCATAAAAACAAAAATTCGAATCTGAATTATTTAATGCAAGGTGTAACTACTGTTATTAATGGTAATGATGGTGATGGTTCTGCAGATATCGTAAATATTTCTCAAGAGCTTACATTAAATGGTATCGGCACTAATGTAGGTTTGCTTGTGGGTCATGGCGCTATAAGAGCGCAAGTTATGGGAATTGAAGAGAGGGTTTCTACCATTGATGAACTTAACCAAATGAAACTCTTATTGGATCAAGCAATGGAGCAAGGTTCGTTAGGTTTGTCTTCAGGTCTATACTATGTGCCTGGAGTATATTCTGATACTAATGAGGTTATAGAGTTAGCAAAAATTGCAGCAAATCATGGTGGTGTTTACGACACTCACTTACGAGATGAAAGCACATTTAATATAGGATTTTTAAATGCGGTTAAAGAAGCTATTCAAATCGCGGAAAATGCCAATATACACCTACACATTGCTCATATTAAAGCGCTAGGAGTCGACGTGTGGGGGCAAAGCAAAGACGCAATTCAGTTGATTAAAGATGCACAAAAAAGAGGTGTTTCAATATCAGCAGACCAATATCCTTGGCAAGCCTCTGGAACTTATTTAAATAGTGCCGTTATGCCTTCTTGGGTAAGAGCTGACTCTGATGAAAAATTTAAAGCACGTTTAATTGATTCTAAGTTAATTATACAAATACAATCTGAAATCACCGAAAATATTAGAAGACGAGGGGGCCCACACTCTCTTTTGATTACCGAAGCAAAAAATAAAAATTGGTTAGGCAAGAATCTTGCAGAAATATCTCAGCTAATGGAAAAAACACCGGCGGAAACTGCAATAGCAATAGCCCTTGAAGAGAAAGTCAGGGTAGCATCTTTTAATATGTCAAAAAAAGATATCCATAACTTTATGAAACAACAATGGGTGCTATCTTCTTCAGATGGAACTAATGGACACCCTAGAAAATTTGCAAGCTTCCCTAAAAAGTATCAAGAATATGTAAAAGAAAAGAATTTGATGAGTTTTGGACAGTTTGTCAAACAAAGCTCAAGCAAAACTGCAGAGGTTTTTAATATCGGCAAGCGAGGGATAATAGCTGTAGGTTACTATGCAGATATTAATTTATTGGATTTAAATACCTATCAGCCAAAAGCAGACTTTTCCAGCTGGAATCAATTATCAACAGGTGTAGAGTATCAGTTTGTTAATGGACAAATGGTTATACAACAAGGAGTTTACAAAGGCACTTTGGCAGGAGTAGTGTTAGAAAGGAGCAATAATAATTAAAAAGAATCTCCGTTATATCTCGCATGACCTGTCAATGTCTTTAGCATCTGCCCTTTAATAAAGGGGACCTTGGACATAGGATAGGATAAAAGGTCCTTAACACCTCCCAGAAACTTACTATGAGACTGATAAAACGGAGTTAACCAACGACTCATAAATTGATAATAATTAAGATGGTATTTACGCAAATCGTTGTATCTTACTAAATCTTTATCGAGAGTACTTCTCTCCCTAACTAATTGTGACAAATAATAAGCATCAATTAATGCCATATTTGCGCCTTGTCCAAGTTGCGGACTCATACCATGGGCTGCATCCCCTATAAAAACTACTTGCCCATGATTAAACTGTTTCATCTTGACGTCGCAGTAGGTGGCAAAAGCGACTTGCTCTTTACTTCTAATATGATCGAGAACCTCTTCTGTAATTGGCCATTGTCTAACACAAGCCTTCTTCCACTGCTCCAAATCAAATTGTTCAATATCTTGGAATTTTTTAGTGGGCAAGCTCGAAAAAAGACTAACCAATGACTCATTTGAATTTGGTAATGTCCCGGTTGGCAATAAACCTAACATGGTATGAGCAGATTTATATTTCTGCTCTAAAACATTTTGCTTAATAGATTTATTGATTGGCGTGATTGACCATACAGCTCCCCAAGGGTATTCATGATCAGATTGAAAGTAAGGCGATAAATGTCTTAGTGAAGAGCGGGCACCGTTAGCAACAATTAATAAATCACAGCTAATGACTTTCTCTGTCTTATTATATAGCTCGACTTTTTGTCCAGCTTGGTTATAAGCCGTGATAGGTGTGTTTGTTTGTAAATCAATATTGCAATTTTTAAACTGACTATACAATAATTCGAATAAAGTAGCGCGATGAATTCCCAAACCATAAAAATTTGGCATAAGATCTTTATATTTTAGATCTAAAACTTTCCATCCGGAAAGAGTTGTTCCACACAATGAATCAATCTTCGCTCCAAACTTCTCTGCATTGATTTTTAAATCAAGCTTCTGAAGAATCTCTAAGCCCGTTGGTTGTAGCAATAAGCCAGCACCTTTTGGCTTTAGTTCACTTACAGCTTCGAAAACACTGACTTGATGGCCTTGCTTAGCAAGGAGTATTGCGGAAGCTAACCCTGCAGTACCAAGGCCTATGATTGAAACATTCAAAATATATGCTCTTTTATATAAAAACGGCCAACTTCTTTCAAAGTTGACCGCCTATTTTTGCTATCGATCTTATTAACCTTTCTCGTTTAGTTATCAGGTTAGTCCCAAGATAGCGCTCCCCCTGTTTGATATTCGATTACGCGAGTTTCAAAGAAGTTTTTCTCTTTCTTTAAATCCATGATTTCAGACATCCAAGGAAATGGATTTGAAACGCCTTGGAATTGCTCTGGAAGGCCTAATTGCGCTAGACGGCGGTTACAAATGAATTGCAGGTATTCTTCCATCATGCTGGCGTTCATGCCTAATACACCGCGTGGCATGGTGTCACGAGCGTATTCAATTTCTAGCTCAGTACCTTCTAAGATCATTTGGATAACTTCTTGTTGGAACTCTTCTGTCCAAAGGTGTGGGTTTTCCAATTTGATCTGGTTAATGACGTCTACACCAAAGTTCAAGTGCATCGATTCGTCACGTAAGATGTATTGGAATTGTTCGGCAACACCAGTCATCTTGTTACGACGACCCATAGAAAGGATTTGCGTAAAACCACAATAGAAGAATACGCCTTCGGTTACACAGTAGAAACCGATTAAATTACGTAATAATTCTTGATCTGATTCTGTGGTACCCGTTTGGAATGATGGGTTAGAAATACCTTTAGTGTGCTCAATACTCCAAGCTGCTTTTTTAGCGATGCTTGGTACTTCGCGATACATATTAAATACTTCTGCTTCGTCCATTCCTAATGACTCAACACAGTATTGGTATGCGTGAGTATGGATCGCTTCTTCAAACGCTTGACGCAAGATGTATTGGCGACACTCAGGGTTAGTGATTAAGCGATAAATCGCCAATACTAGATTATTTGCTACTAATGAATCTGCTGTTGAGAAGTAACCTAAAGAGCGCATAACGATACGACGCTCGTCTTCAGAAAGACCATCAGGATCTTTCCAAGTGGCTACGTCTTTAGTCATGTTAATTTCTTGTGGCATCCAGTGATTAGCACAGCCATCTAAATACTTTTGCCAAGCCCAGTCATATTTAAAAGGTACTAACTGGTTTAAGTCCGCACGACAGTTGATCATTGCTTTCTCATCAACGGTTACACGTGCGGCACCCATTTCTAACTCTTCTAAACCTGCAGCTACATTTAAATTTTCTAAGCCAGCTTTGGCACGCGCGACTGGATCAGAAATGTTAGAGTAGTCAGCTTTTGGTTCTGATACTTGTGGTGTTACTGGAGCTTGTGTATTGGTCGCCGTAGGCGCAGGCGTTGCTTCTACTTGAGGAGCAGGCGCTGCTTGCGAAACTTGTTCTGTTGCTTGCACTGCTTTTTGAGCAGGCTTTTTAGTTTCTACTTGGTCTTCTTTATTATAGTCGTCCCAATTGAACATAATTACCTCGTAAAGATAGTTTCTTTATATAAATATTTACTATTTAAAAAGTGGGGGAGAGTGCAAACAATCTCTCTTAAATTATTTGGGCTCTTTTTCTTACATGAAAGACAAGAACCATCTCCCCAAACTCTTCCAGTTGTCATTAGGCTTTAAAAGCCCTTACTTCTCTTTTGTTTTATGCCGGCACAATTTGATCATACCGGCAGTTAAGCATGCTTGATCTTGAGTTAGATCATGAAGCCATGAGTAAACTAAGTTTACTGACAAGCCTCACAATCTGGATCATCAATCGAACATGCTTGTGGTGCAGCAGAGCCTACTGGCGCTGCGGCTACGGCGTTTAGTTTGCCATCGCTAATGGTTGATTTTTCCGTACTGGTTGCACCTAAAGAGCGCAAGTAGTAAGTGGTTTTTAAGCCACGGAACCAAGCCATACGGTAAACCATATCCAATTTCTTACCCGAAGGTTCGCTCATGTATAGGTTTAACGATTGTGCTTGATCAATCCATTTTTGACGACGACTCGCAGCTTCTACTAACCATTTTGGTTCAACTTCGAAAGCTGTTGAGAATAGGTGTTTTACATCATCAGGGATACGATCAATTTGATTTAAACTACCTTCGTAGTATTTCAAATCGTTAACCATCACTTTATCCCATAAGTTACGAGCTTTAAGCTCTTTAACCATGTAGGGATTTACTACCGTGAATTCACCAGACAAGTTCGATTTAACGTACAAGTTTTGGTAAGTCGGTTCAATCGATTGTGAAACACCTGTGATGTTTGAAATGGTGGCTGTTGGAGCAATCGCCATGACGTTCGAGTTACGCATTCCAACAGTCGTAACGCGATTACGTAAGTTATCCCAATCCATAGTTTGTGATTGGTTAACTTCGATAAAGTCACTGCCACGCTCATCAATTAACTTTTGCACTGAGTCGATGGGCAAAATGCCTTGTGACCACAGTGAGCCGTCATAGGTTTGATAAGAGCCACGCTCTTCAGCTAAGTTAGTTGACGCTTGAATTGCATAATAAGAAATAGCTTCCATCGCACGATCGGCAAATTCAACGGCTGCATCAGATGAATAGGCTAAGTTTTGAATATAAAGCGCATCTTGGAAACCCATCATACCTAAACCAATAGGACGGTGGCGCATGTTTGAAGCTTTCGCCGTATCAACAGGATAGAAGTTAATATCAATAACGTTATCTAACATACGAACTGAGGTATTCACAGTTTTTTCAAGCTGCTCAAGATCCAGTTTGCCATCTTTCATGTGCTTAGGTAAGTTAACTGATCCTAAGTTACATACTGCAATTTCTTCGCGTGCTTTTGTATTTAGCGTGATTTCCGTACACAAGTTCGAGCTGTGCACAACACCTGCGTGTTGTTGCGGTGAACGAATGTTACAAGGATCTTTAAAAGTGATCCAAGGGTGACCTGTTTCGAACAACATAGAAAGCATTTTGCGCCATAAATCTTTAGCAACTAAAGTTTTGGCTGTTTTCATCTTGCCGTACTTCGCCATTTCTTCGTAATATTCGTATCGCTCTTCGAATGCTTTACCGTATAAATCGTGTAAGTCTGGCACCTCGTGTGGACTGAATAGGGTCCACTCGCCATCGGTCGCTACACGCTTTAAGAATAAATCTGGAACCCAGTTCGCAGAGTTCATATCGTGAGTACGACGACGATCATCGCCAGTGTTTTTACGTAGCTCTAAGAACTCTTCTATATCTAGGTGCCAAGTTTCTAAATAAGCACATACCGCGCCTTTACGCTTACCGCCTTGATTTACTGCTACCGCTGTATCGTTCGCTACTTTTAAGAAAGGAACAACACCTTGTGATTTGCCATTAGTACCTTTGATGTAGGCGCCTAAGCTTCGTACGGGAGTCCAGTCGTTACCGAGACCACCTGCGAACTTGGATAGCATAGCGTTATCTTTGATGGCGCTATAAATACCGTCTAGTTCATCAGGAACATTAGTTAAGTAGCAGCTTGAAAGCTGTGGACGTAAGGTACCTGAATTAAATAGAGTCGGTGTTGAGCTCATGTAGTGGAACGATGATAAGTTATCGTAGAACTCAATAGCTCTTGCTTCGCGATCATCTTCATTGATCGACAAGCCCATACAAACACGCATCCAGAAAATCTGTGGCAACTCGATACGAACTTCATCTTTATGGATAAAGTAGCGATCGAATAATGTTTGAATGCCAAGATAAGTAAACTGCATATCGCGCTCAGGCTTGATTGCAGCTGCAAGACGCTCAAGATCAAAAGTTAATAGCTCTGGGCTTAATAACTCTTCTTCGACACCCATTTTCAAATAAGCATGGAAAGCTTGAGGGTAAAGCGCTGTCATTTCTGCTTGAGTAGCGCGCTTAGCAACGCCTAACGCTTGTAATGCTTCTGTACGGATAGAGTCCATTAATAAACGAGCCGTTACATAAGTGTAATTTGGCTCATTTTCAATCATGGTACGTGCAGTCATTACCATTGCTTGATAAACGTCTTTAATCGCAACTCCATCGTATAGGTTGCGCATAGTTTCTTTTATGATCGCTTCTGCATCAACGTCTTCTAAGTCTTTACAAGCTTCTAGCACTACCGTGTGTAAGCGTTGTACGTCTAGTGGGCGCTGTGAGCCGTCCTCAACCGTTACCGTATATTGATGATCGCCAACAAGAGCATCTAATTTTGCACTGTCTCTTTCAGCGCGCTCTTTAGAACGTTCCTCACGATAAAGAACATAAGCACGAGCAATTTTTTGTTCGCCATTACGCATTAAAGCTAATTCGACTTGATCCTGAATGTCTTCAATATGAATAGTGCCGCCTGCAGGTAAACGGCGCTTGAAAGCTTCGCTGATCATTTTTGTCAGTTGCTTAACTGTTTCGTGTACGCGTCCTGATGCAGCAGCAGCTCCGCCTTCAACGGCTAAGAATGCTTTGGTCATAGCAACTTCAATTTTCGAGTCCTCGTATGGCGTTACTTTGCCATTACGACGGATCACGCGAATTTCCCCAGGTTTAGTCGCTTGGATCTCAGGATGGTTTGTTTCAGAAGGTGTTACTGGCGCAGTTGCTTTATCTGCGCTTGGGCTAGCTTGTTTACCGGCTTCGGTTTCCATTACTCCACGAACCTCTATCTTGTCTTCGTTAGTGTTATATAAATTGTCTTTTTTGAGTTATTTTTTAAACCATAAACAGTTTGCATAAAAAATAACCAATATCATTGGCGGATTGCTCCGCTTCAACGAAAAATCAATAGTTTAGCTCAAACTCTTAATTATCAATATATAGTGTTGTTTGCGCAAACAGATACAAGATAGTGCGTTTTATTTGCCTTGGCAAGTCCCTAATTAGTGGAATTTCTGTGGATAAAATGTGGGAAGTTTTTTAAATGGTCGCAAAGCCTTGAGGCGCTTGGCTTTGCGCGGAGTCAAGGGAAAAAAACTTTTTTTGATCGTCGGATATTTTTACAGTTGGATTTTGTTAGGATACACGATCAAGTGTTGCACGTCTAAATCCAACCCAATATCTTGGGTTAAAGGGTAATCGTGGTGACTAGCGAATAAGGCCTTGAGAGTCTCTTTATTAGCCAGTTCTAGCTCATATTCGATGATTGCCCCTCTAAAGACCTTATGAACCACTTTCGCACGCAGAGAGGAGCTAGGATTCGGTGTTATGTCATCAGGGCGCATCAAAACTAAAACTTGTTCATGATCAGAAAAATGATACTGATGATTATGGGTGCAATGAAGAGGATCTTTACAACTGGCTTTGCCGAGATTGTTTGTCAGGTTGGCAATCGGGAAGTCCCCCAAGGCAGTAGTTACCATGGGAACATCGTCGCTTGAGTGTTCTGCCTGACTCATGTCTTTGTGGATGACTCCACTAATAAAGTGTCCATCACCGATAAAGCTAGCGATCTGTGGATCATTGGGTTGATGGTACAGATTATAAGGCGTGTCCCATTGCAATAACTCACCACGATGCATCACGCCAATATAATCGGCCATGGCAAACGCTTCTTGTTGGTCATGAGTTACTAATAAAGAGGCAATGCCTTGGGACTTTAACAGCTCTTTTAATTCACGCGCTAAAGAGCGACGTAAATGAGTATCTAAACTGGAAAAAGCTTCGTCTAATAAAATTAGTTTAGGTTTTGGCGCTATGGTTCTAGCGAGAGCAACTCTTTGCTGTTGACCGCCAGAGATCTGATGGGGGAAACGCTCGCCTAAACCTTCAAGGCCAACTAATTCCAAACATTCTTCAACCCGACGAGCTTTGCTTTTACGTGATAGCTTACGTAAGCCAAAGGCGACATTATCAGCAATAGATAAATGCGGGAAGAGGGCATGATCTTGAAAGACCAATCCTAAATGGCGTTTATCTGGTGGCGTCTGGATCTGAGCTGAAGAGCATAAATTGCCATGAATGTTAATCTCGCCATTATAAATAGGCTCTAATCCTGCTATGGCACGTAGCAAAGTTGTTTTACCACAACCGCTTGGGCCAAGCAGACATGCCGATTCACCTGCTTTTAAACTAAAGCCAACGCTTTGAACTACCACGTGATTGTCATGGCGACATTCAACTTGCTGTAATTCTAAAATAGGAGATTGGCTCATACTTAATAGTCGTTAGGACTCTAATTGATACTGAGATTGATTATCATTTGCCTCTATTGTAACCCTCTATGGGCTAGATGCAAAGAGAAGATTTCATGCGACAATTGGCTTGAAATCCGTATAATAGCGCCCATTATTAGCGGGTATAGATTAATTGTTGAGGAAAGCCATGAGCGATAACCCAGTAAACCAAACCATCGAGCAAATCAAACAGCAAATCGCTGACAACAAAGTAGTGCTTTATATGAAAGGCTCACCAAAGTTACCAATGTGTGGTTTCTCGGCACAAGCAGTACAAGCGGTAATGGCTTGTGGACATGAATTTGCTTACGTAGACGTATTGCAAAATCCAGATATTCGCGCCGAATTACCAAAATTTGCTAACTGGCCAACTTTCCCGCAATTATGGGTAGACGGCGAATTACAAGGCGGTTGTGACATTATCTTAGAAATGGCGCAAGCTGGTGAATTGCAAGAAGTGCTTAATGAGTCTTATGGTAAAGCACCAGAAGCTTAATTTAAGAAGCACATCTTTTATGATTAAATGCCACTAAATTAGTGGCATTTTTTTTGAGGAAATATGATGTTATTTAAAAAATATATATTAATAATTTTGATTGCTTTGATATTAGCCTCCTGTAATGGAGCAAGCTCGAAAACGAAGTTCAGAAATAAAAATCGGTGTATTGGCAGAGCGAAAATATAAGCGAGCATTAAAATTTAGTGAAAAAATCAATGCTTACTCATTTCATTCCTATATTAAAAACGTTAAGCCTAAGCATATCGAAAAAGCCAAGGCACTAGGACTAAAGAACTATGTATTTACTGTTAATAAAGACCAGCAGTTTGAAAAATTAAAAATTTGGAAAGTCGATGGGGTATTTACCGACTTTCCTAATGTTATTGATCATTCCCACGAAAGTTGGAATCAATCTTAACTTTTATGCTTTTTCCAAGCCGCTAACACTTTAGCTTCTTTTTCTGCTTTTATTCCCGCTCTGAATTTCTCTTGGCGTTCTGCTGGTAGCGATACAAACCAGTCGTATGTGTCCTGAACGATGGCCTTTAATGGACGTTGCTTTAAACCGTTAGCATAAGCCTTTTTAGAGCTCATAGTGCCCGCGCCAGCGAAGTCTCCTTTTGGTGGGAACCAGGTCGGCATTTCACCCCAGGGTTGAACTTCATGTTTTTCTAAAAACTCTGAGGGGATCCAGACTAGGTTGGCTTTTGGGTTTAGTGTCATTTTGCAGTTAGTCAGTAATTCGCCAATAGTCATATCATTGCCATTAGTTTGCGCATTAAAAACTCCAGTAATATTTTTATTAGCACAATGAATAGCCCATTCTGCTAAATCACGCACATCAATAATTTGGATAAAATCTTTGCCTTCACTGGGACAAAGTACATCGCCACCTTTAGCGACTCTTACTGGCCAATAAGTAAATCTATCTGACTTGTCACCTGGGCCTACGATTAAGCCTGGTCGAATAATGGTCGCCTTGTCACCTAATCGATCAACCGCTGCTTTTTCACATAAAGCCTTTAAAGGGCCATAGCTAGCACCAGTAACTTTTTCCGTTGTAGGATCATCGATAGTTCCAACTGTTGCTGACTCGTCCATGTTTTTCTGTGACCAATCGGCGTAAACAGAAATGGTAGAAATAAAAATATATTGCCCAATATTATCGCCAATCTCATCCAGCAACATATTAACCACTCGAGGATAATAGCTAGAAGTATCAATAACCAGATCCCATTTCGTACCTTGTAATTGCTTAATATCGTCAGTCTTTCGATCTCCTTTGATCAAAGGCAAAGAGTTAAGCAACTCAGCGTGTAATGTTGGTTTTGTTTTTCCGCGGTTAAAAAGAGTAACTTTGTGACCGGCATCTACTGCAGCCTTCACGGTATGGGGACCTAAAAAGCCTGTGCCACCCATAAATAAAATATTTAAGGGCTTTGATTGATGCAAAAGAGCCTTGGTACGTGATTGACATGCCGTTGCCAAGCCTGCAGATGCAATTAGTGAGTTTTTAATAAACTGACGACGATTTGCCATATTAGATTTCTCCATAAATAGCGAATTTATGCTGAAGTACACTAGCAGGGCATAGATTTATGGGCAAATGACAAACTGTAACTAAGTATTGCTAAGCAATTAAGCAAGGTACTGCTGTAGTTGTTGACGGTAGTTATCACCGATGGGGATTTCAAAGTCGCCGATTTCGATATCAGAATTAGAGTAAGCCGTAATCTTATCGAGATTGACAATATAAGAGCGATGTACACGAATAAAATTTTCAGTGAGTAACGAGTGAAATGAAGAAATACTGTGTTTTACTATATGTTTTCCTTCATTCAGATAGATTTGGATATAGTCTTTCATGCTTTGAATATAGAGTATATTGCTATACTTTATTTTTATCTGTTTACGGTTTTCACGTACGAAAATAAACTCATTGTTATTTACCTCGCTTAATTCCTGTTGTTGTTTTAGTTGCTGTAAAGAAGAAAATTTTTCAGTAGCTTTAAAAAAGCGGGCAAATGTAATCGGCTTTAATAAGTAATCTACCGCTTCTTGCTCAAAACCATCAACTGCGTAATCACGATAGGCTGTGGTAAAAATAACCTGTGGTTTACTACTGAGGTTTTTATAGAATTCGATCCCTTTAAGTACGGGCATTTCTATATCTAACAATAATAAATCAATAGGTTTAGTTTTAAGAATCTCGTTGGCTTCAATAGCACTAGCGCAAGCCGCGACTAATTCAAATTGAGGTAGCTGTTCGATATAAGATTCTAACAATTCTCTAGCTAATTCTTCATCATCCACAATTAGGCATTGAAATTTTTTCATACTTGGATGATTAACTCCGCTTGGTAGCTTTGCTTATCGTCTTGAATTGATAACTGGTACTGGTCACTATAGATAAGCTGTAATTGCCTTTGTAAATTCGCTAGACCAATTCCTTGTTCTGAAGATGGTGTCACTTTAAGCGGTTTACTATTGGAAATCTTAAAACAGATTTGTGTATCGTTTGAAGTAAGTTCTATATCAATAAATGCTTGTTTAATCTCTTCACCAGAGCTGTGTTTACAAGCATTCTCAACGAGTGTTAGTAAAATTAATGGTGCAATTAGATAACTTTCATCGACTTCAGCGTTGAAATTTATATTGACCCGCTCGCCAAAACGAATTTTTTCAAGAGTGATATAGCTTTTTAGCAATTTAATCTCGGAAGCCAATGGCACAAAATCATCATTACACCGGTAGAGTACGTAATCCAGAATATCCGATAATTTCTCAATGACCATTGGAGCCTTGTCAGATTTCTTAAGGGTCAAAGCATATAAATTATTGAGAGTATTAAAAATAAAATGCGGATTTAATTGACTTTTAAGAGCATCCAGCTCAGCTTTTCGCTTTTGCTCACTTAAGCGCAAAAGCCGTTGTTGTTGTTTATAAAAGTTATGAGCGATTAAAATCGCTGAAGGATATAGTAGTTGTGGCATTTTTGAGAATACCAACCACTTCAAAGTCCATAAGCTAAACATCCTTTCTCTTAGTGTCATGTGCCCATATAGCTCTAAAAAGCGCTTGTAAGAATCTGCATAGGTAGGCTCGAGATATAAATAACGGACAAGAATATTGATTTCACACGCAATAAGCGTGACTAATACTATAGAAATGAAAAAGGGTACTCTTTTTTTATTATTTAGAAAAACTGGAATGAGCGCCTTTAAAGCAATGATAACAATAAATGCTTGTAATAAGGTTAAAGTCCCTGCGGTCTCAATGACCTCGAGCAAGCTGCCATATTTGTCCCATTGGGGACCAATATTTAGTAAAAATACTAAAAGCCAAAATAAACTCAGACCTAAATATTGTGTTTGTTGCTCGCTAAGTCTGTACGACATATTTGATTCATTAACTTCAAGAGATTCGCTAAGTGTATCCAAGCTTTTATCAAAAGTTAATTAAAGATCGACCAATCCCCCGTTTTTATCGACCATTAGGGTTTTGATATCTTCATTTTATTCTTTCGTCGATTAACTATTGGCTTTCATCTACTTCTTACAAGCTTATACCTGTTTAGTAGTATCTTTTTTGTAATTTAAATTTGATGACTAACTAAGGATCTTTTATGAAATTAATTACGGGAATATTATTGATGTTTTCATTGGCAGGGCAAGCTACTGTGCCTTTAGAGCAAGCTAACTTTAATAAGGAGGCATTAGAGTTCTTTCGCGATTATATCATTGGTTATAACGAATATTTACAAAACAAAGATGACAAAGAGGCAATGAATAAAGTGGCTAGTCATTTTTATATGCCTTTTATGATTGTCCCACAAAAAAACAAACCTACCATATTGGCTAGTCGTGTCGAATTGAGTAACTCCTTTACTCAATTTATTGATGGCCAGCGCTCTCAAGGTGTTCGAAAATTGGTTTGGGAGAAAATAAATGTAAAGCCATTAACTCGTAATAAAGCTTTAGCGATTAACATTGTTAATGCGCTTAACGCCGAAGGCAAGGTTATTGCTAGGCGATCCGCAATGTACGTTTTGTATAAGTCTGCAGACCAAGGCTGGGAAATTGCCTTGCTAAATACACATGATGTTAATAACCATATCAATTTACAGTAAGGGAAAATTATGAAAATTTTAATAAACGTTTTAATAGGGATCTTTTGCACAGCTTTGTCGATGCAAGTGGGAGCTTTTAAAGCAGATCCTCAAGAAACAAATATTCAAAAAGCTATTTTAGTTACTGGAGCTTCCAGTGGAATTGGAAAAAGAACAGCCGAGTATTTAGTTAAACAAGGCTATTTTGTTTATGCTGGAGCTAGGAAAGAGAAAGATATTGCTGATTTAAGCGCCAATAAGAACATGCTTGGTGTTCGGTTAGATGTCACTATTCAAGAGGATATTGATAAAGCGGTGGCACTAATTACCAAAGAGGGCAGAGGTTTATACGGTTTAGTAAACAATGCAGGTGTAACTGTATTTGGTCCTCTTATCGAAGTTTCTGAGAAAGATATGCAGTTTCAGATGGATGTTAACCTCTTCGGTCCTTATCGGGTGACAAAGGCTTTTGCCCCTTTACTTATTGAAAGTAAAGGTAGAGTAATCAACATTAGCTCAGTTGCAGGTGTCTTTACAGCGCCTATGCTCGGCGCTTATAACATGAGTAAGTTTGCTGTTGAAGCTTATACGGAAGTGTTGGCAAAAGAACTTAAAAAGTTTGGGGTGGGCGTCAGTATGGTGGAGCCTGGAAATTATAATTCGAAGATTATTAAAACCATGAAGCGCCGTATGCAACAAAATGATACATCTACTGACACTCAATACCAAAAAGAAATGCAACAATTGTTTCAGTACTTTACTGAAGATCGCTCAAATCACAAAGATCCGATAGAGGTGGCTAATGCAGTGTTTGATGCTATTTCCTCGAAAAATCCTAAGCTTAGGTATATGGTAGTTCCAGCAGAACCAGAAGCGCGTGTGACTATCCGTAAAGTTATGGAACGATTAGTACAGCTTAATAAAAAGCAACCTTATGAGTATGACCGTAAAGCTTTAATTGAGATGCTCGACAAAGCGCTTGAAGTCAGCCAGTAGGATTTCTAATGACAAATAAAAAGTTGAATATGACAAGCATTATGACCAATCTTGTAGATAGAATAACAAAAGTTCACCCTAATGAGCTAAGAGCTACTTTCACTTCATTCGCCATTATCTTTATATTAATGGCGTCATATTTTGTATTAAGACCTGTACGTGATGCGATGGCGAGCGATTGGTCTGATGCAGAAGTGAGCTTTTTGTGGAATCTACAATTTTTTATCAGTATAGGAGTGGTTTCACTCTATGGCTTTGTCATTTCAAAACTAAAATTTAGTAATGTGGTTCCTATTGTCTACAGTGCCTTTGCGGTTAGTTTTCTAGTATTTTATTTGATAACACCACAATTTGCAGATCCGACTTTAATTGAAAAAGTTTTCTACGTTTGGGTTGCCACCTTTGCACTTTTTAATACTTCGGTTTTTTGGAGTTTTATGGCAGATACTTTTACTAAAGAACAGTCGAAAAGAGTGTTTTCAATTGTGGCAGCAGGAGCAAGTGCAGGAGCTATTGTTGGTCCGGCAATTCCTACTTTATTTGCAGATAAGTTAGGTTTAGACAACTTAATGTTAATTGCAGCAGTGGGTTTATTACTAGTGGTTCCATTAGTGCTTTATATGTATCGTCTTAAATCTGAGGATTTGCATAACGAGAATTTAGAAGCCGATCTGTCACAAGAAAAATTAAAAGCTCAATGGTGGACTGGGTTTAAAGCAACTTTTACTAATAAGGCTTTACTTGGGATAGCTGCCTTTATTTTGTTATATGTGTTTATTGGTTCATTTGTTTATTTTGAACAGAAAAACTTGCTCGCTGATTATAGCCGTGCTGATAGAACTCAAATTCTTGGTGGCATTGATTGGATTACTAATAGCTTAACCTTTGTCTTGGCTTTTTTTGTCACAGGGCGGTTAACTACAAAGCTTGGCATGGCCGCTACATTAGCGTTAGTTCCCTTTATCATTATGGCAGGGATGTTGATATTAGCTTTTGCGCCAGTCATCGTGGTGTTATTAGCATTACAAGTCACTCGTCGAGCAGGTAATTATGCCGTGACCCGTCCTGCGAGGGAGATGCTATTTACTGATGTATCGAAAGATGAGCGCTTTAAAGCTAAACCTGTTATTGACATAGTTGTATATCGCGGTGGTGATGCGGTGAGTGGTTCAATTTTTGCCTTATTAAGCGAAGGAATAGGCTTGGGGCTTGCTGCAATATCCTTGGTTGGTGCAGGAATTGCCGCTGCTTGGGGAGTTTTAGCAGTTTACTTAGGACGCAAATACGATGGTATAAGTGCAAAAATGCCAATAATAAAAAAAGAGGCCTAAAGCCTCTTTTTTATATTAATGGATTAGTTACCGCCGTCATCAATTTTTTCAGCAAGGTAATTTTGGATGCCGATTTTATCGATTAGTCCAAGCTGAGTTTCCAGCCAATCCACATGCTCTTCTTCGCTTTCTAATATGTCATTTAAAATGTCGCGGCTTATAAAGTCCCGAGCACTTTCGCAGTAAGCGATGCCTGTACGAAGATCAGGTATGGCGTCCATTTCTAGGGCTAAATCGCACTCTAACATTTCTTTGGTGTTTTCACCGATGCGTAATTTGCCAAGATCTTGCATGTTTGGCATACCTTCTAAAAACAGAATGCGATCAACTAGCATGTCAGCATGCTTCATCTCGTCAATAGACTCTTCGTATTCATGCTCAGCAAGTTCTTTTAGTCCCCAATCTTTATAGATCCGAGCATGTAAAAAATACTGGTTGATGGCAATTAATTCATTACCCAATACTTTATTTAAGAACTCGATAACTTTCGGATCACCTTTCATATTATTTCCTTATTAATAGTAATTGCGCTAAAAAATATTCTACGCTTGAGAGTCATTAAAGACAAGCTTAACAAGCGGTAACTTATTGAATTAAAAGACAAATGGAATTGTTATCATTTGCATGACATTCCTGTTTGTAAATAAATCTTATTTAGATTAATGCTCTGATAGGAGTTGATTTGAGAAGGGCAAAAGCAATTACAAAGCGGGAACTGCGAGATCAAAATTTAATGCATTTTGCTCATGTTTCACATCTTTTAAAATTTGACGGGCATCTTTTGCGCACTTACCACATTGAGTGGCAACACCTAGCTCTTTATTTAAACAGCGCATGGTTTTGCAACCGTTTTCAGCAGCGCTACGGATCTGTGAATCGGTAATGGCTTTACATAAACAAACGTACATAAATAAGGATTTGAAACTGTTTACACTTGATAATGCGAATTATATGCAAATGAGAATGATTGTCAATAGCGTGCTAATTAAGCATAAAATAGGAATCATATATTCGTAATAGATTATCTCTATTAATACCATAGGGACTTGGAAACTTAGTCAAAAATAGAAAGCTTTTCCCAAATTAGGGCGTTATAATTCTCCTTTAAAATTTAACCATGTTGAAAAACATAAACCATAAATCAATCCATTGGAGGATTATCATGGGCGTATTAGTAAGCCGTAAAGCACCAGATTTCACAGCTCCAGCCGTTTTAGGTAATGGCGAGATCGTTGATAACTTTAACTTTGCAGAAGCAACTAAAGGTAAAGAAACCGTAGTTTTCTTCTACCCACTAGATTTCACATTCGTATGTCCTTCTGAATTAATCGCTTTCGACAAGCGTTTAAGCGAATTCACTAAGCGTGGCGTAGAAGTAATTGGTGTATCTATCGATTCACATTTCTCACACAACGCGTGGAGAAACACAGACGTAAACAATGGCGGTATCGGCCAAGTAGGTTACACACTAGTAGCAGACATGAAGCACGAAATTTGCCAAGCATACGACGTTGAGCACCCAGTAGAAGGCGTAGCTTTCCGTGGTTCTTTCTTAATCGACAAAGAAGGCGTTGTACGTCACCAAGTAGTAAACGACTTACCATTAGGCCGTAACGTAGACGAAATGTTACGTATGGTTGACGCACTACAATTCCACGAAGAGCACGGCGAAGTTTGCCCAGCGGGTTGGAATCAAGGTGATAAAGGTATGGACGCGAGCCCAGACGGTGTTGCTAAGTACTTGTCTGAAGAAGCCGACAACTTATAAATAACTAGTTAAATTACTCAATCTCTTCGTTGCGCAATTGATTTTCATACTCGACGACCTTAAAGGTCGCCTCCGTTGAAAATAATTTCCGCGCCTCGACCATGAGCAATTTTCCTGCGTTATTAGGAATAAAAAAGCCGCATTAATTTGCGGCTTTTTTATTGCCGAGAGATTTATAGACAATGAAGATTAATATCGCCACAGGAATCATGGAAACCAAGCCAAAGATAGTATTGCCCGAGATAAAAACTAATATTGCAGAAGCCGCAAAGGCTATTAAAGAAACAATAGCTCCAATCAACTTTGTTTTGAGAACTAATAACAAGATCCCACCCAGAATTTGAACCACGCCAAAAATTATTATCATATTTAGGCTTAGTCCTTGCCCTGTTAAGAATTCTATTTCTTGAGGTACTTGCATAACTTTTGCTATACCAGCAGCTAGGCTCAGAAGTGCAATTACAATAGTTAATATTAAAACGATTTTATTCATGGTTATTCCATCCCTATGTATTTGGGCTGTTGCTGTATTCTCTTCATCCAAGTATTAATTGCTTGATAATTCGATAAGTCAAAGCCACCTTCATGCGCAACATGGGTATAAGCATAAAGGCTGATATCGGCGGTGGTGAGTTGTTCACCTGTTAGGTAGGGTGTTTTCTCTAGTTGCTGCTCCATGATTTGTAGGGCTTTATGACCACCTTCTTGTTTGGACTCGTATTCAGCTTTTCGATCTTCAGGTAAGCCTAAATATTTATTGATAAAGCGAGCTACTGCGATAAAAGGTTCATGGCTGTATTGTTCGAAGAATTGCCATTGTTGGACTTTAGCTTTGTGCCACGAGTCGGAGGGCATCAGCTTCGAGCCTTCGGCTAGATAATTAATAATGGCGTTGGACTCCCATAAACAACTTCCATCATCTAATTCTAGGGTAGGTGTTTTCGCCACTGGGTTTTTGGATTTAAATTCATCGGTTCTGGCATCGCCTTTTAATAAATCCATCGCAACCCATTCATGTTCAATATCGAGAAGGGCGCAAGTTAGCGCTACCTTGTAGCAGTTTCCAGAAACCATATCGCCATAGACTTTCATAGTTGCTCCTTTGCGAGAGTTAATCTTTATACAATTTAATGGTTACATTACCTGCGGTATCAACGCTTGCTCGATACATACCATGAGTATTGAAGCTCATCATGATATTACCTTGATGATCTAAGCCAATAACGCCACCATCGCCACCCATCTTTTTGAGTTTGTTGTGTATAACCAGATCAGCAGCTTCAGAAATTGGCATTTCTTTATATTGCATTAAGGCACAAATATCATAAGTCACAGCTGCACGGATAAAGTATTCGCCATGGCCTGTTGCAGAAATACCACAAGTTTGATTGGCATAAGTGCCAGCACCAATAATGGGTGAATCACCAATTCGTCCGTAGCGTTTATTGGTCATACCGCCAGTAGAGGTTGCTGCTGCAATGACACCATTAGAATCTAATGCTACTGCGCCAACAGTGCCGAATTTATAATTATTGGCTTCATCAGTAGGTAGTAATGGCGTGTAGGACGCTTGCTCTTTTTCATGTTTAAGGGCATTTTGAAGTGAATCCCATCGACGCTGAGTGAAGAAATACTTTGGATCGACAAACTCTAAATCCTGCGACTTAGCAAATTGTTCGGCACCTTTACCCGACATCATCACATGAACTGAGTCAGTACGCACCTTATCCGCCAATAGAATAGGGTTTTTTACGGTTTCAACACCCGCAATTGCGCCAGCGGTTAAGTCATTGCCGACCATAATGGAGGCATCAAGTGAGTTTTTGCCTTCATGAGTGAATACAGCGCCTTTGCCAGCGTTAAACAATGGTGAGTCCTCCATCATGACGATGGACTTTTTAATAGCTTCAGTACTGGAGCCTTGGTTAATCAAAACGTGATATCCCGCAACCAAAGCATCTTTAAGTGCAGTTTTATAAGCTTTTTCAAGCTCAGGCGTCATGTTCTTTTTAATGATAGTGCCAGCGCCACCATGAATGACTATAGCGACAGGATTTGGTTGCTTGGATTCTTCTTTTGAATTGTCGGCATAGCTATTAAAGCAGATAAGGCTGCTAAGCGTTAAAGCGGTAAGCTTGATAATCGGTTTCATGTTTCCCCCTGTTTTTTGATTAGCATAATCATTTTTTCGGGGGATTGCATTAGCTTTAGTGCGGTTTGAAACTAAAGCTAGTTAAATTAAATTCGGTTAATTAAAGCTTCTTGGTGTTATTCACTAAATAGCAAAACAGTTCAGCCGTTTTCTTGGCGTCATATAATGCCGAATGAGCATCTTTTTGGCTAAAAGGAATATTCGCCAGCTCGCAAGCTTGGGCCAAAACGGTGTGGCCTAAGACTAAAGCGGAAAGCGACGCAGTATCAAAGCTTGTAAAAGGGTGGAATGGGCTGCGTTTGATTTTGCTACGTTCAATAGCTGCGTTGACAAAGCTTAAATCAAACCATGCGTTATGACCGACTAATACGCATCGATTACAGCCTGATGCTTTTTGCTCGATGCGTAAACTTTTGAATATTTCTTGCAAGGCCCACTTTTCGTCGACAGCGCCGCGTAATGGGTTTTTAATATCAATTCCAGTAAAGTCTAAAGCTTTTTGTTCAACGTTGGCGCCTTCAAATGGCTCAACATGGAAATGATAGGAGTTAGCAACTTCTAGTCGTCCTTGCTTATCGAAACGAGTGGTAACTGCGGCAATTTCTAAAAGTGCATCGGTTGAGGATTCAAAACCGCCTGTTTCTACGTCTACAATTACGGGGAAGAAACCGCGAAAACGATCTTTCATTTCAAATGCCACAGCTTGTCCTTAGGCTTTATCTAAGCCAGTTAAAATTATAAAAAGTCGTTAATTAGCTTTTAATTTTCCACTCGATCATTTCATCAGCGCGGAATGGGATCAAATCTTCATTACCCAAGTTTAATTTCTTAGGCATTTTCCATTGTTCTTTGACTAAAGTAATGGTGCCTTCGTTTCTTGGCAGGCCATAAAAGTCTGGGCCATTAAAACTGGCAAAGGCTTCTAATTTATCCAGTGCATTAGCTTTCTCAAAAGCTTCGGCATACAGCTCCATTGCTGCGTAGGCGGTATAGGCTCCAGCACAACCGCATGATGACTCTTTGGCATCTTGCGAATGAGGCGCGCTATCAGTGCCTAAGAAAAATTTCTTTGAGCCAGAAGTTGCTGCATCTATCAAAGCTTGTTGATGCTCAGAGCGCTTTAAAATTGGTAAGCAGTACAAATGCGGACGAATGCCGCCCACTAACATATCGTTACGATTGTGCAATAAATGGTGTGCAGTAATAGTCGCCGCTACGTTATCGCCTTGGCTATTTACAAAATCCACAGCTTGCTTAGTAGTAATATGCTCAAGCACTAATTTTAAATTTGGAAATTTCTCTAAAAGTGGCTTTAAGATCGTATCGATAAACTTTTCTTCGCGATCGAAAATATCGATATGAGAGTCAGTGACTTCACCATGCACTAATAATGGCAAACCAAGCTCCGCCATCTTTTCAAACACAGGGTATGCATTTTCAATATTGGTTAGGCCAGAGTCGGAATTGGTGGTAGCGCCTGCTGGATACAATTTACAAGCATAGACAAAATCCGCCGCTACCGCTTCTTCAATATCTTTAACCGACGTATTGTCAGTAAGATATAAAACCATTAAAGGCTCAAGCGAAATCTCAGATGGTGTATAGCGTTTGATCGATTTGTAATAATCTTCCGCCATTTCTACGTTAGTCACAGGCGGTACTAAATTTGGCATAACGATAGTACGTGCAAACTGGCGCGCCGCATCTTGCACCGTATGTTGCAGTGCTGCGCCTGAGCGTAAGTGAATATGCCAATCGTCTGGCTGGGTAATGGTAATTGTATCCATAAAAATTTAGACCGTCTGCTATCTGCTCAGAGTGCGATATTACAAAGCAACCTGAAAAGAGTTTTATAATCTCGATTGGCGGGCTATTATACGCAACTCGCAAACATTTAGTAACTAGTTTTAAGGTAAGCCCATGAGAATGCTACATACCATGATCCGCGTTGGAGATTTGGACAAGTCTATTGGTTTTTACACTGACGTTTTAGGAATGAAACTGATCCGTAAGCACGATTATGAATCAGGGCGTTTTACCTTGGCTTTTGTGGGGTACGGTGAAGAAAAGGACTCGACGGTTTTAGAGTTAACCCATAACTGGGATACTAAAGAATACGATTTAGGCAATGGCTTTGGCCATTTAGCCATTGCGGTTAATGATGTCTATGAAGCTTGTGATAAGATCCGTGCCGCTGGTGGAAAAATCACCCGTGAGCCAGGTCCAATGAAACATGGCTCGACAATATTGGCTTTCGTGGAAGATCCCGATGGTTATAAAATCGAATTGTTAGAAGATAGACATAATAAATAATAGATAGAGAAGACAAAAATGCCACAGAGTGTAAAAACTGTTTTAACCATTAATTCCGTCATTATGATTGCTTTATTTATGTTGGGCTTTCAAATCTATATGAATTGGCAGTCTGAGTACTTTCTGGCTTATTTAAGCGCGGCAGTCATTGGTGGTTTGTTCTTTTGCCAAATGGTAATGATGTATAAAGGTCATAAATTTTGGAACATGCTCAGAGCTATTATTTATGTAATGGCTTTATTGGTGGCATTGTTTTTCGTGGCGTCGCTGGCCGATCTTTTTACCTTAGTTGGCTTCTTTAAATGCTTAGGTTCTTTTGTGTTAGCTTTCTATTTATTGGGCTTACGCGGTTATCTTAACTCTAAAGGTTTCCTTGAGTATTTTGGCAAAGCTGGCTGATTTACGTTTTTTTTACAAACTCCATCTAAGTAAAATTCAGTCTCTTTGTTATAATTCTTTAATACTTTTAAGGACTTATAACAATGGCAAGCTATTCACTAACGCAAAAACTCCTTCATTGGCTTAGCGCAATCACCGTGATTGGGCTCTTTGCTGTGGGTTGGTGGATGGTTGAGCTTGATTACTACAATGAATGGTATCAAACCGCTCCCCATTGGCATAAAAGCATAGGCATTTTATTAATTATGGCAACAGTGGTGCGATTAATTATAAAGATTAAACGCCCTAAAGTAGTCCCGTTAGCCAGTCACGCTTCTTGGGAAAAGCTAGTCGCAAAAATCACTCATAACATCTTATATTTGGGACTTTTTTTGTTATTCGTCAGTGGTTATTTGATTGCTACTGCCGATGGTGAAGCCATAAGTGTTTTTGATTGGTTTGAAGTTCCTGCTTTATGGGAGTTTGATGATAATCAAGATATCGCTGGAGCGGTTCACAAATGGGGCGCTTATAGCTTGATTGGTTTGGTGTTATTGCATATTTTAGGTGCATTAAAGCATCACTTTATCGATAAAGATGAAACGATTCGCCGTATGATCGGTCAGACCAAAGGTGATGAATAATTTTAGTAAGAGGAATGACAATGAAAAAGTTATTATTAGGATTGGCAACAAGCGCTTTGGTAGCGACTTCGATGAATGCCGAAGTGGCAAAAGCAGACACTTATAAGATCGATGACAATACCATGGGTGCTCATGCATTCGTACAGTTTCGAGTTAAACATTTGGGTTATAGCTGGTTATACGGCAACTTCAAAAGCTTCTCAGGTAGCTTTGAGTATGACGCTGCTAACCCGTCTGCAAGTTCAATTGAAATGACGGTGGATATGACTAGTTTAGATTCAAATCATGCTAATCGCGATAAACACATCCGATCCAATGATTTCTTAGATGTAGATAAGCATAGCAGCGCATCTTTCAAAAGCACCAGTTATGAAGAAAATGAAGATGGTGGCCTTATGAAAGGTGAGCTAACTTTCTTTGGTAAAACCATGCCAATCGAAGTGGCGGTAACTAATATCGGTGGTGGTAAAGATCCATGGGGTGGCTATCGCCATGGTTTTGAAGGAAAAGCAACCATCAAACCTGCAGAGTTCGGTTTAGACCTAACGAAAAAGCTTGGCCCAGCAACTGCTGAAGTTGAGTTAACTATTTCTGTTGAAGGCGTAAGAAAGAAATAAATTAAAGCTGGATTAGATAAATAAAAACCGCGGTATTTGCCGCGGTTTTTTATTGAAGTTGAAAAAGAGCATCAGCCGTCTCGTCATTCTCATGTGATCAAACCAAATCCCTTATAGTGCAAATGAGAATATTGGCAAGGTCAATTACGAACAATAAAAAAAATTGGGCACATTAAGCCAAGGTCAGCACTTCACGAACAAGCGCATCAGCCCCTTTATAAATATCCGAAACCTTAGCATCGAGCATATAACAAGGCGTAGAAATCACTTTATTAGCAGGATC
Organism: uncultured Kangiella sp.; assembly: GCA_947503345.1. GTDB lineage: Bacteria > Pseudomonadota > Gammaproteobacteria > Enterobacterales > Kangiellaceae > Kangiella. Next base: position 10,949 of record CANNCW010000001.1, on the reverse strand, counting down.
TACCACTACTTCTCCATGAGTGGTATTGGAGTGATTGGCTCCTAAAGATTCCACTGCTTCTCTAACGCCTGAATCATCGCCAATGGTTAGATTTACATTAGGGATTAACTTTGCCAAAATTACTGGTGCGATACATAAAGCACCAATAGGCTTTTTCGCTTCATGAGTCGCAAGAACCGCCTTTTCAACTTCAGAGTCAATGGTGCAAGCAGGGCCATCAATGGCAAAACTTGATAAGTTTAGCGCTGCGCCAAAACCACCGGGCATGATCAAAGCATCAAAATTATCCACACTGAACTCTGATAATGGCTTGATCTCTCCACGGGCAATTCGAGCTGATTCCACTAACACATTACGACTTTCTGAAACCTGCTCGCCAGTTAAGTGGTTTTGCACTTTAAATTGCTCTACATCAGGCGCAAAGCATTGATAATCAGCGCCTTGTTGATCTAAAGCTAATAGAGTCATGACCGACTCTTGAATTTCGGCACCATCTTGGAAACCGCAACCTGATAGGATTACTGCTATGTTTGTGCCCATAATTATTCCTGCTTGTTAGTATGATTAGTACATAGACTCTAAAAATTTAATGGAAGGCTCGTAACCTTTGTTGGCAGATTTTGTGATTATAGAACGTGCTTTTTCTGTATTTTGGATATTATCAGGAAAGCCAAAGCCATAATAAATAAAACAACCGAAGTCATGAGTGGCTCTTAAATGCCCAGCTTTATATGCCAATTCTAAGAAATAAAAAGATTGCTCTCTATTTACATCAGTATAATCGCCATCGTAATATTCAATACCCAGTACATATGCAGCATCCATATCTCCTTGTTTTACTAAATTTAATAGAGTTTGAATTGCTTTAGACTCCTCTAGCTCTAGCAAATATTCGTACTTTTCTATTTTTGAATTATCCATAAATTTAGGTCAAAAAGTTAAGATCGAAATATCATTCAATATTATCATTAGAAACATAATGCTTTAACGTTATATCTTCATCTTTATTTAAATTATATGACTTTAATATCCTTTTTATTCCTAAATAAAGAAAAACTAATGAAAGTGCAGCAAACAATGCCGATAACCCTGTCATTACATAGGCGCCTTCACAATACACATGAAAAAGTGGACAGTTAGGAGTATGGCCTGTTGAAAAGGAAATCAAGGCAAGAACTAGACCTATGATTATATGAAAAAGTGTTATTAACCAATACAAATGAAGCTCCTTTAAATTATTGACTCATATTACCAAAATTAACCCTTGAGTCTAGCGCTAGATCCTTTAGAATTAGCTTATCTATTGCTCAAGAAGGGGCGGCATTCTTAGTCAGCACCTTTGGCAATCATAATCGAAACTTTATATAGGCCGTTGGTAGGGACCTATTGCAAACAAAGAGAGAACAACAATGCCAGTTATTACATTACCTGATGGTAGCAAACGTGAGTTTGATGAATCGGTGTCGGTTTACGACGTAGCCCATAATATTAGTCCAGGCTTAGCTAAAGCCGCTTTAGCAGGACGAGTAGATGGCGAAATGGTGGATACCAGTTTTGTTATGGATAAGGATTCGAACCTTGCCATTATTACCGATCGCGATGAAGACGGTTTAGAAGTGATCCGCCATTCTACCGCGCATTTATTGGCACAGGCGGTTCAGCGTTTGCATAAAGATGTTCAGGTAACCATTGGTCCTGTGATTGATGATGGCTTCTATTACGACTTTGCTACTGAGCAGCCATTTACCGAAGAAGATCTAAAAGCGATCGAAAAAGAAATGAATAAGATCGTCAAAGAAAACATTAAGGTTGAACGCTCGGTAATGGGCCGTGACGAAGCGGTTAAATTCTTCCGTGAAATGGGTGAAGAATACAAAGCGGAAATTATTGAAGATATTCCTGCGAGCGAAGAGCTGTCTCTTTATCGTCAAGGAGATTTTATTGATTTATGCCGTGGTCCGCACGTTCCATCAACCACTAAATTAAAAGCTTTCAAATTAATGAAAGTTGCCGGTGCTTACTGGCGTGGTGATTCCAACAATGCCATGTTGTCGCGTATTTACGGTACTGCTTGGACGAATAAGCAAGATCTTAAGGATTATTTGCACCGTTTAGAAGAAGCGGAAAAGCGTGACCATCGTAAAATTGGTAAAGCTCAGGATTTATTCCATATCCAAGAAGAAGCGCCAGGTATGATTTTCTGGCACGACAAGGGTTGGAGTATTTATAAAACGCTTGAGCAGTATATTCGTGATCGCTTAAAAGCCCACGATTATCAAGAAGTGAAAACTCCACAACTTGTGGATCGTACCTTGTGGGAAAAATCAGGCCACTGGGATAAGTTTGGCGATGATATGTTTACCCTTGAATCGGATCAACGCGACTATGCGATTAAGCCAATGAACTGCCCATGTCACGTTCAGATTTTCAACGTAGGCCTAAAATCTTATCGTGACTTGCCATTGCGTATGGCGGAATTTGGTTCTTGTCACCGTAACGAACCTTCGGGCGCGCTACACGGCATTATGCGTTTGCGTAATTTCGTACAAGATGATGCTCATATCTTCTGTACAGAATCGCAAGTTCAAGAAGAAGTATCGAAATTTATCGAGTTACTTTATGACGTTTATGCGGACTTTGGCTTCACCGACGTTATAGTGAAACTTTCAACTCGTCCAGAAAAACGTGTAGGTTCGGATGAAGTTTGGGATAAAGCAGAAGCTGCTTTAGCGGAATCTTTAAAAGCTAGCAATATAGAATTTGAGTATTTGCCAGGTGAAGGCGCTTTCTATGGTCCTAAAATCGAGTTTACTTTAAAAGATTGCCTAGGTCGTCACTGGCAATGTGGCACTATGCAAGTTGATTTCTCAATGCCGGGACGTCTTGGCGCCGAGTATGTCTCTGAAAATGGCGATAAAGAAGTTCCGGTGATGTTACACCGTGCCATTTTGGGATCATTAGAGCGATTTATCGGTATTTTGATTGAGGAATATGAGGGCAAATTCCCTGCTTGGTTGGCACCAACTCAGGCCGTAATTATGAACATTACGGACAAACAGGCCGATTTTTGTGAAAAAACAGCAGAAACTTTGAAAAATAAAGGCTTTAGAGTCAATTTAGACTTGAGAAATGAGAAGATCGGCTTTAAAATTCGCGGTCAGACTTTGGCACGTGTGCCATATCTCTTGGTCGTGGGTGATCGAGAAGTCGAAAATGGTCATGTTGCGGTACGAACTCGAGAGGGTGAAGACCTTGGAAGCATGAGCATTGAAGCCTTTGCAGAACTGCTTGAGAAGGCGGTGGCCGCAAAAGGGCGCAAATAGCATCCTTATCAGCGGACGTAAGCAAAGTTTAGAATTTATTACAGAGGGTTAATACCATTAGAAAACATGACAAGCGCGGTGGCTTTAAGAATAGACAGCGCATAAATGATGCAATTACAGCACGGGAAGTACGTTTGATTGATGCCACAGGTGAAAATGTTGGCGTAGTTTCATTAGATGAAGCTTTGCAATCAGCCAGAAAATCAAGTTTAGACTTAGTGGAAATATCTCCAGAAGCTGAACCACCAGTCTGTAAGGTCATGGATTTTGGTAAGTATCTTTTTGAGCAGAAGAAAGCGAAAGCTGCAGCTAAAAAGAAACAAAAAGTAACCCAGGTAAAAGAGATCAAGTTCCGTCCAGGAACTGATATAGGGGATTATCAGGTAAAACTACGCAACCTGATACGTTTCCTAGAAGACGGGGACAAGGCGAAAATCACAGTTCGCTTCCGTGGTCGTGAGATGGCGCACCAAGAGCTCGGAATGGAGTTATTGAAGCGTGTCGAAAAAGACCTGGAAGAATACGGTACTGTTGAGAGTCGTCCGTCTATGGAAGGTCGTCAGATGACGATGATGATAGGTCCCAAGAAGAAGAAATAGTTTTTTAGCTACTGCGCTCTTGATTAGGGCGTTAAATGGCGCGAAAAATAGCTCATTTGTATTTACAAAATCGCGATTTTTCACACCATTTGCCTACTAATCAATTCGCTCGCAACGCTAAAAAGGAGAATTAAGTTTCCAGCTATTATTCTTGATATAGGTTGGGTGAGAAGGTGTTGTAACCGGAACATCCGTTTTTGTAACTAGTTATGGCTTTTAACGATTGAAAATCAATTGATTTAAGCAATGGCCATAGCGGGTAACTAATGCGAGTATTTAACTATGCCAAAAATGAAAACTGATAGCGGTGCTAAGAAGCGTTTCAAAAAAACAGCTTCAGGCCGTTACAAGCACAAACAAGCACACTTGCGTCATATTTTGACCAAGAAATCCACTAAGCGTAAGCGTCATTTGCGCCACGGCAAGCTAGTAGATGCTGTGGATACTAAGCAAATCGATCGTATGCTTCCTAACGGTTAATAGAGGATTTAGAAGATGCCTAGAGTAAAACGTGGTGTGACTGCACACGCTCGTCACAAAAAAGTATTAAAGCAAGCTAAAGGTTATTACGGTGCACGTTCTCGTGTATACCGCGTAGCGAAGCAAGCTGTAATTAAAGCTGGTCAATATGCATACCGTGACCGCCGTCAACGTAAACGTCAATTCCGTGCTTTATGGATTGCTCGTATTAACGCTGAAGCGCGTGTAAATGGTTTGTCTTACAGCAAGTTCATCAATGGTTTAAAAAAATCAAATATTGAAGTTGACCGTAAAATGCTAGCTGAGTTGGCAGTGTTTGATAAAGTGGCTTTTGCTGCTTTTGCAGAACAAGCAAAATCTGCCCTAGAAGCTTAATCCTAATTTAGTTTTTACAACTTAAATTTAGGTTCTTATAAAAAGGAAGGGCAGTGATGTCCTTCCTTTTTTATTTGCAGAAAGAATGAGTTTTATAATCTATTAAGAAGTATTAATCACAGAGAATAGCATGGCCGATCAAGAAACAAGCTTAGAAGCGATTATTGAGCAAGCAAAACAAGAAATTGGAGCAATTGAGAAGTTACCTGAATTGGATCAGGTAAAAGCTCGATTTGTTGGTAAAAAGGGTTTAATCACTGCACAAATGCAGCAAATGGCAAAGTTACCGCCTGAAGAAAAACCTAAGTTTGGGGCAAAAGTTAACCAAGCAAAACAAGCCGTATTTAAGATAATCGAAGCCAAGCAAAAAGAATTAAAAGACGCTAAGATTGCCGCTAAATTAGCGAGTGAGACGATTGATGTTACTTTGGCGGGACGTAATGTATCTCGTGGTGGTGTGCATCCTGTAAATCGTACTTTGGAGCGTATTGAAAGCTACTTTTCTCAAATGGGTTTTGAAGTTTCAGAAGGCCCTGAAATTGAAGATGATTTCCATAACTTCACAGCGCTTAATATTCCGGACCATCATCCAGCAAGAGCGATGCACGATACTTTCTATATCGACTCTGAAAGGCTATTAAGAACTCACACTTCGCCAGTGCAAATCCGTGTGATGGAAGAGCAAAAGCCACCGTTAAGAATTATTGCACCAGGTCGTGTTTATCGTTGTGATTCAGATCTAACTCATACTCCAATGTTCCATCAGGTTGAGGGTTTGTTAGTTGATGAAAGTACAACCTTTATCGATCTGAAAGGTATTTTGGATGAGTTCTTAAAACAATTCTTCGAGAAAGATGTTAAGACACGTTTCCGTCCGTCTTACTTCCCATTTACCGAGCCATCTGCAGAGGTTGATGTTGAATGTGTAAGCTGTGGTGGTGAAGGTTGTCGCGTTTGTTCTAAAACTGGTTGGTTAGAAGTTTTAGGTTGCGGCATGGTTCATCCAAACGTATTAAAAGCGGTTGGTATTGATAGTGAAAAATACACTGGTTTTGCCTTTGGAATGGGTGTTGAGCGTTTGACCATGTTGCGTTATGGCGTAAACGATCTTCGTATGTTTTTCGAAAATGATATTAACTTTTTAAAGCAATTCAATTAAGGATTTACCAAAATGAAATTTAGTGAAAATTGGTTAAGAGAATGGGTTAATCCAAATATTTCTACTGAAGAGTTAGTAGAAAAGTTAACAATGGCTGGCTTAGAAGTTGATGCATTTGATTTTTTAGGTAACAACTTTACTGGTATCGTTGTTGGCGAAATTATTGAAGCAGAACAACATCCTGATGCTGACAAGTTACGCGTTTGTACGGTAAACGTTGGTGATAAATCTGAAAGCGATTTGCAAATAATTTGCGGCGCGCCAAACGCCAGGAAAGGGATTAAAGTTGCAGTTGCAATGATCGGTGCGGTACTGCCTGGTGACTTCAAAATCAAGAAAGCAAAACTTCGTGGCGTTGAATCATACGGCATGTTGTGTTCAACCAAAGAATTAAACCTTGGTGAAGACCATGATGGTATTATGGAGCTAAATTTAGACGCGCCATTAGGACAAGATTTTGTTGAGTTTATGCAATTAAATGATACCGAAATCGAAGTTGATTTAACGCCCAATCGCGGTGATTGTTTAGGTATTTGTGGTATTGCACGAGAAGTTGGAGTATTAACTCAATCAGAAGTTAACGAAGTTACACCAAAGTCGATTAAAGCTAGTATATCAGATGTTTTACCGATCGAGCTTTCTGCTCCTAATGCTTGTCCTCGTTATTTAGGTCGAGTGATTAAAGGTATTAACCCTTCTGCGAAAACACCTGAGTGGATGGTAAGAAAAATTGAACGTTCTGGTGTTCGTTCTATCGATCCCGTTGTAGATATTACTAACTATGTATTATTAGAGCTTGGCCATCCAATGCACGCTTTCGATTTAGATAATATCGATGGCGGTATTGATGTGCGCATGGCAAAGCAAGGTGAAAAATTAACTTTGTTAGATGGTCAGGAAGTTGAACTTTCGGATAATACTTTAATGATTGCAGACCATAAAAAACCATTGGCGATTGCTGGTGTAATGGGTGGCGAATTTTCTGGTATTAATGCAAAAACTAAAGATGTGTTTTTAGAATCAGCTTACTTTGATCAAGTAGCTATTGCTGGACGCGCTCGTCAATACGGTTTGCACACAGATGCATCACATCGTTATGAGCGGGGGGTTGATTTTGAATTACAACGTACTGCAATGGAGCGCGCGACTGAATTGTTATTAGAAATTGTTGGTGGTGAAGCTGGCGAAATTATCGAAGCTGTTAATAACGAACATTTGCCAACAAAACGTAATTTAGTTTTGCGCCGTTCACGTATTGAACGTTTAGTGGGTTTTGCCTTTGAAGATTCGCAAGTAGAAGATATTTTAACTCGCTTGGGCTTAAAGCTTACTGAAAATAATGAAGGTTGGGATGTGTTAGTTCCATCTTTCCGTTTCGATATTGATAATGAAGAATCATTAATCGAAGAGTTGGTTCGCGTTTACGGTTATAACAATTTACCAATGCGTAAGCCGATTGCAGAAATGACTATGTATCGTCAGCCAGAAGATCGTGTTTGGAAAAAACAGATGCGTGAAGTATTGGTGGATCGAGGTTATCAAGAAGCCATTACTTATTCTTTTGTTGAACCTGAGCTACAAAAGAAATTGCAACCTGGTGAAGAACCGTTACCTTTGATGAATCCTATTTCAAGCGAGCTAGGCGTGATGCGCACTAACTTGTTAGCAGGTTTGGTTCAAGCAGCTAAATTTAACATGAACCGCCAACAAACTCGTGTTCGCTTTTTTGAGTTAGGTTTGCGTTTTGATAATACAGGCGATGATCTAAAACAAATTCCAACCATTGCAGGGTTAATTGCGGGTTCTCGTTTAGAAGAACAATGGAATGAAGATGGTGAGAAAGTCGACTTTTATGACTTGAAAGGTGATTTGGAGTCATTATTGGATTTAACCAACCTTAAATACCAGTTTGACGTTACGGCTAAAGAAGTCTTGCATCCTGGTCAATCGGCAGCAGTTTATTCGAATGGTAATGAGATTGGTTATATTGGAAAGCTACACCCTGCTTTGCAGCAAGATTTAGGCTTAGAGCTTGAATCTTATGTTTTTCAGTTGGATTTAGAGGCTATTTCTCAGCGCCAATTACCGAAATTTAAGAGCTTATCCAAATTCCCATCAATTCGAAGAGACTTAGCTGTAGTTGTGGATGATTCGGTAAAAGGTTCGGAATTGATTGATTTTATTGTAAAAAATGCTGATGGTTTGGTGACAGATGCCCGTATTTTTGATATATACAAGGGAGAACATCTTGAAACTGGCAAGAAAAGTGTTGCTTTAGCTATGACTTTACAGCATCCAAATAAAACTTTGGAAGAAGCTGAGATTAATAAAGTCATGGAACAATTAATCCAAGGGTTAGGACAAAGTTTTTCTGCAACATTACGTGCCTAATGGGTACTTTGACAGTTTTAGCAGTATAGAGGACAAATATATGGCATTGACCAAAGCTGATATGGCAGAGCGTTTATATGAGGAATTAGGTCTTAATAAACGTGAGTCAAAAGAAATTGTGGAAGGTTTCTTTGAAGAAATTCGAGACGCTTTAGAAGATGGTTATAATGTAAAACTTTCTGGGTTTGGGAATTTTGAGCTTCGTGACAAAGCTTCTCGTCCTGGTCGTAACCCCAAGACTGGTGAAGAAGTAGCGATCAGTGCTCGGCGCGTCGTGACTTTTAAGCCTGGACAAAAATTAAGAGGGAAAGTAACAGATTATGTTGGAACCGACCAATAATAACGAATTACCGCCGATCCCGGCGAAACGCTACTTTACCATTGGTGAAGTTAGTGAACTATGTGCTGTAAAACCTCATGTTTTGCGCTATTGGGAACAAGAATTCGAACAACTGGATCCAGTAAGACGAGGAAATCGCCGTTATTATCAGCGCGATGATGTATTGGTAGTCCGTCAAATCCGTTCATTGCTTTATGAAAATGGTTACACCATTGGTGGCGCTAGACAATGCTTATTAGAAGGCGAAGAGCAAGAACTTGCTACTGGACCATCAAAAGCACAAATTGATGATTTGATTGAAGAGTTAGAAAAAATCAAAGAGCTATTAGTCGCTTAAAAAACAATTCGGCAATTAAGCATTGCAAAACTATAATCATGCGGTACCATTGGCACCGCATTTTTAATGGCACATAGAAACTATTCAGTTTATCTAAAAATCGGAATGTAGCGCAGCTTGGTAGCGCACTTGCATGGGGTGCAAGGGGTCGGAGGTTCAAATCCTCTCATTCCGACCAATTTTACAATTACACCGTAAATATATTCATTAAATCAATTCTCATAAGTCCCAAATTGACTAAAATCAATAAGTTACAGCTAAATTGACGCATTTTGTCACTAAATTCATTCCATTATTTACATGTTTTGTGATAAGGAAAATTTAAAATGTAAAATCGAAAAATGTGAGCAAGTTCTCATATTTTTGTAACTTATTGAAAAGTAAGATATTATGCTCTGCAATGCAAATTTGACTTATTTTACATTTTAATAATTATTTCAATAACATATGGTAAATAAGTTAATTTGAAATATACTGCAAAGTACTAATTAGTAGTTGTATTCGTGGGGAAGTGTATCTGACGTAACTTGGCGTTAGTAAACATTAAAGAATACATAATTGAATGGATAACGATTGACTACAATAAAATTTAATTATCACCTACTGGTTTAAAGTGATTATGAATACAAAAATTATCGGCTTGAAAAATCTTTTAATTGCCACTTTACTTACATTTACTACAAACGCAGTTATGGCGGCGGACTATCCCGCTAATGTAACCAATAAAGTGACTGTGACACTTCCTACTGGTGTCACTGACCCTCAATTAGCTAATAATACCGATGGCTCAGCAGCTTGTGTGGCTGGAACTGACTATACTACCGATAATGCAGATGACCCAGAATTAGCATGTGCCAGTGATGTTAATGCCTTGGCTGCTCCAACTATTACTTTATTGAAAACCGTTGTTAATACCGGAGGCGGAACTGCTACAGACGACCAGTGGACTTTAGCATTTTCAGGTGTATTCAGTGACTCAGGTGTAGAAGGCGATGCTTCTATAACTTCTGCTTTTGTGCCACCAGGAACTTATACTTTATCAGAATCAGGTGGTCCTGCTGGTTATACACAAACAAGTCTTGTCTGTACTGGTGCAGCTGATACAGATCCCAGTGATGGCTTAACGCTGGTTGTTGGCGAAAATGCTACCTGTACTTTTACTAATAGTTTTATTCATGCAGACCTTGTAACTGTCAAAACACTGTCCAGTGCCGATAGCACTCCTAATGTAGGTGACACTGTTACTTTCCAAATACAAGTTACTAATAATGGTGTTTCTGACGCCACTAATGTAAGCCTAACTGATACATTGCCTACAGGCTTAACCTATGATTCTCACTCTGCGCCTGCTGGAACTTCTTATAATTCAGGAACAGGTGTTTGGACAATTGGAAACCTTGCTAATACAGCAAGCGTAACTCTTACTTTAAGTGCCACTGTAGACGCTGGCCAAGATGGTAACACTCTAACCAATACAGTAACGGCCGCTACGGGTGATCAGCCAGATCCTACTGCTGTTGGTGATGATTTAAATGAAGCTGTAACTGTTAACCAGCTTCCAGTGGCAGTGGACGATGTGAACAGCACTGCTGAAGATACAGCGGTGGGTGGGGATGTTTCAACGAATGATACTTTAAGTGGAGATGGCGGTAACTCTTTCAGTTACAACGGTGATGCCGACAATGGCGGCAGCGTGGTGCTAAACGCTGACGGTACTTACACTTATACTCCGGCAGCAAACTTTACAGGCGTCGAGACTTTCACATACACCTTAACGGATGTTGATGGCGATACGGCGACAGCGACGGTGACCATTACGGTGAACGCGGTGAACGACGTGACGGCGATGGACGATGTCAATGCGACGTCGGAAGACACGGCCGTGGGCGGTGACGTTTCCAGTAACGACTCGACCACCAGTGGCGGCACCTTAAGCTTTGGTAGC